>CAVWWH010000012.1:0-121436 GCA_963758665.1 uncultured Solirubrobacterales bacterium | reverse complement strand
GCATCACCGGGCAGCAAAGTCCGTAACGCTCACGGGTCCTCGGGGACGACCTCGTAGCGTCTCCATGGCAGCGGCAGCTCGCGTGGCTCATAACCCCGAGGTCATTCTCGGCATCAAGCGCACCTAGGCGGTCGACTGGGACGTCCCGTGACGCACCGCGGGCATCCCGGTGACGCTCTACATGTCAGCCGCAGCCGGTGTTGTTGCCGCAGCTCGAGCAGGTGTAGCAGGAGCCCGTGCGCTGCATCATCCCGCCGCACTGCTCGCAGGCGGGTCCGAGGTCGCCGCCGGGTGAGACCTTCGCCGGGATCACCGGCGGCGTGTCGGTCATCGCCTCCGCGGCGGCCACGGTCTTCCCCGGCTGGTGCTTGGTCTCCGCCGAGCCGTTGCCCGTTGCCGCCGTTGCCGCCGTTGCGCCGGCGCCGAGCTGTCGTCGGTGAACATCGCCAGCTGGGCCTCCTTGCGCGCCCGCACCTCGGGGGTGAGGATGCCGAGGTCCTCCAGCTCGTCGAGGTCGTCGATGAAGCGGCTGCCGAGCCAGCGCATGATGTAGTCGGGCATCGACTTCGCGAACGGGATCTCCGGGTTGCCGGTGATCCCCTCGGGGTCGAAGCGCATGTAGCTGAACTTCTTCACGAAGGTCTCCAGCGGGACCCCGTACTGGAGGCCGATCGAGATCGCGGTCGCGAACGCGTTCAGCATGCCGCGCAGGGTCGAGCCCTCCTTGCCGATGTCGGTGAGGAAGATCTCGCCGATCGAGCCGTCCTCGTACTTGCCCGCGGTGATGTAGCCCTCGTGGCCGGCGATCGAGAACTTGTGGGTGATCGACTCGCGCTCGCGCGGCATCCGGCGCCGCTCGGGCTTCGACGGCTCCGGCTCGCCGGCTCCGCGTCCGCCTCGTCCTGGGCGTCGGTGCGCAGCGCCTGCGCGGTCTTCGAGCCGTCGCGGTAGATCGCCAGCGCCTTGAGGCCGTGCTTGTGGCCCTCGGTGTAGGCCTCGGCGATGTCCTCGACGGTCGCCGTCTGCGGCAGGTTGACCGTCTTCGAGATCGCCCCGGAGAGGAACGGCTGGGCCGCGGCCATCATCTTGATGTGGCCCATGTGCGAGATCGCCCGCTCGCCGACGGCGACGTCGAAGACCTGAGGTGCTGCGTCCTCGAGCCCGGGGGCGCCGACGATCGTGCCCTTGTCGTTGATGTAGGCCTGATCTGCTCTCGAGCTCGGCTGCCGAGTAGCCGAGCGTCTCGAGCGCCATCGGCACCGTCTGGTTGACGATCGTCATCTGCCCGCCGCCGACCAGCTCCTTGAACTTGACCAGCGAGAAGTCGGGCTCGATCCCGGTCGTGTCGCAGTCCATCAGGAACGAGATCGTCCCGGTCGGAGCGAGCACCGTGGCCTGGGCGTTGCGGTAGCCGTGCTCGTCGCCGAGCTCGACCGCCTCGTCCCAGCTCCGCCGCGCCGCCTCGACCAGCTCGCCCTTGACCCCCGTCGGGGTCGAGCTCGTAGGAGGCGTCGCGGTGCATCCGCATCACCGCGTTGTGGGCCTCGCGGTTCTTCGGGTACTCGTCGTAGGTGCCGACCGCCGCGGCGATCTCGGCCGACTTGCGATAGCCGCGCCCGGTCATCAGGGCGGTGATCGCGCCGGCGATGTTGCGGCCCTCGTCGGAGTCGTACGGGACGCCGTCGGACATCAGCAGGGCGCCGAGGTTGGCGTAGCCGAGGCCGAGCTGGCGGAAGGCGCGAGCGTTCTCGCCGATCCTCTCGGTCGGGTAGCTCGACGGGCCGACGACGATCTCCTGGGCGAGGAAGACGACGTCGACGGTGTGCTCGAACTCGGCCGCGTCGAAGGAGCCGTCGGGGCGCCGGAACTTCATCAGGTTGATCGACGCCAGGTTGCAGGCCGAGTCGTCGACGTGCATGTACTCCGAGCACGGGTTGGAGGCGTTGATCCGGCCCGACTCGGGGCAGGTGTGCCAGCGGTTGATGATCGAGTCGTACTGGACCCCCGGGTCGGCGCACTGCCACGCCGCCTCGGCGATCTGGCCGAGCAGCTCGCGGGCCTTGAGCGTCTTCGTGGTCGAGCCGTCCTTGCGGGCGGTCAGGTCCCAGTCGCCGTCGGCCTCGACCGCCTCCATGAACTCGTCGGTGACCCGGACCGAGTTGTTGGCGTTCTGGTACTGGATCGAGGTGAAGCCGTCGCCGTCGATCGACATGTCGAAGCCGGCGTCGCGCAGCGCGTTCGCCTTGCGCTCCTCCTTGGCCTTGCACCAGATGAAGTCCTCGATGTCGGGATGGTCGACGTCGAGCACGACCATCTTCGCCGCGCGGCGGGTCTTGCCGCCGGACTTGATCGTCCCCGCCCAGGAGTCGGCGCCGCGCATGAAGCTGACCGGGCCGGAGGCGAGCCCGCCCTTCGACAGGTGCTCGACCGAGCCGCGGATGTTGGAGAGGTTGATCCCCGAGCCGGAGCCGCCGCGGAAGATGATCCCCTCCTTGGTGTTCCAGTCGAGGATCGACTCCATCGTGTCCTCGACCGAGAGGATGAAGCAGGCGGAGCACTGCGGGTGCTCCTCGAAGCCGACGTTGAACCAGACCGGGCTGTTGAAGGCGGCCTTCTGGTGCAGGAGGATGTGGGTGAGCTCGGCCTCGAAGGCGTCGGCGTCCTCGTCGGAGGCGAAGTAGCCGCCGTCGCGGCCCCAGCCGGCGATCGTCCCGGCGACGCGGGAGATCATCTGCTTGACCGAGCGCTCGCGCTCGTCGGAGCCGAGCCGGCCGCGGAAGTACTTCTGGGCGACGATGTTGGTGGCGTTCTGCGACCAGGCGGCGGGGAACTCGACCCCGCGCTGCTCGAACGCGGGAGCGGACGGGTCGCCGATCACCGCGTCGCGGAGCTCCCACTCGACCTCGTCGAAGGGATGCACGCCGGGGGTCGTGTGCCGGCGCTCGCAGACCAGCCCGCCCTCGCTCAGATTTACCGTGTTTGCAGCGCTTTCCGACATCCATCTCTCCTCTTCTAAAGCCTTTGCGTCCGCTCAGCCGGGCTCGGCGGGTAACGATGAACTCTCACGAGCGCCGCGGACGGAACCGGCCGGCGACGACTCCGCAATTTCCGCCCTCGACGCCGCCGACGGCAGCGTCCCGAGGAACTGCAGGTAGGCGCCGCGGTCGAGCTCGGCGAGCCCCTGGAGGCAGAGCTCGCCGATCCGCTCGGCGCCGAGCTCGCCGCCGGCCGGACTCGATCGCGAGCTCGACCCGGCTGACCAGCGCCTCGACGTCGACGGCGCTCACCTGGCGCTTGTGGGCCGAGTGCAAGCAGCGCGGCGCGCAGCTTCAGCCGGTCGAAGCGCTGGCGCTCGCCGCTGCGCTTGCGGACGTAGAGCGGCTCGCGGTCGCGCCGCTCGTAGGTGGTGAACCGATGCGCCGCAGGCCGAGCACTCGCGCCGGCGCCGGACCGCAGTCGCCGTCCTCGGCGCGCCGGCTCTCCAGGACGCGGGTCGGCTGCTCGCAGCGCGGACAGTCCATCGTCCATCGATTCTACTAGTGCTAGTGTTTTCCTTCTCATCGAACGAGCGCTAGATGTAGCGTCGGACGCGTGCCGGTTGAGCCTCGGTATCTGCGCCGGCATTTATCCTTGCTCGCGTCGGGGAGCCAGACGATGAGCCCGCGCGAACGACTCAACGAGGCCCGCGACGGGGCCGCCGAGCGCATGGCCGAGCCGCGCGACGCAGCGCTGCGAGGCGATGCGAGTCGCGCGACGCCGCGATCGAGGCGATGGCCGACGCGCGCGACGCCGCGGTCGAGCGGGTCGCCGACGCCCGCGACGCGGCGGTCGAGACGGTCGCCGACGCCAAGGCGGCGGCCGCCGAGCAGATCGCGAAGGTGAAGCCGCGGCTGCGCGGGGTCTCGCACGAGTACGCGTTCTTCGTCTCGCTGGTGCTCGGGGGGCCTGATCGTGCTCGCCAAGGGCGCCGAGGCGCGGCTCGCGGTCGCGATCTACGCGGTCAGCCTCTCGGCGCTGTTCGGGGTCAGCGCCCTCTACCACCGGGTCGATTGGCGAGCGGCCGGCGGCGCGGCGCTGGATGCGCCGGCTCGACCACACGATGATCTTCTTCCTGATCGCCGGCACGGTGACCCCGTTCGCGCTGCTGGTGATGGAGGCGCCCGCTGGCGACGGCGCTGCTGATCGCGGTCTGGGCCGGGGCGCTGGCCGGGACGATCGTCGAGCTCGTCTGGGTCGACGCCCCGAAGTGGGTCTCGGCGATCGTCTACGTCGGCCGTCGGGATGATCGGCGCGATCGGCTTCCCGGCGATCGTCGTCGAGGCCGGGATCCTCGCCGGCGTCCTGATCGCGGGCGGCGGCGCGCTGTACGCGACCGGGGCGATCGTCTACGCCGCGCAGCGCCCGACCCGCGCCCGGCGGTGTTCGGCTACCACGAGATCTTCCACGTGCTCGTGATCGCCGCCGCCGCCGCGCACTTCGCCGCGATCGCGCTCTACGCGCTTCCGCGCTTAGACGGCGGCGCCTCGGCGAGGCGCGATCGCGTGCCCTCGACCCGGCCGGGAGCCGGACGGCGATGCCGCCGCGATCGCAGCGTCGACCGCCGCCGGCGAGAGCACGTGCTCGATCACCATCACCGCGGCGCCGATCACGCCGGCGCGGTCGGCGAGCTGGCTGCGGACGATCCGCAGGTGGCGGGTGGCGAGCGGCAGCGAGCGCTGGTAGACGACCTCGCGGATCCCCGCGAGCAGCTGCTCGTGGGCCTGGGCGACGTCGCCGCCGATCACGATCACCGACGGGTTGTAGAGGTTGACCGAGGCGGCGAGCACCTCGCCGATCAGCCGCCCGGAGTCGCGGACCAGCTGCACCGCGGCCGGCTCGCCGGCGCGGGCCAGCTCGACCACCGCGCGCGAGTCGCGCGGCCTCGAGTCCCTCGCTCGCTCAGCCGCGCGCGCCATCGCCGCGCCGCCGGCCAGCGCCTCGAGGCAGCCGACGTTGCCGCAGCTGCAGATGATCGCCTCGGCTCCTCGTCGGCGGCGACCCGGATGTGGCCGATGTCGCCGGCGGCGCCCTCGGCGCCGCGGTGGATGCGGCCGTCGACGACGATCCCGCAGCCGATCCCGGTGGCGACCTTGACGAACAGCAGGTGCTCGACCTCGCGCCAGTTGGTCCAGTGCTCGCCGAGGGCCATGATGTTGACGTCGTTGTCGACCAGCACCGGGACGCCGGTAGCGGTCGGCGAACCGCTCCGGGATCGGGTAGCCGTCCCAGCCCGGCATGATCGGCGGGTTGCGCGGGCGCCCGGTCGCGTGCTCGACCGGCCCCGGCACGCCGATCCCGATCCCGCGCGACGTCGGCGTCGCTCGCGGCCGACCTCGCCGAGCAGGGCGTGGAAGCGCTCGTCGACCCAGTCGAGCACCAGCTTCGGGCCCGGCGGCGATCGCCATCTCGCCGCCGTCCTCGGCGAGCACCGCGCCGCCGAGGTTGGTGACCGCGAGGCGCGAGTGGGTGGCGCCGAGGTCGGCGGCGAGGACGACGCCGGCGTCCTCGTTGAAGGCGAGCATCATCGGCGGCCGCCCGCCGGTCGAGTCGCTCTCGCCGAGCTCGCGCAGCAGGCCCTGCGGCGCTGCAGCTGCTCGAGCCGCTGGGCGATCGTCGAGCGCGCGAGCCCGGTGAGCGCGGCGAGGTCGGCGCGGGTGGTGCCGTCGGCCGTCGCGGATCAGCTGCAGCAGCGTCCCGGGACCGAGCGGGTGCGCGGCGGTGCCTCGGTCCCGCGCCATCGTCGGCCAGTGAATCACCGCGATTTTCGCTTGTCAAGCAGGCAAAAGATCGGCTTGGAAACATGCGAATCGGACTTCTCGTGATCAGACGGCAACTTTTGCTTGACAGGCACGACAAAAGCGGATTAGGTTCGCGGCCGTGGAGAGGAGAGAGGCTCCATCGCGGTCGAGCCGCGGTCGGCCGCGTTCGCCGCGGCGATCGCGGGCTGCGCGCCGGGATCGTCGGCACCGGCTTCATCGGCCGCGTCCACGCCCGCTCGGCGCGGCTCGCCGGGCGCCCGGCTCGCCGGCGTCGCCGCCTCCTCGCCCGAGAGCGCGCCGCGCGCCGCCGCGCGAGCTCGGCGCCGAGCGCGCCTTCGCCAGCGCCGAGGAGCTGGTCGCCTCCGACGAGATCGACGTCGTCCACGTCTGCGCCCCGAACCACCTCCACCTGCCGCTCGCCCGGGCGGCGCTCGAGGCGGGCAAGCACGTCGTCTGCGAGAAGCCGTCGCCCTCGACGCCGCCGGGGCCGAGCTCGCTCGCAGCGCCGCCGAGCGCGCCGGCCGGGTCGCCACGGTGCCCTTCGTCTACCGCTACTACCCGACCGTGCGCGAGGCCCGCGCCCGGGCCCGCGCCGGCGCGCTCGGCGAGCTGCAGCTGATCCACGGCGGCTACCTGCAGGACTGGCTGCTCGCGCCGTCGCGACGACAACTGGCGGGTCGAGCCCGAGCTCGGCGGCGCCTCGCGCGCCTTCGCCGACATCGGCTCGCACTGGTGCGACCTGGTCGAGTTCGTCTCCGGCCAGCGGATCGCCGCGCGTCAGCGCGCGGACCGCGGTCGCCCACGCCGAGCGCCCGCGGCCGCGAGGCGCGCTCGTTCGAGCGCGGCGACGGCGACGGCGAGGCGCGGGCGGTCGAGACCGAGGACATCGCCACGCGTGCATCTTCGAGACCGACGCCGGGGTCGTCGGCTCGACCGTGATCTCGCAGGTCTCGGCCGGGCGCAAGAACCAGCCTCTGGTTCGAGGTCTCGGGCACCGAGGCCGCGGTCGCCTTCGACCAGGAGCAGCCCGAGACCCTGTGGGTCGGGCCGGCGCCGGGCAGCCGAGCGGGTCCCGCGCGACTTCGACACCCTCGCCCCCGAGGCGGCCGCCTACGTCACCCTGCCCGGCGGCCACCCGCAGGGCTACCAGGACTGCTTCGACGCCTTCGTCGGCGAGACCTACGCGGCGATCGCGCGGCGAGCCGCGCCGCCGACGGGCTGCCGCCGCTCGCCGACGGCCTGCGCGCGGCGCGCATCACCGAGGCGGTGCTCGAGTCGGCGCGCGAGCCGAGCCTGGGTCGAGGTGGCGCGCGATGAAGCTCGGGCTGCTGAGCGCCTGCATGCCGGAGCGCTCGCTCGAGCAGGTCGCCGCGCTGGGCCGGGTGGCGCACGGCTACGAAGCGCTCGAGCTCGCCGCCTGGCCGCGGCTCGGCGACCGCCCGTTCGTCGCCCGCCACCTCGCCGCCGACGAGTTCGACGACGCCGAGGCCGACCGCGTCCGCGGCGCCCTCGACGACAACGGGCTCGAGCTCTCGGCGCTCGCCTACTACGACAACAACCTGCACCCCGACCCCGCCCAGCGCGAGGCGATCCATGCCCACCTGCGCGCCTGCATCGACGCCGCCGCAGAGCTCGGCGGCGTCCCGGTCGGCACCTTCATCGGCCGCGACAACTCGCTCAGCGTCGCCGAGAACCTGCGCGAGGCCGAGCGCGTGCTGCCGCCGCTGGTCGACTACGCCGGCGAGCGCGGCGTGCGGCTGATGATCGAGAACTGCGTGATGGAGGGCTGGCACCCCGACGGCTATCCCGGGCAACCTCGCCTACTCGCCGGAGCTCTGGGAGTGGATGTTCGAGCTCGGCCTCTGGCTCAACTTCGACCCCTCGCATCTGCTCTGGATCGGGATCGACCCGGTCGCGGCGCTGCGGCCCTACGTCGACCGGGTGATCCACGCGCACGCCAAGGACGCGCGAGACCTTCCCGGCCGAGCGCAACCGCTTCGGCTTCTTCGGCCGCACCTCGACCCGCGAGCAGGATCCGTGGGACATGGGCTGGTGGCGCTTCCGGATCCCCGGCCTCGGCGAGGTCGACTGGCGCCGCTACCTCGACACCCTCTACGAGGGCGGCTTCGACGGCGTGCTCTCGGTCGAGCACGAGGACCCGGTCTGGGGCGGCACCCCGGAGCGGGTCGAGGCGGGGCTCGAGCTCGCCCACCGCAACCTGCGACCGCTGGTGGTGCGCTGATGGCGGTCGCGGCGCCGGCGGCGGCGAAGGTGCTCGAGGTCCGCGGGCTGGTCAAGGAGTACCCGGGCGTGCAGGCTCTGCAGGGGGTCGACTTCGAGGTGCTCGAGGGCGAGGTCCACTGCCTGCTCGGGCCCAACGGCGCCGGCAAGTCGACCCTGATCAAGTGCGTCTCCGGAGCGGTTGAGCCGACCGCCGGCGAGATCCTCGTCCGCGGCGAGGCGCTGCCCGGAGGCGATCCGGCGGCGACCCTCGGCCGCGGCGTGGCGACGATCTACCAGGAGCTCGACCTGGTCGAGGAGCTGACCGTCGCCCAGAGCGTCTTCCTCGCCCACGAGCCGCGCCGCGGGCCGCTGCTCGACCTCGAGCAGATGCGCCGGCGAGTCGGCCGCGCTGCTCGAGCGCCTCGGTCACGGCGCGATCGACCCGCGAGCTCGGGTCCGCGCCCTGCGCCCGGCCGCCCAGCAGGTCGTCTCGATCGCCCGCGCGCTCTCCCACGACGTCCGCCTGCTGATCATGGACGAGCCCTCGGCGATCCTCGACGAGGGCGAGATCGAGACCCTGTTCGAGGTCGTCCGCCGGCTCACCGCCGAAGGGCGTCGGCGTCGTCTACATCACCCACCGCCTCGACGAGATCCGCCGGATCGGCGACCGGGTGACGGTGCTCAGCCGACGGCCGCACGGCCGCCACCGGGATCCCGGCGACGACCCCGACCGACGAGCTGGTCGAGCTGATGGTCGGCCGCAAGGTCGAGCGCCTCTACCCCGACCGGCCGGCCGGCAGCGACGAGGTGCTGCTCGAGGTGCGCGGGGTCGCGCCGCCTGCCGATGGTCCGCGGGGTCAGCTTCGAGGTCCGCGCCGGCGAGGTGCTCGGCCTCGGCGGCCTGGTCGGCTCCGGGCGCAGCGAGCTGCTGCGGCTCGTCTACGGGATCGACGAGCCGCGAGGAGGGCGAGGTGCTGTCGAGGGCAGGCGGCTGGCGCCGAACCGACCCGACCGCGCGATCGCCGCCGGCCTCGGCCTGGCGCCGGAGGACCGCAAGTCGCAGGGGCTGCTGCTGGAGTGGAGCCTGACCAAGAACGTCAGCCTCGCCGACCTCGGCCGCTTCGTCCACGCCGCTGCTCAACGTGCGCGAGGAGCGCGCCGCGGCGCGCCGAGCAGCTGCGCGAGCTGAACACGTCCCCGACGACCCCGACCGGATCGCCCGCGAGCTCTCCGGCGGCAACCAGCAGAAGGTCGTCCTGGCGCGCTGGCTGCTTCGCCAGTGCCGCGTGCTGCTGCTCGACGAGCCGACCCGCGGCGTCGACGTGCCGACCAAGGCCGAGCTCTACCGGGTGATCGCCGGCCTCGCCGCCGCCGGCCTCGGCGTCGTCGATCGTCTCCTCCGAGCTCGAGGAGCTCGCCGGGATCTGCACCCGGGTGCTGGTCATGCGCGAGGGCGAGCTGGTCGCCGAGGTCGCGGGCGAGCAGGCGACCGAGCGCGAGCTCTTGCGCCACGCGGTCGCGCCGACCGACTCCACCGATTTCGTCGAGGAGGTGGAATGACCGCGATACGCAAACGCTTCGGCGCGCTCGAGCTCCAGGAGTACGCGCTCGCGATCGTCGTCGTCGTCCTGTTCGTGGTCGGCGCGATCCTCAAGCCGGACTCGTTCCCGACCTGGGACAACATCCGCAACATGCTCACCCAGGCGAGCGTCGTCGGGGTGATCGCGATCGGGATGACCTTCGTGATCGCGACCGGCGGCATCGACCTCTCGGTCGGCTCCGTGCTCGCCGCCGCCGGCGTCTTCGGCGGCGTGCTCGTCGACCCCGACGGGACCACCTGGCTGTTCATCCTCGGCGCGGTCGGCTTCGCCACCCTGCTCGGGACCGTCAACGCCACCTCGATCGCCTTCGGCCGCGTGGTCCCGTTCATCGCGACCCTGGCGATGTTCTCGATCGGCAAGGGGCTTGCGCTGCTCTTAAACGACAAGCAACCCGGTCGGCCTGCTCGACCTCAACGGCGGCTCGTTCGGCGACCCGGCGCCGTTCTCGCTGCTCTGGTTCGGGACCGGCGAGATCCTCGGGATCCCGGTCTCGGTCTACATCTTCCTCGGGGTCACGATCGGCGGCTGGATCGGGCTCAACCGCATCCGCTACGGCCGCCACGTCGTCGCCGTCGGCGGCAACCGCGAGGCGGCGCGGATCGCCGGCGTCCCGGTGCGCCGGGTGATCTTCAGCGTCTACGTGCTCTCCGGCTTCCTCGTCGGGATCGCGACCGTGCTGCTCTGCGCGCGGCTCGGCAGCGCCTCGCCGGTGAGCGGCAACCTCTACGAGCTCGACGCGATCGGCGCGGTGGTCATCGGCGGCACCAGCCTGATGGGCGGCCGGGCGACGATCGTCGGGACCTTCCTCGGGGTGCTCACCTTCGCGATCATCTTCAGCCTCATGACCCAGCTCAACCTCTCGACCGAGGTCCAGCAGGTCACCAAGGGGGCGATCGTGCTCGGCGCCGTGCTGCTGCAGCGCCCGGAGGCTCGGCTGTCGTGAACGGACTTCCTTCAGAACTCGCAACGCGTTCCAACAACCACAGGAGGAGAGGTATCTCATGTCGCTGAAGCGACTTTCAATCTCGATCGCGGCGGCGGCGACCCTGGCACTCGCCCTCGCCGCGTGCGGCGGAGGCGAGGAGACCACGACGGTCACCGCGCCGGCGACCGGCTCGGCCGCCGCCGGCGGCGACTCGGGCGGCTCGGTGAGACCGTCCGCATCGTCGCCAGCGTGCCGCCGACCGATCACGGCTGGCTCGGCGCGATCTCCAAGAACGCCGAGGCCGCCGCGGAGCAGTACGACGACGTCGACTTCGAGCTGCTCGAGGCCGCAGACTCAGATTCCCAGGCGCAGCAGATCGAGCAGGTGATCTCGGACAAGCCCGACGTGCTGGTGGTCCTTCCCCAGGACGGCGAAGCGCTGACGCCGGTGGCCCAGGAGGCCGAGGAGGCGGGGATCCCGGTGGTCAACGTCGACCGCCTGTTCACCGAGCCTGACGCCGCGACGGCGACGATCCTCGGCGACAACTACCAGATCGGGGTGCTCGCGGCCGAATACATCACCGAGGAGCTCAACTGCGAGGGCAACGTGGTCGAGATCCAGGGCCTCGCCGGCATCTCGGTCACCACCGACCGCACCCAGGGGTTCGAGGACACGGTCCAAAAGCTCTGCCCGGACGGCGGGATCGAGATCGTCGCCTCGCAGCCGGGTGACTTCAACCCGGACACCGGGCTGAAGGTGATGGAGAACATCCTCACCGCCGAGGACCAGATCGACGCCGTCTACACGCACGACGACGACATGGCCCAGGGCGTCGTTCAGGCGATCCGCAACGCCGGCCGCGACGAGGAGATGTTCCTCACCGGCGTCGGCGGCTCACAGGACGCGATGGACCAGATCGCGGAGGGTGGCCTCTACCGGGCGACCTTCCTCTACAACCCGAACATGGCGGCGTCCGCGGTCAACATGGCCCGCCTGATCGCCCTCGGCGAGGGCTTCCCGGAGCTGGTCCCGCCGGAGGTCCCGCGGCAGTTCGTCGTCCCCGCCGCGGTGGTCACCCAGGACAACGTCGAGGAATACGAGCAGTACGCGTTCAACTAGGCGCTGACGGCCTCCTCTCGCACGAGCCCGCCGGGCGCCGCGCGCGCCCGGCGGGCTTCGCGGCCGCCGCGGCGACCGCGGCCCGCGTTCACTCGCGGTGCTTGACGCCCTCGCGGGCGAAGCTGGCGCCAGCCGCTGGCTCGGTGATCGCGACGCCGCCGAGCGCCTCGTCGATCGCCGCCAGCGTGTCGGCGCTGAGCTCGACGCCCGAGGCCGCGGCGTTCGCGTGCACCTGCTCGGGGCGCGAGGCGCCGATGATCGCCGCGGCGACCTCGGCGCGGCGCAGGACCCAGGCCAGCGCCAGCTCGACCATCGACAGCCCGGCGTCCTCGGCGATCGGGCGCAGCCGCTCGACCGCCTCGAGCACCGCGTCGTCCATGTAGCGCTCGATCGCAAAGCTCATCTCGTCGCTCGCCGCGCGCGAGTCCGCGGGCGGCTCGCGCCCGGGCGGTACTTGCCGGTAGCACGCCCTGGGCGAGCGGCGACCAGACGATCTGCGAGATCCCGTGCTCCGCGCAGAGGCCGAAGACCTCGGCCTCGGGGGCGCGCCAGATCGCGTTGTACTGCGGCTGCGAGGAGACGAACTTCGCCGCGCCCCGGCACCTCGAGCGCCGGCGCGGATCTGCTCGGGCGTCCACTCGCTGAAGCCGAGGTAGCGCGCCTTGCCCGCCTCGACGACCTCGGTCAGCGCCTCCATCGTCTCCTCGATCGCGACCTCGGGGTCGAAGCGGTGGCACTGGTAGAGATCGACGTAGTCGGTCCGCAGGCGCGCCAGCGAGGCGTCGATCTGCTTCGCGATCTGCTCGCGCCGACAGCCCGAAGTCGGCCTCCGACATCGGGAAGTAGACCTTGGTCGCGAGCACGTAGGAGTCGCGGTCGTAGTCCGAGAGGATCTCGCCCCAGGCCTCCTCGGCCGGCGCCGGTCGCCGTAGACGTTGGCGGTGTCGAAGAAGTTGATCCCGGCGTCGAAGGCGGCCCGGGTGCAGGCCTCGGTCTGCTCGCGCTCGATCCCGCCCGAGTAGGTGAGCCAGGAGCCGAGCGAGATCTCCGAGACCTCGAGCTCCGAGTCGCCGAGCCGTCTCAGCCTCATCGCGCTCCTCCTCGTCTAGTTGATGAACCGGTAGGTGCAGGCGTGGCACTTGGACCGGCCGAGCTCGACCTGGGCGCCGCAGGCGTGGCACTTGCGCGTCGCGTAGTAGCGGTTGACGTAGACGGCGATCGAGAGCGCGATCATGATCGCGGCGCAGATCGCGTAGATGACGATCGGTGGCATCGTCGCCTAGGCGCCCGGGGCGACGGCGGCGCCTTGGATCGCTTCGCCGCCTCGATCAGCTCGACCACGTCGCCTCGCGCCCGGCGCGGACCAGCTCGACCGGGTCGGGCTCGCCGTTGACGATCCCCTCGAAGAACTGCTTGCGGTCCTGGTAGGTCGGCAGGTTGCCCTTCGCCCAGCCGCGGGCATCGTTGAGCATCACGGCGAGGCGAGCGTAGGGCTCTCCGAACGCGTCGGCGATCTCGCGCTTGATCCGCTTCGCGAGCGCCGGCGAGGCGCCCGCGGTCGAGATCGCGATCGCCAGCGGCCCGGTGCGCACGATCGCCGGGAGGATGAAGTTGCACAGCGACGGCACGTCGACGACGTTGACCAGCATCGCCCGGCGCTCGGCGGCCTCGTAGACGGAGATGTTGACCTCGGTGTCGTCGGTGGCGGCGATCGCGAGGAACTTGCGCTCCAGGTCCGCCTCGGCGAACTCCCGCTGCTCCCAGGCGATCGAGCCCTCCTCGGCGAGCCGGCGCAGCTCGTCGACCGCCGCCGGGGGCGATCACGGTCACGCGACCGTCGCAGGCGAGCAGCCCCTCGACCTTCTCGAGCCCGACCTCGCCGCCGCCGACGACCAGGCAGTCGCGCCCGCTGAGGCGCAGGCAGGCGATGTAGAACGGGGTCTCCAGCATCCCGCGGACGCAGCTCTGATCGCAGATGCCGCGCTGGTACTGGCAGACGCATTCCTTGCCCGCGTATGACTGTGCCGGCATCGCCAGACAGGTTAGTGGCCGCCCTCCGCGCCGCCGAGACCCGCCGCCTGTGCGCCTCGAGATCCCGTCGGGGCCGTTTTGGGCTGCTGCTACTCTCGCGCCGCCATGAGGCTGATCATCACGGAAAAGAACAACTCGGCGAAGAAGATCGCCGAGATCCTCTCCGGCGGCGCCGCCGCGGCCGACGCCACGTACAAGGTCCCGTTCTACACCTGGACCGACGCCGACGGCGAGCAGATGACCGTCGGGCTCAAGGGCCACGTGATGGGCGTGGCCTTTCCGGAGGGCTACTCGAACTGGCAGGAGACCGACCTGCACGAGCTGATCGACGCCGACCTCGTCCCCGAGCCGACGGACAAGAACGTGGTCAAGGCGGTGCGCAAGCTGGCCAAGGAAGCCGATTCGATCGTGATCGCCACCGACTACGACCGCGAGGGCGAGCTGATCGGCCTCGAGGCCCTGCAGCAGGTGCTCGAAGTGAACCCGGGCGTCGCCGCGGGAGAGCTCGCGCAGCGTCCCCCGATCGCCCGCGCCAGATACTCCGCGCTGACCAAGGGCGAGATCGAGCGCGCCTTCTCCGACCTCGACCAGCTCTCCTACGACCTCGCCTACGCCGGCTCGGCGCGACAGGACATCGACCTGATCTGGGGCGCGACCCTGACCCGGGCGGTCTCGCTCGCCAGTCGGCGCTTCGGCTCCAACTTCCTCTCGGTCGGGCGGGTGCAGAGCCCGACCCTGGCGCTGATCGTCGAGCGCGAGCTCGAGCGCCGCGCCCACGTGCCGAAGCCGTTCTGGGAGCTGTACGCGAAGTTCGCCCATCCCGACGGCTCGCTTCGAGGCCCACCACGCCACCGACAAGTTCTGGGACAAGGGCGAGGCCGACGCCGCGCTCGCGGGCACCTCGAGCCCGGGCGTGGTCACCGAGGTCTCGCTCGAGGCGGCACACGCGCAAGCCGCCGGCGCCCTTCAACACGACCGCTTTCACCACGGACGCCTCCAGCCGGCTCGGGATCACCCCGGCGGCGGCGATGAGGATCGCCGAGGACCTCTACATGGACGGCTTCATCTCCTACCCCCGCACCGACAACACCGTCTATCCATCCAGTCTCAACACGGGGGAGCTGATCGCCTCGCTGGTCCGGATCGATGATTTCCAGGCCGCTCGGGGCCTGCTCGACCAGGGCTCGCTGACCCCGACCAGGGGCAAGAAGGAGACCACCGACCACCCGCCGATCTATCCGACCCAGGCGATCTACCCGAACGCCCTCGACGGGCCGAAGCGACGCGTCTACGAGCTCGTCGTCCGGCGCTTCCTCGCCACCTTCTCGCCGCCGATGATCACCGAGTCGACCCGAGCCGACATCGAGGCCGGCTCGGAGGCGTACTTCGTCCGCGGCTCGGTGGTCGTCGACCCGGGCTACGCCGGCATCTACACCTACGCCCGCTCCGCGGACGAGGAGATCCCGAAGCTCGAGGAGGGCCAGAGCCTCGACCTCGACGGTGAGCCGTGGATCGTCGACAAGGAGACCCAGCCGCCGTCGCGGATCAGCCAGGGCAAACTGATCGAGCTGATGGAGGAGCGTGGCCTGGGGACGAAGGCGACCCGCGCCGAGATCATCCAGAAGCTCTACGACCGTGGGTACGTGTTCTCCAACCCGCCCGAGCCCTCGGAGACGGGGATCGCGATGTACAAGGCGTTCCACGACTACGTCCCGCGGATGGCGACCCCCGAGATGACCGCCGAGCTCGAGCGCGACATGGACCAGATCGCCGCCGGCGAGACCTCCAAGGACGAGGTCGTGCGGATCAGCCGCGAGATGCTGCACGAGACCACCACCGAGCTCGAGGAGCGCAAGGACGACCTCGCGAAGCAGATCTGGGCCGGGATGGACGAGGACAAGTTCCTCGGTCCGTGCAAGGTCTGCGAGGAGGCCGGCCGCAAGCGCGAGAACGGCGAGCCCAACCGGCTGCGGATCATCGACCTCAAGGGCGGCAAGCGGATGTACGGCTGCGAGGGCTGGAACCGCGACGACCCCGAGGCGCCCGAGTCGTGCCGGGTCAGCGGCCCGCTCCCCGGCCGCTTCTTCGAGCTCTGGCGGCTGGAGGAGTCCTGCTCGGTCTGCGGCGAGCGCCCGCGGCTGACCGTGAAGAAGCGAGGGCCCGGGCGCCCGTGGAAGCTCTGCCTCAACGACGACTGCCCGACGATGGTCGAGATGAGGGAGAAGCGCGCCGAGCGCGAAGCCGCCAACGAGGCCCGCAAGGCGTCCAAGGAGGCCGCCGAGGCAAACGGCGAGCCGGTCGCGGAGGAGCGCGAGCCCGCCGGCGAAGCGCGGCGCCCGCCGGCGCCCGAAGAAGCCGGCGCCGCACCACCGCGCGTACCAAGCGGGCTCGCTCCGAGACCTAGATGTAGACGGTGTTCATCACCCTCGAGGGCATCGACCGCTCCGGCAAGACGACCCAGGCGGCGATGCTGGCCGAGGCGCTGGGGCCACGCACCGTGCAGCTTCGCGAGCCCGGCGGAACGCCCGCAGGCGAGCGGATCCGGGACCTGCTCAAGGACCCGGCGCTCGAGCTCGGCGCCGGCGCGGAGCTCCTGCTGTTCAACGCGGCCCGCGCCGAGCTCGCCGCCGAGGTGATCGGCCCGGCCCGCGAACGCGGGCTCGACGTCATCTGCGATCGCTACGTGGACTCGACCGCCGCCTACCAGGGCGTCGCCCGCGGGCTCGGGGTCGAGCTGGTCGAGCGGCTCACGTCGCTGGTCGTCGGCGACTGCATGCCCGACCGCACGGTGCTCCTGCGAGTCGACCCGGATGCCGCGGCGGCTCGCGGCCAGGCGCGGCTCGCCGCCGGTGAGCGCGACGGCGACGATCGCTTCGAGGCCGAGGGGCTGGAGTTCCAGCGCCGGGTCGCCGCCGCCTACGAGGAGCTTGCCGCCCGGCACCCGGAGCGGATCGTGGCCGATCGACGGCGCCGGGACGCCGGAGCAGGTACACCGGCGGGTGATGGGAGCAATCGAGCATTGAGATCCACCGAAGCCCCCGCGAGCATCCGCGACGCGACCGCCGACCAACCCGCCGCCCGTCCGGCGCTCGCGGCTGCGGTGGCCGAGCCCTTCCACGCCTACCTGCTCGCCGGGCCGCGCGGGTCCGGTAAGGCGGGCGCGGCACGGGCGCTGGCGGCCGAGCTGCTCGCCGGCGCCTCCGACGATCCCGCCGACGCCCGGCGGCGTGCGCACGCCGACCCGTCCCCGCATCCGGACCTCGTCTGGCTGCGCCCGCCTGGCACCCAGCATCTGGTCGACGAGGTGCGCGAGCGGGTGATCGCCCAGGTCTTCTACCGCCCGTTCGAGGGCGAGCGCCGCGTGTTCGTGATCGAGGACGCGGACGCGATGGCCGAGGAGAGCCAGAACGCGCTGCTCAAGACGCTCGAGGAGCCGCCGCCGTTCGCGCACCTGATCCTGGTCAGCGCCGAGCCCGAGGCGTTGCTGGAGACCGTGCGCTCACGGTGCCGGGAGGTGCGGTTCGCGCGGCTCGGCCCGGAGGCGGTGGAGGCTCGGCTCGCCGACCGGCCCGCCGGCGCCGAGCGCCGCGCCGCGGCCAGGCTCAGTGGCGGCGACGCGGCGCAGGCGTCCTTTCTGCTCGATCCCGAGGGCCGCGAGCTGCGGGCCGCGGTCGAGCGGCTGGCGCGGGCGGTGCGTGAGGGCGAGCTCGGGGAGGCTCCATGGGAGGCGCTTGCCGGGGCGGCGGATGCGGCGGGCGAGCGGGAGGCGGCCGCCGTCCGTGCCCGCGCGGCGGCGGCCGAGGAGGAGGCGGCGCAGGGCGGCGGTCCCGCCGCGCGGCGGCGCGCCCGGGACGCGGACGAGGCCGCCAAGCGCGCCTCGCGGCGGGCCCGCAACGCGACCCTCGATCTCGGGCTCGGCCTGTTCGGAGCCTGGATGCGCGACCTCGCGGCGGTCGCCGAGGGCGCCCGGGACCTGGTGCTCAACTGCGACCGCGTCGACGAGCTCGATCAACTCGCCGGCGGCGCTCGATCCGCGACGCGCCCGGCGCGCCGGCGAGCTGGTGATCGAGACCCGCCGCCGACTGCAGGTGAACGTCTCCGAGGCCCTGGCGCTCGAGGCGCTCGCGTTCCGGGCCGAGTACCTGCTGCGCGGAGCTGAGAGGAACGCTCCGATCCCGTACCTCCGTCGGGTGATCCAGGCGCGGCTTCCAGGCGTATCGACCCGGCGTCCATGTTCCGGAAGATCGCGTCGGCGTCGCGCTTGTCCTGCTCGATCGCGAACTAGCCGACTAACAGCGCCGTGCGACTGCGACTCGTAGGCAGCTTCTCCCGGTCTACCGTACCCCGCGCGGCGGCCACGTCGTTCCCTCGACCCGGGCCGATCTCCTCGATCCGCTCGGGTGACGTCGGTGAACCGGACACCCGGCGTAGCAGGCGAGGCCTCGTGATCGGTTGCGGCGATCCGTACCGCGTCGGCTGGATAATCCGGCCATTCGTGACACGGCCGGGAAGCTCGACCACTCCGCGCTCGGTGCGCCGCCGTCCCTTCGGCGTGCGCCTCTACCTCGCGCTCGCGTTCGCCGCGGTCGCCCTGATCACTGCGGGACTCGCGTACCTGCTGGTCTCGGATACGGGCGAGCGCGCCGCCGACGAGGACCTGACCCAGCTCGCGATCGGGCGCACCGTCCAGCTCGCCGACGAGATCGGCAACCGGCCACCGCTCCGCCGCCGCGGACACGCTCGCGGGGATCTCCGAGCAGGGCTACTCGGCCTGGGTCTTCGATGAGCGCGGGCGGCTGAGGACCGAGAACAGCTCCCAGGGGGTCGACCTGCTGGTCGTCCCCGGTGCCCGCCGGGGGGTCCGAGCGGCGGTGATCGGCAGCCGCTACGTCGACGAGCTGCCCGGCGGCGTCACCGTGGTCGCGGTGCCGATCTTCCGCGACGGGACCATCGAAGGCGCGCTCCTCGGCCGCTCCCAGCGCGCCCCGGAGGTGCAGGAGGCGATCGAGTCGCTGCGCGGCGACCGCCTGACCGCACTCGGGGTCGCGGTCCTGGTCGCGGTCCTGGTCTCTTTCCTGATCGCGAGCGCGATCACGTCGAGGGTCAAGCGGCTGGCCGAGAGCGCCGCGCGCATCAGCGAGGGCGACCTGGACGAGCCGCTCGAGGGCGCCGGCGGGCGCGACGAGATCACCGACCTCGGCCGGGCGCTGGAGACGATGAGGGGCGCGCTGCGCCAGACGTTCAGCGCCCTGCGCGAAGAGCGCGATCGGCTCTCGGCGATCTTCGAGGCGCTCTCGGACGCGGTCATGGTCGTCCAGCCCGACGGCGAAGTCCGGTTCTCCAACGCTGCGGCCCGCCCGCTGATCGGCGCCGACGGGCGTGCGATCGGCCCGCTGGTCCCCTGGCTGCGGCGGGCCGCACGGCGGGCGTTGCCGAGAACGACGCCCTGCGCGTCGGCGACCGGGTCTACTCCCTCAACGCCCGCGAGCTGCCCGCCGAGGGCGCCGTGCTGGCGGTGGTCCGCGACCGCACCGAGGAGCTGCGCCGCGAGGTCGCCGAGCGCGAGTTCGTCTCCAACGCCGCCCACGAGCTGCGCAACCCGATCGCCGGCGTCTCGGGCGCGATCGAGGTCCTGCGCGCAGGCGCCAAGGATGACCCGGAAGCGCGCGAGCACTTCCTCAGCCGCCTCTCCGAGGACGCCGAGCGGATCAGCAGGCTGACCGAGTCGCTGCTCACGCTCGCTCGCATGGAGGCGGTCGGCGAGGGCGGCGGCGAGGCGCTCGACGTCGGCCCTGGTGATCGAGGAGGCGGCCGAAGCCGTCGCCGCCCCCGAGGGGATCGAGGTCGCGGTGGAGAACGGCAGCGACCTGGTCGCGCAGGGCGATCGGGTGCTTCTGCGGCAGGTGCTGATCGGCCTGCTGACGAACGCGTTCAAGAACACCCCGGCGCCCGGGCGTGTGATCGTGCGCTCGATGCGCGGATTGGGCGGGGACGTGCGGATCGAGGTCATCGACACCGGCAGCGGGATCGCGCCGACCGAGATCGACCGGATCTTCGAGCGCTTCTACCGCGGATCGGGCTCGCTCGAGCAGGAGGGCTTCGGCCTCGGGCTCTCGATCGCCCGCCGGATGGTCGACCTGATGGGAGGCGAGCTCGGGGTCGAGTCGATCGAGGGCCAGGGCAGCACCTTCTGGGTCCGCCTGCGCGCCGCCCAACCGGCGACGACCCCTGTAGCGTGAGCCCGCGATGAGCGACAGGATCCTGATCGCCGACGACGAGCCCTCGGTGCGCGACGCCGTCGGCTACGCGCTCCGGCAGGAGGGCTTCGACGTCACCCTCGCGGTCGACGGCGAGGACGCGGACGGCAAGCTCGGCGGCGGAGGATCCCGGCTATGACCTCCTGATCCTCGACATCATGATGCCGGGTCGCTCGGGGCTCGACATCTGCCGGGACATCCGCGCCCGGAGCCCGGTGCCGATCATCCTCCTGACCGCCAAGGACCAGGAGGTCGACAAGGTCGTCGGCCTCGAGGTCGGCGCCGACGACTACGTGACCAAGCCGTTCTCGGTGCGCGAGCTGCTCGGCAGGGTCCGCGCCCAGCTCCGCCGCCGTGAGCTCGACCGCTCGAGCACCGTCACCGAGGCGAAGACGATCGACGCGGGCTCGGTAAGGATCGACCTCGCCCGTCATCTGGTCTCGATCCGCGGCGAGCCCGTGAACCTGACCCGCTCGGAGTTCCAGGTCCTGCGCCTCCTGGCCGAGCGCCCCGGTCAGGTCTTCAGCCGCCTGGAGATCATGGAGGAGCTGTGGCAGTCGGAGTTCTCCGGCGACGTCCGCGCCTGCGACGTGCACATCTCCAACCTCCGCCAGAAGGTCGAGCGCGACCCCCAGGAGCCGGAGCTGGTGCTCACCGTTCGCGGGGTCGGCTACAAGCTCGCCGAGGGGTAGCGTCCCGCGAGGCGTAGCCGGGGCCGCGCCGCTGTTGAGGCGCCTAATTACACTGGGCCGCGCGCCGGCGTAGCTCAGTTGGTAGAGCACTTCACTCGTAATGAAGGGGTCAGCGGTTCGAGTCCGCTCGCCGGCTTCGCAAGCGAAGGCGCTTCGGCGGTGCTAGAGTTCGGATACCCCCTAGGGGTATGACGCAAACCGGAGGAACCGTCCGATGGAAGCACACGCCGAGCACCCGCACCAGCACCATGAGCTTCCCACCGCGGGCAGCGCGCTGACCGCCCTCGCCGTGAGCGCGACCCTGCACTGCCTCACCGGCTGTGCGATCGGCGAGGTGGCGGGCGTCGCCATCGGCACCGCGCTGGGGTTCTCGGACCTGGCCACGATCGCGCTCGCGGTCGCGCTTGCGTTCACCTTCGGCTACGCGCTGACCAGCCTGCCGCTGCTCCGCGCGGGCCTCGCGCTGGCGGCGGTGGTGCCGATCGCGCTCGCCTCGGACACGCTCTCGATCGCGACCATGGAGGTGGTCGACAACGCGATCCTGCTCGTGATCCCGGGAGCGATGGACGCGGGGCTCGACACGGTGCTGTTCTGGGGCAGCCTCGCCTTCGCCCTGGTGATCGCGTTCGTGCTCACGGTCCCCGTCAACCGGTGGTTGCTCGCCCGCGGCAAGGGCCACACCGCGGTCCACAACACGGGCATCCACGGCGGGCCTCCGACCAAGGTCGTCGGCGCGGCCGTGATCGTCGCCTTCGTCTTCGGCAGCGCCGTGCTGATCGCCGAGGTCGTCGGCGACGACGACGGCGCGCCCGCCGGGCACGACGGCGCGACGACTCACGCCGAGTGACGCCCTGAGCACCTATACGGTGCTCGACGCGACACTCGGCCGATCCCGACCATGCCAACGCTCTCCGTCGTCATCGTCTCCCACGACTCCCGCGAGGCGATCGCGGCGACGCTCCCGGCGGTCGCGCAGCAGCTCCGTGAGGGCGACGAGCTGATCGTCGTCGACAACGCATCCGGCGACGGCAGCGCGCCGGCGGCGCGCGAGCTGGCGCCGGCGGCGCTCGTGATCGAGACGGGCGGCAACCTCGGCTTCGCGGCGGGGTGCAACCGCGGCGCCGACGCCGCCTCCGGGGAGCTGCTCTGCCTGCTCAACCCCGACGCCGTGCCGCAACCGGGATGGCGCGAGGCGATCGAGCGACCCGTGGCCGAGGGGCCGGCGCCGGGCGCCTGGCAGGCGCTGGTCACCGCGGGCGCCGGGCGGGAGATCAACACCCGCGGCGGCGTCCTGCACTTCACCGGGATCGGCTGGGCAGGGGGTGCCGGGCTGGAGATCTCCGAGCTGCCGGCGAGCCAGTCGCCGGCGCTGGGGGAGCCCGGCTTCGTTTCGGGCGCCTGCCTGGTGATCGGCCGCGAGCTCTATCAGCGCCTCGGCGCGATGCCCGAGCCCTTCTTCCTCTATCACGAGGACGTCGACCTCTCGCTGCGCGTCCGGCTCGCCGGCGGCCGGCTCGCGGTCGAGCCCGCGGCTCGGGTCGACCACGATTACGAGTTCGGGAAGGGAAGCCAGAAGTGGCGCTATCTGGAGCGCAACCGCTGGGCCACCCTGGTTCGCACGTACCCGGGAGCGTTGCTGGCGCTGGTGATGCCCGCGTTGCTCGCCACCGAGGTGGCGATCGTGATCGCCGCCGCCGCCGGAGGCTGGCTGCCGCAGAAGCTGCGCGCGTGGGGCGAGACGCTGCTCTGGCTGCCGCGGCTGCTCGGCGAGCGGCGCCGGATCCAGGCAACTCGCGAGATCAGCAGCGCCGAGTTCGCGGCCGGTCTGAGCGCCGGGCTCGACTCGGCCTACCTCGGCCGCGCCGGCCGCTCACGGGCGCTGGCCGCGGTCCTCGGCGCCTATTGGTCCGTCGTCCGCAGGCTGCTCGGCGTCGGCCGGCTCGGCTGAGGCGCCGTTGCCGGTAGCGACCTCGCCGCGCGCGACGCGCAGCTCCTGTTCCAGCCGGGCGGTCTCCTGGGCGAGGATCTTGGTCTCCTCCGAGAGCCGGGAGGTGGCGACCGAGAAGTTGAGCAGGAGCAGGAACACGGTGCCGAAGGCGAGGATGAAGATCGCGTTGGCCGGCTCCTCGATCCCCATCGCGTCGGCGATCACGTTGAGCCCATCGGTCCAGATCGAGAGCACGAACAGGACCGTGGCAACCGAAATCCAGAGCAGCGCGTAGCGCTCGACCAGCCGCCGGCGCCGCACCAGCTCCAGGATCAGCAGCAGGATCGCGAGGGTCGCGATCAGGGCGATCACCTGCGCCTTGGTCTCGATCTGCGACCCGTCGCCGCCCTGCGGCTGCTTCGCCGGGGCGACGGTGAGCCCGGAGTAGGTGATCTGGTCGAGCGCGTCGCCGCCGCCCGACGGCACGATGGTGGTCCGGTTGACGCCCGCCCCCCGGAGGACGTTGTGCTGCTCGATCAGTGTGTCGCCGTTGGTGAGCAGGTAGGTGCCGGCGGGGATCTCGATCGTGTCGCCGGCGCCGGCGTCGAGGATCGCCTGGCCGAGCGAGCCCGGGCCCTCGTCGGCCTCGGAGGTGACCCGCAACGTGTCCGCGGCCGCGGGCGCGCACAGCGCCAGGAGCGCCGCGGCGCATGCGATCACCAGCCTCGTCCTCATCGAGCCTCCGCCGGCGGGCCCACTCCCGGCTCGTCCTCGCCCGTCGCCTCGACCGGGGTCGGGCGGCGGCGGAAGAGACCGACGAACAGGGCCAGCATCACCTTGAGCATGTAGTAGGCGCTGCGCGGATAGTCGATCGAGCTGGCGCCGAAGCCGCGGGCGTTCATCCGCACGTGGACCTCGTGGATGCGGAGGTGGTGGGCGTGGAGCATCAACAGCGCCTCGACCTCGGGATAGTCGTGAGGGTAGTCGCGCGCGAACAGCTCGATCCCACGGCGGTTGGTCATCCGGAAGCCGGAGGTCGGGTCGGTGATCTTCTGGCGGGTGAGCGCCGAGAGCACGACCGAGAAGATCATGTTGCCGAGGCGACGGCCGACGGGCACCTTGTAGCCGGGGTCGCCGCGGAAGCGGCTGCCGTAGACCATGTCCGCCTGCTCGCCCGACGTCTGCAACGCGTCGAGCAGCTGCGGCAGGTACTCCGGCTTGTGCTGGCCGTCGCCGTCGACCTGGACCGCGACGTCGTAGCCGTGGCGAAGCGCGTACTTGTACCCCGACTGGACCGCGCCGCCGATCCCAAGGTTGTAGGGGTGGCTGATCACGACCGCTCCCTCGGACTCGGCCTCCGCGCCCGTCGCATCGGTGGATCCGTCGTCGACCACGAGCACGTCGAAGCCGGGGGCCTCCCGGTGGATGTCACGGACGACCCGGCCCACCATGCCCGCCTCGTTGTAGGCGGGCACGATCGCGAGCTTGGTCAGTTCGGCCCCGGGCGCCATCGGCAGGAGGATCAGCGTAGAGCGGCCGCAGGCGGGGCGCTCGGAGAGCCCGGGCTCAGCCGCGTTCTTGCAGGATCTGATCCCGCTCGGCGAGCCGGTTGGCGCGCCGCAGCTCGGCCGCGCTCAAGGCGACTGCGAGGCGGTGGACGCGGCCTGCTTGGCGATCCGGGCGACCGACGCCGCGGTCTCGCCCGGCGTCTCGCCCGAAACGCGGCCGCTCGCGAGCTGCGGCAGCAGGACCAGGTGCTGTGCCTGACAGCCGGCGATCTCGACCGCGGTGGTCGAGAGGTCGGGGCTGTCGAGCGCCGGGCCGTCGCCGGCGTAGTAGGTGAGCTGATCGGTCTCCAGCGAGGTCAGCAGGTCGACGAAGTCGTTCTCGGACTTCGCGTCGCCGATCCGCGCGAGGTCGTCGCCGAGCTGCTTGGCCGCGTCCGCGGAGAGCCCTTCGACGTCCTCGAAGACGGCCGTGTCGGCGGGTGAGTCCGGGGCCTCGGGCGGGTCGTAGCCGAGCTCGTCGATGGCGCTGCGCAGCGCGTTCGCGTGCGCCTGCTCCTGGTCGCGGAGCCGCTCGTACTCGCGGCGCAGCTCGGCGTCCTGGGCCGCATCGGCAGCGGTCGCGTACGCGAGCACGGTGACCTGCTCGAGCCCGATCGCCTCGACCAGGAAGTCGCGCAGGTCCTCGTCCTCCGCCGACTGCGCCGCCGCGAGCGTCGGGCGCAGGAGGCCGGCGCTCGCGATCGCGCCGGCGACGAAGGCGGCGCGGCCGAGTGCCTCGCGGCGGTTGGCGGCGGTCTCGCTCACGGTTGCTCCGCGCTCGAGGTGGTCGAGGTGGTCGTGGTGCTCTCCGGGCCGGCGGCCTCATGGGGCGGGTCCTCGCCGCCGGTCACGAACGCTTCCGGCGCCACCGGGGCGCCGGAGAAGTGGTTCACCGCGGCGAGCTCGGCGGCGCAGGCGATCAGCGACGAGCTCGCGAGCGCCCGAGACTCGGTCTGGTCGAGCAGCCCGGCAGCCCGGCGGTGGGCGGCGATCGCGCGGTTGGCGAGCGTCGCCGCGGCGCCGAGCGCCTCAGGGGAATCGGGCCCGCCGTCCGGGGGCGGAGCCTCGGAGCCGGAATCCGGATCGGCGACGAGGTCGCGGAACTGGGCGGCGCGCTCCTCGGCGGCCGCGGCGAACCGCCTCAGCGCCGCTGCCTCGCCCCCCGATCCCAGCGCCCCGGCCGCCTGCCGGTAGGCGCCGGCAAGCGCGGTCTCCGCCTCGAGCTCGGCCTGGAGCAGCTCGTCCTGGGAGGTGTCGGCGCGCGGGTCCGCCGCCGCTCCGCAGGCCGCGAGCGCGACCCCGGCGGCGCCGGAGCCGCCGAGCGCGATCAGGCCGCGACGCGAGAGGGTGAGCATTGGCGGCACCCTACTGAGGCTGATGACCGCGAAGCCCGTCAGCCGCGTGGAACTCGCACTGCTCAACGTGCGGGTCGTCGACTGCCGTCGCTGTCCGCGACTGGTGGGCTGGCGGGAGGCCTGCGCGGCCGACCCGCCGCGGCGCTATCGGGACGAGCGCTATTGGGCGCGGCCGCTGCCCGGCTTCGGCGATCCCGGGGCGCGGCTGGTGATCGTCGGGCTTGCCCCCGCCGCGCACGGCGCCAACCGGACCGGGCGCATGTTCACCGGCGATCGCTCGGGGGAGTGGCTGTACGGCGCCCTGCACCGAGCCGGCTACGCGAATCAGCCGACGGCCGAGCACGCCGATGACGGTCTCGAGCTGCGCGACGCCTATCTGACCGCGGTCGTGCGCTGCGCGCCGCCGGCCAACAAGCCGACCCCCGCCGAGCGGGACGAGTGCCTGAGCTGGCTGCGAGCCGAGCTGCCCCTGCTCGAGTCCGCCCGGGTGATCCTGGCGCTCGGTTCGTTCGCTTGGAACGGGGCGCTGCGCGCCCTGGCTTCGGTCGGCCACCCGGCGGGCCGCCCCCGGCCGCGCTTCGGTCACGGCGCCGAGGCGGCGGTGGGGCCGTTCACGGTGTTGGGCAGCTACCACCCCTCCCAGCAGAACACCTTCACCGGCAAGCTCACAGCCGAGATGCTCGACGCGGTGCTCGCGCGCGCCAGCGAGCTCTGTCACCGTGACGGGAGGCCGTAGGCGCTCGCCGGGGTGAACCCCGCCGCGGCCTAGAGCGGAAGGACGAAACCCTGGCCGAGCAGGTCGAACGTGACCGGCCCGACGACCGGACGAAGACCGTCTCCCCGACCGCGCGGCTCCAGCGGCAGCGCTATCGGCGGGGCCACACCGGCCTCGACCACGGCCTGGGCGGCGCGCTCGATCGCGCCCCGGTCGAGCTCTTCGACCTCGCGGCTGATCGCGAGGCCGCGCGTGCTCAGTTCCTCGGCAATCTCGCATTGGTGATCGTCGACGTTCTCTCCGTGACGCTCGAGTCGCGGTACCAGGATGGGCAGCCGGCCCGCGTCAGGGCGAGCCATGCCGTGCCGACGCCGGCATGGGAGACGACCACGTCGGCCGCCTCGATCGCGGCGCGCAGCTCATGCTCCGGCATGAACGCGTGCGCCTCGATCGGCAGGTCGCCGACCTCGGTCACTCCCGTTTGCCACACCACCTCCGCTCCCTCGGGCAGGATCTCAATCATGCGCTCGACCATGCGGCGAAAGCCGAACTCCTCCATCAAGCCGAGTGTGACGACGACCTTGAGTGGCCCGCTCGGAGCCGGCCGCGTGTGCGCGACGTAGCCGTCGAGCACGAGCCCGCGAAGCGCCAGCGCCTGAATTGCGACGACGGGTATTGCGTGTAGAAGTGCACCCCGGGCACGAGGCGCAGCACCCTCGCCGTCATCGACGCCCCCGTCCTGCGTGCAGCTGACTCGGTGTAAACGCAGGGGAGCCCGAGCATCCGCGCCGGCACCATGAACGAGACGGCGATCGCGGCGCCGCTGCTAATCACCGCGGTCACGCCGCGGTCGCGCAGGATGCGCGGCGCCTCGACCCCGTTGGCGACGGCCGGGCCGAACTTGTCGAGGCCCCATGTAGGGGACGAAGATCACGTCCTCGCCATCGAGCGCCGATCTGCTCTGGGGCGAGTCGAAGGTGATCCAGACAAAGTCCTCCACCTCGCGCAGCCGCGGCCGCAACCTGACGAGCTCGGTGAGATGCCCTCCGGTCGTGCTGACGAGAAGCTACCCGAGCGGACGGCGCGACACGCCACCAGGGGTACTCGTGGGCGGACAACGCCAACCGCCGGCGCAGGCGCCGCCATACTGGACGGCGATGTTCCCGGTGAACGTCCCGAACGTGCTCACGCTGCTGCGGATCGTCGCGGTCCCCGTCCTCGTCGTCGCGCTGCTGGACGAGACCCCGGACGGCGACGTGATCGCGGCGGTCGTGTTCGCGCTCGCGGCGCTCACCGACGGCCTCGACGGCTACATCGCGCGTCGCCGCCAGCAGGTGACCACGTTCGGCAAGCTGATGGACCCGCTGGCCGACAAGCTGCTGGTGATCGCGGCGTTGATCTCGCTGGTCTCGCTCGACCGCCTCGCCGCCTGGATCGCGATGGTGATCATCGCCCGCGAGCTCGCGGTCACCGGGCTGCGGAGCCTCGCGGCCGAGCGTGGCGTGGTGATCGCGGCGAGCTGGCTGGGCAAGGTGAAGACGCTGCTCCAGGTCGTCGCGATCTTTGCCCTGATCGCCTTCGACCCGGCGCCGCTCTGGGTCGACGTCCTGCTCTACGTCGCCGTTGCGGTGACCGTGATCTCCGGCGCCGACTACTTCTTCGGCCTGCGCAGGCGGCTGGAAGCGAGCCAGGCGGATCGCAGCCCTCGCCCGGCTGCGAGCTAGCGCCTGGGGGATGTCGCTAGGCGCCGTTGGCGCAGGGCGCCTCGAGCCACTCGCGCTCGGTGGTGTGACGGCGCGAGTGCTCCCCGGTCTCGAGCTCGTCGAGGATCTCGGCGAGGGCGCCCGAGCGCTCGGCGACGACCGAGTGGCGGTGGATCGTCTCCAGGTTCTCCTGTCGGGCGAGGACGAATCCGCCCTCGCGTAGCTGCGGGAACGCCTCGGCGACGCGCCGGATCATCTCCCGCACCACGTCCTCGACGAAGCGGGGATTGCGGTGCGCCTTCTCGACCACCGCGGCCTCGTCGGAGCGCTTCATCAGCTCGTAGATCTCCGAGCTCATCGAGGCCTCGACGA
The DNA here is from genome assembly GCA_963758665.1 of uncultured Solirubrobacterales bacterium. Taxonomy (GTDB): domain Bacteria; phylum Actinomycetota; class Thermoleophilia; order Solirubrobacterales; family 70-9; genus WHSW01. Next base: position 93,171 of record CAVWWH010000012.1, on the reverse strand, counting down.
TGTGGAGCAGGTCGCGTGCGTCGACCGCGACCTCGGCGCCCTCGGGACGGCCGATGTGCAGCGAGCCGATCCCGCGCTGGTTGTGGGTGGCGACGGGCACGGCGGCGAACACGCGGTCGATCTCGTCCTCGGTGAAGCCGTCGGCCACCAACCGTTCGCGCGCGTTGCCGGCGAGCAGCCCCTGGGCGCAAGGGCACGCCGTCATCCCGTGCGCCTCGACGCCGGTCAGGGTCCGGGTCCCGCGCTCGGAGGCGACCGCGGTCCCGAACAGGGTGTAGATCTCCTGGGTCGCCAGCCCGGAGACCGGGGTCGGCACCGTCTCGGGATAGCGGGCGGCGACCGTGACCTCGGCGCGAAACCCGCCCTGGCGCAGGCGGACCTGCTCCGCGATCCGGCCCGCCAGCTCCTCAGCGCGGAGCGTCTCGTCGAGGACCACGTTGTCGATCGCCTCGTTGACGATCTCCTCGAAGCGCGACATGTGAACGCCGGCCTGCTGTGGGTGGAGGTCGACGAGGCAGTTGAGCTCGGCGAAGTAGAGCTGCCCACCACGCTCGTCCCCCTCGCTGCCGGGAGCGGCGGCAACGTGGACCACCTTCTCGACGCCCTTGACCCCGACGCGGGTGAGGCTGACCTCGGTCGCCGGGCGGGCGGCCTGGACGTCGCCGTCGGGGCCGGGGACGGGCTTCGATTCGATCGTCGCCATTGCCTAAGGGTACGGCTCCCGGCTCGCGGCAACAGGCATATACTTGCGCCGCCGCACAGAGAGGACAGGCGATTGGCTGAGAAGGCGAACGTGCTTCTCGTGGAGGACGCCCCGGACGGCCCGGAGGCGAACGGGGGAGAGCCGCTCGAGGCGGGCGGCGTGACGCTACCCGACTCCGAGGACCTCCGTGGCCTGTTCGCGACCGGTCGCGAGCGCGGTTACCTGACCTTCGAGGAGATCTCGAAGACGCTCGAAGAGGTCGACGTCACCAAGGAGCAGATCCAGGGGCTGCACTCGCACCTGATCGAGCACGGCGTCGACGTGATCGCCGAGGACGGGCTCACCGCCTACAAGGAGGCGAGGGGCGAGGCCACCCCCGGCCAGGCGAAGAAGCCCGAGCTCGATCTCACGGTCGAGCCGAGCCTCGACTCCCTGCGCCTGTACCTGCGCTCGATCGGCCGGGTCGAGCTGCTCACCGCGGCGCAGGAGATCGAGCTCGCGAAGCGGATCGAGCGGGGCGACATGTCCGCGAAGCGCCACATGGTCGAGGCCAACCTGCGCTTGGTCGTCTCGATCGCCAAGGGCTACCTCGGCCGCGGCCTGGGCTTCCTCGACCTGATCCAGGAGGGCTCGCTGGGGTTGATCCGTGCGGTGGAGAAGTTCGACTACCGGCGGGGGTACAAGTTCTCGACCTACGCCACCTGGTGGATCCGCCAGGCGGTGACCCGGGCGATCGCCGACAAGGCGCGGACGATCCGGATCCCCGTGCACATGGTCGAGAAGCTCAACCGGGTGGCTCACGTCGAGCGCCAGTTGGTGCAGCGGCTCGGGCGGGAGCCGGAGGCGCACGAGATCGCGGTCGAGCTCCAGCTCACCGTGCGCGAGGTGCGCGACATCCTCCGCGTCGCCCAGATGCCGATCTCGCTCGAGAAGCCGGTCGGCGACGAGGACGAGTCCGAGCTCGGCGACTTCGTCGCCGACGAGCAGACCGAGGAGCCGTTCGAGACGGCGACCGAGAACCTTCAGCGAGAGGACATCCAGCGGGCGCTCGACGCCCTGCCCGAGCGTGAGCGCCAGGTGATCGAGCTCCGCTACGGCCTCCGCGGCCACGAGCCGCTGACGCTGGAGGAGGTCGGGCGCGCGTTCGGCGTCACCCGCGAGCGCATCCGCCAGATCGAGAACAACACGCTGAAGAAGCTCAAGCAGCTGCCCGAGGCGCAGCGCCTGCGCGAACTGGCTTGACGGCGGGCTATTCGCAGAACGGGCTGGCGGCGGGCGGGTCGCGGTCGGCGATGCCCGAGCAGCGGCGCAGCGACTCGAGGCGGGTGGCGAGCTCGGCCTGGAGCGGCGACGGCGTCGAGACCGCCGGGTCGACGGCGCGGTTGCGGAGCTGGTGCGGGTCGCGCTCGAGGTCGTAGAGCTCGTACTCGGGCCGATCGCACTCGCCGGTGTCGCGGTTGACGCGGTTGAGCTCGACGTAGGTGTAGCGCCGGGTGCGCAGCGCGTCGTAGAAATTCCTCAGCCCGGGCTCCACCGGGACCACGCCGCATTCGCGGATGCCGCCGAGCTCGTAGAGCAGCGCTCGTCCTCGCGACCAGCCGGGGCGCTTGCCGTTCAGCAGGGGGCGCAGTGAGCGGCCGTCGAGCGTCCGGCAGGGCGCGGATTGCGCGCATGGCGAGACGCCGGCGAGGTCGAGGATGGTGGCGGTCAGGTCGACGTTGTTGACCAGGGCTGGGACCTCGGCGGGCTGGCCGTGTCGGCGCGCCCCGGGGCCGAGCAGTCCGGACGGGATCCTGGCGAGGAGGGGCACTCGCAGCGCCTCCTCGTAGGGGTAGACCTTGTTGAGGAAGATCCGGTGCTCGCCGAAGAAGTAGCCGTTGTCGGAGGTGAAGAAGATCGCCGTCCGGTCGAGGTCGCCCTGACGCTCGAGCCGGTCGACGAGCTCGCCGACCCCGCGGTCGACGGTCGCCAGCGTGGAGAGCGCGCACCGGTAACCGAGCTTCAGGTCGCGCCGGCGGTCGTGGCCGAGATGGGGGCGGGTCGCCACCCACTCGGGCTTGTCGCCGATCCTGCGCTCGTCGAACGACGCCGGCTTCGGCAGCTTCAGGTCGCGGAACGGCCGGTACGCGCCGGTGTCCTCGGGGATCGGCAGGCCGCCCTTGCCGCAGGGCCCGGGCGCAGTCGCGTTGCTCGAGTGGGGTGCCAGGTGGGCGACCATGAGGAAGAAGGGGCGGGGATCGGCCTTCGCCGCGCGGACGAAGTCGAGCGCACTGCGATTGATCATCCGGGTCGAGTAGCCGGCCTTCCCGGCCCCGGCGTCCACGGGCGTGCCGTTGTCGGAGAAGGTGGCGCCCGTGTAGAGAGTCTGGGAGCCGATGTAGCCGTACCAGTCCTCGACCCCGGGCGGCGCGGCGAAGCCGGCGTCGGTGTCGCCCAGGTCGCCCGGGAGCGGCTCGCGGTCGTAGTTGAGCAGGAAGCGCCCGGAGTGGCCGGTGCGATAGCCGGCGGCCTGCAGCCAGGAGTAGATGGTCGAGCCCTTGTCGGTGAGGGCCGGGTACCCGGGCTCGTTGTCGAGCACGCCGGAGTTGTGCGGGTACTGGCCGGTGAGAAAGCCCGCTCGCGACGGGCAGCAGAGCGGGCTCGAGACGACGCTGTTGGTGAACGTGGTCCCGCCCTCGGCGAGCGCCTTGACGGTCCTGGGCATCGTCTCCGGCGAAAGCTCGGCGACGGTTTGGTCGTCGGTGAGCACGACGATCACGTTCGGGCGCTCGGGCGACTCGCCCGCGCCGGCCGACGGGCCGATCGTGAGCGCAAGCGCGAGCGGGCAGAGGCAGGCGGCGAGCGCGAACAATGCTCGCGGTCGGCGCCTGGAGAGCATGTGGTGGCCTGGTCGCATCAGCGGATGAGCCGTCCCCCGGCCGGCCCACAGTAGATGAGCACGCAGATGGCGACGGAGTTTCGGCGCCGCGGGGAGTGACGGCGTCGCCGAGCGGGGCGCCGTCGGGCCGGATCAGTCCTCGCGGGCGTAGGGGTTGAAGCCGGGGTCGCGCTCGGCGATCGCCGCGGCGTCGCCGGATGCGGCCGCCCGCCGCCGCTGGGCGAGCGGTCCGATGCGCCCGGACGCAAACAGCTTGGCGAGGACGAAGTCGCCGATCCCGACCAGTGCCACCGCGAACAGGAAGGGCTCGATCACAAGCCCCGCCACGAGCGCGAAGGCGATCGTGATCACGCCGGAGACGGTCAGCATGATCGCCGGCGACCGCGCCGTCTCCTGTGGCGACCTCGCGGCGCTCGCCGCCTGCGCGGGCTCGGACATGAGCGCAAGGCTATGCACCCGGCGACTCGATCCGCTCCATGATCACCCGGCCGGGGCCGTCGGCGCGAAAGCGGATCCGGTCACCGATCTCGAGACCCGCCTCCGCGAACGGCCGGTGCGGCACTGTCATCAGGCGCTTCGGGCGAACGATCGCCTGGCCGCGGCGCCCGAGCTTGCGCTCAAGCGGGGCGTCCGCCGCCGCACGGGCGGAAGATGGGGGAGACAGGATTCGAACCTGTGAAGGCTGAGCCTGACGGTTTACAGCCGCCGTCCTTTGACCGCTTGGATACTCCCCCGGTCGGGTCGAGGATTCTAGGGCGGGCTCGTCCAAGCCGTAGACCAGATCGAGCAGCGGCCGGCCCGGTTCGACCTCGAACTCGGAGTACTTGGGCCCGCCGAGCGCGACGCTCCCGCGCGCCTCGACGACCTCGGATGGGATGAACCAACGGCGTCCGTCGCCGACGAGCACGAACAGGTACTCCACCTTCGCCGGATCGAACAGCTTCGCCTGTCGGTTCCAACTCTGATTGCCTCCTGCAGTTGAAACCGACACGGACCAGCGGAGACCGTCGAGCTTTCGCTCCGAGAAGGTCGTGGTCTTGACCTGGACCGAGATCATTCGCCGCTCGAGCACGGCCACGAGATCCACATCGGGGCTGCGGCCGATCGGGACGCAGACCACGGCCCCGACAGAGGTCAACCACTCGATCGCCGACGCTTCGCCGAGATCGCCCTGCTGACCGCGATTGATCAGCCGCTTCCTCACGAGCTCACCGTAGACGGGGGAAGCGCACAAGTGGCGCGCGAATTATGCGGACTCAGTCGCCGCCGTGATGCACGAGCCGCGAGAGCACCACCTGCGAGCGGGTGCGCTCGACCAGGCCGTTTCGCTGGAGGTCGATGATCAGTCGCTCGAGGTCGGCGTTGTCGGAGGTCCGCACGCGGGCGATCGCGTCGGCCTCGCCGGTCACGCTCCACGCCTCGGCGACCTCGGGATGCTCGCGCAGCGTCGTCGCCACCTCGTCCAGCGTCGTCCCCGGCCGGTAGAAGAGCTCGACCAGCGCCTCGGTGTTCCACCCGAGCGCCGAGTGGTCGACGAGCGCCGTGTATCCCCGCAGCGCCCCGGAGGCGCGCAGCCGGTCGACCCGCCGCTTCACCGACGGCGCCGAGAGCTTCACCCGGCCGGCGATGTCGTCGTAGGTGCGCCGGCCGTCCTCCATCAGCAGCGCAAGAATCCTGCGATCAATGGCGTCCACACGCAAGATTCTTGCGCACCGACGCATCGAAATCAACATTGACGCGGCTGAGGGCAGCGACTACCGTTGATTGCGATGACCGACTCGCCGTTCGCCACCGTCCGCGTGCTCTTCGACGAATCACACTCCGAGGCCTGGACGATCCGGCCCGAGGTGGCCGACGCGATCCAGCCCACCCATCCAGGCGACTCGTCGCTCGCGCGGCGCCGCCGAGGCGCTTTCCGAGCGCGAGTTCGCGGTCGGCGTCCACACCGACGGCCCGCTCACCGCCGAGGTCCTCGCCAGGACGTCGGTGCTCGTCATCGCCCACCCCTCCGACCCCAAGTGGGAGGCGACGGTCGACGGCGGCTCGCCGCTGCTCGAGCCCTCCGAGATCGAGGCGATCGACGACTTCGTCCGCGCCGGCGGCGGGCTGATCGTCCTCGGCGAGACGGAACAGGACAAGTACGGGTCGAACCTGAACGAGCTCCTCTCCAGATTCGACGTCCGGATCGAGTCCGCCACCGTGCAGGACTACGAGCACCACCACGGCGACGCGCCCTCCTGGGTCCTCGCCTCGCTCGGCGACACCCTGACCGGCCGTCGCCCCGCTGGACCCGACCCGCTGGCCGGAGTCGAAGCGGCCTGCTTCTACCGTGCCGGCGTCCTCAGCGCCGCCGAGAACGGAGCCCGCGTGATCGCCCGCTCGCAGCCGACCTCGTCGCTCCCCAACGCCCCCCTGGCCGTGGTCGTGCCGCACGGCGAGGGCCGCGTCGTGGTCACCTCCGACTCCGACCTGTTCGGCGACGACTGCATCGCCGACCTCGACCACGAGACCCTCTGGCTCAACCTCGTCTTCTGGACCGCCCAACCCGCGTTCGCCGCCGACGGCGCCGACACCCGAGTCGCGCGGTCACCGTCGATCCCGCGTGGGCCCGGCTCAAGGCGGCGGTCGAGGAGCTCCGCCTGGCCCAGGCCGCCGACGGCTCGATCGACACCTCGAACCGCGACCCGGCGGCCCTGCGCGAGCTCGCCGTCGCGATCGCCGACTCGGCGCAGGCGCTGAAGCCTCGCTTCCCCCACCAGCACGAATACATCGACGCGCTCTCGGCCGACACGCTCGCCTGGGCCGACGCCGGCTATCCGAAGCCCGCCTTCGACCGCTCGATGGAAGCCTTCCGCCCCGAGCGCGAGCGCCGCGACGGGATCGAGCACCTCGCCGTGTTCCCGATGTACAAGCAGAACGCCTCGACCGACACGTGCTTCGAGGCGCTGGTGGTGCGCGTGCCCTGGCCGGAGTGGATCGCGGAGCTCGAGCGCAGCCGCTTCGACAACCCGAAGTTCCTGCCCGTCACCTTCGTCGATCGCACCTCCGGCTACGACTCCGAGTGCGCGGTGCTCTTCCCCGAGACCTTCTCGACCGCCGAGCGGCCCACCGACTATCACTTCGGCGCGATCTTCTGCGACCGCGAGGCGGAGCGCTTCCGCCGCGTCTGCGGCGCGGCCGCCGAGATCCTGCGGCTCAACCTGCCCCCCGACGCGGCCTGCCTGCTCGCCTCGCGCGAGCTCTCCCAGTCGGCCTACATGCTCTGGGACCTGGTCCACGACCGCACCCACATGCGCGGCGACCTGCCCTTCGACCCGTTCATGATCCGCCAGCGCAGCCCGTACTGGATGTACGCGCTCGAGGAGCTGCGCTGCGACCTGACGGCGTTCGCCGCGGCGGTCGAGCTCGAGCGCGAGGGCTTCGCCTTCGCGCGCCATGCGCAGTACGCGATCCTCTTCGACCGCCTGTTCCGCTTCCCGGTCACCGGCTCGCGGGTGCGCAACTACGACGGCCTCGGCGGCCAGCTGCTGTTCGCCTTCCTGCACCGCGAGGGGTACCTGCACTGGACCGACAACCGGCTGACGCTCGAGTGGGGCCGGATCGCCGAGGGCGTCGGCGGCTGCGCGATCGCGTCCAGGACCTCTACCACTCCGGCATCGACCGCTCGAAGCTCGGCCAGTGGATCGCCGCCCATGACCTCGTCGCCGAGTACGTGGCGCCGGCGGAGAGCTCGGTGTGGGCGCGCGGCCGGCCGTGCCCTGCCCGAGGTCGGACGAGCCCAAGCAGCTCGTCGACCTCGTCCGCGACGACGAGTTCCCGCTCAGCCTCTTCTACACCCAGCTCGCGCCGAAGCTGGAGCCGGCGCTGCGCCGGACGAAGCTGCGCTTTAGGCGCTCGCCTACGCTTTTCGGCATGGACGGACGCCGGCTGCGGATCGACCCCTTCGCGATCGCCCTCGGCGGCGCTCGCGCTGCTGACCTTCGGCTTTCTCGCGGCTCGCAACGGCGCCGCGGTGGTGATGTGCGCGCTCTGCTTCGCCGGCCTGCTCGCGGCCCGGGTCGCCGGCTTCAGCAACCGCGCCCTGGTCCCGCTCGCCGCCGGAGTGGTGATCGTGCTCTGGGTCCTCTGGGTGAACCCGCCGCGCGATCGGCCTACCCGCGACGAGCGCTTTCGCGCACTTGCAGCGGCGGTCTGCTCGGTCGGCTGGGCCGTCTCGGAGTACCTGCGAGCCAGGGTCGCCTGGCCGCTCTGGGCGCTCGGCGCCGTCGGCGCCGTTTTCGGGCTCACGATCCTCTGGGAGCTCGGCGAGCTGCTCGGCGATCTCACCCTCGACACGGCGCTGATCCCAAGCCGTCGCGACTCGGCGCTCGACATCACCTTCGGCACGCTCGGCGGCGCGGCAGGCGTGCTCGCCGCGTCGGCGTTGCCCTCGGGCCCCGCGCGCGGATAGCGTGGTCGGCATGGGTTCACTCGACGATCGCGTGATCGCCGTCGCCGGCGCCGCCGGCGGGCTCGGTCCCGAGGTCGCCTCGCGGCTCGCCGAGGCCGGGGCGACGGTCGCGCTCACCGACCGCGACCAGGAGCGCCTCGACGCTGTCGTCGGGCGAGCTCGACCTCGGCGCGGAGCGCGTCGACGCGCGGGTGGTCGACCTGCTCGACGGTCAGGAGGCAGCCGATTGGGCGGCCGCGCTCGAGGACCGCTTCGGTCGCGTCGACGGCCTCCTGCACCTGGTCGGCGGCTGGAAGGGCGGAGAGCCGCTCGCGACCGCCCCGCTCGCCGACTACGAGTGGCTCCACGACCTGCTCGTGCGCACGGTGATCCACACCACGCGCGCCTTTCACGACCGCCTCGCGCCTCGAGTCACGGCCGCTTCGTGCTCGTCTCCTCCTCGCAGGCGCAGGGCCCCGCCGGGACCAACGCGGCCTACGGGGCGACCAAGGCCGCCGCCGAGGCGTGGACCCTGGCGCTCGCCGACAGCTTCCGCGAGTCCGGCTCGGCGGCCACCGCCAACATCCTCGTGGTCAACGCGATCGTCACCCCGCGGATGCGCGCCGAGAGCCCCGAGAAGCCGTTCAAGACGTTCACCTCCGTCGAGGAGATCGCGGCGGCGATCGAGTTCGTCTGCTCCGACGCCGCCCGGAAGATGAACGGCAAGCGGCTGTCGTTGTACCCGTGAGGGGGTGCCCGACAGGACGGGGCCGGGCCGCGCCGCCTCGAGGCGCCAGGGTGAGCGGTCCGCAGCCGCCAGCCGATCGGCTTCGCCTCCGACAACCACGCCGGCGCCCACCCGGAGGTGCTCGAGGCGCTCGCCGCCGCCAACGCCGGCCACGCCGCCTCCTACGGCGCGGACCCGTGGACGGCGCGAGCCGACGAAGCGATCCGCCGGCACTTCGGCGAGCGGGCGCGGGCCTTCTTCGTCTTCAACGGCACCGGCGCCAACGTCGCCTCGATCGACGCGACCACCCGGCCGTTCGAGGCCGTGATCTGCACCGACGTCGCCCACCTGCACGTCGACGAGTGCGGGGCCCCGGAGCGACTCGCGGGGACCAAGCTGCTCACCGTCGCCACCGAGCACGGCAAGCTCCAGCGCGGCGGATCTCGAGCGCTGGGAGGCCCGGCGCGGCGACGAGCACCATGCGCAGCCGCGGCTGGTCTCGATCACCCAGTCGACCGAGCTCGGCACCGTCTACACCCTCGACGAGACCCGGGCGATCGCCGAGGCGGCGCACCGTCTGGGCATGTACCTGCACGTCGACGGCGCCCGGCTCGCCAACGCCGCCGCCGCGCTCGGCGCGCCGCTCGCCGAGCTGACCACCGACGCCGGCGTCGACGTGGTCTCCTTCGGGGGGACGAAGAACGGGCTCTTGTTCGGCGAGGCGGTCGTCTTCTGCCGCCCCGAGCTCGGCGGGAGCTTCGCCTTCACCCGCAAGCAGCTCGGCCAGCTGGCCTCGAAGATGCGCTTCGTCTCCGCCCAGTTCGAGGCGCTGCTCGCCGGTGACCTGTGGCTGCGAAGCGCCCGGCACGCGAACGCGATGGCCGCGCGGCTGGCCGCGGCGGTGGACGGGATCGACGGCGTCGAGATCACGCACCCGGTCGAGGCCAACGCCGTCTTCGCCCGGCTCGACCGGCCGGCGATCGAGCGTTTGCGCGCGTCTTTGCCCGGGAACCAACCGTTCTATGACTGGGACGAGTCCAGCGGCGAGGTGCGCTGGATGTGCGCCTGGGATACGGCCGAGGCCGACGTCGATCGATTCGCCGCCGCGGTCGCCGCGGCCGCGGGCTGACGCACGCCGCCGGCGATACGGCGAAGGCCCGAATGAGATAAAAACCAGCTGCGGCCTGGATGGTCGTAGGGCTAACGGAGGTGGTGCGGTGAAGCGTTTGATCGCTCTTGCGGTGGGGGTAGGCACGTTGGCGCCGGGCGCGCAGCTCGCCCGTGGGAGGCACAGCGGATGGTGAGTCCCGCCGGAAGGGGGGGACCAGGCACCGCGGCGAGGCGTACCAGCATCAGGGCGTCTCTGGTCACGCTGACCGCGGCCGCGATTGCGGGGGCGTTGATCGCGGTGGCGCTGGCGGCGCTGTCGAGCCCAAGCTCCACGGGAGCCGCCGATGGCCGGCCCGGCAGGCTCGGCCGGCGCGCCGGCCGAAGCCGCCGCTCGCCGCGCTCCCAGCCCGCCGATGTTCGGCTTCGCCGACGAGATCGAGCAGCACCTGCTTTCGATGGGCGACGCTCGAGACCTGGGGGCGAGCGTCGCGCGGATCACGATCCCCTGGTACTACTTCGATTGGGCGACCCTGGACGAGGTCTACGGACACTTCTACGCCAGTGGAATCCGGCCGGTCTTCACCCTCTACAACAGCCCGCCGGGCGCAGTTCCGCCCGACACCTCGCCGCCGACCGTGATCCCCGATGCTCCTCAAGAGGGCCCGCAACCATCGGTCCTGCCGCCGGCGCCCCGACCGCCGGACGCCTCGATCTTCAGGCCATCGTCGTTCACCGAGCACGGCCGTGTACGTGGCGCAGCGGTACCCGTACGCAAGGATTCAGCTCCTCAACGAGCCCAATCTGCCGGAGTTCGGCTCCTTCCCGGTGGAGAAGACGGTCGAGATCGTCACCGAGACCGCGCGCGCGGTCCACGAGGTCGCGCCGGACGCCCGGCTCATCGGCCCGTCGGCCTCGCCCGACAGGGGCCGAGGCTACGCCTACGCGCGCGCGGTCTACGAGCAGCTGCCCCCGGATCTCGACTACGTCGATGCGGCGACGAACATCTATCCGGGGCCCGGAAAGAAGCGCGGCTTCCGGCACGTGAAGAAGAGCTGGCGCACCGCGGCGGCATCGGGACGCAGCGTGTGGGTCACCGAGATCCAGCCCGGCCTCTACTCGCCGAGGCGCCGGCGCTGCAATCAGCGTCAAGCAGGCCTTTTCGTACCTGAAGGCCCGGGAGGCAAAAGGCATTCTCTTCTACCGACTGCGGGAGCCCGACATGGTGAGGAACGTCCAGGGCCGGCTGTGGGCGGTGAACCGCGACGGCACCCAGACCGACCTCTACCGGTGCCTTTCGAAGGCCGTCGCGCGGATGGGCCTGCGTGGGCGCCCGAAGCGGCCTCGACTGCGGCTGAAGGTCGTGGACCGCGCCGTCGTGGCGGGCGGGGACGCGGTTGGGGTTCGCTTCCAGGTCACCGCGAGGCCGGACTACGGGTCGCTCGGCCAGGGCCCGAAGGTGCCGGTGGTCGGGGCGCTGGTGCGGTACGGCGGCGTGAGCGCGAGGACGAACGGCCGCGGCCGGGTGGCGATCACGGCCACGCTCGCGGCGGCGCAGGGCGACTGGGCCGATGCCGAGCACCCGCGATACCGCGACGACTCGATCGCGGTCGCGTCCGGCCCCCCCGCCGGGTAGGCGGGTCGGCGGGCGCCGCTCGACCCGGCGGCTGACGCGCGCGTCCGTCTAGGGTCGCCCGGATGGCGAACCTGCGGGAACGCGTGGAAGCGCTCGTTGTCCGGCTCCTGGCGAGGCTGCCGATCGCGCTCGTTCGCCTGCTCGCCGGCCGCCCGATCGTGATCGAGGGCCAGGAGCTCGACCCCCGGGTGCAGCTCGCGCTGCGGCTCGAGAACCACAGGGGCGGGTTCGAGCCCGCCCCTGTGGCCGAGGTTCGCGAGCGGCGCCTTGGCGAGGCGCGCGCGTTCGGCGGCCCGCGGATCGAGGTCGCCGGCGTCCGCGAGCTTCAGATCCCCGGCCCCGCGGAGCCGATCGCGGCTCGGCTCTACGCCCCGCGGGCTGCGGCCGAGACGCCGCCGATGATCGTCTATTACCACGGCGGCGGGCACGTGATCGGCGATCTCGACACCCATGACCAGCCCTGTCGCTTCCTCGCCGCCGAGGTTCCCGCCCTCGTGCTCTCCATCGACTACCGGCTCGGCCCCGAGCATCGGTTCCCGGCCGCGGTCGACGACTCGCTGGCGGCGTTCGACTGGGCGCATGCCGAGGCCGCGCGCCTGGGAGCGGACCCCGAACGGATCGTGGTCGCGGGCGACAGCGCCGGCGCCAACCTCGCGGCGGTCGTAGCCCACCAGACCGCGGCCGCGGGCGGCCCCGCGCCGGCATTCCAGGCGCTGCTCTACCCGGTGATCGACTACTCCTCGAAGCGACCGTCCTACGAGACCTTCGCCGAGGGCTTCTTTCTCACCAGGGCGGAGATGGACTGGTTTCGCGATCACTACTTCGCCGACCCCGGCGATCGCACCGACCCGCGAGCCTCGCCGATCCTCGCCGACGACCTCGCCGGTGTCGCCCCGGCGCACGTGGTCACCGCCGGCTTCGACCCCCTGCGCGACGAGGGCGAGGACTACGCCGCGGCGCTGCGCGAGGCCGGCGTCGCGGTGAGCCTGCGCCGCGAGTCGGACCTGGTCCACGGCTTCGTCAACGCCGTCGGCCTTGGCGGGCGCCCGCGGGAGGCCGCCGCGGCCTTCGCCGCAGCGATCGGGGACGGCCTCGGAGCCCGGTGACGCCGGCGTCCTCGCAGCGGCTACCCTGCTAGCCCGCGCCCGGATAGCTCAGTTGGTAGAGCACCTCCATGGTAAGGAGGGGGTCACGAGTTCGAGTCTCGTTCCGGGCTCTCGGCGGTGCCCGCGCCGGCTCAGCGGCGGACCTGCGTCGTGATCTCGAACCCGGCGCCGACCGGCAAGCCGCGAGTCAGGACGGCCAGGTGCCAGGTACCCGGCGCCGGGTCCTCGACCCGGCAGATCGCGCGGCGGTGACGCACGGGAGCGCGACAGTCGAACAGCGCGCGCGACGGCCGCCTGCGCTGGCGGGCATAGAGGGCGAGCTTGGCGCCGCGGTCGGCGAGCAGCCGCACGCGGAGCGACCGCGCCCCACGCTCGAGCGCGAGCTTGAACCGGCGCCACTCGCCGCGCCTGCCCGCCGCCCCGCTCATGCGCTCACCGCTCCCACCGTGCTCCTGGGGAACGCCTTGCGGCTCCGGGCTGCCGACCGCCGCGCCGACCGGGGAGAGGAAGCGATTCAAGGGCGAGCCGAGGTTCCAGTGCGACGCCAGGTACTCGCCGGGCTCCGGCGCCGAGTCGAAGTAGTCGTCGAAGTTGCAGTCGAAGCGGAAGGCGCCCGGGCAGCGCGAGATCAGTCCCCCCTGGTTGCGATCGCCCCCGTCGGGTGAGTAGCAGAGGACGTCGGCGTCCTCGTTGCAATGTCCGCCCGTCCCGGTCGAGTTCGGCGCCGTGTACTGGACCGCCCCCATCATGTGCGCGCTCTCGTGCATCGGCGTCCGGGTCTGCCAGCACGGCTCGTAGACGACCGCATAGCCGCCGCCGGCGTTGTTGCGGTTCTCGAGCGAGAGGCGGTCGTCGCTCTGGTAGGAGCCGAGCCCGCAGGTCGCCCCCATCGAGCTGTCGACGAAGATCGAGATGACTGGCGCGCTCCGCGACGAAGCCCTCCGCCCTCGCCGCCGCGACCACCTCCGCAAAGCTCGTGCCCCGGACGGTCAGCGCGTCGACCCGCACCTGGTTGGATCCGTCGCAGCGCACCCGGTAGTCGGCGCCCGCTCCGCCGCTGGCGAGCGACTCCGCGTTCAGCACCGCGTTCATGCGCCCGATCACCCGGCGGATCTCCACGGTGGCCTCGGCGAGCCGGTCGGAGGCCCCGGCGACGTGCGCGTAGACGATCCGCTGGTGAGTACTCGGTCGCGCACACGGGCGGGCGCTCGACCGCGCCGTCGACGAAGCCGGTGCCCCCGTCGGCCAGGCCGCCACCTCCGAGCTCGATCGCGGCCCGCAGGTCCGGGCCGTGCGTGAGCAGCGGCTTGCCGAGAGACGGGGAGACGCGATAGAGACCGTCGTCGGTCGCGACCGTGTGCTCGCCGGCCACCGCCTGCACCGCCGCGGGAGCCGGCTCTGGGCCGGTCGGCCCCGCCGAGCCTCGCGGATCGGTATCGGCGAGTTGGGCGCCGGCCGTCGCGGGGACCGCGAGTGCGAGCGCCGCGGCGGTCAGCGAGGCACTGAACCGGACCCGCGGTCGGACCACCCTGTCGTCGGCGACGCCCATGGACGGTTGATCGACAGTAGGGGTCGCATCGGCGCAACTTTTCGGCCACACTCGACCAGGCGTCCAGGGGCGCGATCGGGCCGCCCGCCCGCAGATCGCGCGCTATCCTTGCGCGGTCCTCGTGCCTCGCCCTTTGGAGTGGGTGCGGCGGAGGTCTTTTTTCTGTCGGGACCCGCCTGCGGCCCGGCACCGAGTGACCAGGAGAGCAGATGGCTCGCGGAGACGTACGAATCGCCGTAACCCTCGCCTGCGAGGACTGCAAGCGGCGCAACTACCAGACCAACAAGTCGCGGCGCAACACGCCGGACCGGATCGAGATGCGCAAGTACTGTCGCTGGTGCGGCCACCACACCTCCCACAAGGAAACCCGCTAGCCGGGCGGTCGTGGCCAAGACCCGAGCACAGCGCAAGGCCGAGCAGCGCCGCCGGCAGGCCCAGAAGCAGCAGGGCCGCGAAGGCGACGAGCTGGTCCAGGAGTCACGCGCCCAGCACGACACCCAGGTCGGCGAGACGGCCGACGTGATCGAGGCCGAGCTGGCCGAGCGCGGCGTCGACCTCGACGAGCTCAAGGGCAAGCCCGAGGACCAGCCGGAAGCGCCCGCCCCCTCGCGAGCGGACGTCGGGGCGCCCCCGAAGGCCGCCGAGCCCGCCGACAAGATCAGCCGCCGGGCCCGCCGCCAGGAGGAGAAGGAGCGCAAGCAGCGCGCCAAGGACTCCGAGCGGCGCCGGGCGCCCAAGGAACCGGCTCCGGCCGAGAAGCGCCAGCGCGGGGGCGTCCTCGGGTTCTTCGCCTCCTGCATCGCCGAGCTCAAGCGGGTCCAGTGGCCCGACCGCGAGACGCTGATCCAGGCCTCGGCGATCACGCTCGTCTTCATCACGATCATGGCCGCCTACCTCGGCATCCTCGACGCCGTCTTCAACTGGCTCGTCCAGCGCATCCTCTAGCGCCCGGGCCTCCACCCACTACACGAAAGCCTTTCAACACGAATGTTCCGCTGGTATGTCATCAACACCTACTCCGGGCACGAGAACAAGGTCAAGGCCAACCTCGAGCACCGCGTCGAGACGATGGCCGCCCGTGGCCGCGTCCGCCAGGTGGTCGTCCCCACAGAGCAGGTCGCCGAGCTCAAGGACGGCCAGCGGGTCCAGGTCGAGAAGCGAACGATGCCGGGGTACGTGCTCGTCAACATGGAGATGACCGACGACGCCTGGAACCTGGTCAAGAACACCCCGGGCGTGACCGGGTTCGTCGGCTCGCGCAACAAGCCGATCCCGCTCTCGCAGCCCGAGGTCGACCGCCTCCTCCACCGCGAGACCGCTGAGCGCCCGCGAGCCCACGCGCAGTTCGAGATCGGCGAGTCGGTGAAGGTGATCTCCGGGCCCCTCTCGGACTTCTCCGGCGAGATCGCAGAGATCAACGAGGACGCCGCGAAGCTCAAGGTCCTCGTCTCGATCTTTGGCCGCGAGACGCCGGTCGAGGTCGGCTACGACCAGGTGAAGAAGGTCTGACGCGCGCGTTTGGCCAGTCGCCGGCGGTGGGATAGGGTCGGCGTGCCGGCCGCACCTGGCCGACGACATGCGAGCGCGAGGAGGACGGCCATGGGAGAGAACGCGGACCTGGTCCGACGGGCGTGGGAGGCGTTTGGCAGGGGTGACCTCGACGGCGCTGTGGCGACGACGAGCGACTCGGCCGAGATCGTGATGCCGGAGGCTCTGCCGTGGGGCGGCACCTACACGGGCCCGGACGGATTCAAGGAGATGATCCAGAAGTTCCTGTCCAACTTCGAGAACGTCGACCCGAGACCTGAGCAGTTCCTCGAGGCCGACGGCGGCCACGTCGTGGTCACGGTGGCGGGCGTCGGGACGACAAAGAGCGGCAACCAGCTCAGCGGCGACTCGATCTGGCTCTACAAGGTCGAGGGCGGCGAGGTCACCCGGGCCCAGTTCTACGGCGACACCGCGGCGGCGGTCGAGGCGATCGGCTAGACGGGTGATCCCCACACCCCCGCGCACCCGGACCTAGCGCGCGGCGACGATCCGAAACCGGTCCGTCGCCGGCGACGGATCCGCGTTGCCGGCGGGGTCGATCGCGAGCACACGGAAGCGGTGGCGCTGCGCCGCCAGCCGCATGTACGTCTTCGGTGAGCGGCAGTCCTCGGGTGCGCGCCGGTCGAGCCTGCAGCGAAAGCTCGACCCGGGCTCGCTGGATCGGAACCGAAACCGCGCCCGCGTCCGATCGTCGCGCTTCCGCGGAGCGTTCGTGATCGTGGTCTGGGGAGGGGTGCGGTCGGGCGCCGAACCCACCGCCCAGTCGAGGTCGGCGGGAGCGGGGGCGCCGGGGGTCGGCACGGGCTGCGGGCCGAGGCCGCCGGCGGCAGCGACCACGAGGCCGGCGTCGGTCGCGTAGGCGACCTCGGTCCCGTCGGGCGAGAAGGCCGGCGAGCCCTCGGCCCGAGAGGGGTCGACCGCGAGGGGGAACTCGTCGGTGCCGTCGTAGTAGGCGCTGAAGATGTCGCCCGCGCGGGTGTAGGCGAGCCGCACCAGGTCGGGCTGGAGGGCGGGCGCGGTCTCGTCGAGCGCGTGGTGGGTGATCGACGTCGCCGACCCATGCGGGCCGCCGGTCGCCGGAACGTAGGCGAGGTCGAGGTCGGCGCCGACGCGGGTCGCGAGGACGACGTAGCGCTGGTCCGGGGAGTACTGCGGGTGCTGCTCGTCGCCGGGGGCGCCGAACAGCGGCGCCGCGCCGGAGCCGTCGGCGGCCATGGTCCACAGGTCGTCGCCGCCACCGCCGCCGTTGCGGTCGGTGACGAATGCGATCCGGGTGCCGTCGCTCGAGATCGCCGGCATCGCGTCGCGAGCCGCGTTGGAGGTCACGGCCCGGGCGCCGGAGCCGTCGGCGGCCATCGTCCAGATCTCCGCCGCGGTGCCGCTCCCGACGACGAAGGCGACGACCCCGTTCGCGGACGCCGAAGGGATCGGCGCCGGAGCCGGGCCCACCCGGGAGGTCGGTGAGGTTGGTCAGGCCGGAGCCGTCGGCGGCCACCGACCACACGTCGTCGGCAGCCGAGAAGTAGATCGGGCCGTTCGCGCCGGGGTAGGCGGCCGGGGCAGAGCCGGCGAGCCCGAGGGCGAGCGCGAGCGCCGCGGCGGCCGATGACCAGCCCTGTATCCTCGTCCGCCGCGCGATGGCGAAGAAGGTACTGACACTGATCAAGCTCCAGATCCCCGCCGGGGCGGCCAACCCGGCGCCGCCGGTCGGCCCGGCGCTCGGCCAGCACGGGGTCAACATCATGGAGTTCTGCAAGGCCTTCAACGCCCGGACGCAGGCGGACGCCGGGACGATCATCCCGGTCGAGATCACGGTCTACGAGGACCGGTCGTTCGAGTTCATCACCAAGACCCCGCCCGCCGCGGTGCTGATCCGCGAGGCGCTCGGGATCGACAAGGGCTCCGGCGAGCCGAACCGCGAGAAGGTCGGGATGCTGACCGCGGCTCAGTGCCGCGCGATCGCCGAGCGCAAGATGCCCGACCTGAACGCCAACGACCTCGACGCCGCATCCAAGATCATCGCCGGCACCGCCCGCTCGATGGGCGTCACGGTCGAGGGCGTGGACGCCTAGATGGCGGTGGCTCCCGCGATCCGGCATCCGTTCGGGGGCGCCGCTGATGGCGCGCAACCGCGGCAAGCGTTACCGCGAGGCGATCGGGGCGGTCGACCGCACCCACGCCTACCCGCCGGCCGAGGCCGTGGCGCTGATCAAGCAGACGGCGCAGGCGAAGTTCGACCAGACGGTCGAGGTGCACATGCGCCTCGGCGTCAACGTCCGCCACGCCGAGGAGCAGCTGCGCGGGACGCTCGCGCTCCCCCACGGGCTCGGCAAGCAGGTCACGGTCGCCGTGTTCGCCGAGGGCGACGCCGCGCGGGCGGCGACCGAGGCGGGGGCGGACTTCGTCGGCGCCCAGGACCTCGCCGGGCGGGTCGAGGAGGGCTGGACCGACTTCGACGTCGCGATCGCCACCCCGGCGCTGATGGGCCCGGTGGTCTCGAAGCTCGGCCGCGTGCTCGGCCCGCAGGGAAAGATGCCGAACCCGAAGGTGGGCACCGTCACCGACGACGTCGCCAAGGCGGTCACCGAGGCGAAGGCCGGCAAGGTCGAGTACCGCACCGACCGCCAGGCGATCGTCCACCTGACGATCGGCAAGACGAGCTTCGACGAGCGCGCCCTGCTGGAGAACTACGCCGCGATCGTCGACGAGATCGTGCGCGCGAAGCCCGCCGCGGCCAAGGGCCGCTACCTGCTCTCGATCACCCTGGCGGCGACGATGGGCCCCGGCGTCCGCGTCGACCCCTCGCGCACGCGCGAGTCGGAGATCCTCGCCGGGGCGCCTGCCGGCGACGGAGGCGACGCAGCCGCCGAGCCGGCCGCCGAGCCCGCGACCGCCTAGCGCCGGCGTCGGTTTCGACACCTTCTGCGCACCCTGCCCGGTTACCCGGATCGTCGCGATGCGGCGATTCGCTACCATCGCGCGTCCAACCGCCCGAGACCGTCGGCGGGGCCGCCAGGCGCGGCCCGGAAGACCGGCGCAGGTGAGTTCGAGAGCCCACGCTTGTCGAGCCTGCCTGCGCGCAGGCTCTTTTCGTTTCGGACGGGCGACAAGGCAAAGACTGCAGATGGACCGAGCACAAAAAGAAGCTGCGGTGGCCGAGCTCACCGAGGACCTCAAGGGCGCCGAGGCGATCTTCGCCGTCGACTACCGAGGGATCAGCGTCACCGATGCCGCCGCGCTGCGGGGCAGGCTGCGCGAGGCCGACGCCGTGTTCAGGGTGGTGAAGAACCGGCTCGCGAAGCGTGCGGTCGCCGACGCCGGTCCCCAGGAGATCGACGGGCTGCTGCTCGGGCCGACGGCGCTCACCCTGATCCACGGCGATGCCGTGATCGCGGCGAAGGCGATCGCCGACTTCGCCAAGGAGCACCCGGCGCTCGAGTACAAGGGCGGGGTCATGGATGGCGAGGTGCTCGACCCGGACGGCTTCGCGGCGATCGCCCGCCTCCCCGGGATCGACGCCCTGCGCGGTCAGCTCGTCGGCGTCGCCGCGAGCCCGATCACCGGGCTCGTCCGCGGGCTCGGCTCGATGATGTCCGGCCTCGCGATCGCCCTCGGCCAGATCGCCGAGCAGGGTCTGGTGCGCGGCGAGCCGCCCACCGAGCCCGAGCCGGAGTCCGCGACCGGCGAGCCCGAGCCGGAGTCTGCGGACGAGCCGGCCGAGGCCGCCGCCGAACCGGAGACCGAGCAGGCCGACGAGCAGGCTGCGGACGAGCCCGCGGCCGAGCAGGACCCTGCCGCCGAGGAGGAGCAGCCACCGGCCGAGCACGCCGAGGAGGAGGCGCAACCGCAGGAGCCGGGGCAGCGGCCTGCCGACGAGCCCCCCGGCGATCCCGCGACTTCAGAGGACGACAACGAGGAGGGCGGCGAGCAGTCGCCCGATGAAAGCGAGGGCCAGGACTAGTGGCAACCAAGATCTCAACCGAGGACTGGATCGAGGAGCTGAAGGGCATCTCAGTGCTCGAGCTCTCCGAGCGGATCAAGGCGCTCGAGGAGGAGTTCGGGGTCTCCGCGACGGCGGTCGCCGCCGCGGCGCCTGCCGCCGGTGGCGCTGCCGGCGGGGACGACGGCGCGGCCGAGGAGTCGAGCACGGTCGACGTCGTGCTGACCGAGACCGGCGAGAAGAAGATCCAGGTGATCAAGGCGGTCCGCGCCGCCACCGGGCTCGGGCTCAAGGACGCGAAGGCGCTCGTCGACGGCGCTCCGAAGCCGATCAAGGAGGGCGTCGAGCGTGACGAGGGCGAGAAGCTGAAGGGAGAGATCGAGGAAGCCGGCGGGACGGTGGAACTGAAGTAGGCGTAGCTGAGGCGCCGGCTTGGACCTTCGCGACCGCTCTGATATATTTGTGCGTCGCGCGCCGTTGAGCCCTTTGCTGCCGAATCTCTCGCGCCGGATTCGTTCCCTTCGACCATCTGAGGAGTCGCCCAGTTGGCCAGATCTGCTGCTGCCCCTGTCACCCGGAGAAATTTCTCACGCCTTCCACAGCCCCTTGAAGTTCCACATCTGATCGATATCCAGCGCCGCTCGTTCGAGGCGCTGACGAACCCGAAGGACGGGCTGCTTCGGGAGACGATCAACGACATCTCCCCGATCGAGGACTACACGGGGAACCTCGCGATCGTCTTCGGCGACTTCAAGTTCGACGAACCCGACCCACACGATCGCGGAATGCCGCGAGAAGGACATCACCTACTCCCGGCCGCTGAACGTCACCGTCGCCTTCCAGAACCGCGAGACCGGTGAGATCCGCGAGCAGACCGTGTTCATGGGTGACTTCCCGTGGATGACCGAGCGCGGCACCTTCGTCATCAACGGCACCGAGCGCGTCGTCGTCACCCAGCTGGTCCGTTCCCCCGGCGCCTACGTGATGGAGCCGAAGGACCGCGAGAAGCAGGTCTTCATCGCCAACCTCATGCCCGCGCGCGGCTCCTGGCTCGAGCTCGAGATCGACAAGAAGGGCCGCGTCTACGCCCGCATCGACCGGAAGCGCAAGCTCCCGGTGACCGTGCTGCTGCGCGCGATGGGCTTCGTCACCGATGAGGAGATCCTCGAGCTGTTCGACAACTCGGTGTACATCCGGCACACGATCGACGCCGACACCGAGCCCACCAGAACCGAGGAGGGTGCTCTGATCGAGCTGTTCAAGAAGCAGCGCCCCGGCGAGCCGCCCTCGGTCGACGCGGCCAGGGCCCTGCTCGAGCAGCTCTTCTTCGACGCCAAGCGCTACGACCTGACCCGGGTCGGCCGGTACAAGCTGAACGCGCGCCTCGACCTCGACGTGGACCTCGACAACCGCGTGCTGACCAAGGACGACATCGTCGCCCTGATCAAGGAGCTGGTCTCGCTGCCGCGGCTTCTCGGCGTGCCCGAGGAGATCGACGAGGAGAACCCGATCAAGGACTACGCCGCGGAGGCGATCACGTACCCCCGCGACCCGATCTCCGACCATCTCGACGAGTACGAGCACTTCGGCAACCGCCGCCTCCGCACGGTCGGCGAGCTGATCCAGGACGCCTTCCGCGTCGGTCTCTACCGGATGGAGCGGGTCGTCCGCGAGCGCTTGACCACCGAGGACGCGGACGCGATCACGCCGCAGACGATCATCAACATCCGCCCGGTGGTCGCGGCGCAGAAGGAGTTCTTCGGCTCCTCGCAGCTGTCGCAGTTCATGGACCAGACCAACTCCCTGGCCGGGCTCACCCACCGGCGCCGGCTCTCGGCCCTCGGGGCCGGCGGGCTGACCCGTGAGCGCGCCCCGATCGAGGTCCGCGACGTGCACCCGACCCACTACGGCCGCATGTGCCCGATCGAGACGCCGGAGGGGCCGAACATCGGCCTGATCGGCTCGCTCTCCTCCTACGCCGAGGTCTCCGAGCACGGCTTCGTCACCACCCCCTACCGGGTGGTGTCCGACGGCGTCGTCTCGGACAAGATCGTGCACCTGGACGCGACCCAGGAAGAGGACCACGTGATCGCCCAGGCCAACGCCCCGGTCGACGAGAAGACCCACAAGCTCAAGGGGCCGCAGGTCCAGTGCCGCTCACGCGACGGCGAGTACGTCGTCGTGCCGCCGAAGGAGGTCGACCTGATGGACGTCTCCCCGACCCAGATCTGGTCGGTGGCGACGGCGCTGATCCCCTTCCTCGAGCACGACGACGCCAACCGGGCCCTGATGGGCTCGAACATGCAGCGCCAGGCGGTGCCGCTGCTGAAGCCCGAGGCGCCGCTGATCGGCACCGGGATGGAGCGCCGGGCCGCGATCGACACCGGCGATGTGGTGCTCGCCGAGACCGCCGGCGAGGTCACCTACGTCGACGCCGAGCGGATCATCGTCAGCCACGGCTCGAAGAAGGACGAGTACCAGCTCGACAAGTTCATGCGCTCGAACCAGGGCACGATCATCCACCAGACCCCCACCGTGGCCACCGGTCGCAAGGTGAAGGCCGGCGACGTGCTCGCCGACGGGTCGTCAACCGACGACGGCGAGATCGCGCTCGGCAAGAACTGCCTGGTCGCGTTCATGTCCTGGGAGGGCTTCAACTTCGAGGACGCGATCATCCTCTCGAACCGCCTGTTCAAGGACGACGAGCTGACCTCGATCCACATCGAGGAGTACGAGATCGACGCCCGGACGACCAAGCTCGGCGACGAGGAGATCACGCGCGACATCCCCAACCGCTCCGAGGAGAGCCTGCGAAACCTCGACGAGCGCGGCATCGTCCGCGTCGGCGCCGAGGTCGTCTCCGGTGATCTGCTGGTCGGCAAGGTGACCCCGAAGGGCGAGACCGAGCTGACCGCGGAGGAGAAGCTGATCCGCGCGATCTTCAAGGAGAAGGCGCGCGAGGTCCGCGACACCTCGCTCAAGGTCCCGCACGGCGAGGGCGGCGTGGTGATCGACGTGGTCACCTTCGACCGCGACGCCGGCGACGACCTGCCCCCGGGCGTCAACAGCCTGGTTCGCGTGTTCGTCGCCACCAAGCGCAAGATCGCCGAGGGCGACAAGCTTGCCGGCCGGCACGGCAACAAGGGCGTGATCTCGAAGATCGTGCCCGAGGAGGACATGCCCTTCCTCGCCGACGGTACGCCGGTCGACGTGATCCTCAACCCGCTCGGGGTCCCGAGCCGGATGAACATCGGGCAGATCCTCGAGACCCACCTCGGCTGGGTGGCGGCGAACGGCTGGTACGACGACGGCTCCGACGCCTACAAGCAGCTTCAGGCAGGCGGCCACGAGCGCCTCAACGTCGCGACGTCGGTCTTCGACGGGGCGACGGTGGAGGACGTCGACGAGGCCCTGGTCAAGTGGCAGGAGGAGAACGCCGACCGCGGGATCGACCTCGGGATCGACAAGTCGGCCCGCGCGGGCAACCGGGCCCTGGGCTCGGCGCAGCTCTTCAACGGCCGCACCGGGGAGCCCTACGAGGGCAAGGTGACGATCGGGCACATGTACATCCTCAAGCTGCTGCACCTGGTCGACGACAAGATCCACGCCCGCTCGACCGGCCCCTACTCCCTCGTCACCCAGCAGCCACTGGGCGGCAAGGCGCAGTTCGGCGGCCAGCGCTTCGGCGAGATGGAGGTCTGGGCGCTGGAGGCCTACGGGGCCGCGTACACGCTCCAGGAGATGCTCACGGTCAAGTCCGACGACACCGTCGGGAGGGTCAAGGCCTACGAGTCGATCGTCAAGTCCGAGAACATCCCCGAGCCCTCGGTGCCGGAGTCGTTCAAGGTCCTGCTGAAGGAGATCCAGAGCCTGGCGCTGGACGCCAACCTGGTCGCGGACGGCGGCGAGGTCGAGCTCGGCGAGGAGGACGACGAGCTGCTGCGCGCCGCCGAGGAGCTCGGCATCGACCTCTCGGGCGTGCGCGCCGACGGCCCCGACGGCGACGGCGCCGCGGACGAGTCGGAGGAGCAGGTGGTCGCCGAGGGCGAGTCGGGCACGACGAACGGAGCCGAGGCAAAGGAAGAGGCGAAGGCGGATTGAGCAGACGGCAGACCGCAGCGCCGGTGCCTGAGCTCTGCCGACCGCCGACCGCCCACTGACAGGACTACTTACGAACGAAGGACTGGAAACACAAGTTGGACATCAACAACTTTGACGCAATCGAGATCGGCCTCGCCTCTTCGAAGAAGATTCGGAGCTGGAGCCACGGCGAGGTCACGAAGCCCGAGACGATCAACTACCGGACCCTGAAGCCGGAGAAGGACGGGCTCTTCTGCGAGCGCATCTTCGGTCCGACCAAGGACTGGGAGTGCTACTGCGGCAAGTACAAGCGGGTCCGCTACAAGGGCATCGTCTGCGAGCGCTGCGGGGTCGAGGTCACCCGGTCGAAGGTCCGGCGCGAGCGCATGGGCCACATCGACCTGGCGGCGCCCGTCTCCCACATCTGGTTCTTCAAGGGCGTCCCCTCGCGGATCGGCTACCTGATCGACATGGCCCCGAAGGAGCTGGAGAAGGTCCTCTACTTCGCCGCCTCGATCGTCACCTGGATCGACGAGGAGGCCCGGACCAAGGACATGGGCAAGCTCGAGAAGGAGGTCAAGAAGGTCCTCGACGGCTACACGGCCGACAAGGAGCAGCGCACGCAGGAGTTGCGCGAGTCGCTCGACCGGCGGATCGCGTGGATCGAGGGCGAGGGCGACCAGTCGAAGTTCGACGGCGAGGATGAGCTCTGGGCAGAGAGCGTCGGGGTCAACCCGAAGAAGCTCGACGACGCCGAGCGCACGAAGCTGCTCAAGGAGACGACGAAGGCGGTCGAGTCGGAGATCTCCGACACCGAGGCCTACCTCGACGACGCGATCGAGCGCATGGAGGAGGTCTGGAAGATCTTCTCCGAGATGAAGATCAAGGACGTGATCAACGACGAGGCCGTCTTCCGCGAGCTCAAGGACCGCTTCGGGTCGCCGTTCGGCTGGGGCGAGTACTTCCGCGGCGGGATGGGCGCGGAGTCGGTCCGCGACCTGCTCGACCAGGTGGACCTCGAGGCCGAGTGCGAGGAGCTCGAGCAGACGATCAACACATCCAAGGGGCAGAAGCAGGCGCGGGCGGTGAAGCGGCTCAAGGTCGCCTCGGCCTTCCTCAACTCCTCCAACAAGCCCGAGTGGATGGTGCTCGACTGCGTCCCGGTGATCCCGCCGGAGCTGCGCCCGATGGTGCAGCTCGACGGTGGCCGCTTCGCGACCTCCGATCTCAACGACCTCTATCGCCGGGTGATCAACCGCAACAACCGGCTCAAGCGGCTGCTCGACCTCGGCGCTCCGGAGATCATCGTCAACAACGAGAAGCGGATGCTCCAGGAGGCGGTCGACGCCCTGTTCGACAACGGCCGTCGCGGCCGGCCCGTGACCGGGCCCGGCAACCGCGCCCTGAAGTCGCTCTCGGACATGCTCAAGGGCAAGCAGGGCCGGTTCCGCCAGAACCTGCTCGGCAAGCGCGTCGACTACTCGGGCCGCTCGGTGATCGTCTCGGGCCCGTCGCTGAAGCTGCACCAGTGCGGGCTGCCGAAGCTGATGGCGCTGGAGCTGTTCAAGCCGTTCATCATGGCGCGGCTGGTCGAGCGCAAGGCGGTCCAGAACATCAAGGCGGCCAAGAAGATGGTCGACTCGATGATCCCGGAGGTCTGGGACGTGCTCGAGGAGGTCATCCACGAGCACCCGGTTCTGCTCAACCGGGCGCCCACCCTGCACCGGCTCGGGATCCAGGCCTTCGAGCCGGTCCTGGTCGAGGGCAAGGCGATCCAGGTCCACCCGCTCGTCTGCCACGCCTTCAACGCCGACTTCGACGGCGACCAGATGGCGGTCCACGTGCCGCTCTCGGCAGAGTCCCAGGCGGAGGCGAGGCTGCTGATGCTGTCGTCCAACAACATCCTCTCGCCCGCAAGCGGG
This sequence comes from uncultured Solirubrobacterales bacterium, assembly GCA_963758665.1. GTDB lineage: Bacteria > Actinomycetota > Thermoleophilia > Solirubrobacterales > 70-9 > WHSW01. The sequence goes on along the minus strand of CAVWWH010000012.1, from coordinate 67,546 downwards.
ACGCCGCTGGCGACCCCGTCGCAGGACATGGTGCTGGGGATCTACTACCTCACCTACGGCCCCGGCGCCGAGGAGCTGGCGGCGATCGACGAGAAGCTGAAGTCGGCGAAGAGCCCGAACGGCAAGCGGCCGCACATCTTCCGCTCCGCCCAGGAGGCCGAGCTCGCCTATGAGAACAGGATCGTCAAGCTCCACGACCACGCCGAGTACCGGCGGGAGGGCCACGAGCACTTCCTGACCACGGTCGGGCGGATCATCTTCAACGACCGGGTCGAGCGGGCGATCGCCGCGGCCCTCGGCGAGGACTGGGATCCGGAGAAGTACGAGTTCGTCAACAGCTCGCTGAAGAAGCGCGAGATCAACGAGATCGTCTTCAACCTCGTCGAGGCCTACGGCGCCCCGGCGATCGCCCAGGCCCTGGACGCGTTCAAGGAGCTGGGCTTCCACTTCTCCACCCAGGCGGGGATCTCGATCTCGAAGAACAACGTCGTCTCCCCGCCGAACAAGGAGGAGATCCTCGACGGCTACGAGTCCAAGGTGTCCGAGATCGAGGCGCAGTACAACGACGGGCTGCTCTCCGAGGAGGACCGCAAGGAGCAGCTGCGCTCGCTCTGGGAGGAGGCCACCGACGAGGTCGCCGACGCGATGCAGGCGAACCTCGACGAGCTCAACCCGATCTACATGATGGCCAACTCGGGAGCGCGCGGATCGTTCAAGCAGATCCGCCAGCTCGCCGGGATGCGCGGCCTGATGGCGAACCCGAAGGGCGAGATCATCGAGCGCCCGATCAAGGCCAACTTCATGGAGGGCCTGTCGGTGCTCGAGTACTTCATCTCCACCCACGGCGCTCGCAAGGGCCTCGCGGACACGGCGCTGAGGACCGCCGACTCCGGCTATCTGACGCGGCGCCTGGTCGATGTCTCTCAGGACGTGATCATCCGCGCCGACGACTGCAAGACCAAGGACTACGTCGAGTCGCCGTTGCGCGACGACGAGGACAACCTGAACCCGAACCTGATCGGCCGGGTGGCGGCGAAGAAGTTCGCCACCAAGCGCGGCCGGGAGCTGCTCAAGCGCGGTCAGGAGATCGACGTCCCCGAGCTCGAGGAGATCGCCGAGGCGTTCGGCGACGAGGACGTCAGCGTCCCCGTGCGCTCGGTGCTCAAGTGCGAGCTCGAGAGCGGGGTCTGCCAGGCCTGTTACGGCCGGGCGCTGGCCACCGGCGCGCTGGTCGAGCTTGGCGACGCGGTCGGGATCATCGCCGCGCAGTCGATCGGCGAGCCCGGCACCCAGCTCACCATGCGCACCTTCCACACGGGCGGCGTCGCCGGCATCGACATCACCCAGGGCCTGCCCCGGGTGGTCGAGCTCTTCGAGGCGCGCAAGCCGAAGGGTATGGCCGAGATGGCCGAGGTCGACGGCAAGGTCGCGATCGAGCCGGGCGACAAGGAGGTCCGGGTCACGGTCACGGACCCGAAGGGCGAGGAGCATGCCTACAAGCTCGATCGACGCGCCCGCCTGCTGGTCAAGCACGGCGACAAGGTCGAGGCCGGGACTCAGCTCGAGGAGGGGTCGCTCTACCCCGCCGACCTGCTGCGGATCCGGGGGCGCACCGCGACCGAGCTGTACCTGGTCCAGGAGGTGCAGAAGGTCTACAAGGCCCAGGGCGTCGACATCAACGACAAGCACATCGAGCTGATCGCTCGCCAGATGCTGAAGCGGATGAGGATCGACGCCAAGGGGTCGACCACGCTGCTGCCGGGGGCGCTCGAGGACCGCCACAAGCTCAAGGTGCTCAACAAGCAGGTCAAGGACGGCGGCGGCACGCCGGCCAAGGGTGAGGAGGTGATCCTCGGGATCACCAAGGCCTCGCTGGCCACCGAGTCGTTCCTCTCGGCCGCCTCGTTCCAGGAGACGACCAAGGTGCTCACGGACGCGGCGCTCGAGGGCAAGCGCGACAAGCTCGTCGGGCTGAAGGAGAACGTGATCATCGGCAAGCTGATCCCGGCGGCAACCGGCCTGCGCCATTACCGCTCGCTCGAGATCGAGCCGGTGGAGCCGGCCCAGCGGCCCGAGGAGGACCTGCTCGACGAGGACGAGCTCGCGGCGGAGCTCGGGCTCGCCGAGGACGGCGACGAGGTGGCCGACCTCGAGGGCTTCGGCCCCTCGTTCGCCGAGGAGCTCGAGGAGCTCGCACAGGAGATCGAGACCGGCGACGGCGCCGGCGACGCCTCCAGCACGTAGATGAGTGATCCCACACCCCCGCGCACACGCGGGTACGGAATCAATCATCCAGCGCCGCCCCGGGCGTAAGCTCGGGGTGTGGACGGTGAGGCGGACGCCGAGATCCGCGACTCGGTTCTGGAGCTGATCGGCGAGACGCCGCTGGTCAGGCTGTCGCGCTTCGACCCCGACCTGCGCACGCCGCTCGTCGCCAAGGTCGAGTTCATGAACCCGGGCGGCTCGATCAAGGACCGCCCGGCGCTGGCGATGATCGAGGCCGCCGAGCGCGAGGGCAAGCTGAAGCCGGGAGGGACGCTGGTCGAGCCGACCTCGGGCAACACCGGGATCGGGCTGGCGATGGCGGCCGCCCTTCGCGGCTACAAGGTGATCGCGGTGATGCCCGACAAGATGAGCCGCGAGAAGATCGACACGCTGCGCGCCTACGGCGCCGAGGTCGTCGTCTGCCCGACCGCGGTCGAGCCCGAGTCGCCGCAGTCCTACTACCGGGTCGCCGACCGGCTCACCGAGGAGATCGACGGGGCCTTCCAGCCGAACCAGTACTTCAACCAGGCGAACCCGGAGGCGCACTACGGCTCCACCGGGCCCGAGCTGTGGCGCCAGACGGCGGGAAAGCTGAGCCATTTCGTGATCGCGCTCGGAACCGGCGGCACGGTCACCGGCGTTGGGCGCTACCTCAAGGAGCGGAACGCGGAGATCGAGGTGATCGGCGCCGACCCGGAGGGCTCGATCTACTCCGGCGGCCCCGTTCACCCCTACCGGGTGGAAGGGATCGGCGAGGACTTCTGGCCGGAGACCTTCGACCCCAGCGTCGTCGACCGCTACGTCACCGTCTCGGACGGCGATTCGTTTCTCGCCGCACGCCGCCTGGTCGCGCGCGAGGGCCTGTTCGCCGGCGGCTCCACGGGCACGGCGCTCTGCGCCGCGGTCCAAGTCGCGCGCGAGCTCGACGACCCCGAGGCGCTGGTGGCGACGATCATTCCCGACGGTGGGCGGCCGTACGTGTCGAAGGTCTTCAACGACTCGTGGATGCGCGAGCACGGATATCTCGGCGACGACGGCGGCCTCACCGTCGGCGAGGTGATCCGCGCGCGCAGCGTCGATCGGCCGATGCTCACCGTCGGCAGCCACGACCAGGTGGGGCGGGCGCTGGAGCTGATGCGCGAGCACGGCGTCTCCCAGGTGCCGGTGGTGTCCGGCGACGACGGCCGCGCCTTCCTCGGCACCGTCTCGGAGCGCGGCCTGCTGATGGCCTCCGCGGAGCACCCGGGGATCCTCGGCGAGCCGGTCACCGAGGTGCTCGAGCCGCCGCTGCCCGAGCTCGCCGCCGAGAGCCCGGTGGCTGAGGCGATCCACATGCTGCTCGACGAGCGCAAGCCGGTGATCGTGGTCGACAGCGGGCGCGCGCTCGGCATCCTCGCCTCGGTCGACCTGATCGAGGCGCTCAACGCGTGACCGGGAAGCCGCACCGACTCGACACCAGGGTCGTCCACGCCGGGCTCGAGCCCGATCCCACCTACGGGTCGGTGATCCCGGCGATCCATCAGACGTCGACCTTTGCCCAGCCGGCCCCGGGCGAGTTCGTCGAGGGCTACGACTACGCGCGCTCGGCCAACCCGACCCGCACCGCGCTCGAGCGGGCGCTGGGCGAGCTCGAGGGCGGGCACGGCGCCGCGTTCTCGAGCGGGATGGCGGCAACCCACGCGCTGATCACCGCGGCCCTCGACGCCGGCGACCACCTGATCCTGCCGCTCGACCTCTACGGCGGCACCTATCGCCTGGTCGACAAGGTGCTCGCCCGCTTCGGGCTCGCCTACGACCTCGTCGACCAGCGCGACCTCGAGGCGGTGGCCGCGGCGCTGCGCCCCGAGACCCGGATGATCTGGGTCGAGACGCCGACCAACCCGCTGCTGAACGAGATCGACGTCGCGGCGGTCGTCGCGGCGGCCGCGGGCCGCGCGGTCGTCGTCGACAACACCTTCGCCACGCCCATCGTCCAGCGCCCGCTCGAACTGGGGGCGAGCGCGGTCGTGCACTCGACCACCAAGTACCTGGGCGGGCACTCGGACGTGGTCGGCGGCGCCGTGATCACCGCCGATGCGGAGCTCGCCGAGCGGGTTCGCTTCGTCCAGAACGCGGTCGGCGCCGTCCCGGGCCCGTTCGACTGCTTCCTCGTCCATCGCGGGATCCGGACCCTGGCGCTCCGGGTCGCCCGCCACACCGAGAACGGCCGCGCGGTGAGCGAGTGGCTGCGGGAGGTGCCGGCGGTCGAGGACGTGCGCTGGCCCGGATTCGGCGGCATGGTCGCGTTTCGCCATCCGGACGCGGCGGCGCTCGTCGGCCGCACCGAGCTCTTCACCCTCGCCGAGTCGCTGGGCGGGGTGGAGTCGCTGATCGAGGTGCCGCAGGCGATGACCCACCAGTCGGTCGAGGACTCCGCCGCGGCGGTGCCGGCGGACCTCGTCCGCCTCTCCTGTGGGATCGAGGCGGCCGCGGACCTGATCGCCGACCTCGAGCGTGCGCTGAGGAGCTAGTCGCCGAGCGGTTCCGCGGACCCGCGCCCGGCGCCGTGGCCGGCGTAGACCCGCAGCGGCGCCGGCGCGGTGACCACCCGGCTGCGGCCGCCCGGCGGGCAGTCGGGGATCGGGACGGCGTCGGGGCCGTGGCCGCCGCGGCGCGGACCTCGCGGGCGCTTGGGCTCGCGACGGAAACGGCGGAAGCGGTGATCGTCCCCCTCCGGCGGCGCCTGCTCGGGCCGGGTCTCGGCCCTGAACGCCCACCAGACGATGTAGAGCAGCAGGCCGACCGGGATCTTCAGCACGACCATCAGGAAAAAGATCGGTAGGAAGCCGTCCACGCCCACTCTCTGCTCGCCGGCACCGGTCCGCCGTCGGCGGACCCCTCAACTCGCAGTGTAACCGTCGCGAACCCAGGCCAAGAGCGCCTCCGTGTGGGCCTCGGTGATCCCGATGTCCGACTCCGTCGGGCAGAGCAGCGTCGGCGCGCCACGGGCGGCGGCCCAGGCGTGACAGCTCGCGTCGAGCGAGTCGTCGATCCAGGCGAGCGGGCGGTCGTCGGAGTACTCGTCGAGGGCCTCGAGCTTCCAGTGGGCGGTGCCGAACTGCGCTCGGCCGTTGAAGGTGAGCACCGGCAGGTCCCATGCGAGCCCGAGGATCAGCGGCAGGTGGTCGTTCGCCCTCGCCTCCCACCCTGTCGCCCAGACGAGCTCGTAGACCTCGGCCAGGCGCAGGAGCTGCGGGCCCGCCCGGTCGGAGATGCAGTGGGGCATGCCGTCGATGAGGTGAAAGCGCCCGCCGAGGTCGTCCAGCGGGCCGTCGAAGCCGAACAGGCTGATCACGCCGTCGACGTCGACGGCGAGCACCGGCCGCTGGTCGTCGGGTGCGCTCACCACCGGATCAGCGTACCTAGCGGTCACGGCCACCCTGCTATCTTCCGCCGCCGTGCCGAGCACCAACCAGCTGATTCGCAAGGGGCGCAAGCCGCCACAGAAGAAGGTCGCCACTCCCGGGCTCAAGTCCGGCCAGGGACGCAAGCGCCGGATCTCTGCTCCGCAGCGGCGCGGGGTCTGCACCCGCGTCTACACGGCGACGCCGAAGAAGCCGAACTCCGCCCTGCGCAAGGTGGCGCGTGTGCGGCTCACCAACGGCATGGAGGTCACCTGCTACATCCCGGGCGAGGGGCACAACCTGCAGGAGCACTCCGTGGTCCTCGTCCGCGGCGGCCGGGTCAAGGATCTGCCGGGCGTCCGCTACAAGGTCATCCGCGGCACCCTCGACGCCTCCGGCGTCTCGGATCGCAAGCAGTCGCGGTCGATGTACGGCGTCAAGCGTTAGCGGTGAGCGCTCCGACCACAGCGATGCCGCGCTGATGCCGCGCCGCAACCCACCCGCGATCCGCCCTGTCGAGGCCGACTCCGTCCACAAGAGCCGGCTCGTTCAGCAGGTGGTCAACAAAGTGATGCAGGAGGGCAAGAAGTCGACCGCGGAGCGGATCACGTATGGCGCGCTGGCGATCGTCGGCGAGCGTTCGGGCCGCGCGCCGGTCGAGGTCCTCGAGGACTCGGTCAAGGAATTGACCCCGGTGCTCGAGGTCCGCTCGCGGCGCGTCGGCGGCGCCACCTACCAGGTCCCGGTCGAGGTCCCCCCGCGGCGGGCGCGCACGCTCGCGGTCCGATGGCTCGTCGAGTTCGCCCGCAACCGTCGCGAGAAGTCGATGGCCGAGCGGCTCGCCAACGAGATCCTCGACTCGATCTCCCAGCAGGGCGGCGCCTGGAAGCGCAAGGACGACATCTACCGGATGGCCCAGGCCAACAAGGCCTTCGCCCACTACCGCTGGTAGCCCCGCCTCGACGTCCGGCCTGCCGCTAGCTGCGCTGGCGGGCGCGGGGGCGCCGCGCGAGCCGGCTCGGGCGAGGCTCCTCGGGATCGCCGGGCGACCCGTGCGCCGATGCTCCGCCCGCGGGCGGCTCGTCCGGGCCCGGCGACGCGTCCGGCTGCGCCCGCCGCGAGGGTCGCAGCGCCCTCAGCTGCGCCGGGGTGAGCGTGGCGAGCGCGATCCCGGTGACGGCGAGCGCCAGGGACCCGAGCAGCTCCATGTAGAAGCCGCTCTGGGGGATCGCCTCGGCCTCGAACAGGAAGCCCTGGCTGGCGCCGCAGGCCTCGCTGAGCGAGCCGGCGGCGTCGGCGACCCGCAGGTCGCTGATCAAGAAGATCAAGAGGGCGACGATCCCGATCGCAGCCACCGCGATCGCCGCGGGGCGCGAGCCGCCGTACACCGCGACGATGGTGGCGATCACGGCGAAGCCGGCGATCACCATCTGGGCATTCGAGTGCCGGTCGCCGGCGTCCTGGGCGCAGACCGCCTCGCCGCCCGGCGGCGTGAACTCGAACATCGTCATCAGCTCAGAGGCGAACAGGCAGATCGCCGCCGCGATCACCGCGAGCGGCAGCAGGCGGGTGAGCCGGCCGAGCTGCGGGTCGCTCATGGCCTCACGTCCCGGCGCCCTGGACCTTGCGCTTCGGCCGCGGTCGCCTTCGCCCGGTCGCCGGGCGCTCGCGGGTGCGCTTTCTCACCGCCGCGCCGAGCTGCTCGAACAGGGTCGGCCCGGTGGGGCGCGCCGCCTCGATCGCGCGGGCGCTGGCCGGCCGCAGGTAGCGGGGCAGCAGGAATCCGCAGGCGATCAGGACCACCGCGGCCGCGATCTGCACCCAGAACCCCTCCAGCAGGCTGGCGCTCGCTCCCTCGTAGGTGAGCGTGGCCGCGCCCTCGTCGAGCCCCTTGGGGGCGTCCACGATCAGGCTGATCGCGATCACCGCGACCCCGATCGGCACCAGGAGGACGGCGACTTGGCGGCGACCTGCGAGGGCAACCGCAACCACCACCAGCGCGGCGGCCGCGATCGGCACCATCACCCAGGCGTGGGCGTTGCCGGCGATCTCGCTCTCCACCTCGGGCGCCGGGGCGACCGCCCCGACCTCGCCGGCGTAGGCGTCGATGCCGACGCTGACCGAGTGGTAGTCGAGCCACTGCGAGGCGGCGAGGGCGCCGGCGGCGACCAGGCCGACCGCGGCGACGGCCCGCGCCGGGGTCACGTGGCGCTCGGCGAGGCGAAACGCCGCCGCGGCGAGCCGCCGGAGCACCACCCAGAGCGGGCGCACGCCGCGCACCCAGACTCTTGAGCACGACGGCGCCCGCGACCTCGGCGGCGGCGAGCCAGAGCTGCACCGGGGTCACCAGCACCTTGCGACCGCGCTTCACCACCTCGCCCAGCGCGGAGCCGGCGCCGCCGCCGAGCCTGCGCGCCTCGGCCACCGCCGCTCGCACCCCCTTGCCCGCCGTCGCCGAGCGACTGCGGCTCGCGCTCGGCCGCCGTTTGGCCGAGGACCATGGCTTCGCCCTCGCCCCGGGCTTGGCCTTCGCCCAGCGGGCTTCGCCTTCGCCGTTGGCCTCGGCGCCCGCCTTGGACTGAGCGCCCGTTTTCCGCTCCGTGGTCGCCTTCTGCTTCGCGTCCGCCTTCGCCAGGCGCTTCGCGCGCTCGGCGCGACGGCGTTGCTCGCGACGCTTGGCACGCGCCTGGGCGGAGCGCTCGCGCGAGCTCGAGATCCGCTTCCGAAGGGTCATCTGGCCCCTCTGGAGCCCCTTAGGCCTCTGCTATAGTCATGCGTCGCTCGCGGCCCGTGCAGGCGCGCGGTTCGCGGCGGATATTCCTTCCATGGAGAGCCGCACGACATAGGGGCGTTCCGGGCTACTGGCGATCTCGAGCTGAGGCCCGCAAGGGCCTTTTTTGTGCGCTGAGACCGCTCTCCTGCCGGGTTCGTCCTCCTCGCGACGGTTACCAGATCGGCCACTCGAAACCTACAGCAACCCAGATTCGACTCGAAGACAACATGCCCCGCTCCTTCCCCCTAGAGAAGACCCGCAACATCGGGATCATGGCGCACATCGACGCCGGTAAGACGACGACCACCGAGCGCATCCTCTTCTACACCGGCCGCACCCACAAGCTCGGCGAGGTCCACGAGGGCGCGGCGGTCATGGACTGGATGGAGCAGGAGCAGGAGCGCGGGATCACGATCACCTCCGCCGCCACCGCCTGCGAGTGGTCCGGCCACCGGATCAACATCATCGACACGCCCGGCCACGTCGACTTCACGGTCGAGGTCGAGCGCTCGCTGCGCGTCCTCGACGGCGCGATCGCCGTCTTCGACTCGGTCGCCGGCGTCGAGCCCCAGTCGGAGACGGTCTGGCGCCAGGCCGACAAGTACGCGGTCCCGCGGATCGCGTTCATCAACAAGATGGACCGCATCGGCGCCGACTTCGACAAGGCGGTCGAGACGATGCGCGACCGGCTCGGCGCCAACCCGCTGACGATCCAGCTGCCGATCGGGGCCGAGGACGGTTTCACCGGCGTCATCGACCTGATCGAGGACAAGGCGCTCGTCTGGAAGGACGAGCTCGGGACCGAGTTCGAGTACGAGGAGATCCCGGCCGAGCTCGCCGACGCGGCCCACGACGCGCGCACCCACCTGATCGAGGCCTGCGCCGACTACGACGACGAGCTGATGGAGATGTACCTCGACGAGCAGGAGATCCCCCACGAGCGGATCGCAAGATCGCTGCACCGGGCGACGCTCGACCTCAAGGTCACGCCCGGTCCTCTGCGGCTCGGCGTTCAAGAACAAGGGCGTCCAGCCGCTGCTCGACGCGATCGTCGAGCTCCTGCCCTCGCCGGTCGAGGTGCCCCCGATGACCGGGATCGAGGTCAACAACAAGGGCGAGCAGGGCGCCGAGGTCGTCCGCAAGCCCGACGACTCGGAGCCATTCGCGGCGCTCGCCTTCAAGGTGATGGCCGACCCGTTCGTCGGCAAGCTGACCTACTTTCGCGTCTACTCCGGCAAGCTCTCGGCGGGCAGCAGGGTGCTGAACGCGACCAACGGCAGGACCGAGCGGGTCGGGCGGCTGTTGATGATGCACGCCAACCACCGCGAGGAGATCGAGGAGTGCTACGCGGGCGACATCGTCGCCGGCGTCGGCCTCAAGCAGACCTCCACCGGCGACACGCTCTCAGCCCCCGACGCGCCGGTGATCCTGGAGACGATCGAGTTCCCGGAGCCGGTGATCTCGGTCGCGATCGAGCCGAAGACCAAGTCCGATCAGGAGAAGCTCGGCGGCGGCCTCGCGCGACTCGCCGAGGAGGACCCGACCTTCCGGATCGAGAGCGACGAGGAGACCGGCCAGACGCTGATCTCCGGGATGGGCGAGCTGCACCTCGAGGTGATCGTCGATCGACTCCTGCGCGAGTTCAACGTCGACGCCAATGTCGGCCGCCCGCAGGTCGCCTACCGCGAGACGATCCGCGAGCGCGTCGACAAGATCGTCGGCCACTTCGTCCGCCAGACGGGTGGCAAGGGCCAGTTCGGCCACGTCGTGATCAACGCCGAGCCCGCTCCCGAGGAGGGCTTCGACTTCGTCAACAAGATCAAGGGCGGCGCGATCCCGACCGAGTACATCCCCGCCGTCGAGCAGGGGATCGAGGAGGCGCTCGGCTCCGGGGTCAAGGCCGGGTACCCGATGGTCGACGTCCGGGTCGAGCTCGTCGACGGCAAGTATCACGACGTCGACTCCTCCGAGATGGCGTTCAAGATCGCCGGCTCGATGGCGATCCAGGAGGCAACGCGCCGCGCGAAGCCGGTCCTCCTCGAGCCCGTGATGTCGGTCGAGGTGGTCACCCCCGAAGAGTTCCTCGGCGACGTGATCGGCGACCTCTCGCGCCGTCGTGGCAAGGTCCAGGGCCAGGAGCCGCGTGGCAACGCGCTCGCCGTGCATGCCTTCGTCCCGCTCGGCGAGATGTTCGGCTACGCGACCGATGTGCGCTCGTCGACCCAGGGCCGCGCGACCTACACGATGCAGTTCGAGCGCTACGAAGAGGTGCCACAGAACATCGCCGAGCAGATCATCGAGTCGACCTCGCCAGAGCCGGTCGCGGCCGGCGCGTGAGCCGGCGGACGCCGTTCGGGCGGGTTTGTAATTCTTCAGGGGTTGCGCCCGGGCGGCCTCGCGCCGAGCCGGGCGCGCGTTGCGCCCGCAGGCCTGAATCAACTTAGACAACCAACGAGACGGAACCAGAAGGAGCAATAGGAACGAGATGGCGGAGAAGTTCGACCGCAGCAAGCCGCACGTGAACGTCGGCACGATCGGTCACATCGACCACGGCAAGACGACGCTGACCGCGGCGATCACCAAGGTGCTCGCCGAGCAGGGTGGTGCCGAGGCGAAGACGTTCGACGAGATCGACAACGCGCCCGAGGAGAAGGAGCGCGGGATCACGATCGCCACCTCGCACGTCGAGTACGAGACCGAGAAGCGCCACTACGCGCACGTCGACTGCCCCGGCCACGCCGACTACGTCAAGAACATGATCACCGGCGCGGCGCAGATGGACGGTGCGATCCTGGTCGTCTCCGCCGCCGACGGGCCGATGCCTCAGACCCGCGAGCACATCCTCCTCGCGCGCCAGGTCAACGTGCCCTACGTGGTCGTGTTCCTGAACAAGGTCGACATGGTCGACGACGACGAGCTGGTCGAGCTGGTCGAGGAGGAGGTCAAGGACCTGCTCAACGAGTACGACTTCCCCGGCGACGAGACCCCGATCATCAAGGGCTCGGCGCTGAAGGCGCTGGAGGGCGACGAGGACTCGAAGAAGGCGATCCTGGAGCTGGCCGAGGCGCTCGACAGCTACATCCCCGAGCCCGAGCGTGATCTCGACAAGCCCTTCCTGATGCCGGTCGAGGACATCATGACGATCACCGGTCGCGGCACCGTCGCCACCGGGCGGATCGAGCAGGGCATCGTTCACACCGGCGACGAGGTCGAGATCGTCGGCATCCACGACACCACCAAGACCGTGGTCACCGGCGTGCAGATGTTCCACAAGGACCTCGACCAGGGCCAGGCGGGCGACAACGCCGGGTGCCTGCTGCGGGGGACCAAGCGGGAGGAGATCCAGCGCGGGCAGGTGCTCTGCAAGCCGGGCTCGATCACCCCGCACACGAAGTTCAAGTCCGAGGTCTACTGCCTGAAGAAGGAGGAGGGTGGCCGGCACACGCCGTTCTTCTCGGGCTATCGCCCGCAGTTCTACTTCCGGACGACCGACGTCACCGGGGTCGCCAACCTGCCCGAGGGCACGGAGATGGTGATGCCCGGCGACAACGTCGAGATGACGATCGAGCTGATCCAGCCGATCGCGATGGACCAGGGGCTTCGGTTCGCGATCCGCGAGGGCGGGCGGACCGTCGGCTCCGGGGTCGTTACGGAGATCATCGAGTAGCGACTTGCGCAAAGGGGCCGGCGACCGCCGGCCCTTCGTACGGGGCGGAGAGCCCGCCCTCGAATGAAATTGACGGATACGACCGGGGCGGCGCCCCACCACCAGGGGCGGCGCCCCGTTCGCGCCGAGAAGGACAGTCAGGACCAAAGTGGCAACGCTCGCGACAAGCAAGATCAGGATCAGGCTGAAGGCGTACGACCATGACGCCATCGATCGCGCTGCCCGCGAGATCGTCGAGACGGCCACCCGCACCGGCGCCTCGGTGTCCGGGCCGGTGCCGCTGCCGACCGAGCGCAACATCTACTGCGTGATTCGCTCGCCGTTCAAGGACAAGGACTCGCGCGAGCACTTCGAGATCCGCACCCACAAGCGGCTGATCGATATCCACCAGCCGACACCGAAGACGATCGACTCGCTGCAGCGCCTGGACGCGCTCCCTGCAGGGGTGGACATTGAGATCAAGATTTAGGTGGGGCTGATGGCGGCGATCATCGGCAAGAAGCTCGGCATGACCCAGGTGTTCACCGAGGACGGCACGCGCGTTCCCGTGACCGTGGTCGAGGCGACCCCGAACACGGTCACCGCGGTGCGGACCCCCGATCGGGACGGCTACGCCAGCGTCCAGCTCGCGGCGCTCGAGACCGACGAGCGCAAGCTCAGCCGGCCCGAGCTCGGCCATCTGGCGAAGGCCGGGGCAGGGCCGTCACGGGCGCTGAAGGAGTTCCGCGACGAGGCGCCCGAGGCGCAGATCGGGGAGCAGCTGACGGTCGAGCAGTTCGAACCCGGCGAGAAGGTCAAGGTCTCGGCCACGTCGATCGGCAAGGGCTTCCAGGGGACGATCAAGCGCCACAACTTCAGCCGCGGGCCGGTCTCGCACGGCTCCCACAACGTCCGCGCCCCGGGCTCGATCGGCGCCAGCGCCGACCCGGCACGGGTCTTCAAAGGCGTCAAGATGCCTGGGCGGATGGGCGGCAAGCGGGTCACGCAGCGTGGCCTCGAGGTGGTCGAGGTCGACGCCGAGCGTCACCTGCTCCTGATCCGCGGAGCCGTCCCCGGGCCCAAGGGCGGGACGGTGGAGGTGCGGACCGATGGCTAAGGCGAGGACGCTCGGCAAGCAGGCGAAGACCGAGCTGCCGGCGGCGGTGTTCGGCGAGGAGTTCCACGAGAGCCTCGTGCACGAGGCCGCGCGTGCGGATCTCGCCGCGCGCCGGCGGGGAACGGCCTCGAGCCTCAGCCGGGGGGAGGTCTCGATGACCACAGCCAAGGCCTGGAAGCAGAAGGGCACCGGTCGCGCCCGCGCGGGCGCGCTCAGCGTTCCCCAGCGCCGCGGCGGCGGCGCGGCCTTCGGCCCCAAGCCGCGCTCGCACGCGTTCAAGGTCAATCGCAAGGCCCGCCGCCGCGCCCTGCGCTCGGCGTTCTCCGTTCACGCCGCCCGCGATTCAGTCGCGGTCTTCGACGCCACCTCGTACTCCGACCCGTCGACGAAGACCGCCGCCGAGGCGCTGGACAAGTGGGGGGCCGGGAGCCCGACGCTCGTGATCGTCGCAGGCGAGGACGAGCTGGCGGCGGCGAAGAGCTTCCGCAACCTGCCGGCGGTGACCGTGCTGGGCGCGGAGGCAGCGGGCGTCGCCGACGTGATCGGCCACCGGTCGCTGCTGATCAGCCAGGCCGCTCTGGGGACGCTCGAGGCGCGCGTCGGCGATGTCAGCCGGACGAGCGACGAGTCCGCCGAAGGCGGCGATTCGTGATGGACCCCCGGCAGGTGATCCTCGAGCCGGTCGTCTCGGAGAAGAGCTACGCGCTGATGGCGGACGGCAAGTACACGTTCCGGGTCGACGATCGCGCCCACAAGACCCAGATCCGTCGCGCGGTCGAGGAGATCTTCGACGTCGGCGTGGCCGAGGTGCGGACGATCAAGGTGCGTTCGAAGCCGAAGCGACGCGGGCTCCACAGCGGCACCACCCGCTCGTGGAAGAAGGCGATCGTCCAGCTCGCGCCGGGTGACCGGATCGAGCTGTTCGAGGGCGCGGCGGTCGCGGAGTGAGCCGGCAACCAGGTAGAGGGACTTTCAGAAGATGGCGATGAGAAAGACAAAGCCGACGAGCCCGGGACGCCGCTTCGCGACCTACCAGAAGCGCGAGGAGCTGACCGGCGGCAACGAGCCCCACAAGGCGTTGACGAAGGGCAAGGGCCGCAGCGGCGGACGCAACTCCCGCGGCCGTGTCACCGCGCGCCACCGCGGCGGCGGAGCCAAGCGCCGCTACCGCGCGGTCGACTTCAAGCGGCGCAAGGATGGCGTGCCGGCGAAGGTGGCATCGGTCGAGTACGACCCCAATCGCACCTGTTACATCGCGCTCCTGCACTACTCCGATGGAGCGAAGAGCTACATCCTCGCCCCGCAGGGGATCAGGGTGGGCGAGACGGTCAACTCTGGCGACTCGGCCGACATCCGGCCCGGCAACGCCCTGCCGCTGCGCGCGATCCCGACCGGCACCGTGGTCCACAACGTGGAGCTCGTGCCGGGCCAGGGCGGCAAGCTCGGGCGCTCGGCGGGTTCGGCGATCCAGGTGGTCGCCAAGGAGGGGGCGATGGTTACGCTGCGCCTCCCCTCCTCCGAGATGCGCCTGGTGCGCGCGGACTGCCGCGCCACCGTCGGCACGCTCTCCAACGCCGAGCATCAGAACGTCAAGATCGGCAAGGCCGGCCGCAACCGGCACAAGGGCAAGCGCCCGCAGACCCGCGGGATCGCGATGAACCCGGTCGACCACCCGCACGGCGGAGGCGAGGCGCACAAGACGCCCGGCGGTCACCCGGTGACCCCGTGGGGCAAGCCGACGCTCGGGTACCGCACCCGCAAGAAGGGCAAGCGCTCGGACGCGATGATCCTCCGCGGCCGCCGGCGCGGGAAGAAGAAGGAGGTAGCGAGGCTTTCATGGGCAGGTCAACGAAGAAGGGCCCGTTCGTCGACGAGCGCCTGCTGAGGCGGATCACGCAGATGAACGAGGCAAACCAGAAGCAGATGATCAAGACCTGGTCGCGGACCTCGACCGTGTTCCCGGAGATGGTCGGGCACACGATCGCCGTCCACGACGGGCGCAAGCACGTGCCGGTGTTCGTCTCCGAGTCGATGGTCGGCCACAAGCTCGGCGAGTTCGCCCCCACCCGGACCTACCGCGGGCACGGCGGAAGGGAGCGATAGTGGCCGAGGTTTCCGAGAACCCCGAGGCGCCGACGGTGCGGGCGAAGGCGCGCTACGTGCGGGTCGCGCCCCGCAAGGCCCGCCTGGTCGCCGACCAGATCCGCGGTCTGCCGGTCGATGAGGCCCGGACCCTGCTCGCGTTCTCCAGTCGCGGCGCCGCCCGCGACCTCGCCCGGCTGCTCGATTCGGCCGCGGCCAACGCCGAGGCCAACCACGAGCTGGTTGCCGACGACCTGCGGATTGCCGACGTCCGCGTGGACGAGGGGCCGACGCTGAAGCGCTGGCGCGCTCGCGCGCGCGGCCGGGCGACCCCGATCCATAAGCGCACCAGCCACCTCTCGGTGGCCCTGACCCCGACCACGGACGCCTGAGGACGAAGGAAGGAAGCACCGCCAGATGGGACAGAAGATCCACCCCGAGGGCTTTCGCGTCGGTTACATCCACGACTGGAAGTCGAACTGGTTCGACGAGCGCAACTTCGCCGACCTGTTGCTCGAGGACATCGCGATCCGCGAGCACATCGAGCGCAAGCTCTCGCACGCAGGCCTCTCGGACATCAACATCGTCAAGCAACGCGGCGAGATCACCGTCGACATCCACACTGCCCGTCCCGGGATCGTGATCGGCAAGTCGGGCGCCGAGGTGGACGCCCTGCGACGCGATCTGCACAAGATCACCGGCAAGCCGGTGAAGGTGAACATCCGTGAGATCAAGCGTCCCGAGCTCGACGCGAAGCTGGTCGCGCAGTCGATCGCCGAGCAGCTGCAGAACCGGGTCGCCTTCCGGCGGGCGATGAAGCGCGCCCTGACCTCGGCGATGCGCTCCGGCGCCAAGGGGGTCAAGGTGCAGGTCTCGGGCCGTCTCGGCGGCGCCGAGATGGCGCGGACCGAGGGTTACTCCGATGGCCGGGTGCCGTTGCACACCCTGCGCGCAGACATCGACTACGGCTTCGTCGAGGCGCGGACGACCACGGGCCGGATCGGGGTCAAGTGCTGGATCAACAAGGGCGAGGTGATGCCGGAGGGCTTCGGCTCGGGCGCCGAGGAGGAAGAGCTCGCTCCGCGGTCGTTCCGCCGTCGAGGGGACCGACCGGGAGGCCCGCAACGCGGCCAGCGCGGCGGCGGCCAGTCCCGGCCCGCGCCGAAGCAGCCCTCCCGGCCGGCCGAGGCCCAGGCGCCCGAGGCATCGCCGCCGACCCCTGAGCCGCCGGCACCCGCGGAGCCGCCGGCACCCGCGGAGGAGCCGCCCCCCGCGGAGGCGGCGCCCCCCGCCGAGGGCCCAGCCGAGGCGCAGCCCGAGCCCCCCGCGGCTGCCGATCCCGCGCCCGAGGCCGAACCGAAGCCGGAGAGTGATAAGCCGTGACCCCACCCACGCACTGCCGCGGAAGGAGGCACGGCTCCTGATGCTGATGCCCAAGCGGGTCAAGCACCGCAAGCAGATGCGAGGCAAGCGCCGCGGCAACACCAAGGGCGGCGCGAGCGTCGCCTTCGGCGAGTACGGCCTCAAGGCGGTGGACCGCGGCTGGATCACCAACCGCCAGATCGAGGCCGCCCGCGTCGCGATGACCCGCAAGATCAAGCGCGGCGGCAAGGTCTGGATCAACGTCTTCCCCGACAAGCCCTACACCAAGAAGCCGGCCGAGACCCGCCAAGGGTCCGGCAAGGGCAACCCGGAGGGCTGGGTCGCCGTGGTCAAGCCGGGGAAGGTGATGTTCGAGCTCTCGGGCGTCCCCGAGGACCTGGCCAAGGAGGCGCTGCGCCTCGCCGGCCACAAGCTGCCGATCAGGACCAAGATCGTGACCCGGGAGGGGGTCGGCCAGTGAAGGCCGCCGACGCCCACGCGCTCGGCGACCAGGACCTGGTCCAGTCGCTGAAGGAGGCCCGCGAGGAGGTCTTCAACCTGCGCTTCCGCCACGCGACCGGCGAGCTCGAGAACACCGCCGGGCTGGGCGGGTCCCGTCGTGACCTGGCGCGGCTGATGACCGTCGCCCGCGAGCGCGGAATTGACATCGACAAGGAACTGAAGTGAGCGCAGACGAGAACAACGAAGCGGCCGGCGAGGAGCAGGTGGAGGCGGCCAACGACGCCCCTGCCGAGGAGGCTGTCGCCGAGCAGGCGCCGGCCGAGGACGCCCCTGCCGAGGACGCGCCCCCTGAGGAGCTCGCGACCGAGGCCGAGGAGGCGCCGGCTCCCGCCGCTGCCGCGCCCACCGACGACGGCGAGGACGCCGAGGCGCTGACGCCCAAGCAGCAGCGCAAGCTCGAGCGCGCCCGCCACACCAGCGAGCCAAGGCCTCCGCGCGATCCCGCTGAGCGCGCCGAGGAGCGCGCCGCAATCCGCGCCGGGGCCGCCGCGGCGCGCACCCGCAGCCGCGCGCGCGCTCGCACCAAGCACGAGCCCGGCCAGGGAACGCCGCCGGCCGAGCGCGCTCCGGGGTCGAAGAAGGTTCGCCAGGGCACGGTCGTCTCCAGCAAGGCCGACAAGACGATCACCGTCCGGATCGAGGTCGTCCGCCGCCACCCGGTGTACGAGAAGGTCGTCCGCCGCACGGCGACGATCCACGTCCACGACGAGGCCAACGACGCCAACGCCGGCGACATCGTCCGCGTGATCGAATCGCGACCGCTGTCGCGGACCAAGCGCTGGCGCCTAGTCGAGGTCCTCGAGAGGGCCAGGTGAGCCTGTGATCCAGCAGGAGTCACGACTGAAGGTGGCCGACAACTCGGGCGCCCGCGAGATCCTCTGCATCCGCGTCAAGGGGGGCTCTCACCGCCGCTACGCCGGGGTCGGCGACGTGATCACGGCGACGGTCAAGCAGGCGACCCCGCGGGGCGGGATCCGCAAGGGCGAGGTCGTGGAGGCGGTGGTCGTCCGCACGCGCAAGCAGCTCGGCCGCCCGGACGGGACGTACATCGCCTTCGACGAGAACGCAGCGGTGCTGATCGACCCGCAGAGCAACCCGCGCGGGACCCGGATCTTCGGCCCGGTCGCGCGTGAGCTGCGCGAGCGCAACTTCATGAAGATCGTCTCCCTGGCGCCGGAGGTGTTGTAGCCATGGCCAAGGGCATGCACATCCACAAGGACGACAGTGTCGTCGTGATCACCGGCAAGGACAAGGGCAAGACCGGCCGCGTGCTGCGCACCGAGCCGGATCGCCGTCGCGTCTACGTCGAGGGCCTCAACATCGTCAAGCGCCACACCCGGCCGCGCTCGGTCAAGGACACGCAGAAGGCGCAGGCGAGTGGCATCATCGACCAGGAGGGGCCGATCGACGTCTCCAACGTCATGCTCCTCGACCCCGCCGACAATCAGCCCACCCGGGTCGGCGTACGCGTCGGCGACGACGGACGCCGCCAGCGCTACGCGAAGCGCACCGGCAAGGTGATCGAGTAACCAGCAACCAGCAGCGAGCAACGATTCATGGAAGCAGCAACAGCCACAGAAACGAGCAGGGCGGCACCGCCGCCGCGACTGCGTGAGACCTACGAGTCCGAGCTGGTCGGACGGCTGACCGAGAAGTTCGGCTACACGAGCGGGATGCAGGTTCCGCGGCTGGTCAAGATCACGGTCAACATGGGCGTCGGTGACGCCAAGCAGGCGACCCCGATCCTCGAGGCCTCGACCGAGCAGCTGGAGACGATCACCGGCCAGCACCCGAGCGTTCGCCGCGCGCGCAGGTCGATCGCCAACTTCAAGCTCCGCGAGGGCATGCCGGTAGGGGTCGCCGTGACCCTTCGGGGCGCTCGGATGTGGGAGTTCCTCGACCGGCTGATCACGATCTCGATCCCGCGGATCCGCGACTTCCGCGGCCTCAACCCGCGCTCGTTCGACGGTCGCGGCAACTACTCGCTCGGGGTC
Source organism: uncultured Solirubrobacterales bacterium (assembly GCA_963758665.1). Taxonomy (GTDB): domain Bacteria; phylum Actinomycetota; class Thermoleophilia; order Solirubrobacterales; family 70-9; genus WHSW01. The sequence goes on along the minus strand of CAVWWH010000012.1, from coordinate 48,402 downwards.
CGCGAGCAGCTCATCTTCCCGGAGATCGACTACGACTCGATCGACGAGGTCCGCGGCCTCGACATCGCGATCACGACCTCAGCGGCCACCGACGAGGAGGGCTTCGAGCTCCTGCTCGGGCTCGGGATGCCGTTCGCGGCCGAGGGCCGCCCGGGCGAGGTCGACACCGCCGCCGAGGAGGAGGAGGAGCGGCGCAAGGAGGAAGCCCGCGCCCGAGCCGAGGCGGAGGCCGCGGCCCTCGAGCAGCTCAAGGAGGAGAACCCCGAGGCCTACGCCAAGCGCGAGCGGCCTGAGGAGGGCGAAGAGGGCGAAGAGGGCGGGCCCGCCGAGGGCGGCGACGCCGACCAGACTTCAAGCGACGAGAGCTCAGAGGAGTAGCCAGATGGCGAAGACGTCACAGAAGGTCGCCCAGAGGCGGCCGCCGAAGTACAAGACCCGCGGGTACAACCGCTGCCGCCGCTGCGGCCGCTCCCGCGCCTACTACCGCAAGTTCGGCCTCTGCCGCATCTGCCTGCGCGAGCAGGCGCACAAGGGCTACGTGCCCGGGATGAGCAAGGCGAGCTGGTAGCCGGAGCCCTGAGACAGATGCTCACCGATCCGATCTCCGACTATCTGACCCGGGTTCGCAACGCGCTTGCCGCCGACCACCCCGAGGTCGAGGTGCCCGCCTCGCGACTGAAGAAGGAGCTGAGCCGCATCCTCACCGAGCAGGGCTACATCAACTCGTACGAGGTCGAGCCGACGGCAATCGGCGAGGTGATCCGGATTCAGCTCAAGTACACCGAGGACCGGCGGCCGGTGATCAGCGGCATGCGGCGGGTCTCGCGCCCGGGCCGCCGCCGTTACGTCACCCACGACGACGTGCCGCGCGTCCAGGGCGGCATGGGGACCTCGATCGTGTCCACTTCCTCGGGCGTGATGACGGGCCACCAGGCGAAGGCCCAGGGCGTCGGCGGCGAGGTTGTCGCGTACGTCTGGTAGCACCGAGCACCGAGCAACGAGAGATCCATGAGTCGAATCGGAAAACAGCCAATCCCGGTCCCCGAGGGCGTCACCGTCTCGCTCGGCCCTGGCCGCGTGACGGTCAACGGGCCCAAGGGCGAGCTCGAGCAGCCGGTCTCGGCGAGGATGGAGATCGTCGATGAGGGCGACACCCTGACCGTCAGCCGGCCGACGGACCGCGGCACCGACCGCGCCATCCACGGGCTCACCCGCAGCCTGGTCGCGAACATGGTCGAGGGGGTCACGGAGGGGTTCGAGAAGCGACTCGAGATCCAGGGCGTCGGCTACCGGGCGAAGCTCGCCGGCAAGGCGCTCGAGCTCAGCGTCGGCTACTCGCACCCGGTCTCGGTCCCCGCCCCCGACGGGATCGAGTTCGAGGTCCCGCAGCCGACCCAGGTGATCGTGCGCGGGATCGACAAGCAGCTCGTCGGCGAGATCGCCTCGCAGATCCGCCGCGTGCGCCCGCCGGAGCCGTACAAGGGCAAGGGGATCCGCTACGAGGGCGAACACGTGCGCCGCAAAGTCGGGAAGCGCGCCTAGCGGGAGGATCGATGAGCGTCACCACCAAGCCCAAGCAGCGCCTCCGTCGTCGCCGCCGCGTGCGGGCGAAGATCAGCGGCACCGCCGAGCGTCCCCGGCTCTCGGTCTTTCGCTCCAATCGCGGCCTGTTCGCGCAGCTGATCGACGATCGCACGGGCACGACCGTCGCCGCGGTCTCGTGGATCGAGCCGGACCTGCGGAAGCTTGGGCCGATGGAGCAGGCGAAGCGGGTCGGCGAGCTGATCGCCGAGCGCGGCAAGGCCGCGGGCGTCGAGAGCTGCGTCTTCGACCGCGGGGGCTACCGCTACCACGGTCGCGTAAGGGCGCTCGCCGAGGGCGCCCGAGAGGGCGGGCTGAAGTTCTGAACCCGCTACCTTCACGGACTCGATGAAGACCAGGCACGACATCGAGCTGGTCAGCCCCCAAGGGCTCGACCTGCAGGAGCGGGTGATCGAGATCAACCGCGTCGCCAAGGTGGTCAAGGGCGGCCGGCGGTTCTCCTTCACCGCCCTGGTCGCGGTCGGCGACGAGAGCTCCGTGGTCGGGATCGGCTACGGCAAGGCCCGCGAGGTCCCGCTGGCGATCCAGAAGGCGGTCGAGAACGCCCGCAAGAGCCTCGTCCGCGTGCCCAAGTACGGCCAGACGATCCCGCACCGCAACATCGGCCGCTTCGGCTCCGGCCATGTGGTCCTGCGCCCGGCCAGCCCCGGGACCGGGGTGATCGCGGGCGGCGGCGTTCGCGCCGTGCTCGAGCTCGCCGGGATTCGCGACGTGCTCTCCAAGTCGATCGGCTCGCAGAACCCGATCAACCTGGTCAAGGCGACGATGGACGGCCTCACCGGCCTGCGTCGCCCCGAGGACGTCGCCAAGCTGCGGGGCCTGTCGGTCAGGCAGGTGCTGGGCCTCGACCTCCAGCAGACGGCGGTGAAGACCAACGACGCCGCCGAGGAGGCCGAGTCGCCGCCGCCGGTCGAGCCCGTTGCCGTGGCCACCGATGAGACTCCGACCGAGGAGCCCGCTGATGGCTGATGTGAAGCTTCGCCAGGTCCGCTCGTCGAACGGCGCCAGCCCCAAGCAGCGAGGGACGCTCGAGACGCTGAAGCTGGGCCGGATCGGCCGAACTGCCACGCTCACCGACAACCCGCAGCTGCGCGGTGCGCTGGCCAAGGTCTCGCACCTCGTCGAGGAGGTCAAGGACTGATGGCCCGACTCGACCCGGAGGACATCGGCCTGCACTCGATCCGCCCGAAGCCGGGCGCGACCCAGTCGCGCAAGCGGCTCGGGCGCGGCAAGGGCTCGGGCACGGGGAAGACCGCGGGCCGCGGGCACAAGGGCGCCGGAGCGCGCTCGGGCGCGAAACGAAAGCGCGGCTACGAGGGCGGCCAGAACCCGATCCACATGCGGATGCGCAAGCTGCGCGGCCCGAAGATGAAGAAGTCGATGCCGTTCGAGCCCTTCCGCACCTACAGCCAGCCCGTCAACCTCTCCGATCTGGAGGCCCGCTTCGAGGCGGGAGCGGAGGTGACGCCCGAGACCCTGCGCGCCGCCGGCCTGGCCAAGCGCAGGCTCCGGTCAAGGTGCTCGGCCGCGGCGAGCTCACGAAGCAGCTCACCGTGCGGGCCCACGGCTTCAGTGCCGCGGCGAAGGAGAAGATCGAGGGCGCCGGCGGTTCCTGCGAGGTGATCGATGACGGGCCTGCGGCCTGCCGACTGCCGACTGCAGACTGCAGACTGCCGACGGCCGACTGCGGACTGATGCTGCAGACCATCGCGAACGCCTTCGCGGTCCCGGAGATCCGCCGGAAGATCTTCTTCACCCTCGCGATGCTGGCGCTCTACCGGCTCGGGGCCTATATCCCGGCGCCGGGGGTGGACATCGACACGGTCGAGTCGATCGAGGACAACTTCACGGGCAACAACGTGCTCGGCTTCCTCAACCTGTTCTCGGGCGGCTCGCTGCAGCGCCTATCGCTGTTCGCGCTCGGGATCATGCCGTACATCACCGCCTCGATCATCCTCCAGCTCCTGACCGTGGTCGTGCCCTCGCTGGAGCGCCTGCAGAAGGAGGGCGAGGTCGGCCAGCAGAAGATCACCCAGTACACCCGCTACCTCACCGTCGGGCTCGCCTTCGGCCAGTCGATCGGTTACGTCTTCCTCTTCCAGAGCTTCCAGGACAGCGCCGGCCAGAGCGTCGTCGGCGAGCTCACCTTCTCGAAGGTGTTCCTGATCGTGATCTCGCTCACCGCCGGCACCGTGCTCCTGATGTGGCTCGGCGAGCTGATCACCCAGCGCGGGGTCGGCAATGGGATCAGCCTGATGATCTTCGCCTCGATCGCTTCCGGGATCTTCCCCGGCCTGTCCTCGTGGTGGAACAACCCCGATCAGGTCTTCGTCGTGATGATGCCGTTCATTGCCCTCGCGGTCATCGTCGGCATCGTCTTCGTCCAGGAGGGCCAGCGGCGGATCCCGGTCCAGTACGCGAAACGCGTCGTCGGCCGCCGGATGACCACCGGGGGCTCGACCTACCTGCCGCTGCGAGTGAACATGGCCGGGGTGATCCCGGTGATCTTCGCCGCCTCGATCATGGCCTTCCCGCCGACGATCGGCCAGCTCCTCAACACCCCGGCGGCGCTCGACTTCGCCGCCTTCTTCAGCCCCTCGAGCTGGGCTTACGTGGTCGGCGAGGTCTTCTTCATCATCATCTTCACCTACTTCTACACCGCCGTCACCTTCAACCCGGTCGACCAGGCGGACAACCTGAAGAAGTACGGAGGGTTCATCCCCGGGGTCAGACCCGGGCGGCCGACGGCCGAGTACCTCGACCGGATCCTCTCCCGGCTCACCTTCCCCGGCGCGCTCTACCTGGGCGCCGTCGCGGCCCTGCCGACGATCCTGATCAACCAGACCTCGGCCAACTTCTTCTTCGGCGGCACCTCGATCCTGATCGTCGTCGGCGTCGCCCTCGACACCGTCAAGCAACTCGAGTCACAGCTCATGATGCGCAATTACGAGGGCTTCCTGAAGTGACTCGCGGCGCCCCGTGGCGGCGTCATCGGTCGCTCGTGTACGAAGTACGCCACGCTCCCTGGTTCCTTGCCACGCAACGCCGCGAGCCACTTCGGTCTCTAGGCTTCCCATCGCCGTGTCCCAGCTCAACCTGATCCTCCTCGGCCCACCCGGCTCGGGCAAGGGCACGCAGGGCGAGCGCCTGCAGGAGGACTTCGACCTGCCCTACTACGCGACCGGCGACATCCTCCGCACCGCGGTGCGCGAGGGGACCGAGATCGGCCGCCGGGCGAAGGAGTACATGGATCGCGGCGACCTCGTCCCGGACGAGGTGATCGTCGGCGTGATCGCCGAGCGCATCGACGAGAAGGAGGCCGTGGACGGCTTCATCCTCGACGGCTTCCCGCGCACCGAGCCCCAGGCCGAGGCGCTGGCTGAGAAGCTCGCCGAGCTCGGCCGCGAGATCTCCACCGTGGTCCTGATCGAGGTCGATGACGAGGAGGTCGTGCGGCGGCTCGGTGGCCGCCGCACCTGCCCGAACGGACACATCTTCCACGTGGAGTTCGATCCCCCGGAGACGGAGGGCGTCTGCGACGTATGCGGCGAGACGCTCGAGGTTCGTGACGACGACGAGCCGGACGTGATCCGCAATCGCCTCGGCCAGTACCACTCCAAGACGGAGCCGCTGATCGAGCACTACGAGGCCCTTGGGCTGTTGCGACGCGTCGACGGCCAACGTCCTCCCGAGGAGGTCACCGACCGCATTCGGGCCCTGCTGGCCACGTTGGCGATGGAAGAGGAGGCGTAATGCCCACCGACACCACCGACCGGGGTCACTGACGTGTATCGCGGCGGGATCGTGATCAAGAGCCCGGAGCAGATCGAGCGGATGGCCGCGGCTGGAGCGATCCAGGCACGCTGCCTGAAGATGCTGCGCGCGAAGGTGCGCCCCGGGGTGACCACGAGCGACCTCGACCTGGCGGCCGAGCGATTCATCGGCTCCCAGGGGGCGACGCCCTCGTTTCTCGGCTACCGGGGCTTTCCCGGCTCGATCTGCGCCTCGCCCAACTCGATGGTCGTGCACGGGATCCCGGGCCCGTACGAGCTGCGGCGAGGGGACATCATCTCGCTGGACGTCGGCGTCACCCACCGGGGCTGGGTGGCCGACGCCGCGATCACGGTCCCGGTCGGCGAGATCGCGCCGGCGGCACGGGCGCTGCTCGAGACCACCGAGGCGTCGCTGTTCGCGGCCGTCGAGCAGGCGGTTCCCGGCAACCACCTCGGCGACGTCTCGCACGCTGTGCAGGCCCGGGTCGAGGCCGACGGGCTGTCGATCATCCGCTCTCTCGTCGGCCACGGCGTCGGTCGCGACATGCACGAGGACCCGCAGGTGCCCAACTACGGAGAGCCCGGCCGCGGACCCGAGCTGGAGCCCGGGATGGTGATCGCGATCGAGCCGATGGTGAACGCGGGTGGCCCCGAGGTACGGCTCGGCGACGACAACTGGGCCGTCTATTCGGCGGACGGCTCGCTCGCCGCCCACTTCGAGTTCACGGTCGCGATCACCGAGGACGGGCCGCGGATCCTCACCCCTTGGCACCTGGACTGAGGTGACGGCGCCCGTCGACCTGCGGCAGGCGGCGTCACGCCCACGGTTGCTATATTTATTCGTCGGCCTGCGGGCCGATTTCGTTGTGCCCACCGCCCGACTACTGGGGCGGACAGGGCCTTCTCACGTAAGTTTTTGATCGATACGACCCACGAAGGGCCGATGAAGGTACGAGCGTCCGTGAAGCCGATGTGTGAGCGCTGCCGGGTGATCCGCCGGCGCGGCGTCGTGCTGGTGATTTGCACCAACCCCCGGCACAAGCAAAGGCAGGGCTGAGATGAGCTTCGCCCCGCTCAGCCTCGAGGCGGCCGTTTAGATGGCGCGGGTCGCGGGGGTCAACCTCCCGCTCAACAAGCGCGTCGAGGTCGGGCTCACGTACGTCCACGGGGTGGGCCGCTCGAGCGCGAACGAGGTGCTGAAGAAGGTCGGAGTCGACCCCGACACCTACGTCAAGGACCTGACCGAGGATGAGACCGTGAAGCTGCGCGACGCGGTCGAGGAGCTCGAGGTCGAGGGGGACCTGAGGCGCGAGCGCTCGCAGAACATCAAGCGGCTCTCGGAGATCGGCTCCTACCGCGGCCTGCGCCATCGGCGCGGCCTGCCGACCCGCGGCCAGCGCACGAAGACGAATGCCCGCGGCCGCAAGGGGCCGCGGAAGATGAGCATCGCCGGCAAGAAGAAGCCGCCGGCCAAGAAGTGAGCCCGCAGCCGAAGAAGGGCAAGGGTCGCGCCCGCCGCCGGGTGAAGAAGAACGTCCCGTACGGGATCGCCCACATCAAGACCTCCTTCAACAACACGATCGTCACGATCACCGACCCCGAGGGCAACGTGGTCTGCTGGGAGTCCGCCGGCTCGGCCGGGTTCAAGGGCTCGCGCAAGTCGACCCCCTTCGCCGCGCAGGTGACCGCAGACGCCGCCGCCCGCAAGGGCATGGAGCACGGCGTCGAGCGGGTCGAGGTACACGCCAAGGGAGCCGGCTCGGGTCGGGACACGGCGATCCGCTCGCTGCAGGCCGCCGGCGTACAGGTGACCACGGTCAAGGACGTCAGCCCGCAGGCCCACAACGGCTGCCGGCCGAAGAAGCGGCGGAGGCCGTAGCGATGGCTCGAGACACCGGACCGCAGTGCAAGCAGTGTCGCCGCGAGGGGCAGAAGCTGTTCCTCAAGGGCGAGCGCTGCCTGACGGAGAAGTGCGGCGTCGAGCGCCGTTCGTACCCGCCGGGCGAGCATGGCCGCGGCCGCGTGCGCGCCTCGGAGTACCGCAACCAGCTGCGCGAGAAGCAAAAGGCGCGCCGCTTCTACGGCCTGCTCGAGCGCCAGTTTCGCGGCTACTACGACAAGGCCTCCCGCCAGGAGGGCGTCACCGGCGAGAACCTGCTGCGGATCTGCGAGCGGCGGTTCGACAACGTGCTCGTCCGCCTCGGCTTCGCGGCCTCTCGGCGCCAGGCGCGCCAGCTGATCGGCCACGGCCACTGGCTGATCAACGGACGCCGTGTCGACATTCCCAGCTATCAGGTCCGTCCAGATGACGTGATCACGATCCGGCCCGAATCCGGCGCCGCGGACACGGTTCGCCAGGCGACCGAGCTGACGGCCGTGGTACCGCCGTGGCTACAGGCCGACCACGACGCCCTGACGGCGAAGGTGCTGAGGCTGCCCGAGCGCAGCGAGATCACCGCGCCGATCCAGGAGCAGCTCATCGTCGAGCTCTACTCGAAGTAGCGCTCCCCGTAGTTTCGACCCGAAGTGAGGAAGCAATGACCACCCTGCCCGAGTTTCAGATCCCGAAGATCACCAGCGAGGACATCAACGAGAAGTCCGGCACCTTCGTCGTTGAGCCCCTCGACAAGGGCTTCGGCTACACGTACGGGAACTCGCTGCGGCGGGTGCTGCTCTCCTCGCTCGGCGGGGCGGCGATCAAGAGCGTCCGGATCGAGGGCGTCGCGCATGAGTTCTCGACCGTGCCCGGGGTCAAGGAGGACGTCACCGACATCGTCCTCAACCTCAAGGACATCGTGGTGCGCATGCACACCGACGCCGACGAGGTCGAGGCCCCGCTGGTCGCCACGGGCCCCGGCGAGGTCAAGGCCAAGGACATCGATCTGCCGGCGGGGGTTGAGATCCTCAATCTCGACGCCCCGATCGCGACGCTCGAGAAGCGGACCAAGCTGGAGCTGTACCTGACGATTGGCCGCGGCCGCGGCTATTCGCCGGCGGAGGAGAACAAGTCCGAGGATCAGCCGATCGGCGTGATTCCGATCGACTCGATTTTCTCGCCGATCCGGCGCGCCTCGTATGACGTCGACTCGGCGCGCGTCGGTCAGCGGACCGACTTCGACAAGCTCACGCTCGAGGTCGAGACCGACGGTTCGATCGAGCCGGGCTCCGCGGTGCGCGAGGCGGCCGAGATCCTGATCAAGACGATGGCGATCTTCACCGACGCCGATCGGGTCGAGGAACTGACCGCTCGCGACGCGTTCGACGGCGCCGGGGCGGAGTTCCCGGCGGTCGGGGGCTCGCCCGCGGAAGGCGACGATCGGCTGATCGAGGAGCTGGAGATCGGCGTCCGCGCCTACAACTGCCTCAAGCGAGCCGGGATTCAGACGGTCGGCGACCTCGTTCAGCGGTCCGAGTCGGAGCTGAACGCGATCCCGAACTTCGGCAAGCGCAGCACGGAGGAAGTGATGGAAGCCCTCCACGCGCTCGGGTTGAATCTCCGGGACGAGCAGTAACTGACAACTAGCCATGCGCCACGCCAAGAAGAAAGGCAAGCTCTCCCGCGATTCCGCCCACCGGCGAGCGCTGATGCGCAACCTCTGCCGCGACGTGATCGAGCACGAGCGGATCAGGACCTCCCAGGCGAAGGCAAAGGCGGTGAAGCCGCAGCTCGAGAAGCTGATCACGCTCGCCAAGCGCGGGGACCTGCACGCGCGCCGCCAGGCGCTCTCCGAGCTGGGGCAGGACAAGTTCCTGGTCCACAAGCTGTTCGAGGAGGTCGGCCCCCGTTACGCGGAGCGTCCCGGCGGCTACACGCGGATCGTCAAGCTCGGCCCGCGCCGGTCGGACTCGACCGAGATGGTCTTGCTCGAACTCGTTTAGCCGCCCGGAGCGTGATTTACGCTCGGGCCGTGCCCACCGCCCGGCTGAAGATCGCCTACGACGGGTCGGGGTTCGCGGGCTGGGCGGCGCAACCCGGCCAGCGCACGGTCCAAGGCGAGGTCGAGTCGGGGCTCGAGCGAATCCTCGGCGAGCGGGTCGAGCTCACGGTCGCCGGGCGAACCGACTCCGGGGTGCACGCGACCGGTCAGATGGCGAGCTTCGTCCACGACCTGCCGCTGCCCGACCGCCCGGCGGAGCGGCTGAACGCCGTCCTCGCACATGACGTCGCGGTGCTCGAGGCGGCGGCTGCCGACGAGGGGTTCGATGCGCGCCGCTCGGCGCTGGCGCGGGTCTACCGCTACCGCGTCCTCGCCTCCACGGTGCGCGACCCGTTCGAGGAGCGTCGGGCGCTGTGGTGGCGCGACCGCCTCGACCGCGACCTGCTGGCCAAGGCGGCTGTGGCGGTCGTCGGCAGCCACGACTTCACCGCCTTCACCCCCACCCAGACCGAGCACGTCCTGTTCGTACGCACGGTCGACCGCTGCGAATGGCGCCTCGAGCGCCCGTTGGGCGACCCGGCCGCCCCCGGAGGCGCTGCCGAGGACGGGGGCGGAATACTGGCGCTCGAGATCGAGTCCGAGGCGTTCATGCGCAACATGGTCCGCGTCTTGGTCGGGACGATGCTCGAGGTCGGCGGCGGGCGGCGCAGCGTCGAGGACTTCGAGGCGCTGCTGGAGGGAGCGCCTCGCGACCGGGCCGGCGAGACCGCCCCTGCGCACGGGCTCTATCTGGTCGGCGTCCGCTACTGACTACGAGGCGGGCTTGACCACGCCGAACGTCCCGGTGTGTGCGCTGTGGCGGGGATTGCGGGACGTTCGGCGTCTATTCGGTGCCCCGCCGGCTCAGTCGTGGTCGCGCGGGAGGACGTCGGTGGGCCCGTCGACCCAGGCTCGTACGTGGTCGCCCGGATGCCAAGCGGGGAAGCCGAGCCGCCGAGAGCGGATCGTGTGCCCCGAGCGCAGGCGCAGCTCGATCAGCTGGTCGTGGCCGAAGAACCGCCGCCCGACGACCTCGGCACTGGCGGCGCCCTCGGGCCCGCTGAGACCGATCGCGACGGACTCGGGGCGGACCAGGACATCGACGGGGCCCGCGATCCCGTGCTCGGTCGGGAACGACCCGAGCTCGCACTCGACCCGGCCGCCGCTCGCCTCGCCTGGCACGACCTCCACGTCGCCGAGGAAGCGCGCCACCCAGCGAGAGGCAGGCCGCGAGTAGATCTCCTCCGGCGTCCCCACCTGCTCGATCACCCCGTCGCGCATCACCGCGACCGTTTCGGCGATGCTCAGCGCCTCGGCCTGGTCGTGGGTGACGAACAGGGCCGTCACGCCGGCGCGGGCGAGGATCTCGCGCACCTCCTGGCGCAGGCGGTCGCGCAGGCCGGCGTCCAGGTTGGAGAAGGGCTCGTCGAGGAGGATCAGCTCGGGGGTGGGCGCCAACGCCCGGGCGAGCGCGACGCGCTGCTGCTGGCCGCCGGAGAGCTCGTGCACCGGGCGGTCGGCGTCGTCCTCGAGGCCGACCAGCTCGAGTACCTCCGCGACCCGGTCGCGGTCCGGCCTGCGACCGAGCCCGTAGCCGACGTTTCCGGCGACGTCGAGGTGCGGAAACAGCGCGTAGTCCTGGAACACCATGCCGATCCGGCGCCGCTCCGGGGCGACCCAGCCCTCCGGGCCGCAGAGCTTACGGTCGCCGATCGCGATCTCGCCGGCGTCGGGCTGCTCGAGCCCCGCGATCAGGCGCAGGGTGGTCGTCTTCCCGCAGCCCGAGGGCCCGAGCAGGGCGCAGACCGAGCCCGCCTCGACCTCGAGCTCGACCCCGTCGACCGCGCGGGTGGCGCCGTAGTGCTTGCGCAGGCCGGTGAGCCGCAGCGGGGCCGCCATGGTGGCGGCGGCGGTGGTCGTCACATCAGGCGCCTCAACAGCGGCGCGGCTCGGCTTCGTCCCTTCGGGACGCCGCCTCACTGCGACACCGTGCCGCGCTCGGAGAGCAGGTAGAGGGGCGGCGCGGCGACCGCGAGCAGGATCAGCGCGGGGATCGCACTCGCCTCGTAGAAGCCGAAGCTTGTCTGGTTCCAGATTTCCGTCGCCAAGGTCCTGAATCCGATCGGGGCCAGGATCAGCGTAGCCGGGAGCTCCTTGATCGCGTGCAGGAAGACGAGCGCCACCCCGGCGAGGATCCCGCCGCTGACGAGGGGTGCGGTGATCGTGCGAAAGACCTCGGTCGACCCACGGCCGAGCCCGCGGGCGGCCTCCTCGACGCGGGGCGAGACCTGCTTGAGCGAAGCGCTGATCGGCCCGATCCCCAACGGCAGGTAGTGGACGGTGAGCGCGAAGATCAGCATCGCCAGGGTCTGGTAGAGCGCCGGCAGCGCGCGGGTGGCGAAGAAGACGAGCGAGAGCGCGACGATGATTCCCGGCAGCGCGTAGCCGGCGTGACCTACGCGCTCGATCGTCCGGGTGATCGCGCCCGGGTACCGACCGGCGAGCACGGCCACGACGAGGGCGGCGAGGCCTCCCGCGATCGCCGCCCCGACCCCGGTCATCAGCGAGTTCGCGGCCAGCCCGACGGCGAGGTCGAAGGACGTCCCGCCCGAGCCGAGCCCCTTCGTCGCCCAGTAGACCAGCACCGCGACAGGAAACACGAGCGCGACCAGCACCAGCGCCGAGCAGAAGCCGAGCGCCGGCCAGCGCCAGTGCCCGAGGGCGTACGGCCGCGGCGGGCGCGCGGGCCCGGGGCCGAGCCGGTGGATGGCGCGGCCGCGCAAGAGCCGGGCGTTGCCCCACAGCAGCACCAGCATCAGGAGCACGAGCACCATGCCGAGCGCCGCGGTCGCGGTGCGGTCGAAGCTCGACTTGTAGGAGATGTAGATCTCGCGCGTGAAGGAGTCGAAGCGCATGATCGAGACGGCGCCGAAGTCGCTGATCACGAACAGCGCCACCAGCAGGCCGCCGACCGCGATTGCCGGCCAGAGCTGGGGCATGACCACGCTGCGGAACGTCTGCAACGGGCCGCGCCCCATCGCCCGGGCGGCGTCCTCGAGCTGCGGATCGATCCGGCGCAGGGCCGAGCGCACGGGCAGGAGCACGAGCGGGTACGTGAACAGGGTGAGGACGCAGAAGGCGCCGGTGAAGCCGTAGATCGACGGCAGCCGGCCGACCCCGAGCGCGTCGGCGAGCAGTCCGTCGGGCCCGAGGGCGGCGACGAACAGGTAGGCGCCGACGTAGGTCGGGATCACCAGCGGCAGCGTGCAGAGGGTCGCCCACAGGCGACGCGCCGGCAGGTCCGTGCGCACGGTCAGCCAGGCGACCGGGACGGCGATCCCGATCGAGGCCGCCGTGACCGCGGCCGCGAGCCCGACCGTGCGGGCGAGCACCGCTGCGGTGCGCGAATCGAAGGCCGTGTCGAGGGCGGGCCCGAGATCGCCGACGACGACTACCGCCAGGTACGCGGCGGGCAGGAGGACCGCGGCTCCGACGACGAGGCCGGCCACCAGGAGCGGCGTGGGGGGCCGGCGCGCCCGCGGCGAGGGCAGCGCGGCCCGGCTCGGCGGCGGTCGCACCCTCCATCCCTACAGCGCCCCCGTGTCCTGCATCAGCTCGATCGTCGCCTGGGTCTCGGCGATGTCGGACAGGTCGCCTGTCGGGACCGGGATCTGCGCGAGCGCGACCTCGAGCGACGGATCCGGCCTCGCGCCCTTGGCGACCGGGTACTCCTTCGAGGTCGAGGTGAAGAACTCCTGACCCTCGTCGGAGAGCAGCGAGCGGACGAAATCGAACGCTTCGGCCTTTCGCTCCGAGGACTCGAGCACCCCGACGCTGGTCAGGAGCAACAACGAGCCGAGCCCCCGGGGCGGGTAGTGGACGTCGACCGGGTAGTCCGCGCCCTCGGCCGCGACCGCCTGGGCGACGTAATAGTGGTTGATCAGGCCGGCGTCGATCTCGCCGTTGGCGATCGCGTCCCGGATCGCGACGTTGTCCGCATAGTCGACGGCCTCGTTGGCCACCATGCCCTCGAGCCACTCGCGCGCGGCGTCGTCGCCGTAGCGAAGCCGCAGCGCGGTCACGTACTGCTGCAGCGAGTCGCTGGCCGGGCTCCACCCGATCCGCCCCTTCCACCGCGGGTCGGTGAGGCCGAGCGGCGAGTCCGGGAGCTCGCGCGCGCTCACCGCCGGTCCGTAGGCGATCACGCGCGCCCGGCCGGTGACCCCGACCCATCGCCCCTCGGGGTCGCGGTAGGCGGACGGCACCCGGTCGAGGATGTCCTCCGGAAGCTCGGCCAGCAAATCCCGATCGGCGACCGCGCCGATCGCTCCCGGCTCCTGGGCGAAGAAGACGTCGGCGGGGGAGTTGTCGCCCTCCTCGATCACGGTTGCGGCGAGGTCGCCGGTATCGCCGAAGCGAACCTGGACGTCGCGGTCGGCATCCGCCTCGTAGCTGTCGATCGCGCCCCCGATCGCGGCGGGGATCCGGCCCGAGTACAGCGTGATCCCCTCCGTCTCGGGCTCGCTCGCGCCGTCGGAGCCGGTGTCCTCGGAGGTCGCGCTGCAGGCGCCGGCGACAAGCGCGGAGGCGGCCAGCAGACTCGAGATCGCGAGCTTGGGGGTCATCGGGGTCGGTGGCGGTCGAGCTGGTGCCGCCGCGGTGTGTTAGGGCAGCCTAATCTTAGGCTGTGCTCGCGCCTCGGATCGCAGTGCCGGCGGCGATCGGCGGATTGGCCGCACTCTCGCTGCTGGCCCCGTTCGCGCCCGTATACGACCCCTGGGCGTGGCTGGTCTGGGGACGCGAGCTGACCTCGTTCGAGCTCGACACCGAGGCAGGCCCCTCGTGGAAGCCGCTCCCGGTCCTGGTGGCGACGGTCCTCGCCCCCGCGGGCAACGCCGCTCCGGCGCTCTGGCTCGCCGTCGCCCGCGTCGGCTGGCTGGCGGCGATCGCGCTCGCCTACCGCGCCGCGTGGAGGCTGATGTTCCCGTCCCGGGTGAGCACCCGGCTCGCGGCCCGGCTCGCTCCCTCGCGCGTGCGCCTCGCCCGAAACCTCGCCGGCGCCGCCGCGGCGCTTGGCCTGATCCTGCTGTTCGACCCGTTCACCTCCTGGACCCGCCAGTTCGCCGGCGGCCTCGCGGAGCCGCTGCTGGTGGCGCTGGTGCTCGGCGCGGTCGATCGACAGCTCTCCGGGAGCCACGGCCAGGCGCTGGCGCTCGGCTTCGCCGCCGCCCTGGTGCGGCCCGAGGCCTGGCCGCTGCTGGCCGCCTACGGCCTCTATCTGTGGGTCGGCGAGCCGCGGCTGCGCCGATGGCTGGTCGCCGGCGCCCTCGCCCTGCCGCTGCTCTGGCTGGTCCCTGACCTGATCGGCGCCGGGGACGCGCTCACCGGAGCCAAGCGTGCGCACGAGGACACCGGGGCGCCTCTGCACGAGGGCCTGGAATCGCTCGGCAGGTCGCTCGAGCTGCCCCTGATCGCGTTCTGGGCCGCCGCCGCGATCGCGGTGGTCACGGCCTGGCAGCAGCGGGAGCGCGCGATCCTCGTTCTCGCGGGCGGCGCGATCGCCTGGATCGCGATCGTCGCCGTGCTCGCGAGCGCCGGCTTCGCCGGGCTGCCCCGCTTCGCGGCGCCCGCGGCGGCCGTCACGTGTGTTCTCGGGGCCGTCGGCTTCGTCCGCCTGCTCGCGGCGATCGGCGGGATGCGCCATGCCGACCGCCGCCGCGCGCTCGCGCTCGCCGGCGCCCTGATCACGGCGTTCGCAGTGCAGGGGGCCGTCCGAGCGGCCGACATCCCGGTCGAGCTCGACCGGGCCGCCGAGCACGGCGACCGGGTCGAGGAGCTCTTCGAGCTCGTCGACCGGGCGGGCGTCGAGCGCCTGCTCGCTTGCCCCCCGTTGACATCGACCGACTTCCTCACCCAGACCGCGCTCGCCTGGAAGCTCGAGCTGGCGATCGCGGCCGTCAACGTCCGATACGAGACGCCCCCGGTCGGCGGGGCGGCGATCGTCTCGGCCGCGGATCCGCCGTCCGCCGCCGCGGCGATCTCGGCGGTCGGGACTCCGATCGCGAAGCTTGGCGAGTGGTCGGCCTACGAGATCTCCTGTGGGCCGGCGGCTTCGGCCGCCAGCGGCCGGGCCATCGCCGGGGTCACCGGCGCCTCGCGATACGGCGGTTCTTCGATCGCGCCCTCCTCGAGGTAGGCGCCGTCGGCGTTGATCGCCCAGATGTCGTGCGCGCGGCCGTCGCAGGCGTTCTCGACCGCCCGGATCGCCGTCAGCATCGAGTGGTCGGAGTTGTTGTAGCGGTGCAGTCCGTTGCGGCCGATCTGGATCAGGCCGTCGAGCTCGTCGAGCCACGCCCGGAGGGTCGCCAACCGCCCTTCGTACCCGGCGTCGTAGATCGGATACGCCTTCGCGACCCGGACCACGTGCCCGGCGACGACGCGATCGCGGCGCCCGAGGTCGAGCGACTCGAGCTCGTCGGCGGCGCGCGCGACCAGCGCTTCGTCCGGCGACTCCCAGAGCTCGTCGCCCTCGAAGCAGAAGTACTCGAGGCCGAGGCAGGTGCGGCCGGGGTCGGGGACGAGGTCCGGGCTCCAGGCGCGGAAGTTCTGGATCCGCCCCACCCGAGCCCCGGGGTCGTGAACATAGATCCAGTTGTCGGGAAACGGGTCCGGCCCGTCGAGCACCAGGGCGACGCAGATGAAGTCGCGATAGCGCAACCCGGCGGCCGCCTCGAGCACCTCCGCGGGCGGCCCCGGCTCGATCACGCCGGCGAGCGTGCGCAGGGGCAGCGACGAGAGCACGCTCGCGGCCGACCTCGACTCGCCGCCGGCGTCGACCGCGACCGTGCCCGCGCCAACCCGGATCGAGGTGACCGGGGACTCCAGGGCCAGCTCGCCGCCCGCGGCGACGATCTCCTCCGCCATCCGCTCCCACATCTGGCCCGGCCCGAGGCGGGGGTAGTGGAACTCCTCGATCAGGCTGCGCACCTCGCCGCTGCCGCCGCCGAGCGCGGACCGCGCCGCCCGCCAAAGGGACAGCCCGCGAATCCTCTGGGCTGCCCACTCGGCGCGGATCTCGGAGGTCGGCACGCCCCAGACCTTCTCCGTGTAGGTCCGGAAGAAGAGCTCGAACAGGCGCCGGCCGAAGCGCTGCGTCACCCACTGCTCGAAGGTCTCGGCCTCGGGGCGAGGACGGATTCGCGCGGCTACGTACGAGGCTCCACTGCGGGCGACCTCGGCCGGGCCGATCTTGCGGACCACGTCGGCGGCCCGCAGCGGATACTCGATCAGCCGCCCGCGCCAGTAGATCCGCGAGAGGCGCCGGCGGAGGAGCAGATCGGGGCCGAGCAGCTCCAGCCACAGGGCTTCGACCTCGGGGCTCTTGGTGAAGAACCGGTGGCCGCCGAGGTCGAACCGGTAGCCCTCGCGGACCTCGGTCCGCGCCAGCCCCCCGACCGTGCCGGAGGCCTCGAGCACGGTCACCGGGTCGCCGCGACGAGCGAGCAGGTATCCGGCGGTGAGCCCGGCGGGGCCTGCGCCCAAGACCAGGTGGCCCTCGCCCCCTCTAGCCTTCGCCGTTCTGTCGATCTCCGACCTCAGAGGTTGGGATTCTAATTAGGTATGCCTAACTCCCGCCTCCCGACCCTGGCCGTGATCGTCCCGGCGACCGATCGCCCACCGACCCTGGACCGCTGCCTGGCGGCCCTGCGGGCATCGAGCGAACCGGCCGACGAGCTGGTCGTCGTTCGCGACCCCGCGCGGGCCGGGCCCGCGGCGGCTCGCAACGCGGGGGCCGCGGCGAGCTCGAGCGACGTGCTCGTCTTCGTCGACGCGGACGTCGCGGTGGCCCCCGACGCGCTGGCGCGACTCCGATCGGCGTTCGCCGCCGATCGCGGCCTCTCGGCCGTGTTCGGCGCCTACGACGACGCGCCGGCCGCGAGCGGCGCCGTCTCGCAGTTTCGCAACCTCCTCCACCACCACGTGCACGTCGGCTCACCAGGCCCGGCCGACACCTTCTGGGCAGGGCTCGGCGCCGTGCGCCGCGATGCGTTCGGCGCCGCCGGCGGCTTCGACGCCGAGCGCTTCGCGCGGGCGGCGGTCGAGGACATCGACCTCGGCATGCGCCTGCACGGCGCCGGGAGGTCGATCGTCCTCGACCCCGAGATCCGCGGCACGCACCTGAAGCGCTGGTCGCTGGCCTCGATGGTCGGCACCGACCTCGGCCGGCGCGGGATCCCATGGGTGCGCCTGCAGCTCGAGGCCGGGCGGCTCTCGGGCTCGCTCAACCTCGCCTGGCGACACCGGCTCAGCTCACTCGCCGCCGTGGTCGCGACGCTCGCGGCCTGCGCCCGCCGCCCGCTGGCCGCCGCCTCGGCCGCCGGCGTCCTGGTCGCCCTGAACGCCTCCTTCTACGGCCTGCTCCGCCGTCGCGGCGGCGTCGCGCTTCTGCTCGCCGGCCTGCCGCTGCACGTCGTCCACCACCTGACCGCCGCCCTCGCCGCGGCGCTGGGAGCGGTCGCGCACGCCTGCGCGGGCGGCCGGGCCCCGCGGCGGCGATGAGGGTCGAGCGCCTGCCCCTGAGCTTGGGGCTGATCGGCTGCGGCCGGCTGGCGGAGCTCGGCTACGCGCCCGCCGCCGCCGGGCTCGCCGACGTCGAGCTGATCGCGGTCGCGGACCCGGAGCCGCGTCGGCGCGAGCGGATCGCGCGGCTGGTCGCCCGACGGGCAGCGCCGCCGCGCGTTCACGGCAGCGCCGCCGAGCTGCTGGCCGAGGGCCGGGTGGACGCGGTGGTCCTGGCGAGCCCGCCGGGCGAGCACGTGCGCCAGGCCGAGCTCGCGAGCCGGGCGGGGATCCCGTGCCTGGTCGAGAAGCCGCCCGCTCTGGGCCACGCCGGAGCCGAGCGGATCGCGGCCCTCGACCCGCCGCCATGGATCGGCTTCAACCGTCGTTTTCAGCACGGCGCCCGACTGCTCGGGTCGATTCCCGCGCACGGTTGGCTCGAGCTCGAGCTCGAGCTTCGCTACCGGCGCGCCGCTTGGCGAGCGGTCGCCGTCGACGACGACGCCGTGCTCGACCTCGGGCCGCACCTGGTCGACCTGGCGTTGATGCTCTCCGGCTCCGCGGCGGTGCGGGTGCGCTCGGCCGCCCTGGCGCCGAGGCGCGCCGTGATCGAGCTCGAGTGGGAGCGCGGGCGGGCGCGAATCGCGTGCGCGACCGATCGGCCCCACAGCGAGCGAGTCGTCGCCCGCGACGAGCGTGGGAGGGTGCTCGCCCGGAGCGTCGCGGGCGGGCCGCACGCCGCGCTCGCCGGCCGCCTGCCGGGCCGCGTCCACCCGCTGGTGGCCTCCCTTCGCGAGCAGGTGGCGGCGTTCGCCGCCGCGCTCGCCGGCGGGGATCCCGGGGTGCTCGCGACCGCAGCCGACGGTGCACGGGTGATGCGGCTGATCGACGAGGCCCGGATGCTGGGGGCGAGGGCGGCGTGATCTGCGTCCTCCAGTTCGATGCCGCCGGCGTCGCGGCGATCGAGCGCCTGCTCGGCGCGGGCAGGCTGCCCAACCTGGCGGCGCTGAGGGAGGGCGGGCGGAGGCTCGAGCTCGAGACCCCGGCGGTGGACTTCGCCGCCGGCGCGTTCTACTCGCTCTACAGCGGGGTCGAGCTCGGCGACCACGGGATCTTCTACCCGTTCCAATGGTCGGCGGGCGAGCAGCGAGCGCGCTATGCGACCGCCTTCGAGGCGCCGCCGGCGATCTGGGAGCGGCTCGCCGAGGCGGGGCTGCGGACGCTGGCCATCGATCCATACGAGAGCCGCCCCCCGCGCGCGGGCCCTGGGCACGCTCGTCTGCGGCTGGGGGTTCGCCGATCGGGTCGTGCTGCCACGCTGGTCGCGACCGCCGGACGCGGGGCGCCGCTACGCCCGGCGGTTCGGACGCGGCCCGCAGGCCACCGAGATCTTCGGCCGGCCGCGATCGCGCGACCTCGCGGCCCTGCGCGAGAAGCTGGTCGCGGCCCCGGCCCGGACCGCGGCCCTGGCCGAGGCCCTGCTGGCCCGCGAGAGCTTCGATCTCGCCTGGTTCACGTTCAGCGCCGCACATCTCGCCGGGCACCAGTTCTGGGACCTGTCCCAGCTCGACCCGGCCACCCTGGACCCGGGGACCAGGGCGACCGTGGAGACCGCGCTCGACGACGTGTACTCGTCCGTCGACGAGGCGATCGGGCGGGTGGTCGCGGCGCTGCCCGCCGGCGCCGACATCATCGTCACCTCGGCCGTCGGCATGGACGTGAACACGAGTCGCGCGGACCTCCTGCCGGCGATGCTCGCCCGGGTGCTCGCCGGCGGCCCGGCGGCCCCCGGCGGCCCGGGGGCGATCTGGCGCCTGCGCGCGGCGATCCCCGCCGGGCTGCGGGGTGCGATCGCCGGGGCAGTTCCGGATCGAGCGGCGCTCGAGCTCACCGCCCGGCTCGAGCTGCGGGGAATCGACTGGGGCACGGCCCGGGCCTTCGCCCACCCGGCCGACAACCAGGGCTACGTGCGGCTCAACCTTGCCGGCCGCGAGCGCGACGGCATCGTCGCCCCGGGCGAGTCGGGCGCGCTCGTGGACGAGATCGCCGAGGGCCTGACCGGCTTCGCCGATCCCGACGGCGCGCCGGCCGTCGACTCGGTCGTGCGCGCCGCGGAGCGCTACCCGGGACGCCACGCGGACCGCCTGCCCGACCTCGTCGTCCGCTGGTCCGCCCGCCCGGCGACCCGGCTCGCCTCGCTTTACTCGCAGCGCTTCGGCGAGGTGCGCCGCCACGGCGCCGGCTCCGGCCGCTCGGGCAACCACACGCCCGGAGACGCCTGGGCGCTGGTGGTGCCCGGGGCGGCGGCGCATGCCGAGCTCGATCGGGCGCCGCGGCTGGTGGACGTGGCCGCGACGGTCTGCGAGGTCACCGGTGCCGACGCGAGTGGCCTGTCCGGACGGCCGCTGTTGACGAAGCCGGGCAAGCACCCTCCGCACCCAGCCCCGTAAGCCTCTCGGCCACCACTCCCGCGGCGGTGATCGCCTGCGCCCCGAGCACCAGGCCCCCGACGACCGGCCCCTCCCGGAACCCCCGCCGCACCAGTCGGGCGTAGAAGCCGGGCGCCGGCACACGCCGCCCGGGTGCGCCGGCGCGGTAGCGCGTCGCGCCGCGGCCGTAGCCGTAATGCTGGCGGACGAACCCGGCCGCGTCGAGCTCCTGGGCGTGGACGACGACGGCGTCGGGAGCGTAGGCGAGCGCGAGGCCGGCGGCGGCGGCGCGGTCGCTCCAGTCGCGGTCCTCGCCGGCGGCGCGCGGGAAGGACTCGTCGAACGGGAGCGCCGCGAGCGCCTCGCGAACGACCGCGAGGTTGCAGCTCGGGGCGAATCCCAGCCGGCCGGTCGCCCGATCGAGCGTGGCGAACGTGAGCCCCTCGACGATCGCCTGCGACGCGCGCACGGCCGCGGACGCGCCCGCTGGTGCCACGGTGCGTCCCGCTGCCGCGCCCGCGGAGGCGGCGGCCGCGGCCAGCGCCTGCATCCACCCCGCTGCCGGCACGCAGTCGTCGTCGGTGAAGCAGATCACTTCGCCGATCGCCGCCCGGGCGCCGAGGTTGCGGGCGGCAGCCGGCCCTCGGCCCGGGGCGCGGACGACGCGAGCGTCGCCGGCGGCAGCGGCGACCGCCGCGCGGTCGTGAGAGCCGTCGTCGACGACGACCAGGTCGACATCGGCGGCGTCCTGCGCCCGCACCGAGGCGAGGCAGCGGGCGAGCCGCGCGGGGCGATCGCGGGTCGGGATCACGATCGAGATCTCCATTCGCGGCCGAGCGTAGTGGCCGGACCTCGTCCGTAGAATCGGCGCCCGACCGACCTCATAGACGTAGATGCTGGTCCTGCTCACAAACGACGACGGAATCGGCGCCCGCGGGCTGCACGAGCTGCGGCGCGCGCTCGGCGAGCTGGAAGACGTCGAGGTCCGGGTGATCGCGCCGCACACGAACCGCAGCGGCACCGCCCGCAGCATCACCACCCGTTCGCCGATCTGGGTCGAGGAGGTCGAGTTCGAGGACGGCGCCGCCGGCTTTGCGACCGAGGGCACCCCGGTCGACTGCGTGCGCTTCGCCGAGCTCGGCCTGCTTGGCGAGCGCCCGGACCTGATCGTCTCCGGCATCAACCACGGCTCCAATCTCGGCGACGACGTCACCTACTCGGGCACCGTGGCGGCGGCGTTCGAGGGCATCGTCCTCGGCCTGCCGGCGATCGCCGTCTCCCAGCAGGCCGGCGTCGGCGGCATGGGCTACGCGGGTCGTGAGTTCGACTTCACCTACTCGGCGGGCGTCGCCCGCGAGGTCGTGCGCCGGTTGATCGACGAGCCGCCCTCGCCGTCGACCCTGATCAACATCAACTGCCCCGCCGGCGAGCCGAGCGCGATCGAGGTGACGCGGCTCGGCAAGCGGCTGTACGACGACGAGCTGAAGCTGATCGAGGAGGGCGACGCGGGGCGCCGGCGCTACAAGATCTACGGCTTCGAGCCGTCGTTCGAAGACGAGGAGGGGACCGACCTGGCCGCCGTCGCGCGCGGCCGGGTGGCGATCACCCCGATCCACTTCGACCTCACGGACCATGGCGAGATCGAGCGGCTCGCCGACTGGGATCTGGTCGCGCTCGGGGCCGGGCTGGGCCTCACGACCCCCGGATGAGCGAGGCCGGCGCCAAGCGGCGCGCCGCCGAGCTGCGGCGGCAGATCGCCGAGGCGGACCACCGCTACTACGAGCTCGACGATCCCACGATCGGGGACGACGAGTACGACGGGCTGATGCGCGAGCTGCGCGCGATCGAGGAGGCGGACCCGGAGCTCGTCACCCCCGACTCGCCGACGCAGCGGGTCGGCGGGCGCGCCACGGACCGCTTCGAGCAGGTCCGTCATCTCGAGCAGATGCTCTCCCTGGGCAACGCCCGCGGCGCCGACGAGTTCCGGGCCTGGCAGGGGCGGCTCGAGAACCGGCTGCGCCGGCTCGACATCGAGCCCGGCGAGCTCACGTTCGTCGCCGAGCCGAAGATCGACGGGATCGCGATCTCGCTGCTCTACGAGCGCGGCGAGTTCGTCCGCGGCGCGACCCGCGGGGACGGGGTGATCGGCGAGGACGTGACTCAGAACCTGCGCACGATCGACGCGATCCCGGATCGGATCGACGACGCGCCGAGGCGGATCGAGGTCCGCGGCGAGATCTACTTTCCGCGCAGCGGATTCGCGGAGCTGAACGAGCAGCGAGCCGCCGAGGGGCTGGCGACGTTCGCCAACCCCCGCAACGCCACCGCCGGGACGATCCGCCAGCTCGACCCCGCGGTGACCGCGTCACGGCCGCTCTCGCTGTGGAGCTACGGGACGGGCGGTCGCGAGGGGATCGAGTTCGCGACCCACTCGGAGGAGCTCGAGTGGATCCGCGAGCACGGCTTCCCGGTCAACGGCGACATCTCCCGCCACGCCGACGTCGAGGAGGTGGTGAAGCGCTGCCTGTGGTGGGAGGAGCGGCGCGAGTCGCTCGACTTCGAGATCGACGGGGTGGTGGTCAAGGTGGACGAGCGCGGCCTCTGGCGCGAGCTCGGGGTGACCGGCCGCGAGCCGCGCTGGGCGATCGCCTGGAAGTTCCCGCCGATCACCGCGACGACCAGGCTGAACAAGATCGTCTGGAACGTCGGCCGCACCGGCCGGCTGCTGCCGTTCGCGATGCTCGAGCCGGTTCACGTCGGCGGGGTCACCGTCTCGACCGCAACCCTCCACAACGAGGAGGACCTGGCGAAGAAGGACGCCCGCGAGGGCGACGAGGTCGTCGTCACCCGCGCCGGTGACGTGATCCCGCAGGTGATCTCGCCGCTGATCCAGCGCCGGAAGGGCAAGCGCCTGCGCAAGCCGCGACCGCCGAAGAAGTGTCCGGCCTGCGGCACCCCGACGGTCAAGCCCGACGACTCGGTGTGGACGATCTGTCCCAACCGCCGCGGTTGTCCCGGGCAGAACTTCCAGCTCGTCAAGCACTTCCGGGGCGCGATGGACATCGAGGGCCTCGGCGAGCGCAACGCGATGCGCTTCCTCGACCTGGGCCTGATCACGGACCCGGCCTCGATCTATGACCTCGAGGCGGAGCGGATCGCGGAGCTCGAGGGCTTCGGCGAGACCTCGGCCCGGGCGCTGGTGCGCGAGATCGAGCGCTCCAGGCAGAGCCCCTTCGGCCGCGTGCTCTACGCGCTCGGCCTGCCGGGGATCGGCTACGTGAACGCAGGTGCGATCGCCGAGCACTTCGGCTCGATCGACGCCCTGCTCGACGCCGACACCGAGGCGATCACCGAGGTCGACGGGATCGGGCCGGTGCTGGCGGAGTCCCTGCGCGAGGAGCTCGCCGACGAGGCGATCGTGGAGCTGATCGGGCGCCTGCGCGAGCGCGGGCTGCGCTTCGAGCTCTCCGAGGCCGAGCGCCGGGCCGAGGGTGGCCCGCTCGAGGGCAAGACGTTCGTGCTCACGGGCACCCTGCCGGAGCTCAGCCGCGAGCAGGCGACCAAGCTGATCCGCGAGGCGGGCGGCAAGGTCACCGGCTCGGTCTCGAAAAAGACCGACTACCTGGTCGCGGGCGAGAACGCGGGCAGCAAGCTCGCCAAGGCCGAGGAGGTCGGCACCGAGATCGTCGACGAGGCCGGGCTGCGAGCGCTCCTGCCCTGACGGTGCCTCGTGACGGATGCGGCGCCGGTCAGGGCCGGTAGCGGGCGATCGCGGCCGCGATCCGGTCCTGGGCCACGCGCGCCGCGCCGACGTCGACCCGGTTGTTCAGGACCGAGAAGGCGATCGTGTGGCCGCCGGCGTTGCAGTAGCCCGAGAGCGCCGAGACGCCGTCCAGGGTGCCCGTCTTGGCCGCGCAGTTGCCCTCGGCCGCGGTCCCGCGCATGCGGTCGGCCACCGTGCCCTCGCGCCCGGCGACCGGCAGCGAGCCGCGAAACGCTTTGCGCGTCTCGGGGTCGCGCGCCATCGCCACGAGCAGCCCCACCACCTCCTGCGGGGAGACGGAGTTGCGCCGCGAGAGGCCGGAGCCGTCCACGGCCTGGATCTCGGTACCGACCGAGTCGGCGAACCGCTCGACCTCCGCGGCGCCGCCGGTCCTGGTCCCGCGGGAGCCGTCCTCCGCGGCCAGCCGCTTGAGCAGCATCTCGGCGAAGAAGTTGTTCGACGGCACGTTCGTCTCCTCGATCAGCGCGGCCACGGTGGGAGAGGCGACCGAGGCCACCGGATCGCGATCGAGCGTCGCCTCGGGGAGGTTCGTACGGCCGACGCGCCCGTTGACCGCGACGCCTCGCTTTCGTAGCGCCTGCTTGACGGCCTGCGCGGCGACCAGCTCGGGATCGTGGGCGTAGCCGCCCTCGTCGTAGCCGTTGTTGAACGAGAGCCCGGAGAGCGGGCTCAGGTCCGGCCCCGCGCGCCGTTTGCGGTCGAAGATCGTGTCGTCGGCGAGCACCCGGCCCGTGATCCGCCTGATCCCGGAGCGCGCGATGCCTCGGGCGAGGGTCGCGACCTTGGTCACCGGCTGATCGTTCGCGCGTGCGAACCTCGCCGTGCCGAACGCCGGGTCGCCGTCGCCGACGATCACCAGGTCGCCCTCCAGGGTCGACTCGCGCCGGCCCCCGAGCTCGCCCGCCGCGTAGGCGCGCGTCTCCAGGTGCGCCCTGGGGCCGAGCTCGGCGAGAAAGGCGGCGGTGGTGAACAGCTTCTCGTTCGAGGCGGGGACCCGACGCTCGTTCGCGTCGTTTCCGTACAGGGACCCGTCGCTGTTGGCGTCGACGTCGAAGACGAAGGCGCCGCTGGCGCCGCCGGCATCGCCGAGCGCCTCGGCGAGCGCGGCCCGCAGCTCGGACGCCGAGAGGGCGCGCTCGGAGGCGGCCGGCGTTCCGGGCCTGGCGACCGGGGTCGCGCCGCCGTCATCGGCGGTCGCGAACGCCGGCGGGGCGCCGACCAGGAGCGCGGCGAGGCCGGCGAGCAGGCGGGGAAAACGCATCATGATTCGCGCAGGCTAGGCGTGGGGGCGGCGAAATGCCCGCCGCAATTGGAATAATCCCCATACCTATGGGGAAGGTCGTCGATTTCGAGGCTCCGGCGGAGCCGAAGGGGGCGCGGCGCGGGCGCGGCCGCCAGGCGCCCTCGAAGACCGCCCTGGTGCTCGGCGGCGGCGGGTTCACGGGCGGCGTCTACGAGATCGGAGCGCTCCGGGCGATCGACCTGCTGGCGACCAATTCGACCGTGAACGAGTTCGACATCTACGTCGGCACCAGCGCCGGCGCCTTCGTCTCCAGCCTGGTCGCCAACGGGGTCACGCCCGAGGAGATGATGCGGGTGCTCAACAGCGACCTGCCTTCGCCGATCCGCGACATCGACCTCGGCACGCTGCTGAAGCCCAACTACGCCGGCTACCTGAAGGGCTCGCTGACCTTCCCGTTCAAGCTCGTGGCCGTCCTGCGCGAGCTTGCGAGCCAGCTCGGAGAGGTCTCCGCGGTTGATCTCGCGACCGGTCTCGCGGCGGCCTTGCCGAAGGGCATCTACTCGGGGCGCGGGATCGAGCGCTACGTCGAGGAGGTGCTCTCGGACCCGGACCGCACCAACGATTTCCGGCTCCTCAGCCGCGAGCTCTACCTGACCGCGACCGACCTCGACACGACCGAGCGCGTGATCCTCGGCGAGGGGGAGTGGGCCGAGGTTCCGATCTCGAAGGCGGTCGCGGCCTCCGGCGCCCTGCCCGGGATCTACGAGCCGGTCGAGATCGCCGGTCGCGAGTTCATCGACGGCGGCATCCTCTCGACCACCAACGTGGATGTCGCGGTCGAGCGCGGGGCGAAGTTCATCATCGTCATCAACCCGCTCGTCCCCTACGTCAACGACTTCCAGAAGAACATCCCCACGATCACGGGCTCGCGTGCCCGGCGGGTCTCGGACATGGGCATCGGCGCAATCGCCAACCAGACCTTCCGCCTGCTCTCGCACGACCGGCTGCACCGCGCGGTCGAGATCTGGGGGGATCGCTATCCGGGCGTCGACATCATCCTGATCGAGCCCGAGCTCGACGACGAGCTGATGTTCGGGACCTCGATCCTCGATTACCGCGCCCGCCTGCAGATCGCCAAGCACGGGTTCGAGTCGGTGACCCTCAAGCTGGCCCGCGACTACGACCGCTACAAGGCGATCGCCGAGCGCCACGGGATCGAGATCTCGGCCCGCCGGGTCAGACACGTCCTCGACCAGGTCGACCGCGAGCGCGAGAAGCTCTCCGCCTGGAGGCGGGTGCTCGAGCTCACCAACGCCGCGCTGCTGCGCAACTCGCCCTCCTCGGACGCCGAGCCCGAGGTCGCCGAGGAGTCCGCCGACGGCTAGCGGCAGATCCGGACCCGCTTTCGCAGGCCGAGCCGGCGGCCGTCTACGAGCTCCACCACCGCGCGGATCTCGGGCCTGCGCTCGGCCCGCAGCTTGCGCGGCCGCAGCCGCTTCTTGAACGGGCCGGCGCGATCGGTCACGGCCTTCGCCGAGCCGACCGCGAAGCTCGCCAGGACGAGCTCGTCCGCGTCCGCTCCGCGCACCCGGACGACGAACCCGGCCGCCCGGCGGCAGGAGCGGCCACGCTCGCGAACCGCGCGCGGCAGCTTCAGCTTCAGGTCCGGCTTGCCGCGACAGCCCTTGCCGGCGCAGGACCGTAGCGCCGCCAGCCGGGCGGCGAGGGCCGCCTCGGCCGCGTCGTAGGCCGGGTTGGCCACCTGGTTCTGGAGCTGGAACGGGTCGAGGTCGAGGTCGTACAGCTCGAGCTCACCGGTCAGGTTCTCGACGTAGACGTAACGGCTCGTGCGCACGGCGGCGAAGGTGCCGCTCTGCGGGGTCGGATCGTCGTCGCCGTCGAGCACGTTGCCCTTCTCGAACAGCAGCTCGCGCCCGTGGAGGCGGTCCGGGTGGGCCGCGAACGGCAGGAGCGAGCGGCCGTCCTCGGTCACCCCCGCGCTCGCTCCGGCAGCGTCGAGGACGGTCGGGGCGAGATCTGCGTTGACAGCGAGGTCTTCGACCGTGACCCCCTCGGGCACGCCGGGGCCGCGGATCACCAGCGGCACCCTCACCGCCTCCTCGTAGACCCGGTTCTTGCCGGTCTGGACCCGGTGCTCGCCGTGGAAGAATCCGTTGTCGGAGGTGAACACGACCACCGTCTGGTCGAGCTCGCCGGCGGCGGACAGCGCATCGAGCATCCGGCCGACGCCATCGTCGACCGAGAGGAGGGACTCGAGCCTGCAGCGATACTTGCGCTGAATCGTCGCCGCGTCCGCGGCCGTGACCGAGGGCTGGTCGCGCACGGCCGCCGGCTTGTCGGAGACGTCGGCCTCGTTGAAGCTCGGCGGCCGCGGCAGCGGCTCGGAGTCGAAGGCCCCCGCGTGGCGCGGCGCCGGCTTCGCCGACGCGCCGCAGTCAGCCGGGGGGTGCGGGTTCGGGTTCGGGCCGCCGGAGTGGGGCGCCGTGTACATGACCCCGAGGAAGAACGGGCCGCCGGGAGCGTTGCGGTTGATCGCTTCGACCGCGAGGTCGCTGAACACGTCCTGCTTGAAGTCCGACGGAGCCGATCCGTAGCCGACCAGAGAGCCGTTGCGGTTCAGGGTGTAGTCGTAGACGGACTGGGTGGTGCCCGCGGTGGCGGCGTTCCACTCGTCCCACCCGGGGGGCACGTAGGAGGGGTCGCTGCCGTTCTGCCCGTAGCCGTTCAGGTACTTGCCGATGTGGATGGTGCGGTAGCCCGCCGCCTGCAGCCACAGCGGCAGCGCGTTGGAGTCGTCAAAGCGGGCGAAGCCGCCATCCGGAGGCTGGTTGCCGAGGACGCCGTGGTTGTGGGCGTACTGGCCGCTGTAGAAGGTTGCCCGCGAGGGGCAGCAGAGCGGCCAGTTGGTGAAGCTGTTGGCGAAGCTTGCGCCGCGGGCGGCGAGCTCGGACTGGATCGCCGGCAGCTTCTCGAGCGAAGCCTGGGTCTGGTCGTCGGTCATCACGACGACCACGTTCGGCCGCTCGGGATCGCCGCCGCCCTGGGCGGTCGCCGGTGCGCCGCCGCCCGCGATCGCGACCACCGCGGCCACCGCCAGCGCTCCCGCCCCCGCGTAACGCAACGCTCCCATCGCCCTCAAAAACCCGGAGGGCCGGGCAAAGTCGCGGCGCCCCGCGCTCAGGCCTCGTACAGGGCCTCGATCTCGTCCGCGTACTTGTCGGCGACGATGTTTCGCTTCACCTTCATCGACGGGGTCAGCTCGCCGCCCTCCTGCGAGAAGTCGGCCGGCAGGATCGCGATCTTCTTCACCTGCTCGACCCTGGCGAACTTCTGGTTGATCTTCTCGACGTGGGCCTCGATCGACTCGCGGACGCTCGGGTGGGCGGCGATCGCCGCCGGGTCGCCGGAGAGGCCGCGGTCGCGCGCGTAGGCTGCCGCCTCCTCGGGGTCGAGGGTGACGACAGCGACCAGGAAGGGGCGGCGATCGCCGATCACCACGCACTGGGAGACCAGCGGGTGCTGCTTGATCTCGCCCTCGAGGTTGGCCGGGGTGATGTTCTTGCCCCCGGCCGTGATGATGATGTCCTTCTTGCGGCCGGTGATCTTCAGGTAGCCCCCGTCGTCGAACTCGCCCAGGTCGCCGGTGTGCAGCCAGCCGTCGACCAGCGTCTCCGCGGTCGCCTCCGGGTTCTTGTAGTAGCCCTGGAAGATGTTCGGCCCCTTGGCGAGGATCTCGCCGTCGGGAGCGATCTTCACCTCGGTACCGGGGAACGGCTTGCCGATGGTCCCGAACTTGAAGTCCTCGGGCGTCGCGATCGTCGCCGCGGTCGAGGTCTCGGTCATTCCCCAGCCCTCGAGGATCAGCACGCCGGCGGCGTCGAAGAACTCGAGGATCTCGGGGTTGATCGGAGCCGCCCCGGTGACCGCCAGCTTCAGCTTGCCGCCGAACAGGGCCCGGATCTTCGACAACACCTGCCGGTCGGCGATCCAGTGCTGCAGGGCCAGCAGGGGCCCGGGCCGCTTGCCCTCGCGCTCGAGCCGACGGACCTTCTTGCCGACCCCGACGGCCCAGTCGAACACGGACTTCTTCAGTCCGCCCTCCTTCTCCACGGCCGCGGTCGCGGCGGTGTAGATCTTCTCGAAGATCCGGGGCACCGACGGGAAGTAGGTCGGCTGCACCTCGGACAGGTTGGGGAGGATCTTCAGCGGGTCGCGCTCCCAGTACGCGAGCGTGGCGCCGAGGTCGAAGGTCCCGAACTGGATCAGGAGCGCGAACGAGTGGGCGAGGGGGAGGAAGAGGTAGGTGACCTCGTCGTCGCCGAGCACGTTGACCGAGTGCACCATGTCGAGCATCGAGCGGTAGTTGCCGTGCGAGATCACGCAACCCTTCGGCGGCCCGGTGGTGCCCGAGGTGTAGATGATCGTGCAGATGTCGTCGGCGGTGACCGAGCCGTAGCGCTGTTCCCAGTCGGCCTCGGCGCCGTCGGCGCCGCGCTCGGAGAGCTCGGCGAGCGAGAGCGCGTCGCCGGACGTGCCTGTCATGCGGATCACGTGCTCGAGCATCGGGCAGTTGGCGCGAACGCTGCGGATCTTGTCCAGCTGCTCGTCGTCCTCGACGATCACGGCGACCGCGTCGGAGTTCTCGAGCACGTACCGGCACTCCTCCGGCGAGTTGGTCTGGTAGATCGGGACGACGGTGGCGCCGGCCGAGAGCGCCGCGAAGTCGAAGTAGGTCCACTCCGGCCGCGTGTTGGAGAGGATCGCGACCTTGTCGCCCTTCTCGATTCCCAGGTCGATCAGGCCGAGGGACAGCTTGCGGACGATCTCACCGACCTCGGTGTAGGTCTTCGACACCCACTCGCCGGAGTCGTCCTTGTAGACCACCGCGCGCTGTGATCCGTGCTTGCGCGCCGCGGCGGGGAACAGGTCGGCGAGCGTCTTGGCGCCGGTCGCCGCCTCGGTCGCGGAGCGTTCGACCGTGGCCGATTCCAATGCAGTACCTCTCCCTCGTAGGTAGTCGAAATGACTGAGGGCGGGTGCCCGCCCGCCGGGAAAGCTACCTGAGTGCCCCGAGGGGCGAGCGGAGGCTAGGAGGCCGCCTGGGGGGTCCCGGGCGCCTGGCCGACCTGGCGCAGGGTGGAGACGAAGAGGGTCTTGTCGATGCGGCCGTGGAAAATCGGGACGTTCATCTCCATGCACTTGGAGATCACCTCCCGTCGCTTCATGTTCAACTCATCCGCAAGCTCGGTCGGCGTCAGGTGGTTGGGCACGTAGTCGCTCCTCTCCGCTGTGGTCAGCACCGCAATTGTTATCGCTGCAAGCGGACGTAGTCAACCGAAATCAGCGCAAACTCCGGCCGTCCGCAGGCGGCTTCGCGGTTCTCGCCCGCGCGTCCCGGACTCTACGATGTCGGCGGATGGCGGACGAGCGGGCGAGAAGTGGGCGCAGCGAGTTCATCGACTCGCTGATGGACACCGAGCTGTACTCGATCGGCGCCTATTTCTGCGACGAGCACCCGGAGCTCGTCGAGCAGGTGATCACGCTCAGTGAGCAGATCGAGCGCCGTGGGCTCGAGGCCTATGCCGGTGACGGCGAGGGCGGGCTCGAGCAGACCTTCGAGACCCTGCTCACCGGGCTCGCGGTGCGTTACTACAAGGCGGTCGCGGGCTGAGCCCCTGGATCCCGCGGGTGCTCCTCGGCCTCGGGCTGGTCGGGGTGATCGGCGCGGTCTACTCGATCTCGGTCGGCTCCGGTGGCCCGCAATCGCAGGAGATCGGCGGGGTGAACGACGTTCAGCGGATCTTCGGCGGGATCGTCCAGGACGGCGCCTTTCTCGGGCCCGAGGACGCCGAGATCACGATCACCGTCTTCAACGACCTCCAGTGCGAGCCCTGCGCGACGTTCGAGCTCGAGACAGTCGACCCGCTGGTCGAGCGCTACGTCCGCCCCGGCGACGCCCGTATGGAGTTCCGACACTTCTCGCTGGCGCCCAACGACACCACACTGGCGGCGATCGCGGCCGAGGCCGCCGGGATCCAGGAGCGCCAGTGGCAGTACCTCGACACCTTCGTCCGCAACGTCGAGCCCGACGGGACTCAGACGATCGACGAGGAGTTCCTGCGCCAGGTTGCCGATGCCGTGCCCGAGCTCGATCCCGACCAATGGGCCGAGGACTTCCGCGCAGCCGAGACCGAGGAGCTCGTCCGCGCCGACGCGATGGTGGCCGCGGAGCTCGAGCTGCCGGCCGAGCCCGCGGTGATCGTCTCGGGTCCGGAGGGGGAGCGGACGCTGATCGAGACCCCGAGCGTGGAGCAGATCGA
The DNA here is from genome assembly GCA_963758665.1 of uncultured Solirubrobacterales bacterium. Taxonomy (GTDB): domain Bacteria; phylum Actinomycetota; class Thermoleophilia; order Solirubrobacterales; family 70-9; genus WHSW01. The sequence continues at coordinate 16,754 of CAVWWH010000012.1, read as the reverse complement.
GGCCGCGATCGCTCAGCTGTCGGGCTCGCGCTGAGGCGGCTCGGAGCGCTCGGACTGATCACGCAGGCGCCGATGGACGGTCCGCGTGACCAGCAGGAGCGCGATCAGGACGGCGGCTCCGAGCCAGAGGATCGGGTCGGTGGGGGACAGCTCTTCGAGCTGGCTGCCGAGGTAGACGAAAACGGCGGTCAGCGGCAGGTAGCCGACGGCCGTCGTCCAGATGAACGTCGGCACGGGGGCGTGCGCCGCTCCGGCGACCATCGAGAACAGGCTGAACGGGATCACCGGGACCAGGCGCATCCCGAGCAGGAGTGTGACGCCGCCCGCCTCGGCCGCCCGCTCGAGTCGGTCGAAGCGGCTGCGGCCGACGAACCGGTAGAGCAGCGGCCGCGCTGCGTGGCGGCCCACCCAGTAGGCAACCAGCCCGTTGGCGAGCCACCCCGCCATCACCAACGCCAGACCGCCCCAGAACCCGTACACGTAGCCCGCCGCGAGGTCGAGGATCTCGGCCGGGTACCAGACGACCACGTGGGCCAGCGCGAGGCAGAAGGTGATCATCACCCCGCCGAAGCCGAGCCCGCGCAGGTCCTCCCGCAGGCCGGCGGTGTCGCCCCTGATCGCGTCGCCGATGCCCGAGCGCAGCGGCTCGATCGCGAGCACCAGAATCCCGAGCAGCGCGATCCCGCCGACTACGCCGACGATCGCGGCCGGCGGCAACCCCTCGTCGTCGGACGCGGGCGAGGGACCGGGGCTCGACGGCTCGCCCTGCACCCGCCGCAGTTTCGCAATACTGGGGCCCTCGGGGCGTGGCGCAGCCTGGTAGCGCGCACCGTTCGGGTCGGTGAGGTCCCCGGTTCAAATCCGGGCGCCCCGATTGGTACCGGCGGGGGCGAAGCGGGGTGAATGGTGCACATCCTCCCTGCAGAGCCCCCGCCCGGTGCCATGCAACGGGGATGCAGGGGGGTGAACGCGGGCCGTGCCTGAGCTGCGGCACAGAGGCCGAACGCGCCACACGGCTGCCACACGGCTCGCTGACCGCTGCCACACGGAAGGTGCGATCGCCTAGCCGGCGCACGCCCGGTAGCGGCCGGGGTTCAGCAGCCGCACAAGCCCCGCAGGTTGCCACTGGGCCGGCAAGGCGCGCACGATCAAGGCGGATCACTGATGAGGCTGCCGCGGTGAAGATCCGGATTCGGTCGGCCAGCTCGGAGAGCAAGGCGCGATACCCGGCCCGCCGTTGGGGAGCGGAGAGCGAGGGACCTAGTCCATCCCTCAGCGGCAGTTGTCGAGCGTAAGCGAACACCCGGTAAGGGCGGCTCCGTCCTGCCGCAGGAGAGACCCGATGAGCTTCAAGTCAAGAGAGAAGAAGCGCCGAGCCAGACTGGCCCAGACGAGCAGCCAACGAGAGCAGCGATCCAAGTACGCCGGTCGCCACTACCTGACCATCGTCAGTCGCGCCGCGTGCTGCAACAAGTGCGGCGGGTCGCTCCGCAAGGATGCCGAGTGCGTCTACCGGCACACGCCGAAGCAAATCCTCTGCGTGCCCTGCGCGGACCTGGAGCGGATCAGCTACCGGCCGTCGCTGCGCTGGGAGCGGCGCAACCGCAAGCGCAAGAACGGCAAGTTTGTGCCGAGCCCACGCAAGGCATGACGACCGCCGACGTCGACCTCACCGCGCACGGTCCCGAACGCGTCGAAGATCGGCGTCTGGCGCATTGACCCGGGCGGCCACGACGTCCTCGTGGGTCTGGCCGAGGACCCGATCGCGACGGCGGCGGCCGAGCAGACGAAGAACAACTAGGTCGGATGCCCGGTGTCTGGCCGCTGCCAGGCGATGCCCGACCCGTTGGCTTTGACTCCCGCGCATTCGCTGGTATGCCACGCATACACCACTCACAAGGGGGAGTCATGAAGAAGCCATTCGTCCTCGTCGCGGCCATCGCGGCGGTCGTCGGCTTTGGGGCGGTCGCCGCCGTGGCGAAGGAGACGATCAATGTCAAGACCTCGGTGACGTTCAAGTACCACCCCAACGACCCAAGCTACCCCTTGGAGGGCGGCTCGTTCTCGGGGAGCGTGAAGGCGAAGGAGGGCTGTCAGGGTGGGCGCAAGGTTGTTGTGTATGACCCGAGCAAGGAGATCGGCTCCGATACGTCTAACGCCCGTGGCAGGTACAAGATCAAGTTCATCGCCGAGGCGGGCGGACCCAGCTTCCACGCCAAGGCGAAGGAGAAGATCATCAAGGCCAACGGCGACAAGATCGTCTGCAAGCCGGGCACATCCAACAAGTTCGGCTTCGGATCGTAGGGGCGACGGAGCGGGACGCCGGTTCCTTAGAACCCGCCCAACCGGACACAGGCCCAGCGATCGGCGCGCGCAAAGTGCCGCTTTCGTCCAAGCGAACGACTCAGAGAGCCGCCCGGGTTTATCTCTGGATCACCTTGGCCGGTCGATAGCCCCGGCCGGCGGCTTCTTCTTGACGCGCTCGCACCCCTTCGGCTTCGGATCAAGCCCCCTGTCAATGATCGCCTTGTCCCGCTTGCCCGGCCCGCAGTTGATCACTTGGTCGCGGTCGGCGGCCCATGCATCGAGTAGGTCGTTACCCGGCCCCCCGAGCAGAGTGTCGTCTTCGCCCGTGTAGAACTCGTCCTCGATCGCCTCGATGCCGCCGTCGAGGTCGTCGGCGCCCGGGCCGCCCGCGAGATAGTCGGCCCCCTGCCCGCCGACCAGCCGGTCGTTGCCTTGATCACCGTTAAGGTCGTCCTGGGTCCAGTACTCGTACAACACGACCGGCGGTCCCTCTTCGACCTCCGGGTCGTACACCTGGGCCGGCAGCGTGTTCCCGTAGACCTTGTCGTTACCGGGCCCGGCGTGAACCTCGAACTCGCCGAGCGATCCTATGGTGTATGAAGCTGCAGACCCGGCCTGCGTTCGGACGTCGAAGCGGTCGTCCCGGTCGCCCAAGGAGACCACGAAGTCCTCCCCGCCCCCCGGGTAGGACTCCACACTGGTGCCATCCGGACAGTTGACCGTATTCGGGGGAAGCCCGTTCTCGAGCGAAGGCAGGAAACAGCTTGGCCGGTCCGTGTGCTCGACGGTGGTGATGCCGGCGAGATCGAGGATCACGTGGGTCCAGAGGCCGTCCCCGGGATCTGCGGTCGGGGCCGTGTCCTCAATGAAGTGGTAGAAGATGTAGATCTCGTTCTCGGTCGCCGGTGCCGCCTGGACTTTGATCGCTAACGGCCAGGTGACCTGGGTGGGGGCGGCGAGAGCCGGTGCAGCGAGGACGAGCATGCCGGCAGATACCGCGGTCGCCAGGGCCACGAGGGGACCTGGGCGTTTCATGCTGTCCAACGTAACCGGCGGCAGGGGGACCGTCAAGCATGCCTCGCGATCGGCGGCGGGAGTCAAGCACGCCCGCCCATGGCAAGGGACCCAATGACCGGATTCTGTCGGCCGGCGGACCGGCGACGCGCTCAGCGTCGTGGCAGGGAGCAAAGGCGAGATGCCCAGTCGGAGGGGAACTCGGGTGCCGGGGCTCACCGCCCGATCCGATCAGAGAGCTACATCACGTCGACTCAGACCGGCTGAGAGTGGGATGCCGGGAATGTGCGACCTATGCCATGGAGCCGTTAGCGTGGGATCGGAGTCCAGCGAAGGGAGAGGGATGTTCAAGCGGATCGCCGTACTTGCGCCACTCATAGGGCTGCTTCTGGCTCCGAGCGTGGCCCAGGCCGACTACGAGAACTGCGGGATCGAGTCGGTGGGCCACAACAACACCCGACTCATCAAGGTCAAGAAGATGTCTTGCGGCAACGGCACCCGGCTGATGACCAACTTCTACGACGACTACTTTGAAGGTCCCGTTCAAGAGGGCGATGTCATCAACGTCAAGCGGTTCCGCTGCAAGCTCGTCAGCGCCTTTGATCCTCTTGGGGTTGCCGCAGTCTGCCGCCACACAACCAAGAGCAAGGCGGTCAAGGCGATTCACCCGCAAGAGACAGGACCGCCACCCCCACCAGTGCCACCCCCGATCAGCTGACAGGGTTCCTACCGGGGGGTCCCGACGCTTCGCTGTCCCAAAGTTCGGACTATTTTTCGCAGCCCGCCAACCGGCGGTATTTGGAGGCAGCGAGTCGCGCTCCGCGACCCTCCCTATGCGGTGTTCGCGGCAATTGGCCTGTTGTGGCCCAATCGCACACATCGCAAGCTGAAACCGAGGTACGTTCGGCTTCCACCGTGAAAGGGGGAGGTCCCGGATGCACAACGCCCGCCTCATCATCGATCGCATGGAACAGCGGCAGCGCGAGCACGCACAACGAAACCGGCACGCGTGGAAGCGTCCTTTGGCACCGAAGCAACCAAATGCAGTCCGCAGGGCAATGGCCGGTCTGCGGGGCGGCTGAGGCTCGGAAGCAAACAGACCCTGGGGCGCGGGGTAGTTTTCGCTGCTCTGACCCTCCGCCTGCGCGAGATACTGCGCGTGCGATGTCGGAGGAGAACGTGGAGATCGTGCGCAGGTCGATCGAAGCCCGGAATAGAGACCTCGACGAGTGGCTGGGCTTCTTCGACCCCGACGTGCTGGCGATCGACCTGCTGACCGCGCCAGGAATGCCAACCGAGGACCGGGGCATCGCCGAGCTGCGGCGGGCAGTCGAGCGGTGGCAGGAGAGCTTTGACGATTGGCGGGTCGAGGTCCTCGAACTCGTGGATCTCGATGGGATGGTCCTCGCCGAGGTTCGCTTCCACGGTCAGGGCCGAGCGAGCGGAGCGAAGGTCTCGACCCCTCAAGTCGACCTCTACCGCGTGCGGGACAGGGTGATAATCGAGCTGCGCGCTGGTTATCCCTCGCGAGAGGAAGCCCTCGAAGCCGCCGGGCTTCAGGAGTAGGCGATGTCGCGGGAGAACGTCGAGCTAGCACGCAGAGCAACCGATGCTCTCAACCGGGGGGACTTGGATGCCTGGCAAGCTTCCCTCAGCCCTGGTGTCGTATGGGAGGCCCTGAAAGACGTCCCTGGGCAAAGAGAGGTGTACCACGGGCGAGCTGAGGCCCGAGGGTGGATCGAGGACCTCTTCGACCTTACGGAACGCGGTGTCCACACCGAGATCGAGCAGATAACGGACTTGGGTGATGACCGAGTGTTCATGGCAGCCGTTCTCACCGCCCGCGGTAAGTCAAACGGCATCCCGTTTGAGCTCCACACGTGGTTGGTGGTCTGGTTCGCGGAGGGACTAGTCACAAGGCGTCAGGTCTTCTGGACGCGGGATGAGGCCCTCGAAGCCGCCGGGCTGTCGGCTAGTGGCTGAGGCATAGCGCCAGGGCGGCAGCCTCGCGGCCGGACTTACGCCGGTTCCGATTCCGGCAGGCGCCTCTACTCGAGCACCATCGCCGTTCGCCGAGACGCGTGTCAGAGGAGATCCTCATGGGCCGGCGTGACCGCCGTACGCGGCGCTCCGCCGCTTCTCGAGGAAGTTGTCCGTCCGCCGCGGACGGCAACCGGAAGGGAGAGTCCCCGCTCCCCTCCACACCTAATTTATAGCGCTCAGGAGGTCCTCATGAAGCCCCGGGGCGTGCCGCATACTCGCCGGCCGAAGCGCCAAAGCAACGGAACGGAGGAGCGAATGAGTGTGTTGACCGGACCCGCGGTGCTGATCGCCGGAGGAGGTCCGACGGGGCTGATGTTGGCGGGCGAGTTGGCGTTGGCGGGCGTGGACGTTGCGATCGTCGAGCGGCGCGCCAGCCAGGACCTTCCCGGCTCGCGCGCAGGCGGTCTGCACTCACGCACCATCGAGATCCTCGATCAGCGCGGGATCGCCGATCGGTTCCTCTCGGAGGGACAGATGGCCCAGGTCGGGCAGTTCTCCGGGGTCCCCTTGGACATCAGCGACTTTCCCACCCGGCATCCCTACTCGCTCGGGCTGTGGCAGAACCGCATCGAGCGCATCCTGGCCGGCTGGGTCCGCGAGCTGAGGGTGCCGATCCGTCGCGGACGTGAGGTGACGGGTTTCGCGCAGGATGAAACCGGCGTCGACGTCGAGCTGTCCGACGGCCAGTCGCTGCGGGCGGAATACCTCGTCGGGTGCGACGGAGGACGCAGTCTGGTCCGCAAGGCAGCCGGGATCGAGTTCGCCGGCTGGGATCCGACGAAGAGGTCGTAGAAGGCGACGGCGAGACGCCGGCGCGCCTGGCGATTTCAGCCGGTCCGAGGCCTCGGTAGCCGGGCGCGGCGAGCAACCCGGTCACGGCGATCAGCAGCCGATCCGCTGCGCCTCCTGAACCTGATCGCGTGAGAGCCCGTGCTGGCCCCGCGGGAGGCCCTCGATAGGAGAAGACACCGTCGGCGACTTTCGGGGTTAGAACGGGTGGGTCGGCGACGAACGCCAGCCTGCAGGCTTCGTCCGTAGCTGGGCAACCCGGGGTTGCAAGCCGCGGCTACTCCGGCCGCTCGGACAATTGCCGCAGAGCGAGCTCGGCATCGTCCATCTCAGCGATACGAACCTCACGCAGGGCCAGGGGGCTCTCGTCAGCGGCGAGACGAATTTCGAGAATGCCGCCCCCTGGCGCGATCTGCATATCGCCGTCCTCGTTGACTCCGAGTTCTACGACAAAGGTGCGGTTTTCACCGGGCTCACACATTGGCGGTCCCCTTTGTTTGGGTTCTTCGCAGCGGAGAAACCTTGCCGCCCACGTCGGATGCCAGCTCGAGGTCCAGCTCGATCCGAGGTTGCGGTCTTCCGTTGCGCCGGAGGCCTGTTCGGAGGTCCGCCCCGCATGGAAAGCGACCCGACGGCCGCTGGGCTTTGGATCCCGCCGTTGCGCGATTGCGACTCAGGCCTCGATAGCTCGCCTGATCGTGCCCACCACGTAGATCAACGCGCACGAAGACGAGTGCGCCAATGCCTGACCGAATCGCGTCCTCGTCGACCGGGGTTCTCGTCGCCACCGGGGGCGCGGCCCTGTCAGCGATCGTCGCTCGCCATCCAACCAGGCCGGAACGCGCCGAAGTTCAAGCGACTTCAGCCCGGCCGGCTGGGAAGGTCACCGGGAAGAGTTTCTGCACGGTGGGGAGCTGTCGCGGCGGGCTCAAGATCAACGGCCAGGTGCGCTTCTGAGGGAACGGCCGCGAGGCAGGCTGGGGGCCGATGACTTCTCGTCCATAGAGGGACCAAGGGTGACTTCGATCACAGAGGAAGGAGCATCGGCCCTCAGATCACCTGGTTGACTTCACTCGCCCCAGGACCGTTAGCGCCACGAGTCGCGAGACCAGCATCGCTACGAACGCGAGCCCGACGATCTGCTCGATCATGACGAGGCTACGCCCGAACGGTTTCACGGGAACAACATCGCCCAAGCCGGTGCTCGAAAGGGTCGTGAAGCTGAGAAATAAGAGCTCCATCCAGGTTCGCTCCCCAATGGGGTCCACCGCCGCCGTAAAGGTCGCGGGCTCGATGGACTGGCAGACGACGTAGACGTAAGCGAAGGCCCAGGCGACCAGGGTGAAAGTCGCACCGACGGCGAAGAGCTCATCGCGGGTGACCCTGTGATCCGCCAGCATGTAGGCGATCAGAGCCCCTGCCGCATAGAAGTAGAGAATTGCCTCGAGCGCGGAGGAGTAGGGCAGGAGGTCGTCGGTGCCTGTCACCGCCTGGATGAGCAGTAGCACCGCCGCTGGAAGCGCGAGCCCCAGGGCGACCCCCGTGAGGCCGCGCGAGTGTCGCACTGCCAGCACGACGAGACCGAGGATTCCGATGCCGAAAAGGCTGAAGAGCGCTCGCCCGGCGTCGCTGTCCTCCATGAGCGGGTAGAAAAGGACGGCCGCGAGCTGCCCAGCAAAGAGGACGGCGGAGGGCTCCCGCTTTGCGACGCTCCACACGCCGTCCAACTTACGACCTGCTTCGGTCGTGCCGTCTCGGCCTCGTCCACCAGGAAGGGCCCTCCGGCAGGCACCGCTCTCTCTCTCTCTCTCTCTCTCTCTCTCTGGTACCGACTGCTGCGTCCGATGAGTCCCACGCGTGTCTGGACGGGGAACGGGGACGTGGTCGAGACGCCCCGGGACCGCGACGCCGACCTGTGTGCCACGCCGTAACGTCATGGCGGTGAGCGAGGCGGGGCAAGAGGGCGCGCGCACCGTCCTCGTGATCGGCGACGGCGATCTGAGCGACGAGGTCGCGACCGCGCTCGAGTCGGCCGGAGCCGACGTCGAGCGCCTCGGGCAGCCGGACGAGGAGGAGGTCCGCGAGGGGCTCGAGGACAGGTCGGGTGACTCGGTCGCGGTGGTCGCGCGGGACGACGCCGTCGTTCTGCGGATGAAAGGCGTTGCCCCGAAGCAGCCGTCGTTGTAACCTCGTGGCGCGCGGGATGGGTACCCCTCGGGAAGAACGACTCGCCGAGAATGAGGCGCTTTTTCGAGTCGCAAACGAGCGCATGGCGGGATGGGAAGAACAGCACGCCACCTCGGAGATTGAGCAGTACTTCTGCGAATGCGCGGACACCGAGTGCCGCGCGAAGGTGCCCTTGCGGAAGTCCGACTACGAGAGGATTCGCGCCGACGCCAAGCAGTTCTTTGTTGTTCCTGGACACGAGATCCTGGATGTGGAAACGGTGGTTGAGCGACACGACGACGAGGGCTGGGTGGTTGTCGCCAAGCCACCCGAGGTCGCGGAAACGCTCGAACGAACGAATCCCCGCCGGTCCTGACCCGGAACTCCCGGCGGGGTGCCAGCGGCAGGGCCCTACGAGACGCGCGACGACAGCAACGGGAGCCGCCACTAGGCGCGAGTTGCGGCAGCCGCTCAGGACGTAGCGACTGCACTTGCACTCCCGGCCGGGGCCTCAGGGCACTCGGCCGGGAGTTGTCTCGGATCGGTCGCTGATGAGCAGCGATTCGCCGCGCGATTGTCGGGTAAGCGGTCACTCATCTTCGTCTTCTTCTCGAACCGCCTTGGCTGCGTCGGATCATTGGTCGTCTCGATCGCACTGACCCTGATCCTTCTTCTGGTCTTAGGCGTCTTCGATCAGGGCTGAGCCGCCACGCGCCCGTCGGTTCGTCCGCGCTCCTCAGGGACCGCCCGACCAACGCGCCCGCGCGGAGGCCGAGCTGGCGGCCGATCTCGGGGCGCTCGCGGCGGCGACGAGATCGTGACTGACGGCCGGCGAGCCGGGTAGAGATCGAGCGTGAACCGTGAGCCGCCCCCGATCGAGAGGATCGAGCTCGAGATCGATCTCGACGCCGTACCCGATGCCCCCGCCAGGGCCCGGCAGGCACTGAAGGTCTTCGCCGACGACGTGCGCAGCGAGCAGTACGCGGACCTCCTGGTGGTGGTCAACGAGCTGGTCACCAACAGCATCACGTATGGGCCGGGAGGGATGCTGGCGCTCACGGTCACGCTCGGCGGGGACGGCCGGATCCATGGCGACGTCTTGGACGCCGGCGAGGTTGGTCCTGGAACCCGGTCCGGGCCGCCTTCTGGGCGACCCTGTCCGAGGACCGTCGCCGAGCGATCGTAGATCTCGACTGGCACTCGCTGCGGCACTTCTGCGGCTGGCACTTCTACGTCAACCTCGGCTTTACCGACGAGCTGACCGCCTACCAGCTCGGGCACTCGGACGCGAAGCTCGTCCGCAAGCTGTACGGCCACGGTCGGGCCGACGCGCTGGAGCGGCTCAAGCGCGGCGCCCGGGTCGAGGTCCGGCCGATCCGTGCCACACCGCTGCCACAAGTGGCCGGGGAGACCGCATGACAAGCGGCATTCACCCCCTTTTGTACCGTTCGCCCCGATTGAACCTCAATGCGCGGGCTTACGCCGCCGATTCTCAGCTCAGCGACCGAAGTCGTCGCGCATGCGTCCGGCTTCGCCGTTCAACTCGTCGTCGCCCGGTAGGAGTACTTCGCGGCATTGGCGTTCATCAGATCGGAGTTGACGACCACCCCAAGCAACGGCGCGTCGAGATTCTCGAGCTGGTCGCGAAGCTCTCTGATCGACTCGTATGTGGTCATGCCCAAACGGCCGACGACCACCACCCCGCCAACTGACTCGAACATCGGGATCACGTCCGAGACGACGGAGGCGGGCGGAGTGTCGACTACGACGAGGTCATATGCGTTCGGCATCGTCTCGAGCACGGCCTGCATCCGGTCCGAGTCCAGCAGCTCCGCCGGATTGGAGGGTGGAGTCCCCGCGAGCAGCAGATCGACCCAGCCCGTCGGAGCGTTGCCGTTCTCGCTTTCCTTGAACCCGACCGATTGGACCGAGTCCTCGAGGTGGCCTTCCGCGGTCAGCAGCTGACTGAGTCCCGGTCCCGCGATGGCGCCGAGGCTGCGAGCGAGAACCGGACGACGCATGTCCGCCTCGACCATCAGCACCTTGGCTCCGGACGCCGCTTCGGCGCGGGCCAGGTTCCAGGCGACGGTCGTCTTGCCCTCGCCGGGATTCGCGGACGTCACCAGCACCGATCGCGCGCTCCCTGCTTCCAGGAAATGCCGGAGATTGGCCCGCAGCGTGCGGAAGGCCTCCTCCTCCGGCGGCGGGAGGGCGCCGGTGCCCGGGCTCGAGTTGCCGAGCTTGCGGCTCTGCGGAATCCGGGCGAGGATCGGCTGTCCAAACGCGGCCTCGAGATCGCGCGCATCCCTCATGCGCTGGTCCCGCCGCTCGAGCCAGATCGCGAACCCGATCCCGAGCGCGAGGCCGAGGATGGCACCGATCACCGTGTTGCGCAGGGGATCCGGCGATACCGGGGACGATGGGACCTCGGCCCGCCCGACCTGGCGGACGCCGATCGGGGCGACGCCTGCGATCGTGAGTTCCTTCAGACGCTCTTTGAGCGCCTCCGCCCGCTGGCCCCGGCGCTTCAGTCGTCCCTGCCCTTGCCCGCCCCCCCGGGCCGGGTCGTGAGCGGGATCTGTGAAAGCCGTTCGTTGACCGCCTTGCGCTCCTGCTCGATCTCGCGGGCGATTGTTTTCTCGCGGAGCGCTATGTACCCCTGAGCGAACGCATCCGCCATGCGCGCGGCGCGCTCGGGTTCTGTATCGGTCGCCGTGATCGTCGCCAGGTTGGACTCCGCCTCGGTGACGACGTCGATGTCTCCCGGGAACGGACGCTCTCGGTCCGCATTGACTTTGCGCTCGAGCGCGTCGAGCTGCAGTAGGCGCAGATTCGTCGCCGCCTCACGATCGGGGTCCGCGGATGCGAGCACCGTGGAGCCGAGCCCCGAGTCGCGGAAGAGCAGGGAGGTCGTAGCCTCGTATTGCTTCTCCTGCTGGAGGGTCAACGCAAGTGCCGCCCCAGGGACGAGGAGCGCCGGAATCAGGATCGCCAGAAAGCGCCGGCGAAGAAGCCCGGTTACGGTCAGTGGGCGGATCTGGTCTGGGGCAGGCTGTTGCGGCATCGTGCCATCCCGTCAGTAGCGGCAACGTACTGTCGGTGATCGACACTGAACTTCGGCATAGTAGGGGAGTGACCTCCTCGAGTCGGTCGCCTCAGCCCGGTGGATAACGTGCGTGAACGTGCCGGAGTCTGCCCCGTCGCTCGAGCGTGAGGCGCCCACGGATTCGGAAAGCTCGCCCACCGGTCGACGATCCCGGAGGTAGCCTGAGCGCCGGCTCAGAGCCTGGCTGGCCAGACGTTCAAGAGCCTGCCTTTTGGACGGATAGGACGTGGTGGCGACGCGCCGGGTCCGCCTCGATCGCGATCTGGGCAGCCGCGGCAGTCGCGCTGATCACAGGCATCGTGGCTGCCCGGGAGCTCGGCCCGGATGGTTACGGATCCGTTGTGCTGGCGATCGCCGTCGTCACCCTGATCGCGACTCTCCTCGACCTGACCCTGGAGCAGGCGGTCGTCCATCATGGCTATCGCGCGCTCACGGCGAAGGACTTTGGCGGCTTGCGAACGCTGCTGCGGATCGCGTTCGCGGTGGACCTGGGGATCGGCCTGGCGGTCGGGGCGTTGATTCTGGGTCTCGCCGGCCCGCTGAGCGACCTCCTCGGCAGCGGGGAGGCCGATGCATCTCTGGTCCGAATCGCAGTCGTGATCGCTTTCGCCCAAACCGTCGACGGGACGACCGGAGCGGTGCTGCTGCTGGCAGGGCGCCGCGAATTGCGCGCTTGGGTGGTGTTCGGGACCAGCGTCCTGCGCCTCATCGGCGTGCTCTGGGCGGTTGGCGTCGGGGGTCCGCAGGAGGTCTTGGTCGCCTATGCGGGCGCTGCTTTCGCCGGAGCCTTGATTCAAGGTGGGCTCGCCTGGCGCGTCGGATGGAGCAAGTGGGATCGCGCGGAGCCGCAAGAGGGCGCACGCGAGTGGCTGGGAAAGCTGCGCTCATTCGGCATCTTCTCGAGCGTCTCATCGAGCGTGCAGGGTGCGCAACGGTCGGCGGTGCCGGTGATTCTCGGATCGCTCTGCGGGTGCGCAAACGGTGGGCATCTTCTCGGTGGCGTTGTTCCCCCTCACCGTTGCCAGTCTCGCCACCGCGCCACTGCGGCTCTTGCTGTTTCCCGAACAGGCGCGACAGGCGGCTGAAGGCGATGTCGACGGTCTTCGCAGGACCATCAAGGGCGGCAACGCGGATCGGGTTGGCGATCGGTCTCCCGGCAGCCGTTGCCGGATGGTTCCTGCTGCCCGTCCTGTTGCCGGCTCTCTACTCCGGTCAGTTCGAGGACGCGATTGGGCCCGCGCGCATCCTGTTGCTCGCAGCGGTCGTTCATCTCGCCCTGGCCTGGGCGAAAACGTTCCTTCCGGCGATCGGCCGTCCCGGCCTGCAAACCGCCTACGAGGTCGCGTTCGCGGTCCTCCTGATCGCCGGGATGGCGCTCCTGGCCAGCTTCGAAAGCACGGGGGCCGCGATCGCGGTCTCATTCACTTACGTTGCGACCCAAGTGCCCCTGTACTTCGTGGCGAATCGGCTCCTCGACGAAGCGGAGCGCCTGCCGCCGGAGGATCGAGCCTCCGGACTGGCGAGCCGGAATCCGAGCCGCAGGCTACCGATGAGCGGTGTATGGCTGTCGAGCCGGCGACGGCGCCCCGATTGCGCCGAATTGCACTACATCGCGCGCGCTGTCCAGCCGTGTCACGACTCGCGACCCCTCGGACTAAGGTCTGCCGACGAGTGATTCGAGCATGAACCGTTGTCCTCGTCGATAATGACTCGCGCTCGAGCGCTGCGGCTCGGCGGCGCATCAGCGGATCTCCCCCTGCTCGGCGGTTTGGCGGTGCTCGCCCTTGTCCTTGGATGGGCGGTCGCGCGGTTCGACGGGTTTGGCGCGGATCTGGATTCGGTCGTTGTGCTGACCGCCGGCGGCCTCGGGTGCGCCGCCCTGATCATGACCGGACCGCAGACCTGCCTGGCCGCGATCGGAGCGCTGACGATCACCGGCTTCCTGCCGGTGATCGCCCAGTCCGGCGATGTGGACGTGAACCTCGCCGACGTGTTCTACCTGGGAGCGGTCGCCTGGTGGCTCGTGGGGGTCGTTGAGCGCGCGGGGCGGAGCGTGCCTGACGAACGGCCGCGGATCGCCTTCGGACAAGCCATCGCGATTGTTTTTCTCGCCTACGCCGGGTTGACGCTCGTCACCGTCGCGAGCTCCGACCCGGGCGCTGTAGGGAGCTCGCTCGTCTCGTGGCTGCGCCTCGTCCAGACCGCCTCGCTCGCGTGGCTCGCCGCGAGCCTCATCGAGACGAAGCGCGACATCCATCTGGTCCTGGGCGCCATCGCCGTGGCCGGCGTGATCGCGGTCGCCGACGGCGCGCTCAGCGGAGGAGGTTTGCTGACGGACCGATCTGGAGGCTCCTTGGGCCCGAACGCGCTCGGCTTGGTCTCGGGTCTACTGCTGCTTTTTGCCGCCTTCGGCGGAGTGACGTCGAAGGCCCCCTACAGAATCGCGCTCGCGGCGACGGACTCCTGGGCCTCCTGCTCACAAAGTCCGTGGCCTCACTCGTGGCGACCGGGTTCGTCCTGGCGCTGGGAGCGAGCCTCGCGAGCAGGTCCTCCGCCGCCGCGCCACACCGTGCCACGCGCGCGGTGCTCGCGGTGGCTCTGGCCGGGGTTCTGGTCTTCAGCGTGGTCCAGTTCCTGCGGCCCGAGGCGTCCCCGTCCTCGGAGTCATTCAGGAGCGGCTCCGCCGCCCAGCGGATCATCCTGGGGGCGGCGGGGCTCGAGATATTCGAGCGCAACCCGATCGTCGGGGCCGGCTGGCGGCAAAGCAGCTCGCCGCAAGTGATCGGCGATCGGGAAATTGCGATGGAGGTGCGGCGACGGTTCCCCGATGCCCGTCCGATCTTCTACCCGGACGTAACCCCGGGTTCCGTCCACAACACCTACGTCCAGATCCTCGCTGACCTGGGCATCGTCGGGTTTGTCCTCTTCGTAGCGCTGATCGTCACCGTCGCCCTGCGAGTGCGAGAGCTCCTTCGCCGCCTCGGCCGAGAGCATGAGCTCTGGCCGCAAGCGTGGGCGATGAGCCTCGGCCTTCTGCTCGTGCTCATCTGGAGCAACGACAATCCCCTGTTCGGTGGCGAGGTTGACACGGTAGTCCCGGCCCTGTTCATCGGCGCCCTGGCGGCGATCGCACGGATGACCTCACCGACCTCCGCATCCGCGCGGAGCGCGAAAGCCGGGCGTCACGCTGAGTACCCGTACTCGACGAGACGGTCATGCTGAATCTCGGACACTTGGGTGAGCTCCTCAGGTCGAAGCTTCGTCGATCCACCGCTTGTTGCTACCGACCGAGAGCGTCGGCGGGCAGCGCCAGAAGGGAAACCGCTTGGCGTCCAGGCGGCCTCGGCTGAGGACGTCGCGAATCACCCCATGGACGTCTTCGCAGAAGTCCTCGTAGCGGACCTCGAGCAGATCGATCCCCGGTGTAGCGCGGGCGCTCTCGAGCACTTCGACCCAGTGATGGGCCGCCGTGATGAGGGCGTCGTGATGCTCGAGGCGACGACGCTCGAACTTCTCCCGGATACTGAAGGCGAGGGGGCGGCCGTCGCGGATGATGTGGACGTATAGCGCCTCGGGACAGGCAACGTGAAGAAGGTCGAGGAATCGGTAAAAGCTCTGGCCACTTGGCGACTATCCGACGACCGCCAAGGCGCTCGCTGAACGCCGCCAGGCACGAGCGCACCCGTTCTGCGTCCGTCCTCTCGCCCTCCAGTAGATACTCCCAAATCGTCTTCTCGTCACTCGGGAGTGGAACCACGAGTCGCCGCAGCCTGGACTCCTCCTTCTGCCACGTGTGGGGAATGCGCCGTAGCCTCACGTCGAGCAGGCCGGCCCCGCCCGGGTGCGGCGGCCGGGGATCTCGCCGTTACCCAGCGAGAGTTGCGAGAACCACGTCAGATCCGGGTGATACGCGAGCATGCGGTAGAGGATCGTCGTCCCCGAATGCGAGGCCCCGAACACGAATACGGGCGAGATCTCAGGTTGCATCAGCCGTTCCACTCCGGCGCCAACACCAGCGGATACCCGAATCGGCTCAGTGCTCCCGCTGAATCTCGGAGACTTCCTCGAGCTCCCGGGGGGCCGCCTGATCCACCCAGCGCGAGTTCGTCTGCGTCAAGGCGGTGACGGGCATCGCTGGAAGGGAAACGCCTCCGGGTCGAGGGCGGCGCGGTCGAGAATCGTCCGGATGACGCCGTGCACGTCCTTACAGAGATCCTCGTAGCGCACCTCGAGCAGCTCGGTCCCGCGAACCGCATGGACTCCGTCAAGCGTATCGACCCAGTGGCGGGCCGCGGCGAGAAGCGCACTACGAGCATCCATCCTTCGTTCGAACTTCGGCCGCAGGCTGAAGGAGACGGGGCGCCCATCGCGGACTATGTGCACGAACACGGCGCCAGGCAGGCCGCCTGCACCGGTTCGAGAAACCGGTAGAAGTCGGGAGGAGGCAGCTTGGCCAGCACCCGTCGGCCCTCGAATTGCTCGCTGAACCCCGCCAGACCCGACCGCAGCCGGTCCGCGTCGATCGTCGCATTGGCGCGCCTCGCGCCGCCGGAACCCGGCGCCGTTCGTCGAGTTCCTCCACCGAGGCAAACTCGCGGCCATCGTTGATGAGGTCGGCCCAAATCGCCCGAGCCTCGCCCGGGCGGGGCGTCAGCGGCGGCCGTCCGAATCTGGGCTTCGGCTTCTGCCAGCGATGAGGGATCGACCGAAGCTGCCTGTCCATAAGGCCGGCTCCCGGGATCCGCGACCGCCCCCGGATCTCGCCGCTGCGAAGCGAGAACTGAGAGAACCAAGCGAGCGCGGGATGGTAGGCGAGCATCCGATGAAGGATCGTGGTCCCTGAATGCGCGACCCCCACCACGAGATCGGGAGTCGCCGCGCCACGCGGACGCAGGGTCAGGACCGTGGGCAAAGGCGCCTCCCTCGTCGAAGGCGTCGGCCTTGGCGCGAGACCGCCTGGTTCGCAGGACGCGAAAGGCCCGGCCGAGGAGGAACGGGGTCATGCCGTCGAAGATGGTGTCACACCGGGTTATGGCGGGTACCGAAAAGGGTGGCGCCGGCGACGTCCCGCTGGTGATCTGATGGCCCCTACCGACCAGGACGGGCGAGCCCCAGCCCCGATCTTCCAGAAATGGCGCAGCGCCGGTCGCTGGCGCGTCGCCAACCCAGCGACCCCCGGCGTGGAGCTGCAGCGTAAACGCACATCGGCCTGCCCGGGCTGCGGCGGCGCGCAAGGACCCGCCCGCAGAGGTCGACGTGCGGGATGCCAAGTACGGGGTCGCGGGCACCCTGGACGTCTCCCGCGCTGTTCCGACTGCGGCCTGGTCTA
>CAVWWH010000011.1:0-603589 GCA_963758665.1 uncultured Solirubrobacterales bacterium | reverse complement strand
CAGGTCTTCGTCTCCGCAGCAACGGCCGCGCTCGTGGCCCGGCAACTCCCGGCCGGCTGCGAGCTGGTCGACCTCGGTCCGCACCGCTCGCGCGGCCTCGGCACGCCGGAGCGTATCCACGCCCTCCAGGGACCGGGGATCGGCGCGCCGCTGCCGGTGAGCGAGTCCCCGTACCGCGGTCTGCTCGCCTTCGAGCCCGACGACAGGCGGTTCTTCTTCGGGCGCGAGGAGGTCGTCGGGGAGATCCTCGCGCGCCTGGCGCCCGGTCGGCTGCTGGCCGTGACCGGCGCCTCGGGGAGCGGCAAGTCCTCGGTGCTGCGCGCCGGCGTCGTCGGCGCCGTGCTGGCGGGCGAGGTCGGTGGCGTTGAACGGGCCCGGATCCTGACGCCCGACGCCGAGGCGCGGCTCGAGGTGGCCGACGACCCGCGCGAACTCGTCGTCGTCGATCAGTTCGAGGAGCTCTACACGCTGTGTGAGGATCCGGCGCGCCGCGACGCCTTCATCGACGGACTGCTCGCGCTGTCCTCTCCGGTCGTGATCGGCGTCCGCGCCGACCTCTACGGAAGGTTGGGCGACCACGCCGAGCTCGCGCGGGCGGTCGCCGAGAACCAGATCCTGCTTGGCGCGATGGGGGACGACGAGCTCGAGCGCGCGATCACCGAGCCCGCACGGGTGGCCGGCCTTCGACTCGAGCCGGGCCTCGTGGAGCTGATCCTGCGCGACGTTGCGCGCGAGCCGGGCGCCCTGCCGCTGCTCTCCCATGCCCTGCGCGTGACCTGGGAGCAGCGCGACGGGCGGACGCTCACGGTCGAGGGATACCGCGCGAGCGGCGGCGTCGCATCCGCGATCGCGCAGACCGCCGACTCGGTCGTCGAGGCGGTGCCGCCCGATCGCCAGGCGCTGATGCGCAACCTCTTCCTGCGGCTGACGGAGCTGGGCGAAGGGATCGAGGACACGCGGCGCCGGGTCGCCGTCGAGGAGCTGGTTCCCGAGGGAGCCTCCCCGGAGGAGGTCCAGGCTCTGCTCGACCGGCTGGCGGAGGCGAGGCTCGTGACGCTCGGCGAGGGGACGGCGGAGGTCGCCCACGAGGTGCTGATCCGCGAGTGGCCGACGCTGCGCAGCTGGCTGGAGGAGGACCGCGCCGGAATCCGCCTGCACCGCCAGCTGGGCGACGCGGCCCGCCGCTGGGAGGCGGGGAGCCGGGAGCCCGGCGATCTCTATCGCGGCACGAGGCTCGCCGCGGCGGTGGAATGGGCGCAGTCGCACCGGGACGCGCTGAATGCCACCGAGCGCGCATTCCTGGACGCGAGCGTCGCGGAGTCAGAGCGCGAGCGCCGTACACAGTTTCGCGCCAACCGGCGATTGCGGGTGCTGCTCGGCGGCGTTGGCCTACTGCTCGTCGCCGCCGTGATCGCCGGGGTGCTCGCGCTGCGCCAAAGCGACCAGGCGCGCGACTCAGCCCGCACCGCCGACGCGCAGCGCCTCGGTGCCCAAGCGCTTCTCGACGAAGGCTTGGAGCGCAGCCTCCTGCTCGCACAGGCGGGGCGCACTCTCGATGACTCCGTTCCCACCCGTGGCTACCTGCTCTCGGCCTTGGTACGGCGCCCAGCCGCGATCGGGGTGACCGAAGGGGACTTCTTCGGACTGGCGTCGCTGGCCCTCAGCCCCGACGACAAGGTCCTCGCGGCCGCGGGGTTCAACGGAAAGGTCGTCCTTTTCGACACCCGGACGCGTGAGCCCATCGGCCCGCCCCTGCAGGCCAGTGGGCAGGTCGAGTTCTCACCAGACGGCAGGCTGCTCGCGGTCGCGGGCCGCCAGAGCGTGAAACTCATCGGTGTCTCCACCTCCGAGACAGTCCGCGAGATCGACGTCGGCGCCTATCCAAGCGACCCGGAGCTGGAGACATTCGTCGAGGCCCGCTTCGCCGACGACTCGCGGACCCTCGTCGTGATCCAGCAGTCGAATGGGCTCGAACCGGGGCCGGCGTACGCCAGACGCTACGACTCGCGCACCGGCGAGCCCCTGGGTCCCGCCGTTCGCATCGGCTACTTTGCGGGCGCAATCCCGACGGTACCGTCGCAGCGCGACCGCCTGGTCTTCATCCAGCCCGATTCCATCCTCGTAGTCGACGCGGCAACGCTGCAGGTGCGGCGCCGGATCCCGGTCGGCGGCTTCGTCGGCGGGCTCTCGCCGGACGGGGGCAGCGTCGCCCTCGGCGCCCCGAACGGAGGCGTCTCCATCCTCGATCTCCGCTCGGGCGAGCTGCGGGCGCTGAAGGGCCGGCACGAGGACCGGGTTCACGGACTCGTGTTCACTCCGGACGGCCGAACCCTGATGACCCGCAGCGACGACGGCAAGATCCTGGTCTTCGACGTCGAGTCGGGACGGGTTCGGGAGACCCTGGCGGGCCATACCGGCCCCGTTCCCACCTTCACGCTCGCCGAGGACGGGCGCACGCTATACACCGGTGGGTTGGACGACCGGATCATCGTCTGGGATATCGCCGGCGATCGTCGCCTCGCACGTCCTTTCGCGAAGCCGTCCCAAGAAGCCGGGCGGTTGCTCGATTACCCGCCGCCGCTCGCGGTCAGCCCGTCCGGCGAGACGGTTGCCGCCGGACTCCCGGACGGCGGCATCCGCCTGCACGACGCCCGCACGCTGCGTCGCCTGCCCGACCTGACGGGGCTTGAGGATGAGCCCGTCTGGGCGCTCGAGTTCAGCCCCGACGGGGAGACGATCGCCGTCTCCGGCGAGAGCGGCACCACGGAGCTGCGCGACGCGGCGAGCGGCCGGCGGGTGCGGCCGTCGCTGCCCGGCTTCGACGCGCCCGTTCAGGCGGTGGCGTTCTCACCGGACGGCGGCCGCCTCGGCGTTGCGGATCTCGACCGCAACCTGCGGGTCCTGGATCTGGAAACCGGCGATGTCGAGCGGACCGAGCTGCCCGGCTTCCCCATCAGCATGTCGTTCAGCCCCGACGGCGCACTGCTGGCGATCGGGCTCAGGGACGCGGACAGTGAGCTGCGCGACGCTGATTCGCTGGAGGTCGTGGATCAGCTAGAGAACCCCACAGGCGATATCGATCGCTGGGTCCGGTTCTCGCCCGACGGCAGCTTGCTCGCCGTCAGCAGCGATGCGGGCTACACGCAGCTGTGGGACGTGTCCAGCCGCGAGCCGATCGGCGCTCCGCTGGCGGCCCGCGAGGGCTTTGTGCTCAACGCGGAGTTCTCGCCCGACGGACGCATGCTCGCGACAAGCAGCGATCACGGCGGCGTGACCCTCTGGGATGTGGAGTCGCGTCGTGCGCTCGGAACCCTCCCCGGGCGCTTCACCGCCGTGTCCACCCGCTTCTCCTCCGACGGCCGCCGGCTCTTCGTGTTGCAGGACAACGGTGAGGCGGCGCGCTGGGAGGTGAACCCGGACGCGTGGTCGCAGTACGCGTGCCGGATCGCGGGTCGGGATCTGACCGAAGCGGAATGGGAAGAGCTGGTCCCGGACCAGGACTACCGGCCGGTCTGCTCCTCCTAACTTCCCTCGGACTCGCTCGCCCGCAGCTGCGTCAGCGACACGGCGCCGCGCCGCAGCGCCTCGTTGGCGAGCCGGGCCCTGCGGTGCGAGTCGCCGGCCGGAACCCCGAACTTGTCGTAGAGGTTGGCGAGGTGCTGCTTGACGGCGGCCTGGGTGATCACGAGCTCGTCGGCGATCGCGCGCGTCGAGGCGGGCTCGGTGAACATGTCGCGGTCGAGCAGCGGGCGGCAGAGCGCGACCAGGACGTCACCTTCGCGCCCCGTCAGCGCCGGTGGGGCGTCCTCGGCCTCGGTCACGGTACCGCCGGCGCTCAGGGGATCGCGGAAGATCAGGCGGGTCTCGCCCAGCCGGATCTCGTCACCGTGGCGCAGCCGATGCGAGGACCAGATGCGCTCGCCGTTGACCCGCGTGCCGTTCGAGGAGCCGAGGTCGGTCACACACCAGCCCGCTGGGAACCGCTCGAGGACAGCGTGGAGGTGACTGGCAGTCGGATCGTGCTCGAGCGCGACGTCGTTCTCCGCTGCCTTGCCGATGGTCGTCCGATCGGCATCGAGCGAAAAGCGCCAGCTGCGAGCGCCGGCCATCACCTCGATCTGCGGATGCACGAACCAAGCCTACGGGGAAAATCGGGGCGACTGGATTTGAACCAGCGACCGCTCGGCCCCCAGCCGAGTGCGCTACCAGACTGCGCCACGCCCCGTGGGTCGCCCCGAGTCTACGCCAGGTCGAGCGCCGATCGGGACCGTGAAGCGGGCGACGAGAATCGAACTCGTACCGAGACCTTGGAAGGGTCGCATGCAGCCTTTACACCACGCCCGCGTGGCCCTGAATCATAGAAACGCGGGCGGGAGCGTCAAGCGACCGCTCGGCGCGACGGCGATTTCCTTGCGGGTCGTGCCGGTGGCTCGGCAGGCGGGCGATCAGCCGACCCGCAGCCCGAAGTCGACCGTGTAGATGCCGCCGGACCTCTCGCCGCCGCCCGGGGTGCCGGCCGAGAACCCGACGCCGAGCTCGCGGAAGCCGCGATTGAGGATGTTGGCGCGGTGGCCGGCGCTGTTCATCCAGGCGCGGACGATCGCGCGCGGGGTGCCCTGGTCGCGCGCTCCCCAGCCGATGTTCTCGCCGTAGGCCCACTGGCTCAGGCCGCCGGCCAGGTATCCGACCCCCTCGAGCCGGGCGCCGAGGTCGCCCTCGCCACCGCAGGCGTGATCGAAGCAGCCGGTGCCGTCCATGCGCTCGTTGTGGCGCTGCGCGGCGCGCTGGAGCTTGCGGTCACGGTCGAGCGCCCGCAGGTTTGCGTCCTCGCGCTCGCGGTTGATCAGGCAGGTGATCGCGTCGCGAGCCTGTCCCGCGGTCAGCGAGGCCGGGTTCGACCCTCCCCACTTACCGCACGCGCTCGCCGTCGCGCGCGGAGTCGCGGCCGTGCCGGAGATCACCAGCAACGAGATCGCTAGTCCGAGCGCCGCCAGGAAGCGCTGTCTTGGGTCCCCCACACGAGTCGCCATCGGGCTGACGATCGGCGGGCGGCGCCGATCGCGTTAGCTCGATGGACGTTCGGCCGGGTCAGGGAGTGAGTGTCCGCTCGCCGAAGACGACCGCGAAGGTCGCGTACTTCTTCTGGCACCGGCCGGCGACCTTCTTCTTCGAGACCCCGATTCCGACCTCGCGAAACTCCGGGTCGAGAATGTTGACGCGGTGGTAGACGCTCGCCATCCAGTTGGCGACCATCGCCTCGGCGCTCGCCCCGCAGCCGGTGTTCTCCGCGTAGCGCCAGGACTCGGCGCCGTCGAAGTACCCCGCCTGGCGGAGCCGCGCCTCGAGACTGAGCTCGTTCGGGCAGCGATGGGCGAGACAGCCGGTGTGGACCATCACCTTGGCGTGCCGCTGAGCCGCCTTCTGCAGCGGTGAGTTGCGCGCCAACTTGCCGAACCCGTGCACGGCGCGCTCCTCGTTGATCAGGCACCGGATCGACTTGCGCAGGTTCTTGACGGCCGAGTCGGCGGCCGGCACCGGCGCCAGGCCGCACGCCGGCCCGCTCCTCGCTGCGGCCGCCTGTGAGGGAGCAGGTGAGGAGGCCGGCGCCAGGGAGGCCACGGCCGCGACGCCGAGCGCCGCGAGGCCCCCGGCAACCGCGGCGACCCGTCGCCGTCCTGCCTTGCGCGTTTGAGTCATGGCCTGAAAGAAAAGTTAGCGCGCCCCTGCCGGCGCGCTACGTGCTCAAACCCGCTTGGCGCCGCCGAGTTGCGCGGGTGCTTCGTGCGAGCAAATGAGCGGGGGAGCCGGGATTCGAACCCGGATTCACGGTTTTGGAGACCGCGCGCATAGCCATTAACTCACTCCCCCGGGCTTCTGAGAATAGGCGCTGGCGACTCCACCGGCGACCGTCCGGCTGCAGATCCCATCTCGGGGCCGAGTGACGGGTTGAGCACCCAGTGGGTACTCAACGCGTCGTTCGGCGCGGGGTTCGTGCCGACGCTCCGGAGATCGACCGTAGACTGGGCGACGCGCTCGCGGGCGTGCTGGAATTGGGTAGACAGGCCAGGCTTAGGACCTGGTGCTCGTAAGAGCGTGTGGGTTCGAATCCCTCCGCCCGCATCAGCGACCGACTCCACGCGATATATGCTTGCGGCGATGGAGAGTGCGACCGCCCGGCCGGGGTACGAGCTCTGGCGGCCCAACCGCGAGAAGGCCGAGTCGAAGACGATGAAGGCCCTGATCGCCTTCGTGCTGCTGATCAGCGCCGCGCTCCTGCTCATCATCACGCTCGGGGGCTGGGACCGGCTGCTGGGCGCGAGCGTCGGCGCGATGTCGCTGATCTGGGCCGGGCTCTACATCTTGTTCGCGTTCCTGGTCATGCGCTGGAGCCGCGGCATCCTCCCGGTCATCGCGGCGCTCGCGGTGATCCTGGCGATCTTCGCCGCGATCGCCGCACCGGACTGGTTCGCGCGCTCCAAGGACGGCCTCGAGTCACCGGCGCTGGACGAGGACCTGCTCGGCACGCTGACCGTGATCCTGGTCCCGGTGCAGGCGATCCTGATCATCGTCGCGATGATCGGCTTCAACCAGGAGTGGCACGTCGAGGAGGAGCGGCCGATCGGCGACCGCCCGCTCCACGGCGAGGGCGGCGACGCCGGCACCGCGCCCGCGCCCGCCTGAGCCCACCGCCCGGATCAGAACAGCGCCGGGTGCTCCTCGCGCGGCTCGATCAGCTCCGGACCGTCCTCGCGCACGTCGTTGACCAGGTCGTTGACCTCGCGGGCGACCAGCGCGTCCGCCGGCGCGGGCGCCAACAGGCCCAGGAGCTCGTCCGGCGAGCGGTCGGGCTCGAGCCAGGCGGCCTCGGCGCCGGGGGCGAGGAGGACGGGCATCCGATCATGGATCGGTCGGATCAGCTCGTTCGGGGCGCAGGTGACGATCGCGCAGCTGTGGAGGACGTCGTCGCTCCCCTTGCGCGGGAGCTCGGCCCAGATCCCGGCGAAGGCGAACAGCTCGCCGTCCGGGCGGCTCAGCCACACCGGGCGCTTGCCGCGCTCGTCGGTGAGCCACTCGTAGAAGCCGTCCGCCGGGATCAGGCAGCGCCGCTCGCGAAAGGCGTCGCGGAAGGCCGGCTGGCTCTCCAGCGTCTCGGCGCGAGCGTTGATCAGCGGGCGCCCGGACTGCTTCTCGGCCCAGCGCCCCGGCACCAGCCCCCACCGCAGGCGCCCGAGGTCGCGGCTCCCGTCGTCCGTCCGGCGAACCGCGAGCACCGGATCAGTGGGCGCGATGTTGTACCGCGGCTCGTCGGCGACCTCGACCGACTCCAGGATGTCGAAGCGCGCCCGCAGCCGCATCGGGTCGGGGTTGGTGAGCGTGTACCGGCCGCACATGCGGTTGAGGTTAGTCGGGCGCTCGGCACGGCCTCGCGATTGCTGACCGGTCGAACGGACCTGCGGTCGTCAGAATGGAGCCGAAGCGGCGGTGGCCAAACTGGCAAAGGCGGCGGTCTCAAAAGCCGCTGTGCGAAAGCACTTGTGGGTTCGAATCCCACCCGCCGCATCGACGGAAACGCCGGGCTCGCGGATAATCCCCCGCCGTGGACGCGGCAGGGCGCATGGAGATGATTCGCGAGCTGTGCTCGTTCGAGCGCCGGCGGGCGGGCACCGACGCCGAGCGGCGCGCCGCGGGCCGCTTCGCCGAGCGGCTGCGAGAGCTCGGCCGGCGGGTCGAGATCGAGCCCACCTACGTGCATCCCCAGTACGGGCTCGTCCATGGCGCGCATTGCCTGCTCGGCTTCACGGGCAGCCTGGTCGCGATCACGATCCCCGCGCTGGGCTTCGGCATCGTCCTGCTGGCGGCGACCTCGATGTACCTCGACCTCAACCACCGCATCTACCTGGTCCGCTCCCTGTTCTTCCGGCGGGCCTCCCAGAACGTCGTGTCCCCCGGCCGGCGGCGCGACGCGCCCGCGAGGCTGATCCTTTGCGCGCACCTCGACGCCGCCCGCGGCGGCGCGGTCTTCGCGCCCGCCCGCGCCCGGCGCTTCGCCAAGCTCGCGCAGGGCTCACGCGTCCCGCTGGGCCCGTTCCGGATCGTCTTCTGGTCGCTGGTGGCGCTGCTCCCGCTGCTCGGGCTGCGGATGGCGGGCGTCGACTCGGAGGTGGTGTCGGTGTTCCAGCTCCTCCCCACCCTGGTGCTCCTGGTTGCGCTCTTCGCCCTGATCGAGATCGAGCTCACCGGGATCACCCCCGGCGCCAACGACAACGCCTCCGGGGTCGCGACCGCGATCTCGCTCGCCGACGAGCTCGACCGCGAGCCTCCCGACAACCTCGATATCTGGGTCGTCCTGGACGGCGCCGCCGAGTGCCAGCAGGAAGGTATGCGCGCGTTCGTGCGCTCGCGCCGCAAACGGTTCGAGCCGCGGAGCACGTTCGTCGTCGCGCTCGACTCGGTCGGCCGCGGCGACGTCCGCTTTCAGACCAGCGCCGGCTGGGTCGTCAGCTACGACATGGA
The DNA here is from genome assembly GCA_963758665.1 of uncultured Solirubrobacterales bacterium. Taxonomy (GTDB): domain Bacteria; phylum Actinomycetota; class Thermoleophilia; order Solirubrobacterales; family 70-9; genus WHSW01. The sequence goes on along the minus strand of CAVWWH010000011.1, from coordinate 595,075 downwards.
CCGCCGCCTGGTCGAGCTCTGCGAGGCGATCGCAACCGCCGACGCCGACGGGGAACGCCGCTTCGAGGCGCACGGCTTCGCGAGCGGACTCGGGGGCGACCAGGTCCCACCCCGGCTGGCGGGCTGGCGCTCGATCGGGATCACCTGCCTCGACCCCGACGGCTACGTCCCCCACCGCCACCTGCCCACCGACACCCCGGAGACGATCAACCACGCCGCGCTCGATCGCGCCCACGGGTTCACGCTCGAGCTGATCCGTCGCCTCGACGCCGATCTCCGGCGCGGCCAGGCGGGCGATGCGGGCCCCGGCGAGAGCCGGTGATAGAAGTTCGCCGGTGAGCGAGACGACGCCAGCGGCGCGCGGCGAGCTGCTCTGGCAGCCCTCGCCGGCGGCGATCGAGCGCTCGAACCTGACCCGGTACATGCGCCGGCTCGAACAGGAGCAGGGGCTCGAGCTGAACGGCGACTACGGCGCCGTCTGGCGCTGGTCGGTCGCCGAGCTGGAGCCGTTCTGGGCCTCGATCTGGGACCACTTCGAGGTCCGCGCCTCGGCCCCGTACGAGCGGGTCCTCGCCGAGCGCAAGATGCCGGGCGCCCGCTGGTTCGAGGGCGCCCGGCTCAACTACGCCGAGAACCTGCTCGCCGGGAGGCCCGCCGACCGCCTCGCCGTCCAGCACGCCTCCGAGCTGCGCGAGCTCGACACGCTCACCTGGGGTGAGCTGCGCGAGCAGGTGGCCCGGGTGGCGTCGGCGCTCCGGGGCCTCGGAGTGGAGCCGGGCGACCGCGTCTGCGCCTACATGCCGAACCTGCCCGAGACCCTGATCGCCTTCCTCGCCACCGCCTCGATCGGCGCGATCTGGTCGAGCTGCTCACCGGACTTCGGCGCCCGCTCGGTCGTCGACCGCTTCGCCCAGATCGAGCCGAAGGTGCTCTTCTGCGTCGACGGCTACCGCTACAACGGCCGCGACTTCGACCGTCGCGAGACCCTCGCCGGGCTGCTCGAGGAGCTGCCGACGGTCGAGCACACGGTCGCGCTGCGCTACCTCGATCCCGAGGCCCAGATCGACGGCCTGCGCGGGGCGATCGGGTTCGACGAGCTCGCCGCCCGCGGGGACCCGGGCGAGATCGCCTACGAGCAGCTCCCCTTCGACCACCCGCTCTGGGTCCTCTACTCGTCCGGGACCACGGGGCTGCCGAAGGCGATCGTCCAGGGCCATGGAGGCATCCTGCTCGAGCAGCTCAAGAAGCACCACCTGCACCTCGACGCGCAGTCAGGCGACCGCGTGTTCTGGCTCACGACCACGGGCTGGATGATGTGGAACTTCCTCGTCGGGGTGCTGCTCACCGAGGCCTCGATCGTGCTCTACGACGGCAGCCCCGGGCACCCCGACATGGGCGTGCTCTGGAAGCTCGCCGAGGACGCCGGGATCACCTGCTTCGGCACCGGCGCCAGCTACATCGCCGGCTGCATGAAGGCCGGGGTCGAGCCCGCCGCGGGGCGCGACCTGTCGAGCCTGCGTTCGGTCGGTTCGACCGGCTCGCCGCTGGCCCCCGAGGGCTTCCAGTGGGTCTACGACCAGCTCGGCTCCGACACCTGGCTGTTCTCGACCTCCGGCGGCACCGACGTCTGCACCGCCTTCGTCGGCGGCGTCCCGATCCTGCCGGTCTACCGCGGCGAGCTCCAGGGCCGCTCGCTCGGCTGCGCGATCGAGGCCTGGGACGAGGCCGGCAACCCGCTCGTCGACGAGGTCGGCGAGCTGGTGATCACCGAGCCGATGCCCTCGATGCCGGTGTTCTTCTGGGGCGACGCGGACGGCTCGCGCTATCGCGCCTCGTACTTCGAGACCTACCCGGGCGTCTGGCGCCACGGCGACTGGATCGAGATCACCTCGCGCGGCACGGCGATCATCTACGGGCGCTCCGACTCGACCATCAACCGCTCGGGGATCCGTATGGGCACCTCGGAGATCTATCGCGCGGTCGCCTCGGTCGACGAGATCACCGACGCCCTGGTCGTCGACATCCCCCGCCCGGGGACCGAGGGCTGGATGCCCCTGTTCGTGGTCCTGCGGGAGGGAGCCGAGCTCGACGAGGCACTGACGAAGGAGATCGCCAGGCGGATCCGCGAGCAGTGCTCGCCACGTCACGTGCCCGACCGGGTGTTCGAGATCGCCGAGGTGCCGCGGACGCTGAGCGGCAAGGTGCTCGAGGTGCCGGTGAAGCGGATCCTCACCGGGACCCCGGCCGACCGGGCCGCCTCGCGCGACTCGCTCGCCAACCCGGGTGCGCTCGACTTCTTCGTCGAGCTCGCGGCCCGGCTCGATCAGGAGGCGTGAGCCGGCTGCTCGGCCAGCTCGGCGAGCTCCAGCGGCGGACGCTCGGCCAGCGCGACCTCGACCCGGTTGCGGCCGGCGTCCTTGGCGGCGTACAGAGCGCTGTCGGCGACTGCGAACAGGTCGACGTCCGGGCGGGCGCCCGGCTGATGGATCGCGATCCCGCAGCTCACCGTGAGCGGCGGCGCGGTGTCCGCGAACTCCGATTGGACCGCGATCCGGACGCGCTCGGCGAGCGCGATCGCGCCCGCCTCGTCGGTCTCCGGGGCGACGATCGCGAACTCCTCGCCCCCGAGCCGCGCCGTGATCTCACTGGTGCGCGTGACCTCCTCGAGGATCTCCGCCAGCCGGCGCAGGGCCTCGTCGCCCGCCAGATGGCCGAGCGCGTCGTTGAAGCGCTTGAAGTGATCGAGATCGAGGACGACCAGCGACAGCGGGCGTCGAGTGCGATCGGCGCGCGCCAGCTCGCGCTCGAACTCGTGGCGGAGCGCGCGGCGATTGTCGAGCCCGGTCAGCGGGTCGGTCCGAGCGGCGTCGTCGAGACGGGTCACCAGCTCGCGCGTCTGGGCGGCGATGCCCGCCATGACCACGGCGGCCACCAGGGCGGTGCCGGCGGTCATCGCCAGCGCCAGCCCGCTCGGGATCGCCGACGGGCCGACGATCTCGATCGCGACCGCGTAGACGCCGACCACGACCGCCCCGTGCACCGCGGTCGCGACGCGGCTGAGAAAGCCCGCCGACGCGATCACGACCCAGGCGAAGTAGAGCGCGTAGGGGGCCGAGGCGTTGGGCCCGGCGAAGCAGATCACGAGGCCCACCAGCACCGACCCGGCGCCGGGCGCGACGGTCAGGAACCACATCGGGAGGCGGTCGTAACCGGCGACGAGGACGCCGGCGAAGGCGATCGCGGCGAGCGCCACCCCGACGAGCGCAACCTCGTCGCGGCCGGAGGAACCCGGCAGCAGCAGGGTGAGGAGCAACAGGACCCCGCCGAAGCCGAACAGATAGGCGAGGACGCGCGCGATCTGAGCCCGCTCGGCCACCGGGCCGAGCAGCGCGTCGGCGCTGCGCCAACGTAGGCGCTGCCACGCGATCTCGACGATCGCTTGCACCCTGGTCTGCCTCAAACCGCCTCCGTAGCCGCTCTCTCTCGTGAACCCATCGGCAGACCCAGCGGCGGGCTTTAGGTGGCGCGCGACGCCGCGCGTCGGCATAGGATGGTCGGTGATCTCGATGAGCTCGACGCTCGGCCCGCGCGCGATGGCTGCGGCCATCGCGATCATCCTGGGGGCAACCGCCTCCGCGCACGCCCGCACCTACGTCGTCAATGACCACCGGGACCACCTCGGGACGTGCACACCCTCCGACTGCACCCTGCGCGAGGCGGTGATCGCCGCGAACGATCGCCCCGGGGGGGACGTGATCTCGATGCCGATGCACCGCACACACTTCCTTTCGATCGAGAGCACCGGCGAGGACGCCGCGCTCGACGGCGACCTCGACGTGACCTCGGGGCCGCTGCGCATCGTCCACTCGGGCCGGCGCACAGCGGCGATCGACGCCGGCCGCATCGACCGGGTCTTCGACATCCAGGCCGCGGAGACGCGGTTGGAGGAGCTCACCATCCGCGGCGGGGTGGCGCATCCGACCGACGGCGACGGGGACGGCGGCGGCGTTCTCGCCGCCGGCGATGCCCGGGTGACGATCGCCGACAGCCGCGTCGTCGCCAACCGCTCGCCGACCGTCGACGGCAACGGCGGCGGGATCGACACGGACCTCTCCGGACGGCTGCGGATCGTCGACACGGTGATCGCCCGCAACGTCGCCGGCGGTGACGGCGGCGGGGTGCGGGCTTCGATCGACGGGCCGACCGTGATCGCCCGCAGCAAGGTTAGTTTCAACCGCGGCGGCGAGGGCGCCGGAGTGATGGCCGTCGGGCCGGTGACCGTCAAGGACAGCCTGGTGGCGTCGAATCGGGCGCTCGGCGGCGGCGACGGCGAGGTCGGCGACGGAGCCGGGATCTACGTCGACGACCAGGGCGACCTGTCCCTCAGCAACTCCACCGTGACCGAGAACAGCGCGCTCGCCGCGGGCGGCGGACTGTTCGCCGAGTCCGGCGCCAAGGGCACGATCGGCTCGGCCACGGTCGCGCGCAATCAGGCCCGCGCGATGGCGGGCGGGGTGCACCTCGGCCCGGCGGCCTCGTTCGCGCTGACGAACTCGATTGTCGCCCTCAACCTGGGCGCGAACGGGGCCGGGCTCGACTGCTCCGGGACCGCGTTCACCAACGTCGAGCCGAACCTGGTGACCACGCTCTCGGGCGGCTGCGATCCCGGGGCCGAGATCGTCGCCGATCCGCTGCTCGGGAAGAAGCTGGTCGCCGCCCAGGGAGCGTCCCTGGTCCTGCCACTGACGCCGGGGAGCCCGGCGATCGACGCCGCCAACCCGGCCCTCTCCCCCAAGCTCGATCAGCGCGGGGCGCCGCGGGGCGCCGATCCGGACCTCGGGGCCTACGAGCTGCGCTGAGCTCGCCGGCTCAGCGGATGCCGAGCCCCTGCGCGCGCTCCCGGGCGCGGGCGACGACCTCGTCCGCGCCCTCGACCACGCCACCGCGCATCAGCGGCCGCCCGGCGACGATCGTCGAGTCGACGATCGCGCCCGATGCCGCGTAGACAAGCCCCGCGTCGAGGTCGCCGAGCGAGAGCACCGGGTCGTCGACGCGGACGAGCAGGAAGTCGGCGGGGGCGCCGACGACGATCCCCCGGCCTCCGAGCAGGCCGGACCGCCGCCCCGTCGCGATCGCCAGCGACTCCGAGGCCGTCACCGCCGCCGGGTCGCGGGCCTCGTTCTTCTGCAGCAGCGCGAACGCCTTGGTGTCCGAGAGCAGGTCGAGCGAGTTGTTGGAGCCCGGTCCATCGGTGCCGAGCCCGACCTCGACGCCGACCTGGCGGGCGTCTCGATAGGGAAAGACCCGGCCGACGGCGAGCTTGAGGTTGGCGACCGGGTTGGTGACCACGGTCGCGCCACGGTCGGCGATCAACTCGAGCTCGGCGCGGTCGAGCCAGCAGCCGTGCGCGAGCACGGTATGCGGGCCGAGCAGTCCGACCCGGTCGAGATAGGCCGCCGGTCGCTCGCCGTGCAGGCGCTCACAGCTCTCGACCTCGTCCTCGGTCTCGGAAAGATGGATCTGCACCGGCACCTGCAGCTCGGTCGAGCGCTCGGCGACCCAGCGCAGCGATCGCTCGGAGAGCGAGTAGATCGCGTGAGGGGCGAAGCCGGGCCGGGCGAGCTCGCCGCCGGCGTCGGCGATCTGATCGAGGCTGCGCTCGGCGTCGGCGCAGGCGCGCTCCGACTTCGCCGGGTCGGAGTCGTCGATCAGCGGCGCCGCGGTCACCGCCCGCAGGCCCGCGTCCTCGACGGCCCGCGCGGTCGCGTGCGCGTGCCAGTACATGTCCCAGAAGCAGGTGGTGCCGGTGCGGATCATCTCGACGCAGGCGAGGCGCGTGCCCCAGTAGACGTCGTCGTCGGCCATCCGCTTCTCCACCGGCCAGATGTGGTCGGTCAGCCAATCCATCAGCGGCAGGTCGTCGGCGTAGCCGCGGAACAGGGTCATCGCCGCGTGGGTGTGCCCGTTGACGAGCCCGGGCACGAGCGCCATCCCGCCCGCGTCGACGGTCTCGTCGCCGGGCGCGGGCTCGACCCCCGGACCGAGCGCGGCGATCGCGCCGTGCTCGCATCGCACGCCCACCGCGACTCCCCCGAGCGTCGCGTTGGTCACGGCGAGTCTCACTCGGACAAGCGTATGCGAGTCTTCTCCGGGTGGGAGACGACGAGGTTCGAGCCGACCTCGCCGAGGTGCTCGAGCGCCGACGGCTGACCGGCGACGAGGCACGGGCGGATGCGGTCGAGCGCCGCCACGCCGCCGGCGCGCGCACCGCGCGGGAGAACCTCGCGGACCTCGTCGACGCCGGCACCTTCGTCGAGTACGGGGGGCTCGCGATCGCGGCCCAGCGGATGCGCCGCGACACCGCCGAGCTGATCGCGCGGACGCCGGCGGACGGGCTGATCGCAGGGCTCGCGCGGATCAATGGTGACCTGCACGGCGAGCGCGCGGCCTGCGCCGTGCTCTCCTACGACTACACCGTGCTGGCCGGCACCCAGGGGGCGATCGGCCACCGCAAGAAGGACCGCCTGTTCGAGCTGATCGAGCGCATGCGGCTGCCGACGGTGCTGTTCGCCGAGGGCGGCGGCGGCCGGCCCGGCGACACCGATTACGCGGTCGTCTCGGCACTCGACACGCGCGCCTTCGCGCTCTGGGGCCGGCTGTCGGGGATCGTGCCGCGAATCGCGATCGTCGCCGGGCGCTGCTTCGCCGGCAATGCCGTCCTCGCCGGGTCCTCGGACCTGATCGTCGCCACCGAGAGCATCGCCCTCGGCATGGGCGGCCCGGCGATGATCGAGGGCGGCGGCCTGGGCAGCTTCGAGCCCGAGGCGATCGGCCCGCTCGTCGTCCAGGGCGCGAACGGGGTCGTCGATCTCGAGGTCGCCGACGAGTCCGAGGCGGTGGCGGCCGCGAAGCGCCTGATCTCCTACTTCCAGGGGCCGGTGAGCGCCTGGGAGGCGCCCGATCAGGCGCCGCTGCGCGGGCTGGTGCCGGAGCGCCGCCGCCGCGCCTACGACGTGCGCACCGTGGTCGAGGGGCTCGCCGACACGGGCTCGGTGACCGTGCTGCGCGAGCGCTTCGCCCCGGAGATGCTGACCGCGCTGGCGCGGATCGAAGGTCGGCCGGTGGGCGTGATCGCGAACAACCCGATGCGGCTCGCCGGCGCGATCACCAGCGACGGCGCCGACAAGGCGGCCCGCCTGATCCAGCTCTGCGACGCCTTCGAGCTCCCGCTCGTCTCGCTGATCGACACCCCGGGGATGATGGTCGGCCCCGACGCCGAGGCGACCGCGCTCGTGCGCCACTGCTCGCGCCTGTTCGTCGCCGGCGCCGGCCTGCGCGTGCCGCTGTGCGCGGTGATCCTGCGCAAGGCCTACGGGCTCGGAGCCCAGGCGATGGCCGGCGGCAGCCTGCACGAGCCGCTGCTGACGCTCGGCTGGCCGACGGCCGAGCTCGGGGCGATGGGCCTCGAGGGTGCTGTGAAGCTCGGGTTCAAGCGCGAGCTCGAGGCGATCGCCGACGAGGCCGAGCGCGCCGAGCGGCTCGAGGCGATGGTCGCCCATGCCCACGACCACGCGAAGGCGCTCAACGCAGCGACCCTGTTCGAGCTCGACGACGTGATCGACCCGGCCGACACCCGGCGCCTGCTGGCCGCGACGCTCGCCGCGGCGACGGCGCACGCCGAGCCGCGAGAGCCGCCGCGGTTCGTCGACACCTGGTGAGCCCAGTCAAGCCGCGAGGCGCGGAAGGATCGCGTCGAGCGTCGCCCTGAGCGCCGCCTGGTTGCGAACCCGGTTGCGCTCGATCTCGTCGACGGTGAGCTCCGCCGCGCCGATCCCGTTGGCGAGGTTGTCGACTACGCAGAGCGCGGCGTAGCGCAGCCCGAGCTCGCCGGCGATCGCGCACTCCGAGCCCACCGTCATCCCGATCACGTCGGCGTGGCCGGCGACGAAGCGGATCTCGGCCGGCGTCTCCAGTCGTGGACCGCGGGCCTGCCAGTAGACGCCCTCGCCGACGGCCTCGATCCCGGCCGCGGCCAGGGTGGCGAGCAGCTCGCCGCGCCACCGGGAGTCGAAGCCGGGCACCCGATGCGCCTCGGCGCCCTCGAGCGCGGTCAGCGGCTCGGCGTCGAGGGCGATGAAGTCGTGCGGGCACAGCAGCGTTCCCGGCACGAGCTCCGGGCGCAGGCCACCGACCGAGCTCAGCGCGAGCACGCGGTCGCAGCCGGCGTCGGCGAGGGCGCGCAGGGTCACGACGTGGTCGATCAGGTGCGGCAAGCGGTATCCGGAGGCGACCTCGTGGCGCCGGACCGCCTCCCATGGCCCCGCCGGCAGCTCGGAGTCATGGAGCGCGCTCCCCGCGATCAGCCCGAGCCTCGCCACGGCGTCAGGGTAGCCTGCCCCGCTTCATGGACCCGCTCGAGGCGACCGCGATCGTCGCCGCCGGGATCGCCGCCGGAGCGATCAACGCGGTGGTCGGCAGCGGCACCCTGATCACCTTCCCGGTCCTGATCGCGCTCGGCTACCAGCCGTTGATCGCCAACGTCTCCAACAACATCGGGCTGGTCCCGGGCGCCGTCACCGGCGCCTACGGCTACCGGCGCGAGCTCGAGGGGCAGCGCGCACGCGCGGTCGTCCTCGGCACCTTCTCGATCGCCGGGGCGCTCGGCGGCGCCGCGCTGCTGCTCAGCCTTCCCGCGTCCGCCTTCGACGCGATCGTCCCGACCCTGATCGCGCTCGCCCTCGTGCTCGTCGTCGCCCAGCCGCGGCTCGACCGGATGCTCGCCGACCGGCGGCGACCCGACGCCGAGCGCGGGGGCCTGCTGCGCGCCGCCGTGGCCGCCAGCGGCGTCTACGGCGGCTACTTCGGCGCCGGCCAGGGAATCCTCCTGGTCGGGATCCTGGGCATCGGGATCCGCGATCGCCTGCAGCGCATCAACGCGCTCAAGAACGTGCTCGCGGGGCTCGTCAACCTCACCGCCGGCATCGTGTTCGTGTTCGCCGCCGAGGTCGACTGGGCCGTCGCGGGGCTGATCGCCGCGGGATCGGTCGTCGGCGGGTGGCTCGGCGCCCGCTACGGCCGGCGGCTGGAGCCCGCCGTGCTGCGTGCGCTCATCGTCATCGTCGGGCTGGTGGCGATCGCCCGGTTGACGCTGGGATAGGTTCCGAGCAACGACGACTGGAGGCACACATGTATGCACGGGTAGCGCGGTTCACCGGCGGCGACGCCGAGGCGATCGAGAAGAACGTCGCGGGGATTCGAGAGCGGTCCGAGTCCGGCCCGCCCGAGGGCGTGCCCGCGGTCGGCTTTCGCTTTTGCGTCGACAAGGCGAACGGCACCGTCGTCGCGATCAGCTTCTATGAGACCGAGGAGGACATGCGCAAGGGCGATGCGACGCTGAACGAGATGTCGCCGCCGCAGGGCGAGATGGGCACCCGCAGCTCGGTCGACCTGTGCAGCGTCGAGATCTCGGCCGACAACTGAGGGCCGCTTCGAGCTAGCCGCGTGATCGGGTTGCGAGCTAAGCCGGCGTGATCGGGTTGCGGCGCTCGCTGAAGCCGCGGTCGCGATCGGCGGCGAGCTCGAACCGGCGGACGAGCTCGACGCGCAGGTCGTCGGGATCGATCACCGCGTCGACCACCATCTCGGAGGCCAGGTGGAGGATGTCGATGTCGGCGGAGTACTGCTCGCGCTTGGCGCGCACGAAGCGCTCGCGCTCCTCGGCGTCGTCGATCGCCTGGATCTGATTGAAGAAGACCGCGTTGATCGCCGCCTCGGGCCCCATGACCGCGATCGACGCCGTCGGCAGGGCGATGCAGCAGTCGGGCTCGAAGGCCGGCCCGGCCATCGCGTAGAGGCCGGCGCCGTACGCCTTGCGGACGATCACCGAGAGCTTCGGGACCGTTGCCTCCGAGACCGCGCTGATCATCTTTGCCCCGTGGCGGATGATCCCCTGGCGCTCGACCTCGGTCCCGATCATGAACCCGGGCACGTCGGCGAGGAACAGCAAGGGGATGTTGAAGGCGTTGCAGGTGACGATGAACCGCGCCGCCTTGTCCGCGGAGTCGACGAACAGGACCCCGCCCTTGTACTTCGGCTGGTTGGCGACGATCCCGATCGCGCGGCCGTCGAGGCGCGCGTAGCCGACCACCAGCTCCTTCGCCCAGCGCGCGTGCACCTCGCAGAATGAGCCGGCGTCGACGATGGCGCCGACCAGCTCCTTGATGTCGAACGCGGTCTTCTCGTCGTCGGGGACGATCTGCGAGACGGTCAGGTCCGCCTCGGGCTCGGCCGGAGGCGCGGCCGGCGGGCGCTCGCGCCAGCTCGACGGCATGTAGGAGAGATAGCGCCGAGCGAGGTCGATCGCCTCCTCGTCCGTGCCGACCAGGAAGTGGCCGCAGCCGGAGACCCCGGTGTGCATCTTCGCCCCGCCCATCTCCTCCAGGGTCACCTTCTCGCCGATCACCATCTCGGCCATCCGCGGCGAGCCCAGGTACATCGAGGCGTTGCCCTCGCGCATGATCACGACGTCGCAGAAGGCCGGGATATAGGCGCCGCCGGCGGCCGAGGGGCCGAAGAGCAGGCAGACCTGCGGCACGCGGCCGGAGAGCTTGACCTCGTTGTAGAAAATCCGCCCCGCGCCCCGCCGGCCCGGGAACATCTGCACCTGCTCGGTGATCCGGGCGCCGGCCGAGTCGACCAGATAGATCATCGGGAGCTCCAGGCTCAGGGCGCGCTCCTGGACCCGGATGATCTTCTCGACGGTCTTCGGGCCCCACGACCCGGCCTTGACGGTCGGGTCGTTGGCCATCAGGCAGACCTTGCGGCCGCCGATCAGCGCGAGACCGGTGACCACCCCGTCGGCGCCGAGGCCCTCCGCGTCCCAGTTGGCCAGCAGCGCCTCCTCGGCGAACGAGTCTGGATCGACCAGGCGCTCGACGCGCTCGCGGACCCCCAGCTTGCCCTGCTCGGCCGTCTTCTGGTGGTGGCGCTCGGGCCCGCCCGCCAGCGCCGACTCGATCGCGCGCTCGAACTCGGTGCCCTCGCGGGTGCCCATCGGCGCCTCAGTCGGGGTCGCGAGCGAGGACGGTGGTCTCCTCGGTGTCGTCGACCTCGGCGTCGGCGGGCTCGGTGTCGTCGGCCACGGCGTCGTCGGCCGGGTCCTCCCGCGCCCTCCCTCCGGGCGAGCGGTGCTCGGTCGCGGTCCCGGCGATCCCGCTCGCCAGCCGCTCGAGCTCGGCGAGCACCGCGTCGCGGCGCCGCTTCGAGGTCGGAGATGACCGACTCGACGTCGGCCTTACGCCGGTTGGCCTCGGCGAGGATCCGGTCGGCCTCCTTGCGGGCCCCGTCGCGATCCGCGGCGATCTCGGCGTCGGCCTCGGACCGCGACCGCTCGGCATAGGAATCGGCCTCGCCGCGGACCTTGCGGGCGTAGGCGTCGGCCTCGTCGCGGGCGTCGGCCGAGTACTCGCCGGCCTCCGAGCGCAGCGACTCGACCGTCAGGTTGGCGTCGACGAGCTGCTGGCGGGCTTGGCCGGCGGCGTCCTCGCGGATCGCCTGCGCCGCAGCGTGCGCCTCGGTGAGGATGCCGGCGGTCTGCTCCCCCACCCGCTCGAGCTCCGCTCGGACGGCCTCGACGGCGGCCGCCTGCTCGCCGCCCCCGAGCTCCAGCCAATCGGCCACCTCGGCGAGGAACCGATCGACCTCGCCGCGGTCGTAGCCGCGCACGGAATGGGAGAAGTTGGCGTTGCGTATGCGCTCGATCGAGTGCTCGTCCACGGCCGCTGCCTCCGCTGGTCGGGGTCCCGGCGAGGGTAGCGAGAAGCCCTCGCCGTGGTTACTCGCCGGGATCGACTGCGACGGGCTTCTCACCCGAGTAGTCGTAGAACCCTCGCCCGGACTTGCGGCCGTAGTGGCCGGCGGCGACGAGCTTGCGCAACGCCTCGGGCTGGGCGAAGCGGTCCTCGCCGTAGTAATCGGCCATCACGTCCGCGATCGAGGCGAGGGTGTCGAGGCCCACGAAGTCGGCGAGGGCCAGGGGCCCCATCGGGTGGCTGGCGCCGGCGACCATCCCCCGGTCGATGTCGGTGACCGAGCCGACCCCCTGCTCGTGCGCGCGGATCGCATCGAGCATGTACGGAACCAGCAGCCGGTTGACGATGAAGCCGCGGTTGTCGCCGGCGGCGACCGTGGTCTTGCCGAGCTGATCGCCGAGCTCGAAGCCGAGGTCGTACGCGGTCTCCCCCGTGCCCTCGGCGCGGACGACCTCGAGCAGCGGCATCACCTGCGCCGGGTTGAAGAAGTGCAGGCCGAGGAAGCGATCCGCGCGTCCCGTCGCCGCCGCCTGGTCGGCGACCGCCAGCGAGGAGGTGTTGGTGGCGAAGAACGCATCGGGCTTCACGATCTGGTCGAGCTGGCGCCAGAGCTCGAGCTTGCGCTCGAGGTCCTCGGTGATCGCTTCGATCACCAGGTCGCAGTCGGCGAGCTCATCCTGCTCCAGGGTCGGCGTGATCCGGCCGCGCACGGCGTCGGCGTCCGCCTGCTCGAGCTTGCCCTTCTCGACCGCCCTGGCGAGCTGCTTCTCGATCTTGCCGATCCCCTTGTCGAGCGCCCCCTGATCGATCTCGACCGCGACCACGTCCCAGCCGGCCTGGGCACAGATCTGGGCGATCCCGTGGCCCATCAACCCGCAGCCGACAACTCCTACCTTCGCGATCTCCATGCCTTGACGTTCCTCCGGTCGATTGACAAGCGGCGGCGGAGCCTACACCGAGGCTGCCGTCAGCCCAAGGAGCGGAGCCGGTCGCCTCGAGCTGCTCGCGCATCCGCTCGGCCAGCGCCTGGAGGCCGGTCAGCGGGCGGATCATCACGATCAGCTCGGTGATCCGGTCGTCGGCGCCGAACCTGAGCACGTCGACGCCCTGCAGGCTGCGCTCGCCGACCCGGGCCTCGAACACCAGCACCGCGGTGTCGCCGGTCTCCACCTGCTCGACATAGCGGAAGTCCTCGAACACCTGGACCACGGCGCCGAGCACGACCTGGATCGCGTCGCGACCCTGGTACGGCTTGAACACGGCCGGGCTGCTGAAGCTCGCGTCCTCGGCGAAGAGGTCCTCGGCGGCGCCGAAGTCCTTCGCCTCGGCGGCAGCCCGGAAGGCATCGCTTCGCATCTCATCGCCGCTTCGTGTCGCCATGTGTGGTTCTCCTCGCTTGTTGGGTGCTGGTGGTCAGTTGTTGGATCGCCAGACGACTGGGCCCGCGGTGAGGACGTGTGCCCCGAGCGGGCGCCCGAGCAGCTCCTGGACGGCGCGGGAGGCCTCGATCAGCTTCGCCAGGTCGACGCCCGTCCGGACCCCCATCTCTTCCAGCATCGAGACCAGGTCCTCGGTCGCGATGTTGCCGGTCGCGCCGGGCGGCACCGGGACAGCCGCCCAGCTCGCCGAACGCGGACTCGAACGACTCGACCCCGCGCTCGAGCGCGGCGAGCACGTTGGCGAGCCCCTGACCGCGGGTGTTGTGGAAATGCGCGGTCAGCTCGACTCCGTCGAGGCGCTCGCGCGCGGCGGCGAAGAACTCGCCGACCTGGCGCGGGTTGGCCATCCCGGTCGTGTCGCCGAAGGCGACCTCCTCGCAGCCGGCGGCCGCGAGCCGCTCGGCGATCCCGAGGACCCGCTCGACCGGCACCTCGCCCTCGTAGGGGCAGCCGAAGCTGGTCGAGATCACGCCCTCGCAGCGCAGCCCTTCGGCCCGCGCGCGCTCGATCACCCGCTCGAGCCCGGCGAGCGACTCCGCGATCGAGCGGTTGACGTTCTTGCGGTTGTGGGTCTCCGAGGCGGAGAGGAACAGGTTGACCTCGTCGAAGCGGTCGCGATGCGCGAGCGCGCGCTCGAGCCCGCGCTCGTTCGGGATCAGGACCGAGTAGGCGACCCCGTCGAGGCGCTCGTAGCGAGGCCAGCACCTCCTCCGCGTCGGCGAGCTGGGGGATCACGTCCGGCGCGCACGAACGAGGTCAGCTCGATCCGCCGCAGGCCCGGCCGCGCCGAGCATGCCGATCAGCCGCACCTTCTCCGGCGTCGGGATCACCTCGGGCTCGTTCTGGAACCCGTCGCGCGGTCCGACCTCGCGGATCCGCGACGCTTCGCGGAAGCTCGCTCACGCCCAGAGGTTATGCGGCGGGCGACGCGGCGAAGCTCGCGCGGACGTTCAATCGCATCGCCCCGCGGTCAGCCCTACTTGACCGCGCCCACGCGATCACGCGGCGCTCGTGGGTGCCGACGCCGATCGTGCGCTCGCCCTCGGTGACCTCGACGTCGAAGCGCAGCTTGCGCTCGTCGACCACCTCGCGCAGGGTGGCGCGGACGGTGCAGGTGGCCCCTCGGCCGCGGCGGCGACGTGCTTGACGCAGACCTCGAACCCGACCGTCGCCTGCCCGTCCGGCAGGTTCTCGTATGACAGGACCGAGGCGCAGCGCTCCATCATCGCGATCATCCCCGGGGTCGAGAGGACGCTGACGCCGATCGTCCCGCCGACGTCGGTGACCAGACGATCCTCGACGACGAACTCGTCGACGCGCTCGAGCCCGGGACTCAGCGCCGACCGTCACCCCGACCATCCCCATGCCGCCGGAGACGCCGATGCGTCTCGCCCGTGACGTAGGAGGAGTCGTCGGAGGCGAGGAAGGCGACCACGGCGGCGACCTCGTCGGGCTGGCCGAGGCGGCGCAGCTGGGTGCCGGCCTTCATCGTCTCGACGATCTTCTCGCCGATCTCGCCGAACTCGAGCGCGCCCATCAGCAGCGGCGTCTCGATCGGCCCCGGGGCGATCGAGTTGGCGGTGATCCCGAAGCGGGCGCCCTCGCGGGCGATCACCTTCATGAACGAGATCACGCCGCCCTTGGCGGCCGAGTACACCGCCGAGCCCTTGGACCCGATCCGCCCCGCCTCGGAGGAGATGGTGACGATCCGCCCGTAGCGGGCCTCCTGCATCCCCGGCAGCACCGCGTGCGTGCAGGCGAACACGCCGAACAGGTTGACCGCGGTCACCCGCTCCCACTGCCCGGAGTCGGTGTCGGCGAAGAACCCGAACTCGTCGGTGCCGGCGTTGTTGACCAGGATCGCGAACGGCCCGTGCGGCGGCGACCACGTCGCCCGCCGATTGCGGGTCGGTGACGTCGAGGGCGGCCGCCTCGGCCCCGATCTCCGCCGGCCGACCTGCGCGGCGCGCTCGGTGTTGAGGTCGCCGATCACGACCTCGGCGCCCTTCGGCGGCCAGCCGCGCGGCGGTCGCGGCGCCGATCCCGCTCGCGCCGCCGGTGACCAGCGCCTTTCGACCCTCGAGTCGCATCGCGCGCGGCAGCATATGCGGCGAAGGCCCTCGCATACACTCCCGCGCCGTGGCCAGCGGCGAAGCGATCCCGATCATCGGCGGCACCGGCGCGCTCGGCTACGGGCTCGCCCTGCGCTGGGCGCGCGCCGGGCACGCGATCGTGATCGGCTCGCGGAGCGCGGAGCGCGCGGCGGAGACAGCGCGCAAGCTCTCCGAGCTCGCCCCCGACGCCGAGATCGAGGGCCTCGCCAACGAGCAGGCCGCGCGCGCAGGGCTCCGTCGTCTTCCTCACCGTCCCCTTCCGGGCCCAGTCGGAGAACCTCAACAACCTGCGGGAGGCGCTCGAGCCGGGGCAGCTGCTCGTCGACTGCACGGTGCCGCTGGCCGCCGCGATCAGCGGCAAGGCGACCCGCTCGCTGGGCGTCTGGCAGGGCTCGGCGGCCCAGCAGGCGCAGGAGATGGTCCCCGAGGGCGTGACCGTGGTCGCCGCGCCTGCACACGGTCAGCGCGCCGACGCTCGCCGACCTCGGCGCCGAGCTCGACGAGGACGTCCTCCTCTGCGGCGACCGCAAGGCCGACAAGGCGAAGGTCGCGCGACTGATCGAGGCGATCCCCGGGCTGCGGGCGGTCAACGCCGGCGCGCTCGAGATGGCGCGGATCGTCGAGCAGCTGACCCCGATGCTGATCTCGATCAACGCCCGCTACAAGGCCCACGCCGGGATCCGGATCAACGGCCTGCCCGAGGGCGATCACTGGGCGTGAGGACCTTCGGTGAGCGTCGTCTGCCTCGCCGGCGGCACCGGCGGGGCGAAGCTCGCCGCCGGCCTCCAGGACCTGGTCGGCGACCGGCTTGCGGTGATCGCGAACACCGGCGACGACACCGAGGCGCACGGGCTGCTACGTCTGCCCCGACCCCGACCTGGTCACCTACTGGCTCGCGGACCAGATCGACGAGGAGCGCGGCTGGGGCATCCGCGACGACACCTTCACCGTCCACGAGCGGCTCGAGCTGCTCGGCGCGCCGGGCTGGTTCTCGCTCTCCGACCGCGACCTCGCCGACCTGCCTCTACCGGACCCATTTCCTCGCCGAGGGCGGCACGCTGACCGCCGCCCAGGCCCAGATCGCGCGCGCGCTCGGGCGTCGCCGCGAGGGTCCTGCCGATGTCCGAGCAGCGGGTGCGCACGCGGGTCCGCACGCCCGCCGGGTGGCGAGGGCTGCAGGAGTTCCTCATCCTCGACCGCGGCGAGGCGCCGATCGAGGGGGTCGAGCTCGAGGGGATCGCCGAGGCCGCGCCGACGCCGGAGGTGCTCGAGGCGCTCGCAGGCGCCGAGGTCGTGATCGTCGGGCCCTCGAACCCGGTGATCTCGATCGGCCCGATCCTCGCGGTGCCGGGGATGCGGGAGGCGATCGTCGCCTCCCCCGGTCCTGTGGTCGCCGTGAGCCCGTTCGTCGGCGGGCGGTCGGTCAAGGGGCCCACCGACGCCTTCGTGGCGGCGCTCGGCCGCCCGGTCACCGCCGCCGGGGTCGCCTCCCTGTACGAAGGCCTGCTCGACGGGATCGTCGTCGATTCGCGGACGACCCCGACCCGCCACCGGCGCAGCTCGCGGTGCTCGAGCTGCCCGACGCTGATGGAGGGCTCCGCAGAGCCGGCGGCGCTGGCCGAGCGGACGCTCGAGTTCGCCCGCGGTCTGTAGATGCGCCGGCGCCCCGGCAGCGACCGGCTAGCGGGATGATCGGAGCCGTGCGCGCGACCGCGATCATCCCGGTGAAGCGCTTCGGACAGGCGAAGCAGCGGCTGCTCGAGCGGCTCGACCGGCCCCGGCGGGCGGAGCTGGTCAAGGCGATGCTCGCGCGACGTCCTGGTCGCGGTCTCTGCCGCCGAGTCGGTCGAGCGGGTGATCGTGGTCACCGGCGAGGGACGCGCCGAGCGGATCGCCCTCGCGCATGCCCGGCGCACCGGGACCGCCGCTCGAGGTGATGCGCGACCCGACGATCGCGGCCACTCCCAGGCCGCGACCCTTGGAATCATCCGCGCCCTCGCGCTCGGAGCCGAGTGCAGCGCCCTGCTGCCCGGCGACTGCCCGCTGCTCGATCCCGCCGAGCTCGACGCGGCGCTCGGGCGCATGGAGCCGGGCCGAGTCGCCGTCGATCCCCGACCGCCACGGCACCGGCACCAACGGCCTGCTGCTCTGCCCCGCCGACGCGATCGGCCCCGCCTTCGGCGAGGGCAGCGCCGAGCGCCATCGCGAGCGCGCCGCGCGGGCCGGGCCACGACCGTCGCGATCGAGCTGCCTGGAATCGCTGGCGCTCGACCTCGACACGCCCGACGACCTCACCGCGCTCGCCGTCGAGCTCGCGGCGCGCCCCGAGCGCGCGCCGGCAACCGCGGCGGCCCTCCAACGGATCGGGCGGGTTGCCGGCCCGGCTGCATGAGCGGCCGGCTCGAGATCGTCGCGCTCGCGCCACTGCCCGAGATCGAGGAAGGTGACCGGCTCGGCGACCTGATCGTGACCGCCGCGGAGGCGGATCGTGGACCTCGCCGACGGCGAGATCGTCGTCGTCTCGCAGAAGGTCGTCTCCAAGGCGGAGGGCCGCGTGCGCGACCTGACGGCGGTCGAGCCGGGCCGCCGGGCGCTCGAGCTCGCCGCCGAGCTCGACCGCGATCCGCGACTGGTCGAGCTGGTGCTCGCCGAGTCGCCGGCGGATCGTCCGGGCGACACGCGGCCGCCCTGATCGTCGAGACCCACGGCGGCTGGATCTGCGCCAACGCCGGCATCGACGCCTCCAATCTGCCCGCCGGCGACTACGGTCACCCTGCTGCCCGTCGACGCCGACGCCTCCGCACGGCGGATCCGCGCCGAGATCGCGTCCGCCGGCGGCGGCCGACCCGCGGTCGCTGATCGCCGACAGCTTCGGGCGGCCGTGGCGCCTGGGCCAGGCCGAGGTGGCGATCGGGTGCGCCGGCCTGATCGCCGTCGACGACTGGCGCGGCCGCACCGATGCCCACGGGCGCGAGCTCGCCGCGACCTCGATCGCGGTCGCCGACCAGCTCGCCGGCGCCGCGGACCTCAGCCGCGAGAAGGACTCGGGCAGGCCGGTGGCGGTGATCCGCGGGGCCGACCGCCTCTGGACCGGCGACGACGGGCCCGGCGCGGCAGCGGCCCTCCAGCGCCCCGCTGACCAGGACCTGTTCCGCTAGATGATCGATTCCATGCCCGCGTGTACCCGGGTGCGCGGGGCGTGGGGATCACTCAGCTAGCTAGTGCTCGTGCTTCTCCATCGGCGGCGCCGCGCCGCCCTCGTCGGTGAACTCCGGGGGCTCGTAGGCCTGACCCGGGGAGCCCCCGATCGCCAGCACCCGCGCCGGCTCGGGTCGCGGTGACGATCTTGCGCCGCTCCGCCGGGCCGACCCGAACCCAGACGCCGGGCTCGAGCTCGTGCTCCACGCCCCCCTCGCCGCCGACCCGGATCGTCGCCCGGCCGCTGAGCAGCGTGTAGACCTCCTCCTGGTGGTCGTGGGATTGGTCGTGGTCGGGGTAGTCGGCGAAGCCCGGGGGCAGGTCCATGACCGCGAGCCCGAACGAGCTGACGCCGAGCCCGGCGCGGACCCGCCGGAAGCCGCCGCCGTAGATCGCCTCGAAGTCCTCGACCCGCTTGACGGTGACGTCGGCCATCGCGCTCCTAGGAGGAGGCGGCGAGCGGGTCAGGCTCGCCCTCGTTGGTGAACGCAACGGCCTCGAAGGCACGTCCGGGAACCGCGCCGAGCACCAGGATCACCGCCGGCGAGTCGCCCGTCGAGAGGCTGCGCGTCTCGCTTGGGCCCACGCGGGCGAACACACCTGGCTCGAGGCGGTGCTCCTCCCCGCCGACGCTCAGCTTCGCCTCGCCTTCGAGGGCGGTGTAGACCTCCTCCTGGCCGTCGACGGAGTGGTCGTGCTCGGGGTAGCGATCGAAGCGGGCGGGGAGGCGCAGGAGCTGGATCCCGAACGAGCTCACCCCGAGACCGGAGCGGACTTTGAGCATGCCGCCGCCGAAGGTGGGCTCGAAGTCCTCCGTGCGCTTCACGGTCACGTCCGCCATCCGCTACTCCTCGGTCGAGGGCCGCAGCACCGCTGCCCCCCGAACCCTACCCGCGCGCAGCCCGTCCAGAGCGTGACTTGCCTCACCCAGGGCAAAGGTGGTGGTTCGCGCCCGGATCCCGGCATCGGCGGCAAGGGCGAGGAACTCTTCGCCGTCACGCCGGGTGAGGTTGGCGACCGAGCGGAGCTGGCGCTCGCCCCAGAGGTCGGCGTAGGGGAACGACGGGATGTCGGACATGTGGATGCCCGCGCACACCACCGCCCCGCCCGGCGCCAGCGCTCGCAGCGCCACCGGGACGAGCGCGCCGACCGGAGCGAAGATGATCGCCGCGTCCAGGGGCTCGGGCAGCTCGTCGGCGGCGCCGGCCCATTCGGCGCCGAGCTCGCGCGCGAGATCGCGCTTGTCTTCATCGGCGCTCGCGCGGGTGACCGCGAACACCCGCCGGCCCTGATGCGCTGCCACCTGGCAGACGAGGTGCGCCGAGGCGCCGAACCCATAGAGGCCGAGCCGCTCGGCGTCGCCGCACATGCGCAGGGCGCGATAGCCGATCATCCCGGCGCACAGGAGGGGCGCCGTCTCGGCGCCGGCGTCCGCGGCCAGCGGCAGGCAGAACCGCTCGTCGGCGCTCGCCAGCTCGGCGTAGCCGCCGTCGCGCGTGTAGCCGGTGAAGATCGCCCGCTCGCAGAGGTTCTCGCGGCCGGAGCGACAGTACCGGCACTCGCCGCACGCCCAGCCGAGCCAGGGGATCCCGACGCGATCGCCCTGCTCGAAGCGCTCGGCGTCCTGCCCCGCACCGACCACCTCGCCGACGACCTGATGGCCGAGCACCAGCGGCAGCTTCGCGTCCGCCAGCTCGCGATCGACGATGTGAAGGTCGGTGCGGCAGACGCCGCAGGCGAGCACCCGGACGAGGACCTCGCCCGGCGCGGGCTCGGGGTCGGGGAGCTCGACCGCCGCCAGCGGCCGCCCCTGAGCCTCGAGCACCATCGCGCGCATTTGCCCCGCCATCATCCCGCCTCGGCGAGGGCGCGCGGAATCCGAGCGACGACGCTCGGGGCGCCGTCAGGCCTGGTGCAGACTTTCCTTGGCGGTCCACAACGATTGCGCCGGCGCTGAGTCGAGCGCGCGCCGAAGCAGCGCGAGCAGTTGGCGACGCTCAGCAGCGCCGAGCCCGCGCAACACGTCGGCTTCGACCTCCATCGCCAACCGGCGGGCTTGCTCCAGAACCCGGCGGCCCTTGGGTGTGATTGCGATCTCGCGGGCGCGGCGATCCGTCGCACGGGGCCGGCGCTTGGCCAGCCCTGCGGTCTCGAGCTGATCGATCAGCGAAACCATCGTGCTGGGATCGATGCCCATCGCTGCGCCGATCTCCTGCTGAATCGCTCCCTCGCGGGTCCCGAGGACGTTCAGAAGCGCGAAGAGCGCCGTCGTCAGACCAAGCGACTCGACCGCCTCCGCGGTGCGCGTATGCGACACCCGCCAGAGCCGGAAGAACAACTGGCCGGCGAACTCGCTGACCGCGTCGTCGCTGGTAGGGCTCGTTGCCATTTCCAGATCCTTGCACAAATACTTCGCGTAGACAATTATTTGTGCTACAAATTATCGGAACCCCGGTGGACACCACCCACCACGACTTCAGGAGTGACCATGACCGGCTCTTCCACTCAGGGAATCAAGACCGTGCTGCATCCCGTGTCCGACCTGACGGCGGCCAAGGCGGTGTACGCCGCCCTGCTCGGCGCACCGCCGGAGACCGACGGGCCCTACTACGTCGGCTTCGAGGCCGCCGGTCAGCAGATCGGGCTCGTGCCAGGCGGTGGACCGCAGGACATGACCTCGCCGGTGGCCTACTGGCACGTGTCGGACCTCGAGGCGAAGCTGGCGGAGGTGACCGCCGCGGGCGCCACCGTGAAGGAGCCCGCACACGACGTCGGTGGCGGTCGCCTGGTGGCCACCGTCACCGACCCCGACGGCAACGTGCTCGGGCTGCTCCAGGACCGGTGAGCATGCGCGACGGCCGCTGGTTGGCTTGACGCCTCGGATGGAGACACGGTGAGCAAGGCCACGAGGAAGGGCAAGCAGTCGCCCGCGCCACACATTGCCGACCGCCACGAGTTGATCCGCGTGCAGGGCGCGCGCGTGAACAACCTCAAGGACTTGAGCGTCGAGATCCCGAAGCGCCGGCTGACGGTGTTCACCGGCGTCTCCGGCTCGGGCAAGAGCTCGCTGGTGTTCGGCACGATCGCCGCGGAGTCGCAGCGGATGATCAACGAGACCTACAGCGCCTTCGTGCAGGGGTTCATGCCGACGCTCGCCCGCCCCGAGGTCGACGTGCTCGACGGGCTGACGACCGCGATCAGCGTCGACCAGGAGCGGATGGGCTCCGATCCCCGCTCCACGGTCGGCACGGCCACGGACGCCAACGCGATGCTGCGCATCCTCTTCAGCCGCCTCGGGAAGCCGCACGTCGGCTCGCCTAGCGCGTTCGCCTTCAACGTCGCCTCGGTCAAGGCCAGCGGCGGAATCACGGTCGAGCGCGGAGCCAAGACCGAGACCAAGAAGGCGAGCTTCACCCGCACCGGCGGCATGTGCACTCGGTGCGAGGGCCGGGGCACGGTCTCCGACTTCGACCTGTCCGCGCTGTACGACGACAGCAAGTCGCTCAACGAGGGTGCGATCACCATTCCCGGCTACAGCATGGAGGGCTGGTACGGCCGCATCTTCCGCGGCTGCGGCTTCTTCGACCCGGACAAGCCGATCCGCAAGTACACGAAGAGGGAGCTCAAGGACCTCCTCTACAAGGAGCCGACCAAGATCAAGGTCGAGGGGATCAACCTCACGTACTCCGGGCTCATCCCGACGATCCAGAAGTCGTTCCTGTCCAAGGACGCCGACGCGATGCAGCCGCACATCCGCCGCTTCGTGGAGCGGGCGGTGACCTTCGACACGTGCCCTGAATGCGGCGGCACCCGGCTGAGCGAGGCGGCCCGCTGCTCGAAGATCAAGCGCAAGAGCATCGCCGACCTCTGCGCGATGCAGATCACCGATCTCGCCGAGTGGGTGCGGGGCCTCGACGAACCGTCCGTCGCGCCGCTGCTGGCGACGCTGGAGCGCACTCTCGACTCGTTCGTCGAGATCGGGCTCGGCTACCTCAGCCTCGACCGCACGTCGGGGACGCTCTCGGGCGGCGAGGCACAGCGCACCAAGATGATCCGCCACCTCGGGTCCTCGCTGACGGACGTCACCTACGTCTTCGACGAGCCGACGATCGGAATGCACCCGCACGACATCCAGCGGATGAACGATCTGCTGCTGCAGCTGCGAGACAAGGGCAACACCGTGCTCGTCGTCGAGCACGAGCCCGAGACGATCGCGATCGCCGACCACGTCGTCGACCTCGGCCCGCGGGCGGGCGCCGAGGGCGGCGAGGTGGTGTTCGAGGGGACCGTCGATGGGCTGCGAGCCGGCGACACGCTCACCGGACGCCATTTCGACGACCGGGCGCCGGTCAAGGAGACGGTGCGGACGCCCGCCGGGACGCTTGACGTGCGCGGCGCCGACACCCACAACCTCCAGGGCGTCGACGTCGACATCCCGCTGGGCGTGCTCGTCGTGGTGACCGGGGTCGCCGGCTCCGGCAAGAGCTCGCTGATCGACGCCTCGGTGTCCGGACGCGACGGGGTCGTCTCGATCGACCAGGCGTCGATCGGCGGCTCGCGACGGAGCAACCCGGCGACCTACACGAAGCTGCTCGACCCGATCCGCAAGGCGTTCGCGAAGGCCAGCGGCACCAAGCCGGGGCTGTTCAGCGCCAACTCCGACGGCGCCTGCCCCGCCTGCAACGGCGCGGGCGTCATCTACACCGACCTGGGGATGATGGCCGGCGTCGCCACCACCTGCGAGGAGTGCGAGGGAAAGCGTTTCGACTCATCAGTCCTGAAATACGAGTTCGGCGGCAAGGACATCAGCGAGGTGCTCGCGATGTCGGTAGCCGAGGCGGAGGAGTTCTTCGGCGAGGGTGAGGCGGCCGTGCCGGCCGCGCACAAGATCCTCGAGCGGCTCGCCGACGTCGGGCTCGGCTACCTCACCATCGGCCAGCCGCTCACCACGCTGTCCGGCGGCGAGCGGCAGCGGCTCAAGCTGGCGACCCACATGGCCGAGCAGGGCGGCGTCTACGTTCTCGACGAGCCGACCATCGGCCTGCACCTCGCCGACGTCGAGCAGCTCCTCGGCCTGCTCGACCGGCTCGTAGACTCCGGCAAGTCGGTCATCGTCATCGAGCACCACCAGGCGGTCATGGCACACGCCGACTGGATCATCGACCTCGGCCCCGGCGCCGGCCACGACGGCGGCCAAATCGTCTTCGAGGGCACACCCGCCGCCCTCGTCGCCGCCCGCTCCACCCTCACCGGCGAGCACCTCGCGGCCTACGTCGGCTGACGGGGCGCTAGTACCTCTCGACGATGTCGTACAGGGTGGTCCGCTGCGCCGGCCTGCGGCCCCCGCGCCGCGCGGCCGCGATCAGGTCGGAGGGCTCGAGCCGGACCCCGTGCTGAGACCCCGCCATCCGCGAGATGTTCTCCTCCATCAGGGTCCCGCCGAGGTCATTGACCCCCCACCGCAGGCTCTCGGTCGCCGCGTCGACCCCCATCTTCACCCAGCTCGCCTGGAGGTTCGGGATCGTGCGCCCGAGCGCGAGCCGGAACGCCGCCGTGTGCTTGAGGTTCTCGGCCCGCGAGATCTCCTCGATCCCGTGCGTGCGCCCAAGCAGGGTCTGGAAGGGGATGAAGCTGAGCGGCACGAACTCGGTGATCCCGCCCGTCCGCTCCTGTAGCTCGCGGACCACCCGCATGTGGCGGGCGAGCTCCCACGGCTCCTCGATGTGACCGAACATCACGGTCGAGGTCGAGCGCAGGCCGGCGCGGTGGCACGCCTCGATGATCTCGACCCAGCGCGCCGCCGGCAGCTTGTTCGGCGAGATCCGCGCCCGGACGCCGTCGTCGAGGACCTCGGCGGCGGTTCCCGGCGTCGATCCGAGCCCGCATTCGAGCAGGTAGTCGAAGACCTGGTCCGGGCTCTTCCCGGAGCGCTCGCACATGTAGTGGATCTCCATCGGCGAGTACGCGTGCAGGTGCAGCTCCGGGGCGGTGCGCTTCGCCAGCCGCAGCCACTCGCCGTAGTGCTCGAGGGTGTAGTCGGGGTGGATGCCGCCCTGCATGCAGATCTCGGTCGCGCCGAACTCGACGGCTTCGGCGACCCGCGCCTCGAAGTCCTCGGCGCTGACGTGGTAGGCGTCGGGCGAGCGCTTGCCCTGGCCGAAGCCGCAGAACGCGCATCCGACGACACAGACGTTGGTGAAGTTGACGTTGCGGTTGACGACGAAGGTCGCCGTCTCCCCGGCGAGCTCGGCCCGCAACTCGTCGGCCGCCACGCGCATCCGCTCGACCACCTCGGGGCGCTGCTCGGCGAACAGGGCGGTGAGCTCGTCCTCGTCCAGGGGCTCGCCGGCCCGGCCGCGCTCGATCGCGCGCGGCGCCAGCTCCGGATCGATCGCGCGCTCGGAGCGTCGGCCCGACCCCTTGCGCGGGATGAAGCTCCAATACTTGAGCTTGACCAGGTCGAGCACCCCCTGCTCGATCCACTGCGGTCCCAGGTACTGCGGATAGGCGCAAAGCCGCTCCGTGAGCGCGTAGCCGCGCTCCTTGAGGCGCTTTCGCACCTGATGTGGGCTGGGGAAGGCGTGCTCGGGGGAGATGTGGTCGCCGTTTGCCGACAACCCGCCGAGGTCGGTGGCGCCGACCTCGACCAGGTCCACCCACCAGTCGCTCAGGTTGGGCGGGATCTGGACCCCGACGTCCGGCATCAGGCGGCGCGACTCGGCCACCAGGCGCTTCATGTCCTCCAGGGTGATCTCGGTGGCCCAGTCCGGAAGCGGCTCTCGAGGCAGTCTGTCGTCGGCCGTCGGCAGAGTTGCCGGCCGGACCTCTGCGGACTGCCGGCCGCCGTTTCCGTCCTCCCACCTGCGCTTCGCCGCCTCTTCCGCGATCTCCGCCACCTCGCGCCCGTAGTAGCGCGGGTGCGGGACGAAGTTCTGGATGATCACCTCCTGGAGGTGCCCGTGGCGCGCGTGGACGGCGGCGAGCGCTTCGAGCGAAGCGATCCGCTCCTCCTCGCTCTCGCCGATCCCGACCAGGATCCCGCTCGTGAACGGGATCTTCAGCTCCCCGGCGGCTTCGATCGTCCGCAGGCGCACAGCCGGGTGCTTGGTCGGCGAGCCCGCGTGCACGGTCTCCATCAGCCGCTCGGCCACGGACTCCAGCATCAGCCCCTGGGAGGCGGTCACCTCGCGCAGCCGGGCGAGCTCGCCGCGCTCCAGCGCCCCCAGGTTGGTGTGCGGCAGCAGGCCGCGCTCGATCGCCCGCTCGCATGCCCAGGCGACGTAGGAGACGAAGTCGCGGTGGCCGTAGGACTCGAGCCGTGCCGCCACCTCCGGGTTGACCTCCGGGAGCTCGCCGGTGAGCACCAGCAGCTCCTTGGCGTTCCGTCTCACCGCCTGCTCGAGATGCCGCTCGACCTGCTCGGGCGAGTAGAGGTGCGCCTTGTGGGTCGCGAAGGCGCAGTACTTGCAGTAACAGCGGCAGGTCCGCGAGAGCGAGAGCGTGTAGTTGCGGCTGAAGGTGACGCGACGCATCGGCAGCCGGAACGCTACCGCGCTCGACGCCCGCCTCCCGTCTCCGGAGCAACGGGCAACGAGTGCGCGCCGAAGCCGCGCGCGCCTACCGGTTGCGCTCGCGGACCTCTGCGTCCTTGACCGCCTGGGCGACCCCGCGCACGTCCGAGGTCGGCGGCTCCGCCCCCTCGGCGTATTGCGGGCCGGCGATCAGGAAGCGGTAGACGGCAAGGGCCAGCAATGCTCCGATCGCCGGGCCGAGCACGTAGACGAGCAGATCGCTGCCGTCGATGTTGTCGGAGATCAGGGCCGGGCCGAACCAGCGCGCCGGGTTGAAGGACCCGCCGGTGAGCGGCCCGAAGATCATCACCGCGAAGCCGAGCGTGGCGCCGATCGCCCACGGCGCCCACTCCTGGCGGGCGCGGGGGTTCATCGCCACCGCGCAGATCGCGAGCACGAGCAGGAAGGCGCCGAGCGCCTCGACCACCCCGCCGGCGAAGTTGCCACTGAGGAGGTTCGAAACCTCGGCGTTCCCGTAGCCGGTAGCGAGACCCTCATCCTGCAGGAGTCCCTTGACCAGAAGCGCGCCGAGAACCGCCCCGGAGAGCTGAGCGAGGACGTAGACGACCGCGTCGATCGGGTCGATCCGCCGCATCGCCGCCGCGACCATCGTGACCACCGGATTGAAGTGCCCGCCGCTGACCTGCCCGAAGGCGATGATCAGCATGAAGAGGGCGAACGCGTGGACGAGCCCGATCACGGCGAAGTCCGAGCCGATCTGCGACTGCGCGCCGGTCGACACGTAGAGACTGACCACGGTGCCGACGACGAGGACCAGGAACAGCGTCCCGATCAACTCGGCGATGTAAGCCGCAAGCCCTCGATCCTGCACGTCGTTACTCCTCCTCTGGTGGGTAGCGCGCGGCAGTGTATAGAGGTCGCGGCGGCGGACACTCCGCTGGCGCCGGGCGCTGGGTCAGCTGCGTCGCGGGGCGTCGTGCTGCATCTGGAGCTGCCGGCCGTCGGCGATCACCTCGAGCGCTCGCTCGCGCGACTGCCACCCGTCGACCTGCACCTCCTTGCCCTCGAGCTGCTTGTAGACGGAGAAGAAGTGCGTGATCTCGCGTTGCAGCCCCTCGGGGATGTCCTCGAGCGTCTCGGCGTGGTTCCACCCCGGGTCCTGTGTCGGGACGCAGACGACCTTGTCGTCCTCGCCCTTCTCGTCCTGCATCACGAACAGGGCGATCGGCTTGACCGGGATCACGCAGCCCGGGAAGCTCGGCTCGGAGACGCAGATCATCGCGTCGAGCGGGTCGCCGTCGCGGCCGCGATGGCCCATCAGGAACCCGTAGTCGGTCGGGTAGACCATCGAGGAGGAGAGGAAGCGGTCGAGCACGAGCCTCCCGATCCCCTCGTCGAACTCGTACTTGTTGCGGCTCCCCTTCGGGATCTCGACCAGCGCGAGCAGCTCGTGCGTGACCGGGTGCTCGTCGGTGAACTGGTGGTCCAACACGCCGCAAGGCTATCGCCGTTGCCCGTCTAACCTCCGCACCGGATGAGATCGGTCGTCGCGTCGCTGGCGGCCGCGATCGCCGGGCTCGCACTCGCGGCCTGCGGCGATGGCGGTGCTGAACCGGGCGCCTCCGGCGAGGCGACCCTGATGCTCGACTTCCAGCCGAACGCGGCCCACGCGGGGATCTATGCGGCCCAGGGGAGCGGCGCGTACGACCAGGCCGGCGTCGAGCTCACCGTCCGCGAGCCGGCCGCCGCCACCGACGGGCCGAAGCTGCTGCAGAGCGGCACGGTCGAGTTCGCCGTCCTCGACATCCACGACCTCGCGCTCGCCCGGCAGCGCGGCCTCGACCTCGTGGGAGTCGGCGCCATCGTCCAGCGCCCGCTGGCGGCAGTGATCGCGCGCGACCGGGCGGCGGTTCGCCGGCCCGACGACCTCGAGGGCGCCACCGTCGGTGTCACCGGGCTGCCCTCCGACGACGCCGTCCTCGATTCGGTGCTGGCCGCGGGGCCGGTGGCGCCGAGCGCGGTCGAGCGGGTGACGATCGGGTTCGAGGCGGTCGCCGCCCTGGCCGCCGCTCGCCTCGACGCCGCCACCGTTTTCTGGAATGCCGAGGGCGTGACCCTGCGCCGCCTCGGGATCCCGACCCGGGAGTTTCGAGTCGACGAGTTCGGCGCCCCCCGCTACCCGGAGTTGGTGCTGACGACGACCGCCGAGAACGTCTCGGAGCGGCCCGAGCTGGTCGACGCGGTGGTCGCGGCGAGCGGTCGCGGCTACGACGACGTCGTCGCCGACCCGGAGGCGGCGCTCGACGACCTGCTGACCGCCGTCCCGGAGCTCGACCGGGTCGAGCAGCGCGCCCAGCTCCAGGCGCTGCTCGCCGCCCGGGCGCTCGGCCCCGGGGTCGAGCTCGATCCCGCAGCGCTTGACGCCTGGGCCCGGTGGGAGGCCGAGCGCGGCATCGTCGCGCGGCCGCCCGACGTCGACCGCAGCTTCGACCTGGATGACTAAACCGCGGCGCGGCCTCAAGCGCCACCGGCGGCGGGCCGATGTGGTCCGTGGAGGTGACTCGAGCCCCATGCGACCACAGTTGACCGGCACCAGCCGAGCGTTCCCGGTGCGCTCGCGCGCGCTCGTGCCCGCCGCGGCCACCTGCGGACTCTTGTGGATCGGGGGGATGATCCTCGCCGGCCTCCACCTCGGGGGCGGCACCCTGGTCCTGCTCGGGGCCACCGGCGCGCTGGTGACCGTCGGGCTGCTGCTGAGCATCCACCGCCAGCACTCGAGGCTTCGCAGCCTCGCGGAGACCGACGCGCTCACCGGCCTCGGCAACCACCGCAGCTTCCACGAGGTCCTCGCCGCCGAGCTCGCGCGCGAGACCGAGCTCGGGAGCCGGGTTGCGGTTGTGATCGTCGACCTCGACAACTTCAAGTCCATCAACGACACCCACGGCCACCCCTACGGTGACGAGGTCCTGCGCCGGGTCGGCGCCGCCATTCGAGGCGCGATCCGCGTCGGCGACACCGCTGCCCGGATCGGCGGTGAGGAGTTCGGGCTCATCCTCCCCGGCGCGAACGCCGACACCGCCTTCATGATCGCCGAGCGCACGCGGGCGGCGATCGCCGCGGTGCCGGTGCGGAGCTTCGAGCTCAGCGCCTCGGGCGGCGTCGCCGCCTACCCCGACGACGCGGAGGACCCCTCGACCCTGTACCAACTCGCGGACAGCGCCCTCTACTGGGCCAAGCGCGGCGGCAAGCGTCGCACGCGCCGCTTCGACCCCGAGCACTCGCCGGCGACCTGGACCGAGCGCCAGCGGGCCGAGATCGAGGAGCTGCTCGGTCTCGACCGGCCGGTCGTCTGCGCGTATCAGCCGGTGGTCGGCCTCGGCAGCGGGAGGGTGGTCGGCTACGAGGCCCTGGCGCGGTTCCCGGCCGAAGGCCGACGCAGCCCCGACGTCTGGTTCGCCCAGGCGCACGGATGCGGCCTCGGCGCCGAGCTCGAGGCGGTCGCGATCCGCGCCGCGCTCGAGCCCCTCGGACGCCCGTTCGACACCCACCTGGCGATCAACGTGAGCCCGTCGGCGCTGACGTCCGACCTCGTCCGCCGCGCGCTGCGGGGAAACCTGGAAGGGATCGTGGTCGAGATCACCGAGCACGAGTTCGTTCCCGACGACGAGTCCTTCGCCGCCGTGGTCGCCGACCTGCGCGGTCGCGGCGCCAAGATCGCGGTCGACGACGCCGGCGCCGGCCACGCCGGGCTCAAGCAGCTGATGCGGGTGCGCCCCGACATCGTCAAGCTCGATCGCGGCCTAACCCACGACATCCACCGCGATGCCGCGCGCATGGCCCTGGTCGAGTCGTTCGTGCGCTTCGCCCGCGACGTCGGCGCAACGGTCTGCGCGGAGGGAATCGAAAGCCTCGACGAGCTCGCCGTGCTTGCCGACCTCGACGTCCAATGGGGCCAGGGCTACGTCCTCGCGCGCCCGCAGCCGCCTTGGACCGAGGTCTCGCCCGTCGCCGCCGAGGTTTGCCGCGCGGCGCTGGCCGACAGCTTCCGGACGTTGCCGAGCGAGTACCACCCGATCGGCTGCAGCGACCGCCGCCTCGTGCACGTCAGCGCCCGGCTCACCTCCGCGCGCACCCCGCGCGACCTCGAGAGCGCGCTCGCCCTGATCGCCGCCGAGCTCGGCTCGTCGAAGGTCTGCCTCTCGGCCTGGCACGAGCGGGAAGGGGTGATCGAGACCCTGGCCGAGAACGGCGAGCGCTCCGAGCAGACGACCTTCGCGATCGACGATTACCCGCTCAGCGCGATGGTGATCCGCGAGCAGCGGGCCGTGCAGACGGTGGTCGGCGACCCCG
The DNA here is from genome assembly GCA_963758665.1 of uncultured Solirubrobacterales bacterium. GTDB lineage: Bacteria > Actinomycetota > Thermoleophilia > Solirubrobacterales > 70-9 > WHSW01. The sequence goes on along the minus strand of CAVWWH010000011.1, from coordinate 564,632 downwards.
ACAGCGACCCACGTGAGGTCGAGTTGCTGCTCGCCCTCGGCGAGCGCTCGCTGCTGATGGTCCCGGTCATCAGCCGCGGCGAGACCATCGGGATGATCGAGGCCTACCGCCTGGACGAGCGGGCCTGGTCGCGAACCGAGATCAACCGCGCGCGGGTGATCGCCAGCCAGTTCGCCTCCGTGATTCCGACGCTGTCAGCCGAGCGCGACCGCCGCCCACCGAGCGCCACGCGGTCAAGCGATCGCCGGGCGAGCGTCTAGAGCGAGCGGCGGGCTCGGAACTCGCGCCGCACGGACTCCGGCCGGCCCCACATCTGGACGACCTCGGCGCGTCCCTCGTGGACGTCGCGAACGATCAGCTCGCCCGCGATCCCCTCCTGGTCGAACAGCGCCAGTGCTCCCTTGACCGTCTCCGCAGCGGCGGCGTGGCCGAAGCTGTGGGCAACGTTGATCCGGAAGTGCCACTCGGCCTCCGAGTAGGGCTGAGCGTTGATCATGCTCATCAGCACGGCGGCGTCGATGTACCGGTCCTCGTCGGCGATCCGCAGGTCGCAGACGATGTCGGTCCAGTCGCCCGGCAGCGAGTCGAGCACCTGCTGGAAGTCGTCCGCCAACGGCACGCGCCCAGCCTACCCGGCGCGGATCAGAGGCGGGCCGGGACGACACGCATCGCGGCGGCGAGCCGGTGGCCGAGCACGTGCTCGTCCTCGCCGACCTCGACGAACAGCGGCCCCTCGAACGGCTCGCGGTCGCGCAGCCGCAGCTCGACCCCGGGACGGATCCCGCGCTGATCGAGGTAGCGAAGCATCTCCGGGTCGGAGTCCGAGACGCGGCTGAAGGTGCCGCCCTCGCCGGGCTCGAGGTCGGCAAGCGGGATGCCCTGCTCGCGGGCCACCGCCAGGCCCCGATCCGGGATCGGGTCGCCATGAGGGTCGTGGCTGGGATCGCCCAGCGCGGCGGCCATGCGCTCCTCGAGCTCCTCGGAGATGTAGTGCTCGAGCACCTCGGCCTCGTCGTGGACGCGGTCCCATGGCATCCCCAGCGCGTCCGCGAGGTAGGACTCGATCAGGCGATGGTGGCGGATCACCTCGAGCGCCACGCGCTCGCCGGACTCGGTCAGCAGCGCCCCGTGGTACGGCTCGTGCTCGACCAGCCCCAGATCGGCCATCCGCTTGAGCATCGCGGTCACCGTGCCGGGCGAGACCCCGAGTCGCTCGGCGAGGGCCGAGGTTCCGACCGACGCGCCCTGGCGGTCGGAGAGAGCGTGGATCGTCTTCGCGTAGTCCTCGATCGCCTCGGTGTTGGCGGCCGGCCGCTCACGCCTGGTGTGCGCCGTGCTCACACGCTCACCAGCAGGCCGGTCAGGTAGAACAGCACCGCGCCGAGGGCGATCGCGGCGGCGGTTGCGGCGTCGAGCGACCTCCCGGCCCCGTCGCGCATGGCAGGCGCGATCTGCCCGATCACCTGGACGATCGCGCCGACGCCGACGCCGAGCAGGAAGACCGAGACCTCGGCGTTGGACACGGTCGCGCCGATCAGGGCTCCGGCGATCGCCGGAGCCCCGGCGATCAGCCCGAGCATGACCAGGCGACCGGGCGACGGCCGCTCCCTGGTCAGCGGCGCCACGATCGCGAACCCCTCGGTGGTGTTGTGGATCGCGAAGCCGACGACGAGGAACGCGCCCAGCGCGAGCTCGCCGATCGCGTAGGCGGAACCGATCGCCAGCCCTTCCCCGAGGTTGTGCAGGCCGATCCCGATCGCGATCAGCAGGGCCAGCCGGCCGCCCGAGCGGGCGCCGGGCCCGGCCCGCTCGGCCCGCGCGCTGAGGAAGCGGTCGAGCCCGACCAGCAGTAGGTAGGCCATCCCGGCGCCGAGGAAGAGCAGCTCGGCCCCGCCGAAGGCCCCCGCCGACCCGCCGGCGAGATCGAGCGCCTCGAGCGTCGCGTCAACGGCGAGGAAGGCCAGCAGGCCGACCGTGAACGCCATCAGGACGCGGACCCAGCCGGCTTCGAAGCGGCGCATCGCCGGCAGCAGCGCCATGCCGAGGATCACGGGCACGATCCCGACGTAGGTCCCCAGCAGCGCCATGAGGCCGAAGAGGGAGCCGTCGGCGGCGGGCGTCTCGACGGCGGCCGCGACCTCGTGCTCGATCACGACGCCGGTCGAGGTGACCATCGAGATCAGGTACGGCTGGCCCTCCTGCCACGGGTAGTCGAGCGAGACCGATGCGGAGCCGAGCCGGCCGATTGGGCCGTCGGCGCCCTGGAAGTCGACGTAGGCGTCGTTGACGAACACCTGCGCGATCTGGACCGCATCCGGCCCCGTGTTACGCAGGGTGACGTCGATCCGCCCGGGGGTCAGCTCGGTGCGCTCGACCGCCAGCTCCTCGACCGGCGGGCCGAGCCGGTCGGGCAGCGAGTCGCCGCCCGCCACCGCGAGCGCGATCAGCACCGCGGCGATCAGCGCGACCGCACCGGCGACCAGGCCCCAGGTCGGCAGGCCCCGCTGCGGCCCGGAACGCTCGATCGTGTCGCCGCGCGCCTCCACAGATCAGCCCTCGACCTCGAAGAAGCCCATCCAGCCGAGCTCGGCGAACTCGGTCTTGTGGGCGTGGAACATGAAGGGCCCGGCGTGCGGGAAGCGCAGCTCGCAGATCCCGCGCTGCGCCTGGCCCTGGATCACGGTGTCGGTGAACTCCGTCGGCTCCAGCCTGGTCCCGGTCGGGAAGTAGTCGAAGAAGTTCCCGTGGATGTGGAACGAGTTGATCGGGTCGTACTCGAGCACGTTGACGAGGTAGATCCGGACGAGCTCGTCGCGCTGCACCCGGATCGGCTCGTTCAGGTAGTGAAAGGGGATCCCGTTGACGGCGTAGAGCTGATTGCCCTCGCCGTCGAAGGTCGTGTTGTAGCCATGCTGGACCATGACCATCTCATCGGCCTCGGCGCGCCCCTGTTTCGGATCGACGATGAACGTCCCGTAGAGGCCGCGGGCGATGTGCTCGGCGAGCGGCCCGACGTGGCAGTGGTAGAGGTGCAGCCCGAAGGGCTCGGCGTCGAACTCGTAAACGGTCGACTTGCCGGGCTCGATGATCCCCGCGCCGATGTCGGGCACGCCGTCCATCGCCGACGGGTGCAGCCCGTGGAAGTGGATCGTGTGCGGGTGCTGAGACCCGTTCACGAACCGGATCCGCAAGCGCTCGCCCTCGCGCGCGCGCAGGGTCGGCCCGGGGACTCGCCCGTTGTAGGTCCAGGCGGGGAAGGTGAGCCCGGGGGCCACCTCGATCTCCTTGTCGGAGGCGACGAGCTGCCACTCGCGCAGGACCCTGCCGGAGGCCAGGCGCCGGGTCTCACCGAAGTCGAAGTCGCGCAGGATCTCGGTCGGGTCAAAGCCGTTGGCCGCGTGGTCGACGCTGGTGCCGCCGCGAAAGGTCGGCCCCTCGGCCCCGCCGCCGTGGGCCAGCTTCCCGGCCGGCATGCCGTGCGCGGCGCCACCGTGGACCTGGGCGGCCGCCGAGCCCGGGAGCGCATTGTGGAGCCCCTGGTGCGGGATCGTCTCGTGAAGCAGCGCCAGCGTGGGCGCCGCGATCGCGCCGCCGGCGAGCAGCCGGCGGCGGCTGATCCCGCTTGACTCGCGCTTCTTTGGATCCTCCATAATCTGGATTTTGACAAATCAAAATCTCAGCCGCAAGCGCCTGCGACAATCGTGGGCGATGAACTCCGCCCGGACCCCGGTCGCCACCGAGCTCGACGCCCAGTACCGGGTGCTGCGCGAGGGCGCCGGGGCGCTCGAGCGGCCGGCCCGCAGGCTGGTCGAGGCCGGCGGCGCGGAGGCGGCGGAGTACCTGCAGGGGCAGGTGACCAACGACGTCGAGGCGCTCGCCCCCGGCGACGGCTGCTACTCGGCGCTGCTCGATCGCAAGGGCCACATGCAGGGCGACATGCGCGTCCTGCGCACGGCCGATGGCTTTCTGATCGACACCGAGGAGATCGCCGCCGAGGCGGTCATGCGTCACCTGGGGATGTACAAGATCGGTCGCGACGTCACGATCGAGGACGCCGGCGAGCGCTGGGCCGTGATCTCGGTGATCGGCCCCGCGGCGGCCGAGATCGCAATCGGAGGCCCGGCTGGCGGCGAGCACGCCCACCGCCGGGCGAGCGTCGGCGACACCGACGCGATCGCCGTGGCGACCGACACGGGCGTCGACCTGCTGGTCGCGGCGGACGCCGCGAGCGGTGTGCTCGAGGCGCTCCACGAGCGCGGCGCCGAGCCGGTCGACGAGGCCGCCGCGGAGATCGTTCGGGTCGAGTCCGGCAGGCCGCGCTTCGGGTACGAGATGACCACCGCGACGATCCCCCAGGAGGCCGGGATCAACGACCGCGCGGTCAGCTTCGACAAGGGCTGCTACATCGGCCAGGAGACCGTCGCGCGGCTGCACTACCGCGGCAAGCCCAACCGCCACCTGCGCGGCCTGCGCCTGGCCCGGCCCGGCGCGAACGGCGACCCGGTCCGCCTCGGGGAGCGCGACCTGGGCACGATCGGCACCGCCGTCCTCTCCCCCGCCCACGGGCCGATCGCGCTCGCGGTCCTGCGCCGGGAGGCCGAGCCGGGGGCGACGGTCGAGGTCGGCGCCGGCAATTCCGGCGAGGTCGTCGAGCTGCCCTTTTGACCTCGGCCCCGGGCTCCGGACCCCGCGGGTTCGGCTCGATGAGTGATTCCACGACCCCCGCGCACCCGGATGACGGGCACGCACGGGCCTGGAATCAATCATCTAGGGTTGCGCGCACGATGAGCGTGCAGAGGAGGCTGATCGTGTCGACGGCGGCGCTCGTGGCCGCGCTCGCTCTCGTGGCCTGCGGCGAGGACGACTTCGAGAACAACCCGCGGCCGCCTTCGCCCGTCGAGCTCAGCGCCAGGATCGGCGACGACGGGGTCACGGTGAGCCCGGCGACGATCGGAGCCGGGCTGGCGACGATCACGATCTCCAACCAGACGGCCGGTGACACCCGGCTCGTGCTCGAGGGCCCGACCGACGACGCCAGCGACGAGATCCTGGCCGGCGGCACGGGCTCGCTCAAGCTCGGACTGGAGGAGGGCGACTACGCCGTCACCGACGGTGACGGCGCCGGCGAGACCACGCTCGAGGTCGGCCCCGAGCGCGGGAGCTCGTCAGAGCGAGCTCGGGCTGCCCTAGCCCGGCTCCTCGGCCGCCGCGGCGGCCACGAGGCCCTCGATCCGTGCCAGGCAGCGCTCGACGTCCGCGACCATCTCGTCGAACTCGTCGCCGGCCGCCTTGGCGCTGTTCGTGACGCTGGTCAGGGACTTGCGAACCCGGTTGGCGCGCTTCAGCCGCGCGGCGGCCTCCTCGGCGGCGTCGCGCACGCCGGCCGCGTCGACCTCGAGCTCGTCGGCGTCCGCGGCGAGGATCCGGGCACGCACGTAGCGGTAGACCAGCCGCAGCGCGAGCGGGTCCGGGTCCTCGCGGTCGAGGACGGCGATGATCTTGTTGCCCTGATACTCGGTCAGCTCCTCCAGTCCCGCAGGGACCTTGTCCTCTCCGGCGACCACGAGCACCGCGAAGGCAGCGTCTCGCTCCCCCATGCAGGCATTGAGCTCGGTCCAAGCGTCGTTCTTCGAGAGGCGCTTGTTCTTCGCCTCGAACACGATCGTCGCCAGCGGACTGCCGAGCGCCCCGCCGACCTCGACCACCGTGTCGCCCTTCTTGCTGCCGGTCTCGTTCGCCGAGTCGCCCGTGTGATGGGCGGCGTCGCCCTGGACCGCCGCGATCTCGTCGATCGCCGCGTGCACGAGCTCCTCGAACGTGCGTCCCTTTGCGGTGCCGCGCTCGGCCTCGTCGGCGACCCGGTCGTCGGCATCTCGCCGCTCCTTGAGCTCGAGCACCTCGCGCCGGAGCTCGGCGATCACCTTGCGGTTCTCTTCGCCCTCGGACTGCTGGCGCGAGCCGAGCTCGCGGGTGGCGTTGACCATCGCGTTCTTGAAGTCGAACAGCGGGTTCGAGCCCTCCTGGGCCGAGAACTGCTTCAGCAGCGCCTCCCGCTGGTCGGCGAGCGCCTGCTTGAGCAGCGCGTCGATGTCCTTTTGCACCGAGCCGTCGCGCGAGCCGTCGAAGGTCTCGGTGATCCGCTCCGCGAGCAGCTCGTCGCCGGACTCGAGCGCACGCGCGAGGCGGTCGCGCAGCTCGGCGGCGTGACGCTCGAACTCCGCCCGTACGTAATCGACCTCGACCGCCGTGCCCTCGCGCTCGAGCACGCGGGCGCCGATCTCGACCGCGTCGCGCACGGTCTGCGTCGGCGGGTGGCCGGCCTCGGCGCGCTCGCGGACGAGCTTCGCGGTGCGCTCGTCCTCGACGGTCAGCGACTCGATCACGAGTCGGTCCTCGAGCGCCCGCACGGTGCCGTCGCCAGCCTGCTGGTCGAGCGGTAGCTGTGGTCTCTCGGATGCTTCCATGGGAACTTGCGAAGGTAGTCGCGGCCCCGGACGCGAACCTGACAGCGCGATGAGCGAACCACGACCCCTCGATCCTCCGACGCCCAACGTCGAGATCATCGGCGCCGAAAAGCCGGCGGTCGCGTCGACGCGGACCGACGAGGAGCGGCTCGCCCTGGTCGAGAAGGAGCTGCGCCAGGGCTTCGAGGCGCTGGGCGAGATCGGCCCCGCGGTCTGCGTCTTCGGCTCGGCGCGCACGCCGCCAAGCGACCCGCTGTACGCGAGGGCGCGCGAGATCGGGCGGGCGATCGGCGAGGCCGGCTACGCCGTGATCACCGGCGGCGGGCCGGGCCTGATGGAGGCGGCCAACCGCGGCGCCCGCGACGCCGGCGCGACCTCGGTCGGGCTCAACATCCTGCTCCCGTTCGAGCAGGCGCTGAACCCCTACTGCGACCTCGGCCTCACCTTCGACTACTTCTTCACCCGCAAGCTGATGTTCGTGCGCTACTCGCGCTCGATCGTCGCCCTGCCGGGCGGCTACGGGACCCTCGACGAGCTCTTCGAGGTGCTCACCCTGATCCAGACCGGCGAGGCGGTCGACCACCCGGTGGTCCTCGTCGGCCGCGACTACTGGTCCGGGCTGCTTGACTGGGTGCGGGCCGAGCTGCTCGAGCCGGGACGGATCTCGCCCGCGGACTTCGAGATCCCGGAGCTCGTCGAGGAGCCCTCCGAGGTCGTGGCGATCGCCTGCGCCGAGCCGGGCACGGACGTCGGCGGATAGCGCCCGCGGACCGAGTCGACGAACGCCGCCATCCGCTCGGCGAGCCCGGCGTCCCGCAGCTCGAGCACGTTCTCGGCGTTCATCTCGCCCGAGCGCGAGAGGTTGAACGAGCCGACGAACACCGTGTCGTCGGCGACCGCGACCTTGGCGTGCATGAAGTCGTGGACCGTGCCCGGCGACCAGGGCGTCGACGGCTTGCCCGAGAACGGCAGCAGGGTCAGGGCCTTGACCAGCAGCGGGATCTTCCATTCCGAGACCCCGTTGGTCGCCCACTGCCCGTAGACGGCGTCGGTCTGGGGCTCGTCGATCACCCCGGCGATGTCGATCCCGCCGCGGGCTCCGAGCTCGGCGAGCGTCGCCAGGATCGGCGCCGAGGTGATCACCGGCGAGGCGATCCGCACCCTGCGGCGCGCGGTGGCGATCGCCTTCGCGATCGCCTGCGAGAGCTCGGCGCCGTGGCCGGGCGTGAACCACGCGCGCGCCTCCGCCCCGCCCTCGAGCTCGACCCGACGCGGCTCGATCCGGCCGGAGCGCTCGACGTCGCGCCGGTCCCAGAGCTCCTCGAAGTTGCCGGCGTAGGCCGCGGCGAGCGCGGCCGAATCGGCCGCGATGCAGACGTTCTCCTGCCGGGTCCACGAGTCGACCGTCCAGTTGGCGGAGCCGGTCCAGACCGCCTCGCGATCGCGGACCACGTACTTGTGGTGCATCAGGTCGGGAATCCCCGGCACCGCTCGATCGTCGACCGGGAGCTCGTGCAGCAGCTCGGGCCGGGTCGCCGGCGGCGGGTGGATCGCCGGCGGGCGAGCGGAGTCGACGTTGTAGAGCAGCCGCACCTCGACCCCGCGCGCCGCCGCCGCTCGCAGCTCGCCGGCGACGATCTCCCCCGCCTCGCCCGGGAGCCGGATGTCGTAGAGGGCGAGCTCGAGCGTGCTGCGCGCCGCGGCCAGGAAGGAGGCGACCTCCGCAGCGACGTCCTCGGCGCTCTGACCGCCATCGGTGAGCTGGAGGACCCGCACCGCGCCATTCTGACGCCGAACGTCCCGTTTGCCCCTCCCCAGTCGAGAGGTCGGGACGTTCGCGGGTGGGGAAATTATGTGTATGAGTCATGCATATGGGTACCCCGAGAACAACGATCGGAGTCGCGATGAGCACAGCGAACGCCACCTTCAAAGTGGAATCCTGGAACGAGGAGAAGACGATCGAGGCCGAGCACGGCGGCACCTCGCTGGCCCGGGTGGAGCAGCGCCTCGGCGGCGACATCGAGGGTGCGGGCGTGGCCCAGTGGCTGATGTGCTACCGCCCCGACGAGACGGCCGAGTTCGTCGGCCTGCAGCGGATCGAGGGCCGCGTCGGCGGGCGCGAGGGCAGCTTCGTGCTGACCTCGAACGGGGATTTCGACGGCAAGCGGGCCGCCGGCCAGATGAACGTGGTCGAAGGGTCGGGAGCGGGCGAGCTCGCCGGGATCACCGGCGGCGGGACGTTCACCGCGCCGCTCGGCAGCGAGGCCACGGTCGAGCTGCGATACGAGCTGGGCTGACCGTGGCCGCGGGGGACTCGCTCGATCGCACCGGCAACCTGTTGGGCGCGCTTTCGCTGGCGGTAGCCGATCGGACGGGCGAAGCGGTGATGGGCGCGGGCGCGGCGGCGCGCTCGCTCAGCGGTGCCGCCGCGCTCTCGGCGCTCGTCCACTTTCTCGAGCGGCCGAGCATCGACCTGCTGCGCCAGGTCCTCGGCCTGACCTCGTCGGGAACCGTGCGGCTGGTCGACCGGCTCGAGCGGGACGGGCTCGTCGTCCGCGAGGGCGGCGTCGATGGCCGGGTGACGACCGTCGCGCTCACGCCCGCCGGTCGCCGGGCCGGCCGCCGGGTGGCGGCGGCCCGCGCCGAGGTGCTCGAGACTGCCCTCGCGCAGCTCGAGCCTTCCGAGCGCGCCGACCTCGACCGCCTGCTCGGCCGGGTGCTCGTCGGGATGATCCGCGGGCCCGGCGCCACCCGATGGATGTGCCGGCTGTGCGACACCGAGGCCTGCGGACGCGAGCGCGGGAAGTGCCCCGTCGCGAACGCGACCGGCGCCGTCTCGCCAACGCTACGATCCTCGCGCTCTTCGTAGTCATCCAGTCCGAACAAAGGGAGAACCGTGGCCGTAGACGTAGCGGACGTTTCGAAGCTCGACGTGGAGCCGGGGGCGCTGCCGGAGAAGATGGCGGCCTGGGTGATCCGCCAGGAGCGCGAGGGCGAGCCCAAGGACGCGTTTCAGGTCGAGGAGATCGAGGTGCCCGAGCCCGGCGCCTTCGAGGTCGTCGTCCGGGTGATGGCCGCCGGGGTCAACTTCAACAATGTCTGGGCGGCGCTCGGCAAGCCGGTCTCGGTGTTCAACTACGGCGACCACCCGGAGTACGGGCACCACATCGGCGGCTCGGACGCCTCGGGAATCGTGTGGAAGGTCGGCGAGGGGGTCACGCGCTGGCAGCCCGGCGACGAGGTCGTGATCCACTGCAACCAGGCCTCCTACGAGGACGTCGAGGTCCACGGGCTCGACCCGATGGCGGCGCCGAGCCAGGAGATCTGGGGCTACGAGACGACCTGGGGCTCGTTCGCGCAGTTCACCAAGGTCCAGGCCCAGCAGCTGCTGGCGAAGCCCCGCAACCTCTCCTGGGTCGAGTCCTCCGCCTACGGGCTCACCTACTTCACCGCGTACCGGATGCTGTTCGACCGCTGCAAGCTCCAGGCCGGCCACAACGTGCTCATCTGGGGCGCCGCCGGCGGCCTCGGCGTGTTCGCGACCCAGCTCTGCAAGGCCGCGGGCGCGAACGCCGTGGGCGTCGTCTCCTCCGACGAAAAGGGCGAGCTCGTCAAGCAGCTCGGCGCGGTCGACTACGTCAACCGGGCCGAGTTCGGCGAGATGATGCGCACCGACGCCAACCACCCCGCCGCCGACCCGGCCGCCGACAAGGAGCGCTTCAAGGCCTCGCGCGGGTTCGCCAAGCGGGTGAAGGAGATCCTCGGCGACGCCCCGGACATCGTCTTCGAGCACGTCGGCCAGGCGACCTTCCCGACCTCGGTGTTCACGGTCAAGCCGTTCGGCAAGGTGGTCATCTGCGGCGCCACCTCGGGCTACAACCTCGACTTCGACGTCCGCTACCTGTGGATGAAGCAGAAGGAGATCCTCGGCTCGCACTTCGCCAACGCCTACGAGTGCACGCGCGCGAACCAGCTCATGGCCGAGGGCAAGGTCCGCCCCGTGCTGTCGCAGGTGATGGACTTCGAGGGCGTTCCCGAGGCGCACCAGATGCTGCACGAGAACCGCCACTCCGGCAAGATCTCGATCCGGGTCGGCGCCACCGACGACGGCGAGGGCAAGCACGCCGAAGGCGAGGGCGCGATCTGGGCGGAGGTCGGCGCCTAGCGCGCGAGCACTAGTCTTGAGCGGGATGGCCGAGGTCCACTACATCGAGTGGCACATCACGCCCTGGCGGCGCGATCGCTTCCTCGAGATCTGGACGCCCGCCCTCGACCGCGCGCTCGCCTACGGGGCGCGCAGCGCCTTCCTCAGCCGCAACGAGGACGACACCCTGCACCTGCGCCAGGTGACGGTCTGGGAGAGCCGCGCCGACCACGAGCGCTGGTGGTTCTCGGACGAGATCTCGGCCCTGCGCCAGGCAGCGCTCACCTACTACCAGAAGCCGATCGATCAGCACTGGCACGCCCGGGTCGCCGAGGCGGCGCTCCAGACCAACGGCCAGCCGGCCTAGTCGCGCACCATCCGGGTGGCGCGGCAGAAGGGCGCCGTCCCTTCCGGGTCGTGGTCGCAGGCGAACGCGGTGACCCGCCACAGCGGCTCCCAGCAGCGATGGCGTTCGAGCGCGGCCCGCACGTCCGCGGCGGCTTCCGGAGGGAGGGCCTCGAATCCCGCCTGGAGCTGTCGCAGGCACCACGGGCGGTAGGCGCTCGTCGGGATCCCGCGATACGTGGTCCCCTGGACCGTGAGGTCATGCGCCTTCGCACCCGCGTCGTAGGCAGCCGCGTTCGCGGCGAGCGCCTCGAGGTGGGTCTCGCCGATCTCGTCGAGGAGCGGGCCCCAGTCGGCCGGAAGCTCCTCGAGGAGCGGGCGGTCACCGACCTTCCCCGCGCGCGCGTTCCACACCCTCGCGGCCCACTCGAACACGGCCGGAGCGCGGTCCTGGAGCAGCCGCGCCGGGGTCGGATCGTGGACGAAGTGGCGCCAGAACGGCCCCATGAGGCCGATGTCGGCGATCGTCGGCCGCTCCCCGAGCATGAAGGGGCGTTTGGAGAGGATCGGCTCCAGCCGGTCGAGCACCCGGAGGTAGCTCCCCTCCACGTGGTCGCGCGTGCGCGCGCCGACTCCGTCGCCCGCGACGAAGAGCCTGCGCTGGCGCTTCGCGACCCACCGCCGGCGCTGTGAGCGCGGCACGCCGGGCACCGTGACGATCTCGTCCGCCAGCCGGGTCGAGGCGAGGTAGCGGTCGGGGGAGTACGACCAGCGGTAGTGCATCGCCGGCCGCCACAGCCACTCGTCCGCGTAGTCCTCGACCAGCAGCGAGAGGTAGCCGAGCGCGGGATCGCGCGGGATCACCTCCGGACCCGGATGCTCGGCCTCGAGCCAGGCGATCATCGGGGTCGTGTCGCTGATCCAGCGGCCGTCGGACAGGCGGACGCTCGGGTACTGGGTCGCCCCGAGCTGCTTCGGGACCACCGATCGGTACAGGCGCGAGTCGAGCGCCCGGTACTCGTACGGGATCTCTCGATAGCGCAGGTAGGCCTCGAACTTCCCGGTGAAGTAGGAGATCTTGGCGCCGTAGACGATCATCCTGAGACCCGCCGCGGGCCGAACCCTGCGCTCGGCCGGCTAGCCCGCGGGCGCCCCGGGCTTCGGCAGCTTGCCGAGGCCGATGCGGCACGACTTCCCGCTGCACACCGCGAGCCGGCCGAGCGCGTCGCGGAGGATGTCGTGGATCTGGGCGTAGCGCGGGTCGTCGTGGACGCTCTGCAGCTCCCAGGGATCGCGCTTGAGGTCGTAGAGCGCTTCGGCGCCGCCCTCCTGCACGTCGAGCCGGTAGCGCTCGGTGCGGATCGACTTGTAGGGAGGGACGCCGCGCGGGTTCGGCGCCGTCTCGATCAGCACGCCCCGGCCGTCGAGCGATTCCGGGTGCCGCGCGGCGCGCACCAGGGAGACGCCGTCGCGCGGGAGCGTGCCCTTGGCGCCGGCGAGGCGCAGGATCGTCGGCGCGAGGTCGGCGTTGACCGTGACGCCGTCGACCTTCTCGTGCTTCGGGAAGCCGGGGCCGGCGATGATCAGCGGGACCCGCGCGGAGCCCTCGAAGGGCACGTACTTGACGCCGGACGCGTTGCCGTCCTGGGTGACCCAGTCGTAGAGGCGATGCTCGCCGAGGATCCAGCCGTTGTCGGAGGTGAAGATGATCACCGTGTTCTCTGCGACCCCCGCGCGGGCGAGCGCCCGGTGGACGCCGGCGACCAGATCGTCGACGGCGAACAGCGAGCCCATCCGGCCCTGGTAGTGGCGCGCGAGCGAGGCGGCCACGTCCTCGCCGAAGGGCTGCGGGAAGAAGGTCAGCAGCGCCGCCTTGTCCGACATGTCGACCTCGTTGTAGTTCGGGTAGATCGGCATCTCGAGCTCCGCGGCGGCGGCCGCGTCGCGGGGCGCCGGGACGGCGGGTGTCCCCTCCTGCTTCGCCTCGCTCTCGACCGCAACCGTGTGCGGCGCGATCGGCGCCAGGTTGAGGAAGAACGGCCTGTGCCCGCGCGCCGCGTCGGCGATCTCGCGCTCCGCGAGCCGCGCGTAGACGTCGGTCGAATAATCGTCCGGCGAGGACCCGTAGGTGCGCAGCTTGCCGTTGTGGTTGAGCGTGTAGTCGTAGTAACCGTAGGTGGTCGGATCGACCCCGCCCCACCACTCCGACCAGCCCTGCGGCACCTCGTAGGGATCCCGCGTGCCGTACTCGTTCAGGTACTTGCCGATGTGGATCGTGCGATAGCCGGCGCTCTGCAGCCACACGGGCAGCGTCTCGCCACCGTCGAAGCGGTAGTAACCGCCCTCGGGCCAGTTGTTCCAGAGGATGCCGTGGTTGTGCGCGTACTGCCCCGTGTAGTACGTGGCTCGCGAGGGGCAGCAGAGCGGGAAGTTGACGATGTTGTCGGTGAACGTGGTGCCCTGGCGCGCGAGCAGCTTGCGCGTCTTCGGCATCGCCCACATCGACCGGAAGTCCTGGTCGTCGGTCATGATCGTGACGACGTTCGGCGGCTGGTCGGCGGCCGGCGCGGTGGCCTCGGCGGACGGAGCGCACGCCGCCAGAACGGCCGCGACGACGATCAGTGAGCTTCCCTTCATGCCTGCTTGGTTCCTCCTCTAGCGGGGTGGCCGCCGCGGACGGTAACATCTTGTTGGCGCTGCGTCAACAAGACTGCGAGAGATGAAGACAAGCGAGCACCGGTTCACCCGCCTTGCCCCCGAGGAGCGCCGCGCCCAGGTCCTCGACGCCGCCCGGCGCATCTTCGTCCGCGACGGCTTCGATGCGGCCTCGACGGCCGCGGTGGCCCAGGAGGCCGGCGTCACCCGCGGGCTGGTGCACCACTACTTCGGCTCGCGGCGCAAGCTCTTCCTCGCCGTGCTGGAGGAGCTCGCCCAGCGGCTCCCCGGGGCGATCCGCACCGACCTGCGCGGCGAACCGCTCGAGCGCATGATCGAAGTCAACTCGAAGGCGCTGCTGGACGCGGTCGAGCGCGACCGAGACGCCTGGACGCGGCTGCTCGGCACCGCCGGCTCCGACCCGGACGTGCAGGCGATCCTCGACCGGGCGCGTGACGAGGCGATCGCGCGGATGCTCGTCAACCAGACGACGGTGCTCGCCGACTCCGACGAGCTGCGGCTCGTGCTTCGCGTCTACCTCGGCGCCGCCGAGGCCGCGCTGGCCGAGTGGACGCTGTGGGGACGGGCGACGCGGGCGCAGACCGCGACGATCGTGCAGCGAACCCTGCTGGCGATGCTCAACGACGTGCTGCCGCGCCTGCTCGACGGCAGCGCGACCCGCCGAACGTCGCGGAGCTGAGAGCAACAGTGCGGGACGTTCGGCGTGGCCGCGGCCGGCTCAGGCGACCAGGGTGAGCTCGGCGGAGCGCTGCTCGAACGCGGCGCCGACCTCGACCAGGATCGCGAGCATCTCGTCGGTGGCCGGTGATCGCGAGCCGGCGGGCCGGGTGGCGGCCAACACGCGCCGCTTGGGCGCCGGCGGGTCGGTCGCCCGGACGACCAGGTCCGAGCGGAGGGTCGCGAGCGCGAGGTCGGGCAGGAGGGTGACCCCGAGCTTGGCGGCGATGAAGCCCTGCATGACGTGGTAGTCGTCGGTCTCGAACCCGATCCTGGGCTCGAACCCGGCATCCCGGCAGGCCCGGAACACGACCTCGCCGCAGGTGCTCGGGCGCGATCCGCAGAGCCACTCGGTGTCGGCGAAGGCGTCGAGGGGGACGACCCGGCGAGCGGCCAGCTCGTGGTCGGCGGGCAGCGCCAGGTGCATGGACTCCGTCAGCAACAGGGTGTGGTCGAGGTCCCGCTCCGGCGGCTTCGGCACCGACGGGTAGTCGAAGGTCAGCGCGAGATCGACCCCGCCCCCGCGCAGTCGGGGCAGCGACTCCTCGGGCTCGGCGTCGGCGACACTGAGCCGGACGCCCGGATGACGGCGATGGAACAGCGAGACCGCCTCGGTGAGCACGGTCGCGCTCGCGCTCGGGAAGCTGGCGAGCCGCAGCTCGCCGCCCTCGAGCCCCGCGATCGAGGCCAGCTCGCGCTCGGCCTCGTCGAGACGCGCGATCGCCGCCTCGGCGTGCGAGACCAGCACCCGTCCGGCGTCGGTCAGCTTCGGCCCCTCACGCGTGCGATCGAGCAGCTGCATCCCGACCTCGCGCTCGAGCGTGGCGATCTGCTGGCTGACCGCCGACTGGGAGAGGTACAGAGCATCGGCGGCGGCCGAGAACGAGCCCTGCCGGGCGACCTCGCGCAGGACGCGCAACCGCTTCACATCGAGCATTAGCTGACCTTATCAGACACAACAGCGATTGATGTTGCGCTAATAGCTCGGGCGCGAGATCCTCTCCCTCGATTCACGAAACAGCCTCCCAGGCGTTCCATGACGAGGCGACGAGAGCGAGCGAGGTGAACGAGATGACGATTCAGGAGACACAGGTCAACACGGCCCTGACGATCCGGCGGCTGGACCTCGACGATGCCGGAGCCGCGGCGCTGACCAAGCTCGCCGAGCTCGACTCGCACGAGCCGCTCGCGGGCCCCGTGATCGGCGCCGAGGTCGAGGGCAGGTTGCTTGCCGCGATCTCGATCGCGAGCGGCGACGTGATCGCCGACCCGTTCAGCCGCACCAGCGAGCTGCGCGCGCTGCTGAAGCTGCGCGTCGCCCAGCTCCAGCACCGGCGCGGAGAGCACCGGCGACCGCGCGGCTCGCGCCTCATCGGCCGGGGCGGGCGCCCGGCCGTCGGCGGCTCGCCGGCCGGCCAGATCATCACCCTGCCGCGCGTGAACTGAGCGCCGAAGGCACCGAAAAGCGAGCCTGAGTAGGACGCAGGGAGGGCGCCGAAGCGAGCGTAGATCGGACCTACGTGAGCGAGGCGCCCGACCGAGGACACCCTCAGGCGACGCTTTGCAGGCGCCTCAATGCTGTTCGAGGGGGGCCATGGTGAGGCCCGCCTCGGACAGCTGCTGCCAGTAGAGCTCGGCGGGCTCGCGGGGCCCGGCCCAGACGATCGCCCGCCCTGAGGTGTGGATGCGCTCGGCGAACCGGTGGCCCTGGTCCAGGGAGACGCCGGGGACGACGCGCGCCAGGGTTCCCGCGACGTGGTCGAAGGTGTTGTGGTCGTCGTTAAGGACGATCACCTGCCAGTTGCCGCCGAGGCCGGATCCCGGCCCGGCGCCGCGCGGGCGCTCGATCGTCTCGGTCGAGATCTGACTGCCCCCTGGCCTGGGCTCGGGCCTAAGGGTCCGGGACCGAGACGGCGACGCGCTTGAACGTGCCGACGACGGTCTTGTCCTTGTTCGCCTGGCTGCCGATCGCGAAGCGCACCTTGCGACCCCGGAGCTGGCCCGGGTTGGAGTCGCTGAGCTTCGCGACCTCCTTGCCGTTGACCATGCCGATCACCTCGGCACCGGTTGCGATCACCTCGATCCGGTTGCGCTCGTTGACCTTCTTGATCGCGTCGCTCTTGCCCTCCGCCGGGAACCCGCCGCCCGCCGGGCCGCGGATGAGCGCGTAGCGCTGCTTCTGCGGGAAGATCCGCAGCGCGTAGCCGGTGCCGCTGCCCCCGGCGCGGACGGTGACCTCGATGAAGGCACCGCCGCGCACCGACTTCGGCGTCTGCTTGAGGATCTTGCCCTCGACGGCGACGCCCTGGTTGGGCAGCTCGCTGTCGCCCTGCACCGGCGGGCGGAACGAGCAGGTGGTCGGGCTTCTCTTCACCGAGGCGTGCATGACCTTGGTCTTCTCGCGGTACTTCTTGTCGCAGCGCTTGCCGCCGCCCGAGCGCACGATCTCGTTGAACTCGCCCTGGCTCGACATGTCGTTCTCGTACACGGTGACCGCGGCGATCGAGGTCGCCGCGCCCACCCCGAGCAGGGTCGCGACCACGGCCGCGAGCGCGCTGCGTCTGCTGAAGATGGCGTTTGTCACGTCGGCTCCGGGATGTTCACGCGGCAGCGTAGCCGCTGGACAACCCTGAACACCGGCGTGCACCCGAAGGTGCGGGCGCGGAATTTCATCCGCGCCGCGTCAGGCCTCGGAGCGCTTGCGCAGGTAGCGCTCGAGGCCCAGCCACTGCTGCTCGGGCGGCGCCGCTTGGATCAGCGCCGCGGCGGTGACGTCGTCGGCGCGCTCGCGGATCTCGCGCTCGACCGCCTCGAGGAACGCCTCGCGGCCCAGGCGCGCGAGCTCGACGCCACGGCGAAGCGCCGCGCGCACCCGATCAAGCTGGGCGGCGACATCCTCGACCGGGCCGAAATGCGTGAGCCGCAGGCGCTCGGCGCCGAGCCGCTCGATCCGCTCGACCGAGGCGAGCCACGCGTCGACGTCGATCTCGGGCGGCGGCGTCGGCGCCAGCGTCACCTCGCTCGGCGGGATCCGGACCCCGGCCATGTCGCCGACGAACGCGTCGCCGGACTCGAGGTCGAGATAGGTGACGTGATGGCCGGCGTGGCCCGGGGTGTGCTCGACGCGGAAGCCCTCGACCTCCTCCCCGCCCCCGGACAGGGCGACAACCCGCTCGGCCGGCACCGGCGCGACCTCGCCCCACAGCCGCTCCATGTTCTCGGCTCCGTAGAGGCGCGAGGCGCTCGCGAGCAGACGCTCGGGGTCGATCAGGTGCTGGGCGCCGGTCTCGTGGACGTGGACCACGAGCTCGGGAAAGCGGCGGGCGAGGACACCGCTCGCGCCCGCGTGGTCGAGGTGGATGTGGGTCAGCAGCAGCGCCCGCGGCGGGGGCTCGAGGCCGTCGATCCAGTTCTCGAGCGACGAGGCCGGCCCGGGGTCGACGATCAGGCCGTCACGCACCAGGTGCGCGCCGATCACCCGGTCGCGCCCGAGGTGCATCGTGTCGATCAGGTGGACCACGGCCGAACGGTACCCGGGGCGCGTGGGGACTGACCGTGGTCGCCTACACCTCGGGGATGGCGGCGCTCTCCCGCGCCGTGCGCACGCCTGCGGTCGAAGCCCCTGACCCGACGTAGAATCTGCCCATGAGCGATCATCGCCTGCCCGACCGCGACCGGCCGTGGGTGATGCGCACCTACGCCGGACACTCCGACGCTCGGCGCTCGAACGAGCTCTACCGCCGCAACCTCGCCAAGGGCCAGACCGGGCTCTCCGTCGCCTTCGACCTCCCCACCCAGACCGGCTACGACCCCGACCACGTCCTCTCGCGCGGCGAGGTCGGCAAGGTCGGCGTCTCGATCGCCCACAAGGGCGACATGCACGCGCTCTTCGACGGCATCCCGCTCGACGAGATGAACACCTCGATGACGATCAACGCGACCGCGGCCTGGCTGCTCGGCCTCTACGTCACCGTCGCGGACGAGAACGGGATCGACCGCGCAGCGCTCACCGGGACGACCCAGAACGACATCATCAAGGAGTACCTCTCGCGCGGCACCTACGCCTTCCCGCCCGGGCCGTCGATGCGCCTGATCGCCGACACGGTGGCGTTCAGCGTCAACGAGATGCCGAGCTGGAACCCGACCAACGTCTGCAGCTACCACCTGCAGGAGGCCGGCGCCACCCCGGTGCAGGAGATCGCCTACTCGCTCGCGACCGCGATCGCGGTGCTCGACGAGGTCAAGGCCCGCGGCCAGGTCGCCGAGGCCGACTTCCCCAAGGTCTTCGGCCGGATCTCGTTCTTCGTCAACGCCGGCGTCCGCTTCGTCGAGGAGCACGCGAAGCTGCGGGCGATGTCGGAGCTCTGGGAGCGGATCGGCCGCGAGCGCTACGGGGTCGACGAGCCGAAGCTGCTGCGTATGCGCTACGGGGTCCAGGTCAACAGCCTGGGCCTGACCGAGGCCCAGCCGGAGAACAACGTCCAGCGGATCGTGTTGGAGGCGCTCGCGGTCACTTTGGGGCGCAACGCCCGCGCGCGGGCGATCCAGCTCCCGGCCTGGAACGAGGCGCTCGGCCTGCCGCGCCCCTGGGACCAGCAATGGAGCCTGCGGATCCAGCAGGTGCTCGCGTTCGAGACCGACCTGCTGGAGTACCCCGACATCTTCGAGGGCTCGAAGGTGATGGACGGGCTGGTCGCCGAGCTCGCCGAGGGCGCCCGCGAGGAGATGGGCGTGGTCGCCGAGCAGGGTGGTGCGGTCGAGGCCGTCGCCTACATGAAGTCCCGGCTGGTCGAGTCGCATCGCGAGCGGATCGCGAGGATCGAGCGCGAGGAGATCAAGGTGATCGGCCAGAACTGCTTCACCGAGACCGAGGACTCGCCGTTGACCGCGAGCGCCGACGGCGGCATCCTCACCCCCGACCCGGAGGTCGAGCGCGAGCGCCGCGATGCGCTCGAGGAGTGGAAGGCCGAGCGCGACCAGGCGGCGGTCGAGCGCGCCCTCGCCAACCTCGCCGCCGCCGCGGCCGACGAGTCGGCCAACATCATGCCGGCGACGATCGAGGCGGCGAAGGCCGGGGCGACAACCGGTGAATGGGCGAGCACCCTGCGCGACGTGTTCGGCGACTACCGCGCGCCGACGGGCGTCTCCGGCGCCGCCGCCGGCGGCGGCCAGGAGCAGCTCGACGCGGTCCGGACGCGGGTCGACGAGCTCGCCCGGCGGATCGGCCACCGCCCGCGCATCCTGGTCGGCAAGCCGGGGCTCGACGGTCACTCGAACGGGGCCGAGCAGATCGCCGTCCGGGCCCGCGACGTCGGCATGGAGGTGATCTACCAGGGCATTCGCCTCACCCCGGAGCAGATCGCCGCCTCGGCGCTCGAGGAGGACGTGGACGTGGTCGGGCTCTCGATCCTCTCCGGCTCGCACCTGGAGCTGATCCCCGAGACCGTGCGCCTGCTTCGCGAGCGCGACGTCGACGCCCCGGTCGTGATCGGCGGGATCATCCCCGCGGCCGACGCCGAGAAGCTGCGCGCGGACGGGGTCGCGGCCGTGTACACGCCCAAGGACTTCGACGTCAACAGGATCATGGGCGAGATCGTCGACCTCGTCGCCGAGCGAGCCGGGTCCCCGGCGCCCGCCTGATCGCGTGCTCGGGGCGCACGCGAGCGACCGGCGATACCGGCCGGCGTGAGCCCCGACGCGATCGAGTTCCCGGTCGCCGGGCTCAGCGACGGCGTGGTCACCCTGCGGCTGATGACGGACGCCGACGTGCCCGAGGTGGTCGAGGCCGTGCGCGATCCCGGGATCCGGCGCTACACGACCGTGCCCTTCCCGTACGGCGAGGAGGACGCGCGCCAGTGGCGGCGGAACTCGCGGGCCGGGCTCGCCTCGGGGACCGACCTGGCGACGCTGATCGTCGATGCCGTCGGCGGCGAGCTGCTCGGCGCGGTCGGGCTGCACAACCTCGACCCGGCCTCGGGCCGCTGCTCGGCCGGCTACTGGATCGCGGCGTCCGCGCGGGGGCGCAACGTCGCTCGCCGCGGCCTCGCGCTGATCTGCGCGTTCGCGTTCCGCGAGCTCGAGGTGCGACGGGTCGAGCTGTGGATCGAGCCCTCGAACTCTGCCTCGCTGCGGGTAGCCGAGGCCGCCGGGTTCAGCCGCGAGGGCTTGCTGCGCTCGTTCATGGTCGTCGCAGGGACCCGGCGCGACATGCTCATGTACTCGCTCTTGCCCGACGACCCGCGCTGATCCCCATCGCGGCCCACGGCGCTACGCTCATGGGGATGAGCGAGCTGAACGGCGATCGCACCGCCTGGCTGCGCTGCTACCGCTGCTGGTCGACGCGTCTGGAGGCGCAGGTCCACTACGACGCGATCATCCGCGTCGACCCCGACTCGGGCGAGACCGCCGAGCGCGTCGAGGAGGTCCAGGAGGCCGTCGTCCAGTGCCTCGACTGCATGCACGACCAGCCCCACCTCGCGATCGAGGAGGGGCACGTGGTCCCGATCTCGGAGCGCTGGGAGCGGATGGTCGCCGGGACGCCGTGGGTCGCCTCGTGCACGGTCACGGTCGACCAGGACGCGGTCGAGACCTGCTCCGGCCCCGAGGCCGCGGACAGCCTCACCTACGCCGCGTTCGGCGACTCGGGCACCCGCGAGTTCTTCACCCACGTGCGCTTTCACAAGCACGACGAGGAGCGGATCATCGTCCACCTGCTGGTCGAGCTGTACGCGCGCTCGGCCGAGGAGGCGACCGACGTGCTCGAGGACGCCTCGCGCGGGGTGCTCGAGCTCACCTCGCTGGCGGAGGAATCGCGTCCGCCGGCGCACGCGGTCGAGCCGCCGCACTAGGACAGGCCGAGCCGGGCGCGCAGCGCGGGCTCGGCGAGCGAGGCGTAGACCCGGTCGGCCTCGCTCAGCTCGATCCCCTCCAGCGACGGGATCCCCAGCACCGTGAGCCCGGCGGCGCGAGCGGCCGCCACCCCCGTCGGGGAGTCCTCGAGCACGATGACGTCGGCGCCGGGCGGGACCGCGAGCCGCTGGCACGCGGCCAGGTAGGCGTCGGGCGCGGGCTTCGGCGCGGCGACGTCGTGGCCGCTGACGATGACCCCGAACCCGTCGCCGAGCCCGACCAGGTCGAGCGCCCGGGCGATGAACGACGCCGGCGAGTTCGACACTACGGCGGTCGGCACCGCGGCGCCGTGGAGCGCGGCCACCAGCTCCAGCGCTCCCGCCATCGGGCGCACGCCGCGCTCGAGCTCCACCAGCACGATCCGGTCGAGCTCCGCGATCAGCTCGGCGTCACGACCGCGCTCGCCGAGCACCCGGGCGAGGATCGCGCCGGAGACCTGGGCCGACGTGCCGACGAGCTCCCGCTTGTGGGCGAGCGTGAACTCCAGCCCGCGACGCGCGAACAGCTCCTGCTCGGCCCTGGTCCAGACCGACTCCGTGTCGAGCAGGAGGCCGTCGTTGTCGAAGATCACCGCCGCGGGGAGCGCCACCGGACGGCGATCCTAGCCACGGTCGCTCCGACGGTGGGCGCGACTACAGCGCGAGGAGCGCGCCGCTCCGGCCAGCGGACCGGGCCTTGGAGCTGCTCGCGCTTTCATGTCGTAGCCTGCCGTCGCGTTGAGCGATCTCGCCACCATCGACGCGGCCGAGCTCGAGCGGCGCCGAACCGAGCTCGTCGAGCACGTCGGCCCCTGGCAGCACTTCAATTTCCATCTCCGCGACGGTGTCTTCACGATCGGCGGCTCCGAATACGGGCGCGAGGGTCGGCTTGAGCCCGTCATTGGCGTGATCGAGGACGTGATCGGCCCCGTCAACGGGCTACGCGCGCTCGATCTCGGCTGCATGGAAGGCCTGTTCACGATCGAGCTCGCGCTCCGCGGGGCCCAGGCTGTCGGGGTCGAAGGCCGCGAGGCGCACGTCGCCCGGGCGGAGTTCGCCCGCGACGCAATCGGCGTTGACGCGGCCTCCTTCCATCTCGACGACGTCCGCAACCTTACGGTCGCGGCCTACGGCGAGTTCGACCTCACCCTGGCGCTCGGGATCCTCTACCACCTCGACGCCCCAGCTGCGTTCGAGTTCGTCCACCGTGTCGCGGCGGTGACGAAGCGCGCCGCAATCTTCGACACCCACTACAGCCTCCGCCCGGTCACCTCCTGGACCCACGACGGCGCCACCTACTCGGGCATCACCGTCCGCGAGCACGACGCTACCGACACTCACGCGGATCGGGACCGCTCCTACGCTTCCTCGATCGAGAACCTCGACAGCATCTGGCTGACGAAGGAGTCGCTCTTCAACCTGCTTGCCGACGCCGGGTTCGCGAGCGTCCTCGAGGTGCGGATCCCTCACGTTTACCCCGATTTCGACCGCGTCCACCTGGTCGCACTGAAGCGCTCGAACGCGATGAAGCCGAAGTGCACCCCGCACCTCGAGGGATACGTTTCTCCCCGCTGGAAGGAGCGTGAGAGGCCGCGTCCGAGTCCGCAGCAGTCGCTTCGCGAGCGCAGCCTGCGCCGCCTCGCAGCGGTTGCTCCGGCCCCCCTGCGCCGGGCGCTGATCACCCGCCGCCGGTCGCAGCGCTGAGGTTCCGCGTTGTCCCGCCCTGTCGCGACGGGTGGATTTCGATGAACTACGCAACGTTTTCCGCCCGCCGCCCCGCGTAGTGGTGGCCGAGGCGCCGGTGGCGATGGTGGAAGAGGGCCCGGACGATGGCCTCGGCGAGCCGAGCGGCGCCGGGGATCCAGGCGACCGCGCGCTTGAGCTCGAAGCCGAGGCGGTCGGTGACGACGCAGGCGCCCTCGCTTTGGGGCTCGATCACCCGCTCGTGCTGCCAGACGGCGAAGGTCAGCGTGCGCGAGCGCTCGAGGAAGCGGCGACCGGGCTCGAGCTCGACCAGGCAGAGGTCGTCGTAGTCGACCGGAAGCACCCGGCCGAGCAGGATCCAGCTGCGCCCGAGCGGCGCCCCGACCGCGACATCGTCGATCGTCTTCCCGCGCAGTCCGGCGGGCATCGTCATCCGCATGATCGGGCTGAGCTCGTCGTTGATCCCCTCCTCGGTGACCGCCCGTTCCCACGCGACGCTCGCCGGGACGGCCAGGCTCGAGGAAACCGTCAGTTCGCCGTCGAGGCGCATCACCCGATTCGTATATGAATCCAGCGTGAGCGGGATCGGCGCCTTCATCACCCCCGGCCGCTCGCTGCCGAAGACGCTCGAGCGGGTGGGGCTGGCCGATCGGCTCGGCTACGACGCCGCCTACACCACCCACGTCGCCGGCCGTGACTCGCTGACGATGCTGATGGCCTACGCCGCCGCCGGCGAGCGGATCAGGGTCGGCACCGGCGTCGTCCCGATCTTCAGCCGCACGCCGGCGACCACGGCCCAGACCGCGGCGACGATCGACGAGTACTCCGGCGGGCGGATGGTGCTCGGGCTCGGCATCTCGCACCGGGTCACGGTCGAGAACTGGCACGGCCAGCGGATCACCAAGCCGGTGACGCAGATGCGCGAGTACGTCGCGGGCGTGCGCGCGATCCTCACCGGGCGGGAGCCGCCCGATTCGGAGTTCTTCCCCACCAAGTTCGCGTTCATGGGCTACGAGGCCCGTGCCGAGCTGCCGATCTACGTCGCCGCGCTCTCGCCGAACATGATCCGCCTCGCCGGCGAGGTCGCCGACGGGGTGATGCTCTGGCTCTGCTGTCCCGACTACATCCGCGACACGGTCGTCCCCGCCCTCCGCGAGGGCGTCGAGTCATCCGGGCGCTCGTTCGACGGCTTCGACGTCGTGGCCGCAGTCCCGGTCGCGCTCACCGACGACGCCGAGGCGGCGCGGGCGAGGCTGCGCCAGAACCTGATCCCCTACGCGTCGCTGCCGTTCTACCGGGCGATGCTGGAGGCGTCGGGCTTCGCCACCGAGCTCGCCGCCTTCGACGAGGGCATGGCCGCCGGCGACCTCGAGCGGGCCAAGGCCGGCCTCTCGGATCGGATGCTCGGCGAGCTCGCAGGGATCGGCCCGGCCGCGGACGTACATGCCGCCGTCCGCCGTTACCAGGACGCCGGCGTCAGCTCGCCGGCGATCGGCGGGCTCCCGGGCACCGACTTCGACGCCGGGCTCGAGTCGGTCGCCGAGCTGATCTGACCCGCTCGGCTACGCCTCGCTGGGTCGCTTGGGGATCAGCACGGTGCGCTTGAACTCCGCGACGAGCGTGTTGTCCTGCTTGTAGACCCGGGTGTGGACCTTGACGATCCCGCGGTCGGGCTTGGACTGCGACGGCCGGACCTCGAGCACCTCGGACTCGCAGTAGAGCGTGTCCCCGTGAAAGACGGGGTTCGGGTGCGAGAGCTCCTCGGTGGCGAGGTTCGCGATCGCCTTGCCGGAGACGTCCGAGACGGACATCCCCAGGGCGAGGGAGTAGACGAGCGGGCCGACGACGACGTTGCGGCCCTGCTGGGACTCCGCCGCGTAGACGTCGTTGAGGTGCAGCGGGTGATGGTTCATCGTGATCAGGCAGAAGAGGTGGTCGTCGGATTCGGTCACCGTCTTCGCCGGCCAGTGCTCGTAGACGGCCCCCTCCTCGAACTCCTCGAGGTAGCGGCCGTAAGGGTGGGCGCCGGAGGCCTCGCGCTCCGCCTGGTCGGTTGAGAGCTTGTGCTCGGTGTCGTTCATCGGCGCGGGATCGTAGCGACGGACCGAATCAGCCGCCTCAACAGCGGCGGGGCTCGGCTACGCCTCGCTGGCGATCGTCGCATCGAGCCCCTCGAACCGCCCGACGTCCGCGACCTCGGCCGCCATCGCCTCTTCGATCCGGGGCTCGAGCGCCACGAACGGCTCGGGCGCCAGCGCGAGCCGCCTGCCGCTGCGCTTCGACGACCAGGTGCCGACGAAGCGCCCGTCGACGATGATCGACGGGCGCACGATGCCGCCTCCCGGGTTGACGCGCCGCGCGTGCTCCGCGGCGATCGCGAAGCCGCGATCGACGTAGCCGAGGTTGTAGTTGTCGAACGCGCCCAGCAGCCTGACCACGGGCGAGCGGGCGACCCGGGGCGCGGCGCCGAGCGTGGACCACTGGCCGGCGGCGCGCAGCTCGGCGGCGATCCGCTCGAACCCGAGGCGGGCGTCTCGCAACGGCAGCCCGGCCCAGCGGGCCAGGTCTCGCTCGGTCGCCGGGCCGTAGGCCCGCAGGTAGCGGCGCGCGAGCTCCGCGAGCGAATCGTCGCGCGAGCGCGGCTCGAGCCTCCCGAGCCAGTCCGCCGTCCTCACCAGGCAGGTCTGCCGCCCACGGTCGGGCCCGAGGCAGAGCTCGCCGTCGAGCGTCGCCAGCAGCCACAGGTGCACCTTGAACTCGTTCGCCGTCTCGAACCCGGCACGCTCGAGGCGCTCGGCGAGCTCCGGGCGGGTCAGGGCACCCTCCGCGTCGACCGCGTCGTGTAGGACCTTCAGGGCGCGGTCCTGCGCACGGCGATCGAGGCCGAGGTCGGCGAGGCGCTTTCGCGACCATCGCACGATCGTCTCCGAGAACAGCGGCAACAGCCAGCCGGCGTCCTCGGCGCAGATCAGGTGGACCGTCTTTCGCATGCACCAGGCACGCAGCAGCGAGCGCTCCTCCGTCCGGGCGCGGTCGACGTCGATCGCGGTCAGTCCGCGCGAGCGGGCCCGGAAGGCGAGCTTCGCCGCGCGCGGCTCCTGGGCCTGGACCGGGCCGGCACCTCGGATGACGTCGACGGGATGCCTGATCGCGTGTGGCCGGTGCAGCCCCTGGGCCGTCGCGCGCAGCCGGGCCAGCCTCGCGGTCTCCGTCCCGCTCGGGCTCACCGGGGCCGGATCAGGGCCGCCCGATCGCCTTGCCGAGGAGCCGCTTGACCCGTTCGTCGCCGCGGACCTCGAGGTGGCCGTAGTGGTAGGCGTCGCGCCAGTCCGCGAGCCCGCCCTCCTCGGCCAGCAGGTTGAACATCGTCTTCGGCACCGCGAGCTGCAGCCGCGCGTCGGCGGGCTCGCCCTCGGTGACGGTGGGCCCGGGGACCTCGACCCGGTAGTGCTCGGAGGTGCCCAGGCCGGTGAGCCCGCCCGCGGTCAGCTCGAGGCCGAAGACCAGCTTCAGCTTCGCCAGGGCCGGCGCCTCCGCCTGCACCCGCCGCACGGCGGCGACGATCAGCTCGCTGGTGGCGGCGGCCATCGGAGCTGGCTCAGCGTGCCTTGCGCAGCCTGCCGCGCGCTTCGGCGTGGGCGATCACCTGGCCGACGAGCTGCTGGATCTTCGGATCGCCCTCGACCTTGACGTGGCCGTGATCGTAGGCCTCGTGCCAGTGCTCGAGCTTGCCGTCGGCCACGAGCTCGTTGAAGTGCGACCGCGGAATCGAGACGTGGACGCGCTCGTCGTCGCCGATCCCCTTCGAGATCTTCGGCCCCGGGAGCTCGACGCGGTAGAGCTGCACGTCGCCGCGCCCGCGAAGCTCGAGCCCGAAGACGAGCTTCAACCTCGCCAGCGCGGGAACGTCGGCCTGGAGCCGCTCGACCGCGGCCCGGATCAGGTCGGCCGTGCTCGCCATCCGCTTGGTTCTACCAGGGAATCAGCGTGGGGATCGTCGATCACCCGCTCACCGACCCGGCACGTTTGACCAGCCAGGCCGCTGGTACGTTGACCGGATGGCGCACGTAGCGGTCATTCATGAACGGATCGGTGGCTCGGCGGGGGGCGGCGGCTCGGCCAGGCTCGTCACCGAGCTGGCCCGTGGCCTCGACCGGCTCGGGCATCGGGTGACCCTCTGCTGCTACCACCAAGGCCCGTCGATCTTCGATGAGGAGGCCTCCGAGGTGGAGGTCCGGTCGGTGGTTCCGTACCGGGATGGCAGCCGGAGCGCCCGCTCGACCCTGCGTCGTTACTGGGGCGGGATGCGGCGGGTGGCGGCGATGGTGCCGGAGGACGTCGACGTGATCAACGCGCACGAGTGGATGGGCTTGCGCGCCGGCGTGCTCGCGGCGCGCCGGACCGGTGCCCCCTTGGTATGGACCCGTAGCGACGAAACCTTCTGGGAGCAGGCACTGATGCCCGCGGAGGGACGGTTCGATCACCGCTCCCCGGTCATGCGCGCGGCTCGAGGGGCCCACGGACTCGCCGATCTCTGGCACGCGCGGCGGGCCGACGCCATCGTCGTGACCTCGGAACACGATGCGCAGATGGTCACGCGCGCGTACCGGCGCCGGGCGCACGTGCTCCGACAGCCGCCCCCGGCCGGGTTCTTCAGCTCTCCCCCGCGCGATGACGCGCGGTCGGACCTGGGTCTCACCGCGGACGATTTCTTCGTCTTCTCGTTCGCGATCCATCAGCCCTATCGGCGTAGCGAGGATCTGATCGAGGCGGCGGCTCGACTCGAGGATGTGCCTGCGCTTCGCGTCCTGATCGGAGGCTCCGACCACGAGGACCCCGATTACGTGCGCAATCTGCGTGCGCTGGTGGCGGCTCGCGACCTCGCACCTCGGGTCGAGGTTCGCGGCGACGCGATCGTCGACGGCGACCTGCGCACCCACATGGCGGCGGCGGACGCGTTCGTGTTCGTACCGCGGCGGCAGAGCTACGGGCTCGCGCCGCTGGAAGCGCTCGCGAGCGGTACCCCCGTTGTCGTCTCCACAGGTGCGGGCGTGAGCGAGCTGATCAGCGGGCGGCCGGGGGTGTTCGCGGTTCCGTCAAAGGACCCCGATGCGATCGCCGCCGCACTGCGAGCGATTCACACCGGCCAAGGAGCGGACGGCCTGTCGGAGACGCGAGCTTGGTTGCGACGGAGCCTCACGTTCGATCGGCACGCGGAGGCGGCGGCCGACCTGTTCGAGACCGTGATGACGGAAGAAGCTCGCTAGAGCTTGTTGCGCGCGAGCACCTTCTTGCCGATCACCATCTTCTGGATCTCGGAGGTGCCCTCGCCGATCAGGAGCAGCGGCGCGTCGCGGTAGAGACGCTCGATCTCGTACTCCTTCGAGTAGCCGTAGCCGCCGTGGATGCGAAAGGCCTCCTCGACGCACTCCTTGCCGGTCTCGGACGCGAACAGCTTCGCCATTCCCGCCTCGAGGTCGGAGCGCTCGCCGGCGTCCTTGAGCTTGGCCGCTTTGCGGGTCAGCAGCCGTGCGGCCTCGACCTTGGTCGCCATCTCGGCGAGCTTGAACTGGATCGCCTGGTGCTCGGCGATCGGCTTGCCGAACGTCTTGCGCTCCTGCGAGTAGCGCAGGGCCAGCTCGAGGGCCCGCTGCGCGATGCCGACGCCGCGGGCGGCGACGTTCACGCGCCCGACCTCGAGCGCGTCCATCATCTGCTTGAAGCCCTCACCGACCCCGTCGACCCCGCCGAGGATGCGCCCCTCGGGACAGACGTAGCCGTTGTAGACCAGCTCCGTGGACTCGACGCCCTTGTAGCCCATCTTCTTGATCTTCGGCGGGATCTCGAGCCCTGCGAAGTCGCCCTCGTTGTGCTCCGCCCACGGCTCCTTCTCGGTGAGGAAGCAGGTCATCCCCTTGTAGGGCGGGTCGGCCTTCGGGTCGGTCTTCATCAACACGAAGACCACGCCGGAGCCGAGCCCGTTGGTGACCCACATCTTCTGGCCGTTGAGCTCCCAGTCGCCGGCGTCGTTTTGCTTCGCCGTCGCCTTGATCCCCTGGACATCGGAGCCCACCTCCGGCTCGGAGAGCGAGAACGCAGCGCGGATCTCCCCGGTCGCCATCCTCGGCAGGAAGTGGTCCTTCTGCTCGTCGGTGCCGAACTTCATCAGCAGGTACGAGCCGATGAAGTGGGTGTTGACGACGCCCGAGATCGAGATCCAGCCGCGCGAGAGCTCCTCGACGATCAGGGTGTAGGTGGAGAGATCGAGCCCCATGCCTCCGTACTCCTCCGGGATCGTCACCCCGAACAGGCCGAGCTCCTTCATCTGCTCGACGATGGGCTCGGGGAACTTGTCCTCGTGGTCGTACTCCTCGGCGACGGGGAGGATCTCCTTGTCGACGAAGCTGCGGACCATCTCGACGATCGCCTGCTGGTCGTCGGTGATCTCCTGGTAGGTCGCGGTCGCTACTGCCATGGCTCCTGCTCTGTAGACGGGATCTCGGGCGAGTTGCGTGGGCGGCGGAGGATACTGCTCCGATCCGCAACGCAGATCGCCTGCTCGCGCCGGCCTGAACCCTGCTCAGACCCGCTCGAGCCCGACCTCGGCGCAGCCGGCGACGAAGGCGTCGTGGCCGAAGGCCTCCACCGGCCCGAGGGCGCCGGCCGCGAGCATTCCGTGTGCCGCCGCGTGAGCGCCGCCCCAGGCGAGCAGCGCCGCGGTCAGGTCATAGCCGTTGGGACCGCGCACCTCGACCGTGGCGAGCTCGGCGCCCGACGCGTCGTAGGCGATCGCCACCGCCGCCGACCCGGTGCCGGCGCGATCGGACTCCGTCGGCCCGCCGGTGGAGCCGGAGACGAACCGCCCCGTGAGCGCGTCGAGCCCCCGCTTGATCCCCGGGATCCGCGTGATGCCCGCGTTGACCGCGGCGATCGCCTGCATCGCGCGCGACCGGTCGCCGAACCAGCCGAGGTAGGCGTTGACCTCTCGCAGCCCCGGTTGGATGCGCGGCAGCGTGAAGTGCTCGGAGGCGCCGACCGAGATCGCCTGGCGCTCCTTGCCGGCCGCGAGGAAGCTGCGGACTCGCTTCGCGCCCCGCTCGGTTTGGATGCCGGACCGCCAGACGAACGAGGGCTCGGTCATCGCGCCCGCCGCGGAGGCTCGCGTCCCCCCGCTCATCCCCCCGAGCCCGCCGGTGGCGAAGTAGCCGACGTCGATCCGTGTCGCCGCCTCGCCGGCGTCGCGCAGCGCCAGCGCCCCGGCGAGGTTGCCAGGGACCCAGTCGTAGCCGAACGCGGTCACCAGGCCGGCGCCGGCCCGCTCGGCGCGCGGCCCGAACTGCTCGAACACGCGGCGGACGAACGCCGGCTCGCCGGTCGAGTCGATGTACGAGGCGCCGGCGTCGATCGCCGCCTCGACCGCCGCGTTGCCCCAGCGGGCGAACGGCCCGACCGTGGCCACGATCGCGTCGCCCGGTTCGAGCAGCGCGCGCACCGAGGCCGGCTCGCCGACGTCCGCGACCGCGGTCTCGAGGCCCCCGAGCTCGACCGCCATCGCCTCGACCTTCTCCTTGGTCCGCGCGGCCAGCATCGGGCGATCGCCGCGGGCGACCATCGCCGCGGCGGTCAGCCTCCCGGTGTAGCCGGTGGCTCCGAAGAGAACGATCCTTTTCTCCACCCGAGCGACAGTATTCGCTTCCCCGGTCCGTTGCTACGACGAATCGGCTAACGGGAGGCTCGACAACGGAGGTGAGCACGGGGTTGGGGCGTGGGACTGCAGGTAGGGGAGGAAAGAGCGCGCTCGCGATCGCGGCGGCCACCGTCACCATGCTCGCCGGCGCCGGCGGGGCGAGCGCCCTGCCGCCCGGGTTTCAGGAGACGACCGCGTTCAGCGGCCTCAACGACCCGACCGTGGTCCGGTTCGCCGACGACGGTCGCGTGTTGGTCGCCGAGCACGGCGGCCTGATCAAGGAGTTCTCGAACCTCGGCGACAACTCGCCGCAGGTCGTCGCCGACCTTCGGCGCCAGGTCTACAGCTTCTGGGATCGAGGCCTGCTCGGCTTCGCGCTCGATCCGGAGTTCGTCTCCAACCAGCGCGTCTACGTGCTCTACGCCCACGATGCACCGATCGGAGGCATGGCCCCGTTCTGGGGCTCGCTGACCAGCCCCGGCTCCGACCCCTGCCCGACCCCGCCCGGCCCCACCACCGACGGCTGCGTGATCAGCGGACGGCTCTCGCGGCTGACACTCGACGGCACCCCGTCCCCCGATGAGGACGTCCTGATCGAGGACTGGTGCCAGCAGTATCCGAGCCACTCGATCGGCCACCTGGAGTTCGACGACTCCGGGGCCCTCTACGCATCGGGCGGCGACGGGGCCAGCTTCACCTTCGTCGACTTCGGGCAGGAGGGCAACCCGGACAACCCCTGCGGAGATCCCCCCGGCGGAGTCGGCGGGACGATGACCCCGCCGACGGCGCAAGGCGGCGCGCTGCGCAGCCAGGACCTGCGGACCGCCTCCGATCCGGTCACCCTCGACGGCAGCGTGATCCGGGTCGACCCCGATACAGGCGACGCGCTGCCCACCAACCCCAACTTCGGCAGCTCGAACCCGAACGCGCAACGGATCATCGCCTACGGACTGCGCAACCCGTTCCGGTTCGCAATCTCGCCCGACGACGAGCTCTGGATCGGGGATGTCGGTTGGACCGAATGGGAGGAGCTCAACCGCGTCCCCACCGACCCGCCATCGGTGGTCAATTTCGGCTGGCCCTGCTACGAGGGCGCCGTGCGTGAAGACGGCTACGACGGCGCCGAGCTCAGCATCTGCGAGAACCTCTACGGCTCGGCTCTGGCACACACCGCCCCGAGCTTCGCCTACCACCACAACTCCAGGGTGGTCCCAGGCGAGAGCTGCCCCACCGGCAGCTCGTCGGTGGCCGGAGTCGAGTTCTACGGCGGGGGCCCGTACCCCGCCGAGTACGACGATGCGCTCTTCTTCGCCGACTACTCGCGCGACTGCATCTGGGTGATGCAGGCAGGCGCCGGCGGCGATCCCAACCCGGCCGAGGTGAGCACGTTCGTCGCCGATGCGGACAACCCGACCTTCATCGAGTCGGGGCCCGACGGCGCCGTCTACTACACCGACTTCGACAACGGACGGGTCCGGCGGTTGAGCTACTCCGCGTCCAATCAGACGCCCACAGCGATCGCCGCCGGGGCGCCGACCAGCGGCTCGGCCCCGCTCACGGTCACGTTCAGCGGCGCCTTCTCGAGCGACCCCGACCCGGGCGACACCCTCGATTACGCCTGGGATCTCGACGGGGACGGCGCGTTCGACGACTCGAGCTCAATCAGCCCACAGCGGACCTACACCTCGCCCGCCACGGTCTTCGTGCGGCTCCGCGTCACCGACGACGCCGGCGCCACCGGAACCAGCGAACCCCTGCGGATCGATGTCGGCAACGATCCCCCGTCGGCGACCATCGTGCAGCCCGCCGCCGGCTTCCAATGGGGCGTCGGCGAGACGATCAACTTCGCCGCCACCGCCAGCGACCCGCAACAGGGGTCGCTGCCCGCCGGCGCGTTCGACTGGGAGCTGGTGATCAACCACTGCCCGACCAACTGCCATCAGCACACGGTGCAGGACTTCGAGGACGTCGCCTCGGGAAGCTTCGCCGCTCCCGACCACGAGTATCCCTCGACCCTCGACCTGAGCGTCACGGCCGCCGACACCCAGGGAGCGACCGATACCGAGACCGTCCGGATCAGCCCGGAGACGGTCCAGCTGACCGTGGCCTCGGCCCCGCCGGGCCTCGAGCTCACGATCAACGACACGAGCGGCCCGGCGCCGGTCAGCAGGACGGTGATCAGAGGGTCGCGCAACACGATCGGCGCACCGACGCCGCAACAGCTCGCCGGGATCACGTACGACTGGCAGTCGTGGTCCGACGGCGAGGAGGCGACGCATACGATCTCGGCCGACGCGACGGCCACGTACTCGGCGCTGTTTAACCCGGTCGGCCTGCCGAGTCCGAGCCCCGCGCCGCCCGCCGACCCGGCGCTGGAGCTGAAGCGGCTGAAGCTGCGAATCCCGAACTCCAACCGGCGCCTCGCCGCTCGCGGCGCGCGCGCGAAGCTGGTCTGCAACCTCGACTGCCGGGCGACGATGAAGCTGGTCGCCGCCGGCCGCACCGCGCGCAAGCTCGGCATCGACGGCAGGATCGCGAAGGCGGTCGCGGAGCTGGAGGCCGGCGAGCCCACCTGGGTCGTCGCGGAGCTGAACCGGCGTCCGGCTCGCCTCCTGCGCAAGGCGGGCGGGGCGGCCCCGAGGGTCCGAGCCAGGTTCAGCGCGCGCTAGCAGCGCTCGCTACGCTGATGGCGGGAGGTGGCCATCAGCTCGAAGCTTCGTAGGGGCGGTAGGGGGTTCAGGAGCGCGCTAGGCGTCGCGACGGCGCTCGTCGCCACGCTTCTCGTCAGCCCGAGCGCGGACGCGCTGCCGCCCGGGTTCGACGAGTCGACCGTCTTCAGCGGACTGACCACGCCCACCGTCGTGCGCTTCGCCCCCGACGGGCGGGTGCTCGTCGCCGAGCAGCGGGGGGTGATCAAGTCGTTCTCGGGGCCGGGCGACACCACCCCCGACGTCGTCGCGGATCTGCGGGCGCGCGTCCACGGCTACTGGGAGCGCGGGCTGCTCGGGATGGCCTTGGACCCGAACTTCGTCGCCAACGGCAGGATCTACGTCGCCTACACCCACGACGCCCCGATCGGCGGCACGGCGCCGACCTACGGGTCGACCAACCTCGACGCGGAGGAGCCGTGCTCCGGCTGGCCGGGCATCAACACCCCGGGTTGCGAGGTCAGCGGCCGGATCTCGCGCCTGACCCTGAACGGCACCTCGGCCCCGCAGGAGACCGTGCTGATCGAGGACTGGTGCCAGGTCTTCCCGAGCCACACCCTCGGTCACCTCGAGTTCCACGGCGGCGCCCTGTACGCGAGCGCCGGCGAGGGCGCCGATTTCTTCGGCGCCGACTGGGGGCAGCTCGGCAGCCCGCCGAACCAGTGCGCGGACCCACCGAACGAGGGCGGCGCGCTGCGCAGCCAGGACCTGCGGACCGGCGGCGACCCGGTCACGCTCGACGGCACCGTGATCCGGATCAACCCCGCGAACGGGGCACCGTGGCCCAGCAATCCGGGCACGGGTAGCGCGAACCAGCGACGGATCATCGCCTACGGACTGCGCAACCCGTTCCGGTTCGCAATCTCGCCCCGCGGCGAGCTTTGGGTCGGCGACGTCGGCTGGGACGCGTACGAGGAGCTCAACAGTTTCTCCGCTACCCCGTCCTCGGTCGCCAACTTCGGCTGGCCGTGCTACGAGGGCCCGCAGCGCCAGCTGACGTACGACGGCGCCGACCTCGACCTCTGCGAGGACCTCTACGGGGCTCCTGGCGCGGTGACCGGCCCCCGCCTCGCCTACCTGCACGGCAGCACCGTGGTGCCGGGCGAGACCTGCCCGACGGGCTTCTCGGCGCTCGCCGGGGTCGACTTCTACGCGGGCAATGCCTTTCCATCCAGCTACAACGGCGCCCTGTTCTTCGCCGACTACGTCCGGGACTGCATCTGGGTGATCCCGGCGGGCCCCGGCGGGAGCCCGAATCCGGCGGCGGTCAGCAGCTTCGCGCCGGGGGCGGCGAATCCGAGCTTCCTCGAGGTCGGGCCCGACGGCGCCCTCTATTACACCGACCTCGACGGCGGCCGGGTCCAGCGGATCGGGGTCAACCAGGCGCCGACCGCACGCCTGACCGCCAGCCCCACCAGCGGGCCGCTGCCGCTCGCCATCAGCTTCGACGCCTCCGGTTCCAGCGATCCGGACTTCGGCGACACGCTCGATTACGCCTGGGACCTCAACGGTGACGGGTCCTTCGACGACTCGAGCGAGGTGGCGCCGCAGCGCACCTACATCGGACAGAGCACGTTCGACGTCCGGGTCCG
Source organism: uncultured Solirubrobacterales bacterium (assembly GCA_963758665.1). Lineage (GTDB taxonomy): Bacteria > Actinomycetota > Thermoleophilia > Solirubrobacterales > 70-9 > WHSW01. Next base: position 529,708 of record CAVWWH010000011.1, on the reverse strand, counting down.
GGTCAGCGACGACGACGGCGTCACCGACACCGAGTCGGTCACGATCAGCCCGGGCGACGTGGGGCCGCGCACCGAGCGGAAGCTCAAGGTGCGGATCCTGAAGCTGCGGATCCCGGACTCGCGCAAGCGCCTGCTCGCCCGGGGCGGCCGGGCGAAGCTGCGCTGCAACCGCGACTGCCTCGCCATCTTGAGGCTGGTCGCGAAGGGCCGGGCCGCAAAGCGGATCGGGATCCGGGGCACGATCGCGAAGCAGCGTGAGCGCCTCAAGGCGGGGAAGCCCGAGTGGGTGATCGCGACCCTGACCAAGCGAGCTGAGCGCCGACTGCGCAGCGCCGACCCTGGGCTGAAGCCGACCGTCACCGCCAGGGTCCGGGCTCGCCCGCGCTGATCAGAGCTCCCAGCCAAAGCTGATCGAGCGATAGCCGGCACCCTCGCGCTCGTAGAAGCGGTGGGCGTCCGTACGGGCCTCGGCCGAGTCGAGCTCGAGGTGCGTGGCGCCGCGCTCGCGCGCCCAGTCGCGGGCGGCGGCCAGCAGGCGGCTACCGATCCCTCGCGAGCGGTGATCGGGATCGACCGCCAGGTCCTCGACCCACGCGCGGTAGCCGAAGCGGACCGAGTGCAGGTCTCGGTAGGCGGTGCAGAAGCCGACGAGTGTTCCGCCCGCCTCCCCGGCGCCGCCCCCGGGGGCGGTCGGGTCAGCCGAGTCACGTTTCTGAGCCGCGATCAGGACGCAGGAGTCGTGGGAGTCGATCGCCTGGCGCAGGGCGATCGTCGCCCGCCGCTCGTCCCAGGCGGCCGGCCGCGAGCCCGGCGGAGCGAAGAGCCACTCGTACAGCCCGACGATCGCGCGCTCGTCTCCGGGCAGCGCCGCTCTCACCTCGATCTCCATCGCGCTCACGCTAGCGTTGCGGCCGCCAACCAACCAGGAGACCGACCTTGCGCAACCCCCGCGACTTCCTCAAGCCGCTCGCGATCGGCGCCCCCGATCCGATCGCCGAGGTGCCGTTCAAGCCCTCACGAATGATCCACTTCTTCGATGCCTCGAACCCGAAGATGGCCGCCAAGGTCCCCGAGATGGCGAAGCAGGCCGACATCCTGCTCGGCAACCTCGAGGACGCGGTCTCGGTCGACAACAAGCAGGCCGCCCGCGACGGCCTGGTCGAGGTCGCCCGGGAGGTCGACTTCGGCGAAACCGCGCTCTGGACGCGGGTGAACTCGCTCGAGAGCCCCTGGGTGCTCGACGACCTGACCACGCTCGTCACCGAGATCGGCGACAGGCTGGAGGTGATCATGGTGCCGAAGGTCGAGGGGCCGTGGGACATCCACTACGTCGACCGGCTCCTCGCCCAGCTCGAGGCCAAGGCGGGCATCGAGCGCCCCATCCTCGTCCACGCAATCCTCGAGACCGCCCAGGGCGTCGTCAATCTCGAGGAGATCGCGACCGCGTCGCCGCGGATGCAGGGGATGAGCTTCGGCCCCGCCGACCTCGCCGCCTCACGGCGGATGAAGACGACCAGGGTCGGCGGCGGCCACCCCGGCTACCTGGTGATCAACGACCCCGACCCCGACGATCCCGATGCGCCGCGAGCGACCGCGCAGCAGGATCCCTGGCACTACTCGATCGCGCGCATGGTCGACGCGTGCACCTCGGCCGGGCTGCTGCCCTTCTACGGGCCCTACGGCGACATCAAGGACGTCAAGGGCTGCGAGGCGCAGTTCCGTGCCGCCTTCCTGCTGGGCTGCGTCGGCGCCTGGTCCCTGCACCCGGTGCAGATCGAGATCGCGAAGAAGGTGTTCAGCCCCGACCCCGACGAGGTCAAGTTCGCGAAGAAGGTGATCGAGGCGATCCCCGACGGTCGCGGCGTCCACATGATCGACGGCAAGATGCAGGACGATGCGACCTGGAAGCAATGCAAGGTGATGGTCGAGCTCGCCGAGATGCTGGCGAAGAAGGACCCGGAGCTCGCCGAGGCCTACGAGCTCTAGCCCAGGCGCGCTCTCAGCGCCTCGAGCTGCCTGCCGATCTCGTCCGGCAGCCGCTCGCCGAACTGGCTCAGGAACTCCTCCACCTGAGGTAGCTGGGCCTTGACCTGCTCCGGGTCGACCGTGAGCAGCTCGCGCATCGCCGCGTCGGAGACGTCGAGTCCGTCGAGCTCGAGCTGGCCCTCCGCCGGGACGAGGCCGACCGGCGTGTCCACGGTCTCGCCCTCACCGTTGCAGCGCCGGAACACCCACTCGAGCACGCGGCTGTTCTCGCCGAAGCCGGGCCACAGGAACCTGCCGTCCTCGTCCTTGCGGAACCAGTTGACGACGAAGATCCGCGGCATCCGCTCCGGGTGCGCCCTGCCGAGCGCGAGCCAGTGGTCGAAGTAGTCGGCCACGTTGTAGCCGCTGAACGGCAGCATCGCCATCGGGTCGAAGCGGAGCTTGCCGACCTCGCCGGCCGCGGCGGCGGTGGTCTCGGAGGACATCGTCGCCCCGAGGAAGACGCCGTGATCCCAGTCGTATGACTCGGCCACCAGCGGGACCGCGGTCGCGCGCCGGCCGCCGAACAGGAAGGCGTCGATCGGCACTCCCGCCGGGTCCTCCCATTCCGGCGCGATCGAGGGGCACTGTGCCGCCGGGGTGGTGAACCGCGCGTTCGGATGGGCGGCCGGCTCGTCGGAGTCCGGTGTCCACTCGTTGCCCTTCCAGTCGATCGCGTGCGCGGGCGGCTCGCCCGTCATCCCCTCCCACCAGATGTCGCCATCGTCGGTGAGCGCACAATTGGTGAAGATCGAGTTCCGCTCGATCGTGTCCATCGCGTTCGGGTTGGTCTTGTGGCTGGTGTTCGGGGCGACGCCGAAGAACCCGGCCTCCGGGTTGACGGCGTACAGGCGGCCGTCCGAGCCGAACTTCATCCAGGCGATGTCGTCGCCGACCGTCTCCACGGTCCAGCCCTCGAGCGTCGGCACCAGCATCGCCAGGTTGGTCTTGCCGCAGGCGGAGGGAAAGGCGCCGGTCACGTACTTGACCTCGCCCTCCGGTGAGGTCAGCTTGAGGATCAGCATGTGCTCGGCCATCCACCCCTCGTCGCGGGCCATCGCCGAGGCGATCCGCAGCGCGAAGCACTTCTTGCCCAGCAGGGCGTTGCCGCCATAGCCGGAGCCGTAGGACCAGATCTCGCGGCTCTCGGGGAAGTGGACGATGTACTTGTTGTCGGCGTCGCACGGCCAGGGCACGTCGGACTCGCCCTCGGCGAGGGGCATCCCGACCGTGTGCAGGCAGGGCACGAAGTCACCGTCGGCGCCCATCGCCTCCAGTGCCCCCGCTCCCATCCGGGTCATGATCCGCATCGAGACGGCGACGTAGGCGGAGTCGGTGAGCTGAACGCCGATGTGCGCGATGGGCGAGCCCAGCGGCCCCATCGAGAACGGGACCACGTACATCGTCCGCCCCTTCATCGCGCCGCGGAACAGGGCGGTGATCTCGTCGCGCATCTCGGCCGGGGCGCGCCAGTTGTTGGTCGGCCCGGCGTCCTCCTCCCGCTCGGTGCAGATGAAGGTACGGTCCTCGACCCGGGCTACGTCGCCGGGATCCGAGCGGGCGAGATAGGAGTTCGGCCGCTTCGCCTCCGACAGCTTCTCGAAGGTCCCGTTCTCGACCAGGTCCTGGCAGAGGCGGTCGTACTCCTCCGCCGACCCGTCACACCAGTGGATCGAGTCCGGCTGGGTGAGCGCAGCGATCTCCTCGACCCAGGAGATCAGCCTCGGGTTGTCGGTCAGTTGCTTGGTCGCGGCCGTGGTCGTCAAGTTGAGCGTCAACTCCTTTTCGTCGTCCCCTGTGCCGGCGACGGCGCCAGCGGGCCGCGGCCGGGGCGCCATTGTGCCTCAACAGGCGTGATGAAGGATCACACGTCGTTTCAACGTCCCGCCGTCCCGGAAATACCGAATCGCCCCCAAAAGGAGCCCGCGTGCTCGGCCTGCGGCCTGCTCGGCTACGCGATCTTCAACGAGGACCTCGACCAGGGCGCGCTCCAGGCGTCGGGGATCATCGGCTCGGTGATCGGGGCCATAGTCGCGCTGCTCGTGGCGTAGGCGCTAGGAGAACGAGGTGAGGATCGCGCGGGCGGCGTCCTGGCCGGAGCCGACGGCGCCGTCCATGTAGCCGTTCCAGACCACCGCAGTCTCGGCGCCGGCCCAGTGGATCGGCCCGATCGGCTCGCGCAGCGCCGGCCCGTGGGCGCTCCACGCTCCTGGCGGCATGAAGCCGCCGTAACAGCCGCGCGACCACTCGTCGGCGCCCCAGGCACGGTCGACGTAGGCGACCGGGTCCGCCGCCTCGGGGCCGAAGAACCGGCCGAAGCACTCCGCGACCATCCGCCGGCGCTCGGCCTGCGGGAGGTCGGCCGCCTCGCGCGCCGCCCGGCCCTCGAGGAAGCCGAGCAGCACCCCGGGGGTCCCGTCGGGCGGGGAGTTGTCGAAGCCGACCGAGACCGGGCCGGTGACGCTGGTGACCGCGCCGGAGAGCCCCCGCTCGCGCCAGAACGGGCGCTCATAGACCGCCATGCACTTGACCACGCTGCCCTGTGCCATCCGCTGCGAGAGCCCGTCGCGGACGGCCGGCAGGGGCGGGTCGTAGGCGATCCGTCCGGCCAACGTCGGCGGCACGGCGACGATCGCGCGCTTGGCGCCCACCGTGACCCGGTCCGACGCCACCGAGACGTCCATGTCGGTATGGCGGATCGCGCGCACCGGAGTCGAGAGCTGGACCACCGCCGGCCCGAGCTGCTCGGCGAGGCCGAGCGAGATCAGCTGGGTGCCGCCCACGACCCGGTCCTGCTGGGCTCCCCCCTCCGCGTCAGTGAGGATCTCGAGCGAGCCGGCTGAGCGGATGTAGAAGAGCACGTGCAGCAGGGAGACGTCCTCGGGCTCGGCCGCCCACACGCCGATGATCGCCAGCCGCAGGATGTCGCGCGCGACCTCGGTGCGAACGTTGCGGCGAGCCCAGGTCGCGAACGTCTCCGCATCCCAGCGCCGCGCCTTCGGGGCTCGCCAGGGGGCCTCCGGCGGCACCCGCGCCGCCATCGCGTTGAGTCGCTTGAGCGTGATCCCGACCTCGACCAGGCCCACCGGGCTGGCGCGCGGGATCGTCCCCGAGTAGCGGGCCAGGCGCCCGCCGCGCTCGAAGATGTTCTCGCCGGCGACGTAGGTCGGAAACGTCTCCAGCCCGAGCTCCCGGATCAGCCGCAGCACCCGGTCCTGGGTCGGCCCGACCCATTGGGCGCCGATCTCGACCACCTTGCCGTCCCCGATCGGCTCGTTCAGCGTCCGGCCGCCGACGCGGTCACGCGCCTCGAGCACGACCACCTCACGCCCGCGCCCTGCGCAGCTCGCGGGCCGCCGCCAGCCCGGCGAGACCGGCGCCGACCACGACGACGTCGGTGTCCTGCCGCTCGGAGCCCGCCATCCACCCGAGCCTATCCCGCACTCGCTAGGGTTGCGCGCCGCAAGATGCGCTTTTACGAGTACGAGTCACGCCGAATCGTCGAGCGGGCCCGGATCCCGGTCACCGACTACGGCTTCGCCACCACCGCAGCCGAGGCCCGCGAGGCGGCCGAGCGGATCGCGGGCCCGACCGTGATCAAGTCCCAGGTCCTGACCGGGGGGCGGATGAAGGCCGGTGGGGTCAAGTTCGCCGACAGCCCCGAGGAGGCCGAGGCACACGCCGCCGAGATCCTCGAGCTCGAGATCGGCGGACACATGCCCGTCGGCGTGCTCGTCGACCCGAAGGCCGAAATCGAACAGGAGTACTACGCCGCGGTGCTCTGGGACGGCCGGGCGAAGCGGCCGATGATGCTCTTCTCGGACATGGGCGGGATCGACATCGAGCAGGTCGCCGAAGAGCACCCCGACCATGTCGGTCGCGGCCACCTCTCGAACCTCCACCCGGTCGCCGACTTCGAGGCCAAACAGGCCGTGGCCCGCTGTGGGATGACCGGCTCGGAGCTGAACCGCGCCACCGCGGTGCTCGCCGGGCTCGCCCGGCTGCAGCGCGACTACGACATGACGCTGGCCGAGATCAACCCGCTCGCCCGGCTCGCTGACGGCTCGTTCGTCGCCCTCGACGCCCACATGGAGATGGAGGACGAGGCGGTCGGGCGCCACCGGGCGATCCTGAGCGAGATCGGCGTCGACCTCTCCGAGCCCCGCGAGCTGTACGAGCCGTCGGCGTTCGAGCGCAACGTCAAGGCGATCGACGCCGCCGACCACCGCGGCGTGATCCAGGGCAAGGACCACGGTTTCCACGGCAACCTCGGGCTCGTGATCGGCGCCGGCGGCGGCTCGCTGACGCTCACCGACGCGGTCCGCAGCCAGGGCGGCAAGCCCGCCAACTACGCCGAGATCGGCGGCAACCCCTCGGTCGCCAAGTCGAAGGGGCTGGCGATCGAGGTCCTACGCAAGGAGGGGGTCGAGAAGATCGCGGTGATGATGTCGATCGTCTCCAACACCAGGGTCGACATCGTCGCCCGCGGCGTGATCAAGGCCTGCCTGGAGCTCGGCAAGGACCCCGCCGAGACGATCGCGATCTTCCGCATCCCCGGCGCCTGGGAGGAGGAGGGGTACAGGATCCTCGACGCGTACGGGGTCGAGTACTGCGACCGCTCCGTGTCCATGTGGGACGCGGCCGGGATCGCCGTGCAGAAGATTCAGGGCAGGGTCGCATGAGCATCCTCCTGAACAACGACTTCACCTTCATCGTGCAGGGCATCACCGGGCGCGAGGCGGTCAACCTGACCCGCGAGTGCCTGGACTTCGGCGCCAAGATCGTCGGCGGCGTCACCCCCGGCCGCAAGGGACGCGAGGTTCACGGCGTGCCCGTGTTCGACACGGTCGAGCAGGTCGTCGAGCACCACGGCTCGCCCCCCGACGGCGCCGTCGTCACGGTCCCGCCGGCGTTCACCAAGGACGCCGTGATGGAGGCGATCGAGAACGGGATCGGGCTCATCGTGGTGGTCACCGAGCGCATCCCGCGCCGCGACGTCGCGCAGATGGTCGAGCTGGCGGGTGAGCGCGGGGCGCGGATCATCGGCCCCAACTGCCTCGGCCTGATCGTTCCCGGGGTGGCGAAGATGGGCGGCATCGGCGGGCCGGCCAAGGATGCCGCGAAGGCCTATTCCCCCGGCCCGGTCGGGGTGATGTCGCGGTCCGGCGGGATGACGACCGAGATCTCCTCGACGCTGACCGCCGCCGGGCTCGGCGTCTCGACCGCGATCTCGATCGGCGGCGACGCGATCATCGGCTCCACCTACGCCGAGCTGATGCCCTTGTTCGAGGCCGACGAGCAGACCGAGGCGATCGTGATCTACACCGAGCCCGGCGGCCGGATGGAGGCCGAGCTGGTGGACTGGCGTGAGCGGAGCGGCTCCACCCTGCCGATCGTCGCCTTCATGGCCGGCAGGTTCATGGACGACGCCGAGATGCAGGGGATGAGCTTCGGCCACGCAGGGACGATCGTCGAGGGCAAGGAGGACTCGGCGACGGAGAAGATCGCCCGCCTGGAGGCGGCCGGCATCCCCGTGGTCGAGCGCATCCACGAGATCCCGGACCGGGTCAAGGAGATGCTGGGGGACGGGTCTTGAGCGGGCAGCGAGCAACGAGCAACGAGCAACTCGACGGCACCTTCATCGAGGTCGAGGTCTCCGGCGAGGCGGCCGCCGATCCCGAGCTCGCGAAGCGGCTCGAGGAGGTGTGTCCGGTGGACATCTTCCGCGCCGCGGGGGAAGGGGTCGAGGTCGTGCGCCAGAATCTCGACGAATGCGTCCTCTGCCAGCTATGCCTCGAAGCGAGCCCTCCGGGCAACGTCGTCGTCCGCAAGCTCTACGACGGCACCGAGCTGCGGCGCTGATCGCGCTCGCGGTGACGGCGTCGGTCGTCGCAGCGACCGCGGACGCGGAGCTCGCGAAGCCGCGACCGCCGAGGGTGACGCTGCTCACGGCCACCGAGGAGGGCGCGCTCAGGCGCAAGGCGATCAAGGTCGAAGTCGACTCGAGCCGCGGCTCGGAGGCGCGCGTGAAGGCGACCTTCGTCGTCGATGGCTATCCCGAGGACTTCACGTTCGGGCTCGGGCCCAAGACCGGCAAGCTGCGCGACGGGGAGGCCACCGTGCGGCTGCCGCTCACCCCGCGCCAGCGTGAGGTCCTCGACTTCGCGATCAAGAGCTGCCGCGGGGCGACCCTGGGCATCGAGGCGAGGGTGGGCGAGCGAACCGGGCGGCTCCACGCCGGGCTGCGGCGGCCGCGCGAGTGCTGACGCCCGCGCCGTCGTGAACCTGATCTCGGACCTGCTCGAGGCCTTTCCCGCGTCGAGGCCGGCGCTGCTGGCGATCGACGCCGAGCGCGGGCGGCGAGTCGCTCACTTCGGCGAGCTGGTGGCGATGTCGGCGGGGCTCTCGGGGGCGTTCGCGGCCCGCGGCGTCGGCCGCGGCGACGTGGTCATGACCCTGGTCGGCAACCGGCTCGAGTGGGTGCTCAGCCTGCTCGCCTGCTGGCGCATGGGCGCCGTCGCCCTGCCGTGCAGCACCCAGCTGCGGCGCCGGGACCTGGAGCTCCGGGCGGGCGTTGCCGGCCCGACGCTCTGCGTGGGCGACGAGGACCTGCTGGGCGAGCTCCCGGACGGGGTCCCGTACATGACCCTGGCCGAGCTCGCCGAGGCGCTCGACGAGGACCTGCCCCAGGCGCCGCCGCTCGAGAAGGCCGACCTCGATCCCGAGGACCCGGCGTTGGTGGTCTTCACCTCCGGCAGCACCGGGGAGCCGCGCGCGGCGCTTCACGCCCAGCGCTATCTGCCCGGCCAGCGGCCGCAGGCTCAGCACTGGCTCGGCGCGCGAGACCAGGAGCTGGTCTGGTGCACGACCGCGACCGGGTGGTCGAAGTCGGCCCGCAACGTCTTTCTCGCTCCCTGGCTCTGCGGCGCGGCGGCGATGCTCGCTGACGGCCGCTTCGAGCCCGCCGAGCGCCTGGCGCTGATCGAGCGCGAGCGCGTCAACGTCGTCTGCCAGGCGCCGACCGAGTACCGGGCGCTGGCGAACCGGGCCGAGCTGCGGCCGCTGCCGTCGGTACGCCGCCTGGTCTCGGCCGGCGAGCCGCTCAACCCGGGGGTGATCGCAAGCTGGCGTGAGGCGACCGCGCTCGAGATCGCCGACGGCTACGGCCAGACCGAGACCGGGCACCTGGTCGGCAATCACGTCGGCGCCACGGTCCGCGACGGCTCGATGGGCAAGCCCCTGCCCGGGCTCGACCTGCGGGTCACCGGCGAGATCCTCGAGCTGCGGGTGGCCAGCTGCCCGACCTTCTTCAGCCGTTACCTCGATGGCGAGCCGTTCGCGGGCGAGTGGTGGTCGACCGGCGACGTGGTCCGCGCCGACGACGACGGGTACCTGTGGTTCGAGGGGCGCGACGACGACCTGATCCTCTCGGCCGGTTACCGGATCGGGCCGTTCGAGGTCGAGTCGGCGCTGCTCACCCATCCGGCCGTCGCCGAGGCCGCCGCCGTCGCCGCCCCCGACGCCGAGCGCGGATCGATCGTCCGCGCGATCGTCGTCGCGCGCGACCGCCCGCCGTCCGAGGAGCTCGCCCGCGAGCTCCAGGAGCACGTCAAGGCCCTGACGGCGCCCTACAAGTACCCCCGGATCGTCGAGTTCGCCGAGCGGCTGCCGAAGACGGCCAGCGGCAAGATCAAGCGGGCGGAGCTGCGCCGCTGAGCTCGCGCGCCCTGGTCCCGCTTTCGGCGCCGAGGCCCTAAGTTCATCTGATGCCCACCCCGCGCTCGATCCAGCGGACCTACCTGACGCTGATGCTCGGCAACACGCTCGCGGCCTCGTTCATCTGGGGCATCAACACGATCTTCCTGCTCGACGCCGGGCTCTCGAACGCGGAGGCGTTCGCGGCCAACGCCTTCTTCACCGCGGGGATGGTGATCTTCGAGGTCCCGACCGGGGTCGTGGCCGACACGGTCGGGAGGCGAACCTCGTACCTGCTGGGGACGGTGACGCTGACCGTCTCGACCGCGATCTACGTGCTGCTGTGGCAGATTGAGGCGCCGTTCTGGGGCTGGGCGGCCTCCTCGGTCTTCCTCGGCCTCGGGTTCACCTTCTTCTCCGGCGCGGTGGAGGCGTGGCTGGTCGACGCGCTCACCGCCACCGGCTTCACCGGCGACCTCGAGTCCGTCTTCGGCAAGGGCCAGATCGTCTCGGGGATCGCGATGCTGACCGGCTCGGTCGCCGGCGGCCTGATCGCCCAGGCGACCAGCCTCGGGGTCCCGTTCGTCGTCCGCGCCGGGGTGCTCGCGGTGATGTTCGTGGTCGCCTTCCGGCTCATGCACGACGTGGGCTTCACCCCCGCACAGCGGGGGCGACCGATCGCCGAGATGCGCAAGATCACCTCCGACTCGATCGACTACGGGTGGCGCGTACCGGCCGTCAAGTGGCTGATGCTGAGCTCGCTGTTCAGCGGCGGCGTCGGGATCTACGCGTTCTATGCGCTGCAGCCGTACCTGCTCGAGCTCTACGGCGACCCGACCGCCTACTCGATCGCCGGCCTCGTGGCGGCGATCGTCGCCGGCGCCCAGATCCTCGGCGGGATCGCGGCACCCCGGATCCGCAAGCTCTTTCACCGCCGCACCTCGGCGCTGCTCGGGATGACCACGCTCGGCGTCCTGTCGCTTGCGCTGATCGGGGTGGTCGAGAGCTTCGTCGCCGTGATCGCACTCATCGTCGTCTGGGGCCTGCTGTTCGCCGCCGAAATGCCGATCCGCCAGGCCTACATCAACGGGATGATCCCGTCGCGACAGCGGGCGACGATCCTCTCCTTCGACTCGTTGATGGGCTCCACCGGCGGCGTCTGGGCCCAGCCCGTCCTCGGTCGATCGGCAGACGTCTGGGGCTACGCCCCCTCGTATCTGCTGAGCGCCGGGATCGCCGCGCTGGCCCTGCCCTTCATCGCCCTGTCTCGGCGGGAGGACGCGCCGGCGGACCGTGGCACGGGAGGGCCGGCACCGATCCCCGAGCCTGAGCCCGGCACCGCCTAGCGGGCGGCTCGTCCCGACCGCCGCTACTCCTCCTCGCCCTCCGTCGCGCGGCGCCTGACCAGCTCGTCGAGCTCCTTGACCACGTCGGGGTCGCGCAGCGTGGTCACGTCGCCGAGCTCGCGGCCCTCGGCGATGTCACGCAGCAGCCGGCGCATGATCTTGCCCGAGCGCGTCTTCGGCAGGTCGTCGGCCCAGACGATCCGCTTCGGGCGGGCGAACTTGCCGATCCGGCTCGCGACCTGCTCGTTGATCTCGGCGATCAGCTCGTCGCCGCCCTCGAGCTCACCCTCGAGGGTGACGAAGGCGCAGATCGCCTGGCCGGTGTGCTCGTCGGCCTGGCCGATCACCGCCGCCTCGGCGACCTTCGGGTGGCTGACGATCGCCGACTCGACCTCGGCGGTCGAGAGGAGGTGCCCGGAGACGTTGATCGCGTCGTCGGCCCGGCCGATCACCCAGATATAGCCATCGCCGTCCTTGCGCGCTGCGTCGCCGACGTAGTACATGTCGGGGCGGAACTTCGAGAAGTAGGTCTCGACGTAGCGCTCGTCGTCGCGGTAGAGCGTCCGCAGCATCCCCGGCCACGGCCGACGCAGGACGAGCAGGCCCTGCTCGCCATCGGCCTCGTTGCCCTGCTCGTCGACGACCACGGCCTCGATCCCGGGTAGCGACTTGCCCGCGGACCCGGGCTTCGACGGCTGCGCCCCGGGCAGGGTGGTGATCATGATGTGCCCGGTCTCGGTCTGCCACCAGGTGTCGACCACCGGCGCGCGCTCGCCGCCGATCACCTTCCAGTACCAGAGCCATGCCTTCGGGTTGATCGGCTCCCCGACCGTGCCCAGCAGGCGGATCGCCGAGAGGTCGTGGCGCTCGGGGTACTCGGCGCCCCACTTCATGCAGGCGCGGATCGCGGTCGGCGCCGTGTAGAAGATCGTCACCCCGTAGCGGTCGCAAAGCTCCCACCAGATGTCCTTGTCGGGGTAGTCGGGCGCGCCCTCGTACATCACCGAGGTGGCCCCGTTGAGCAGCGGTCCGTAGACGATGTAGGAGTGTCCGGTGACCCAGCCGACGTCGGCCGAGCACCAGTAGACGTCGTCGGCGGGCTTGAGGTCGAAGACGTGCCTGTGCGTCCACGCGACCCCGGTCAGATAGCCGCCGGTGGTGTGCAGGATCCCCTTCGGCTTCGCCGTCGACCCCGAGCTGTAGAGGATGTAGAGCGGATGCTCGGCGTCGAGCTCGGCCGGCGGGCACTCCGGGTCCGCGGCCTCGAGCGCCTCGTCGTAGAAGAGGTCGCGGCCCTCGGTCATCGCCACCTCGGCACCGGTGTTGCGGACCACGATCACGGTCTCGATCGAAGGCACCTCGTCGAGGAAGGCGTCGACCGCAGGCTTGATCTCGGCGATCTTGCCCTTGCGCCGGGCGGCATCGACCGTGATCAGCGCCTTCGCCTCGGAGAACTGCATCCGGTCCTTGACCGCGTCGGGGGAGAAGCCGCCGAAGACGACGTTGTGGGGGGCGCCGATCCGAGCGCAGGCGAGCATCGCGACCGCGACCTCGGGGATCATCGGCAGGTAGATGCCGACCACGTCGCCGGCCTCGACCCCACGCTCGAGCAGCGCGTTGGCGAGCCGCTGCACGTCGCGGTGCAGATCGGCGTAGGTGACCTCGGCCTCCTCGCCCTCCTCGCCGCGCCAGTGAAACGCGACCCGGTCGCCGATCCCCGCCTCGACGTGGCGGTCGAGGCAGTTGTAGGAAGCGTTGATCTTGCCGTCGGCGAACCACTTGAAGAACGGGGCGTTGGAGTCGTCCAGTGCCCGGGTCGGCTCGGTCACCCAGTCGAGCTCCGCGGCGAGCTTCAACCACCACGCCTCGGGATCGCGGGCGGCCTCCGCGTGCAGCGACTCGTCGGTGACCAGCGCCGCGTCGCGGAACTCCTCGGAGGGCTCGAACGCTCCTGGTCGAGCAGCTCGCCGAGCTCCGCCTCCAGACCCTCGGGCCCACCGGATGCGACTTCCATCTCTCCTCCTTGGTAAGCGTGGACCGCCGGAGCCGCGGGCGCCGGGCCCGCGGCTCCTGCAGTCTTCTACTAACGGGTCTTCCACGAAGGCACCGGCGTCAAACCAGCTATTCATTCACCGGTGCGCGGAGTCAGGCCCCTCACCCCTCGGATCACGCCGGCGCGCACTGCCTTCGCCGGGATCTTCGTCGTCACCGCGCTCGGCCTGCTCGCGGTCGGGGCGACGCTGCCGGTGCTGCCGCGCTACGTCGACGGGCCGCTCGACGGCAGCGACTTCGACGTCGGCGTGGTCACGGGGGCGTTCGCGATCACCGGCCTCGCCTGCCGGCCGCTCGCCGGCCGGCTCGCCGACCAGCGGGGCCGCAAGCTGGTCGTGATCGGCGGCGCGATCTCGACCGCGATCGCCGGGCTGCTCTATTTCGTCCCCGCGGGGATCGGCGGCCTGATCGTCGCCCGGCTCTTCCTCGGCGCCGGTGAGGGCGCCGTCTACACCGCCGGCTCGGCCTGGGTGGTGGACATGACGCCCCCCGAGCGGCGCGGGCGGATCATCGGGCTGTACGGCCTCGCGATCTGGGGTGGGCTGGCGCTGGGGCCGCCGATCGGCGAGCTGATCCTGCAGGCGACGAGCTTCGAGATGGTCTGGGCGTTCGCGGCCGCGGCGCCGCTCGCCGGCGCTCTGCTCGCGCTGCGGATCCCGGAAAGCTTCGCCCCCCATCCGACCCCGGAGGCCGACCGGAGGCTGATCGCGCGCGAGGCTTTGCGTCCCGGCCTCGGCCTCTCGCTGGCGATCGTCGGCTACGCCGCGATGGCGGCGTTCGTCGTCCTCCACCTCGACGAGCGTGGCGTCGGCCACGGGGCGGCGGTGTTCACCGCGTTCGCGGTCAGCGTCGTCGGCATGCGGGTGATCGGCGGCGGGCTCCCGGACCGCTACGGCTCGGTCCCGTGCATCATCGGCGCGGGCTCGATCGAGGCCGCGGGCCTGCTGGTGATCGCAGCGGCGGACTCGGTCGCGGTCGCCGTGCTCGGCGCGGTGGCGATGGGCTCGGGCTTCTCGCTGCTGTTCCCCTCGCTTGCCCTGCTGGTCGTGAACCGCGTGCCCGAGGACCGACGCGGGGCGGCGATGGGCACCTTCACCGCCTTCTTCGACCTCGGCATGGGGGTCGGAAGCCCGATCGTCGGCGCCGCCGCGGCGCTCGGCGGCTATGAGGCCGCGTTCGTGCTCGCGGCCGCGTGCGCGCTGGCGACGATCGCCGTCGCGCTGAGCCTGCGCGCGGTCGCCGACCGAATCCCGGCGCCGGCGTCGGGCTACGGATAGGCTGGCCGGGTGAAGCGGACGGCGATCGTTGTCGCGGCGGCGATCGGGGTCTCTGCCGCGCTGACGTCCACGACGTCCGCCGCCGTCGAGATCAACGCCGAGCGGGTGGTGGTCGAGACCGAGGCCGGCCGGGCGATCATCGACCGCGTGCCGTTCCGGCTCACGTTCGAGAACGCTCGGGGCGAGGTCCTGCTGCGGGAGGTCGGCGCCCGCCGGCGGGATCCGGTCGTCCTGCCGCTGACCGACGATCCGGAGCCGTTCGCGGTCGAGCGCAAGCCCGACAACGCGACATACGCGCCGCTGTCGTTCGAGGTCGGGCGCGAGAACCTCGAGCAGTGGAACGCGCTGATTTGGACCGGCAACGCGCTGTTCTCCCGACGCGAGGGCACGGTGCACTTCGCCCAAGAGGTGACCTCGGCCGAGCCGGCAGGTGGCGGCGTGCGCATGCGGGTCTCGACCACCGCCCCGGCTCGCAAGCTGATCGTCCGTATTGGCCCCGACGGCGATCAGGCGCTGCGGGTTCGCGCCCGGCTGAGCCGAACCAAGGGAGTGATCACAGTCGGCGACTCGTTCTCTGCGCGAGCGAGCGAAGGGTTTTACGGCTTCGGCGGCCGCCACGGCACCGTCAACAAGCACGGCGAGAAGCTCTACGGCTACACCGATCAGGAGAACCTCGGCGGCCAGCCGACCCTGCAGGGCGGGCTGGGGCTGCTCCCCCAGCTCACCGAGCTGAGCTCCGACTACACGCTGGACCAGCTCGGCGGCGCCTTTCGCGGCGAGGCCGACCTCCCCGGCGGCTTCGAGCGCTACATGGCCCCCAACGGCCCGAACGCGGCCTATTACCCGCAGGCGCAGTTCGTCTCCTCCGCCGGCTACGGCTTCCTGCTCAACCAGGACCAGTTCAGTCGCTGGCGGATGGCCAACGACCGCGACCGCGCCTGGCAGGTGCAGGCGGCGGCGCGCAAGCTCGACTACACGGTCGCGCTCGGCTCACGGCCCGCGGACTCGATCGCCGCCCTCACCGAGATCACGGGACGCCACCTGCTGCCGCCGCGCTGGGCACAGGGCACCGTGCTCTGGCGCGCGGTCCAGGTCCCCGCGCTTCCGGGCGCTCCGGCCCCTGAGACGCCGGCGACCTACCGGGCGAAGATCGAGCGGGACCTGGCCGATATCGAGACGTTCGACGTCGACCTGGACGCCTACGCGTTCGAGGGCTGGGCACTCGTCGACGACTACGAGTTCGTCCGCAGCGTGATCGACCGGCTGCACGCGCAGGGGATCCGGGTGATCCTCTACCACCGTGCCTACGTCGCCAACGACACGCTCAACACCCAGCCGGGGGGCGACTACGCCGAGACGATGGAGCGGGGGCTGGTGGCGACGACGGCCGACGGCGAGCCGTACATCTTCGGCGCCAACGGGGGCGGCGACTCGACCCTGCTCGACTTCACCAACCCGAGGACGAAGTCCTGGTGGCGGGAACGGCTCGAGCTCACGCTCGAACTGGGCATGGACGGCTTCATGCAGGACTTCGGGGAACAGGTGCAGCGCGACATGCACTTCGCCGACGGCAGCACCGGGCGCACGATGCACAACCGCTACCCGGTGATCTGGCATCGCCTCAGCCGGCGGATCCTCGACGACTGGCAGCGCGACCATCCCGAGCGCGGGCCGGTCTGGTTCTTCACCCGCGCCGGTTACAGCGGCCGGCCCGGCAGCGCGGCGTTCGAGATGGGCAACTTCCCCGGCGACGAAACCACCGACTGGAGCGCCGGGTCGGGGCTGCGTTCGCTCGCTCCCGACATGCTCAACCGCGCCGTCGGCGGGGCCTTCGGCTACACCACGGATATCGGGGGCTACACCGACTTCATCGCGCCGCCCCCGAACGCCGAGCTCTTCACCCGCTGGAGCGAGTGGGCGGCGCTCACCCCCTACTTCCGCGTCCACAACTCGGCCTCCACCGGGACCCGGATGCCATGGTTCTACGGCGCCGAGACGCTGGCCACCTGGAAGTCGCTGGCCTCGCTTCACCAGCGGGCGGTGCCGCTGATCCGCGAGCTGTGGAAGCAAGGGAGGAAGACCGGGATGCCGATCACGCGCCCGATGTGGCTCGGCGGCGCCAGCGCCCCGGGCGCCGGGACCGACTCACAGCAGTGGCTGCTGGGGCCGGACGTGCTCGTCGCCCCTGTGGTGGTCGAGGGCGCGGTCGAGCGCGAGGTCAGCTTCCCCCGCGGCTGTTGGGAGCACCGGGCGCCCGGCGGCGGGAGCTATCGGGGTCCGACCACGGCCGCTGTCCCGGCACCGCTCGGCCAGCTCCCCTACTTCACCCGCTGCGGCACGCGCCCGTTCGCCCGTTAGCGGCGGCGTGCCGGTCCGCCCTAGTCGACCAGCCGCCGGGTGAGCTGGCGGACCGCGAGGCGCCACATCGCGAAGGCGAACGCGGCCAGCACCACCACCCGCACCGCGTCGACCGCCTCGTAGCCGAACGCGGCCCCGCGCACCAGCTCGACCAGCTGGTACAGCGGGTTGAACTGTGCCGCGACCTGGAAGCCCTCGGGGAGCTCGTCGATCGGGAAGAAGGTCCCGGCGACCAGGAACAGCGGCGTGATCACGAGCGTGGTCACGTAATTGAACTGGTCGATCTTCGCCACCGTCCCGGCGACGGCGATTCCGAAGGCGGCGAACCCGAGCGCAGTGATGAAGCAGAACAACGGCACCAACAGCATCCCCCAGGTGGGATCGAGGCCGAAGGCAAAGGAGACGATCAGCGGGAAGCACCCGTAGAAGCCTGCGCGCAGGCCGATCCAGAGCATCTCCGCCGTCACCAGCTCCTCGACGTCGACCGGCGCCGCCAGGATCGCGTCGTAGGTCTGCTGGAAGCGGTGCTTGACGAACGTGCCGAACATCGCCGGCAGCGCGCTGGAGAAGATCACCGCGGTCGCGACCATCCCCGTGCCGACGAACTCGACGTAGTCGAGGCCGTCGACGGTCGAGACGATCGTCGCCCCAAGCCCGAGGCCGAATGCGAGCAGGTAGATGATCGGCTCGAGCACGCTCGAGAACGTGGTCGCCTTCCAGAACGTGCGGAAGTTGGCGACCTCGCGGCTCATCACCCCGGCGATCGCCGCGCGCTCGAGCCTCCGGGTGCCGACGGAGCCCGCTTCGCTCCTCACTCCGCCTCCTCGCCGGTGAGCAGCACGAACACGTCCTCGAGCGAGGCGGCGCGGCGCACCGCGTCATCCGGGACCGCGCCGTTGGCACAGCGCTCGGCGCCGACGATCGCGATCGCGGGGCCGGCGGGTCTGACGGGCAGCCCGTCGGCCTCGGCCGCGGCGCGCACCTCGGCGAGCCGGTCGGGCGGCCCGTAGACCTCGGCGGTCTCGCGGCCGGCGTGCTCGACGATCAGCTCGGCCGGCTTGCCCCGGGCGACGACGCTGCCGTGCGCCATGACCGCGACCTCGTCGGCGAGCCGCTCGGCCTCCTCGATGTAATGGGTCGACATCAGGATCGTCGCCCCGCGAGAGCGCAGGCCGTCGATCAGCGACCACATCTGGGTGCGGATCTGCGGGTCGAGGCCGACGGTCGGCTCGTCGAGCAGCACCAGCCGCGGCTCATGGACGAGCCCGCGCGCGAGCAGCAGCCGGCGGCGCATGCCGCCGGAGAGCTCGTCGACCGCGTCCTTGCGCCGCCCCCGCAGGCGCGCGAGGTCGAGCGACCGGTCGACCGCGGCGGCCACGTCGGGGACCCGGTACAGGCGGGCGAACACCGCGAGGTTGTCCTCGACCGTCACGTCGACGTCGAGGTTGTCGAGCTGCGGGACGACGCCCATGACCGCGCGCGCCGCCTTCGCCTCCCGCGGGAGCTCGAACTCGAGCACGCGCAGCCGACCCGAGTCGGCGATCGCCTGCCCGGTGAGGAGGCGCATCGTCGTCGACTTGCCCGCGCCGTTGGGCCCGAGCAGGCCGAGGCAGATCCCGGCGGGGACGTCGAGATCGAGGTGGTCGACGGCGGTGATCGGGCCGAAGGTCTTGACCACGTCGCGGAGCTCGATCGCGCTCTCGGTCTTTCGCTCGGATTCCCTCATCGTCTGCTCAGGGTAGACCGGCGCCGCCGGGCGAAGTCATCGCGCGATCAGAACAGACTCGCCTGGCGCCCGGCGGTTCCGCGGAACCGCCTTCACGCTCCGTAGCCGGCGCCCGCCGGCCGGCCCCGCGCACGCCGGAGCCGCGCGCGCCCGTGAACCGCCGCGGCCGGCGCGTGCCGCGCGCCCGAGCCGCGAGCTGCTCGCGCTCCTCGGCGGGCATGTATGCGCCCCGGCGATACAGCCGCTCGTAGCGCGGCACGAGGTCGGGCCGGTACTGGCGCAGCCAGTCGAACCAGATCTCGCGCACCTCGCCCCGCAGGTGCAGCCCGACGCCCGCCGACGCTCTCGCGCGCCGGCCTCGCCGACCGCCTGCGCCAGCTCCTCGACCTGCCCGGGCGCGTCGTTGACGCCCGGGATCAGCGGCGCGATCAGCACCCCGGTCGGGATCCCGGCCCGGCTCAGCTCCGCGACCGCCTCGATCCGCTTGCGCGGGTGCGGCGTGTGCGGCTCCGTGGCCCGCCAGGCCTTCTCCTCCAGGGTCGGGATCGACAGGTTGGCGACGAACTCGGTCCGCGCCGAGACCTGCTTCATCAGCTCGAGGTCGCGCAGGAGCAGCGGCGACTTGGTCAGCACCGAGCACGGGTTGGCGAAGTCGCGCATCGCCTCCCAGATCCCCTCCATCAGCCGGTAGCGACCCTCGACCCACTGGTAGGGGTCGGTGTTCGTCCCCAGGGCGACATGCTCGCCCTTCCACGACGAACGGCGCAACTCGGCGCGGACGACCTCGGGCACGTTGACCTTGACCACGATCTCGCGCTCGAAGTCCTCGCGGGCGTTCAAGTCCAGGTAGGTGTGGGTGGGCCGGGCGAAGCAGTAGACCTAAGACGCACGCGTGGGTGCAGCCGCGAAACGGGTTGATCGTCCAGCGGAACGGCATCCTCGAACGCTCCGGGACCCGGTTGAGGCCCGAGCGCGCCTGCACCTCGTGAAAGCGGATGCCGAGCGCCTCCGGAGCGTCGAAGGTGCGGACCACGGACTCACCCATCCCCGGCAGCAGGCCCTGCGTGCTTGCTCCCTTCTCCAGGTTCTCCCATCGCACGAACACATGTTCGCATACGGATCGGACGCTGCACGGGGAGTTCGGGTCGAGTGTCACCTCGCTACCGACAGTCGGCAGCGATCCGCCACTCATGGAGGGCAGGCGCCTACGCCTACAGCTCGAGCTCGGCCGGCACCACGCGCAGCGCCGAGCACGGCACCGTCGCGAACGACCCGCGCTCGCGCCGAGGCGCCGATCCGCTCGGCGACCATCAGCCGCTGCAGGTCGGTTGCCGAGGCGATCGGGTCGCCGTCGAGCTCGAAGATCACGTCGCCGACCCGCAGGCCGGCGTGTTCCGCGGGGCTGCCGTCGACGATCTCGACCACCTCGACGCCGCGCTCGGCGCCCGCGGCGGCCCGCGCCCGCGGCGGCAGCGGCGCCGGGCCGCCGGCGATCCCGAGGTAGGCGCGGCGCACGCGCCCCTCGGAGATCAGCGCGGCGATGATCCGCTGCGTCGTCGCGCTCACCGGGACCGCGAGCCCGAGCCCGACCCCGGCGACCGCGGTGTTGACGCCGACCACCCGCCCGCCGCCGTCGGCGAGCGCGCCGCCGGAGTTGCCGGGGTTGAGCGCGGCATCGGTCTGGATCACGTTGTCGATCACGCGCACGCCGCGTCCGGCGACGGCGGGCAGCGCTCGCCCGAGCGCCGAGACGACGCCGGCGGTCACCGAGCCCTCGAAGCCGTGCGGGTTGCCGATCGCGACCACGAGCTGGCCGACGCGCAGGCGCTCGGCGTCGCCGAGCTCGGCCGGATGGAGATCGCCGCCCTCCGTGCGCACGACCGCGAGGTCGGAGAGCGGATCGCTCGCCGACGACCGTGAAGCGCAGCTCGCGCCCGTCGGTGAACCGGGCGCTGCCGCCGTCGCTGGCGCCGACACGTGGGCCGAGGTGAGCAGGAAGCCGTCGTGGGTCAGGACCACCCCGCTGCCCGCGCCCGCCTGCACGCGCCCGCGACGGGTGCGTCGCTGGACCCGCAGGCTGGCGACCGATCCGGAGAGCCGCTCGGCGACGCCCGCGACCGCGCGCGAGTACGCGTCCAGCGCCTCCTCGTCGGTCGGCGCGAGGTCGATCGGGACGTCGAAGGCCGAGGCCGGACGCGGCTCGGAGGCCGGCGCCCTCCCCTCGATCAGGCGCAGCGATGGCATCTGCCTACAGCGTAGCCGGGCCGCTTCGCGGGCCCGGCAGCCCCCGCCGAACGTCCCGGAGTGTCCGTTACGCGGGGGCGTCCGGGACGTTCGCCGGGGGGGACGTGGCCGCGCCGACCATCGCCGCGGCTCGGGGCAGCACCTCCGGCGGCAGCCAGTGACCGGCGTCGGTCTCGAGGTAGCGGACCGCGAGCCCGGCGTCGGAGAGCGACTCGTTCGCCTGGCGCGCGAACTCGACCGAGATCACCGGGTCGTTGCTGCCGTGATGAATCAGCACCGGCAGGCCCTTCCGCGCCCTCGAGCTCGGCCCGCCAACCCTCGACCGTGGGGATGAAGCCGCTGAAGGCGAGGATCGCCTTCGGCGAGGGGCGGCCGGTCCCCAGGCCGACCGCGTAGGACATCACCGCCCCCATCGAGAAGCCGCCGATCGCCGTCGCCTCCCAGGCGATCCCGCGCTCGGCGAGCAGCCGGTCGAGAAAGCCGGTGAGTGCCCTGTAGCTGCCGGCGAAGGTGACCGGGTCGGGGATAGCCGACCCGCGGGACCAGGTACCAGTGGCGACCCCCCGGAGGAACGTCGGTCAGCGGTGCACCAGTAGTCACGCCGAGCAGCCGGCGCTCGGGGTCGAGCGCCTCGAGCAGGCCGTAGAGGTCGTTCTCGTCCGCGCCGCGACCGTGGTTGAGGACCAGCGCCCCCTCCGGCTCGCCCGCGGGCTCGCGCAGGCGGTGGACGAGGCCGTCCTCCGCGGACCCCTCGGCCCCGCTCACGCGCTTTCTCCGGAGGCGCCGGCGCGCGCCGCTCGCGGGTTGACCACCGGCGTCAGCGCCGCCTCGATCTGCTCGCGCTGGTCCTCCAGGAACGGCGGGAGGATCAGCTTCTCGCCGAGGTGCTCGGGGTCCTCGTCGACGCCGAACCCCGGGCCGAGGGTCGCGATCTCGAACAGCACTCCGCTCGGCTCGCGGAAGTAGATCGAGCGGAACCAGAACCGGTCGATCACCGGTGTCGGCCGCGCCCCGCCGGAGATCGCGCGATCGCGCCACTCGATGTGCTCGTCCATCTCCGACGCCCAGGCGATGTGGTGGACCGTGCCGGCGCCCTCGATGCCCGGCTCGGCGGGCGGCTCGTCGTAGGCCCAGAGCCCGCCTCGGGACTCGCCGCGCGCCTCCCAGCCGTCGCCGGAGCGCTCGAACTCGAGGCGCTCGAGCAGACCTCGCGCTGCGCTCCGGGTCCGCCGCGTAGGCGCGGGCGGCGTGAAAGCCCTGCAGCGCCAGCTCGCCCGGGACCTCGGGGTGGTCGGCGATCAGCGGCTGGTCGGGGACCCGGGCGACGACCAGCTCGTGCTCGAGGCCCTCGGGATCGGCGAACCGCAGGCGCTCGCCGTCGCGGGTCGGTCGGGGTCCCGGCGGCGCCGAGCCGCTGCTCCCAGAAGTCGACCGCCTCGGTCGAGGCGACCCGCCAGACGACCCGGTGGACCATCCCGGCGCCGGCGCGCCCCCGCGGTGCCCCGCGGAACTCGAAGAAGGTGATGTCGGAGCCGGGGCTGCCCTGCTCATCGGCGTAGAACAGGTGGTAGACGCTGGGCGCGTCCTGGTTGACCGTCTTCTTCACCATCCGCAGGCCGAGCGTGCCGGCGTAGAAGTCGACGTTCGGCTGCGCCGTCGGCCGTGATCGCCGTGATGTGGTGGATGCCCTCGAGCTTCATCGGTCTCCTCGCTTCGCTTGCAAAGTAATTGCACAGTCAACTATATCAGATAGTTGCGCTCGCAAGCACTGTTACCCTCGATCGCGATGGATGATCCCGCCTCCGTGCTCTCGGACCGCGAGCTCGCCGCCTGGCGGGGCATGCTCGAGACCCACAGCCGGCTGGTCGCCGAGCTCGACGCCGAGCTGGAGCGCGAGCACGGCCTGCCCGCTGAGCTCCTACGAGGTGCTGATGTACCTCGGCGACGCGGCCGGACAGCGGCTGCGGATGGGCGAGCTCGCCGACCGGCTGCTGCTCAGCCGCAGCGGGATCACCCGGCTGGTCGACCGGCTCGAGCGCCAGGGGCTGATCGCGCGCGAGCGCTGCACCGACGACGGCCGCGGGTTCTTCGCCCTGCTCACCGGCTCCGGTCGCGCGATGCTCGCCGCGGCCCGCCCGGACCACCTCGCCGGCGTCCGCCGGCACTTCGTCGACCGGCTGGAGCCCCGACGAGATCGAGCAGCTCGGCTCGATCTGGCGGCGCCTGCGCGTCCAACCGGATGCGCCAGGGTTGGACGAAGCGGCCTGAGCCCGGCCGCTACCCTCCGCTCATGACAGTCGAATCGACCACCGCAGGCATCTCCAAGATCGACCGGGATCGCCTCGCCGAGCTCACCGAGCGCGAGATGGCGAAGCTGACCGAGCGCACGCCGACGTCGAAAGAGCGCTACGAGCGGGGGCTCAAGGTGATGCCAGGGGGCGTTCCGTCCTCGTTTCAGATGAACGAGCCGTGGCCGGTGTACCTCGAGCGCGGCCAGGGCGCTCGGGTCTGGGACGTCGACGGTCACGAGTACGTCGACTTCCACAACGGCTTCGGGGTGATGGCGATCGGCCACGCCAACCCGACGGTCGGCGCCGCGGTCAAGGAGCGGATCGACCTCGGGACCCATTTCGCCGCCCCCACCGACGGCTCGATCGAGGTCGCCGAGGAGCTCGCCGATCGCTTCGGCCTGCCCCAGTGGCGCTTCATGAACTCGGGCACCGAGTCGACCATGGCCGCGGTCCACCTCGCCCGGGGGGTCACCGGGCGCGACCTGATCCTGAAGATCGAGGGCTCCTACCACGGCCACCATGACACGGTCATGGTCAGCGTCTACCCGCCGCTGGAGGCGCTCGGCGACCGCGACGACCCGCGCTCCGTCCCCTACGGCGCCGGCTATCCGCTCGCGCTGACCGAGCTGACCCGCGCGGTCCCGTTCAACGACGCGACGGCGCTCGAGAGCGTGCTCGGCAAGCTCGACGGCCAGGTCGCCGGGCTGATCATGGAGCCGGCGATGATGAACATCAACATCATCCCGCCGGTCGAGGGCTACCTCGAGCGGGTACGCGAGCTCTGCACGGCCCACGGCGTGAAGCTGATCTTCGACGAGGTCAAAACCGGAGCGACGATCGCCCGCGGCGGGGCCACCCAGCGCTTCGGGGTCACCCCGGACGTGATCACCCTGGCCAAGGCGATCTGCGGCGGATACCCCGGTGGCGCGATCGGGATGACCGACGAGCTCGGGGCCGCGATCGCCGACAACACGGTGGTCCAGTACGGGACCTTCAACGGCAACCCGATGGTGATGGCCGCGGCCCGGGCGACCCTGACCGAGGTGCTCACCGATGACGCCTACGCGAAGCTCGAGGACGCCAACGACTGGTTGCTCGGCCGCTGCGACGAGATCATCGAGCGCTACGGGCTCCCCTGCTACAGCCAGGGGCTGGGCGCGAAGGGCTGCGTGGTCTTCGCGGGCGAGCGGCTACAGGAGTACCGCGACTACCTGACCAAGGTGGACGAGGACCTCTCGAAGCTCGCCTGGCTCTACCACATGAACCACGGCGTGTTCATGACCCCCGGGGTCGAGGAGGAGTGGACGCTCTCGATCGCCCACACGGAGGAGGACCTGCAGACCTTCGCCGACGCGCTCGAGGCGTTCGCGCGCGACGTGACCGCCGGCTAGCGCGGGGCGGTCGATGGCGGGCGGCTCGGCGGTGCGCCTGTACCGGGCCGAGTGGTCGACGAATTGCGAGCGCGTCGGGCTGGCGCTCGCCCACAAGGGGATCGAGGCGCAGTCGGTGTTGATCGAGTACTCGAACCGGGGGCCGGTCGAGGCGATCAGCGGCCAGGGCCTGGTGCCGGTGATCGAGGACGGCGGCGAGGTCATCCACGACTCGGTCGCGATCATCCGCCACCTCGACCGCCGCACCCCCCACCCTCCCCTGTTCCCCCCGGACCCGGCCCACCGGGCCGGCGTCGACGTGTTCATCGAGTGGTTCGAGCGCGTCTACAAGCACGCCCCGAACACGATCGAGGACGAGCTCGACGGCGGCGACCCCGACCAGGAGCTGATCGCCGCGATGGGAGCCGAGATGACCACCCGGCTCGACGTCTTCGAGGGCCTGCTGGCGGGCGGCGACTACCTGCTCGGCGAGCTCGGCGCCGGCGACTTCGTCGCCTATCCGTTCCTCAAGTACGCGCTTTACCGCGACCCTGCCGACAGCGAGGTCTTCCACGTCGTCCTCAACGACTATCAGCCGCTCGGCGACTCGCATCCGAACCTGCGCGAGTGGATCGAGCGAATCGGCGAGCTGCCGCGCGCGTACTGAAGCGGGTCACGCTTCCCGGAGCCGGAGCGCGGGTAGCCTCAAATCGATGCCCAACCGCCTCGCCTCCGAGACCAGCCCGTACCTGCTCCAGCACAAGGACAACCCGGTCGACTGGTATCCGTGGGGCGCCGAGGCGCGGGAGCGGGCGCTCGAGCTCGACCGGCCGATCCTGCTCTCGATCGGCTACTCGGCATGCCACTGGTGCCACGTGATGGAGCGCGAGTCGTTCGAGGACGCCGAGACCGCGCGGTTCATGAACGAGCACTTCGTCCCGGTCAAGGTCGATCGCGAGGAGCGCCCCGACGTCGACGCGATCTACATGGAGGCGGTCCAGGGGATGACCGGGCACGGCGGCTGGCCGCTGACGGCGTTCCTCGACCCCGAGGGAGTGCCGTTCTACGGCGGCACCTACTTCCCGCCCGAGCAGCGCCAGGGGATGCCGAGCTTGCGGATGGTGATGGAAGCGATCGTGCAGTCCTGGGGCACCCAGCGCGAGCAGATCCGCGAGGCGGCGGTCCGGATCCGCACTCAGCTCGGGGCGGTCGGCCGGGTCGATCCCGCCGGTGACGAGCTCAACCGGGGCGTGGTCGAGGCGGCGGCGAGCAGCCTGAGAGCCGCCGCCGACATGGAGCGCGGCGGATTCGGCTCAGCGCCGAAGTTCCCGCCCGCGTCGGCGCTCGAGCTGCTGCTCGCCGTCGGCGAGACGGGGCCGGTCGAGGTGACCCTCGACGCGATCGCGGCCGGCGGGATCAACGACCACATCGGTGGCGGCTTCGCCCGCTACTCGGTCGACCCGATCTGGCTCGTCCCCCACTTCGAGAAGATGCTCTACGACAACGCGCTGCTCGCCCGCGTCTACCTGCACGGCTGGCAGGCGCTCGGCCATGAGCGCTGGCGGACCACCTGCGAGCGCACGCTCGACTGGGCGCTGCGCGAGATGCGCGGCCCGGAGGGCGGCTTCTACTCCGCCCTCGACGCCGACTCCGAGGGGGTCGAGGGCAAGTTCTACGTCTGGACGCCGGCGGAGATCCGCGAGGTGCTCGAGGCGGCCGGCCTCGGCCACCACGCCGACGAGCTGATCGCCTACTACGGCGTCACCGAGCCCGGCAACTTCGAGGGCGCCAACATCCTCAACCTGATCGGCCGGCTCGACGCGCGCCCTCCGGAGCGCCTCGACGAGGCTCGGGCGGCGCTCTACGCGGCGCGCTCGCAGCGCGTCCGGCCCGGGCTCGACGACAAGCGGCTCGCCTCCTGGAACGCGCTCATGATCGCCGCGCTGGCCGAGGCCGGCGCCGTGCTCGGGCGCGACGACTACCTCGACGCCGCCCGCGTCGCGGCCGAGTTCATCTGGACCGAGATGCGCGACCCCGACGGCCGGCTGCTGCGCACCTGGAATCAGGCGCCTCAACAGCGGCGCGGCTCGGCTACGCCTCGCAGACGGGGAAGCGAGGCTCAACGCCTACCTCGAGGACCACGCCTACCTGCTCGAGGCCCTGCTGACCCTCTACGAGGCGAGCTTCGAGGTGCGCTGGTTCGACGCTGCGCGCGAGACCGCCGACCCGATGATCGACCGCTTCGCCGACCCCGAGCGGGGCGGCTTCTTCACCACCTCCGACGACCACGAGCAGCTGATCGCCCGCCGCAAGGACATCGACGACCACCCGATCCCGTCCGGCAACTCCGCCGCCGCGCTCGGCCTGCTGCGGCTGTCGGCGCTCACGGGCGAGGACTCCTATGCCGCGCAGGCCGAGTCGGTGTTCAGGCTCTTCGGCCGCGTCGCCTCGACCCACCCCCAGGCCGTCGCCCATCTGCTGCGCGCGATCGACTTTCACCTCTCGCCGGTGCGCGAGGTGGCGCTGGTCGCCCCCGGGGCGCGGGCGACGGGCTCGCCGAGCTGGCGGACGTCGTGCGGTCACGCTTTCGGCCGCACCTGGTGCTGGCCGGCGGCCCCGAGGGATCCGAGCGCCCGGAGCTGATGCTCGAGCGCCACGCGGTCGACGGCCGCAGCGCGGCCTACGTCTGCGAGCGCTTCGCCTGCCGGGCGCCCGTCACCGAGCCCGCGACGCTCGCCGCCGCGCTCGATGGATAGATTCTGACGATGGCCGAGACCAAGACCAAGACCGAGACCAAGCCCAAGACCACCGCGCAGATCGCCAAGGCGTACTTCGGCGCGATCGGCGACCGCGACCTCGACCGGGCGGTCGCCCTGTGGAAGCCAGGGTCCCCCGACATCATCCACGGGATCGCGAACATGACCGCACCAGCCGAGATCAAGGCGTTCTTCAGCAGCGTGTTCGAGGCCTTTCCCGATTGGGAGTTCGAGATCCTCGAGCTCGCAGCGAGCGGCAAGCACGCCGCCTGTCGCTGGCGCACGACCGGCACCTTCGCGGGCCCGGGCCGTTTTCAGGGGCTCGCCCCGACCGGCGCCAGGTGGTGATGGAGGGCTGCGACATGCTCCGGGTCGAGGACGGTCAGATCGTCGAGAACAACGCCTACACCAACGGCGCCCTGGTCGCCCAGCAGCTCGGTCTGCTGCCCCAGTCCGGCTCGACCGCCGACCGGGCGATGACCGGCGCCTTCAACGCCAAGACCGCGGTCGCGGACGCGGTCCGCAAGCTCCGCCAGCGCTAACGGCGGTGCTTGCGCGTGCGCAGGGTCGCCTCCATCCCCAGCTGGCGGTGGTCCGAGAGCGAGCACCACAGGAGGTAGGTCGAGCGCTTGCGCAGCCGGGTGTCGAGGTTGACCACCTCCCCCGGCCCGGTCTCGCCGAGGCCGAACTCGGTCGTGTCGCCGACCCGCTGCAGGCGCAGGTCATGCGGGTCCTCGCCCGCGTTGACGAACTGGACGATCACGCGGCCCGGCTTGACCTTCTGCTTGGAGAGCAGGATCTCGAACTCCGAGCCGCGAGCCATGACCCGG
This sequence comes from uncultured Solirubrobacterales bacterium, assembly GCA_963758665.1. GTDB lineage: Bacteria > Actinomycetota > Thermoleophilia > Solirubrobacterales > 70-9 > WHSW01. The sequence goes on along the minus strand of CAVWWH010000011.1, from coordinate 501,738 downwards.
TCGGGCACCTGCTGGCCGGCGCCGGCGGGCGCGATCGCGAGGATCGAGGCGAGGATCGCCCCACAGGCACCGGCGGCGACTCGCGACCCGGTCACCCGATCAGCGCGGCTCGTCCGAAGGCGCCCGCGTCGGGGATCACCGCACCGGCGTCGACGCCGAACCACTGCTCGATGATCGAGCAGTAGAGGCCGCGGAAATCGGAGGTCGCGCGCAGGTTGTCGTCGGCGTCGAGCTGCGCGAGGCCGGGGAACTCGCCCACCATCTGGCCCCTGACCTGGCTGCCGATCACGAACCCGCACCCGCCGGCACCGTGGTCGGTGCCCGAGACGTTCTCCTCGGGGCGGCGGCCGAACTCCGACCAGACCAGGGTGAGCACGCGGTCGGCCAGCCCGCGCGCCTCGAGGTCCGCCTGGAAGGCGGCGATCGAGTCGGCGGCCAGCTTGAGGTCCGCGTCGAAGCTCTCGGCCTGGCTGTCGTGGGTGTCGAAGCCCCCCGGCGCCGAGACCGCGGCGCAGCGGATCGGCAGCCCGGCGGCGAGCATCGCCGAGAGCGAGGCGAGGCTGCGCCCGAACCACTCGCCGTCGCCCTCCGGGTAGGCGACCGGCGGGATGATCTCCACACCCGAGAACGGCTCGAGCTGGGCCTTGAGCTGCATCGCCTGGGCGGCGGCCGCGCCGGCGGTCCTCAGCCCGATGTCCTTGGTCTTCGCGCCGGCGCGGCCGAGCTCGCCGACGGCGCCGAACATCATGTCCTCGGGCTCGCCCCAGACCCCCTCGGACCAGAGGTTGTAGGAGGGCCCGTCGACCGCCGCCACCGGGTTGCGCGCGGTGGCCAGCGCCGGCGAGAGAGAGCCGTCGAGCGACAGCCCCTGCAGCGGGTTGTCCGGCGTCCCGATCACGTCGATCAGCCGCCCCATCCAGCCGGTGACCTCGTACGGCTCAAGCCCGCCGACCTCCCAGTAGTGGCGCGAGGTGAAGTGCGACTGGTCGGGGCTCGAGTAGCCGACCCCCGGCAGCACGGCCATCTTGCCGGCCCGATGAAGGGCGTCGAAGGATGCGGCCGACGGGTTCCAGCGCAGGCGCGGGTCCTCGGTGAACGCCGTCCCGGCGCCCTCCGGCAGCGCGAGTGTCGGGCGCAGCGAGCGGTAGATCGGGTCGGTGGTGGGCGCCAGCACCGAGAGCGAGTCGATGCCACCGTCGAGGAAGATCGAGACGAGCACGCGGTCGTTGCCGCCGGCGGCGTGGGCGATCCCCTCCCGCAGCTCGCCGAGCGGCAGCTTCGAGGCGCCGTAGACGGACAGCATCGCGGCGCTCGAGCGCAGCAGGAAGGAGCGCCGGCTGAGCCCGGTCCCGGCCGGCGCCGGCATTCCCGGCTCGATCGACGGCAGGCCCTGTCCCGCCTCGGCGACGGCCTTGCGGACGAGATGGGAGCGGCTGAACTCCTCGCAGTGGTTGCAACCCATCGACAGCCTCCTCAGCAGGTCTGCATCTCGGGACTGGTGGCGACCAGGATCCGCAGGGCGTTCTGGCGCAGCAGGCGGAACGTCTCCTGCTGCCACTCCTCGGTCGCCGCGGCGCCGACCGCCCCCGCGTAGCGCTCGAGGCTCTTGCGCGTGGCGCCGCTGATCGGCGGGCTGCCCCAGAAGCTCAGCGCTCTGGCGACCGCCGTCTTCGGCCGCTCGCCGGCGTCGTAGGTGTCCTCGTCGTCGATCACGTCGTAGGAGGCGATCTCGTTGGCGGCGATCCAGCGACCGCGGAAGGTCGAGGTGTCGAGCCAGCGGGTGTCGTCCCATCCCGACACGTTCGGCGGGCGAAACAGGCGCTGTCCGGCCAGCTCGGCCATCCACGCCCAGTCGCTTCGCACGCCGTGCCGGCGGGCGCGCAGCAGTCCGGCGATGTAGACGATCGGCGGCTTGACCATCGCCGGACCGCGGTAGAAGTCCGGGTGCATGAGGATCGCCTCGACCACCGGGCGGACCGCGTACTTGCGCTTGACGTAGAGCCGTTCGAGCGCCTTACGCGTCTTGCGCGACGGCGGCTCCGGGATGAAGTAACTCCACAGCTTGTCGATGAAGAAGGTCTTGTGGACCGGGTGCTCGATGCAGAGGCGGCACGAGTCGGTCCAGTCGAAGCGGCCGGTCTGGCCGAAGATCGTCTTCGGGCCGGCGTCGTGGCGGTCGGGGTCGAAGTGGAAGTTGGTGTGGCCGACATCGTCGACGTACTCGGCATCCCATCCGGTCAGCGCCCGCGCCTGTTCGCGCACGTCGTCCTCGGAGTAGGGAAAGCCCGAGGCGTCGGAGGCGCCGAGGGTGAACAGCTCCATCAGCTCGCGGGCGTAGTTCTCGTTCGGCGCCCGCTCGGTGTTGTCGACGCCGGAGAGCCAGATCAGCATCGCGGGGTCGACGGTGACCTCGCGCAGCAGGTCCTTGAACGACACCATCCAGCGGCGCTGGAACAGCTGCGCCTGCTGGATCGAGAGCCGCTGGGAATCGACCTCGGCGGTCGCGAACCAGTCGTGCCAGATCAGCGCCATGCGCTCGACCAGCGGCCGGTTGGTGCGCACCATCCGGTCCAGCCACCAGAGCAGGTCGTGGCCGTATGCGTCGAAGGGCGCGAGGGGCAGGCCGTCTTCGTCGACGGGCCCCGGGCCCCTGAGCCGCTCCTTGGCCTTCGGCCGGGTCAGCGAGCGGACTGCGCCGTTGAGGTTGAAGCGGCGGGCGAGCCTGGCGGCCTCACCCGGCTTGGGCCCGAAGCCCGCGCGCCAAAGCAGGCGCGTGGCCTCGCGCTCGCCGAACTTCCCGCGATAAACAGGGACATCCGCCACTTGGGCTGTATTCGGCAACCCTGGGGGAAAGCCTTAGCGGTTGCTCACGCCGCCTTAGTGCCGTTGAGGCCGGGGTGCTAGAGGATCGAGAGGAAGCGCTCGATCTCCCACGGAGTGACCTGGACGCGGTACTCCTCCCACTCCTCGCGCTTGATCTCGATGAAGCGCTTGAAGGTGTGCTCGCCGAGCACCCGCAGGACGAGCTCCGACTCGGCCGCGATCTCGATCGCCTCGCCGAGCGTCTCCGGGAGCTGCTCGATCCCCTGCTGGGCCCGCTCCTCGGGCGTCAGGTGGTAGAGGTTCTGCTCCATCGGCTCGGGCAGCTCGTAGCCGTGCTCGATCCCCTCGAGGCCGGCGTGCAGCATGCCCGCGAAGCAGAGGTAGGGGTTGCAGGCGGGGTCCGGGCAGCGGAGCTCGGCGCGGGTCGCCTGCTCCTTGCCGGGGTGGTAGAGCGGCACTCGGATCAGCGCCGAGCGGTTGCGCCGCGACCAGGCCAGGTACACCGGCGCCTCGTAGCCGGGGACGAGGCGCTTGTAGGAGTTCACCCACTGGGCGAACAGCGGGGCGATCTCGCGCGCGTGGCGTAGCTGGCCGGCGATGAACGACTTCGCGGTCGGCGAGAGGAAGTACTGGTCGTCGGCGTCGTAGAAGGCGTTTCGCCCCTCCGCTGAGAGCGACTGGTGGACGTGCATGCCGGACCCGTTTTCGCCGAACAGCGGCTTGGGCATGAAGGTCGCGTGCATGCCGTACTTCATCGCGTACTCCTTGACCGTGATCCGGTAGGTCATGCAGTCGTCGGACATCGCGAGCGCGTCCTTGTAGCGCATGTCGACCTCGTGCTGGGACGGGCCGACCTCGTGGTGGGCGTACTCGACGTGGATGCCGAGCTGCTCGAGCGCCAGGATGGTCTCGCGGCGCACGTCGGAGCCGGCGTCGAGCGTGGTCAGGTCGAAGTAGCCGCCCTCGTCGAGGACCTCGGGCCCGCCGCTCCCCGGCTTTGAGTCGCGGAAGTAGAAGTACTCGAGCTCGGGGCCGATGTTGTAGGCGTCGAAGCCCATCTGCGACGCCCGCTCCAGCGCCCGGCGAAGGATCCAGCGCGGGTCGCCCTCGTACGGCTCGCCGCCCGGGAGCTGGATGTCGCAGAACATGCGCGCGGTCGCGTTCTCCTCCGGGCGCCAGGGCAGGACCGCGAAGCTCGAGGGGTCGGGCATCGCGATCATGTCCGACTCCTCGATCGGGTTGAACCCGGTGATCGACGAGCCGTCGAAGCCCATCCCGCCCTCGAAGGCGTCATCGAGCTCGGAGGAGTTGACCGAGAACGACTTCAGCTGCCCGAGCACGTCGGTGAACCAGAGGCGGATGAACCGGACGTCGTGCTCGCCCACCGCCGCGATCACGTCTTCGGCGGTCTCGGGACGCTCGGGCTGATCTGGCATCGCGCAAGGTTATCCGTGACGGCCTCCCCTGCGTATTCGTAGTGATCGGTAGTTCATCGACGCGATTTGCGTGCAAACGAGGCGCCGATCGTGTACGTTGCTTACGTCAAGTAAGTAACCGGCTAAAAGTAAAGTAAAGGCGGGATAACGGCCGGATAAAGAGCGGGAACTCCCGCGGCGGCCGACGGAGGAACAAGCGATGACCATCAAGACGGACGTCAGCCGCTTCCACATCCACGACGAGCTCACCGCCCCGGAGGGCAGCGTCAAGATCCTCAAGGGCGTGCAGGGCGCCGCGGGCGAGGTCTCCAAGTTCATCGGCGTGCTCGCCGGCGCGCCGGCGGCGCTGCGCTCATACGCGCGCATGCGCCACGAGCTGCGCGGCGGCTCCCTGCCGCAGGCGACCCGCGAGCGCATCGGGCTCGCGGTGGCCGAGCGACGCGGCGACCCCTACTCGGTCGCCCAGCACGCGCGAACCGCGCGCGCCGCCGGCCTCGGCCTCGACGAGATCACCCTGGCGCGCAGCTTCCGGTCGGCCGAGCCCAAGCAGGCCGCGCTGCTCGCCTTCCTCGAGGCGCTGCTGGCCGCCGACGGACGGCCCGCCCAGCACCTCGGCGAGGAGGCGCGAGAGCACGACTGGACGGACGAGGAGCTGCTCGAGGCGGTCGCCCACCTGGCGATGAACGAGTTCCAGAGCCTGATCGCCAACGCGGCGGCGCTGCCGCAGGACCAGTCCGACCCCACCGTGCTGCCGGCGGCGGCTTAGGGCCCGCGAGGGCAGTCCGGCGGTGGCTTAAGGCCGCGAGGGCGCGCGGCGGGCGAGCTTCGCCACCCGGACCTCGTCGGTGCGGGAGAACCGCAGCGCCCGCGCGGTCGCCTGGGTCAGATCCCACTTGGCCCCGTTGGTGAACGGGCCGCGATCGATCACCGTCGTGCGGACGAAGCGCCCCCGATAGCGCACGACGACTTTCGACCCGCAGGGCAGGGTCCTGTGCGCGACCCCGACCGTGGCCCTGGTGAGCGTCTGCCCGCAGGCGGTCCGATTGCCGAAGAAGCCGGGCCCGTACCAGGTCGCGAGCTGGGTCGGCATCGAGTTGACCAGCGCGGCCGACGTCTGGGCGTCGACGACCCCGTCGATGCTCAGGTCGGCGTCCGCCTGGAAGGCCTCAACGGCGCTCTGGGTCGGGTCCTCGAACTCGTCGGCGAGCGGCGGACGGCCGTAGCGCTTGGCTTTCAGGATCCAGTTCAGCGTCGCCACGTCGCCGCCGCAGTCGCCGACCCTGAGCGTGCGCCTGCCGAGCTGGGTGTTCGGGCAGCCGGGCGTGAGCGCCTCGCCGCCGGTAGGTGACCCGTCGCCGCGGCCCCGCCGGTGCCACCGGAGGCGCTGGTGCCACCGCCGGACGCCTCGGCGCTCGCGGCGCCCGCGATCATCGCCGCGACGGCCAGGACGACCGCCCAGAGCGCGATCCGGTCTGGGCGCTCGCTCAGTGTCGAGCGCCGGCGGGCGCGAGCTCTCTGGCGGTCGTTCGCAGGGCGGCGAGTGTGCGGGTCGTCCATTTCTCTTTCGATCGCTGACGGGGTTAGCTGACGGGCTCGCGCCGAAAGAGCTGGCGCTACGCGGCGGGTGCCGGCGATTCGCCCCTGATGAAGGAATCCCTCGAGTGGGTCCCCCGCTCCCCGCGCGAGGCGGGGATTGAGCGGCCGCGAGGCTACCAAAGATTGCGGCCGGGTTTGCGCTTTATGAGCGCCCCGTTAGCCGACCCGCACCGCGTAGGATCGCCGCGAGATGGCGGCTGGCGCGACGCCGAGCGGTTGGCGGATCGCGAGAGCGATCCTGCCGCTTCCCTTCGTCGCCGTCGTCCTCGTCCCGGGCGTGATCGTGGCCGCCGCCGGCGAGCGCCCGGGCTTCGAGGGAGCCGCGCTGCTCGTGTTGGGGCTGATCCCCTTCGGGCTCGGCCTCGCGGTCTTCGTGTGGACGGTCCGGCTGTTCGCGACGACCGGGCGCGGCACGCTCGCCCCCTGGGACCCGCCCGAGCGACTCGTGGTCGCGGGCCCGTACCGGCATGTGCGCCACCCGATGATCACGGCCGTGGCGCTGATGCTCGTCGGCGAGACGCTCGTGCTCGGCCTCGCCGAGCTGGCGGCCTGGCTCGGAGCGTTCGTCCTCGTCAACGCCGTCTACCTGCCGCTGGTCGAGGAGCCGAGGCTCGTACGGCGCTTCGGCTCCGACTACGAGCTCTACATGGCGAACGTGAGACGCTGGATACCGCGCCTCAGCGGCTGGGATCCCCACCAAATGGGAGAGGCCCCTTTCGGGGCCCCTCCGCCAGCCGGCCTGTAATCCGGATTCTGTCGTGTGCAGCCATCCATCTCTCCGGGCCCTGGGGCCCGGAGGGGCTTTCGCCCTGCGGCCCACCTGGATCTCGCCGGGCCGGGTCGACGATCCTGCTTGGCCTTGCACCGGGCGGGGTTTGCCTGGCCGCCGCGTCACCGCGACGCCGGTGCGCTCTTACCGCACCATTTCACCCTTGCCTGTGCGCGCCTCACGTGTGGCGCGCCATCGGCGGTGTGTTTCTGTGGCACTTTCCCGCGGGTTTCCCCGGGTGGGCGTTACCCACCGCCCTTGCCCTTCGGTGTCCGGACTTTCCTCGAGAGATTCACCTCCCGCGACTGCATAGCCAGCCGGTCGAGTGTACGGCGCCGGAACGCGGTTCCGCGGAACCGCTGCCGGCTCAGGAGAGCTCGGACCCGCAGCCGCTCGCAGCCGGCCGCGACCCGCATCCGCCCGCCGCAGACGGGGCATCCGGCGCCACGATCGCCGTCAGGTCCTCCCAGGTGCCGAGGATCGAGTCCTCCAGCGTGACCCCACCGGCGCGCGGCTCGAACAGCCGCGGCTCCGGACGCTCCGCCGCGGGCGGATCGACGACGAGCGGCGAGCGCCTGCGTGTCGCGACCGCGCTCATCGTCAGACCTTCCTGAAGACTCCGACCACCCGGCCGAGCAGCTGCGCCTCGGCGGTGCGGATCGGCTTGTAGGCCTTGTTCGCGGGCTCGAGCCGGACCTTGTCCTTCTCCCGGTAGAAGCTCTTCACCGTCGCCTCGTCGTCGATCAACGCGACGACGATCTCGCCGTCGTCGGCGACCTCGGTCGGCCGCACGACGACGAAGTCGTCCTCGAGGATCCCGGCGCCGATCATCGAGTCGCCCCGGACCCGGAGGATGTAGTCGCCGGTCTCGCCGCCGATCACGTCCGGCACCTCGAGGTAGTCCTCGATGTTCTCCTCGGCGAGGATCGGCTCGCCGGCGGCCACCTGGCCGACCAGCGGCAGGCCGGCCGGCGCGATCGCCTTCTTCGCCTTGTCGACCAGGACCTCGATCGCCCGCGGCTTGGTCGGGTCGCGGCGCAGCAGGCCGATCTTCTCCAGGTTGGCGAGGTGCGCGTGCACGGTCGAGGAGGAGTGCAGGCCGACGGCCTTGCCGATCTCCCGCACGGTCGGCGGATAGCCCGTCTTCGCGGCGTACTTGCCGATGAAGTCGAAGATCTCCTTCTGGCGCTTGGTCAGGTCCACGGCCAGCTCGCTCCTTCGATCGCTGGACAGAACATATGTTCGGATAGTAGACCGCCCTGCGGACGGATGCAAGGGAGCCCGTGGTCCGGGCGGCGCGGCGCGAGCCTCACCGCCGGCCCGGGGGCAGGGGGCCGTCCTGCGTCTAGAATCGCCTCTCCCTCAAGCGGCTGTGGCGGAACTGGTAGACGCGCAAGGTTGAGGGCCTTGTGGCCCGCAAGGGTCGTGGAGGTTCGACTCCTCTCAGCCGCACTCGGCCCTCCTACGGCGGCCGGCGCCGTCGCCGCGGCAGCCCTCGCGCGTCGCCCGGTGTCCGGCGGCCTCTCGCACGTCGCGGTGAGCCCCGAGCCGAACGTCGAGCCCGAGCGACCCGTCGTCCAGCTCCGCGCGCCTCGCGCATCGGTTCGCCCCGAGCGCGGCTTCGGGCAGGGCCACCTCGACCGTGACGGTCATCCCGTCGTCGGCGACCTGTTCGAGGCTCGCCCAGCGAGCGCAGCACCGCCATCATCGCTCGATTCTCCGTCAGCATCGTCGCTACGAAGCGCTCGATGCCGACCTCTCGTGCGCGTGCGGCGAGCAGCAGGCAAAGAGCCTTGCCGAGCCCGAGGCCGTGCCAGTCGTCGATCACGAGCATCGCCGCCTCGGCAGCATCCGGTGTCCTCCGAGCGGAAAAAGCGCCCCACCCCGACCGCCTCCCCCCGCTTCGTCGATCGCAAGCAACGCCTCGTGATCGCGGTCGATCACGCCCAGCAGGTAGGCGAGCCGCCGCTCCGACAGGCGCGGCATCGGTGTCGATGAAGCGCTTGTAGACGGAGTCCGGGCTGGCTCGCCGATGCCCTCGACGTAGCGGTCGCGGTCCGTCGGGTGGAGCGGCGCGCCGTCGGCGCGGTACAGCGCCGCCGCGGGGGCTCCACGCAGCGCAGATCCTCCAGCCGCTCCGAGATTCCACCATCGGAGCGTTGCTCCGCCCGGCCCGGCAACCTGCCGAGTCGCACGTTGACCGGCCCGGCGACGGCGAACTCGCACCACGGCCCGGGGACAAGCGGGTCCCTAGCCGAGCGGGTCGCGCGGATCGCGCTGGACGACGACCGCCTCGCGGCGCCGGTTGCCGAAAGCCCAGAAGGCGCCGACGACGAACCCGATCACGCCCACGATCTCAGGATCAGCCCGACCGTATCGAGGTTGACCGCGTCCCACTCGTCCTTGACGGCGAACGCAGGATCGCGCCGACGGCGATCAGGAACAGCCGGTACCGATCGTCATGAGCGAGAGCCTACCCGCGCGAAGGCGAGCTCAACCGCACCGTCGCGCGGGTCAGATCTTCAGCAGGACGAGCGTGTTGAGGACGAACAGGATCGCGAAGAAGATCGTCCAGCGGTCGAGGTTGCGCTCGACCAGCGAGCCACCGACCGAGCCGCCCGTGGCGCCGATCCCGAAGGCGCCCGAGAGCCCCGCGTCCTTGCCCGAGTGCAGGAGCACCAGGAAGATCAGGACGATCGAGATGACCACCTGGACGACGTTGAGGACGCTTTCCATCGGTCGGGCAGTTTAGACAGGGCCGCGTCGCGGCAGCGTCGATCCGCTTGAGGACCGCGATCGCCTCGCGGCGCAGCTCGGCGTCGAGGCGCTCCCAGTCCGCGCGCGAGAGCTTGCCCTGCTCGCGGTCGAGCTCGGCGTCGCGGATCTGGCGGTAGAGCGCCTCCTTGCGCGCCTCGAGGTCGGCCAGCTCCGGGCTCTCGGACTCGGTCGCGGCCGCGTCCTCGCGCCGGCGCAGCGGCGCGACGACGAAGACCGCGAGCACGGCCACGATCACGAGCGCGAGAACGACCTCCATCGGACCCGCGGCGCTAGGCGCGCCCGAGATCGCGGGCGAGGCGGGCGGCGTAGACGTCGGAGACCCGGCGGCGGCGCGCCTCGGGCGCCGGCCAGATCGCGATCAGCGCCCCGCCGACCGCGATCGCGCCGCCGATCCAGATCCAGATCACGAACGGGTTCACGTTGACGCGGAAGTCGACGGGGAGCGCGTCCTCGGTGTAGCGCTCGGCGAGGTTGCTGACCGCGAGCCCCTGGAGGTTGGCGCGCAGCTGGGCCAGGAACGGGCGCGTCCTCGGCGGCCGCGGCGCCGCGTCGGCCTGCGTGATCCGGCGGTCGGCGGCCTCGATGAACGAGTCGTAGCGGGCGAGGTCGGGGCGCATCGCGGTCCACAGGTCGCCGCCGGCGCGCGTGCGACGGCCGACCTCGCTGGTCGCCTCGCCCTCGAAGAAGCCGCGCACGCTCGCCGTCGGAGCTGGCCGAGGAGTAGTAGTTGCGCGACGGCTGCAGCACCGCGAACCTGCTCGCCGTCGCGCTCGACGCTGACCACGGCGCCGAACGTGAGCCGCTGCTCCGAGTCGTCGATCGACTCGTCGGCCGCACGTAGGTGACCGTGAAGTCGCCGACCTCGGCCGACTCGCCCGGCCGCAGGCGCAGGTCCTCGCTGGTCTGAAAGCTCGACGAGGCGGCGACGGCGATGAACAGGATCGCGATCCCCGCGTGGACGATGTAGCCGCCGTAGCGGCGCCGGTTGCGGCCGATCACCCGCCCGAGCGCGCTCAGCCAGCCCGCCGCCGCTGAGCGCCCGCTGGGCGGCGGCCCCGCGCCAGAACTCGGCCGCCAGCGCGGCGAGGCGAAGAACGCGAACGCGAACAGGACCAGCGCCGCCGGGTGGTCGAGCGCGTCGGTGAACAGCGGCGACCGCGACGGTGGCCGCCGACGGCGACCGCCAGCGGCGCCCGCACCAGCCGCCACAGCGACCCGGCGCTCACCCGCCGCCACGCGAGCAGCGGGCCGATCCCGGTGAACAGGACCAGGACGATCGCCAGCGGCGCCGTGTACTGGTCGAACCACGGCGAGCCGAGCGAGGAGCGCTCGCCCGTGAACGCCTCGGAGATCAGCGGGAAGAAGGTGCCCCAGAAGATCACCACGCGCGAGCCCGACCAGGAGCAGGTTGTTGACCAGGAACACCGCCTCGCGCGAGGCCAGGGACTCGATCCGCCGCTCCGAGCGCAGCGTCGTCCAGGCGGCAGACGATCAGCGCCGCCGAGCCGATGATCACGACCGCGATCAGGCCCAGCAGCGGCCCGCCGACGGTCGAGGCGCCGAAGGCGTGGATCGACTCGAGGATGCCCGAGCGGACCAGGAACGTGCCGAGCAGGGCGAGCGTGAACGTGGCGACGATCAGCGACACGTTCCAGACCTTGAGCATGCCCCGCTTCTCCTGGACCATCACCGAGTGCAGGAACGCGGTGCCGACCAGCCACGGCATCAGCGACGCGTTCTCGACCGCGTCCCAGCCCCAGTAGCCGCCCCAGCCGAGCTCCGAGTAGCTCCAGCGGCTGCCGAGCAGGATCCCGATGCCGAGGAAGGTCCAGGCGACGAGCGCGAAGCGCCGGGTCGATGCGGATCCAGCTCGCGTCGAGACGGCGGGCGACCAGCGCGCCGATCGCGAACGCGAACGGGATCGACCAGAGCACGTAGCCCGAGTAGAGCATCACCGGGTGGATCGCCATCATCGGGTGGCGCAGCAGCGGGTTGAGCCCGGCGCCCTCGGCCGGCGCCGGATCGAGCCGCGTCGAACGGGTTGGCGCCGAACAGCATCAGCGTGGTGAAGAAGAGGCCGATGGCGGCGAGGACGGCGGTCGCCTAGGGAACGACCTCGCGATGGCGCCCGCGGGTCAGGTAGAGGACCCCGCTGGCGGCGATCGAGAGCACCCAGGCCCACAGCAGCAGCGAGCCGCCCTGGCTCGACCACATCGCGGTCAGCTTGTAGCCGACGGGGTCGTGGTCGAGGAGTGGTCGGCGACCAGGGCGAGCGAGAAGTCCGAGCGCAGGAACGCGGCCTCGAGGACGACGACGCAGACCGTCAGCAGCGCGCAGAGGCCGTAGACGGCGCGCCGTGACGAGTCGACCAGTCTGCCGTCGGCGCGTCGCGCGCCCGCGAGCGCCGCGACGGCCGCGTACAGGCAGGCGAACGGGGCCGCGATCAGGCAGGCGGCGCCGAGCTCGACCATCGACTCAGGCGCGATCGGGAGGGGGACTCACCCGCCGATTATCGCAACGCGGTCGCCGCGGTTAGATTGCCGGTACATGACCTGGCGCTCGACCATGGTGGCGATCGCCACCGCCGCCGCCATCGCGGCCGGATGCGGTTCGGCCGACGAGCAGAACGAGTACGTCGACGAGATCAACGCTCTGCAGGCCGACCTCGTCGACGAGATCAGGGCCACGGTCTCGGGCGCCGCGCCCTCGACCCCGAACGAGGCGGCGACGGTCGCGGCCGAGCTCGAGCGGGTCTTCGAAGGCTCGGCGGACGAGATCGACGCCGTGGCGCCGCCCGAGGAGGTGGCCGACCTGCACGCGCAGCTGGTCGACGAGCTGCGCCAGATCGCCGACCGGATCGCGAAGGCCGAGGACGCGTTCAGGGACGGCGACGCCCAGCAGGCGGCCGAGGCGGCAACCGAGCTTCAGCAGGCGACCGACCGGGCCCAGACCGACCTCAACGAGCTGATCGACCAGATCAACGCCGAGTTCGCCAACTGACCCGCCGCCCGGACGGGCGGCCTACTCGATGATCACGTTCTGATCGTCGGCGGCCTCTTCGGAGAACTTCGACGGGCACTTGGTCAGCAGGGTGTCCTTGTCGCCGACGAAGACCCCGTCGCGCATCGATCCCTCGACGACGATCTCACGGCCCTCGCGAAAGGCGTCGGCGCGCTCGCCCACGTAGTCGACGACCAGGCGGCCCGAGGACGAGCCCTCGTCGTCGACGACGCTGAACTTGACCGGGCCGTAGCCGTTCGCGCTGCCGCTGATGATCCGGTCCACCTCGCCGGCGAGCTGGTACGGGCCGCCCGAGCTCACCTGGTCGAGCTCCGAGGGGGTCTTCGCCTCGCTCGAGGCCGAGAACGAGACGTAGACAAGGCCCGCGGCGAGCAGCAGGGCGGTCGCGCTGCGCGATCACGAGCCGGATCTTTCGCTTGCGGTCGGGATCCACGCCGCACCGATTATTGCTGACAAGTTCGAGTAGCTTGCCGGCCATGGCAAGCGACCCCGTGCTGCTGATCACCGGCGCCTCGAGCGGGATCGGCGCGGCAACGGCCCGCGCGGCTGCCGAGGCCGGCTACCGGCTCGCGCTCGGCGCCCGCTCGGAGGACAAGCTCGAGCGGCTGGCGGCGGACCTCGGCGGGGCCGAGCGGGCGATCGCCGTCCGCTGCGACGTCACCGAGTGGGCCGACAACGAGGCGCTCGCCGCGGCCGCGGTCGAGGCCTTCGGCGGCTTCGACGCCGTGTTCGCCAACGCCGGCTTCGGCGCCACCCGCGGGTTCCTGGAGGAGTCGCCGGAGCAGTGGCGCGAGATGGTGCTGACCAACGTCTACGGGGTCGCGCTGACGATCCGCGCCACCCTCCCCCACCTGCTCGAGCGCGGCTCCGGCCACTTCGTGGTCACCAGCTCGGTCGCCGGGCGCCGGGTACTGCCCGGCTCGATGTACTCGGCGACCAAGTGGGCGGTGACCGCGATCGGCGAGGCCCTGCGCGCCGAGCTGCGCACGATGCACGACGACCACGCGATCCGGGTGACGCTGATCGAGCCCGGGATGGTCGACACGCCCTTCTTCGACAACCGCCCGGGGCCCGAGCGTGCCCTGCACGACGACCGACATCGCCAACGCGGTGATCTACGCGCTCTCCCAGCCCGAGCGCGTCGACGTCAACGAGATCCTGATCCGCCCCACCTCGCAGTCGGCCTAGCGACTCTCGCCTGCGTCGCCGTTAGCGCTAGGGGCGCAGCTCCAGGACCAGGTTGAGCGGCGTCTCGGTCGCCCGCGGACCCGCGTGAAGCCGGCCTCGGCGGCGACCTCGGCCAGACGCGCCTCGCCCGCCTGGGCGCCGAGCGCGAGCCCGACCTCCTGGTCGAGCGAGCCGGGCGTGCAGAGCATCGTCGAGGCGCAGTAGTAGACGCGGCCGACCGGGTTGAGGTTGTCCTCGACCGCGGTCGCCGGCGAAGGGCTCGACGAGCATCACGGTGCCGTCGTCGGCGAGCGTCTCGCGGACGTGGCGCGAGCGCGCCCGACCGGATCGCCCATGTCGTGCAGGCAGTCGAAGAAGCAGACGAGGTCGTAGCCGTCGCCCGGAGTAGTCCTTGCGCGCCGGCGACCTCGAAGCTCGACCCGGTCGGCCGACCCCGGCGCGCCTCGGCGCTCCGGCGGGCCGCCTCGATCGAGGCGTCGTGGTAGTCGGAGCCGACGAAGGTCGAGCTGCGGGTACGCCTCGGCCATGATCAGGGTCGAGGCGCCGTGGCCGCAGCCGACGTCGGCGACCTTGCGCGCCGGCGCTCGAGCTTGGCCTCGACCCCGTCGAGCGCCGGGATCCACGCGCTCGACCAGGTTGGCGCGGTAGCCCGGGCGGAAGAAGCGCTCGGTGCCCTCGAACAGCCGGTGGTCGTGCTCGTGCCAGCCGACGCCCTCGCCGGTCGCGAAACGCCTCGGCGAGCTTCGGCTCGTCGGCGAGCACCGCGCTGGCCAGCTGAAAGCCGCCGAGCATGAACGCCGGGCCGTCCTCGTCGGCGAGCGCCATCGCCTGCTCGGGCGGCAGGTTGTAGCGCGTCGCTGTCGGCGTCGTAGGCGACGTAGCCGCCGGCCGCCTGGGCGGCGAGCCACTCGCGCACGTAGCGCTCGGCCGTCGCCGGTGCGCTCGGCCAGCTCGGCCGGCGGTCAGCGGCCCGGCGCCGGCCATCGCCCTGTAGAGGCCGAGCCGGTCGCCGATCACGGACCAGCGCGGTGTTCAGGGTGGCGCCGAGGTCGCCGACGACCGAGCCGACGAACTGCTCGAGCTTGGCCTCGTCGATCGGGGCCTTGCGGTGGTGCTCATGTCGTCTCCTTGGTGTGGTTGTTGGTGTCATTCGGCTCGAACTCGCTCACAGCAGCTCCGCGATGCGGGCCGCGGCCCGGGCGGCACCGTCGGTCTCGACCGGCGACGTAGCTCGACCTCGCGGCCGATCTCCTCGGCGATCGCCGCGGCGATCTCCTCCGGGCCGTCGGTCTCGAAGTCCATCCGCCGGCCCGGCGCCGTAGCGCTCGAGGCGGTGGCAGACGTGGAAGTTCTGCTCGAAGTGGTGGCGCAGCGGGAAGTAGAGGAACGGCCGCCGGTTGGCGGTCAGCTCCATCGACGGTCGTCAGCCCGCCCTGGACGACGGCCAGGTCGCAGGCGGCGAGGTGGCTGGTAGAGGTCGTGCACGTAGGCGCGGACCTCGAGCCCGTCGCGGCTGCGGGAGCGACGCCGGGTCGATGCGCGGCCCGGCGACGACGATCATCCGCAGCTCGGGCACCAGCTCGCGTCGCCTCCGGGAACGCGGCGATCACCCGGCGCAGCAGGTGCCTCGCCGACGCCCGAGCCGCCGACGGTGACGATGCAGACCTGCTCGCCGGGCGCGTAGCCGAGCTCGGCGCGCAGCCGCTCGCGGTCGGCGAACTCGGCGGGGTCGAAGCCGCTCACGTAGCCGGGGAACTCGAAGTGCTCGCTCGGTCCAGTCGCGGATCGCGGGCAGTTCGGGGCCGAAGCTCTCGGGCACGACGTCGTCGGGGTTGCCGACGAACAGCGCCCGGTCGCGCACCCGCGGGTAAGCGCGCGATGTGCTCGATCATCTCGGCGTTGTAGTCGGCGGTCAGGAAGGCCTCGTGCTCGCCGCCGTCGGGCATCGGCAGCCAGCCGACGAAGTCGGTGAGCCAGACGTAGGCGGCCCGCTTGCGCTCCGGGTTCTCGTGCAGGTAGTAGTCGAGCTCCCAGGCCTCGTCGCCGATCCAGAGGTCGTAGTGCTCGTCGGGGACGAGGTCGTCGAAGAGCATGAAGTTGGCGCAGCAGGATCTCGTCCATCCGCCGGATCGCCTGGAAGGCAGTGCAGGTCGTGCTCGGCCGACTCCGATCTCGATGTGGCTGCGACTCGTTGGCGAGGTGGCGCTCGCCGGGTGGATGCGCTCGCCCTCGGCCTCGAGCACCCGCGTCACCGGGTCCTGGCGCGAGCCAGTCGATCTCGAGGTCCGGGACGAGCCTGCGCAGCTCCTTGCGCGATCGCCACGTCGCGGCGGGCGTGGCCGAGGCCGATCGGCGAGGAGACGTAGAGCGCCCGCTTGCGGCCGGCGCGACGTCGCCCGGTCGCGACCCGGCGCCGGCGGCGGCTGGCGCGCTCGACGAAGTCGCGGAGCAGCAGGTTGACCTTCACCGGGTCGCGCGCCTGCGGGCAGTGGCCGGAGCCCTCGAGCGTCACCAGCGCGCCGCCGGTCAGCTCGGCGAGCGCGGCGCCCGACGTCGTGCGGGCGGATCGCGTCGTCGTCGCCGTGGATGACGAGCACCGGGCACCGGATCCGGGCGCGTCAGCTCGCGCACGCGGCTCGGCGTCCTCGAAGCGCGGGGCCGAGCTGCGGTCGCGACCAGGGTCTCCGGCGTCGGTCTCGAGGCCCCAGCCGACCGCATCCTCGACGCTGCTTCGTGGAGTGCGGCTCGGTGAAGACCTGCGACGAAGAAGAACTCGAGGAAGTCCTCGTAGTCGCTCGAGCCAGTAGTGGCGGTTCCACTTCGCCCAGCCGTCGTAGGTCTCGAGCGGCTCCTCGAAGCATCGGGCCGCCCGCGCGCGCGGCATGGACCGGGCGCGAGCGGCAGCGCCGGGCGCGATGAAGGCCATCGCCGTCGACCCGCTCGGGGTGGCCGGCGGCGAGCAGCAGCGACCGCTCGGCGCCGCAGCGACAGCGACGACGACCACGCGCCCGCTCGGTGCCGGTCGCGTCCATCACCGCGAGCGCGTCGGCGGCGAACTCGCTGCTCGACGTAGGCCTCGGGCTCCGGCGGGCGGTCCGACTTGCCGTTGCCGCGCCCGTCGAAGGTCGACCACCCGGAAGTGACGCGCCAGGTAGGGGATCTGCATCTTCCAGAAGCGCGAGTGGATGATCGACCAGGTCGGCAGGAGCAGCGACCGTCGGCTCGCCCTCGCCGTAGACCTCGTAGAAGATGCGGACGCCGTCGCGCTCGACGTAGCCCTCGTGCGTCGGGGTAGCGGGCGCGCGTCTGCTCGGCCTGCGCCGCGGCCGCGCCTTGGCGTGATGGTCATCGCCTTGCCTCCTTCTCGGCGAGCCAGGCGTCGATCCAGTCGAGCAGCTCGGCGTGGCCGGTCTCGATCCCCGAGAGGCGCTCCAGGATGAGCCCCTCGTTGAAGCGTCGCCACCAGCGCGACGAGCGCCTCCAGCGGGATCGGGCAGGCCGTAGCGCTCGCAGCGGCTCGGCGAACGCCTCGGTCAGCACGGCGCGCCACTCGGCGTCGACGTGGGCGACCCGCTCACGCAGCTCGGGCCGGCTCCAGGCGAGCGCCTGGAGCTCATACCAGATCTTCTGGTAGTCGCGGTCGGCGTCGCAGGTAGCGCATCGCCGTCCGCCACTTCTCGATGAACGGGACGTCGGCTCGCGTACATCGCGCCGCTGACGGTCGATCAGGCGCTCGGTGAAGCGCTCGAGGACCCGCACGAACAGGTTCTCGATCGAACCGAAGTAGTAGTGGACGAGGCCGTGATTGACGTCGCGCCTCCTCGGCCAGCCGCCGGGTCGTGATCCCGGCGTGGCCGGTCTCCACCAGCAGCCGCTCGGCGGCGTCGAGGAACCGGTCCTCGACCTCCTCGCGGGCGAGCTTCGTGGCCTGGCCCGTACTCGACTCCACTCCTTCGACCTCCCGTCCGTCGGCTGCCTGAGCCGTTGGACACTTGTCTTGGACGATTGACTAAGCCATACGACTAACAGATCACGCCGCATCTGTCAACCACGGCTTGCTCATCTCGGCGCATCGGGCTCGTCGCCCGGCATCAGCGAGGGCGAGAAGCGCGCCCCGCGGCCGAGCAGGGAGGCCCGGGTGACCGCCGTCGGCCCGAACCGCTCGCGAAGCTCGTCGAGGGCGGCGTCGAGCGCGCGCTCGCCGAGCCCGGGGAAGGGCAGCTCGAGCTGGACGCTGCCGGCGTCCAGGTTGGCGATCGTGATCCCGACCAGGGTCAGCCCGCGGCGCTCGATCGTCGGCCGCGCCGCCCGCAGCAGGCCCCTGGCGACCGCCAGGATCGTCGCCGTGGCCGCGGTCGGCCGCGAGAGCGTGCGCGAGCGGGTGGCCCGCGAGTAGTCGCCGAAGCGCAGCCGCAGCGTCACCGTGCGCCCGACGCGCCCGGCGGCCCGCATCCGCCGGCTGACCCGGTCGACGAGCGCGACCAGCACCCGGTCGAGCGCCTCGGCCGACCTCGGCCGGCGCCCGAGCGCCGACTGCGACCCGATCGAACGGCGCCGCCGTCCCGTCCGCACCCGCCTCGGATCGCGGTTGTGGGCGAGCGCGTGGAGGTGGCGCCCCGACCCTCGCCCGAGCATCGAGACCAGCTCGGCCTCGCTCAGCCGCGCGATCTCGCCGACGGTGGTGATCCCGCGGCGGTGCAGCTTGACCGCGGTCGCCGGGCCGACGCCCCAGAGCCGCTCGACCTTCAGCGGATGCAGGAACGCGAGCTCGGAGCCGGGCTCGACCAGCAGCATGCCGTCGGGCTTGGCGACCGCGCTGGCGACCTTGGCGAGGAACTTCGTCGTCGCGATCCCGACCGTGATCGGCAGGCCGATCCGCTCGCGCACGTCGCCCTTCAGCCGCACGGCGATCTCGGTCGGCGAGCCGGAGATCCGCCGCAGTCCGCTGACGTCGAGGAACGCCTCCTCCATCGACAGCCCCTCGACGCGGGGCGCGACCTGCTCGAAGAGCGCGAACAGCGCCTTGCTCGCGGCCACGTAGGCGGGCCAGTGGGGCTCGACGAAGACCGCCGCCGGACACAGCCGGCGGGCCTGCGCGGCGCCCATCGCCGAGCGCACACCGCAGGCCTTGGCCTCGTAGCTCGCCGCCATCACCACCCCGGGGCCGACGATCACCGGCCGTCCGCGCAGCCGCGGATCGTCTCGCTGCTCGACCGAGGCGAAGAACGAATCGACGTCGGCGTGCAGGATCGATGCCTCCCGTGACACGAACACATGTTCGCATCAGATCAGGTCGCGATCAACCTCCCGCGCCCGGGTTCAGGCTCGTCCGAGGAGCTGCTCGATCCTCGCGTTCAGGGCCGGGTCGCCCGGCGCCGTCGCGACCTCGTAGTGCTCGACCACGTCGCCGCCGCGGTCGATCAGGTACTTGTCGAAGTTCCAGCTCGGCGGGCCGGCCGCCGCGGTGAGCCGCTCGAACACCGGGTTGACCGGCTCCGAGACCACGTTCGACTTCTCGAACATGGGAAACGAGACGCCGAAGTTCTCCTCGCAGAACTCCGCGATCTGCTCGTCCGAGCGCGGCTCCTGGTGCGCGACGTCGTCGGCGGGGAACCCGAGGACGACGAAGCCGGCGTCGCGGTGGCGCCGGTAGAGGCGCTCGAGGCCGCCGAACTGCGGCGTGAACCCGCACTCGGTCGCCGTGTTGACGACCAGGACGACCTCCCCCCGGTACTCGGCCAGGTCCTGGGGCTCGCCGTTCAGCAGCGGCAGCGTCCCCGCGAGCACCGCGGGGGCGCGTTCGCCGCTGTCGGAGGAAGAAGTGGAGCCCGCGCCCTGCGCCTTACCCATCGTCGGCGCCGGCGCGGGCATCCCGCCGTCGTCGCCGCCGCACGCCGCGGTCCCCGCGGTCACGGCGAGAACCATCAGCATCGCGGCCGGGCGACGACCCATCCGCACATGCTTACGGATGGCGGCTCAGGTCGGATCATCGCGGCGTACCCTGAGCCTGTGGACACCGGCTTTCCCGCCCAGGACGCGCAGACCGACTTCAGCCGCGCGCGGCGCCGGCCGCCAGCTCGCGCAGCCTCGCGGCGCGGCTGCGCCGCGAGCCCGACGACGTCGACCTGATCCTGCCCTTCGACGAGGTGGTCGAGGCGCTCGGGCGCCGCGGCGAGCGCCGGCTCGGGCTGCAGACGATCGCGCTCGACTCGATCGTCGGCACGGTCGACCGCTCGCGACGCGAGTTCGACCGCAGCTTCCGCCCGACCTCGCACCGGGTCCGGCGCCGCTGGCAGCGGATCGCGACCGCGATGCGCCGCGGCGCAGACGATGCCGCCGATCGACGTCTACCGCGTCGGCGGCCTGCACTTCGTCGTCGACGGCCACCACCGGGTCTCGGTCGCGCCGCCAGCTCGGGCTCGACGTGATCGACGCGCACGGTCACCGAGATCCTCACCGAGGTCGGCGCCGACGAGGGGATCTCGCCGCGCGACCTGCCGCTCAAGTCCCACGAGCGGCTGTTCCTCGAGCGGGTGCCGCTGCCGCCGCCGAGTGCGCGAGCGGATCCAGCTCTCGAACCGGCGTCGACTACGCGGGCCTCGCCGAGGCCGTCGAGGCCTGGGGCTTCCGGCTGATGCAGGCGCGGCGGCGAGCTCCTCGGCCGCGAGCGAGGTCGCCGAGGCCTGGTTCCGGGAGGAGTACGTGCCGGTGTCGAGATGCTGCGCGAGGCCGGCCTCTGATCGGGCGCGGCACCGAGGCCGAGGCCTACGTGCGGTGTCAGCCTGCGCTACCTGCTGCTGCGCACGCACGACTGGAACGACGAGGTGATCGAGGCGCTGCGCGAGGAGCTGCGACGCCCGCTCGCGGCGAGGACGCCTTCGTCCACCGGCTGCGCCAGGACCTCGACCGGCTGACGTCGGCCCCGAGGCGCTCGCCGGTCTGCGGTCGAAGAGGTGGAGCTTGCGCGTGTCGAGCCAGAGCTCGGCCTCGTCGCCGCGCTCGACCTCGCTCTCGGCGTCGAGCCGCGCGACGACCTGGTCGTCGCCGGCGCCGGCGACCTCGGCTCGGCGCCGGCGTCGGCGGCCAGCTCGTCGAGCTCCTCGGACTGGACGCCGCTCGGCCTCGATCGTCGAAGTAGGCGTAGAGCTCGGAGCCCATCGACTCGACGAGGTCGATCTTCGCCGTCGAACGTCGGCCCGTCGCGCTGCGTCGCCGACCAGCGCGGCGTCCTCGAAGTGCTCGGGCCGGATCCCGGCGATCACGTCGCGGCCCGGTGCGTCGCTCGAGCGGCCGCGCGGCTCCTCGGGCAGCGCGGACGTCGCCGAACGGCAGCTTCACGGTGCCGCCGTCGAGCGTCGCCGGCATGAAGTTCATCGCCGGCGAGCCGATGAAGCCGGCGACGAACAGGTTGGCGGGCTGTCGTAGAGCTCGCTGCGGCGCTGCCGACCTGCTGCAGCACGCCGTCGCGCATCACCGCGACGCGGTCGCCGAGCGTCATCGCCTCGGTCTGGTCGTGGGTGACGTAGACGGTCGTCGTGCTCGAGGTCGCTTCTGGAGCCGCGCGACCTCGGTGCGCATCTGCACGCGCAGCTTCGCGTCGAGGTTCGAGAGCGGCTCGTCCATCAGGAAGGCCTGCGGGTCGCGGACGATCGCCCGGCCCATCGCGACGCGCTGGCGCTGGCCGCCGGAGAGGTTCGCCGGCTTGCGGTCGAGGTGCTCGCTCGAGGTCGAGGATCCGCGCCGCCTCCTCGACCTTCTCGGTCGATCTCCGCGTCTCGGCGACCCTGGCCAGCTTCAGCGGGAAGGCCATGTTCTCGCGCACGGTCATGTGCGGATAGAGCGCGTAGTTCTGGAACACCATCGCGATGTCGCGGTCCTTGGGCGCGTACTCGTTGACGACGTCGCCGCCGATCCGCAGCTCGCCGTCGGAGATGTCCTCGAGCCCGGCGATCATCCGCAGCGCGGTCGACTTGCCGCAGCCCGACGGGCCGACGAGGATCATGAACTCGCCGTCGCCGATCGTCGAGGTCCATCTCCTTGACGGCCTCGGTAGCCGTCGGCGAACCGCTTCGTGACGCTCGTCGAGCACGATCTCGGCCATCGGTGGGTCTCCTGTCTGCTCATCCCTTGACCGCGCCGGCGGTGAGGCCGGCGACGATTCGGCGCTGGAAGATCAGCGACGAAGATGATGATCGGGATCGTCACCAGCACCGCGGCCGCGGCGATGTTGCCGGTCGGCGCGGTGAACTGCGACTCGCCGGTGAAGAACGCGAGCGCCGCGGGCACGGTGCGCGAGGCGTCGCGACGAGGTCAGCGAGATCGCGAACAGGAAGTCGTTCCAGCAGAAGATGAAGACGAGGATCGCCGCGGTGAACATCCCCGGCGCCGCGAGCGGCACGATCACCTTGCGGAACGCCTGGAACGGCGTCGCCCCGTCGACCTGCGCCGCCTGCTCGAGGTCCCACGGGATCTCCCTGAAGAAGGCGACGAGCGTGTAGATCGCCAGCGGCAGCGAGAAGCGTCAGGTAGGGGATGATCAGCCCCAGGTAGGTGTCGTAGAGGCCGAGCGCTGCGCCACATGTCGAACAGCGGCCCGACGGTCGAGATCGGCGGGAACATCGCGATCGCCAGCGCCCCGGCGAGGATCAGCGGCTTGCCGGGGAAGTCGAGCCGGGCGATCGCGTAGGCGGCGAACGAGGCGAGCACGATCGCGATCGTGGTCGCGATCAGGGCGATCACGATCGAGTTGATCAGCGGCTTCAGCAGCGGGCTGTCGAGGCCGCCCTCGAACAGCGCCTCGTAGTTGTCGAAGGTGATCCTCGGCGGGGATCAGGCGGCCGTCGCGCGACCGTCGCCGGCGTCTTCAGCGACAGCGAGAGCAGCCACAGCACCGGGAACAGCGCGATCGACGATCAGCACGACACGATGCCGACGGTCCAGAGCGTGTTCTCGCGGGTGCCGCGCTGCCATCAGTTCGCCTCCCGCTCCCTGCCCGGGATCGCGGTGCCGAAGCCGCGCACGAAGAGGAAGGCGATCACCATGACCATGAGGAAGATCAGCACCGAGACGGCCGAGCCGAGGCCGAGGTTCAGCCGCGATATCAGCTGGTTGTAGCCGAGGATCGACACCGACTCGGTGTCCTGCGCCCCTCCGCGTCATGACGAAGATCGAGTCGAAGACGCGGAAGGCGTCGAGCGTGCGGAACAGCAGCGCGACGAGGATCGCCGGCTTCATCAGCGGCAGGGTGATCCGCCAGAAGCGCTGCCAGGCGGTCGCGCCGTCGACCTTCGCCGCCTCGTAGAGGCCCTCGTCGATCGTCGTCAGCCCGGCGAGCAGCAGCAGGGCCATGAACGGCGTCGTCTTCCAGACCTCGGCCGACGATGATCACGGCGAACGCGCTGCAGCGGTCGCCGAACCAGGCCTTGTCGTCGGCGACGAACGGGAGGCCAGTTGACGAAGCCGGTGGCCGGGTCGAAGGCGAAGAACCACGCGAACGCGGCGACCACGGTGATGATCCCGTAGGGGATCAGCACCGACGTGCGCACGGCGCCGCGGCCGAAGATCGCCCGGTGCATGACCAGGGCGATGATCATCCCGAGCACGAGCTCGATCGCCACCGAGACCACGGTGATGAAGACGGTGTTGAAGACGCTCTGCCACCAGAGGCTCGAGCCGAGCACGGTGAAGTAGTTGTCCGAGGCCGACGAAGCCGCCCTCGTCGGGGAAGCGCAGGTCGACGTCCTGCAGCGAGAGGACGATCGCGTAGATGATCGGATAGGCGGTCACCAGCAGCATCGCGATCACCGCCGGCGCGCACAGCATCCAGCCGAGCTTGCGCTCGGCACTTGGTCGCGATCGGAGATCTTGCCCTCGGGCTTCGGCTGCGCTCGCGGCCGGCGCCGGTGCGACGGCTTCGCTCACAGCAGCCCCTCCCGTTGATCGCCTGCTCGAGCAGTCTCGCGCAGCTCGTCATAGGTCGCGCCGCGGGTCCTCCGGGTCGATGTCGGCGGTCGGGTGCATCGCCCGCTGGATCGCCAGCGAGAGGTCCTGGTAGGCGGGCGACTCGCGACGGGCGCGGCGCCGCGTCGCTCGATCGACTGGCGGATCAGCGTCGCGCGAAGCCCGGGTAGACCTTCTCGATCTCCTTCGAGTCGTAGAGGTCCTCGCGCACCGGCGGCAGCCCGCCGGCCGCGGCGATCGCGAGCTGGTTGCTCGGGCTTGACCAGGCACTCGATCGCCTCGAAGGCGAGCGTCCTTGTTCTCCGAGAACGCGGAGACGCCGAGGTTGATCCCGCCGAGCGGCGGCGCGCTGGGCGTGCCCGGCGTCGACCGCCGGGTACTTGCGCCGCCTCCATCTCCTTGAAGATCGTCCGGCGCGTTCTCCTTGGCGCTCGGATAGACGAACGGGTAGTTGATCATGAACGCCGAGCGTGCCCGGCCTCGAACGCGAGCCGGGCCGGGTCCTCGCTCGGACGTGGTGATCGCGGCGGTCGGCCGCCGACGGACGTCGCGAGCTTGCCCATCACCGCGAGCGCCCGCTCGGTGGCTGCCGGCTCGAGCGGTCGACCTCCTGCCGGGCCGGCGGAGCGATCTGCGCCGCCGGCCGACTCGAGCATCGCGTTGAACCAGACGACCAGGCCCTCGTAGCGGTTGCGCCTGCACCTGGATCTGGCCCTCGTCGGCGGCCGAGCCCCTCGGCCGCCTGGATCATCTCGTCCCAGGTCTTCGGCGGCTGCTTGACCCGGTCGCTGCGGTACCAGAGCAGCTGCGGTGTTCGACCAGATCGGCGCCGCGTAGAGCGTGCCCTCGAACTCGGCCGTCTTGACCACGCTCGGGAACACGTCCTCGGTGACCACCTTGGCCACGTCGTCGGGGAACTCGGTCGATCCAGCCGGCGTTGGCGAACTCGCCGGTCCAGATCACGTCCATGCCGATCAGGTCGATCGAGCCGTCCTCGGCGCCGAGCCGGCGGACGAGCTGCTCGCGCTGCTGCGTCGGCGTCGGCCGGGCAGGTACTCGAACTCGATCGTGTAGGCGCCGCCCGGACTCCTTCGAGCACTTCTCGGCCGCCGTCTGCGGGAGCGCCGCTGGGCTCGTTGAAGATGAACCAGGTCAGCGTCGTCGCCGGCGCCGGACTCGTCATCGTCGTCGCCGCAGGCGGACACAGCGACCGGCCAGCGCGCAGACCAGAGAGCGCGAGGAACGCTGTCGCGAGTACGGCCCGCGGCCAACTGTCTCGCTCTCTCAAGGCGAGTTGCCCGCCCTCCCGGCGGACGCTTCGCTAGTTCGCTCCGCTGCCACCTGTGACGAACCGGTTCAAACCTGCGCGGGCCACGATCCCGAGCATTCGGGCGGGATCATGCCGGCCACGGCGCGGAGCTCGGCCGACGCGAGCACGACCTCGCCCTCCCCCGGCAGCGGCGCCGGGCGCGCGCCGAGGTTGACCGCGACCAGGTGCTCGCCGCGGGCGAACGCGAGCACGTCGGGGCCCGCCGTCGAGCAGCCCGCAGCTCGCCGTGCAGCTCGCGCCGCAGCGCGAGCAGCCGCGGTAGAGGTTGAGCACCGAGTCGGGGTCGCGGCGCTGGCCGGCGACGTTGCGCAGCGCCGGGTCGGTCGGCGCCAGCCAAGGCGTCGCGGTCGCTGAAGCCGCCGTGCGGGCTCGCGTCCCACTGCATCGGGTGGCGATGGCGGTCGCGGCCGAAGCGATCGATCGGCGGGTCGGCGCCGGCTCCGTCGGCCATCCCGAGCTCGTCGCCCTGGTAGACGAACACCGTCCCCGGCAGGGTCAGCAGGAGCACCGCGGCGGCGCGCACGGCATCGGCGCCGACCCGCGTCGCGCAGCCGGGGGAAGTCGTGGTTGGAGAGCACCCAGGCGATCCCCTCGACCTCGGCCGCGCGCGGCGATCGCCGCGCGCAGCCGCGCGACCTCCCACGGCGCGTGCAGGAGCTCGAACGCGAACGCGAGGTCGAGGTGCTCGAGGTAGGGCCGCAGGCCCGCCGTCGGCAGGTAGACCTCGCCGACCAGCAGCGCGTCGCCCGCGGCCTCGCGCAACGCCGTCGAGCGCGACCCCGATCTCGGGGTCGTTTCGCGACCGCGCCGGGTCGAGCCGGGCGAGCTCGGCGGGCACCGGCAGCGCCGGCGGCCCGCTCGCCGGCGGGTCGTCGCGAAGCTCGCGGTCCTTCATCAGCCGCTCGATCGCGTCGAGGCGAAAGCCGTCGATCCCGCGGGCCCGCCAGAAGCGGACCACCTCGGCGATCGCCGCGCGCACCTCTGGGTTGCGCCAGTCGAGGTCGGGCTGCTCGGGATAGAAGGAGTGCAGGTACCAGCGGCCGCTGTCGGGGTCGCGGCTCCACGCCGGGCCCGCCGAAGGCGGCGACGCCAGTTGTTCGGCGGGCGTCGCCGTCGGCCCACACGTACCGGTCCGGGTGGCGGCGAAACCAGGGGTGCTCGATCGAGGTGTGGGAGGCGACCAGGTCGAGCAGCACCCTGATCCCGCGCGCGTGGCAGGCGGCGATCAGCGCGTCGAGGTCGGCGAGCGTGCCGAACACCGGGTCGACCGCGGTGTAGTCGGCGACGTCGTAGCCCGAGTCGGCTCCGGGCGACGGATAGATCGGCGAGAGCCAGAGCGCGTCGACCCCGAGCCACTCGAGGTGATCGAGGCGGGCGGCGATCCCGCCCAGGTCGCCGATCCCGTCGCCGTCGGAGTCCTGGAAGGAGCGCGGGTAGATCTGGTAGACGACGGCCTCGCGCCACCACTGCCGGTCGCTCACCGGGCCGAGGCTACCCGTCGCCGCGCAAGCGTCAGGAGGCGGCGACGCCCCCGCGCTCGCGGCCCACGATCCGCATGCCCCTCGCCTCGTAGTTGGCGAGGGCGTGCGGGCCGTCGCTGGTGTTGGTGCTCACCGCCACCTTGGGCCCGAGCTCGAACCCGCGCCGGATCGCGGCGGTGAGCGCGTGGCCCCCGATCCCGAGCCCGTGGAACTCCGGCAGCAGGCCGAAGTAGGCGAGCTGGACCAGCCCGCCGGCCGGGTGCGGCTCGAGCTCGAAGTAGCCGGCCCGCGCGTCGTCGACGGTGATCATCCAGGTCTCGACCCGCGCCTCCCACTCCCGCCACTGGCGATCGGACCACGAGAGCCGATCGATCCAGGCCCAGTCCGCGCCGACGTGCTCGTAGAACCAGCGGTTGAGCTCCGGGTCGTGGACCGGCTCGAGCTCGAACGGGCGGCTCGGCGGGCTCTCGGGCGGTTGCAGCCGCCCGGGATCGGTGATCTCGAGATACGTCTTGACCACGTCACCGGGAGCTTCTCACCCCCGGCGTCACCAATGCGTCAGGCGACCGCGGGCGGCGGTTCCGACGTCTCGGGCGGCGATCCGCCGACCCGTGCCCGATCGGCGCCCCCGCCGAGGTCGAAGAAGAGGATGCTGGAGACCAGGGCGGGGACGGGTGCGGTCAGGACGCCGAACACCACCAGCAGGACCGCGAGCACCGCGACGCTGATCGAGGCGCCGATCGCGGTGACGATCGCGGCGACGACGAAGACGATCAGATAGGCGACGACGATCGCCCCGAACACCGACCACCCGTCGCCACGCACGAGCTCGTGGCTGCGGCTCAAGGACTCGAACACGCCCCGGCCCTCGACCACGATCGCCGGCGCGAACACGGACCAGATCGTGAGCAGGAAGAGGCCCGGGATGATCAGGAGCACGAACCCGATCGCGATCCCGATCCCGGCGACGATCGCGGCGGCGATCAGTCGCCAGATCGCGGGTCGCGCGGAGGAGAAGAGCTCGCCGGCGGTGAGGTCGCGCCGCCCGTCGGCGCGCACGTCGGCGACCACGTTGACCACGAAGCCCGTGTAGAGCGCGTTCGCGATCAGGTTGACGATCGATGCCAGCACGGCGAGCACGAAGCCGCCCTCGTCCTGGAAGATCGCCTGGACCACGCCCGCGATCAGGAACACGACGACCGCGGCCCCGAGCAGCGTGGCGGCGTTCTTGCCGTAGAGGTCGAACGTCTCGCTGATCACGCGCCCGACCTCGATCCGCTTGGCGCTGGGCGCCGGAGGCGGGGGCGGGGGTGGGCTGGTCGGGCTCGCTTCCATGATCCTCCCGGGGGGTTCGCGGCCGGCGGCGTAAACCCTAGTCGAGGGCCGACCAGCGCGTACAGGCCTCGGCGGCGGCCTGCAACGCCGGAACCAGCGCCTCATCGGCGCGAGCGAGGTCCCAGTCGCGCTCGGCGAGCCCGGCGACCAGCGTGCCCATGAAGGCGTCGCCGGCGCCGAGCGTCGAGACCACCTCGACCGCGGGCGCCGGCGCCTCGGCCTCGCAGGCCCCGCGGATCACCGCCCCCTCGGCGCCGAGGGTGACGACCGCGAGCTCGGCGCCGAGCGCCGCCAGCTCCGCCGCCGACTCGCGCGGGTCGTCGGCGCCGGTGATCGCGATCGCCTCGTCGCGGTTGGCGCGCACCAGGGTCGAGCCGGCGACCAGCTCGCGCGAGGCCCGCGCAGCCCGCTGGGTATCGCCGTTCCAGCGGTTGGGGCGGATGTTGGGGTCGAAGCAGACGTGGGCGCCGCGCTCGAGGGCCAGCTCGCGCGCCCGCAGCGTCACCTGGCGCTCGCCGGCGGTCGCCAGCGTGGTCGAGCTGAAGACGAGCGCCGAGGCGGCGTCGAGGGCGGGCCCGAGCCGCGGCGCGACCGACTCGAGCGCGATCTCGATCGCGTCGCCGTAGATCTGAAAGCTCGGCTCCCCCTCGTGGTCGAAGCTGGCGAAGGCGATCGGTGTCTGCTCCCCCTCGATCAGTTCGAAGAAGCGCAGATCGACCCCCTCGCGCTCGAGCCGCTCGCGCAGCCACCTCCCCCACTCGTCGTCGCCGGCGGCGCCCGCGAGGCCGGCCTCGGCCCCGGCCCGGCTCGCGGCCACGGCGACGTTCGCGAGCGCGCCGCCGAAGTGCGGTGCGAACGAGTCGGCCTCCGCCAGCGAGGCGACCGGGCGCTCGCAGATCAGGTCGACGAGCGCCTCGCCGAGGCAGACGATCATCGCGCCAGCGTATTCGGGCGGCGCGAGGGGCGAGGGAGAGAGCGGGAGACGGGGCTCGAACCCGCGACCCCCAGCTTGGGAAGCTGATGCTCTACCAACTGAGCTACTCCCGCGGAGGCGCGGATTCTAGTGCGTCCGTGCGTCTAGCCTTGGGCCGGTGAGCGCGCGCACCTTCGCCGTCTTCATGGGCGTGATCGCCCTCATCGGGCTGCTCGCGTTCGGGCTCGTCTCCAAGGGCGAGGCGCGGCTCGCGGTGGGCGACGAGGTGCCGACGACGGAGCTTCCGGTGCTCGGCTCCGAGGCCACCGGCTCGCTCGCCGACTACGAGGGCAAGTGGGTGCTGGTCAACGTCTGGGCCTCGTGGTGCGCGCCGTGTCGCGACGAGGCGCCGGCGCTGGAGTCGTTCTATCGCGAGCACCGCGGCGAGGGCTTCGAGGTCCTCGGCATCGACACCCAGGAGACCGGCGAGGGCGGCCTCGGATTCGTCGACGAGTACGGGCTCACGCTACCCCCAGCTCCACGACGGCGACGGCGCCTACGCCAAGGACGACCTGAAGACCACCGGCGTGCCGGAGAGCTTCCTCGTCGACCCCGACGGCGAGCTCGCGCTCGCGCTCCCCGGCCAGGTCAGCGAAAGCTGGCTCGACGAGCAGGTCGCACCGATGATCGAGGCTGGCTGACCGTGCGCCGGCTCGGCCTGCTGCTCGCGCTGCTCGCCCTCGCGGTTCCGCCCGCGGCGGCTGCCCAGGCGCCGGAGCCTCAGACCTCCCTCCCCGACATCGAGGACGAGGTGATGTGCGTCGTCTGCGGGGTGACGCTCGAGCTGGCGACCGAGGCCCCGCAGGCGATCCAGGAGCGCGAGTTCATCCGCGACCTGATCGCCCAGGGCCTGACCAAGGACGAGATCAAGGACCGCCTCGTGGACGAGTTCGGCCCCGAGGTGCTCGCGATCCCCGAGGACTCGGGGTTCGACCTGGTCGCGTGGCTGGTCCCAGGCGTCGCGATCCTGTGCGCCGGCGTCGCGATCGTCGTCGGGCTGCGGCGGTGGCGGCGGGCGGGTGCTGCAGCGGACGAGGGCGGTTCCGCCGAACCGGGGGCGGGTGAACCCGTCGATGCCGAGGACTCGGAGCGGCTGGAGCGGATCTGGCGCGGTACGAGCTGTAGGTGTGAGACTTCGTCAGGCGCGCCGATCCGATGCCACCCGATCGCGGGTTCCGGGATATGTTGTGAGGGTCGTCTCGAGAAGGGAGTTCCGAGATCGTGTCCACGAAGCGAGTTCGCGCCAGCCTCGTCGCCGTCGCCACCGGCGCCTGCCTGCTGGGAGCCAGCGCCACCGCCGGCGCCGCGCCGATCGTCGATTCCGGCACGCCGTCGCTGCCCGCGTTCTCGGGCGCCCCGGCGACCGCGAAGCACGATCAAGGACCCGACGATCGCGCCGCAGAACCCGTTCATGGCGCCGAACCCGAACTCCAACATCCACAACGACACCTGGATGACCGACGCCTACCAGCGCCGCGGGCCGCTCGGCAAGGATCTGCAGACGAGCTCCGGCGCGAACACGCCCTCGATCTGCGGGTCGATCGCCTTCGACAGCCAGGGTCGGCTGGTGAGCGTCTGCCCCTCGACAGCCGCCCCGCCACAGGCGCGGATCATCGACCCGGACACGCTCGAGATGATCTCCTCCTACACCCTGCCGACGGCGCCCACCCCGCCGAACACCCCCGAGTACCAGAACTTCACCGGCGGCGGCTACTTCTTCCTCGACGGGGAGGACCGGATCTGGGTGCCGACCAAGACCGACCACATCTACGTCCTCAACCAGGGCGCCGACGGCAACACGCTGACCCTGGAAACCGACTACGACCTGACCCCGGTGCTCGACGAGTCGACCGAGCGGATCAGCTCCGCGCTGCCCGACTTCAACGGCCTGATCTGGTTCGTCTCCAAGGCCAACGGCAAGGTCGGGACGCTCGACCCGCAGACCGGCGCGCTGCGAGTGAAGACGCTGAACGAGGAGATCGAGAACTCGTTCGCGGTCGGTGAGGACGGCGTGTACATCGTCTCCGACAAGCGCATGTACCGGTTCAAGGCGGGCAAGAAGCGGATCCCGCGGGTGATCTGGCAGAAGCGCTACCGAAACTCCGGGATCGTCAAGCCGAGCCAGGTCAACGCCGGCTCGGGGACCACGCCGACGATCATGGACAACGGCCTGGTCGCGATCACCGACAACGCCGACCCGATGAACGTGGTCGTGTATCGAAACGCGCGCAAGCTCGACAAGGGCGAGAAGCGCATCGTCTGCGAGCAGCCGATCTTCGAGCCCGGGGCGAGCGCGACCGAGAACTCGATCATCACCGCCGGGCGCTCGCTGATCGTCGAGAACAACTACGGCTACCAGGACCCGTTCGGGCCCAACGCCGGTGCGGTGACCGAGCCGGGCTTCGTGCGCGTCGACGTGAAGAAGAACCTCTCCGGCTGCAAGCTCAAGTGGACCAACACCGAGGTCCGCGCGCCGACCGTGGTCCCGAAGCTCTCGACCAAGACCGGGCTGATCTACGCCTACACCCGCCCGCCGGACCCCGCCGCCCAGGGCTATTACTGGACCGCGATCGACTGGCACACCGGCCGGACCGCGTGGAGCCGGTACTCGGGCTCGGGCCTGCTCTTCAACAACAACTACGCCGGGATCGCGCTCGGCCCCGACGGCACCGCCTACCTCGGCGTGATCGGCGGGATCATCGCGCTGCGCGACGGCTGAGCCGCGCGCCGCTTGCCGCGGGCGTCCCCGGGTACAAGCGGGCCATGGATCCCGTCGTCGCGATCGGCCTGGGCGTAGTCTTGATCGGGATGGCCGTGCTCTCGATCGGCCTCTGGCACCCGGCTGGGCGGCGGCTCCGGGCCGAGCGCAAGGAAGAGGACGAGCGCGAGGAGGGCTGGGGGGCGCAGGCGGCGTTCGCCGAGCTGCGCCAGGAGGGCGCCCGCGGCCCCGAGCCCGGTGAGGAGCTCAGCAGAGGTGAGGCTCGCGCCTGGGAGCGGACGACCTCGAACGCCGAGCCCGGGATCCCCTTGAGCTGGTTCGAGGTTGTCGTCGGGCCAGCGCGGGTCGGAGCTGCCCTGGAAGTACCAGTTGGAGCCGTTGTCGGCGACGATCATCCCGTAGCGCTTGAACGCCTCGGCGATCGCCCGGGCCGATCCCGAGAGCCCCGAGAGGTCGTAGCCCGCCCTCAGCCGCAGGCGGGTGCCCATCGCCGGCGCGTCGGCCGACTGGGTCGAGCCGGCGCAGTGCGACGCGGGGTGGATCCAGGCGTCGCGGGTGGTCTCGAAGGTGACCCGGATCGCGTGGTCGATGCGCCCGGCCCGGGCCTCGTCGTAGCGGACGAGGCCGGGGAAGATCGGCAGCCCGGCGGCGTCGGCGGAGGTGTAGCCGTCGGTGCGCAGGCTCGCTGAGCGCAGGTCCCAGATCACCCCCGAGTCGGCCTCCCAGCGCCGCCTCTGCGGGAAGGCGCGGTAGAGCTCGTAGAGCTTGCAGCGCGCCTTGTCGTAGACGAGCACGTGGCGATCGCCGTCGGCGTTCGCGCCGCCCTCGACCGGGGCGTTGAGCGGCACCCGGTACTTGCCCTTGTCCGACTCGTCGCCGTAGGCGGTGAACCTGACCTTGACCGGCTTGGCGCGCTTGCCGACCACCCTGTAGGGGATCCCGTAGTCGCGCGGCGAGCCGAAGTCCGGGTGCAGGTCGCCGTCGAGGCCGGCGATGATCGCGTCGGAGCGCGGGTCCACCGGCGCCCCGGAGACGTCCTGGTTCCAGGCGCGCTGGTCGGCGAGCGAGGGCGCGCCCGCGGCCACGTCGTTGCCGGGCCGGGGAAAGACGCCGCACTTGGTGCCGAGCGAGCCGGGCTTGATCGAGCCGTTCGACGGCGCGATCGCGAGCGCGAGCGTCGCGGCGAGGGCGAGGCCGGCGGCCCCGGCCTTGAGCGCGCCGGCGCGAAGCATCCGGCGGACGGAGCGCAAGCGCCGCTCAGGGGCCGGCCGCGTCGATCACCCGCGAGGCGGCGAGGAAGAGCTCGCGGCCCTGCTCGGTCTCGGGCTCGCAGGCGACGCTGCGCCCGCCCGGAGTGTGCACGCGGGCGAACGGGCGGCGGGTGAGCCGGCGGCGGCGCAGGTAGGCCGAGGCGTCGTCGGCGTAGCCCGAGACCCGCTCGAGCAGGGCGCGGTGCGGCTTCGGGGGCATCAGGCGACCTCCGCCTCGGGCTCGCGGGCCGGGCGCGGCGACGGGGCCGCGGGCGAGGTCGCGCAAGACGGCGCGGATGTCGAACAGCATCAATCCGGCGAGCGTGAAGCGCTCGGCCGCGGCGACGAGCGCGAAGCCGTGGCGACGAACGGCGAACGCCTCGCCGTCCTCGGTGCCGACGTGGGCGTGGGTGACCGGCTCCCCGGCGGCGGCGTCGGCCGCCTCGAGCAACGCCCGCGCGGCCTCGGCCCAGACGTCGACCGGCCCGCTGGCGGCCAGGGCGGTGCCGTCCGGGTCGAGGATCACGCACCCGCGCAGGTCGGCGGACATCGCGGTCAGCCGCGCGACCGCGACCTCGGCGTCGGCCGCGCTCGGCGCGGCGGTCGATCGGGGGTCCGGCACGTGGGCGACAATAGCGTCCGTGTCGTTGCAGCGAGCGTCGTGGCTGGCCGTGGTCGCGCTCTGCGCCATCTGCGCGATCGTGCTCGCGATCAGCGGCTACAGCGGCTACAGCATCGTGGCGGCCGCGGTCGGGGCGGCGGCCGCGATCAACCTGCTCTAGACGCTCGATCGAGAGCTCGAGCACTTCCGATGACCGCCTCGCGCCAGGCTATCACCGGATCCCCGATGCCCAAACGGCGTTGATTTGCGGCGGTTTTACCGGGTTACAACCGGTTGCAGCGGCGTCTTCACCGCCCTCGGGCAAGGTCGCCGCAATCCGATCGCGATGGGCGGTCGGCAACGAGAAAGGTTCGTCACATGATCAGCAAGCATCGGAGCGTCACCACCTTCGCCATCGTCCTCGTGATCGCCGCGTTCGCGGCCCCGTCGATCGCCTCCGCCGCCCCGAGCCGCACCGCCGGCACCTACTCGGTCGACCAGACGTGACCTGACCGCCCCGCAGGGCCCGGTGGTCGTCGAAGCCGCGGACCCGAACGCGGGCTTCGACTGGGCCGACGCCGCGATCGGCGCGAGCGTCGCGGTCGCGATCTGCGCGATCTGCCTCGGCGCCGCGATGGTCCTGCCGCGCCCACCGCCCGTCGCGCTCGCCCGCGATCTCCTGACCCTCCCTACAAGCGACGCGTACCCGGCGGCCCCTGAGATCCCCAGGGGTCCGCCGTGGTGCTCGGGGCGGATCGAGCCGGCCGCTCAGCCCGCGCGGAACGGGCCCTTCGCCTCCTCCTCGGGCGGGCGGTAGGACTGCTCGGGCTCGGTGTGGATCAGGACCTCGGAGCGCGGGATCGCGGCCTCGATCGCCCCGCGGACCGCGTGGGCGACCTCGTGCGCATGCTCGAGCGTGGTCCCGGAGCGAAACTGGAGGTGGAGGTCGATGTAGCGGTGGGCGCCCGCCCCGCGGGCGCGAAGCTTGTGGTAGCCGACGATCTCCGGGGCCCGCTCGCGGGCGGCGGCGATCGCCGCCTCGACCGCGTCGAGCTCGGCCGCGGGCGGCGCCTCGTCGACCAGCACCCGCCCCGAGCGGGTCAGGATCCTGACCCCGGCGACGACGATCGCCGCGGCGACCGCGAGCGCCGCGATCGCGTCGAACGCGGGCTCGCCGGTGATCTCGACCAGCACCAGGCCCACCAGCACGCCGGCCGAGGTCATCGCGTCGGTGCGCAGGTGCGCGGCGTCGCCCTCCAGCGCCGGCGACTCGAGCGCCTTCGCGCGCCGGTAGAGGAAGGTCGAGACGCCGACGTTGGCGAGGGCCGAGAAGGCGATCACCGCGATCCCGATGCCGAGGTCCTCGACCTCGGACCCGGCGACCAGCCTGCGGGTGGCCTCGAAGATGATGATCCCGGCGCCGACCAGGATCAGCATCCCCTCGATCGCCGCCGCGAGGTTCTCGAGCTTCTCGTGCCCGTAGGGGTGCTCGCGGTCGGCGGGCTCGTCGGCGGCGCGGACGCTGAAGAAGGCGACGATCGAGGCGAGCAGGTCGATCGCCGAGTGGATCGCCTCGGTGATGATCGCGATCGACCCTGTGATCGCCCCGGCGACCAGCTTGAGTGCGATCAGGGCCGCGTTCGAGGCGATCGAGAGCCCGGCGGCGCCCGACTTGGTGGCGATCACCGCGCCGACGCTAACAGCGGCAGCGCGCCCGGACGAAACCGGGCGCGCTGGAACGTGATCCGCGGGGAGCTTGCGCTACGCGACGGTGTGCCGGCGGCCCGGCCGATGCCCGACCGCGACCGCGGCGCCGGCGGCGATCGCCGCGAGGGCAAGCATCGCGGTGGCGCCGATTCCGGCGTCGCCCCAATCGAAGCCGTCCCCGGCGCTCGACGCCGGGACGGGCGCGCTCGGGAGCTCGAGTGGCGCGGCCGAGTAGGCCTCGGCCTGCTGCCGGCCGCTCGGGTTGGCGGTCTCGCCGATCGGAGCCGCCGAGGCGGCGGGTGCCGCCAGCACGGTGACGGCGATTGCGGCCGCGAGGGTGCGGCGCAGGCTATGGGTGCTTGTTCTCATGTGATCTCCTCCATGCTCGGGATCGTCCATTGCGATCCTTCGCGGAAGAGCCTCCTACCGCGCGGCAAACGCACGGCTGACCGCGGTTGCAGGCTGGTAAAAGCCTGCCCTGACGGTGGTAGGTTCGCCGTGGGGCTGGCATGGAGATCCGCATTCTTGGCACGCTTGACGTACTTGCCGAAGGGCGAGAGGTGCCGCTCGGTGGCGCCAGGCAGCGCGCGGTGCTCGCGATCCTGCTCGTTCATCGCGGCGAGGTCGTCCCGGTCGATCGCATCGTCGACGAGCTCTGGGGCGAGCGCGAGCCGGAAACCGCGACGAAGACGGTGCAGGTCTACGTCTCGCGGCTGCGGAAGGCGCTCGGCGAGGGCGCGCTCGTCACTCGCGGCGGCGGTTACGCGCTCGAGCTGGGCGCCGATGAGCTCGACGTCGACCGCTTCGAGCGGCTGGCGGCCGAGGGCCGCGCCGCACAGGAGCGCGGCGACCCGGGCGCCGCCGCGGAGAGCCTGCGAGCGGCGCTCGCCCTCTGGCGCGGCCCGCCGCTGGCCGACTTCACCTACGAGTCGTTCGCCCAGAACGAGATCGCGCGTCTCGAGGAGGAGCGCCTGGCGGCGCTCGAGGACCGCGTCGACGCCGATCTCGCGCTCGGCCGGCACGCGGCGCTGGTGGGCGAGCTCGAGGGCCTAGCGGGCCAGTACCCGGCACGCGAGCGCCTGCGCGCGCAGCTCATGCTGGCCCTCTACCGCTCCGGCCGCCAGGCCGACGCGCTGGCGAGCTACCGCGACGCTCGGCGATCGCTCGAAGAGGAGCTCGGGCTCGAGCCCGGTCCCGAGCTGCAGCGGCTCGAGCGGGCGATCCTCGCCCAGGATCCGGAGATCGGCGCCCCGGCGCGGGCGCGCCCGGTCGCCGAGCAACGCCGGCGGCGACGCGGGGGCGTGCTGATGGCGTTCGGCGGCGGCCTGCTGCTGGCGGCCGCCGTCGCCGCGATCGTCGCCGCCGACGGTGGCGAGGACGCGCAGGCGGCCGAGGCGAACACGCTCGCGGTGATCGACCCCGAGTCGGGCGAGGTGGTCGCGACGGTGCCGGTCGGCATCGAACCGACCTCCGTCTCCGCGGACGCCGAGAGCGTCTGGGTCGCGAATCGAGGCGACGACACCGTCACCCGGATCGACCCCGAGACCCAGACCGTCGTCGGCACGACCCCGGGCGGCACCAGCGTGGGCGGGCTGGCGGCCGGCGCCGGCTCGGTGTGGATCGGCGACAGCCGGGGCGAGAAGCTCGTCCGGCTCGACCCCGAGTTCGGGTCGACGCGCTCGATCCGCATCGCGGCTGGACCGAGCGCGTTCGACCTCGGCCTGAACGAGATCGCCGTCGGGTCCGGCGCCGTCTGGGCCGGCGAGGCGCCCGGGGGCATCGCCCGGATCGATCCGCGCTCGGATCGGGTGGTCGCCGAGCGTCCCAGTCGGGAACGGCCTCAGCGCGATCACGACCGGCTTCGACCGCGTGTGGGCGGTGGACGACGTCGACAACACCCTCACCCGGATCGATCCCGAGAGCGCCAACGCGGTCACCGCGACCGTCCCGGTCGGCCAGGGGCCGGGCGGGGTGGCCGCCGGCGAGGGCGCGGTGTGGGTCGCGAACACGCAGGACGACACCGTCTCGCGCGTCGACCCCGAGACCGGCTCGGTGACCGAGACGATCGGGGTCGGCGCGCGGCCGACCGGGATCGCCGCCGGGGCGGGCTCGGTGTGGGTCGCCAACAGCCTCGACGGCACGCTCTCGCGCATCGACGCGGCGACCAACGAGGTCGCCGCGACGGTCGCGGTGGGCGAGGCTCCGCAGGAGGTCGTCGTCGCGCACGACCGCGTCTGGGTCACGGTCCAGGAGAGCGCCGCCGCGCCCGCGGCGCCCGCGATCGAGGCCGAGGACGACGTCGCCCGCGTGCTCGCCGCAGGACCCCGGCTCCCCCGACCCGGCGCTCACCAACGACCTCGACGACCACCAGCACCTCGGCGCCACGTGCGCGCTGCTCTTCAACTACCCCGATCGGCCGTTCCCGGTCGGCGCCCGGCTCCAGCCGGAGGTCGCCACCGGGCCGCCCGTCGGTGTCGGCCGACCAGCGGACGTACACGTTCTCCCTGCGCGACGACTTTCGCTTCTCGCCACCGTCGGATGAGCCGGTCACCCCGGCGGCGTTCGAGCGCGCGATCGAGCGCGTCCTCGACCCCGCGATGGGCTCCTACGGGCGGGGTGCTGGCGAGGGACATCGTCGGCGCTCGGGATTACGCGAACGGCCGGGCGCCGAGCGTGGCCGGCGTGACCGCGCGCGGCGACACGCTCACGATCGAGCTCGAGCGCCCGGCCGGGAACCTGGTCAACCGACTCGCCACCCCGTGGTTCTGCGCCGTCCCCCCGACGCCCCGATCGATCGCGACGGCGTCGACCTGCTGCCCTCGGCGGGCCCTTACTACGTCGCCTCCTACGCCGCCGGCCGATCGCTGGTGCTGAGGCGAAACCCCAACTACGGCGGCACGCGTCCGCAGGAGCTGGAGGAGATCCGCTACGAGCTCGACGTCTCGTCCGAGCGAGCGATCGAGCGAATCGAGGCGGGAGAGGCCGATTACGCGGCCCTCGACCCGCTGGTCGAAACGGCGCCGCCGCCGGAGGAGTTTCGCCGGCTGACGGCCGCCTACGGGCCGCGCAGCGAGGCCGCCCGAGCAGGGCGCCAGCAGCTCTTCACCCAGCCGGTGCCGCTGCTCCACTACTTCATGTTCAACGCCGAACGCGACACGTTCGCCGACCCGCAGCTGCGCCGGGCCGTCAACTACGCGCTCGATCGCCGGGCGCTCGCCGTCGACCCCGGGCTCGGGCAGCGGGGCAGGCCGACGGACCAGTACATCCCGCCGGGTACGCCCGGCTTCGAGGACGAGACGATCTACCCGCTCTCCGGCCCCGACCTCGCCGACCGCGCGCCGGCTCGCCGGGGACGAGGAGCGCCGGGTCACCCTCTATACGTGCGACCTCCCCGGCTGCACCCGCCACGCCCAGATCCTGACCTCGAACCTGGCCGCGATCGGGATCGAGGTCGACGTGCGCCAGTTCCCGCTGGGGCAGTTCTTCGACCGCATCCAGACGACGGGCGAGCCCTGGGACATCACCTACTGGAACTGGCTGTTCGACTATCCCGACCCGGCCACGTTCATCAACGACCAGTTCGCGGTCGATCAGGCGCAGCTGCCGTCGGTGATCGACGATCCCGGCATCCAGCGGCGGATGGCGGACGCGGCGCTCCTGAGCGGCGACGAGCGGCTGCGCGCGTACGCGCAACTCGACCGGGACATCGCCGAGCAAGCCGCTACCCGCAGCGCCCTTCGCGAGCGGCACGATGACCCACCTATTCTCCGCGCGCATGGGCTGTCAGGTGCTGCACCCGGTGTTCGTGGTCGATCTCGCGGCGCTCTGCATCGACGACGAGGGCGAGTCCGGGTAGAGCCGGGTCAACCGCGCTCGCGCAGCCACTCGGCGAGCTTGTGGGCGGCCCGGCCGCGGTGGCTGATCGCGTGCTTCTCGGCGGGCTCGAGCTCGGCCATCGTGCGCTCGTCGTCGGCGCCGGTCTCGGCGGGGACGAACGCGGGGTCGTAGCCGAAGCCACCGGTGCCGCGGGGCTCGGTGATCAACGTGCCCTCGCAGCGGCCCTCGAACACTCGCGCGCTCCCGTCGGCGCCGACATGGGCGATCACGCAGACGTAGGCGGCGGAGCGATCGTCGTGGCGCGCGACCTGAGAGACCAGCAGGTCGAGGTTCTGCTCGTCGGTCGCTTCGGGGCCGGCGAAGCGAGCCGAGTGCACGCCGGGGCGATCGCCGAGGGCCGCCACCGTGATCCCGGAATCGTCGGCGATCGTCGGCTCGCCGGTCGCCGCGTGGGCGGCGCGCGCCTTGCCGAGCGCGTTGTCGGCGAAGGTGACGCCGGTCTCCGGCGGCAGGACAACCCCCTCGGGCAAGGGCGCCAGCTCGACCTCGGTGAGGATCTCGGCCAGCTCGCGAAGCTTGTGGTCGTTACGGGTCGCGACGACCAGCCGCGCCGCGGGCGGCTCGCCCATCAGCCCGGCAGCGGGCCGCCGCAGGCCTCGGCCTGGGCCTCGCGCAGGGCCGCGATCGACGGCTCGGCGAGCTCGAGCAGCTCGTTCAGCGAGGCGCGCGAGACCGGGGTCCGCTCCGCGGTCGCCTGGACCTCGACCAGGCCGCCGTCGCCGGTCATGACGATGTTCGCGTCGACCTCGGCGGTCGAGTCCTCGGAGTAGTCGAGGTCGCAGAGCAGCTCGCCGCCGACCACGCCGCACGAGATCGCCGCCACCGAGCCGGTCAGGGGATCGCGCTCGAGCTCGCCCGCTTCGAGCAGGCCCTGGGTCGCCAGCCGCAGGGCGACGTAGCCGCCGGTGATCGAGGCGCAGCGGGTTCCGCCGTCGGCCTGGAGCACGTCGCAGTCGACGTAGACGGAGCGATCGGGCAGCGCGGTGAGGTCGACGACGCCGCGCAGCGCCCGCCCGATCAGCCGCTGGATCTCGGTCGAGCGGCCGTCGGGCCGCCCCTTCTTCGAGTCGCGCTCCTTGCGCTCGCCGGTGGAGGCGGGCAGCATCGCGTACTCGGCGGTGACCCAGCCGCGCCCCTTGCCCTCGAGCCAGCGCGGGACCGAGGTCGAGACCGAGGCGGTGCAGATCACCCGCGTCTCGCCCTGGGCGTACAGGCAGGAGCCCGTCGCCGTGCGTACGAAGCCCGGCTCGATCGAGACCGGGCGCAGATCGGCGGGCGTGCGGTCGTAGCTGCGGGGCACGCGGCGAGTCTGCCAGAACGCAACCCGGGCTCGAGGCGACGAAATAGGATGCGCTCGACCCTGGAAGGAGAGGCAGGATGCGAGCGCGCGAGGTCGAGACCGAGGTAGCCGTCGTCGGGGCCGGGATCGCCGGGCTCTCGGCGGCGGCGATGCTGGCCCGGGAGGGCACCGACGTGATCGTGGTCGAGGCGCGCGATCGAGTCGGTGGCCGGGTCTGGAACACCGAGATCGGCGGCGAGGCAAACGAGCTGGGCGGCCAGTGGGTGGCCCCGTACCAGTCCGCGATGCACGCGCTGCTCTCCGAGCTCGAGATCGAGCTCTTTCCGAGCTTTCGGGAGGGCGAGCACGTCTACATCGACCCCTCCGGAACGCGACACCGCTACGAGGGGCATGACGCGCCGCTCGGCGAGCGCCGCCGAGACCGCGTTCGAGCAGGCCGAGGCGAAGCTCGACGCGCTGGCCGGGGAGCTCGACCCGGAGGCGCCCTGGGCGCATCCGGACGCCGTCGAGCTCGACGCGGTCACCTTCGAGGCCTGGCTGCGGAGCGAGGTCGACGACGAGATGGCCCGCGATCTGCTGCGCTCGTGGCTGGCCGGAGGCTTCCTCGCCAAGCCGGCGCAGGCGTTCTCGCTGCTCCAGGGCCTGTGGATGATCGCCGGCGCCGGCGGCACCTTCGAGCTCTTCGAACCCGACCAGTGCCTGGCCGCCCGCGTCGTCGGCGGCTCGCAACTGATCCCGCTGCGGCTGGCGGAGCGGCTCGGCGACCGAGTCGTGCTCGACGCCCCCGCACGGGTGATCCGCTGGTCCGACGACCGGGTCCAGGTCGAGGCCGAGTCGGTCACGGTCCGCGCGGGCTCGGCGATCGTCGCCGTGCCGCCGAACCTGACCAACGCGATCCGCTTCGACCCGGTGCTGCCTGCCTGGCGGATGCGGCTCGGCCAGGAGCTCTCGCAGGGCAGCATCAACAAGGTCCTGGCCGTGTACGAGCGCCCGTTCTGGCGCGAGGAGGGGCTCTCGGGACAGGGGTTCGCGCCCTATGAGCTCGTGCGCGAGCTCTACGACAACTCGCCGCCGTCGGCCTCCGCCGGCGTGCTCTGCACCTTCCTCGCCGGCGAGAACGCCGAGCGGGCCGGCCGGCTGAGCGCCGACGAACGCCGGCGCACCGTGCTCGAGGGGATGGCCAAGTACGTCGGCCCGCGGGCGCTCGAGCCCGTCGACCTGATCGAGACCGACTGGTCGGCGCAGGAGTGGACGCGGGGCGCCTACGGGACCAGCTTCGGCCCCGGCGGCCTGAGCCGCTTCGGCGAGGACCTGCGCCGCCCGGTCGGCCCGATCCAGTGGGCGTGCACCGACATCGCCGGCGTCGGGCACATCCACATGGAGGGGGCGATCCGCTCCGGCGAGCGCGCAGCGAGGGCCTGCCTGGCGGCGGTGGCGGCCTAGACGCGCGGCCAAACCGCCGCCAAACGCCGCCGCCCGCTCTACCCGCGACCCCTTTGAGGCCGCGGACGCGGCGGGCGGCGAGCGCGGTTCGGCGGTCCGCGGAACCGCCGGTCAGCGGAACGTGATCGCGTTCACGATCGCAAGTAAACGCGGTAACGAGCGATCTAGCGCCGGTTTCGCGTCTCTACATGTGGGCGACGACCTCACCTGCCGTGATCTCGGGCGGGTTCGGCATCAGCTCGGCGAGGTTCTCGGCATCCCATTCGGCCTCTCGCTTGTTCGACTCCTCGGCGCGGGACTCGTCCTCGAACACGCTCATCGAGATCATCACGCCGCCACCATGTCTGCGAAGTGGTAGGCAACGAGCCCGCAGACGTCCTCGATCAGCGGCACGAAGCCCTCGGCGGTGCGACGCCCCGCCTCGGGA
This sequence comes from uncultured Solirubrobacterales bacterium, assembly GCA_963758665.1. Taxonomy (GTDB): domain Bacteria; phylum Actinomycetota; class Thermoleophilia; order Solirubrobacterales; family 70-9; genus WHSW01. Next base: position 459,704 of record CAVWWH010000011.1, on the reverse strand, counting down.
GGATCCGTGACGCCCTCGTACCGTCTCACCGATGCGTACATCTGTCTCCCTCCCCTGTACCAGGTCGAGTACCAGGAGGGCGATCCCGTCGCATGGACACGCCCGCAACTGAAAGCAGTTAGTCACCCACCGGGGCCTCGTCCACGCGTACCGGTGACGGTCCCAGATCGGTTAGATCGTGTTCACGGCCTGCTTGATCTTGGAGATGATCACCTCGGCGATCTCGGTGCCGGAAGTCGCGTTGAAGCCCTTCATCGCGGCGACCATGCCGACCATCAGCATCGAGACCAAGAGGATCAGGCCCACGTACTCGACCGTGCCCTGACCGCGCTCGGAAACCAGGCGGCTACCGACTCGCTCAATCATTGCGGCGGCCCGTGCGTATTCGCGCGCAGACAGCTCTTGCATCGCTTTCCTTCCGTCGTTGGGAATGGACCACGATGCTGGCCGGCGAGCCGTCGCCGGTCTAGACCGAGGTGCGTCGACTCAGGCGCGCCCGCATCACGAGTCTGCGCCGGCCGCGGTGCGGGATCGACGCCCCTAACGCTCGAGACAGAACGCGACCACCGTCAGCTCGACCTGCTGACCACTCTGGTTCTGGATTCGCACGGTCCAGCTCGACGTCCCGCTCGGTCCGTTGGAGAGCAGGGGCGTGACGGCGTCGGGCCCGGCGTTGACGTTGGCGCCCCCGCTGACCAGCGCCTCGTTGGCGTCGGCGTCGCAGCTCGCGGTCGCCTCGCCGAGCCCTCCGGGCGCCACACGGACGTTCGCCGTGCGCTTGTTGATCGGCTTGAGCTCCCCGTTACCGACGCTCGAGGACATGATCTCGGCCTCGCGGACGGCGTTCGTCGTGATCTCCGCCCGGCCCACGGAGCCCGCGGCGGTCGCCTGGCGGTCGACGGCACCCGTGGCGAGTGCGTCGGCTTCGACGGCGTCCGGGGCGATCGCCCGGTTGCCGACACTGCCCTTCGCGAGGTCGTCGGCCTCGACCTTTGCGCGCCCCGGGAGCGCCCAGCTGGCTCCCGCCATCGCCAGCACCAAGGCGGCCAGGGCAACCGGCATTGCGGCGTTCGAAGGCCGGCGGATCGGGTCATCATCTCTCCTCCTCGGCTGTCAGCAGGGAGTGACCTGCTGATACCCGTCAACGCGGCCATCGACGCGCCGCCGTGGGATGCATGCATCCGACGTGGGTCAACCGACGGCGAGCGAGCGACGAGAGCGCGTAGAGTCCGCCGCCCATGGCGCGACGTCGCTTCGGCCTCTTCAAGCGCGGCTCGGAGGAGGAGCCGGCAGGCACCGATGCCGGGGTGGACGAGACCGCGGATGAGCCGGCCCGGACGCCGGAGCCACCCGCGGCAGGTCCGGGTGAGCCCGATCAGCAGCCGGCACCCACGGCGGGCCCGAGCGTCGGCGCCACACCGCGCCGCGGTAACACCACTGAGCGGATCAGGATCGCCGCGCAGACGGCCGCCGAGCAGGCCGAGCACCGGGCCATCGACGAGATCCGGGCGCTCGAGCAGGATCTCGAACGAGCCAACGCCGAGGCGGTCGGCCGGGTGCAGGAGATCGAGCGCGGGCTCGGCGAGGCCGAGCTCCGTGCCAAGGAGGCGGTGCGCCACGCCGAGGAAGCACAGGCCCGTGCGAGCGAGGCGGAGCAACGAGCCGCCGAGGCGGAGCGGCGGACCCCGGAGGAGAGCGCCAGGGTGCGCGCCGAGGACGAGGCGCGCGCGGCGGCGGCAAACTGGCTGCGCGAGCAGCTCGAGGCGGGCCGCCGCCAGACCGACGAGCAGGCGGCGAAGGCGGTCGAGCAGGCGCGAGCCGAGGCCGATGAGCGCGTCCGCGCCGAGGCGGAGGACCACCGGCGGGCCGAGGTGGAGACGGTCAGGGGCGAGGCCGAGGAGCGCCTTGCGGCCGAGCTGCGCCTGCGCCAGGCCGAGCTCGAACAGGAGCGCGAGGAGAAGGCCCGGATCATCCGCTCCTCGGACGAGCGGCTGCTCGAGATCGAGCAACGGTCCCTGGAGGCCGCCGAGCGGGTCGCCGGCGCGGAGCGCGAGCTCGCCGCCGAGGCCGAGAAGCAGCGGCAGGAGAGCGAGCGGCGAATCGCGGAGGCGGTCGCCGAAGTCGAGCGCAAGGCGGCCGAGCGCGAGGCGAGCTTGAGGGCGGAGCTGAAGCAGACGGACACGGCGGACACGCTCTCGGAGGCCGAGGCGCGCAAGGCCGCGGCCGAGTGGCTGCGCACGCAGACCGAGGGTCTGCGCAAGCGCGGCGACGAGCGAGCCCAGGCGATGGTCCGGGAGGCGGTCGCCGAGGCCGAGCGCCGAGCGGCGAAGGTGCTCGACGCGAAGCTGGCCGAGCAGGCCGAGCGGCTGACCAAGGAGGCGCTGCAGGAGCGCGAGCAGCGGTTCGAGGAGATCGAGGCCAGGATCGGCGGCGTCGGCGAGCGGGCCGAGGCGGTGGTCGAGCGAGGCCAAGCGACCGGGACGGTCAGCCTCAACCTCGCCGAGCTCGACGACCTGCTGGGGGTGGGCATGTCGGAGACCCAGGCCAAGCGCGTGCTCAGCTACCGGGACGAGCACGGCGGGTTCGGCTCGCTCGATGAGCTCGCCGAGGTACCCGACTTCCCCGAGCCGCTCGCCGACGAGGTCCGCGACCGGCTGGTCCCCTAGCGCGCCACGGAGCCCCCGCGCACCCGCGCGCAATCGCCGAGCGACGCGCTGTGCACCTCATGGGTGCTCAATGCGTCATTCGGCGCCGGGACGGGGCGGAGCTCGCCCGGAGCGTGGGAGAGCGACGCGAGCTCTACAGCGGCCAGCTCTCGCGCAGGCGCGAGCGATGGGGCTCGGCGGCCTCCGGCTGGGTCGGGCGCGGGGCCTCGTCCCCGTCGAGGGCGGCGACCGTCGCGAGCACCGAGTCGGCGAGCGCCGAGGGCGAGTAGCCGCCCTCGAGGCAGACGAGCACCGGGACGCGCAGCTCGGCCGCGAGGTCGCGAACCGCGGCGGTCATCGCGCCGTAGGCCTCGGTCTCGAGCGGCGCACGAGGCGAGCGGGTCGTCGCGGTGGGCGTCGTAGCCGGCCGAGATCACGATCAGCCCCGGCTCGTAGGCGCGAGCGATCGGGACGACGACGTGCTCGACCAGGGCGAGGAACGTCTCGCTGTCGCTCCCCGCCGGCACCGGCAGGTTGACCGTGTAGCCCTCCCCCGGCCCCTCGCCGGCGTACTCGGCGGCGCCGGTGCCCGGGTAGAGCGGCGATTGGTGGATGCTGGCGTAGAGCACCTCGGGGGAGGCGGCGAAGATCCGCTCGGTGCCGTTGCCGTGATGGACGTCCCAGTCGAGCACCAGCACCCGCTCGGCGCCGCAGGCGGCGAGCGCGTGGGTGGCGGCGACGGCGGCGTTGTTGAACAGGCAGAAGCCCATCGCCCGGTCGCGCTCGGCGTGGTGGCCCGGCGGGCGCAGGCCGCAGAACGCGCCGCGGGCGTCCCCGCCCAGCAGCGACTCGGCCGCGGCCGCGGCGCCGCCGGCGGCGTCCATGCCGGCCTCGAACGAGCCCGGGCTCGCGATCGTGTCCATGTCGACCATGCCGCCGCCCTCGGCGCAGAAGCGCTCGATCGCGTCCAGGTGCGCCTCGTCGTGGACACGGAGAATCTGCTCGCGGGTCGCCGCCGGCGCCTCGCGCCGCTCGAGGCCCGGCCAGCCCGCGCGCTCGAGCGCGGCCTCGATCGCGACCAGGCGCCCGGCGTTCTCCGGGTGCGGCCCCGTGTCGTGGCGGTGGGACGACGGATGGGAGTAATAGAGCGCCAAGGGCCTCGGGTGCTGAGCCTCGGGATACCGTACCCCGCGGTGGTCGGTACCAGCGAGGCAGACGTCGTGGTCGTGGGTGGCGGCGCCGCCGGCCTGCACGTGGCGCTCGAGGTCGCGGCCCTGGGCGCCCAGGCGACGCTGGTCTCGCGAAAGCCCCTGGCCGAGAGCTCGAGCTTCTGGGCGCAGGGCGGGCTCGCCGCCGCGCTCGCCGCCGACGACTCCCCCGAGCGCCACGCCGCGGACACGCTGGCGGCCGGCCGGGCGCTGTGTCGCACGAGCGCGGTCGAGGTCCTGACCCGCGAGGCGCCGGCCGCGGTCGAGCAGCTTCGGCAGCGGGGGGTGCGCTTCGACACGGAGCCGGGCGGCGAGCTCGCGCTCGGACTCGAGGGCGGCCACTCGGCGCGACGGATCGTCCATGCCGGGGGCAGCGAGACCGGGCGGGCGATCACGTCGCGGCTCGCGGAGCTGGCCGCCGCCGAGGAGCGGATCGAGGTGCTGGAGGGGGCGTCGGCCGTCGCCCTGTGGAGCGACGGCGAGCGCTGTCACGGAGTGCTGACCGACGCCGGCCCGATCGCCGCCGGGGCGACGGTGCTGACCACCGGCGGCGGCGCGGCGCTGTGGTCGCGGACCACCAACCCGCGGGGCGCGATCGGCGCCGGCTCCGTGCTCGCCCACGCAGCCGGGGCCGAGCTCGCCGACCTCGAGCTGTGCCAGTTCCACCCCACCGCGCTGGCGCTCCCCGGCAGCGAGCACGACGGCGCCCTGATCACCGAGGCGGTGCGCGGCGAGGGAGCGACCCTGCTCGACGCCGCCGGGCAGCGGTTCACCGACGAGCTCGCCCCGCGCGATCAGGTGACCGCTGCGATCCTCGACCGCATCGAGGCCGACGGGTCCGCCCACGTGCTGCTCGACCTCCGCCGGCTGGACCCCGCGCGGTTCCCGAACGTGTTCGCGGTCTGCCGCGCCGCCGGGCTGCGTCCCGCGGACGCCCCGGTCCCGGTCGCCCCCGCGGCCCACTACCTGATCGGCGGGGTCGCCGCCGACCTCGACGGGCGCACCACGCTCACGGGCCTGTTCGCGGTCGGCGAGTGCGCCTGCAGCGGCCTGCACGGAGCCAACCGGCTGGCCTCCAACTCGCTCAGCGAGTGCTTCGTCTTCGGCACCCGCGCCGCCCGCGCGGCGGCGACAGGGACGCCCGCGAGCTCTCGTCCCGAACCGACCGGCTGGCGATTCGAGGCCCCGCAGCCGGCGACCCGCGAGGCGGTCTGGCGCCACGCCGGCCCGCTCCGCGACGCCCCCGGCCTCGAGCCGCTGCTCGCCGACCCCTACGTGCTCGCGCGGCTGATCGCGCTCAGCGCCCTCGAGCGCACCGAGTCGCGCGGCGCGCACCGGCGCTCGGACCTCCCGCTTCCCGACCCCGCTCTCGACGGCGTCCACCTCGTAGTCGCGCCGGACGGCACGGTGCGGACTGAACGCTGGATCTAATTTCTCCTTCGATCGGAGGAGTTTAGTTCTACACTGATCGGTTAATATGCACTTAACCGACCGCTCTTGCAATTCTGCGATCGAATGACATACTGCCCCTCCACCGGGATAGGACAAAGGGGGCCCGGTAGTTCCAAGGGAATGGACACGACGGGTTAGGAGAGACCAGATGTACCGCTTCAGCCGCTCGATCTACCGCGAACTCGCCTCCGGCGTGGTCGAGGACGACCGTGACCGACGGGTTGCCGCAATAAGCAGGCCTTCCTCGACTCCTGCGAGCAGGTGATCCGGCGGATGGCCAGCGACCGGCGCTATTTCGCCCGGCCGGCGCGCTCGCTGTTCAACCAGGTGCGGGCGCACTTCTCGATCGGCGACCAGCTGCGGGTCTGGATCGTGATCGAGAAGAACATCAAGCTCGCGCAGGAGTTCCTCGAGCGCATGCCCGCCGAGATGGGGCTCGACGGGATCCCGCGCCAGTGCCGAGCGCACACGCGCAAGGGGACGCCCTGCCAGCGCGAGCCGCTGCCGGGCCGCGACCACTGCCCGTCGCACAAGCACCTCGAGGAGGTCTTCGACGGGCCGGAGCTCCCGATCGAGGCACTCGAGGGGTTGAGCGAGGTGCGCACAACGGTTTAGGAAAGCCCACCGCGTGGGGGTCGGCCGCCCGGGGGGCGGTCGGCATGGGGTATGAGGCCTCGGCTGTGGGGACAGCCGGGGCCTCGACTTTGCGGCGGGCCACCCGGTCGCTTGCATCAGCACGCATCCGCAACTACCGCCTGTTTCGGCGGCGTCCGGACCCGCCTGGCGCCACCCGGGGCACGCCCACGTGCTCACCGGCACGCGGCGCGCCCGTGCGGCGCCAGCCACGCCCGGACGAGGGCCGATTCCGACGGTCTTACGGTCGCGTGTACTAGCGTCAGCGGCGTGCTCCTGGGAGTCGACGTCGGCGGAACGTTCACCGACGCGGTGCTGTTCGACGGGCGCTCGCTCCACACCGCGAAGGCGCCGACCACGCCCGAGGACCAGTCGATGGGCGTGCTGGAGGCGGTCGACGCGGCCCTCGAGCGCGCCGGGTCGCGCCCGGACCAGGTCGAGGCTTCGCCCACGGGATGACCGTCGGCACCAACGCGCTGCTCGAGCAGCGCGGCGCCCGCACGGCGCTGGTCGCGACCCGCGGGTTCGCCGACCTGCTCGAGATCGCCCGCCAGGACCGGCCGCAGCTCTACCGCCTCTGCGCGCCCAAGCCGGCGCCGCTGGTCGGTGACGAGGCCCGGATCGAGGCCGCGGAGCGGGTCGGCCCCGAGGGCGTGATCGAGCCGCTCGACGAGGCCGAGCTCGAGCGGATCGCCGCAGAGGCGCGCGCGACCGGCGCCGAGTCGGTCGCCGTCTGCCTGCTGTTCTCCTACCTCGACCCGGCGCACGAGCGGCGATCGCCGAGCGCCTGCGAGCAGAGCTGCCCGGCGTCCACGTCTCCGCCTCGCACGAGGTGCTGCCCCAGTTCCGCGAGTACGAGCGCTGCTCGACCACGGTCATCGACGCCTACCTCTCCCCCCTGCTCGGCCGCTACCTCGGCCGGCTCGGCGAGGCCGCCCGCGGCCGGGGGCTGCCCGAGCCGGCGGTGATGCTGTCCTCCGGCGGGGTCGCGCCTGCGGCCGAGGCGGCGCGGGCCGGCGCCTGGAGCGTGCTCTCCGGACCGGCCGGCGGCGCCGTCGGCGCCGGGCTGCTGGCGCGGCTGTCGGGCGACGGCAACGCGCTCGGGTTCGACATGGGCGGCACCTCGTGCGACGTCTGCGTGGTCGAGGACGGCCGGGTGCGCCGAACCGACTCGCGCCAGCTCGCCGGCCGGGTGATCCAGCTGCCGATGGTCGACGTGCACACGGTCGGCGCCGGCGGCGGCTCGATCGGCTGGCGCGACAGCGGCGGCGCCCTGCGGGTCGGGCCCGCGCTCGGCGGGGGCCGAGCCGGGCCCGGCCTGCTACGGGCGCGGCGGCACCGAGCCCACGGTCACCGACGCCAACCTGGCTGCTCGGCTACCTGGCCCCGACTCGCGGCTCGCCGGCGGGGTCGAGCTCGACGCCGAGGCGGCCGCGGCGGCCCTCGAGCGGCTTGCGGGCGAGCTCGGGCTCGGGCGCGCTCGAGGCCGCCGAGGGGATCGTGCGGGTCGCCAACCAGGAGATGGTCCGGGCGCTGCGCGTGGTCACGGTCGAGCGCGGCGTCGACCCGCGTCGCTTCGCGCTGCTGCCGTTCGGCGGCGCCGGGCCGATGCACGCCGCGGCGATCGCCGCCGAGCTCGGGATCGAGCGGATCCTCTGCCCGCGCGCGAGCGGCGTGCTCTCGGCGCTCGGCCTGCTCGCCTCGGAGCGGCGCCGCGACACCGCCCGCACGGTGATGCTCGGCGGCGACGAGCTGACCGCCGAGCGGATCGCCGCCGAGGTCGCCGAGCTTCGCGGGCGGCTCGCGGCGGGGCTCGCCGACGCCCGCATCGAGGTCACCTACGAGCTGCGCTACCGCGGCCAGGCCTTCGAGCTCGCGGTCGAGGCCGGCGAGAGGCCCGAGCCCGAGGAGCTCGCCGAGAGCTTCGCCGCCGAGCACGAGCGGCGCTACGGCTACCGCGACGAGGCGCGCCGGTCGAGCTGGTCAACATCCGCCTCGCGGCGGTCGAGCCGGGGCCGTCGCCGCGGCCGCAGGCGGCCGACCGAGGGAGGGCTCGAGCGCGCCCGGCGCCGGGCCCGCTTCGACGGCGAGTGGGTCGAGGCCGAGGTCCTGCGCGGCGAGCCGCCGGCCGGCACCAGGGCCGCCGGGCCGTGCGTCTTCGAGCTGCCCGAGGCGACCCTGGTCCTCCCCGGCGGCTGGCGGGCCGAGGTCGACGAGGCGGGCACGATCGTCGCCGAGAGGCGGACGTGAGCCCGGGCCTCGACCCGATCTCGCTCCAGGTCCTGGTCGGGGGCCTGCGCGCCGCCTGCGACGAGATGGGCGCGGTGCTGATCCGCTCCGCCCACTCCGCCAACATCAAGGAGCGCCACGACTGCTCGACCGCGCTCTTCGACCCGGGCGGCGAGCTGGTGATGCAGGCCGAGCACATCCCCGTCCACCTCGGCTCGATGCCCGACGCCGTCGCCGCGGTGCTCGACTCCGAGCAGCGGCCCGACGACCTCTGGATCCTCAACGACCCGTACCGCGGCGGCACCCACCTCCCCGACGTGACCCTGATCTCGCCGCTCTTCTGCGAGGGCGAGCTGATCGGGTTCGCCGCCAGCCGCGCCCACCACGCCGACATCGGCGGCCCGACGCCCGGCGGCATGCCCGCCGACTCGACCAGCCTCGACGAGGAGGGCGTGGTGATCGCCCCGACGCGCGCCGACGACGAGACCCTGGCCGAGCTCGCCGGGCGGATGCGCAAGCCCGAGCAGCGGCTCGCCGACCTGCGCGCCCAGCGCGCCGCCAACCTGACCGGCGCCCGCCGGGTCGCGGAGCTGGTCGAGCGCCACGGCGCCGAGGACCTGCGCGCGGGGATGGAGGAGATCCTCGACTACGCCGAGCGGCGCACCCGGGCGCGATCGCCGAGCTCCCCGACGGCACCTACGAGGCCCGCGACGTGCTCGAGGGCGGGCCCGCCGACGGCGGCGATCTCGAGCTGCGGGTGCGGGCGACGGTCGACGGCGACTCGCTCGACCCTCGACTTCGGCGGCAGCGCCGAGCAGGTGCGACGGCAACCTGAACTGCCCGCTGTCGGTGACCAAGTCGGCGGCGTTCTTCGCCGTCCGCGTGCTCACCGACCCCGACGCGCCGCCCTCGGCGGGCGCCCACCGGCCGGTGCGCGTGGTCGCGCCCGCCGGCTGCTGCTCAACGCCCGCCCGCCCGCGGCCGTCGCCGCCGGCAACGTCGAGACCTCGAGCCGGGTCGCCGACCTGGTCTTCGCGGCGCTCGCCGAGGTCGCCGAGGTCCCGGCCCAGGGCCAGGGGACGATGAACAACCTCACCCTCGCGGGGGAGGACTTGACCTACTACGAGACGATCGGCGGCGGCCAGGGGGCCTGCCCGGACGCCGACGGGCCGAGCGCGATCCACGTCGCGATGTCGAACACGCTCAACACCCCGGTCGAGGCGCTCGAGACCGAGTATCCGCTGCGGGTGCGCGAGCTCGCCCTGCGCCGCGGCACCGGCGGCGACGGGCGGCGGGGCGGCGGGGACGGGATCGTGCGCGAGATCGAGGCGCTCGCGCCGATGCGCTTCACCCTGATCACCGAGCGCCGTCGCCACCCCCCGCGCGGTCGCGACGGCGGCGCGGACGGGGCGCCGGGGCGCAACCTGCTCAACGGCGAGCCGCTGCCGGCGAAATGCGCCGGCGAGCTCGCTCCCGGCGACCGCCTGCGGCTCGAGACGCCCGGCGGCGGCGGGCATGGAGCGGCCTGACGCCGGCGACGTCAGGCGTGGCGGCGCCTGAAGCAACATTGCTCACAAACTTGGCATTTCGGGCGTCGTTCCCTAGACTGGCTGCTCTCAACCGGGCTCAGAACGCCCCCCCGGGGCGACGTCGAGCCCGGAAAACGCGCACAACTCCCCCTGAACCAGCCAATCAATGCCTATTGCCTTCAAAGAATGGGCCGTGACGGTCCGCGCCCTCTCCGAGGGCGAGCAGCTCGTCACCCTGCGCAAGGGCGGGATCCGCGAGGAGAACAAGCACTTCGAGCTCGAGCACGAGCAGTTCTTCCTCTATCCGACCTTCGACCACCAGCGCAACGACCTCGTGCGCGAGTCCCACCACCCGGAGCTGCGCCGCGCGCTCGAGGAGGGCGTCTGGCCCGACGAGGAGCCGCCGCCGCGGGCGCTGCTCCAGGACGGCGGCATCCCGCAGCCCGACCGGGTCCGGATCCGCGCCTGGGCCGAGGTCTCCGACCACTTCGAGACCGACGACCCGCGGATCGTCGACGCGCTCTCGCCCTACCACGTCTGGACCCAGGACTACGCGACCAAGCGCCTGCGCTGGAAGCGCACCCATCCGCTGCACGTGCTGCTGCTGCGGGTCCACCGGATCCCGCGCCCGGTCACCGTCCGGGTCCGCGACGAGTACCACGGCTGCCGCTCCTGGGTCGAGATCGACCGCGAGCTGCCCTTCGAGGGCACCCCGGTGATGGCCGACGAGGAGTTCGACCGCGCCGCCGCGGCGATCCGCGACCTCTGCCAGGCCGAGCCCGCGCTCGTCTAGCTCGCGGCACGGCCATACGCCTCGCTCTCCTTCGATCGCCGCGTCGCCGAGGCGCGACGGGCGCTCGTCCTCGGGATCGGCGGCGGCGGCGACGTCGTCGGCTCGCTGGCGGTGGCGCGGCGCTGCGAGGAGCTCGGGACCCCGTTCGTGCTCGGCGGGGTCGCCTGGGAGCGCCTGCCGATCGACCCCAAGCCCGGCCCGCGGCCGGTCAGCGAGATCCGCGACGGCGACCCGCTCGGCAAGCACGCGGTGCTCGCCGGCGCCGAGACCTCGACCCCCGATGGCGTCCGGTTCTGCGAAGTCGCACGTCGCGGGCCACCTCCGCACCCCGACGGTGCTGATCGACGTCACCGACGGCCCGGAGGGCGCCGCCGAGGGGATCGGCGCCGCCGCCGGGCTGCTCGGCTGCGACCTCGTCGTCTACGTCGACATCGGCGGCGACGCGATCGCCGCGCGGCGCCGAGCCCGGGCTCGGGAGCCCGCTCTGCGACGCGGTCATGCTCGCGGCCGGCCGGCGACTCGGGCAGCCGCCTGGACGGGGCCCTCGCGGTGCTCGGCGCCGGCTGCGACGGCGAGCTCACCGTCGACGAGGTGCTCGCCCGGATCGCCGCGCTGGCCGCGCCGGCGCGTGGATCGGCTCCTCGAGCGTGACCTCGGCGATCGCCGACGAGATCGCCCGCGCGGCCGAGCCCACCGGCACCGAGGCGAGCCTGCAGGTGGTCCGCTGCGCTCGCGGCGAGCGCGGCGAGGCCGAGATCCGCGGCGGCCGGCGCACCGTCGACGCTGAGCCCGCTCGGGGCGCTCTGCTTCTACTTCGACCTCGACCGCGCGCGCCGACCACCTCCCCCTCGCGGCCGCGGTCGCCCACGCCGATCGGCTGGAGCTCGCGCGCGACGCGCTCACCGCGCTCGGCGTCGCGACCGAGCTCGACTACGAGCGCGAGCGCGGCGCCGTGAGCCCGCCCGCACGCGGCGTCGCCAGGCCGGTGGCCTCGAGGCGGCCGCGGAGGACCGTGCCGCTCGGTCACCGCCCAGCCGTCCGCCTCGCGCTCGGCGGCGCGGCGCAGGGCCGCGTCGGAGGCGAGCACCGCGCTCCTCGCGCTCCTTGGCGAGCTCGGACAGGCGCGCGGCCTCGTTCACCGGGTCGCCGATCACCGTGTACTCGAAGCGCGGCTCGGCGCCGACGTTGCCGGCCACCGCGCTGCCGGCCGAGACGCCGATCCCGAAGTCGATCTCGGGCACCTCGCGCGTCGAGCCGCTCGGCCAGCCCGCGGGCCGCGCGCAGCGCGTCGCCCGCCGGGTCGTCGCGCGGCGACGGGCGCGCCGAAGACGCACAGCGCGGCGTCGCCCTCGAACTTGTTCACCAGCCCGCCCTCGGCCTCGACCACCTCGACCACGACGCGGAAGAAGCGGTTGAGCAGGCGCACGACCTCGGTCGGCGGCATCGCCAGCGCCATCGAGGTCGAGCCGACGATGTCGACGAACAGCGGCGCCGATCTCGCGCTCCTCGCCGCCGAGCGCGGGCGCCGTCGGGAGCGCCGCCCGCGCGACGTCCTCGCCGACCTGGCGGCCGAACAGGTCGCGGATCCGCTCGCGCTCGCGCAGGCCCTCGGCCATCCGGTTGAAGCCGGCCTGCAGCAGCCCGACCTCGCTGCCGTCGTCGACCGGCACCTCGGACGTCGAGGTCGCCCTCCGCGACCCGCTCGAGCGCCGCGGCGCACCGAGGTCACCGGGTCGGCGATCGCCTTGCCGCGAACAGCGTCGCCAGCAGGCCGACGGCGATGGCGACCACGCCGAGGAAGATGCACGGCGCGCGGCCAGGTACTCGGTGTCGACGTCCGGACTTGGTGAGCCCGACGACGCCGACCACGATCACGCCGAGCAGCGGCACCCCGGTGCCGAGGCCCAGGCGACCGAGCAGCCGGCCGCGGACCCCGGGCGCGATCATGCCGGCTCGGGCAGGCGAGCCGCGAGCGCGAGCGCGGTGACCGGGCGCAGCGTCCGCTCGGAGAGCAGGTAGTCGAGCGCGCAGGTGGTCTCGCCGCCGAGCCAGACGGTGGCCAGCGACCACGGCGGCGAACCCCAGTCGAGTGCGTGAGCCGTTGATGCAGCGCGAACAGCGACGGCCCGCCGACGACCCAGGCGATCGCCAGCCAGCTTGGTCGCAGAGGCCGCCAGGCTGCAGCGTGCGCCGGTGCTCGCGCGTCGTCGGGCTCGCGGCCCTCGGCGATCCAGGCGCAGGCGACTCGCGCTGTCGCGGCCGCGAGGTACGCTGGAGAGCACGAGCCGCCGGCAGCGACCAGGTAGACGACGACCAGCGGGCCGTTGAGGAGCGCCGAGCTCCGTCGCGCTCGTCGGGGTCGAGGAAGATCGGGATCAGGAAGCCGACCGAGGTGAAGACGACCAGCGCGCCGGCGCGTTGGCGAGCCAGCCGACGCGGCAGGCGCATGCCGCGAGACGGCTCGTCGCGCCGGTCGAGCCGCCTGCGCGTCGCCGCTCGGTCACGCCGCGTACGCGCTGCGCCGGGCTCCGCGCGCGCTCGGCCGCACGGACCGCGCGGCGCGCCACCGCGCGGGCCGGATCGTGATGTTGCGCCGCCGCGGCGAGCTCGGGCGCCGCCGCTCGAGCGGCGCGCAGCTCGCAGTGCGCGCAGCACGGCGCGCAGCACGATCCTCATCTCGAGCATCGCGAAGCTCGCGCCGAGGCAGCGCCGGCGGCCGCCGCCGAACGGGATCCAGGTGTAGGTGCCGGGCGCCTCGTCGAGGAAGCGCTCGGGGCGGAACGCGTACGGGTCGGGGTAGATGTCGGGGTCGTGGTGGAGGAGGTAGGCGTTGGCGACCAGGCAGACGCCGGGCGGGTAGTTCCAGCCGCCGACCTCGATCGGCTTCATCGACCAGCCGCGGCGCGGCGTTGGGCAGCACCGGCCGGCGGCGCAGCGTCTCCTGGATCGTCGCCGTCGAGGTACGTCGTCGCCGTCGCCGGCGTCGACCTCCTCGACCAGCCGGGCGAGCACCTGCGGGCTCGCGGGCGAGCCGCTCGAACGCCCAGGCGAGCGTCGAGGCGGTGGTCTCGTGGCCGGCGACCAGCAGCGTCATCAGCTCGTCGCGCAGCTCCTGGTCGGACATCGGCGAGCCGTCCTCGTGGCGCGCCTCGAGCAGCATCGAGAGGATGTCGTCGCGGTCCGCGTCGCCTCGGCGCGGCGCTCGTCGATCAGCTCGAAGATCGAGCTCGTCGACCTCGCCTCGCGCAGGTCGACGAAGCCGGCGCAGCGGGCCGGCGCGCGTTGAGCAGCCGCTCCAGCCGCTCGTCCGGGCGGCGCCGAACAGGCTGATCGGGCTGGTCGCCGAACGCGAGGCGAGCGCCGAGCGCGCTCGCGCAGCGCGTCGAGCCGCGCGCCCGGGTCGAGCCCGAAGACGGCGCGCAGGATGATCTCGAGCGTCAGCCGCTGCATCCGCGGGTGCAGCTCGAGCTCGGCTCGCCGCGCGCCAGGCCGGCGACCTCGCGCTCGGTGACCTCGTCCATCAGGCCGGTGAGCCGCTCCATCCGCTCGCCGTGGAAGGCCGGCAGCATCAGCTTGCGCTGCTCCATGTGCGCGTCGCCGTCGAGCAGGATCACCGAGTTGGCGCCCGACGACCGGCTCCAGCACGCGCGCGCCCTCGCCGGGATGCAGCACGTCGGGCGGCGGCGGTGAAGACCTGCTTGACCTGGTCGGGCTCGGAGAGCATCACGAACGGCGGCGCGAACGGCAGCCGGATGCGTGAAGCGCTTGCCGTAGCGCGCGCGGCAGCGCTCGAGGAAGGCGCAGCGGGCGCGTCCAGAACCCGACCCCCTGGATCGGCGATGGGTAGCACGGGCCCGGGCGGCAGGTTCGCGCCATCGATCGGCAGCCTTCCGCGCCGTCGCCGCGCCGGCGAAGTGTGAGATCGGACACAGAGCGAGGGATTAACCTCGTCCCGCCGATGGCCTGGGTCGAGACCGAGTCGCTGAGCTTCACCGCCCGCCACGAGACCGAGGACGACGGGTGCGCGCAGCGGACGCTCGATCGGCTCGAGGACCTGCGGCTGCGGCTCGAGGAGCGCTTCGACGACGCCCCGGGCGGGATCACCGTCGTCGTCCACCCGACGCCGGGCTGGCTGGCGGCCGCGCACCCGTTCCTGCCCGGCGCCCGGCTCGCCGCCGCCCCGGCGGGGCGGCGCTACCTCGCGGGCTGGGCGATGGCCTCGGAGCTGCACGTGCTCAACGACGAGTACACCGACCGCCGCGCCGCCGGCGAGGACTCGCTCGCCGCGCTGCGCGGCACCGCCGAGCGCCTCTACGCGCAGATCGTGATCGCCGCCAACAACGACCGCCTGCCGCCGCCGTGGGGCCCGCGCAAGTTCGCCCGCTACGTGCGCTGGGCGTGGCTGATCGAGGGCGGGGCCCAGTACTTCGCCGGCCAGACCGCGCTCTTCCGCGCTGCGGTGAACACCCGCATGCGCCAGGGCAAGCCGCCGTCGTTTCCGCCCTCGGCGCGCGACGCGATCATCCTCGGCGGCACCGTCTTCGACCTGCTCGAGCGCGAGCGCGGACCCGACGCCTGCTCGGTCCTCGTCTCCCGCCTGCGGCGCGAGGGCGCCCAGCGGGCGATCGAGCTCGCCTTCGACGAACGCTTCCGCCACGTCGAGCGCGAGTGGCGGCGCTACCTGCGCGAGGACCTGCCCCGGTCCGGCTCGCTCGACGAGCTCGGCGACGAGGGGCCGTTCGCGTAGGAAACCTCAGGCGACCAGCAGCGAGATCACCCAGACCACCAGCGCGCCGATCGCCAACGCGATGAGGATCCCGGCCAGCAGCCGCAGCGGCCGCTCGCCGGCGGGCTCGGCGTCGGCGATCGAGCGTGCTCGCCGCTGTGGGCGAGCAGCGCCCGCGCCGCCTCGGCGCCCGCGGCCGGCACGAGGATGTCCCGCGGGCCCGCGGCGAGGAAGTCGGGGACGTCGAACCCGCGCATGCGGCGCTCGAAGCTCGGGATGCCCTCCTCCAGCAGGATCCCCTGGATCAGCTGGGCCTCGGCGAGGTTGCTGGCGAACCCCACCTTGACCGGATCGCCGCCGGTGTACTCGGGCTTGACCTTGCGCGCCCGCTCGTGCGCCTCGGTGATCGGCTCCTGCTCGCCGCGGCCGACGTAGACGAGCGGCATCTCGCAGTCGGCGCAGAAGCGCGCCGAGACCGGGTACTTGCGCGCGCAGGTCGGGCAGGCCAGCGGCTCCGCCGCCGCCCCCGGAGGCTCACTCGACAATCAGCTCGACCTCCTCGACCTCGGAGCCGTCGATGCGAAACGCGCGCACGGCGGGGTCCTCGGTCGGCCAGCGAGCAGATCACCCAGAGGACCCCGGGCCACCAGCGCGCCAGGTTGACGTCGGTCTGCGACGGTCGGGCTTCGCTGCTCGGATGCGAGTGGAAGATCGCCCCGATCTCCTCGCCACGCGACTCGATCTCGTTCGTGATCCGGATCTGATCGCGGGAGTCGATCTGGAACCGCAGCGGGCTCTCGAACTCGTTGCGGGCCCGGAAGTGGGCGCTGAAGCGACCGTCGCGCGCGGCGATCATCCCGCAGCACTCGTTCGGCGCGTCGTCGCGCGCGTGGGCGATCAGCTCGTCGCGGAGTGAGGCTTGCATTCGCATCAGCGCGAGGCTAGCGAGGCCCGGGGCGATCCCGGCGATGGCCGACGGCCTCGGCTTACAGTTCTACTTGACTGGCACAGTAGATCGAGCTACTGTGTGATTTCGATGGCACAGCAGGCGGCCACCCCGTTCCGGGCCGACCCCGGCGACGAGCTCCCCGTCGGGATCCAGCTCGGCTGGCGCCTGCGGGCCCTGATCGCCGCCGGGCGCCTGGTCGCGGGCGAGCGGATGCCGAGCGTGCGGACGATGGCCGGGTGGGCGCAGGTGAACGTGAACACGGTTCGCGCCGTCTACGCCCGGCTCGAGGACGAGGGCATGCTCGTCACCCGCCACGGCCTCGGCAGCTTCGTCGCCGCCGGCGCTCAGGGCTCGACCGAGGTCGAGCGGATCGCGGCGGAGGCGATCGACGCGGCCCGCGCGGCCGGCGTCGACCCGCGCGACGTCGCGATCACGACCCTGGTCTCCGCCGCGCTGCCGGAGGCGCTCGACGCCGGCCTCCCGCCGGAGCTCGACGAGGGCGACGCCGAGCCCGACCTCGCCGAGCTGGCCGCCGAGCTCGAGCTCGACCTCGACGACTCCCGGCTCGAGGTCGACGAGGGCGCCGGCGCGGCGCGAGCTGCGCCGCCAGATCGGCCGGATCGAGGCCGAGCTCGCAAGCTACAGCCGCGACGTCGAGCCCCCGTCCGCGCCGCCGCTGCTCCACCCCGCCGAGCCCCGGGTCGCCGGCGTCGCCGAGCTCTCGGAGACTCGCGACGCGCTGCTCTCGCAGCTCGCCGAGGCGCGCGCGGCGGCCGGGCGGCGCGGCGAGCGCGAGCGCCGTGCGCGCGCGGTGCGCGACGCGATCGTCGCCGACCCCGCCGGCCATCGGTGGGAGGTCGTCTCGGCCGCGGAGACCGGCGAGCCCGGGTGCACGACCTGGCGCGCGGGGCCGCGGATGGGGCCGCTCGGCGTGCTGATGAACTGGTGGCGGGTGAAGGTCTCGGGCGGATGCCCGTTAGCGGAGCCGCCCGAGGCGGCGAGCGCTGATGGTCCGGTCGGCCGCCGACCGGGCCTTCCTGCCCGCCAAGGGCCTGTTCGAGCAGGTCGGGAACATGATGATCCTGACCGGCAAGACGCTCACCGCGACGGTCAGGCCGCCGTACCCCTACGGCGGCGAGTTCATCGGCCAGTTCCTGTTCGCGCTGCAGCTCTGCTGGTTCCCGATGGCCGTGTCGATGGTGGCGGTCAGCTTCGGCGCCCCGGGGCTGCAGGCGGCGAACTTCCTCAGCCTGTTCGGCGCCCTCGACCGCCTCGGCGGCTTCTTCATCCTGGCCTCGGTGCGCGAGTTCGCCCCGTTCGTGAGCGCGATCATCGTCGCCGGGGTCGCCGGGACCGCGATCACCGCCGACCTCGGGGCGCGCAAGATCCGCGAGGAGCTCGACGCGCTGCAGGTGCTCGGCGTCGACCCGATCAAGAACCTGGTCGTGCCGCGCTTCCTGGCCCTGATGCTGATCACCGGGCTGCTCGACGTGTACGCGATCCTGTTCGGGATCTCGGGCGGGATCCTGGCCGAGCTGATGTACGGCCAGCCGCTCGGCGGGTTCCTGGCGACGCTGTTCAACAACGCCTCGGTCACCGACCTGTGGGCATCGCTGCTCAAGTGCACGATGTTCGGGGCGATCGTGGCGGTGGTCTGCTGTTACAAGGGGATGAATGCGTCCGGAGGCGCCGAGGGGGTGGGCCGAGCCGTCAACGAGGCAGTGGTGATCGCGCTGCTGGCGGTGTTCGCGTTCAACTACGTGTTCACGCAGACGCTGCTGGCGACGCATCCGGAGATCAGCGTGATCAAGTGATGCCCGGTTGGTTGGCTGTTCCTCGGGATTGGCTCGGAAGCCTGGGCGACATCGGCCGGTTCGGCGCCCGGGTGGCGGGCGAGGTGCTCTCCGGCCGGGTGCTCCACTTCTTCGGCGAGGCGCTGCGCCAGGCCGGGATCTTGATCCTCGGCTCCGCGGTGGTGATCTGGGGCCTGGTCTTCATCCTCGGCCTCCAGTGCGGGATCGAGGGCGCCTACTTCAGCCGCAGCGTCGGCGCGCCCTCGAACGCCGGCGACGTTCGCCGCCTGGTGCGACCTGCGCGAGGTGATCCCGTATGCCTTCGGCTACATGATGGCGGCCAAGGTCGGCACCGGGATCGTCGCCGAGCTCGGCGCGATGCGGATCTCCGACGAGATCGACGCGCTCGAGGTGATCGGGGTCAACCCGCTGATCTTCCTCTGCGCCACCAGGCTGCTCGGCGCCTGGATGACGCTCCCGTTCCTCTACCTGGCCGGGATCGGGGTCGGCTACCTCGCCTCCTACATCGCCATCGTCGAGCAGGTCGGCGAGGTCTCCGCGGGCGGCTACTTCCTGATCTTCTGGATGTTCCAGAACCCGCCCGACGTGCTCTTCAGCCTGATCAAGGGCATGGCGATGGCGACCGTGATCGTGCTCGTCGGCTGCTACTACGGCTACACCGCCTCCGGCGGGCCGGTCGGGGTCGGCACGGCGACCGCGAAGTCGATGGTCCTCAACATCGTCATGGTCCACATCATCGGGATGATGGGCACACTGGTGTTCTGGGGCGCGAACCCGCGCGCTCCGATCGGAGGTTGAGATCGAGCCACGAGCAGACCGGCAAACCGCGACCTCGAGCGGCCGCCTGCTCGGCGCGCTGGCGATCAGCTCGATCCTCCTCGGTGCGTTCGCCTACGTCGTGTACGGCGCCGGCCTCGGGCAGAGCGCAGCGGCGGTCGCGGGCGCCGGCCTCCTGCTCGTGCTCGCGCTTGGCGTCGCCTGGGCGTCGCAGCGCCGGGGAGAGGGCTGACGTGGCATCGGAGACCCGGACGAGCTCGATCGCGCCGGCGATCCAACCCCGCGAGCGGATCGCCGGCGCCCTCGTGCTCTGCGTCCTGGCGCTCGCCTGCACCGGGTTCTGGGTCGGGGTCCCGGCGGCCTTCCTGTGGGCGCTCGGTGGGCTGACCGATTCCGGCACCACCCACTTCGTGGTCGCCCTCCTCGGGATCCCGCTGGCGATGGCCGCATACTCCCCGCTGCTGATCTGGCTCAACGGGCTCTACCTGCGAGTCACCGGCGTGCTGCGGCGGTTCGAGGGCGAGGGCGACTGGGGCCGGCGCGTGCGCGGACCGCTCGAGCCGTTGCTGCTCGGCTCGCTGGCGATCGAGCTGGCAGCGCTCTGCGTCTGGTTCTTCTTCATCGCCGAGCAGCCGCCCCGGATCATCATCTGAGCCCGCCACCGCGGCTCCGGGCCTAGACTCTCGCCGGTGGAGGGGCGGGATGCGCGGAACGCCCCAGCGGCCCGGTCGCGCTGGACGACGATCGCTTCCATGGCGATCCTGGTCGGCCTGCTCGCGAGTCTCGCCGACTCGGCGTACGAGTTCATCTTCAGCGACCTGAACCTCGTCGACGACGAGGGCTCGGTGACGATCACCCTGCGCAGCTTCGTCGAGGGCGAGGCGCTCTACGACGACGTCTACACGCAGTACGGCCCGGGCTTCTACACGATCGTCGGCGGCGCGATGGAGCTGCTCGGCATTGGCTTCGACAACGACGGCGCCCGGTTCGTCAACCTCTTCTTCTGGCTCGCGTCGGCGTTGCTCGGCGGTCTCGTGCTCCTGAAGCTGACCCACAACCTGGTGATCGCCGCGGTGGGGCTCGTGATCACCTTTCTGATCCTGTTCTCCGACGCGATCGAGCCCCTGCACCCGGGGGCGGCGATCGGCTGCTTGCTCCTCGCCCTCGTGGCCGTCGCCGCGTACCTGTACCCGTTGCGGATCCCCGCGGCGCTGGCCGCGATCGGCGGCATCGCCGCGATCCTGTGCTCGACCAAGATCAACGTCGGCGCCTTCGCCGTGCTCTCGATCGCGCTCACGGTGGCGATCACCAGCGCCCCGGTCCGGGCGAGGCGCACGCTCACGGTCGCGATCTGCCTCGGGTTCTTGATCGCCCCCCTGGTGCTGATGTACGCGAAGCTCGGCAACCCCGACGTCGCCCGGTACGGGGCGGTCGTGACCCTGAGCGCGCTCGGTCTGGTCGCGGTCGCGAGCCGGTACACGCCCGGCCCCCGTCCCAACCGGTCCGACCTCGCCTGGCTGGGCGCGGGCGCGCTCGCGGTGACCGCCGTCGTCGTCGCCGTACCGATCGCCTTGGGCGCCAGCCCCGGCGGCCTGCTCGAGGGCTGGCTGATTCAGCCGACCGGGCAGGTGGACCACCTCTTCGCCCCGCTTCAGCTCGACGGGCTGGCGGTCGTCTGGGCGGCGTTCGGCCTCGGATGCGCGCTCTGCGTAGCGCTGATCAAGGTGGATCCGACCCCGCGGACGAGGGCCGGGCTGGCGGTGGCGCGGATCGCGATCGGGCTGTTGGTCTGGCTGGCGATGGCAAGTCCGATCTTCGGCCTCTCGTTCGCGCTCACGCAGCCACTGGTAATCGCGACCCCGTTCGCCTGGGTGGCGGCAATCCCGCCCGTGGGCTCGACCCGGCTCGGGTTCGTCAGGATGTTGATCCCGGCGCTCGCGGTGCTGCAGACCCTGCATGCGTTCCCGGTCGCCGGCTCCCAGGTGGCCTGGAGCCACCTCCTGCTCGTGATCGTCGGCGGCGTGTGCATCGGCGACGGGATCCGGGAGCTCTCGGCGATCCGGCCGGCGGCGCGACCGGCGCGCGCGCTCCCCGCCGTCGCCACCGTCGCGGTCGCCGCGTTCGGCGCCTGGTTCGCGTTCGATCGGCTGGTTCCGTTTACCGATGCGGTGGATGCCGGCTACGAGCAAGCCGTCCCGCTGGAGCTCCCGGGGGCGGAGCGGACCCGCACCAACCCCGAGCACGCGGACGGGCTCCGCAGCCTGACCGCCGACCTGCGCCTCCACTGTGAAACGTTCCTCACCGTGCCCGGCCTCAACAGCCTCTATTTCTACACCGGGCAACCGGTGCCCGAGGAGCTGAGCAGCCCCTGGATGCTGTTGCTGTCGGACCAAGAGCAGCAGGCGGTCGTCGACCGGGTGCGCGAGCTGCGGCGGCTGTGTGTCGTTCGCCGGCCCGAAGGCCTCGCCTTCTGGAGTCAGTTCACCGACGGGGAGGGCATCCGGCGCGGGCCGCTGATCGAGTTCATCCACACCGAGTTCCGCACGGTGGAGAACCACGAGGGCTACTACCTCGAGGTGCGCAAATAGCCTCCGCGGTGTCCGCACCCCCGGCGCCCACGCGGGCGCCCTGGCTCGACCATCCCCTGGCCACGATCGCGTTCAGCCTCGCTGTCGCGATCCTGACCTGGGACGGCGCGTTGATCGTCCCGACACCGGGGCTCGACCCATCCTGGATCCTCGGACTCAACCTGGCCGCGGAGTCGGGTCTGGACCACGGGAGCGAGTTCGTGTTCACCTACGGGCCGCTCGGCTTTCTCGAGCAGCCGATGGTCGTCGACGGGCTGCTGACGACGCTCGCGGCCGTCTACCTGGTGGCGATCCGCACGGCGCTGGTCGCCAGCATCCTCTGGGCTGCGCGGCAGAGCTTCCCCTGGCCGGCGGCGGCCGCCCTGGCGGTCATCGTCGCGGCGCTGATCCCGCGCGCGATCGGCTCGGTGCCGCTTGCCCTGACCGCGATCTGGTGCCTGGTCGCCCTGCAACGGTCGCCGCCGCGCTGGGTCGTGGGCCTGCTCGTCTTCGGCGGCGGCAGCCTGGCCGCGCTGGAGACCCTGGTCAAGCTCAACATCGGCCCTACGATGCTCGTCCTCGTCGCGGTCACCCTCGTCCTGCTGCCGACCAACCGGGTCCGCAACCTGGCGACCCTCGCAGCGGTCTTCGCCGCGGCCTTCGCGCTGCTTTGGCTCGCCGCCGGTCAGGGCGTGGACAACGTCGGTGACTACGTCTCCTCCTCGATCGAGATCGTCGCCGGCTACGGAGGGGCCATGCAGGCGGACACGGCCCCCGTCCCTTGGGACGGCTGGGCGGCGCTCGCGGTCGCGGCGGTCACGCTCGCTGCGACCGCGTACGCCGGCGTCGGGCTCCCGTGGATGCGCCGGCTGGGGATGCTGGCGGTGGTCGGTCTCCTGCTGTTCTCGCTCGAGAAGTACGCGTTCGTGCGTCACAGTGCGGGCCACGTGGCGGCGTTCTTCGGCACCCCTGCCGCTGTGCTCATCGCCCTGCGCTGGCGGGGCGCCGGGCGTGTCGCCTGCTGCGCGGCGATCGCCCTCACCGGGCTGCTCCTCTTCGTGACCGCGGATGAGACCCTCGACCAGACGATCGAGCCGGAGACCGCATACGACCAGCTCAGAACCCTCGTCCTGCCCGGTGAGCGCGAGGACGCGGAGGCCGAGGCAAAGGCGGCGATGCGTGGCGCCTACGACGTCGACCCCCGGATCATCGAACGCATCGGGGACGCGCCGGTCGACGCCCGGCCGTGGGAGGTCGGGCTGGTGTGGGCCTACGACCTCAACTGGAGACCGTTGCCGGTGATCCAGGACTACTCCGCCTACACCCCCGAACTCGACGGCCGCAACGCCGACGCGCTC
Organism: uncultured Solirubrobacterales bacterium; assembly: GCA_963758665.1. Classification (GTDB taxonomy): domain Bacteria; phylum Actinomycetota; class Thermoleophilia; order Solirubrobacterales; family 70-9; genus WHSW01. The sequence goes on along the minus strand of CAVWWH010000011.1, from coordinate 437,024 downwards.
GCGGCCGAGGAAGGCCCGCGGTTCGTCCTCCGCCACTCCGGCTTCGACGGCAATGCGGTCGCCGGGATCGACGGCCGCTTCATCCCGTTCGACTCGCCGCTGGTGACGCGGGAGCTGCTCTGCGGCTTTCGGCCGGTGATCACGGCCGGCACCTACCAGCTCCTCGAACGGGGCCGAGACCGCTGCGGTGCGCCCCGCGAGCTCGGCGCGGTCACCGCCGCCTACGGCGAATCGATCGCGGTCCCGCGGGCGCGCCCCGGCGAGGCGGTGTTCGCGCGCATCGAGGGCGCCGGGCCGCAGGGCATCGAGCGGCTGCGCGCGCTCGCCTACCGGGCGGCAATCCGCGTCATCGACCTCGGCCCGAGCGCGCGGGCGCGGCTGTTGACGGCAAACGCGGCCAGCGGACTGCTGCTGAGCGCCCCCGCGGACGCCGACTTCCCCGCTCCGTTCGCCCTCGCCCCGAACATCGACAGCTTCGCGATCGACTCCAAGGGCGGCTTCGCGACGTCCTCGGGGCCGCTCGAGGTCAGATTCTCCGCCGTGCCGATCGCTCCGGCGCAGGGCTAGGACACGTGACGTAGGTACGGTCTGCGGACGCGCGTACTAGTACCAGGCCGACCCGGGATCGCGCGGCGGCTCGCGCAGGTCGCCGGCCTCGCGCCCGAGCAGGTCGGGATCGTCCCTGCCGAGCTCCCACAGCAGGTCGTCGAGCACCGGGGGCGAGATCGCGGCCCGCTCGGCGACCCGCTTGAAGGCCGCCCGGGTCGCCGCCCGCACCTCGCCTAGCGATCCAGGTGAGACCAGGCCCGAGCGCAGCGCGAGCCGCATCAGCACGTTGTCGGCGCTCACCTCCCACGACTCCGGATCGACCACCTCGAGCCATCCGCGTCGCTCGCAGATCTTCGCCAGGAGCTGCGCCTTCTTCGCCAGCGGATCGGAGTACGCGTCGAAGTCCGCGAGCCGGGCGAGCAGCCCGCCCGGGCCGTCGAGGCGTCCTGCCGCCGCGCCGAGCAGGTTCGCCGCCCGGCCGCCGTAGTCGCGATCGAGGCCGGTCGCGAGATCGCGCCAGAGCGACGCCCGCCGCTCGGGGTCGGCGACGGTCTCGCCCCGACCCGGAAGATCGCGGCGACCTCGTCGGCGGTGACCCGGCCCAGCGTCGCCGCGGTCAGCAGGCCCGGCCGCTGCGCCGCCGACGCGAGCGCCGCCGCCCACATCAGCTCGCTGCCTGCGAAGGGCCCATGGCCGCCCACCCGGTGCGCCGCCCGATAGCCGGTTGCGTGGTCGACCGCGCACAGGAAGCTCGCCGCGTCGGGATCGGGAACGTGGGCGAAGCGAGGCGGCTCGTATGCCTGCAGGAGCTCGCCGACGCGTCCCACCACTGCCTCGAGCACGGCTTCACTCGCCACCGCGTCGTCGCTGTCGCGCACCGGTCAAGGCTAACCCCGGGGCCGAAGGGCTCGATCGGACACGGGCCTGCCAGAATCGCACCGCATGGAGGCGGGAATCGAGCAGCCGCCGGCGCGCCGCCGGGCCAGCGCCGCGAAGGTCACGGGCGAGCGCGTCGCCACGCCGGCCGGCGGCTTCAACCCGACCTGGCAACGCCACGTCGCCGCGTACGCGCTCAGCGCGCCCTGCCTCGGTCCCGGGCGCGTCCTCGACCTCGGCTGCGGCATCGGCCACAGCTACCACCTGCTGGCGCCGCGCGAAACCGTCGGCGTCGACATCGATCCCGCTGCGCTGGTCGGCCAGGAGCGTCCAGACGGTCGGTCGCGGACATGCGTGAGCTGCCCTTCGGCAACGCGGAGTTCGCCTCGGTGCTCTCGGTGCAATCGCTCGAGCACGTGCCCGATCCACAAAGCGTCTTGGCGGAGGCCGCGCGAGTACTCGCGCCCGGCGGGCAGACGATCTTCGTCACCCCGAACCGGCTCACGCTCGGTCGCCCCGACGAGATCATCGACCCCTACCACTACGTCGAGTTCGACCACGGCGAGCTGCGGGCCCTCTGCGAGCGCGAGTTCGGCGAGGTGACCATCCGCGGCCTCTTCGGCTCGCCCAGGCTACATGGAGCTCTACGCCCAGGAGCGGGCGCGGCTGAACCGCATCCTCGGGCTCGACCCGCTGCGGATGCGGCGCCTCTTGCCGCGTCGTACCCGCCAGCGCCTCTACGACGCCGCGCTTCGTCGCGGGCGGCTGCGAGGCCGACCCCGAGCCGCCGCAATCGAACCGGCCGACTTCGAGCTCCGGGACGAGCCGCTCGAGGATGCGCTCGACCTGTTCGCGATCTGCAGGGCGCCGCGAGCTTGAGGCTCCCGAGCCCGACCGCGCCGACGAGCGAGCACGTGGGCGCCTCCGAGACCTGCGCCTGGTGCGGATCGGCGCTCGGCCCGGGCGCCCACCGGGCGCGCGGCCGGGTCATCTGCGCTCGGTGCGGGGCCGCGACGACCGACCCGCGCCCGACCGAGAGCGAGCTTGCCGCCGCCTACGGCGATTGGTACCGGCCCCGGGGCGGAGGACGCTTTCACTTCGGCTTCGACGCGCTGCTCGCCCGCACCCGCGCGCAGCTCGCCAATCGGCTCGATCGCATCGCGCCGCCGGGGCGGGTCCTCGACGTCGGGGCGGGCGAGGGCACGCTCGTCGACGCCCTGCGCGCGACCGGGCGCCAGGCAACGGGCACCGAGCGAGAGCCGCTCCGTGACGACCTGCTCGACGAGCCGCTCGAGAACCTCGAGCCGGGATGGGCCGCGGTCGTCTTCTGGCACTCCCTCGAGCACCTGATCGCGCCACGAGCGGCCCTCCGCGAGGCCGCCCGGCTCCTCGATCCCGGCGGCGTGGTCGTCATCGCGGTGCCCAACACCGACAGCCTCCAGGCGAAGTTGTTCGGCGACCGCTGGCTGCACCTCGACCTGCCGCGCCACCTCGTCCACCTCCCGGCGCCGACGCTGCTCGCCGCCGTCGAGGAGGACGGGTTCACGGTCGAGCGGGTGTCGCACCTGCGCGGGGGACAGCTGGTGATCGGATGGTTGGACGGGCTCGTCGGATCGCTGCCCGGACGGCCACGCCTCTATGAGTCGCTGCGCCAGCCGGCCGCGCGCAGCGCCGCCGTCGCTCCCGTGGCGCGGGCTGCCACGATCGCAGCCGGGGTCGCCCTGGCGCCGGTGGCGCTGGCAGCCGCCGGAGCGGAGATCGCTCTGCGGCGAGGCGGCACGATCTACGTCGAGGCGCGGCGTGGCTGAGGCCCAGGCGGAGCTGACGGGCGACCCGGCCAAGGTCGTGGTCGTGATGCCGGCCCGCCAGGCGGCTGCGACCCTGCGCGACACCGTCGAGGCGATCCCGCTCGATCAGGTCCAGGAAGTGATCCTGGTGGACGACTCCTCCACCGACGAGACGGTCGAGTTGGCGCGCCAACTGCCGCTCGAGGTCATCTGGCACCCGCACCAGACCGGCTACGGCGGCAACCAGAAGACCTGTTACCTGCACGCCCTCCAGCACGACGCCGATGTCGTGGTGATGCTCCATCCTGACGGCCAGTACGAGCCCGAGCTGATCCCGAGCATGGTCGAGCCGATCCTCGCGGGCGACGCCGATCTCGTGCTCGGCTCGCGCCTGCTGATTCCGGGCGCGGCGCTGGCCGCCGGGATGCCGCGCTGGAAGTACGTCGCGAACCGCTTCCTGACCGGGATCCAGAATCGGCTCATGGGGACGCACCTCTCCGAGGCCCACACCGGATACCGCGCCTACTCGCGCGAGCTGCTGCTCACCGTTCCGTTCCTTCGCAACTCACCCGACTTCAGCTTCGACTCGGAGCTCCTGATGCAGGCGACGCACTTCGGCTTTCGGATCCACGAGGTCCCGGCGCGCTGCCGCTACTTCGAAGAAGCCTCCTCGGTCGGCTTCAAGACCGGTGTCGTCTACGGCTTGAAGACGCTCTGGGCGGGGGTGCGCCTCGTCCTGCACCGCCGCGGCATTTGGCGGTCGCGCAAGTACCAGCGCTGAGCCTGCGGTCCTAGCGCCGGGCGAGGAACGAGCTCGACCACCCGCAACCCGCCCTCGGCGGTGGCCACCGTGCGCAGTCGAAAGCGTAGGCCGAGCTCTTTCAGCGCCAGCTGCTGCACGTTAGCCAGCCCGAACACCACAAACCCCCCCGTTTCGAGGAACGGGTCGTCGATCGGATCGCGCGCTGGATCGGCGAGGTAGCCGCGATGGTCGCCCAAACCGTACTCGTCGATGAGTAAGCGATCGCCCGCCTCCAGCTCGGCCACCGCTTCGTGGATCGCGTCGACGTGCTGTTCGGGCACGAAGCTCTCCTCCCAGGGGTCACTCAGCGGGAGCGCCGAACCACGACCCGCCCGCGAGAGGATCTCAATCGAGAGGTCGGCGTCGGTGAGTACCACGCTGCGTTCCTCGCCGGGCATCGCCTCGGCGAGCAGACGGACCCCTGCCGGCGCCTCGGGATCAATCGCCGGCAGATCGCCGAGGCGATCGAGCGCGCCGCCGATGGACGCTCCGCCGGGCGCGAGATGCGCGAGCGCGGACTCCGAGAACCGATTGCCGGCGCCCGCCCAGGCCGTCGCGACCATGAGGCTCGCCGCGGCGGCGGCCGCGGCGAATGCAAGCGACCGCGGCCGCTCTGCCACTCCAGCCGGCCTCGTCAGGTGGAGCCACAGCGCGACCACAAGCACGGCCGGCAGGCTCAGGTAGGGAAGGATGTGCTCGGCGGACCGGTTGACGAAGTAGCTGAACAGGGCGACTCCGTAGGCGGTCGACCCCGCGAGCGCGATCACCGCCGGCCGGTTCGCCGCGGCCAGGGCCGGCCGCAGGCGGATCAGCAGCCCGACCGCCAACGCCGAGCAGAAGTAAAGCGCCCCGACCAGAAACGCCGGTGACCACGGCGGGAAATCGAAGGTGAACTCTCCGATCCCACCGGTGAGAAACGCGCGCAGGATATCGGCGTAGCGACCCCAGTCGGGCAACTCGCCGGATTCGATCACGGTCAGCCCGGCGAGGAGCAGGTGGGCGCTCAGGCAGGCGACGGCGGCAGCGATCAGCCACCGTGCCAGCTCGGCGCGCCGTTCGCCGGACTTCACCATCGCCACGCGAGCGGCGACCACGGCCGCGAGCGTGAGCAGCGTGTAGACGAAGGCCTCGAGCGCCCAGATCGAGGAGACTCCGAGGGCGGCGAGCTGCAGGAGCCGTGGCCCGGTGCCGGGCCGGCGGGCCTCGAGCGTCGCGCCGAGCAGAACGACGATCGGGGCACCGAAGCGAATCGCCCCGTGCTGCAGCAACCCCCCCACGGGGTACGCGAGGCCGTAGACGAGCGCTGACACCGCGACGGCCAGCGCCGCGGTCGCCAGCCAGCGTGAGAGGCCGGCGAGTCGCAGGACCGCGTACGCGGAGGCGAAGACCAGGCCCGAGAGCAGCCCGTCGAGCAGGCCGAGGGTCCCGTTGCCGATCGGCACCAGCTCGAACCAACCGGCGATCGCGTAGATCGCGCCGACGCCGTACTGCGAGAACGTGTCGACGAGCATCAGGTCGCCGTGCGCGACCTGGTTCGCGGGGCCGAGGAAGAAGTTCTGGTGGAACTGGATGATGTCCGTGTCGAGGGCCGCGGCGGGATCCTCGGGGGAGATCACCTGAACTCCCGTGACCCCGAGCACCACAAGCACGATCACTGCGATGTCGGCGGCCGGCGCCCAAGTCCCGGAGGGCCGCGGGAGCCCGGCGCGATTCGCGGCCAGGAAGGCCGCCACCGCGATGGCCGCGCCGACGGCGAGCACCCCGATCGGCAGCGAGTTGAGCTCAACACAGGCGAGCGCCGCTCCGGCGGCGGTCAGTCCCGCAACCGTCCAAGCCGTGCGTGGTGTCGGCAGGAGCCGAACCGGGGCATTTCGAGTGAGCAATGAGCCCAGAGCGCACGCGGCGGCCAGCCACCAACCTAGTGCCAGTGCCAACAGCCAGGCGAATGAGTCGCCGAGCCCGGCCGCCTCGGCCCCGCGAGTCGCGAGAACGACCACAGCCAAACCCGCGAGCAGGCATGCCGCGATCGAGAGCAGCGCCCGCTCCCCGACCGCGGAGAGCAGCCTTGCGGCGAGTCGGTGGCCGGCGAACCCGGCGAGCGGCAGCACCACTACGAAGGCCAACAAGAATGCAAAGGTCTCTGCGTCCTGATGCTGGGCCGGCAGCGGGGGAGGCAGCACGGTCGTCGGCAGCGCCAGTCTCAGAGCGGGGATGACGACCAGCATGGCGCCGAGCCCGAGCGCCAGCCCCAGCGCCAACACGCCGGCGAAAGGCGGCGCGGGAGCGCCCGGCGAGGCGTTCGCCTCGTGCGGCATCCGGCTCATGCGGCTGCAGTCTGCCCGCCGCCGATGCTGCGCGTCGCCTGCCGGACCCCGGCGCGCGTGACCCGAGCGCGGATACCAGTGCTGGGACTGCTGTCTAGGGCCGGCGGGGAACGAGCTCGACCACCCGCAGCCCACTTGCGGCGGTGGCCACCGGCCGCAGGCGAAAGCGCAGGCCGATCTCCTGCAGCGCGAATACATGCGCCTGAGAGACCAACGCTGAATAGATCGGCTCGCGGTCGGGTTCGGCGATGTAGGCGCGATAGATGTCCAAGCCGGCCTTGTCGATCAGCACCCGATCGCCGGCCTCCAGCTCTGCCACCGCTTCGCGGACCGCCTCGACCTGCTGTGCCGACACAGAGAAGTTCTCCCAGAGATCGCCGAGGGGAAGCGTCGACGCACGATCGGTGCGCGAGAGGATCTCGATCCCGAGGTCGGTGTCGGTGAGCACGACACTGTGCTCCTCGCCGGGCATCACCTCGGCCAACAAATAGACTCCGGCCGGCGCCTCGGGATGGAGCGCCGGCAGGTCGCCGAGCCGGTCGAGCGCGCCGCCGATGGACGCCCCGCCCGGGGCCAGGTGCGCGAGTGCGGACTCGGAGAACCGATTGCCGGCTCCTGCCCAGGCCCCAGCGACCATCAGAGTCCCGGCGGCGGCGGCCATCGCGAACGCCAGCGAGCGCGGTCGCCCCACAACTCCAGCCGGCCTTGCGAGTTGTAGCCAGAGCGCCACCACCAGCACGGCGGGCAGACCGATGTAGGGGAGCACGTCGCTGAGGGACCGGTTGACGAAGTAGCTGAACAGGGCGACTCCGTAGGCGGTCGACCCCGCGAGCGCGATCACCGCCGGCCGGTTCGCCGCGGCCAGGGCCGGCCGCAGGCGGATCAGCAGCCCGACCGCCAACGCCGAGCAGAAGTAAAGCGCCCCGACCAGAAAGGCCGGTGACCACGGCGGGAAATCGTAGGTGAGGTCGCCGATGGAACCAGCGAGGAAAGAGCGCAGGGTTTCGAAGTAGCGACCCCAGTCGGGCAGCTCCCCGGCCACGACCAAGGTCAGCACGACGAGCAGCAGGTGGGCGCTCAGGCAGGCGACGGCGGCACCGATCAGCCACCACGCGAGGTCGCCGCGTCGCTCGGCGCGCGGCATGGTCGCCACGCGCACCGCGACCACGGCCGCGAGCGTGAGCAGCGTGTAGGCGAACACGTCCAGCGCCCAGATCGAGGAGACTCCGAGGACGACGAGCTGCAGGAGGCGAGGCATGGCGCCGGGACGGCGGGCCTCGAGCGTCGCGGCGGCGAGAATGCCCATCGGCACGCCGAAGCGAAGCCCCCCGTGCTGCAGCAAGGCCCCGACCGGGTAGTTGAGGCCGTAGACGAGCACGAGGACCGCGACGCCCAGCGCCGCGGTCGCCAGCCAGCGTGAGAGGCCGGCGAGTCGCAGGACCGCGTACGCGGAGGCGAAGACCAGGCGCCGAGAGCAGCCCGTCGAGCAGGCCGAGGGTCCCGTTGCCGATCGGCACCAGCTCGAACCAACCGGCGATCGCGTAGATCGCGCCGACGCCGTACTGCGAGAACGTGTCGACGAGCATCAGCGTCGCCGTGCGCGACCTGGTTCGCGGGGCCGAGGAAGAAGTTCTGGTGGAACTGGATGATGTCCGTGTCGAGGGCCGCGCGGGATCCTCGGGGAGATCACCTGAACTCCCGTGACCCCGAGCACCACGAAGCCGATCACTGCGATGTCGGTCGCCGGCCCCCAAGTCCCGGAGGGCCGCGGGAGCCCGGCGCGATTCGCGGCCAGGAAGGCCGCCACCGCGACGGCCGCGCCGACGAGCGAGCACCCCCACGGGGAGCGACCCGAGGTCGACGAAGGCGAGCGCAGCCCCCGCGCCGATCAGTCCGGCTAGCGCCCAGGCCGTGCGTGGTGTCGGCAGGAGCCGAGGTGGCGCACCGCGGGCGAGTGACCAGCGGAGGAGGCCGGCGGCGGCCAGCCACCAAGCGACTGCCAGTGCCAACAGCCAGGCGAATGAGTCGCCGAGCCCGGCCGCCTCGGCCCCGCGAGTCGCGAGAACGACCACAGCCAAACCCGCGAGCAGGCATGCCGCGACCGAGAGCAGCGCCCGCTCCCCGACCGCGGAGAGCAGCCTTGCGGCGAGTCGGTGGCCGGCGAACCCGGCGAGCGGCAGCACCACTACGAAGGCCAACACGAATGCAAGTGTCTCGGCGTCCTGGTGGTGATCCGGCAACAGTGCAGCGGCCAACTCGGTCGTCGGAAGCGCCAGTCTCAGCGCAGGGATGACGACCAGCATGGCGCCGAGTCCGAGCGCCAGCCCCAGCGCCAACACGCCGGCGAAAGGCGGCGCGGGAGCGCCCGGCGAGGCGTTCGCACTCCTGCGGCATCCGGCTCATGCGGCTGCAGTCTGCCCGCCGCCGCCGCCGCGCGTCGCGCCCGGCGCCGCGCTGAGACAGCTCCCGTGCGCGTAATGGCGCGCGTAATGGATAGTTTTGGTCCCGGGGACCAGGGAGCGCCCGCCAGCGATGTTTCCACTGTGGAACAAGATCATCGAGCCGGCCTTGATCGCAGCGCGGGCGAGGCGTGTGGTCGAAATCGGCGCCCTGCGCGGGGACACCACGATCCGCCTGCTCGAGCTGCTGGGACCGGACGCGGAGGTGCACGTGATCGATCCGGTTCCGACCTTCGACCCGACCGATCATGCCGCGGCGGTTCCCCGGCCGTTACATCTTCCATCGCGACCTGAGCCACAACGTGCTCCCGATGTTGCCCGCCGTCGACGCCGCGCTGATCGACGGCGACCACAACTGGTTCACGGTCCACCACGGAGCTGGTGATGCTGCGCGACGCCGCCCGCGCCGCGGGCACCCCCCTGCCGCTGCTCGTCCTGCACGACGTCGGCTGGCCCTACGGGCGCCGCGACCTCTACTACGTCGCCCGAGCGGATCCCCGCAGACCAGCGCCAGCCCTTCGCCAGGCGGGGCATGCTGCCCGGACACCGAGAGCTCGTCGCGGAGGGAGGGCTCAACCCCCAGCTCGACAACGCCGTGGTCGAAGGGGGGGCCGCGCAACGGCGTCAGGACGGCGCTCGAGGACTTCGCCGGCGAGCCACGATCGGCCGCTTCGCTCCGTGATCGTCCCGATCTACTTCGGTCTCGCGCTGGTCGCCGAGCAGGAGCTGCTCGACACCCGGCCGGAGCTCGCGGGGTTGCTCGACCGTCTGGAGAGCACCGCGACGCTTCGCGAGCTGACCGAGCTGGCGGAGTCCATCCGACTCGACGAGCAGATCCAGCACCAGGAATCGTTCATGACGCTCAACGAGCGCGCGGAGCACGCCGCGCACCTCTACCTCGATCTGCTCAAGCGGGCGCTACTCGACGAACGCTATTTGGAGGACGAGCCGGGCATCGACCACCTGGAACGGTGCCTCGACACGATCCGCATGGAGGCGGTCGAGGGCGACCTCTTCGATTGCGGCGCGGGAGCGGGGCGGCAGCGCGATCTTCATGCGCGGCTACCTGGAGGCGTGCGGGCTCGCTCGCGCCAATGTCTGGCTGACCGAGGCCCTCGCAGGCGACCTGCCCGAAAGGTTGGCGCAGTTCGGGCTCCTGGACGGGCGAGTGAGGTTCGCCTCGGGCGCGCCCTCGACATTTCGGTCGGCGGAGACCGGACGGATCGCCCTGCTGCGCATCGAGAGCCGCGACCCCGATCTCGTTCGTACCGCGCTCGAGGGCCTCTACGATCGCGTAACGCTGGGCGGCTTCGTCCTCATCGACGATCAAGGGGCGGCCGAGTCCGAGCGGGCGGCCCTGGCGTTTCGGTCGCAACGCGGCATCGCCGACCCGCTCGAGCCGGTCGGCTTGAGCGGTGCCTCGTGGCGGAAGACGGAATGACGCCGCCCCCATCACGACCGACGGCGGCGCGGGCCGCAGCGTCTACCCTGCGCCGGATGAACGCACGTCAAGTCCGGACAACCGACCCGCTGGCCCTCGCAGCGACGATCCCACGGCGCTCGATCGCGCTCCAGGTGGATGATCTGCACAAGTCCTACCGCCTCCCCACGCACCGCATCGACACGCTCAAGGAGCGCGTCGCCGGTACGCTTCGCACCCGGGAGTACCGGGAGCTACACGTCCTCAAGGGCATCTCCTTCGACGTGGCGCAGGGCGAGTTCTTCGGCGTAGTCGGGCGCAACGGCTCGGGCAAGAGCACGCTGCTGAAGCTGATCGCGAGCATCTATCGCGCCGACCGGGGAAGGATCGCCGTCGCGGGGAGGTTGGCGCCCTTCATCGAGCTCGGTGTGGGCTTCAACCCGGAGCTCGACGCAAGGGAGAACATCGTCCTCAACGGCGTCATGATGGGTCTCTCGCCGCGCGAGGCGAAGCGGCGGGTGGCGGCCGTGATCGACTTCGCAGAGCTGGATGACTTCGCTGACCTCAAGGTCAAGAACTATTCCTCCGGGATGCTGGTGCGGCTCTCGTTCTCGATGCTCACCGAGGTGCAAGCCGACATCCTGCTCGTCGATGAGGTGCTTGCCGTAGGCGACGCCGCCTTCCAGCAGAAATGCTTCGACCTGTTTGCGGACTTCCAGAGGTCGAGGGCGAACGATCGTCCTCGTCACGCATGACGTCCACTCCGTCGACCGGAAGTGCGATCGCGCGCTGCTGATCGAGGATGGCCGGATCGAGGAACAAGGCGACCCCGGGGATGTCGCGCGACGTTATCTCGCGATCAACTTCGAGGACTATCACGGCAGCGACGAAGAGGTCCTCGACTGGGCGCCGTCGAGCGGGCGGTCAGTGGAGTTCCTCGACACGTGGGCGGAGCTGCCTTCCGGCGAACGTTCCGCGAGTTTCCCTGAGGGCGGGCCGATCCGGCTTCGCGCCCGTTTGGAGTTGACGAGACCGATCGAGAGCCCGACCTTCAACTTCCACCTGGTGAACGAAGAAGGCGTTCTCGTCTTCGCCCCAAAGCCCTTCCAGATCGTCGGTGGTGAGGCAACGGTCGATGCACGCGAACAGATCGAGCTCTCGATGACCATCGACACGGCGCTGTCGGTCGGGCACTACGCGATTCAGTGCGTCGTGGGCCTCGAAGAGCCCGTTCGTGAGATCCTCGCCTATCGCAAGCACGCGGTCGACTTCGTGGTCTTCGGCATTCAGGACTTCAGTGGCATTGCGGCGCTCGAGTTCGAGGCGGAGGCGCGCCGCCAGCCGGTGAACGCTCCGGGGTCGCAACCGTCGATGGGATCCGGACCGGCAGGTGATGGTTCCGCGAGTCCAGGGCGCGGGACTGCCCGTCGAGTGTGAATCTCGACCTGAGACAGGTCATACCGGAGATCCACCGGGACGTCACGCACCCGATCGAGCAGTTCTTCGAGGGAGTCTTCGACAACCGGCGAGCTCAGCTGCGCGATCGCTACGCCGACTGGACTCCCGGACAGGGCTCGGACAGGCGCCGTGCGATTCAGACCATGGTTCACAACGAGTCCGTCTTCTTCCCCATCTGGCTCTCGTACTACTCGCGGTTCTTCGCCCCCGAGGACATCTTCGTCTTCGACCACCAGACGACCGACGGCTCGACGGCGCGCGACGGTTTTGTGCGGATCCCGGTCGAGCATGAGAGCGTCGATCACGTCTGGATGGTGGAGACGTGGCCTCGCACCAGCGTGAGCTGCTCGACCGCTATGAGGTCGTGCTCACGACCGACGTGGATGAGCTGGTCGTGCCCGATCCCGCCTGGGGGTCGTTGCGCGACTACATCGATCGCTTCGAGGACGATTCCATCAACTGCCTCGGCTATGAGCTGCTGCACCTCACCGATCGTGAGCCGCCCCTGCGACTCGGCGAGCCGATCCTCGAACAGCGCGGCTACTGGTTCGCCAATGACGCCTACAACAAGCCGGCGCTGGCGACCGAGCCAACCTCGTGGGCACCCGGCTTTCACAGCGAGACCGGCGGGCTGTCCCTGGACCCCGACCTGCTCATGATTCATCTGCATCGAATGGACTATGCGATCTGCCTCGCCCGCCACCGCGAGCGCGAGGCGATGAAGTGGAACGACCGCGACGCCGCTGAGGGCTGGGCCGCACACAATCGGATCACGGCCGAGGACGAGTTCGCGCGTTGGTTCTACACGGACCGCAACCTGAAGGGGGGCGAGATCGTGGTGGAGGAGATACCACCGGTCTGGAGGAAGGCGTTTTGAGCCGCGCCCGGGTCCGTGCCCAGCTCGGCCGGATGCTACGCGACCTGCGCCGGCCGGAGGCGACCTCGGGAGCAGACCAATGGCAGCGGGTGACCTTGAACCGATCGATCGCGGCGTACATCGCGGCTCTCGACCCCCCCTCCCGCAGCGCGGCCGAGATCAGCGGCGACGCCTATGCATCGCTGCCCTGGTCCAGCTACACGAGCCTCATGTACCCCGAGTTCGATCTCTGTGCCCCCCTGGCCGAACGCCGGCGGTTCGATGTCGTGATTTGCGAGCAGGTCCTCGAGCACGTGGTGGATCCCTGTGCTGCGGCGGCAAACCTACGGAAGCTCTGTGCCCCCGATGGACACGTGATCGTCTCGACGCCGTTTCTGATCAAGGTCCACGAGCTGCCGATGTGGGGCCTCGAGGACTACTGGCGGTTTACCCCACGAGGCCTGCAGACGCTGCTCGAGCGCGCGGGGCTGGAGGTGGACTCGGTCCAGGCGTGGGGGAATCGACGGGTTATCGTCGGCAACCTGGATCGCTGGAGGGCATACCGGCGTTGGCATTCGCTTCGCAACGAGCCCGACGTGCCGGTTCAGGTGTGGGCATTTGCGAGAAACCCCTCTCTCGACCGCTCGGGAAGTCAGGGGTCGGAGCGACTGGAGGCTACCCCCAGCTAGCCGCCGGCGTGAGACGCGATGTCCGCCTCCTCGCCCGCCTCCGCCTCGGGGTAGTAATCCCAGAAGCCGGACATGTCCTTGCGCGTGTAGGCGATGCTGGTGGGGTCGTTTCCCCACGAGAAGGGCCCCAGGTAGTAGCCGCCGGTCCCGATGCCGCTGCCGGAGCCGATCAGCCCGGGGGGATGCCGGTCAAAACGCGTGCGCCAGTAGCGCTCCGACCAGAACAGGGCACAGTAGTCGGGGAGCACGAACTCGTCGATGAACACGTATCCCTGGTCGGTGAGCTTTGGCCACAGGTACCGAATGCAGTCGTCGAGGCTCTGCTGGTAATCGACGTCGAGGAACATGAGGACCACCGGCTCGGTGTGGTGCGGCAGGGTGTCGGAAAACCAACCCTTCCGGAAGGTGCACCGGTCGATCGCACCGAGCGAGCGAACGTTCTCCTGAACGAGCTCGAGCTTCGCGGCCAACAGACCCGTCGCCTCCGGCTTCGCGTACTGGTCCCCCGGCGTTGGCGGCGGCAGGCCCTCGAACGAGTCGTAGACGATCAGCTGCCGTCCTACGAGCTCACAGGCCAGCGAGAGGTTTGCGGTCGACCCACCCATGTAGCACCCGCACTCGACCACCGCCCCCTCGACCTCGGGCGGGATCTCGAACAGCTTCACCGCCATCGCCAAGTGAGCCTTGTAGGAGGTTCCGGTGAACACCTGACGGGTGTTTCGCCACATCCGAAAGCCGAGCCGCAACCGTTGCGTCCGGCCGATCCCGTAGGCCGGGTGGACGTTTGCCTCCAGGAAGAAAAAGACCACCGTGGGCAAGACGGTGAGCGCCGACCAGATGCGACGGAGGCGGCTTTCGACCGACAGATCGCGCCAGCGCGTGATTCGATCTCGGATCGAATCACCGCCGGACGAGCCGAAGGGGTCGCCGCGATGTCTGCCGCCGGAACGCATTAGAGCCAGGACCTGGCGCGAGTGTATAGCCCGCCCGCCCGTCTCACGACCGCCGCGCGATTTCGCTAGCATCACCGGCCATGGAGAGCACGACTCAATCCGCCCAAACCGCCGCTTCCCTTGACGAGCTCCGCGCCGAGATCCGGGATCTCACGCGCCAGAACCGCGAGCAAAGCGACGCCGAGCGCGAGCGGCGGATTCTCTGGCTTCGGCACCTCGTCGGGAACCAACTGGTGCGCGAGGCAGGGGGCGATCCACAATTCGTCGAACCGGCCTACGACGCCCTGCGGGACGATTCGAACCTGATCGAGATCGGGCCCGAGGAGCTGACCTCGTCGGTCCTGCGGGCTGCGATTCTCAGTCGCGGATGCCTGCTCGTTCGCGGCCTGGTCGACCGCGGCGAGGCGATCGCCTTCGCCGAGCAGATCGAAGCCGCCTTCGCCCTCCGCGCCGAGAGCGGATCCGGCGAGAACGGGGCGGGCGGGGTGTATGAGGAGTTTCATCCGCAGCCGCCGTACTCGTTCACCGCCCGGGAGTGGATCGAGATGGGCGGCGGGCTGCTCGCGGTCGACTCCCCGAAGACGATGTTCAGCATCTTCGACGCGCTGGACCGCGCCGGATTTCTCGACGTCGTCCACGGCTATCTCGGTGAGCCCGGACTGCTGTCGGTCGAGAAGACCACTCTGCGCAAGGCGACCCCGGACGTGCCGGGGAACTGGCACCAGGACGGATCGTTCCTCGGTGATGTGCGTGTACTCAACCTGTGGTTGTCGTTGTCGCGCTGCGGCGACGAGGCGCCCGGGCTGGACATCGTGCCGCGGCGACTCGACCTGCTGCCGGCGGGCGTCGAGGGGACGAACTTCCCGATTCAGATCCTCGACTCGACGGTCGACGAGGCTGCCGGTGACGACGGCGTCCTGCGGCCGATCTTCGAGCCGGGCGACGCGCTCCTGTTCGACGACGTGTTCCTCCACAAGACCGCCTCCGATCCCGCAGATGCCGAAGCCGCGGTACGCGCTCGAGAGCTGGTTCTTCGGCCGCTCGGCGTTCACGCAGGAATACGCGCCGATCGGCGTCTGACCGACGAGGCCCACTCGCGCTGCCGAGCGCGGTCGGGGCCTGATCGAAACCGGCGCGCGGCGAACGGACGGGGCTGACCATGTGGAACGACAAGCGGGTCTCGGTCGTCCTGATGACCTACGCGGAGCGCGATTCGATCCGCGCCGTGATCGACGGCTTCTTCGACACCGGCGTCGTCGACGAGGTCGTGGTCGTCAACAACAACGCCCAGCCGGGAACCTCCGAGGAGGTGGCGAGGACCGCGGCGCGCGAGGTGTTCGAGCCGCTGCAGGGCTACGGCCACGCGATCCGCCGCGGGCTCCGAGAGGCGACGGGCGACCTCGTGCTGCTGGCCGAGCCGGACGGCACCTTCGTGCCGGCCGACGTCTTCAAGATGCTCAGCTACAGCGGCGAGTGCGAGGCGGTGCTCGGCACCCGCACGACCCGGGAGCTGATCTGGTCCGGCGCCAACATGGGCTGGTTCCTTCGCTGGGGAAACTGGGCGGTCGCGAAGCTGGTCGAGGTGATGTTCAACACCAGCCACATCAGCGACATGGGCTGCAGCTTTCGCCTGTTCAACCGCCGGATGGCCGACTACGTCGCCGAGACGATGAAGATCGGCGAGAGCCACGCCGGGGCCGAGATCATGATGCTCGTGCTCGCTCTCGGGCGCCCGCTTCGTCGAGATCCCGGTCAACTACCTGCCGCGGGTCGGGAAGTCCTCGGTGACCGGGCGATCCGCTGAAGGCGTTCGTGCTCGGGCTGAAGATGATCGCCCTGGTGCTCGCCTTCCGGCTCAAGGCGCCCGCGGCGGCTGCCGCGCGCCGGAGGCGCTCGACGTCGAGACCGCGGAGATCCCGGGCCTCCGCAGATGAGCCAGGACCGCACTTCGACGAGGTCGCCGACGGTCTACGACGAGAGCGCTTCCGGCGCACGTCACCGAGCACTACCTCGCCAAGCGCACCAGGTTCGTCCTCGAGCCTGCCCGCCTCCGGCACGGCTGCTCGACGTCGGCTGCGGCACGGGCGCGCTTGGCCGCCGAGCTTGCCGGCCCGGGCTACGAGGCGACCGGGCTCGATCCCTCGCGGGGATGCTCGACGTGCTCGCGCGAGCGGGCGCCCGGGGTCGAGGCGGTGCCGGGCTCGGCGACCGAGATGCCCTTCGACGACGGGGAGTTCGACCTCAGCCTGTCGGTCGCGACCATGCACCACATCGCCGACCCCGACGCGGTCAGGCGCTGCGCTGGCGGAGATGGTCCGGGTGGTCAGGCCGGGCGGCCGGTCATCGTCTGGGACCACAACCCGCGCAACCCGTACTGGCCGTACCTGATGAGGCGGGTCCCGCAGGACCGCGGCGACGAGCGCCTCGATCGGCGTCGACGAGCTGCTCGACGGGCTCCGCGCGGGCGGGGCCGAGCCGGTGTCGTCGCGCCAGCTCGGGCTGGTCCCGGACTTCGTCCCCGCGCCGCTGCTCGGCGCCGCGGCGGCGGTCGAGCGCGCCGCCGAGCGCACCCCGGGCTGCGCCGGCTGCTGCGCCCACAACGTCGTCGTCGCGGTGCCGCGTTAGCCTGATCGGGTGACGCGCCGCGCCCCCGGCTTCCTGCGCGCAATGGGTCGCGATCGGCTCACGTGGATTGACTCGCCGAACGATGCCGAGCTTCGCGACAGGACCGAGTCGGCGTTGCGCGATTCGTGGGGCGCACGCTTTCGCGTCGGCGACATCGAGTTTCTTTGCGGATATGAGGACTCGAAGAGTCGGTCCTTTTCGATCCTCAAGGACCGCATCATGGTCGAGGAGTACCTCGAGATCGTTGAGCGCTTCCGGGGTGAGAACTTTGTCGAGTTGGGGATTGCTTCCGGCGGCAGCGTGGCGCTGACGGCGCTCGTCGCGCCGCCCCGCAAGCTCGTCGCTGTCGAGCTCAAGCAAGACCGCGTCGAAGCCCTCGACGAATTGATCGCGGACCGCGGCCTCGGCGAGCGCGTCCGCCTGCATTATGGCGTCGACCAGGCCGACCGGGCACGACTGGCGGACATCGTCGAGGACGAGTTCGGCGACGAGCCTTTGGGGCTCGTCATCGACGACGCCTCTCACCTCCTGAGCGAGACGCGTGCCTCGTTCGAGACCCTCTTCCCGAGGCTGCGTCCCGGCGGCCTGTTCGTGATCGACGATTGGAATCACGAGCATCGCCTCAGCCGCGGTCTTGCGGCCGTTCTAGCCGAGTCAAACCCGGAGCTCGAGGCGGCGATCGGGCGTCGGATGGCCGAAGGGCCGCCCGACCCGCCGTTCGCCCAGCTCGTCGTCGAGCTGATGCTGATCCAAGGCGAATCGCACGAGTTCGCACGCAAGCTGGAGATCGGCCCGAGGTGGGTCGGCGTATACGGGGAAGCGGCGAACTCGATCCGTCCGAGTTCCGGGTCGCGGACTTCATCTCGAATGACTTCGGCCTTCTGCCGCCCGATTGCCACACGCGCGGCGCTCGCTAAGCGGCTGTTCGGTGATGGGAAGCCACCGGTCGCCCTGGGGACTAGTCTGAGTCCGTGACCCGTCTCCCCTTCAAGATCCGGCGGCGTGCAATCGGTCGGAATCGGCTCACCTGGACCGAATGGCCGAGCGATGCCGTGCTTCGCGACCGCGCCGCGCCGGGATTGAGCGAATCATGGGGTGCGCGCTTCCGCGTCGGCGACATCGAGTTCCTCTGCGGACATGGGGGCTCGGAGAGCGGGCGCTTTGTGATCGGCAAGGACCAGACGATGATCGAGGAGTACCTCGGGATCGTTGAGCGTTTCCGGGGTGAGAACTTCGTCGAGTTGGGGATTGCTTCCGGCGGCAGCGTGGCGCTGACGGCGCTCGTCGCGCCGCCCCGCAAGCTCGTCGCTGTCGAGCTCAAGCAAGACCGCGTCGAAGCCCTCGACGAATTGATCGCGGACCGGGGCCTCGGCGAGCGCGTCCGCCTGCATTATGGCGTCGACCAGGCCGACCGGGCACGACTGGCGGACATCGTCGAGGACGAGTTCGGCGACGAGCCTTTGGGGCTCGTCATCGACGACGCCTCTCACCTCCTGAGCGAGACGCGTGCCTCGTTCGAGACCCTCTTCCCGAGGCTGCGTCCCGGCGGCCTGTTCGTGATCGAGGACTGGAACCACCAGCATGTCACCAGTCGAAATCTCCACAACGCTCTCCCCGGCCCGGAGCTCGAGGCGCTGATCGCTCGTAGGCTCGCCGAAGGGCCGCTCGACCCGCCGTTCGCCCGACTCCTCGTCGAGCTGATCGTGCTCCAGGGGGAGTCGGATGAGTTCGTGCGCGAGCTCAGAATCGGCACGGGCTGGGCTTGCGTGTACGGGGAAGCGGCGAACTCGATCCGTCCGAGTTCCGGGTCGCGGACTACATCTCGAGCGACTTCGGGCTCCTGCCGGCGGAGTAGCGCCCGCGCGCCACTCGCTGAGGCGTTCGCACGTTGTCGCTCTTCGTCGTCCGCTCGCTCTCCCGGCCGCCGGAGCTCACCGCGCCCGTCAGCCGTTTGGGCCGCGGTCGGTGATCTCAAACAGCACGAGCGGCACGATGCTTGGAAACTCCAGGGTGTCCTCATCGACCGTGAAGCGCTCAGGAAGCTCTCGGAGCAGGCTGCCGGCCGCTGATTGCTGGTCGTTCACGATCCTCGAGAGGGCTGGCTTGTCGCTGTAGCCCTCGGGCTCGCCCAGGTAGCTGACCAAGAAGATCGATCGCCCGTGTGCCAGCGAGATGGCCTGGTCGATCTGCTCGTCGAGCGGCGGGATCGGATCGAAAGGAAGGAACGGCTTATCGCTGATTGGAAGGCCGAGACGAATCTCGGGGTGCGTCTGTGGCAGGTAGACATCGAGCCCGGTGAGGGGAACCGGGGTCAACCACGATCCGTCCACCACGACGTCGCCGGGGCTCCACCGCTGCTCGATCGCCTCCGCGACGCCCGCATAGTCGGGCCGCGCGGCTTCCTCGCCCAACGTCTGGACGGCGCCGCTCGCGTAGCCGCCGAGCACGAGCGCCGCACTGCCGATCATCAGCGGAACGCCGGCGGCGGCGACAATGCCTCCGATGGCCAGCGCGAGCCCCGGCCACGATGCGTTGAGATTCCGTGCCCCGAGCAGATTGGTTCCGATGGCGCTGAGGATCGCCTCCCCGATCAGCGTCGAGAGCGCCAGCACGATGACCAGGGCGGCGCCGGCGGGCATCCGCCGAACGGCGCCGGCGCCGTGGCGCTGGACCAGGCTCCACAGCCTAGGCGCACACCCGACGACGGCGAGCACGAGGCCCACAACGATCACCAGTTCAGCCACGGTTCCTGGCAGCACCGATTCCGGGATGTAGGGGTACCCGACGGCCCAGTTCTCGATCGCGTCCGTGACCGCGCCGAGGTTGAACGGCTGGAGAAAGTCGAGGATGTCGGTCGTCGGCGAGTTGTTGTCGGCGACGAACCCGGGCAGCCAGGGCGCGAACCCGACCGCGACCGCGACGTTCGCCACGATGCATGCGCGCAGCGCCTCGCGATGCTTCCAGACGACCCACAGGACCTGTCCGGCGAGGACGAACACGCTGGTGTAGTGGGAGTAGAGCGCCGCGCACGAGCAGATCGCGTAGACCACCCACCACCGGGTGCGGCCGCTCTCGATCGCGAGCCAGAGCGCCAGAGCCGAGAGCGTGAGGAGGGCGATCATCACCGCGTAGGCGCGCGCCTCGACCGAGTAGTAGATCATGAACGGACTGAGCGTGATCACGGACGCGCCGATCACCGCGGCGGTCTTGTTGAGCGTCCGAGCGCCGAGCGCGTATACCAGCGGGATCGTCGCCGTCCCTGCGATCAGCGACGGTAGGCGCACCCAACCCGGGCCGTCGCCGATCTCGAGCGTCAGCCACGAGAGGACGTAGTAAAGGGGCGGACTGATCTCGTCGTCGGACCGAACCGAGCTGAGGACGTCGCCCAAGCTCCGGTCGTGGACGATCCAGTACGTGGACAGCTCGTCCGCGTACAGGCTCTGGTCGGAGGTCGCGAGCCTGAGCGCGAATCCCAGGACCGTCAACCCCGCGACCGCCCAGGCAAATGGCGAGAGGCGTCCGAGCAGGCCCGCAGTCTAACCGCGCCGCGTGGCTCCGGGCGGGCGCGCGGGTGACATAGCCTGCGGCGACCTTGACGCGAATTCTGATCACCGGGGGCGCCGGATTCGTGGGCGCAAACCTCGCCGTCGCCTTGGCGGAGCGCCATCGCGATTGGAAGATCGTCGCCCTCGACAACCTCCACCGAGCGGGCTCGGAGCTCAACCTGCCACGCCTGCAGGGCGCCGGGGTGAGCTTCCGCGAGGCCGACGTTCGCGACCGCGACGCGCTGGGCGCGGTCGAGCCGATCGATGCGCTGGTCGAGTGCTCGGCGGAGCCCTCCGCGCTCGTCGGGATGAGCGGCGACACCGCCTACCCGTTCGAGACCAACCTGGTCGGCGCCTACAACTGCCTCGAGCTCGCCCGCCGCGACTCCGCCCGGTTCGTCTTCCTCTCGACCAGCCGCATCTACCCCTACCCGGCCCTCAACGAGCTTCGCCTCGAGCGCGCGGAGACCCGGTTCGAGCTCTCCGCGTCGCAGCCGTTCGCGGGTGCCTCGCGAGCGGGGATCTCAGAGCGGTTCCCCCTCGACGGCCCGCGGACCCTCTACGGGGCGACGAAGCTCGCCGCCGAGCTCCTCGTGGCCGAGTACGCAGCCAACTTCGGCCTCACCGCGGTGGTCGACCGCTGCGGCGTGATCGCCGGGCCATGGCAGATGGGCAGGGTCGACCAGGGGGTGTTCACCTACTGGCTCCTCGCCCACCACTTCCGGCGCCCGCTCGCCTACATCGGCTACGGCGGCGCCGGCCACCAGGTCCGTGACCTGCTGCACGTCGACGATCTGGTCGAGCTGATCGACTCGCAGCTCGCCGAGCCCGAGCGCTGGCGCGGCTTCGTCGGCAACGTCGGCGGCGGGCGCGAGGTCAGCCTCTCGCTGCTCGAGACGACCGAGATCTGCCGCGAGCTCACCGGGACCGAGATGCCGATTCGCGCGTCGTCCGAGGAGCGGCCCGGCGACGTTCCGCTATACATCTCCGACTGCTCTCGGCTGCACGCCGAGACCGACTGGCGGCCCCGGAAGCGGCCCCGGAAGGTGCTGGCCGACATTCTGGCTTGGGTGAAGGAGAACGAGGACACTGTCGCTGCGTCGCTGGGCTTCGGATCGTGAAGCTCTCGGTCGTCATCCCCGCGCGTAACGAGGCCGGGCTCGATCGCCGCGACGCTGCGAGGGACGATCGCGCGCGCTCGACGCGGCGGCGATCGAGCACGAGATCCTCGTCGTCGACGACGCGAGCGTCGACGCGACCCAGCGCCACCGTCGAGGCGATCGCCGCCGATCATCCGCAGGTGCGGTGCCTGCGCTCGCACCATCCGCGAGGCTTCGGCTTCACCATCCGCTCCGGGCTCGAACGCTTCGAGGGCGACGCCGTGGCGCTGATGATGGCCGACGGATCCGACGACCCCGCCGACCTGGTCCGGTACCACGCGCCTGATCGAGGAGGGATACGACTGCGCCTTCGGCTCCCGATTCATGCCCGGGTCCGCAGGTCCATGACTACCCGCGCCTGAAGCTGGTGCTCAATCGGCTCGCGAACCGGTTCATCGGCGTCCTCTTCCGCCACCGGCTTCAACGACACCACCAACGCGTTCAAGGCCTACCGGCGCGAGGTGATCGAGACCGTTCAGCCGCTGCTCTCCTACCACTTCAACCTGACGGTGGAGCTGCCGCTGAAGGCGATCGTCCGCGGGCACAGCTTCGCGGTGATCCCGATCTCATGGCGAAACCGGACCTCGGGGACGAGCAAGCTGGCGATCCAGGAGATGGGCAGCCGCTATCTGTTCATCGTCCTCTACGTCTTCCTCGAGCACCACCTGAGCCGCGGCGACTACCGGCGCGCGCGCCTCGAGGACGGCTACCGGCCGAGGCGACGACCTCCCCGGAGCCGAGCGCGCATCGATCCGCCTCAAGCTAGCCTGCCGGCGATGGGCGTCGCGTGATCACGGGTCGGGGGCCTGATCGGCTCGGAGTCCGTGCGCTATCTGGCGGCGCAGGGACTCGACGTGGTCGGGATCGAGAACGACATGCGCAGCCGCTTCTTCGGGCCGGAGGCATCGACCGCGCCGGTGACCGCCGACCTCGAGCGAGAGGTCGACGCGTTCACCTCGATCGAGCTCGACATCCGCGATGCCGAGGGCGTCGAGCGGCTGTTTCGCCGCCACGCGGGCTCGATCGAGGTGGTGGTCCACACGGCCGCCCAGCCCTCGCACGACTGGGCGGCGCGCGAGCCGCAGACCGACTTCGCCGTCAACGCCAACGGGACCCTCAACCTGCTCGAGGCCGCGCGAACCCATGCCCCGACGCGCCGTTCATCTTCTGCTCCACCAACAAGGTCTACGGCGACACCCCCAACCGGCTGCCGCTTGACGGAGCACGAGACCCGGCTCGAGCTGCCCGAGTCGCACCGCTACTCACGGCGGCATCGACAGCTCGATGTCGATCGACCTCTCGCACCCATTCGCTGTTCGGGGCCTCGAAGGCCGCGGCCGACCTGCTGGTGCAGGAGTACGGCCGCTACTTCGAGCATGCCCACCGTCTGCTTTCGCGGCGGCTGCCTGACCGGCCCCCAGCACGCCGGCGCGCAGCTGCACGGCTTCCTCGCCTACCTGATGAAGTGCGTCGTCACCGGCACCCCCTACACCGTCTTCGGCTACGACGGCAAGCAGGTCCGCGACAACATCCACAGCGCCGACCTGGTGGCGGCGTTCGAGGCCTTCCGCGAGGCGCCGCGCCCGGCGGCGGTCTACAACATCGGCGGCGGGCCGCTTCGCGAACTGCTCGATGCTGGAGGCGATCGAGGCCTGCGAGCGGATCGCCGGCCGCGAGCTCGAGTGGGAGCTCGGCGACCAGAGCCGCGGATCGGCGACCACCGCTGGTGGATCTCCGACCTCGGGCCGTTCGAGGCCGACTACCCGGACTGGTCGCTGCGCTACGGGATCGAGGAGATCCTCACCGAGATCTACGAGCGCAACGCCGAGCGCTGGCTCGCCGGGCGCGCCTGAGGCCAACGGACCGGCTGCCGGAATGATGGTCTCCGAGCTCGCCTTCGTCGCCGGGCCGACCCAGAACCCGCGGCTCGTCGACCTCGCCGAGGCGCTGGCGCTCGAGGTGCGGGAGCTCGGCCTCGCCGCCACGATCGAGCGCGAGGCGATCCCCGCCCGGAAGGCGGGCCGAGTGAGCGTCGTCCTCGATCCGCCGCGGCTGGCGGTCGGGCGTCGCGGGCGTCCGCCGGCTGCCCGCGAGCTGGCGGGCGCGATCCCGATCTGGGCGGGCCTCGGGCGTGACGACCGGAACGCCGCCGGTCCCGGGTTCGACCTCGACCTCGCCTCGGCGCGGGCCCGGCGGGCGCGGGGTGAGCGGGTGGAGCCGCTCTCGATCGGTCAGGTCGCGGACCTGGTCGGCGCCGCTCGACGCCGAGCGCGACATCGATCTGGCGGTGATCGGGGCCGGCGGCGTGCGCAGCGGCCGGCTGCTCGCCGAGGCGGCCGACGAGCTCAGCCGCTGGCGGGTCGAGATCGCCGCCACCGCCGACCCGCGTGCGCCCGACGGGCCCGGGGGTATACGAGACCGCGAGTGAGCGGCGGGCGGTGCTCGCGCGGCTCGAAGCTGGTGCTGGACCTCGCTCGGCGGCGGCCGCCGCGGCTCGACGCCCTGCGCGCCGCCGAGGCGGTCTGCGCCGGGGCGGTGCTCGTGCGCGAAGACGCCCGGCCGCTGGCCACGTTCGAGCCCGGCGCGCACTACGTCGACGGCGGCAGGCGCCCGATCGCGGCGGCGCTGGAGCTGCTCGGCGACCCGCAACGGCGCCGCGAGCTGCAGGCCGCAGCCGCCGACGCGGCGGCGATCGCCCCGCTGCGCGGCGCCGCGGAGGCGCTGATCGAGGCGGCGGGGCTGATCGCCGCGCGCGGCCCGCGTCGCGCGGTGTCGCTCGCCCCGGCCCGCGATCTCGCCGGCCGCCGGCCCGCCCCCGATCACCTTCGATCCCGACTCGGCGGCGGCCCGACAGCGGCTGAAGCGCGTCCGGCTGGGCGAGATCGAACTGGCGCGCGAGCTCGAGCGGCTCGCCGTCGAGCTCGGCGGCGGCGCGGACGAGCCTCGGGTCGAGCTCGCCAGCCCGGCGGTGGCGGGCGCGACGCCGCGGGTCTCGGTGCTGGTCACGGTGTTCGACTACGAGGCCGAGATCGGCGGGGCGCTCGACTCGGTCGCCGGCGTCTGCCTTCGAGGGCCTCGAGCTGGTGATCGTCGACGACGCGCTCGCGCGACGGCTCGCGCGCGCGAGTGGCGGAGTGGGTGCGAGCGCACCCCGGCGTCGCCGCGAGCCTGGTCGTCCACCCCGCCAACCGCGGCCTGCCGAGCGCGCGCAACACCGCGCTCGCTCACGCCCGAGGCGAGCTCGCCTTCATCCTCGACGCCGACAACCGCGTCCTCCCCCACGGGCTGGTCGCCTGGTCGAGGCGCTCGACGCGCGACCCCGGCGCCGCCTTCGCCTACGGGCTCGCGAAGCGCGTCGACGAGCGCGGGCCGGCGCGCGCGCTGATGAACGTCGGCGGCTGGAACCCGCGCGCGGCTGCGCTTCGTCAACTACATCGACGCGATGGCGATGATCCGGGTCGCGGCGCTGCGCGAGCTCGCCGGCTACACGACCGAGCTCTCGCTCTACGGCTGGGAGGACTACGACCTCTGGTGCCGGATGGCCGAGCGCGGCATGCGCGGCGTCCACGTGCCGGAGATCCTCGCCACCTACCGCGAGTCGTACGCCGGGATGGCGTGGTCGATCTCCAACATCTCGACCGCGGACGCCTACCGCGAGCTGATCGCCCGCTCCCCGCGGGTGATGGCCGGCGTCGTCCCACCCCGGTGAGCCGATGCGGTGCCGTCGATCGTAGGCTCCTAGACTCGCGCCGATGAGCGGAGAGCCCAACGCCGCGGATCGTGATGCGGAGGCGCTCGAGCTCCGCGTCGCCGAGCTCGAGGAGCTGCTCGAGCGCGCCAGGGCCGAGGTCGACGAGGCGCGCTCGCGGATCGACCGGTTGGCGGCCGAGCAGGCGAGCGCCCTGCGTGCCCTGCACACCGCGGACCGGCGCCGCGGCTCGCTCGCCTATCGCCTGGCCGGCGAGCTACGCGCCCGGCTGCGTAGATCGCCGTGACCCGCGTCCTGTTCCACTGCTGGGAGCCGATCGGCGAGCGCATGGCCGGTCCCGGGATCCGCTGCCTGGAGCTGGCTCGGACGGTCGCCCGGGCCGGCTGCAAGGTCACGATCGCGGCTCCCGACAGCCGCCTCGACGAGCCCGCGATCACGCTGCTCGACGCCGCCCCCCAGGACTACGGGCGGCTGCTGGAAGCGATTCGTGATCACGACGTCGTCATCGCCGAGCGGCTGCCGCCGCACCTGCTGCATACCGTCTCGGGACTGCAGACCCGCTACGTCGCCGACCTCTACAACCCGATCGTGGTCGAGTCGGCCCAGCGAAATCGCGGCCGCGGCCGCCGTTCGCAGCGCCGTCGGGCCGCCGTGGTCACCGCGCACACGGTCGCCAACCTCGCCTGCGCCGATTTCATCGTCTGCGCCTCGGAGCGCCAGCGGGACCTGTGGCTCGGAATGCTCTCGGGCCACGGGCTGCTCGACGCGGGGATGATCGATGCTGACCCGTCGCTCCGCTCGCTGATCGATGTCGTCGCGTCCGGGCTTCCCGGGGACCCGCCGCCGCCCGGCGAGCCACAGCTGCGCGCGAGGCCCGAGGTCGGCGAGGGAGACCGCATCCTGGTCTGGGGAGGCGGGATCTGGCCGTGGCTCGACGCGATCACGCCGATCAAGGCGGTCGAGCGCCTCGAAGCCCACCGGCCGGCGGTCCATCTGCACTTTCCCGCCGTCGACCGACCCCAGGAGCTGAGTGCGGTCGAGATGGCGAGCGCGCGCGAGGCGATCGCCTTTGCCGAGCGCCGCGGCCTGCTCGGGCGGCGCGTGCACGTGGGCGGCGCGTGGGTGCCCTACGAGCGCCGCGCGGAGTACCTGCTCGAGGCCGATCTGGGGATCAGCGCCCACCCCGACCACCTCGAGTCGCGCTACGCGTTTCGCAGCCGCGTCCTCGACTACCTCTGGGCCGGGCCTGCCGGTCGTCGCCACCCGCGGCGACGTGCTCGCCGAGCTGATCGAGCGCGCCGGCGCCGGGCGCGCGGTCGCGGCCGGCGACGATCGGGACTTCGCCGACGCCTGCGCGGCGCTGCTCGACGACGAGGCGGCGCTCGACGCCGCCCGCGCCGCGGCCTCGCGGGTCGCCGCGGCGCACCGCTGGGACCGGGTCGCCGGGCCGCTGGTGGAGTACTGCCTCGGCTTCCAGGCGCGCCCGCGGCCGAGCAAGCCACGGCGACTGATCGCCCGCAGCGTCGCCGGCCTCTACCCGGGCCAACTGACGATCGAGCTCGAGGAACGCGGCGCGGGCGGGGTGGCCCGCAAGCTCTCGCGCAACGCGCTCACCGCCGTCGCCCCGAGGCGCCGACGCTGAGCCGCTACCACCAGACGGTCGAGTCGACTCCCTCGAGCTCGTCGATCGGCGTCGTGTAGACGCCGGACGAGAGGTACTTCCAGCCGTCGTCGGGGACGAGGAAGACGACGTTGCCGCCGTCGAGCTCGGCCGCGATCCGCACGCAGATCGCCGCGACCGCTCCCGCGGAGACGCCGGCGAACAGGCCCTCCTCGTGGAGCAGCTTCCGGGTCCAGACGATCGCGTCGCGGTTGGAGACCATGATCTTCCGGTCGAGCACCGAGAGGTCGATGATCGGCGGGATGAAGCCGTCGTCGAGCGAGCGCAGCCCCTGGACCAGCTCCCCCTGCATCGGCTCGGCGGCGACGATCTTGGTCTCCGGGTCGGCCTCCTTGAGCCGGCGGCCGACGCCCATCAGGGTCCCGCCGGTGCCGAGCCCGGCGACGAAGGCGCTGACCGTGTCGAGCTCCTCGAGGATCTCGGCCGCGGTGCCGTGGTAGTGGGCGCCGGGATTCGCCTCGTTGCCGTACTGGTAGGGCATGTAGTAGGCGCTCTCGGCCGCGGCGATCTCGAGCGCCAGCTCGACCGCCCCGTTGGAGCCCTTCGCGCCCTCGGAGTAGACGATCTCCGCCCCGAACATGCGCAGGAGCTGCGAGCGCTCCTCGGTGACGTTGTCGGGCATCACGGCCTTGAACGGATAGCCCTTGCGGCGGCAGATCATCGCCAGCGCGATCCCGGTGTTGCCCGAGGTCGGCTCGAGCACCGTCTGGCCGGGGGCGATCGCGCCCTCCGCCTCGGCGGCCTCGATCATCGCCTTCGCCACCCGGTCCTTGACCGAGCCGGTCGGGTTGCGGCCCTCGAGCTTGGCGAAGATCCGCACCTCCGGTCTTCGGCGAGAGCCGCGGGAAGCTCGACCAGCGGCGTGTTGCCGACCGCCTCGATCACGTTGCCGTAGCGGCCCCCGCAGGGACGGTTGAGCGTCGGCTCGAGCATCGCTATAGAAAGTGTAGTGACACCGTGGACCCCTCGACCGAGACGCTCGACCGGCTGCTCGCGGCCGGGCCGCCGCTGCAGCCGACGCCTGGTCGCTCTCCGACCGGGCGCTCGAGGCGGTGCTCGCGGAGCTCGGCCGGCGGCGCGGCGGCGGTGGTCGAGTGCGGCTCGGGCCGCAGCACGGTCGTGATCGCGCGCTCGCTGCGCGAGCTCGGCGGCGGCAGCGTCCACAGCCTCGAGCACGACCCGGCCTGGGCCGCAGCTCACCCGGATGCGCCTCGCGGCCGAGGGGCTGGCGGCGATCGCCACCGTGATCGAGGCCCCGCTGGGCCCGCACCGGCTCGCTCCCGCCGGCTGTCGCTGGTACGCGCCCTGGGCGCTGGGCGAGCTTCCCCGCGCGGATCGACCTGCTGCTGGTCGACGGGCCGCCCGCGGGCGAGCGGCCGATCGAGCGCAGCCGCTACCCGGCGCTGCCCGCGCTCGCCGAACGCCTCGCCTCGGGCGCGGCCGTGATCCTCGACGACGTCGGCCGCGCGGGGGAACGCTGGGTGCTCGGGCGCTGGGAGGCCGAGCACCGGATCCGGTTCGAGCGCCGGCCCGAGGAAGGGGTGGCGATCGGTGTATGTTGCGCCGAGAATCCGGTGTGGGCCGATACGCAGGAAAGGAAGCGCACTTCAAGATGAGAGGAACTCGACTCTGGCTTGCTGATCGGGATCGTGGCGCTGCTCGCGTCCGCCTTCGTCGCTACCGGCTGCGGCGACGACGATGACGATGGCGGCGACGGCGAGACCACCGCAGCGAGCGGCGAGGATCTCGGGCTGATCAACGAGGGCACGCTCTTCGTCGGCCTCGACAGCCCGTATCCGCCCTTCGCGGAGGGCCAGCCCCCCAACGCCACCGGCTATGACGTCGAGATCATGAACGCGATCGGTGAGAACCTCGGCCTGACGGTGGAGTATCAGGACACGGGCTTCGCAACGATCTTCCGCGATGTGGCGGCCGGCCAGTTCGACACCGCCGCGGCGGCATCGACGATCAAGGCGGGGCGCGAGAACGTCGTCGACTTCACCGACCCCTATTACGCGAGCGCGACTGCGCTCGTGGTGCCGGAGGGCTCGGACATCGCCTCCGTGGACGACTTGAGCGGCAAGATCGTGGGGACCCAGGACGGAACCATCCAGGAGGAATACGCCAACGAGGAGACCGACGCCTCGGAGGTGCGCGCATTCCCGGAGGGCACGAACGCCCTCTCCTCGCTCCTCACCGGAGCGGTGGACGCGGCACTGATCGACGAGGCGGTTGCCGCCGACGCGATCGAGAAGCAGGGCGGGATGGAAATCGCCGAAAGCTTCGCCGCGGCGGCTCCCGACTTTTTCGGGTTCGCGGTCGCGCCCGACAACGACGCGCTGCGCGAGGCGATGAACGAGGCGCTGGCGACGATCAAGGAAGACGGCACGATGGCCGAGCTGTACGACAAGTACTTCGGCAGCGAGCCCCCGCCCGAGATTCTCGAGGGCAAGAACGAGCTCCTCACCGACGACTAGCGGGAAGGGCGACAGCAACCGAGTGAGGGGCGCCGCGGGCGCCCCTTCCCGTTCGGCGAAGGGCTAGCCTCGCCCCGGCCCCGAAGGAAGGAGAGGCATGGACTTCATCACCCAGTACTACTTCGACTTCGGCGTCATGGGCGACGAGTTCGACCGTGTCCTCGACGGGTTCTGGCTCACGGTCAAGCTGTCGATCATCTCCGGGGTGCTGTCCCTTGCGTGGGGCCTCGTGCTCGCGGTCCTGCGCCAGCTGCCGGGACGGGCGGTGGCGCCGGTGCGCTTTCTCGCCATCGCCTACATCGACGTCTTCCGCGGCATCCCGCTGCTGCTGGTGCTCCTGCTCCTCTCGGGCTTTCTCTCGGCCGCTCAATCCGAGGGCGTGATCCCCAGAGAGCTCGGGCTACCCACCTGGCTGGGCGAGACATCGCCGTTCTGGTGGGGCGTGATGGGGCTGACGCTCACCTACGGCGCCTACATGGCCGAGGTCTACCGGGCGGGGATCGAGGCGGTGCCGCGCGGGCAGATGGAGGCGGCGCGCTCGCTCGGCATGAGCCACGGCCAGTCGATGCGCTACGTGATCGTCCCGCAGGCGGTGCGCACGGTCATCCCGCCGCTGCTGAACGACTTCATCGCACTGATGAAGGACACCTCGCTCGTCGGGATCCTGGGCGCGCTCGAGGTCGTCCAGGTCGGCTTCGACGTCCAGACCGAGCAGATCAACGGCTCGGCGCTGACACTGGGGGCGATCATGTTCCTGGTCGTCACCATCCCGCTGGCGCGCCTCGTCGACCGGCTGATCGCGCGCCAGCAGGCGAGGACCGGGCGCGACGGCGGACCCGGCACGATGACGACCGGGGTCGCGCAGGCTTAGCGTGGAGACGAGCCCCGACAGCGCGTCGGCCCGCGTGCTCCCTCCGGACGGCGCGACGCTGAAGCTCGACAACGTCCACAAGCGCTTCGGCGCGCTCGAGGTCCTGCGCGGGGTCGATCTCGAGCTTCAACGCGGCGAAGTCGTCTGCGTGCTCGGACCAAGTGGCTCGGGCAAGTCGACGCTGCTTCGCTGCATCAACCTGCTCGAACCGCCGGAGGACGGCCACATTTTCCTCGAGGGACGCGAGATCACCCGCCAAGCCGCGCGCGAACGCCGCTCCGACATCGACTTCGTCCGCCGCCGAGTCGGGATCGTCTTCCAACAGTTCAACCTCTTCCCGCACAAGTCCGCGCTCGCCAACGTCGGCCTCGCCCAGACGAAGGTCCTCGGGCGCAGCTACGAGGAGGCGCTGGAGAAGGCCGAGACGCTGCTCTACCGGGTCGGCCTCGGCGACAAGCTGAACGAGTACCCCGAACGGCTCTCCGGCGGCCAGCAGCAGCGGGTCGCGATCGCCCGGGCGCTGGCGATGGACCCGCACGTGATGCTGTTCGACGAGGTCACCTCGGCGCTCGACCCGGAGCTGGTCAAGGAGGTGCTCGACGTGATGCGCGAGCTCGCCGCCGAGGGGATGACGATGATCGTCGTCACCCACGAGATCGGCTTCGCCCGCGAGGTCGCGACCCGGGTGGTGTTCATGGACGAGGGTGTGATCGTCGAGGAGGGGCCGCCCGCGCAGGTGCTGGACAACCCCAAGCAGGAGCGGACCCAGCGCTTCCTAGGCCTGGTGCTCGAGCACTGAGGACGCCGCGCGCAGGCCGGTAGCGGACCAGCATCCCGCAGGCGCCGAGGATCCCGGAGATCGCGATCAGCGCCCCGGGCGGGATCCCGTAGCGGAAGTCGTAGGAGTTGGTGATCACCGGCCCCAGGTAGAGGGCGAGGGCGCTGAGGCCGAACAGCACGGTGCCGAGGCGCAGCGCCCCGCGGGCCAGGAACATGCCGAGCACGGTCGCGACGAACGCCGCGAGCAGGACCACGCCGCCGACCCGGAAGATCGCCTGGTAGGTGGCGAGCACCTGCGCGCCGCTGACGGTCGAGCTCGACCCCGTCGTAACGATGGTCGAGTGCGTCTGACGACGTCGCGCTCCGGAGTCGGATCGCGGTAGGCGAACGAGATCACCTCCGGCGACTGGCCCGAGAACGGGCGCGACGCTGACGTCGGGGTCGAAGTAGCGGACGAAGTCCTCGCCCACCGCCTCGAGGTAGTCGAGCGGCTGGTGGACGATCACCTCGCGGGCGAACTCGCCCAGCGGCTCACCGGTCTCCGGGCCGAGCGGGTCGAAGTTGGCCCGCGAGACCGAGTCGGCGACCCAGACGTAGCCGAACGGGCCCGGGACGCTCGGCGGGCGGCACGTCCTCGCACAGGACCTCGGTCCCTTCGGGCGGGTCGAAGCGGCTGCAGTCGGCGAACGGCGCCACGCGCGAGTAGAGGTTCCAGCCGGCGAAGTCGGTGAGCCCGGCGTACCGGCCGTCGCTGAGCGCGAAGGCGCCGAAGTAGACGGCCAGGATCGCCGCGGCGCCGGCCAGCGCCGCTCCGGCAGCCAGCAGGCGGTCGCGGAGCGGCGCCGCAGCGCAGGCACGACGACCGTGAGAGCGAGCACCGCGGGCAGGACGATGCCGACGCTGCGGGTGAGCCCGGCGGCGGCCAGCAGCGCACCGGCCGCCAGCCAGCCAGCGGTGGTCGATCGCCGGCACGAGCCCGCGGACGCCGGCGGCGAGACCGGCGATCGCGAGCGCGAGCAGCAGCCAATCGGCCATGAACACGTGCTCGAGGTAGAGGTGGTCGCCGGCGAGCAGGACGCAGGCGGTCGGGACGCAGGCGATCGCCGGGCGCAGCCCCAGGCGTCGCATGGCCAAGAAGACGATCAGGCCGGCGGCGATCCCGCCGAGGTGCTGGATCGCGATCGAGAACCAGACCTGGTCGGAGATCGCGTGCAGGACCTGAAGGAAGCCATCGGGTAGACGGCCGGCATGTAGAAGTCGTCGAACATGCCGGTCGGGATCGACGCGGGCGAACCGCGGCGAATCGACCAGGGTCATGATCGCCGGGTGGTAGAGCGCCATGGTCGCGAGCGCGGAGCGTCACCGCCACCCCGACGAGCACGATCAGCGGCCCGTAGAGGAGCTCCTCGCGAAGAACCCGCGCCTTCGCGGCCAGGGTGGCCCGGAACCCCGCCCGCGGCTCGTCGAGACGCCTGCGCCGGCGCCGCCGTGCTCGACATCGCCCGCACGGTAGCGGCTGCAGGCTCTCTAGACTGGCGCCCGTGGAGTCCCGGACCAGCTCAGAGCAGCGCGCCGAAACCGACGAGGCGACCCCCGAGCCCGATCGCGTGGGTTACTCGCTCGCCAACCTGGCCGAGCTGCTGCTGGCCTGCCTCGACGCGGCCGGCGCCGAGGAGCGTGACCGAGGTCGGCTCCGACCGCGGGCTGCTGACCGCGAAGCTGCTCGAGTGGGCCGGCGCCGACCGCAAGGTCATCGCCGATCGACCCGGCGCCGCATCGCGAGCTCGAGGCGCTCGAGCGCGACCATCCCGAGCTCGAGCTGATCCGCGAGACCAGCCACGACGTGCTGCGCGAGATCGAGCTCACCGACGCCATCATCCTCGACGGAGACCACAACTACTTCACGCTCAGCGGCGAGCTCGAGATCATCGGCGAGCCGCGCCCCGGGCGTCGCGCTGCCCCTGCTGCTGTTCCACGACGTCTGCTGGCCGCATGCGCGCCGCGACAGCTACTACGTCCCCGAGCGGATCCCCGCCCGAGCATCGCCAGCCGCTCGCCCGCGACGCGGCGATCATGCCCGGAAACCCGGGGATCGTCGAGGTCGGGCTGCCCGTCGAGTGCGCCGCGGATCACGAGGGCGGCGAGCGCAACGGCGTCCTCACCGCGATCGAGGACTTCCTCGCCGATCGCGAGGACCTGAAGCTCGCCACCGTCCCCGCGTTCTTCGGGCTCGGCGTCGTCTGGCATCCGCGGCGCGCCGTGGGCGGGGCAGGTCGCAGGCGGCCGATCGAGGCCTTCGACCGAAACCCCGTCCTCGCACGCCTGGAGGAGAACCGCGTCGAGCACGTGGTCGAGCGCCTGCGCGCTCTACGATCACATGGTCGTCGATGCACGAGCAGCTGGAGCGCAATGCGGAGCAGCTGGAGCGCATCGGAGCGGATCGCCCGCCAGGAGCAGTTCCTGCGGACGCTGCTCGACTCGGGCAGCTTCGCCTTCGCCGAGAACTCTCGGGCGCTGCGCCACCGCGGCGCGGCCCCGTTCACGCGTGCGGAGATCCGGCGCGTCCTCGAGGCTGAGCCCGGCGAGCTCAGGCCGCGTGCGGCGGCGCGCCGCGCGGCGCCCAGCCGCAGCGGCGCGGTCAGCCGCCAGCTCGAGGCTGCCGCGCATCTCCGCGACCAGGTCCTCGAGCTCGGCGATCCGCTCTCGCGTCGCGACGCCTGGCGGCCTCGCCGACCAGCTTCTCGCCGCCCGCCCATCAGCCGCGCCGCCGAGCCGCCTCGGCCTCGGCATGGCGCGCCCGCCGCACCCAGTCATCGCTGCCGCACGCCGTCGTCGGGGAAGCGCCCCTCCCACTTCTCGGCCGAGCCGCATGTGCGCGGCGATCCACGCTTCGACGTCGGTGATCAGCTCGAGGGAGTGGTGATGGATCGGCGCGGACGTCGGCGGTCACGACCTTCATCCCGGCGGCCCGCGCCTGCAGGCAGATGTCGTAGTCGTACCCGTGGAAGCGGCCGAGCGACTCATCGAAACGCAACTCCGCTCAGCGCCCGGGGCGAGAACCCGAGGACGAAGCCGTCGACCGAGTCGACCTCGCCGAGCCCCGAATACGAGGGCGTCGACTCCGGCAGCCAGTTCAGCGACGGGATCTCGCCGCCGCCGAGCTCCTCGTAGCGGTGAGTGAACGCAGCCCAGGTCACCGAGCCCTCCCACCAGGCGATGCTGCGCACCCCGACCGCGCCGGCGCACCGACGATCCCGACCTCCGGATCGGCGAGCGCCGCGCGGAGCTTCGCGCAGGCGTCCGGATCGACGATCTCGGCGTCCTGGTGGACGATCACCAGCGCCTCGAGGTCGTCGAGCTCGCGCGCCCGGTCGAGCAGCAGGTTGTAGTTGCGAAAGATCGAGCCGGCCGTGCCCTGGGCGAGGATCACCGAGTCGGGCTCGGCGGCAAGCTCGATCCCAGGCCGGGCGCACCGGTCGTAGAGTCTCAGGCTCCGTTATCGCGCATCCGAAGGCGATCACGGGGCGCAAAATAGCGGCCCGGCGCTCGCGCAGCGGGACCCTCGCCGCGTGCATCTAGTACTCGTCCGCATGACCCGCGTCGCGCTCTGCGCCGCAGGATGCGTCGCCGCTCGTGCCGCACGCCGGGCTCGCCGGGCGGTCGAGTGGCGGGCTGCTGCGCGCGGGAGCTGGTCCCGCGACGCTGCGTGGCCGCGGGACCTGCGCCGGCCGCGGCCGTCGCCCTCTACGCGCGAGCGCCTCGGCGCCGCCGGGCGGCCTTCGGCGCGATCCCGCTGGCAAGCCTGCGGGCCGACCTCGGCGGCGGGCTCGGCGGTGCTCGAGCCGGGCCGCTCGGCTGGGTCTTCGGCGAACGGACCGCGACGAGCCGGCGTCGCTGCAGATGCAGCCGGGCGCCCGCGCCGCCTACCGGGTCACCTGCGAACCGGGGACACGGTTCGAGGCGCGCGTGCTACGTCGAGCCCCCCGCACGAGACGGCCGAGCTCCGCCGCTTCGCTTCACGGTCGTGGCCGCGACCGGCGGCGGCCGGACGGCCGGTTCGCGAGAGCGCTCGAGCGCCGGCGAGGCGAAGGTCGGCGGCGCTGAGCCTCGAGCTGCCCGCAGCCCGCGGCGAGCTGGGGCTGGAGCTGGCGCTCGAGCCGTCGACGACGCGCAGCCGCCGGTCGCGGCGTCTGGATCGACCCGTGCCTCGCCGGGCCGCATCCGGGATCGCCGCCGGCTCGCTCGCCGCTTTCCGAGCGCGACGGCCCCGCCGGGCGAGCGGCCTGGGGGTCGCCGGCGCCGCCCGGCCCGGAGCCGCCGCTTCTCGATCCTGCTCCCGGTCCACGACCCCGATCCCGGTGTTCCTCGACCGCGCGATCGCCTCGGTGCTGCGTCAGACCCGCCCCGATTGGGAGCTGTGCGTGGCCGACGACGCCTCCGTCGGACCCCGACGTCCGCGAGCTGCTCGCCGCGCACGTCGAGCTCGAGCCGCGGGTCAGCGTGCGGCGCTCGAGAGCGGCCGCTGGGCATCTCCGGCGCCACGAACGCGGCGCTCGAGCTCGCCCGCGGCGAGTTCGTGCTGCTCCTCGACCACGACGACGAGATCGAGGCCGACTCGCTCGCGGCGTTCGCTGCCGCGCTCGGGCGAGTTCCCCGACGCCGACCTGCTCTACACCGACGAGGCGACGATCGACGAGCGCCAACCGCTGGCTCGGCAACTTCATCAAGCCGGCCTGGTCGCCCAGGCTCTTCGAGTCGAACATGTACAGCTGCCACCTCGCCGCTCTGCGCCGCGAGCTAGTCGAGCGGCTCGGCGGCATGCGCGGCGAGTTCGACGGCTCGCAGGACTACGACCTCGTGCTGCGCGTCGAGCGAAGCGACCGACCGGATCGTCCACGTTCCGGGCGTCCGCTACTACTGGCGCCATCACGCCGGCTCGGCATCCGCCGGCGCCAAGCCGTACGCGTACACGGCGGCCAAGCTGGCGCTCGAGGCGCATCTCGAGCGCAGCGACCGGCCTGGTGAGGTGATGCTCATGACCCTGCCCGGCTGCTATCGGCGCAGCCCCGCTCCGCGCGCGCCGGTGCCGTCGCCGCCCTGCTTGCGGTGACCGCCGACGACGACGCCGAAGCGGTCGCACGCTGCGCGGCCGAGCTCGACCGGCGCCGGCGCCGGCAAGGTGGTCCTCGCGTGCGCCGGTCCGGCGGCCGCCGAGCTCGCGGCCAGCCGAAGCGACGCTCGCAGTGGGGTCCGAGACGGGCCTCCCGCGCCGAGCTGCTCGACCTCGCCGCCGCGGCCGCCACCGGCGCCGATTGGCTGTTCGCCGTCGCCGAGCCGGTCGCCGGGGCCAGCGCGGGCTGGCTGGACGAGCTGCTCACGGTGGCCGCGATCGACGGGGTCGGCGCGGTCGGCGCCGTGGTCGTCTCGGCGGCCGGGCGAATCGAGGACGCCGGTGCCGCGATCTCCAGACGGGCTGATGCTGATCGGCGACCTCGACGCCGAGCTCGCCTTCGACGACCCCGAGCGGGCCAGCTCGACCCAGACCTGCGTTCGCGACGTGTCCGCCTGCAGCGGGCCGCTGCTGTTCTCGGCCGCCGTCCATGCCGACCTGGGCGGGCTGGCGGAGGCCGGCTTCGACGAGCTCGCGGGCGCCGACCTCTGCCTGCGGGCCCGCGAGCGCGGGTTGCACGTCGCGGTGACGCCGAACGCCCGGCTCGAGCGCCTGGGCCCGGCTCGGCCGTGCTCGATCGCGGAGCGGCTGCGCTTTCAGCGACGCTGGTGGTCGCCGCGAGACCGATCCCTACTACCACCCCGAGTTCTGCCGCCAGCGGGCCATCTTGCCAGAGCCCGCTGCGGCCAGAGCCGCAGCGGCGGCGCCCGGCCGTGGCGGGCGACGGCCGCCGGCGTCCGAGCTCCGGCCGCGCGCGGGCTGCGCGAGGAGCTGGCGGATGACGTTCCTGCGCGGCGGCGGGCTCGAGATCGGGCCCCTGCACTCGCCGCTCGGCGTGCCGCCGCGCGCGTCGGCGTCCGCTACGTCGACCGGATGCCGGTCACCCTGCTGCGTCGCCACTACCCCGAGCTCGCCGAGCTTGCCCTCGATCGAGATCGACATCATGGACGACGGCGAGCGGCTGGCGACGGATCCAGGCCGAATCGCAGGACTTCGTGATCGCCAACCACCTGCTCGAGCACACCGGCGACCCGATCTCGACGATCGGCAACTGGCTCCGGGTCCTGCGCCCGGGTGGGGTCGATCTACCTGGCGGTCCCCGACAAGCGCTACACGTTCGACATCGAGCGCGAGCCGACCCCGCTCGAACACATGGTCCGACGACCACGAGCGGCGGCCCGGACAACATCCGCCGTCAGCACTTCGAGGAGTGGGCGCGCCACGTCGAGCGCGTCGCCGACAGGAGCTGGTGGCTGAGCGCGCCGACATCCCTCGAGCAGATCGACTACAGCGTCCACACCCACGTCGTTCACCGAGCGCACGCTGCTCGAGCTGCTCCTCGCCTGCGACCATCTGGTCGGACCGAGTCGAGATCGAGGCGATGCGCCGCGACGGGCTCGAGACCCTGGCGGTGATCCGCAAACCCGACCCCTCGGTCGGCTGCCCGCGCCCAGCCCGCCTACCACCGAGCCGTCGCTCGCCCGGCTGAACAGTCAGTCGCCTGGCTTGCGGTCCGGGTCCTCGGGCTCGCGGTCCGGGTCGGGGGAAACCCGGTCGATCAGCGCCGTGATCACCCGCTTGACCTGGCGCCTGCGGCCGCCCACGGCCCGCCTGCTGCGGCGCTTGAACCGATCGCGCGCCCGCAGTAGCCGGCCGAACACGGGCGAGGACTCGGCCTCCTCGAGGAGCGCGTTGCGCAGCCTCAGGCGCGGCAGGTCGGCCAGCTCCTGCTCGACCTCGAGCAGCCGGGCGCGCGCCTGGGCGAGCTCCGCGCGCAGCGCCTCGAGCTCGGCCGCGCGGTCGGTGACGCTCTCCGTGGGCTCGGCTCTCACGCCGCGAACGTTAGTGGCTCGGCGGCGGGCGCGGCTGCGATCCGATCGCAGGAGATTGAGACCCTGACTACGATTCCGGCCCATGATCGAGATCGAGTTCCTGCTCGCGCGCGGCCAAAACGCCTTCTTCGCCGAGCTCGCCGCGATCCTGCGCGACGAGCTGCTCGACCTCGGGCGCCCGGCCAGGGTCACGATCGGCGCGGAGGACGACCCGGGCCCCGACCGCGTCCAGGTGCTGCTCCCCCCGCACGAGTACGCGACCCTCACCGACGGCGGCCTCGACCGAGCGCGGCTCGAGCGGATGATCTTCGTCTGCGCCGAGCCTCCCGCGAGCCCGTGGTTCGACGGCAACGTGGCGCTGGCGCCGCTTGCCGGCGCGGTCTTCGACATCAACCTCGCGAGCGTCGAGGAGTTCAGCTCGCTCGGGATCGCGGCCCGGCATCTGCCGCTCGGCTACGCGCGCAGCTGGGACCGCTTCGACGCCGCGGCCGAGCGCGACGTCGACATCACCTTCATGGGCTGCGCCACGGACCGGCGCGAGCGCATCCTCTCGGGCTACGCGCCGATCCTGGCGCGGCGGCGCTGCGAGCTGGTGATCTCCGACAACGACGCGCCCAACCCCGCGTCGGGCTCCAGCTTTCTCGCCGGCGAGGACAAGTGGTCGCTGCTCGGCCGCTCGAAGCTGGTGCTGAACGTCCACAGGGAGGACTTTCCACCGTACTTCGAATGGGTCCGCGTGCTCGAGGCGATCCACTGCGGCGCCGTGGTGGTGAGCGAGCGGTCGTCGCATTTCGCACCGCTCGCAGCCGGCACCCACTTTGTCTCCGGACACCCCGAGAGCCTCGCGCTGCTGGCCGACGAGCTGCTCGATTCGCCCGAGCGCCTCGAGCGGATCCGCGCCGACGCCTACGGATTCGTCCGCGAGCGGCTGCCGCTGCGAGAGAGCGCCGCGATGCTCGCCGAGGCCGCCGATCGGATCGCGGCGCGGCCGCGTCGCGGCGCCGCGCGTGCTCCGGGGCCGGCCCGGCTGGCGATCACGCCGCCGGAGCGGAGCCTGCGCGAGGTCCTCCAGCCGGCGATCGAGGGACGCCAGCAGCTGGTCAAGGCGGTGGCGCGGGTCGCGAAGCAGACCCGGCTCGAGACGATCGCCCTGAGCCGCCGCATCGCGGAGCTCGAGCGCGCCCTCGCGGACGAGTCGACACACCGAGCCCGTCGTCCGCTATCAGTCACCCGGGTTCGGCGCGGCGGCGCCGCGGGTCTCGGTGATCGTCCCCGCGTACAACCAGTCCGAGCTGCTCGTCCAGGCGCTCGACTCGGTCGCCGCCGGCGAGTACGCCGACCTCGAGCTGGTCGTCGTCGACGACTGCTCGACCGACCTGACCGGCGACGTCGCCGAGCGCTGGATGCTGGCTCATCCGCAGATCCCCTCGCTGCTCCTGCGTCATCCGATCAACCGCGGCCTGCCGGCGACGCGCAACACCGCGATCGCTCACTCGCACGGCGAGCTGGTGCTGCCGCTGGACTCCGACAACGAGCTGCTGCCCAACTGCCTCTCGAGGCTGACCGAGGCGCTCGACCGCGAGCCAGGCGCCGCCTTCGCCTACGGCATCCTCCAGGGCGTCGGCGGCGACGGCCCAGAGCGGGTGATGGGCTACTACGGCTGGGAACCCGAGCGCCTCGCCCAAGGCAACTACATCGACGCGCTGGCGCTGATCCGCCGCGACGCCCTCGAGCAGGTGGCGGCGACTGCGACGAGCCAGCCATCCATGGCTGGGAGGACTACGATCTGTGGTGCAAGTTCGCGGAGCGGGGGCTGCATGGGGCACACGTGCGGGAGTTCGTCGCCCGTTACCGGATCGGCTCGACGTCGATGATCCAGCTCACCGCAATCTCGATCGGCGAGGCCAGGGCCCGGCTTGCAGAGCGACACCCGAAGATCTTCGCTGAGGCACGCGCTTGAGCGCCAATCCGCCGATCTTCGAGATCGATCCGTGGCAGATGTCGTTCGGCGAGCGGGCCGCGCTCGAGGGCGTGCTCTGCCAGGTGAAGCCGCGGCTGGCGATCGAGATCGGGACGGCGGAGGGCGGCAGCCTGTCGCGGATCGCCGTCCACAGCGAGGAGGTGCACTCGATCGACCTCGTCCGCTGCCCGGCGCCGCAGCCGGACAACGTCACCCTCCACGTCGGCGACAGCCGCAAGCTGCTCCCCGAGCTGCTGGAGCGGTTCGCCGGCGAGGGGCGGACAGTCGGACTTCGTGCTCGTCGACGGCGATCACTCGCGCGCCGGCGTGCGCCAGGACCTGCTCGACCTGCTCGGCTCGCCGGCGATCTCGCGTACCGTGATCGTGATGCACGACACCTTCAACGGCGAGGTGCGCGCCGGGATCACCGACGTCGACTTCGCCTCCAACCCCGCAGTCGCCTTTGTCGAGCTCGACCTGACCGGCGGCTACATGGCCCGCACGGGCCCGTTCGCCGGACAGCTCTGGGGAGGGCTGGGTCTGGCGGTCGTCGACGCCGAGGTCGAGCGCCGCCCCGGGATCTACAACCGGTACCTGCACGATGCCTACGGGATGATTCGCGAGCTCGGCGGCGACCCCGATCGAGGCTCGGCGCCCCGGCCGGGCCCGCTCTCGCGCGCTGCGACGATGGCGTCGCTGAGCGCCGAGCTGGCGCGGACGCCGGTCGAGACGCCCCCCCAGCCGCTGGCGATCGAGGTCCGCGACCTGCACAAGACCTTCCGCATCCCGGTCAGCGCAAGTCGACCCTGAAGGAGCGGGCGCTGAACCTGTTCTCGCCCGACCGACCACCGCGAGCTGCGCGCGCTGCGACGGAATCTCCTTCGAGGTCGGCCGGGGGGAGTTCTTCGGCGTCGTCGGGCGCAACGGCTCCGGCAAGTGCACGCTGCTGAAGCTGCTGGCCGAGCATCTACCGCGCCGACGTCGGGCGCGATCCGGGTCGCCGGCCGCCTCGCCCCGTTCATCGAGCTCGGCGTCGGCTTCAACCTGGAGCTCACCGCCTACGAGAACGTCACTCCTGAACGGCGTGATGATGGGCCTCACCCCGCAGGGAGGCGCGAGCGCCGCTTCGACGCGGTGATCGATTTCGCCGAGCTCGAGGAGTTCGCGCGACCTGAAGCTGAAGAACTACTCCTCGGGGATGCTCGCGCGGCTCGCCTTCTCGCTGATGGTCCAGGTCGACGCCGACGTGCTGCTGATCGACGAGGTCCTCGCGGTCGGCGACGCCGCGCTTCCAGCGCAAGTGCGGCGACGTGTTCGCGCGCGCTGCGCGAGCAAGCGAGACGATCGTCCTTGTCACCCACGACATGACCGCGGTCGAGCGCTACTGCCACCGGGCGATGCTGATCGACCACGGCAAGATCCAGGAGATCGGCGAGCCGGCGGGTCGCCCGCTACCTGACGTCAACCTGACACGCGATTCGGCCCGGTCATCCGAGGACGCGGCGATCGACCGCCCCGGCTGAGTTCATCGCCGTCTGGGTCGAGGACGCCGCCGGCGAGCGCCCGTTCACCCTCCACCACGGCGAGGGATCAGCTCCACGTCGATCGTCCGAGGCCCTCGCGCGAGATCGAGCGACCGCGTTCTCTTTCGCAGTGCGCAACGCGCGACGGGTTCTGGGTCTTCACGCTCCCCTACCGCCCGGCCGCGGCCGGCGAGGCGGAGCCTGCCGCCGGCGAGCGCGTGCCTGCGCGCCGGTGATCACGATCGACAACCCGCTCGCCGCCGGGCCACTACTCGTCCACGACGCTGGTCTGCGGCCAGACCGCGAGGACGACCTGGTCGCGGTGCCGCAAGACGCCGTCACTCGTCGTCGTCGGGCCCAGGCCCGTGGCTCGCTGCTCGTCGACCTCGAGTCGAGATCTCGGCGACGCGGCGTTCAGCGCCGGAGGCCGGGTCGATGAGCGACGGAGCCGCCGGCGACCGAAGTCGCCGCCGAGCTGCAGGAGATCCGCGGGCCCGCGCGCCTTCGGCGGCGGCCTCCGCCGCTTCCTCGGCCTGCTCTGGCTGCCGTCGGTCACCGAGTTCAAGGCCGGCTACCTGGCACCGCGCTCGGCTACCTGTGGTCGCTGGTCCGGCCGCTGCTGCTCTTCGGGGTCCTGCTCGTCGTCTTCACGCAGATCTTCCGGATCGGCAGCGAGGTCCCGAACTACCCGGCGATGCTGCTCTTCAACATATGCTTTTCACCTTCTTCCAGGAGGCGACGACGACCGCGGTCGACGCTCGGTCGTCGATCAGGAGAACGTCGTCCGCAAGATGCAGTTCCCGCGCATCGTGATCCCGCTCTCGATCGTGCTGACGAGCGGCGCTTCAATCTCTGCCTGAACATGATCGCCGTCTTCGTCTTCATCCTCATCTACGGGGTCGAGCCGCTTGGACCTGGTCTCGTTCCCGCTCCTGATCCTTGCGCGCGCTCGTCGCTTCACGACCTGCGTCTCGATGCTGCTCTCGGCGCTCTACGTGCGCTTCCGCGACGTCGGGATCATCTGGTCGTCGTCGTTCAGGTCCTCTTCTACGCGAGCCCGGTCCTCTACCCGATGTCGCTGATCGGCGAGGGCGTGCTCGACAAGCTGATCCAGATGAACCCGCTGACGCCGCTGTTCGAGCTGGCCCGCGAGCTGGGTCATCGACCCGACCGCGCCCCGGCGCGATCGAGGCGGGCACGGCACTGGCTCCTCCTGATCTCCGACGTGCTCTTCGCGGCCGTCTGCGTCCTCGGCTCCGGGTCTTCACCCGCGAGGCGCCGCGGATCGCCGAGGAGCTCTGAGGCGTCCGGGCCAGCGGTGCCGGCGCCCCGAGGCGGTCCCTGAGCGTCCGCAGGGGTCGCGTCAGCCGCCAGCTCGAGCTGGCGGCCACCTGACCGAGATCGTCCCGTAGCCGGTCCGCCTCGGCCTGAAGCTGGCGGGCATGCGCCTGCGCCTGCAGGCCGACGGCGACGATCTTGTTGCGCAGCATCCCCGCCTCGGCCTCCGCCCGGCGGGCGCGCTGCTTGTAGTCGCCGCCCTCCTCGCTGATCGTCGGCACCCGCCCGTCCCACTTCTCGGCCACCCGGATGTGGGCCTCGATCCAGGTCTCCGGGTCGCCGATCAGCTCGAGCGAGTGGTGATGGACGACCTTGAGGTCGGCGGTGACGATCTTGCGACCGGCCTCGCGGGCCTGGAGGCAGAGGTCGGCGTCGTACCCGTGGATCTTGCCCAGCGACTCGTCGAAGCGCAGATTGGCGAGGGCCCAGGGCGTCAACCCGAGCAGGAAGCCGTCCACGTTGTCGACCTCGCCGGTCTCGGCGAACGCCGGCCGGTGCTCGAGGTCCCAGGTGAACGCGGGGAAGTCACCGCCGCCGAACTCGTGCTCGGGGTAGCGGTGGGTGAACGACGCCCAGGTGACCGAGCCCTCCCACCAGGCGATGTTGCGGGCACCGATCGAGCCGACGCAGCCAAAGATCGCCACCATCGGGTCGGCGATCGCCGCCCGCACCTTGTCGCAGAAGTCGGGATCGACGATCTCGGTGTCTTGATGCAGGAGCACCAGGGCCTCGACATCGTTGAGCTGGGCGACCTGGTCGAGGAGGATGTTGTAGTTGCGAAAGAGCGACCCTGTGGCGTTGTGCACCAGCACCCGCGAGTCCGGCTCGCGGGCGAGCTGGATCCCCGGGCCCGCGCAGCGCTCGTAGGTCTCCGACTCGGTGATTGCGCAGCCGAAGACGATCATCAGCCGGCCGCCCCCGCCCGGTCCGGCTCGCTCTCGCGCCGCCAGCGCACACAGGTCCAGTCGACCTCCTCGAGCGGCTCGACGATGCCCTCCCGGTCGCGGAACTCGTCC
Organism: uncultured Solirubrobacterales bacterium; assembly: GCA_963758665.1. Classification (GTDB taxonomy): domain Bacteria; phylum Actinomycetota; class Thermoleophilia; order Solirubrobacterales; family 70-9; genus WHSW01. The sequence continues at coordinate 393,164 of CAVWWH010000011.1, read as the reverse complement.
ACCGCCCGGCTGCACTCCTCCAGCGCTCCGTAGTCGTCGATCACAACGTAGCCCCCGCGCACGACCCCCGGGTAGAGCGCCTCCAGGGTCAGGCGGGTGGCTTCGTAGGTGTCGCCATCGACGCGGACCAGTGCCCACGGCCGCCTCGGCAGGCTCCGCAGCGTGTCGGCGAAAAGGCCGGGCACGAACTCGACGCCCTGCGAGTAGCCGAAGCCGGGAGAAGCTCTCCTCGACCTCCTCCAGCGAGATCGAGAGGAAGTCGTATGCCGACAGGTCATCGCCCTCGGTCTCCGCGGATCCCTGCTCGGGAAAGCCCTGGAACGAGTCCGCCACCCACACCGTGCGTTCGTCGTCGCCAACCGAGTCGAGCGTCGCGCGGATCAGCAGCGAGGCGCCGCCGCGCCAGCAGCCGGCCTCGATCATGTCGCCCTCGATCCCGTCGCGGACGACGTCCTCGACGCACCTTTGGAGATCGTCTAGGCGAATCAGCCCGGCCATGGTCAGCCCCTGGAGCGGCCAGTCCATGCCAGCGGCGCGCCAGCGACGCTCGTCGCCGGTGAGAGGGCGCGTGGCCACGCGCCCATCCTCCAGCCTGCCCGCGGAGATGGTCGAGGAACCCACCAGGTCGCAGAGCGCCAGCTTGAGCAGCTCGAGGTAGGCGCAGCGCATCGCCTCGGGCTGCGGACGCGCTCCGGGCGCCGACGGCTTGCGCGCCGAGCTCAGATAGGCCGCGTTCTTGGACTGCATCGCTTGGGGGTGATCGCTGGCAAACGGGCGCGCAAGATACAGGGATGTTCCCTAGATCGGCCCCGTGATCGCCGTCGACGCGCAGCCCGACGCGGTCCGCGATGCACTGCACGTCAGCCTCGGCTTCCCGATGCCGGATTCGCTGCGGGCGGGCGCTCCGACCGCGATCTTCTGCTACGGCACCTGCTTTCACCCGCGCGCTGCGATCGAGTCCTTGGAGCTGGTGGCGGGCACGGACCGCGCCACCGTGAGGACCGCCGGGATGCCGCGCCCGGACCTGTTCGCCGCCCTGCACCCCGGCTTCGACCCCGCGGCGCCGGGCGCCGCGAACGGCGATCCCGGGGTCCGTCCTCGATCCCGACCTCCGCGCCTTTCGCAGCGGGTTCTGGGAGACGATCGCGGTCACGCCCGCGCCTGGTCGGCCGCGGCGCTGAGGGTCGAGGTCCGGCTCGCCGACGGCACCCGCGCGGCGGCGACGCCTCGCCGAGATCGCGGTCGAGAACCCTCCCACCTCGACCGGCGAGCGGCCGCGCCGCCCGGCGACGGCCCGGTGGCGATCTGCATGGCCAGCTTCGAGCCGGACCCTGTGCTGTTCGAGCGCCAGATCGACTCCCTCCGCGCGCAGACCCACATGCGACTGGGTCTGCGTGATCTCCGACGACCACTCCGCGCCCGGCGACAGTTCGAGCGAGATCCGAGGCGATCGTCGGCGACGACCCGCGGTTCGTGGTCTCGCGCGCCGACGAGCGCCTCGGCTTCTACCGCAACTTCGAGCGGGCGCTCGGCATGGTGCCCGCCGAGCGCCCCTGCTCGCGCTCTGCGACCAGGACGACGTCTGGCATCCGGACAAGCTCGACGTCCTGATGGCGAGATCGGCGAAGCCGAGCTCGCCTACTCCGACCTGCGGCTGGTCGACTCGCGACGGCGCGGTGATCTGCCGAGACGCCTGTGGATTGGGCGGCGAACAACTACACGAACCTGACCTCGCTCCTGGTCGCCAACTCGATCACCGGGGCGGCCGCGCTCTTCCGCAGCGACGTGGCCGAGGCGGCGCTGCCGTTTCCCGCACGTCGCCGGGATGGCAGTTCCACGATCACTGGATCGCGGTCGTCGCGCTGGCGCGGGGACGGATCGCGTTCGTCGACGCGGCCGCTCTACGACTACGTCCAGCACCCGGGGCGATCCTCGGGCCAGGTCGCCGTCGAGTCCGAGGCGCCGCCGCCGCAGCCGTCGCCCCGGGAGCGGCTCGAGCGGAGCGTGCGCGACCAGCTCACCGGCTGGCGGCCGATCTTCTTCTGCGGTTACGCGGCCGCGGTCCAGGCCCGGATCGCTGCTCGCGCGCTGCGCCGGCGAGTCGAGCGCGTACAAGGGCGCGACTCACCCGCTTCGCGGGCGCGGAGGACTCGCTGCTGCTGACCGCGCGGCGGCGCTACGACCCGCGCGGGCGCTGGCCGGGCGCGGTGAGACCCTCGGCGCCGAGGGCCAGCTCGCCCGCGGTGTGCTCTGGCGGTGGCTGACGCGCGCGCGGTTTCGCGCGCAGGCGGGGGCCGCTGGCGCTCGGCCTCGACGCCGGTCCCCCCCCGCGGGCCCGACAGCTTCGGGCAGCGGCGACTGCGCCGGTGGCGGAACGCGCGCTCGTAGGGCGGCTGGTCCCGAGGTCATCTGACCCGCGGGGGCCGCAGGGGGCCCCGATGGAAGAGATCTCGCTCTCTAGCTATCCCGACCTGCGCCTGGCTGGTCCATGCGCGAGCTCCTGCGCCGCCGGCCTCGGCCCGCGGCGCGCCCGCTGCTCGAGGTCCCAGCCCATACGCGGGCGATCGGACCCGGGCCGCCCGACTTGGCCGCCGAGCGCGTCGCCACCGTGACCGGATCGATCCGAGCCGCCCAGACGAGTGCTGGGCTGCAGAGCGCGACCTTCCCGAGCTGGAGCTGATCGAGCGGACCTGCCACGAGGCCCGGCCCGGCGCGCCGCTCCCCGACGCGATCATCGTCGACGGCTACCACAACGACTACGGTCAGCGAGGTCTGCGGCTGATCGCCGAGCGCACGGTCAAGGAAGCTGCCGCTGCTGTGTTCCACGATGTCGGCTGGCCGACGCCCGCCGCGACAGCTACTACGTGCCCGAGCGGATCCCCGACCCGGCCGCCAGCCGGTGGTCGAGCGCGGCGGGATCATGCCCGGGGACCCGGGCATCGTGCCGGGCGGCCTGCCGCTGCCCTGGGTCGCAGAGCGCGAGGGCGGGCGCGCGCAACGGCGTCCTGACCGCGATCGAGGACTTCGTCGCCGGCCGCGAGGGCGTGCGCCTGGCGACGCTGCCGATCTTCTTCGGCTTCGGAGTCGGTCTGGGCACGAGCGCGCGCCCTGGGGCGAGGCGGTTGCCGACGGCCGTCGCGCCGTGGGATCGCAACCCGATCCTCGAGCGACTCGAGGGGAACCGCGTCTATCACCTCGCCTTCGGGCACCGGATGTTCTCCGAGCGGATGGCGTTCGAGGGCGAGGCGGCGAGCAGCGGTCGCTGATCGCGCGGCAGACAGCGCAGCTCGAGCGGCAGGCGGCGCAGCTCGAGCGGCACCGCGAGCTGCTCAGTGGCCTCAGCGACTCGAGCGCGTTCGCGGTGGCGGAGAAGCTCTCGGGCTGCGCCGCGGCGGGCGGCCGGCGTTCTCGCGCGAGCAGGTCAAGCGCCTGCTCGCCGAGTAGCCCACGGCCGGCCGAGCGCCGGCCCGTCACGTCCCTTGTCAGACCCCGTTACCGCGCTCGCGGGCGCGCAGCCGCGAGCGCCGGCGCGAGCGCCGGCGCATCGTCTCGATCGCGCCGGCGCCGCGCCCGAGGTGTTCGAGATCGGCCGGGTAGCGCTCGCACCCCGCGGCCTCGCGGTAGCCCCTGACTCGGCCGCGGACCCCGGCGATGTTGCGGTCGACGACCGCCTGGCCGGCGCAGGTGGCGAGCTCCCGCACCAGCACCGGCCCGAGCCGCCGCGGGGTCACCACCTGCCACTTTCGCAGCACGTAGCCGCGGCCGAAGCCCGTCAGGTAGTTCTTGCGGGCCGAGCCGGAGCCGAGCGTCGCGGAATGCTCGTGGTCGCCGATCGCGTCCGGGGCGAGCACGCAGCGCAGCCCGCGGGAGCGAAGCCGCAGGACCAGGTCGACGTCCTCCCAGTAGGCGAACAGGCGCTCGTCGAAGCCGCCGACCGCGAGGAAGGTCGAGCGGTCGAAGGCCGCCGCGGCCGCCGACGGCCCGATCGGATCCGCGACCGCCGTCGCTCAACACGGTCAGCGGCTGCGCCGTTGAGATAGTCCCAGACCAGGAGCGTCCGGTCGAGCTCCATGCCGGCGCTGTCGATCAGCGCGCGGTCCGCCCAGTCCCGCATCACCGCCGGCCGACCATCACGACCCCGGCCGCCGGGTCGATCGGCGCCGTGATCGCCTCGACGAACCCCGGGTCGCAGACGCAGTCGTCGTTGACCAGCACCAGCCGTTCGCCCTCGGCGCGCCGGGCGCCGATGTTGACCGCCCGGCTGAAGCCGAGGTTGGTCTCGAGGCGGACCACCTCGACGCCCTCGTGGGCGGCGCAGATCGATGCGACCGAGCCGCCGGCGAGCCGTTGTCGACGACGATCGTCTGGTGATCGCCGGAGGCGATCGAGCCGAGCATCCGGTCGAGACGCTCGGCGTTGAGCGTCGGCACGACCACCGTCGCCGACCCGTTGCCGCTCATCGGCCGGAGGCTCAGTACGCGCCGGAGCCGCGCAGGATGACGGGGACCGTCTCGGCGATGATCCGCAGGTCGCGCGCGAGCGAGAGGTTCTCGACGTAGTCGAGCTCGACCGCGAGCCGCTCGTGGAAGGTCAGCTCGCCGCGGCCGAAGACCTGCATCGGGCCGGTGATCCCCGGCTTGACGCTGAGCCGGAATCGATGCTCGGGCCGGTAGCGCTCGACCAGCTCGACCTGCTCCGGACGAGGCCCGACGATGCTCATCTCGCCGCGCAGGACGTTGATGAGCTGCGGCAGCTCGTCGAGGCTGAGCCGGCGCAGGAAGCGCCCGACCCGGGTGACGCGCGGATCGTCGGAGAGCTTGAACACCGGGTCGCGCAGGTCATCGAGCCGGACCACGTCCGGCGAGGCGTTCCTCGGCGTCGGCGACCATCGTGCGGAACTTGAGCATCTGGAACGGGTGGCCGTCGAGCCCTGCGCGCGTCTGATTGAAGAACACCGGCCCGCGGCTGTCGAGCTTGATCGCGAGCGCGATCAGCGGGAACAGCGGGGCGCGACCAGCAGCCCGGCCGAGGAGACGGCGATGTCGAAGGCGCGCTTGATCAGCGCCGTGGAGCGCGACAGGTCCCAGGTCTCGTACTCGAGCACCGGGAGATCGGCGACCCGAGCGAGCCGCACGGGCCCGGCGCGGCCGTGCAGGGGCGAGATCACGCTCAGCTTCACCTGCCGCTCGCGGCAGAGCGCAACCAGCCCGCCGACCTCGCCGGGCTCCATCCGATCGGAGGCGAAGATCACCCGGTCGACGCCTCCGGCGAGCGCGTCGAAGGCCTCGATTTCGTGCTCGGCGACGAGGCTCAGGTGCATGTCCGGAAACAGCTCCAGCTTGCGCCGGATCATCTCCGCGAGGTCGCCGTCGCCGAGCACCGCGGTGACCTCGGGCGGGGTGACGCGCCGCCAGGCCCAGCGAGCGAGGCCCCGAAGGACCAGACCGCCGGCGCCGGCGACGACGAAGGCGCCGAGCGCGGCGCTCGGGCCGACCTCGCCGGCCGGGGTCTGCGGCAACACCAGCGCCAGGGTCGCGACCCCGGCCGCCGCCCAGGCGGCCAGCGCCGGCAGCTCGTCGACCGTCAGGTGGCGGATGGCGACGTGGTCGCGGTCGTAGAGACCGATCAGCTTCGCCCACACGACCCAGACCGGGAGCAGCGCCAAGGCCCAGAAGGCGTCGGCGGAGGACGAAGCGACGACGAGGCTGGCGCCGGCGGCGGCGATCACGTCGGCGAGCGCGAGCATGCGGCGGCGCAGGGCATCGCGCCAGAACCGAGGCCGTGCGACCGGGCCGGCGGAGCCCCCATCGACGCCGACGAGGGAAGGTCCGTCCCTGACCATCGCGCGACAGGTTATCCCGGAAGGAGCGGAAATGACGCGCTGATCTCGTGGCGTTGCCACCGCGCTCGCACGACGTCTACCCTCGGCGGCCGTGAATTCGTCCAAACTTCCACCCGCCTTCCTGCTCTGCGTCGAGCACGGCCGCCTGGAAAGCGAGGCGATCCTGCTGGTCGAGAGCCTGCGCGCGTGGGGCGGGTCGTGCGCGCGGGCCCCGGTGTACGCCTTCGCCCCCCGACCCGCGTTCCAGCCCGCGGCCGCGACGGTCGAGCGGCTGGCGAGCCTCGACGCCACCTTCATCGACGAGCCGCTCGTGGACCGCTTCGCCGAGATCCCGACCTTCAACAAGGTGGCCGTCTCGGCCTGGGCCGAGCGCGAGCTCGACCACGAGACGCTCGTCTTCACCGACACCGACTGCGTCTTCTGCGGCGAGCCGACGGAGCTCGCCGAGGGCGACTGGGTGGCGGCCGTGCGCCCGGTCGACCGGCGGATCGCCGGCTCGCGAGGCAAGGGCAAGGGCGAGCCCTTCTGGCAGAAGATGTACGCCGAGCTCGGCGTCGAGGGGCGGCCGTTCGTTCGCACCACCGTCGGCCAGATGGAGATCCGCGCCTACTGGAACAGCGGACTGATCGGGGCCCGGCGCAGCGCCGGGCTGTTCACGGCCTGGGAGCGTGCCCTGCACCGGCTCTACGACGCCGGCCTGGTACCGCAGCGCTGGCCGCATTTCATGGACCAGCTCAGCTGGGCGGCCGTGACGGCGGACGTCCACGATCGGGTGCGGGTCCTCTCCGACGCCTACAACTACCCGCTGCGCCACCGGACGGCCCTCGCCCCGGCCGCGGTCGAGCTCGACCTCGCCGAGATGGTCCACCTGCACTACCGGCTCTGGTTTCACCTTCCCGATGCACTGGCGAAGGTCGACCCCCCGTTCGACCCCGGCAGCGATCGCTGGCGCTGGCTCGCCGCGCGGCTACCGCTTCAGCCCGAGGTCGACGAGGCGGACTGATCCTCGGCTAACCCAGTCCCGCGACCTGCTGCTGGATCTCTGGGTCACGCGGATTCAGGCGGTATGCCTCCAGGAGCGCCGCGCTCCAGGCCTCAGTGTCGCCCGACTCGAGCTCCATCCGCGCGGCGAGCAGGTGCAGGCGGTACTCCTCGGGGGCGCGCTCGATCGCCTCGGCGATCTCCTCGGTCGCGCGCTGATAGTCGGCGGCCTGCTCGTAGACGAGCGCCAGCTGGGTCCGCGGCTCCGCGGCCCACGGCTGCAGGTCGATGGCGTCGTTCGCGGCGTCGATGGCTGCGTCGATGTCGCCGCGCCCCGCGGCGTCGCGGCTCGACTCGAGCGAGTTCGCCGACAACAGCAACAGCCCCGAGCCGCAGATCGCCGCCCAGGCGACGAGCAGGAGGACGACGCCTGCCGCGAAGCCGCGCCGTGTTCGAGCCTGGCCGCGCTCGCGGCGCGACGGCGGCCCCGGATCGGGCCCGGCCAGCGTCGCGGGCCCGGTGAGCAACGCCGCCGCGACCACGGCGAGCCCGAACACGGCCGGCAGGTCCCAGGTCCAATCCACGGCGGCTGCGGCGAGGCCGACGGCGAGCAGGGCCAGCGCCGGCCCCGTCTCGGCCACCCCGTCCGGGGCGCGGGCCCGCTTGACGCCGGCCACGGCCGCGCATGCGAAGAAGGTGGCCAGGAGCGCGAACCCGAGGACCCCGAGCTCGGCCAGCGTTTCGAACAGGACCGAGTGCGCGCGAGTCGCCGGGATCGGGATCTCGCGGTGCTCGAACCAGTACGGCGTGTACCCGCTGGCGCCCACGCCGGCGACCGGCGCGCTGCCGAACGCATCGACGGCGGTTTCCCAGAACTGGTAACGCCCGCTGCCGCCGCCGCGCAGCAAGCCGATCTCGCCGTCGGCAAGCTCGGCGTCGGAGGGCGGTTGCTTGAACTCCTCCCACTGCTCGACCGGGCCGATCGCGACCACCGCGCCCACCAAGGCGACGGCGATCGCGCCCAGCGCGACGCGGCCGGTGCGTCGCGAGATCTCGAGTTCCTGGGCCCGGCGATCGAGCGCGTGCCGCGCGGCCATCGTGGCGGCGAAGACCGCGACCGTGATCGCCAGCATCCGGTCGCCCTGACCCGCGGCGTCGGCCGCCACCGGGTTCGAGAGCAGCTCCTCGTGGGCTTCGGCGACTACGACCAGGATCGCACCGGCGAGGGCGCCGAGAGCGAGGTTGGCGATCAGGCGCGCCCGGTCGGGGCCGGTCGCCACCAGCACCGCGAAGGCCAGCAGCGCAGCGATCAGGCCGCCCCGGGAGTCCGTCATCCACAGCGCCAGGATCACCGGAGGCAGGGCGGCGACCGACGCCGACCGGCCGACCCGCGAGGTCGCCGTGGTGGCGAACCAGCTCAGCAGCACGATGGCGGCCGCCATCACCGCGGCGAGGCCGTTCCAGTACCCGATCGGATAAGTCAGCCGACCGAGCGTGGCAGGCAGGGTTTCGATCAGGTCGGCATCGGGCTCGCCGAACAGGGGGGGCTCGAACCGCGCCAGGAGCGCCACCGCCCCTACAACGCTCAGTCCCACGGTGAGGCCGGCCAGCCAGGGTCGCGCTTGGCCTCTTACGGAGACGCCCACGATGAGCACGAACCCCCCCAGGTAGGCGAGCGTCCTGACCGCATCCTCGAACGCATGGCCGTCGTCGCTCGCCCAGGCGATCGAGAGCGCCGTCAGCCCGGCGAGCCCGGCGACCGCGAGCCCGGCGACCGCCGCCGGGGCGGGCACGGGCGAACGCGGCACGACGCCGACCGCGAGCCCGACCACGACCGCGATCCAGACCACGAGGCCGGCGGCGGCGAAGGCGGTCGGCTCGAACCCGCCCCCGGCCATCGCCAGGGCGACACAGGCGGCCGCAACCGCGCCCGCGATCACGCGGTTGACCTCTAGGCGTCGTATCAAAATCATCGCTGGGCGCAGCCTGTACCCTGCTCCGGGCGGCACCCCCGCTACAGGACGGACTGGAACGGATGACCCAAGGCAGGAAGTCTAAGACCATGCTCGCGGTCGGTTGCGCGCTCCTCGCCCTCGCGGCGCCGGCGCTGCTGGCCCCCGCGTTCGTCGCGGCCCAGGCCGCCGAAGACGAGTACGACCTCACCCTGCCCCGCTCGGGAGGTGGCGACGGCACTTCCACGGCGGCGGACGGCGGGGCGACGTCGAGGCGGCGACGAGGGCGCGGGCGGCGGCGACCGACTCCGAGACGGCGGCGCTGACCGGCGTCCGACGACGGTGACGGCGGCGGGGCCGATCGTGCTGATCATCCTCGCGGTGGTCGCCGCCGCGGGACCGGGTCGCCGTCTGGCGACTGCGCGATCGCGGCGCCGGCGACGCCGGGGACGCCCAACCGGGCCCACGGACGCGACCGGCGCCACCGGAAAGACGCAGTAGCGCGATGCGACGGGCGGACGCAGGCAGGACGCGGTTCCTGCCCCCGGGGCCATCGGTGCGCCGCTGGCCGGTGATCGCCGTCCTGGCCCTGGGGTTGCTCGGCGGCTCCCTGACACCGGGCGGCGCGTCGACGCTCGCCCAGCCGGCCAGTGTCGCCGACCGTGGGCCGGCCGACCCCGTGTTCGGGATCATCCCTCAGGATGGCGCCCTGCCCCCCGCCAGCGACCTCGACCTGATCGCGGGGGCGGGCGTCGGCGGGTTGCGCACGATGCTGCCCTGGGGCGTGATCGAGCGAACGCCGGGCGAGTACGACTGGAGCCCGGCGGACGCCGTCGTTCGCGAAACCATCAGGCGCGGAATCGAGCCGCTGATGTTCCTCTACGGGACCCCTGACTGGGCCGCCAGACAGGACAGCTACGACTGCGCCCCGGGCAACTGCGGCGTCTATCCGCCGCGCAGCCCCGCGACTCGCCAGGCGTTCAGGCGAGTTCGCCGCGGCGGCGGCTGCGCGCTACGGACCCGACGGCGACTTCTGGGAGACCCCCGCCCCGCCGGAAGCGCCGTGTTCGGGCGAGGTACTGCCCTGCCCCCCGCTGCCAATGCCCGAGACGCCCGCAGGCACCGGGCCGCCCTGCGAGTGCGCCGAGCCGCGCCCGATCACCATCTGGCAGGTCTGGAACGAGCAGAACTCGCCGAAGTACTTCGCGCCGAAGGTGAACGCGCGCCGCTACGTGGCCCTGCTCAGGAGCGCGGCCGCGGGGATCCGCTCGGTCGACCCCGCGGCCGAGATCGTGCTGGGCGGGATGTGGGGACCGGAGGATCGCGAGCGACGTCGTCACCCCGACCGACGCCTACCTCGAGCGTCTCTACGCGCTCGGCGCCGACGACAGCTTCGACTCGATCGCGATCCACCCCTACGCCGACACGGCCGCGGACTCGGTCGCCCAGCTCGAGAGCGCCCGCCGGGTCGTGGCCGAAGCCCGCGACCGCGGCACCGGCCTGTGGGTGACCGAGGTCGGCTGGGCGAGCCGCGGCCCGACCGACCACCCCTACGTCAAGGGCCTGCTCGGCCAGGCCCGGATCCTGGCGCGGACGCTCTCGGCGTTCGAGCGCAGCGCGCGCAGCTTGAAGCTGCGCGGAGTGTTCTGGTACTCGTGGCGCGACAAGGCCGGGGGCAAGAAGATCTGCGAGTGGTGCGGCAACGCGGGGCTGCGAGGCAGGAACGGAGCGCCGAAGCCCGCGTGGCGTGCGTTCGTCCGGGTGGCCCGCGATTGAGCCGGAGACTCGCGATCGTGATCGCGCTGGGCACCGCACTGGCGCTCGCCGCGGCGACGAGTGCCGCGGCCGCGACCCCGAAGCGCTTCTTCGGCGTCATGCCGCACGGCCCCCTGACGACGGAGGACTACGAGGCGATGGGGGCCGCGAACGTCGGCATGCTGCGAACCGAGATCTACTGGGCCGGCATCGACCCGACGCCCGCTGCCGGCGACTACCAGTGGGCGTCGTCGGACGCGGTCGTCGCCGGGGCGGCGCGAAACGGAGTCGCGGTGCTGCCCTTCATCTCCTCGGAGCCGCCCTGGGTGGCGGAGCTCGACGGCCACAGCTGCGACCTCGGCGAGTGCCCGCCCTACGCACCCGCCGGCGGGGAGGCGCTGGGCGCATGGCGGACGTTCCTCGGCGACGCGGTGGAGCGTTACGGCCCGGGCGGCGAGTTCTGGGCCGCAAACCCGTCGCTCCCGGAGCTGCCGATCCGCGCCTGGCAGATCTGGAACGAGCAGAACTCGCCCAGCTTCTACAAGCCGAAACCGAACGTGAGAGCCTACGCCAAGCTGCTCGCTGCGTCGCACGCGGCGATCACCGCGCAGGATTCGGGGGCCGAGGTGATCCTCGGCGGCATGTTCGGCACCCCACTCGGCGGCCGCAAGCCGGCGCTCTCGGCCTGGGACTTCCTCGCCAGGCTCTACCGGCAGAAGGGCGCGAAGAGGGACTTCGACGGGGTCGCCGTGCACCCGTACGCCTCCAAGGTGCCCAAGGTGCTCGCCCAGATCGATCTCATGCGCGACGCGATGGTCGAGGGCCGCGACGAGCGGACGGGGCTGTGGATCACCGAGATCGGCTGGTCTGCAGGCGGTGCCCCGAACCCGCTCAACCGGGGCCTGCAGGGACAGGCTGACCGGCTGAACGAGGCGTTTCGCAAGTTCGTGAGGAAGCGGCGCAAGCTGAATCTCGAGCGCGTGATCTGGTACTCGTGGCGCGATAACACCGCGGCCGGTGCGGGCCTGTGCGAATGGTGTCCGAAATCGGGCCTGTTGAACGAGAACGGCACGACCAAGCCCTCCTTCGACGCCTTCACGCGCTTCACGGGCGGCAGCTGAGCCGGCATCAAACAGCGCACCTCGGGTGCCTGGGGATGCCCGGCGCCGACGATCGCTAGCCTACCCGCGATGAGAGCAGCTCTTCTGGCAGGGGCGGCTGTCGGCATCCTGACGTTGGGCGCACTGGGCTGCGGTTCGAGCGGCGAGGATCAGCCGACGGAGGCGCGCGCTCCGAAGGACTTCTTCGGCATCGTCACGCAGGGCGCGGTGAGCGATGCGGACCTCGAGCGGATGCAACAGGGCAACGTCGGCACGCTGCGGTTGATGATGCCCTGGGGCGCGCTGGACACCACCGCCGATCGCGGCCCGCTCGACTACACGGGCATCGACGCGATCGTGCTCGGCGCGGCCAAGCGGCAGATCACGGTGCTGCCGATGGTCTACGGGACGCCCTCGTGGGTCGCCGAGGACCTCGACGGCGAGCGTTGCGATCCCAACTGCGCGGCGTACGTGCCCCGCTCCGAGAAGGCGCTCGACGCCTGGAGCGAGTTCGTCGGCGACCTGGTCGACCGCTACGGGCCCGCCGGCAAGCTCTGGAAGGAGCACCCGGGCATCGACCCGGAGCCGATCCATTCGTGGCAGATCTGGAACGAGCAGAACTCGCCGACCTTCTATCAGCCCAAAGTCGATCCGGGCTCATACAACGAGTTGCTCAAGGCGTCCACGGACGCGATCGAGGCCCACGATCCCGACGCCGAAGTGATCCTCGGCGGGATGTTCGGGACGCCGTTCAAGGGCGAGCCGCCGGCGCTCTCGGCCGCGGACTACCTGCGCAAGCTCTACGCGATCGACGGCGCCCGCGACCACTTCGACGCCGTCGCCGCCCACCCTTACGCCGCGCGCCTGCCGAAGATCGAGCAGCAGATCGGGCTGCTGCACGACGAGATCGTCCGCGCGGACGACGACGCTGCGCTCTGGGTCACCGAAGTGGGCGCCTCGTCGGACGAGGGCGAGGATTGCACCGAACCCTGCCCGCTCGAACGCGGCCCCGAGGGCCAAGCCGAGCTGCTGCGCCAGGTCTTCGAGTTCCTGCTCGCGCACCGCGAACGCTGGAACGTCGAGGGCGTCACCTGGTACGCGTGGCGGGACACCAGCGACCCCACACAGTGCGCCTGGTGCACGGGCGCGGGGTTCTTCCCGGAGGACGAGGACTCGCTGGACCCGAAGCCCGCCTGGGACGCCTTCGTGGAGTTCAGCGGCGGCTCTTGCAGCCTCCCGCCATCGCGGGCAGGATCACGACCGTGTCCGCCTGTCCGACCTCGGTCTCGAGGCCGTCGAGCACCCGCACGTCCTCATCGTTGAGATAGACGTTGACGTAGCGGTTGAGCGCGCCGTCGTCGGCGAACAGCTGCCCCCTGGTGTCGGGGTGGGCTTCGGCGAGCGCCTCGAGCACCGCGCCGACGGACTCCCCGCCGACCGAGAGCTCGGCCTCGCCGCCCGTGCGCGGGCGCAGCACCGGTGGGATCTTCACCGTCGGCATCGGGCGGAAAGCTATCGCGCGGCGCTAGGCCACCGCGGGAGTCTCCTCGCGGGCCGGGGCGCCGCAGAAGAGCTCGTAGTCGGGGAACTTGCCCAGCTCCTCGACCGGGATCTCTGGCGCGTGGTCGCCGCAGATCGGGCACTCGGGATCGCGTTTGACCTTGAGCTCGGTGAAGCGGGTCCCCAGCGACTCGTAGAGCAACAGCCGCCCGACCAGCGGCTCGCCGATCCCGGCGACCAGCTTGATCACCTCGTTGGCCTGCAGCAAGCCCATGACGCCGGCCATCACCCCCAGGACCCCGTTGGCACCGCAGCTCGGCGCCAGCTCGGGAGGCGGCGGGACCGGGTACAGGCAGCGGTAGCACGGTCCCTCGTAGGGGACGAAGGTCGAGGCCTGGCCGTCGAAGCCGAGGATCGACGCGGAGACCACCGGCTTTTGCAACCGCACCGCGGCGTCGTTGAGCAGGTAGCGGGTGGGGAAGTTGTCGGCCCCGTCGACGATCACGTCGTAGGGCTCGATCAGCTCGAGCACGTTGGCGGCGCTGAGCCGCGTGTTGTGCTCGATCACCTCGACGTCGGGGTTGAGCGCCTCGATCGTGGCCCTCGCCGAGGCCGTCTTCGCGATCCCGACGCGCTCGGTGTTGTGGATCACCTGGCGCTGGAGGTTGGACTCGTCGACGACGTCGTCGTCGACGATCCCGATCGTGCCGACCCCGGCCGCGGCGAGGTAGAGCGCCGTCGGCGCCCCCAGCCCGCCCGCCCCCAGCAGCAGCACCTTCGAGTCGAGGAGCTTGAGCTGGCCGTCGACGCCGACCTCCGGCAGCAGGGTGTGGCGCGAGTAGCGCATCCGCTGCTCCTTGGTCAGCCCCGACGCGTTGATCGTCGGCAGCCCGGCGCCCTCCCAGGCGACGATCCCGCCGCTCATCACGCCGACGTTCTCATAGCCGATCGCGGCCAGCTGCTCGGCCATGTTCGCCGAGCGATTGTCCGTGCGGCAGTGCAGCAGCAGCCGCTCCGCGGTATCGGGGGCGAGCTCGTCGATGCGCGCGACCAGCTCGCCCTGGGGGACGTGCTCGGCGGCGGCGAGATGGGACTCGTCCCACTCGTTTTGCTCGCGGACGTCGATCAGCTTCACGCCGTCGGCGATCTCCCGCCGGGCGGTGTCCAGGTCAACCATCTCAACCGGCATCGGACCCAAAAGCTCCTAATCCCTATCCGGATTACACCTATTACTTCAGAAAGGATAGCGCGCCCGGCCTCGGCCGGCCAGCCGGCTCAATCGCGCCGGTCCTCCGCCGCCTCCAGCCGCTCCTCGATCTGCTCCGTGCGCTCCTCGGCCGCCTCCTGGCGCGCCTCGAGCTCGGCCACGGGCGTCTCGCCGAACTTCGCGGTCACGATCGCGATCGTCACCGCGATGAGGACGATCGCGGCGAGCAGCGAACCGAGAACCTGCCGGGCGTTCGACCGCTTGGCGTTGTCGTCATGCATCGGCCAGGAACTCCACGGCGGAGGCGGCGACGGTGACCGCGAAGAGGGCGAGCACCGCGCTGCCGATGTACGGCAGATAGCCGCGCAGCGGATCAATCCAGCGGACGACGGCGACCTTGAACGCGAGGCCGACGCCCAGGGCGACCCCCGTGACCGCGTGCAGGCCCCCCTCCTCCCAGCCGAAGTACGAAAGGCAGGCGAGGGAGACGAAGATCGTCACGAAGACGATCGTGCCGCCGAGCGCGAGGTGCGCGCGGGACGCGGCCGATTGGGAGAGAAACGAGACCCGGACGCGACCCCAGCCCACGAGCATCAGCAGCGCCTGGTACACGGCCAGAACGCCGACCACGGCGGCCAGCATCACCTTGACCTCGGCGAGATTGCCCCGGGTCAGGTCGGCGAACGCGTCTTCCATCCCGCAAGTCTTGCGCGTCCATCGCCCCGGCGGGCGCGGTCGCTACCGCGGCAGCTCGGGCACCGGGCGGGCCGAGACCACCGCTTGGACCGCGGCGCGGTCGCGATCGCTGGCGCGGCCGAGCAGCGTCTTCGCGAGCAGCCGCAACCGCAGGTTGACGCGCAGGGCGAGCCATCCCAGCCACTCGCGCCGTGGGCCATAGGCGCGGCGCAGCGCGGCGCGCCAGTTGAGGGTCCCGGTCGGCCGCCAGCCCTCGCGGGAGCCGTAGACGAGCGTCGAGGATCCCTGGCCGTGGTGGACGATCCGGCAGGACGGATCGAACCACGAGGCCACCCCCACGGCTCGCGCGCGCAACCCGAGGTCGATGTCCTCGCCGAACATGTGCAACGCGGGGTCGAACGGCCCGAGCTCGGCGAGCACCCGGGTGGGCCCGGCGATGCAGGCGCCGGTGAGCCAGGTGACCTCGACCGGACGCTCCAGCCGGTAGGGCTCGGTGCGCGAACGGACCGCCTCGGGCTGCATCGCGGCGGGCACGAGCGCGCGCACCCAGGGCCAGTGGCCGACCTCGGGGCCGCTGGCGGAGGGCTGCACCGAGCGATCGGGGTTGAGCACCCGGGGCCCGACCAGGCCCCGCCGGCGAAGGGCAGCGGCGGCGAGACGGTCGAGGCCGTCGTCGAGCAGCTCGGTGTCGGGGTTGAGCATCACCGTCGCCTCCCCCGCGGCCTCGCCGACGCCGACGTTGGACGCCGCGCCGAAGCCGATGTTGGAGTCGAGGGCGACGAACCGGTGCTCGCCTTTCCACTCCGCCGCCGCCTCCAGCGGCGCGTCGGTGGACGCGTTGTCGACCACGATCAGCTCCTGATCACCGTCGAGGTGGCGGTTCATCGTCGCCACCAGGGTGCGCAGGTGACCCGCGCATTCCCAGGTGACGACGACGACTGAGTACTTGATGCGGAGCTAGCCCAGGGAGGGGCGCATCTGGCGCAGGCGCCGCACGCGCTCCTCGATCGGCGGGTGGGTCGAGAACAGACCCGCGATCCCGCCGGCCTTGAACGGCTTCACGATGTACATCGACTCGGTCGCCTGGTTGACCTGCATCGGCATCGCCTTGGCGCCCTCCTCGAGCCGCAGCAGCGCCGAGGCCAGCGACTCAGGGTTGTTGGTGAACTGGGCGCCGGTCGCGTCCGCCGCGTACTCGCGTTGGCGCGAAACGGCGAGCTGGATCAGGGTCGCCGCCAGCGGCGCGAGCAGCACCAGCGCCAGGCTTCCGATCAGCCCCAGCGGCGACTCGTCGTCGCCTCCGAACCACATGAAGAAGTAGGCGAGGTAGGTGATCATCGCGCCGATCGCCGAGGCGACCGACTGGGTGAGGATGTCGCGGTTGTTGATGTGGGCCAGCTCGTGGGCGATCACGCCGCGCAGCTCGTCCTCGGAGAGCATCTTGGTGATCCCCTGGGTGACGGCGATCGCCGAGTGCTTGGGGCTGCGCCCGGTGGCGAACGCGTTCGGCTGCTCCGACGGGATCACGTACAGGCGCGGCATCGGCAGGCCGGCGCGGGTGGTCAGCTCGCGGACCATCTGGTAGATCCCCGGCGCCTCCTGCTCGGAGAGCGGCTTCGCGCCCGAGGCCTTGATCGCAATCTTGTCGCTGAAGAAGAAGGCGACGAAGTTCATCACCAGGGCGATCGCGAGGAAGACGGATGCGATCTGGATCCCGCCGATCGCGTAACCGATCGCGATCATGAGGCCGCCGAGGGTGGCCATCAGGATCGTGGTCCGCAATCCGGCCGTGAAGTTCGACTTGCGGGTGGTTGTCATCGCTGGGGTGCTCCTTGATGCCTGCCCGGCTCTCAAGACGCAGGCGGCCGGACTTGAACCTGCTGTGGACATTCTGACGATGCGTGGCCACCGCGGCATAGGGGCCAGCCCCTAATTTGCCCTGGGTGGCACACCCCTTCCGCAATCGCGGGCGACAGACGCCGCGCCGAGGCCGATACTTAGATCGATGCGCCGGCGCGATCTCCTGACCCAGGTCCTGGTCGTCAACCTGCTGCTGATCGTCGCCGCCGTGGTCACCGCGGCGATCGCCGCCAACCCGGAGGCGAACCTGTTCGAGTCGCCGCAGTCGGCGCTCGTCCTCGGCTTCGCCGTCGGCCTGACGGTCCTCTTCAACGTGCTCCTGATCCAGCGGCGCTTCCAGCCCCTCGAGGACCTCGTCGATCAGATGGAGCGCGCCGATCTCTCGCGCCCGGGCGCCAACCTGACCGCCGGCGCCGATCCCCGAGGCCCCGATGAGGTGCTGCGGCTGCACCAGGCGTTCGCCCGCATGCTCGAGCGTCTCGAGGCCGAGCGCCGGCGCGCCTCGAGCGTGGCGCTCGGGGCCCAGGAGGAGGAGCGAACGAGGGTCGCCCGCGACCTCCACGACGAGGTCAACCAGTCGCTGACCGGCTTGCTGCTGCGGCTCGAGGCGGCGCGCAAGAAGGCGCCCCCGGAGCTCGCCGGCGAGCTCGGCGAGATCAGGGCCCTGGCAAACCGGGCGATGGAGGAGCTCCTCACGCTCGCCCGCCAGCTGCGCCCGACCGCGCTCGACGACCTCGGGCTCGAGGCGGCCCTGGCCGGCAACGTGCGCCAGCTCGCCGGTCAGGGCGTCGAGGCGAGCTTCGATGCCGACGGCGAGCTCGACGTGCTGGGCGCGGACGCTCAGCTGGTCGTCTACCGCGTCGCCCAGGAAGCGCTCTCGAACGCGATGCGCCACGCGGGGGCCGAGCACGTGCACGTCGGCCTGCATCGCGAGGGCGGCCGGGTCGCGCTCAGCGTCGGCGACGACGGGCGCGGGTTTACCTTCGACGAGGTCAGCCGCGGGCTCGGAATCGGCGGCATGCGGGAGCGGGCGATGCTGGTGGGCGGCGACTTCACGATCGAGTCGCGGCCAGGCGTCGGCACAAGGGTTCGGCTGCTCGTGCCGATAAGGACTGGTGATGCGACTCCCACCGGCGGATGAAGACGTGCGAGTGCTGATCGCCGACGACCACGGAATCGTCCGCTCCGGGCTGCGGATGCTGCTCGAGCAGCAGGAGGACATCGAGGTGATCGCCGAGGCGGCCGACGGCGCGACCGCCCGCGACGTCGCGATCCGCGAGCGGCCCGACCTGGCGATTCTCGACGTCAAGATGCCGAAGCTGACCGGCCTGCAGGCGACCCGCGAGATCCGCGAGCAGGCCCCCGACGTCGCGGTGCTGATCCTCTCGATGTACGACGACGAGCGCTACCTGTTCGAGGCGCTCAAGGCCGGCGCCTCCGGATACGTGCTCAAGACCCAGGCCGACGTCGACCTGCTCGAGGCGGTGCGCGCGGTCGAGCGCGGCGAGCCGTTTCTCACCCCGGAGGCGCAGCGCGCGCTGATCAAGGACGTCCTCGGCCAGGGCGCCGGGCGCACCGACGAGCTCACCCCGCGAGAGCAGGAGGTGGTGAAGCTGGTCGCCGAGGCGCACACGAACAAGGAGATCGCCGAGATCCTCCATCTCTCGGAGAAGACGGTGGAGAACCATCGCTCGAACGCGATGCGCAAGCTCGGCATGCGCGATCGGGTGGAGCTCGTGCGCTACGCGATTCGCCGCGGACTGATCGAGCCCTAGCGCGGCACGGCCGCGACCGTCCACCGCGTGACCTGACTCGGCGAAGTCGGGGCTCCCCCGGGAGGACGCGGCGACGATCGTGGTAAGGATTCTCGGCCGATGTCCGATCAAGCGAGCGGCGGATTACTGAGCCCGTTCCTGCAAAGGAGGCGGATCGCGCAGGCAGTGCCGTTTCTGCGCGGTCGCATCCTCGACTACGGCTGCGGCAATGGCGAACTGTTCGGTGAGCTGACTCCCGCTCAGCGGGATCATTACGTCGGCTTCGACCCGGACGCCGAGGTAATCGCGGCCGCCCGGGCGCGGTTCCCTGCCGCGCGGCTCACGGATCGGATCGAGGAGCTCGGGGCGGCGTTCGACTCCGTGGCCTCGCTCGCCGTGATCGAGCACGTGCCATCCGTGCCCGCCTACCTCGCGACGCTTCACCGGCTGCTGGCCGACGAAGGCGAGGCTGTGCTGACATCGCCCCGGCAATCGATCGATCTCGTGCACCGAGTGGGGGCGCGCCTGGGCCTGTTCAGCCGCGAGGCCAACGAAGAACACAACGAGTACGTCAGCGAGCGGACCGTCGCCGGGTACTGCGCCCCCCTCGGCCTCGAGCTGCGGCTGTTCCGGAGCTTTCTGCTCGGCGCCAACCAGCTGTTCGTTCTACGTCGGGTGGGCCGAGTCTAGGTGGCGGGATAGCGGGCGGCCTTCCGCTCAGATCAGACCCCCTGCACAGGGCCATCGTCCAGGGCAGGGGCGTGCGAACCTCGACCACGGTCAGTGCGCTGGAGAGCCAGCGCGCGAACGCCCGCCGCGACCAGTGGCCGCGATGCCCCGGCGTGTTGCCGAGCTCGCCCACATAGCGGCCGCGGAC
This sequence comes from uncultured Solirubrobacterales bacterium, assembly GCA_963758665.1. Taxonomy (GTDB): domain Bacteria; phylum Actinomycetota; class Thermoleophilia; order Solirubrobacterales; family 70-9; genus WHSW01. The sequence continues at coordinate 373,640 of CAVWWH010000011.1, read as the reverse complement.
GAGGTTGAGCACACGCCACAGCGGCTCGCGCGGGACGCTGACGATCAGCCACGGGCTGGCGAGGGCGGTGAGCACCTCGAGGCCGCGGTCGGGATCACTGACGTGCTCGAGCACCTCACAGCAGACGACCAGCTCCGCCGCATCGACCCGCGGAGAGAGGGCCTCTAGCGGCGCCTGGCGGTACGCGATCTCGAGGCCGGCAGCGGCGGCGCGGCGGCGCGCCTCGGTGACCACGTCGGCGGCGACATCCGATCCCCGCACCCGCAGTCCGCGGCGGGCGAGCAACATCGAGATCTCCCCCTCCCCGCAGCCGACCTCGTGAGCCTCCCGGGCGCCGGTGCGCTCGGCCAGCTCGCTGACCTGGGCGAGGAAGCCACCCACAAGGCGGCGCGCGATCGGGTTACGAGTGGCGTACTTGTCGTAGAGGTTGCCGCCCTGCGAGGCAGGCTCAGGCGTGCTCATCGGCGTCGGCCGAACGTCCGGCCTGGTAGTGAGACGGCTCGACGCCGGCGGCGAGCTCGAGCCGCCGGACGCGCTCATGGATCCGCTGGCCGATCACCCGCTGGCCGGCGAGCGCGTCGCCGATGATCCCCAGCGCCAGCATCTGGACCGTGATCACCGCCAGCACAGCAGCAGCGATCAGCGATTGCAGGTGCCCGGCGGTGTCGCCTGTGCGGATGAAGTCGACCAGGAAAGGCCCGAAGGCGACCAGGGCGGCGAGGCCGAAGGCCCCGGCGACGATGGCGAAGAACCGCAGCGGCTTGTAGAGCACGAACGCGCGCACGATCGAGAGCGCGTTGCGGCGCACGTAGGCGGAATTGGAGGCGAACAGCCTCGACTCGCGCACCTGCGGGTTGGCCGCCACCGGGACGTGCTCGACCGCGATCAGCGTTCGGCCCGCCTGAATCAGGCTCTCGAGCGTGTAAGTGAAGTTGGAGACGACCAGCAGCTGCAGCGCCGCCTCGCGGTTGTAGGCCCGAAAACCCGAGGTGGTGTCGGGGACGTCCGTGCCGGAAACCTTGCGTACCACCCAGCTTCCGACGCGTTGGAGCAGCCGCTTGGAGCGCGAGAAATGCTCGAGGCCCACGATCTGGCGATCGCCGACGACCATGTCGGCGCGCCCCTGGAGGATGGGCGCGACGAGCAGCGGGATCTCCGCGGCCTCGTACTGACCGTCGGCATCGGTGTTGACGATCACGTCCGCGCCGAGCTTCAGCGCCGCGTCGAGGCCGGCCTGGAAGGCGGCCGCCAGCCCCCGGTTGCTGGTCAGGCGGACCAGGTGGTCGACCCCGCCCTCACGGGCGAGCTCCAGGGTTCGATCGGTCGAGCCGTCGTCGATCACGAGCCACTCGACCCGGTCGAACCCCTCGACCCGGCGCGGAAGCCGACTCAGCGTCCGCGGCAGCTCCTGCTCCTCGTTCAGACAGGGGATCTGGATGATCAGCTTCACGCCGGGTGATTATCGCGGCGCCCGGCGGCGTCCGCGCCGCCATAACCGACCTCTCGGGTAGGATTTAGGGTCCGATGCTGTTCTCGACCAAGGCGGAATACGGCGTGCGACTGATGGTGGAGCTCGGGCGCCGGGCCGGCGACTCCGATCCCGAGAGCGCCGAGCCGGTCGCCCTCGCCGCCGTCGCCGAGGCCGAGACGCTGCCCCTCTCCTATCTCGAGCACCTGGTCGCGAAGCTGCGGCTGGCGGGCCTCGTGACCTCGGTCCGCGGCGCCCATGGCGGCTACCGGCTGGCCAAGGCGCCAAGCGAGATCGCGATGCTCGACGTGGTCGAGGCCCTCGAGGGCCCGATCGCCCCGATGGAGTGTTTTCACTCCGATCGCGAGGGCCGGGTGCTGTGCTCGCACGAGCTGGACGCGGGGCGCGCCTGCGCCACCAAGCTGCTGTGGACGCGGGTGCACGGCGGCGTCACGAAGGCGCTGACGAGCACGACGCTCGCCGACCTGGTCGAGTTCGCCGGCCCGCCGCCGACGGTGGAGCCGGTCGCCGTCCCTTGAGCAACCAACCAGCAACCAGCAACCGATAACGGAGACCCATGGCCGACCTCGAGATTCGCAACCTGCACGTGAGCGCCGAGGACAAGGAGATCCTCAAAGGACTCGACCTCGAGGTGTCGAGGGGGGAGATCCATGCCCTGATGGGCCCCAACGGCTCCGGCAAGTCGACGCTCGCGAACGCGGTCATGGGACACCCCGCGCTCGAGGTCAGCGACGGGGAGATCTTCTTCGACGGCACCGAGATCACCGCCGCCGATCCGGAGGAGCGCTCGCGATCCGGGCTGTTCATGGCCTTCCAGTACCCGGTCGCGATCCCCGGCGTGACCGTCGCCAAGTACCTGCGGATGGCGATCAACGCCCATCGCGAGGCGCGCGGCGAAACGCAGATCAGCCTGAAGGAGTTCCGCCGCGAGACCGAGACCGCGATGGAGCTGGTCGACATCCCGCGCGAGTTCTCCAGCCGCTACGTCAACGACGGCTTCTCGGGTGGTGAGAAGAAGCGGCTCGAGGTGCTGCAGATGGCGATGCTGAAGCCCCAGATCGCGATTCTCGACGAGACCGACTCGGGCCTCGACATCGACGCGCTGCGGGTCGTCGCTGGCGGCGTCAACCGGTTCGCCGGCCCGGACATGGGGATCCTGATCATCACCCACTACCAGCGGATCCTCCACCTGGTCGAGCCCGACCGCGTGCATGTGATGTACGCCGGGCGAATCGTCAAGAGCGGCGGCCCCGAGCTGGTCGCCGAGCTCGAGGACAAGGGCTATGGGTGGATTCGCGAGGAGGTCGAGGCCGCGGCGTGACCTCCTCGTCTCTCGTCTCCGGTCTCTCGACCCTCGACGTCGAGCGGGTGCGGGAGGCATTTCCGGCGCTGAGCCGCGAGATCCACGGCCGCCCGGTCGCGTACCTCGACTCGGGTGCGAGCTCGCAGCGGGTGCTGGCGTCGATCCAGGCGGTGGACCGCTACGAGCGCCGCCATCACTCCAACGTCCACCGCGGCTCGCACACCCTCTCCGCCGAGGCGACCGCCGCCTACGAGGGGGCCCGTGCCACCGTCGCCGACCACATCGGGGCCGCCGACCGGCGCGAGGTGGTCTTCGTCCGCAACGCGACCGAGGCGATCAACCTCGTCGCGCACGCCTGGGGCGACGCCAACCTCGGCCCCGGCGACCGGGTCGTGCTGACCGAGATGGAGCACCACTCGAACATCGTTCCGTGGCAGCTACTGGCCGAGAGGACCGGAGCCGAGGTCGACTGGGTCCCGGTGACCGACGACGGCCTGCTCGACCTCGACGCCTTCGGCACGCTGCTCGAGCGCGGTCCCAAGCTGGTCGCGGTGGCCCATGTGTCGAACGTGCTCGGGACCGAGAACCCGCTTGCGGAGATCTCCCGTCTCGCCCACGAGGCCGGCGCCCTGGTGCTCGCCGACGGCGCCCAGGCCGCGCCGAAGCTGGCGCTCGACGTCGGCGCGCTCGGCGTCGACTTCTACGCGCTCACAGGCCACAAGGCCTATGCGCCGACCGGGATCGGCGCGCTCTGGGCACGGCTGGAGCTGCTCCGGCAGATGCCGCCGTTCCTGGGCGGTGGCTCGATGATCCGCAAGGTGACCAAGGAGGGGACCACCTGGGCCGACCCGCCCGCGCGGTTCGAGGCCGGGACCCCGGCGATCGCCCAGGCGATCGGCCTCGCCTCGGCCTTTCGCTGGCTCGACGGGCTCGGGATCGAGGCCGCGACCGCGCACGAGCGCGAGATCGCGGGCTATGCCCTCGAGCGGCTCGCCGAGGTGCCGGGCCTGCGCGTCTTCGGGCCGCCGCCGTCGCCCGAGCGCCTCGGCCCGGTCTCGTTCGAGCTCGAGGGGATCCACGCCCATGACGTCTCGGAGATCCTCGATCGCCACGGGGTCGCCGTCCGGGCCGGGCACCACTGCGCGCAGCCGCTGATGGACCGGTTCGGGATCGCCGCCACCGCCCGCGCCTCGTTCGGGGTCTACACGACGGCCGAGGAGATCGACCGCTTGGCCGAGGGCCTGTTCGACGCCCGGCGCGTCTTCGGGACCTGAGCGCGGATGGACGAGCTCTACCGCGAGAACATCCTCGACCACTACAAGCGGCCGCGCCACTTCGGCCGCCCTGACCGGTTCGACCTCGAGTACGAGGACACCAACCCGCTGTGCGGTGACGAGCAACGCGTGTTCATCGTTCTCGGCGCCGACGGCCGGGTCGAGCAGGTGGCGTTCGAGGGCAGGGGCTGCGCGATCTCGACCGCGGCCACGTCGATGCTGACCGAGGAGCTCGCTGGCAAGACCCGGGAGGAGCTGCTGCGACTCGACAAGGAGTTTGTCCTCGATCTGCTCGGGATCGAGATCTCGGCGACGCGGCTGAAGTGCGCGCTCCTCGGTCTCAAGGTGCTCAAGTCCGCCGCCCTCGGCGATGCTGCCGACTGGGAGGACGAGGGCGCCCCCGGCGATCCGATCGCCGAGCGCGATCAGGTCTGAGTCACCGGCCCGGGTCGCGCTTCCGGCTCCGGGCGCAGGTCGGTGGGGCGTCGGCCGGCCATCAGGCGGCGCCACAGCTCGACGAGCGTGATCGCCGAGGCCGCGAAGAGCGGCCCCGCCATCGGCACCGTGTAGCGGCCGACGTAATTGCCGGTCAGCACCGGGGCGAGGAGCAGGGCCAGGCCCCCGATCCCGAACAGCAGTACGCCGACGCGCGAGCGCCGGGTCCCGACCAGGAGCCCGATCAGCGTGAGCACCGTGGCGATCGAGAGCATCGTCGCGCCGAAACGGGTCACGTGTTGCCACGCACGGAGGAACTCGAGCCCGGCACGGCGCTCGTCGATCGTGAAGTCGTTGTAGAACGCCTCCAAGTTCTGCTCGATCGCGGGCGCGAAGATGTAGTTCTCGCGGGTGAAGTCGAGCTGCGGGTCCAGCTCGCCCCCCTCCGGGCTCGCGCTCGGGACGTAGTAACCCCGCAGGTACTCCCAGGCGGTGGTCAGGAAGTCGCCGGGCTGGGCGCGCACGGCTCGCTCCGCCCACTCCCCGACGAGCGCGTCCTGTTCGCCGAATGCACCGAAACGGCTCGGCGCCGGGGCCTCGGGGTCGAACATGTAGTAGAAGGCGCCGGGGCGCTGGGCGGCAGGGCGCTCCTCGCAGAGGCTCTCGGTGCCCGCCGGAGGCGTGAACTCGCTGCAGTCGGCGAACTGCGCCGCCCGGCCGTAGAGCAACCACCCGGAGGACGGGCCGACGCCGAAGCGCTCTCCGAAGTTCGCGTTGGCAGCGGCGAACAAGAACAGCACTGCGGCGGCACCGGCCGCAGCTGCGAGCGGCGCGCGCCACCGCTCGCGCCAGCCTCCCCACGCTCGCGGCCGGCAAAGCACCAGTGCGAGGACGACCACAGGGATGAGCAACAGACCGGCGGTGCGGATCGTCGTTGCCAGCGCCAGGGCCACCCCGGTGAGCAACGGCCAATGCCACCAAGGGTCGGGCTGATCGAAGGCACGGACCGCCGCATAGAGGCCGGTCGAAGTCGCGAGCACGGCCCAGCTCTCGGACATGATCGCGTGCTCGAGGAAGATCTGGTCCGGGTTGAGGAGGACGATCGCCGCCGGCAGGAGCCCGGCCCAGGCCGAGCGGGTGATGCGGCGGGTGGCCGCGAACAGGAACAGGGCGGAGGCGATCCCGCTCAGGTGCTGGAGCAGGACCGGGACCGCAACCTCCCGCGTTACCAGGCCGAGCCCGGCCAGGATCAGCCCGTAGCCGCCGGGGTGCTGCGGGTCGGTGAACGGGTTCGACTCGGCGTAGAGCTGGTAGCCGTCATCGAGCGTCGGAGTGGTCGGCCACCAGCTCGCGACAGCCACGAGCCGGAGGACGACTCCGGCGGCGATCAGGCCGAGCAGCGCGTAGCCGGCGCCGCCGGAGGGCCAACGGCCGTGCACTGCCGCGCCCAGCGTCGGCGGCTGCTTGCTCCGCGGTCCGGCCACGCGGCGGCAACCTACACGACACTCCTTCGGGCGAGCCGGCGCACGGCGCGCCGCGGCCGCCACGAGACCGGCCTCAGTCGACGATCGCGCGGCTCGACTTGTCGCGCAGACAGGTGAAGATCGTCCCCGCGGTGCCCTCGGAGCGCTGCTTGACGACCGCCCTGTAGACGCCCGAGCTCAGCGGGTCGACGATCACCTGCCACTTGCCCGCGAGGTCGGTGTGGGTCTTGCCGAGCAGCCGGCGACCGCCGCTGCGCTTCTTCTTGAACAGCTTCACCAGCCGGCCCTGGGTGCAGGCGACGTTGGACGACTTGACCTTGCCGTGGAAGGCGGGAAAGGTCTCGCGGAGGACGATCTCACTGTCGATCTCGACGGTGTTGGTGGCGCCGGCGACGCCGATCGCCGAGCCGGAGACGACGACGGCGAGGACAGCCATGAGGACGAGCTTGGGGGTCACTGCGCTGGGCATCGGCCTGACTCCTCCCGGAGGTGGACTTCGGGCCAACCTATCCGACGCCCCCGAAGCGCGCAAACGCCCCTCGAACGAACGTCGAGACGCGAACGCCGGCTCAGAGCGGGGTCAGCTCGCCCTGGGCGTCGAGGGTCGTGTTCGGAGCTCCGGCCGCCGTCACCTGGAGCTCGGCGACGCGGTCGAGCTCCACCCCTCCAAGCGAGCTGATCGGAGCCCAGGCGCCGCCGTCGAGTACCTGGCCCGCTGCGAACGGCTCCGAGTCGAGGGCCTGGGAGGGGAAGATGACCCCGCAGAGTCCGCCCTCGCCCTCGCCGACCCGCTCGCCCGCGCTGCTGAGGAAGGTGACCAGAGCGCCCTCGTAGCGGTGGAAGTTGAAGTTGTGGCGCCCGTAGGCGCGGGCCGCCTCGTCGGAGTTCCACGCGGCGACGCAGCGCGCCGGTGCGGCGACGACGGGCTCCTCCGATTCGCCCCCGGAGGCGAGCACGACGATGGCGATGATCGCCGCCAGCACCGCAGCGGCCACCCCGGCGATCAGGATCCGCCCTCGCGCATGGGCCGGCTGCCCGTCCATCGCGGGGAAGCTACCGGCGTCCGGGCGATGTGCGCAGAGGCGCCTCGGCCCCCGCTAAAATCCGACCAGGAGACTAGGAATAAGTGACCACGAAGACAACCATCGACGTCTGCGCGCTCGCCGACCTGCCGGCGGGCGGGATGCGATTGGTCGAGGTCGACGGCCGCAAGATCGGCGTCTTTCACTGCGCCGACGGCGAGCTGGTCGCGATCGAGGACCGCTGTTCGCACGACGACGGCCCGCTCGCCGAGGGGGAGTTCGACCCCGCCTCCTGTACGGTGGAGTGTCCGCGGCACGGGTCGTTGTTCGACCTCCGCACAGGCAGGCCGCGGACCCTGCCGGCCTACCGCCCGGTGGATACGTACGAGGTCCGTGTCGACGACGACGACGTGAAGCTGGAGCTCTGATTCTCAGATGACCACACCCCCCGAAACCGCCACCGTCCCCGCTTCGCCGTCAGGCAAGCAGCTGACCGAGTCCGAGTCGGCGCTCAAGGGCATCGGCTCCGACTACAAGGAGAAGTTCGGCTTCCACGATCCGGAAACCGGCTACGCCTACAAGGCGCCGAAGGGGCTCTCGCGCGAGGTCGTCGAGTCGATCTCCGAGTACAAGGACGAGCCGCAGTGGATGCGCGACTTCCGACTCAAGGCCTACCAGCACTTCGTCGATCGCCCGACCCCGAATTGGGGCGGCAACCTCGGCCAGATCGACTTCGACGACATCCACTACTTCGTCCGCGCCTCGGATCGCAACAGCCGCGACTGGAGCGAGGTCCCCGACGACATCAAGAAGACCTTCGACCGGCTCGGGATCCCCGAAGCGGAGCGCAAGTTCCTCTCCGGGGTCGGCGCCCAGTACGAGAGCGAGGTCGTCTATCACCAGATCAACGAGAAGCTCGAGGCCCAGGGGGTGATCTTCACCGACATGGACACCGCCCTTCGCGAGCACGAGGACCTGGTGCGCGAGTACTGGGCGACGGTGATCCCGCCCAACGACAACAAGCTGGCGGCGCTCAACTCCGCGGTCTGGTCGGGCGGCTCGTTCGTCTACGTGCCCGCCGGGGTCAAGGTCGCGATGCCGCTGCAGGCGTACTTCCGGATCAACACCGAGAACATGGGCCAGTTCGAGCGCACCCTGATCATCGCCGAGGAGGGCTCGGAGGTCCACTACATCGAGGGCTGCACAGCTCCCGTGTACTCGACCGACTCGCTGCACTCCGCGGTGGTTGAGATCGTCTGCAAGCCGAGCTCACGGGTTCGCTACACGACGGTCCAGAACTGGTCGCAGAACGTCTACAACCTGGTCACCAAGCGCGCCGTAGCACACGAGGACGCGACCATGGAGTGGGTCGACTGCAACCTCGGCTCGAAGCTGACGATGAAGTACCCGTCGATCTATCTGCTCGGCGAGCGCGCCCACGGAGAGCTGCTCTCGATCGCCTTCGCCGGCAAGGGCCAGCACCAGGACGCCGGCGGCAAGATCATCCACGCGGCGCCGAAGACGACCTCGTCGATCTTCTCCAAGTCGATCTCCAAGGACGGCGGGCGCGCGACCTACCGCGGCCTGCTCGAGGTCGCCCAGGGCGCCACCGAGACCAAGTCGAAGGTCGTCTGCGACGCCCTGCTGCTCGACGAGGAGTCGCGCTCGGACACTTACCCGACGATCCGCATCGACGAGTCCGACGCCAACGTCGGCCACGAGGCCTCGGTCTCGAAGGTCGGCGAGGACCAGCTCTTCTACCTGCAGGCGCACGGCCTCGACGAGGAGGAGGCGTCGAAGATGATCGTCAACGGGTTCATCGAGCCGATCGCCAAGGAGCTGCCGATGGAGTACTCGGTCGAGATGAACCGGCTGATCGAGCTCCAGATGGAGGGGTCGATTGGCTGACCGCGAGGGCGCTGCGGCGCCCTCGGTGGTCGAGCCGGACTGGCTGAGCGAGGCGCGCGACCGGGCGAAGGAGCTCGCGATCGGGCTCGAGCTGCCGACCCAGAAGCAGAAGGGCTGGGAGTTCACGGACCTCTCCGGGCTCGAGCTCGACGGCTTCAACGAGGCGGTCGCCGCCGTCGACGGTCTCCCCGCACGCGACGGCGACGGCGCGATCGTCATGGCGCTCGCAGAGGCGGCGAACGAGCATCCCGAGCTGCTGCGCGAGCGGCTCGGCTCGATCGTCGGCGCGACCGACGCCTTCACCGCCCGCAACCACGCGCGCTGGCGCGACGGGCTGCTGGTCTACGTGCCGCCGGGCACCCGCGTCGCCGAGCCGATCAGGCTCACCGTCTCGGGCGCCGACGGCGACGAGATCGAGTGGCGGGCGCTGATCGTGCTCGGCGAGGGGGCCGAGGCCGAGGTCTGGGAGCGCTACACCTCCGACGGCGACGGCCTCTTCAACGGCGTGGTCGAGATCGTGGTCGGCGACGGCGCCAACCTGCGCTACGTCTGCGAGCAGGAAATCTCCGACGAGGGCTGGGTATTCGCCACCCAGCGCGCCGAGGTCGGCCGCGACGCCAGCCTCGACTGGGTCGCGCTCGGGTTCGGCTCCGCCCGGGGCAAGGTGCGGATGGAGACCAAGCTCGCCGGCCGCGGGTCGAGCGCCAAGGTCACCGGCGCCTATGCCGGCGACGGGACCCAGCACCTCGACTACGACACCACCCAGGAGCACGCGGCCGAGGACACGGTCTCGGACCTCGCCTTTCGCGGCGTGCTCGCCGAGCGCGCGACCGCCGTCTGGCGCGGGATGATCCGCGTCGACCCGGGCGCGCAGCGCACCGACGCGTTCCAGGAGAGCCGTAACCTGCTGCTCTCCACGGACGCGCACGCCGACGCGATCCCCGGCCTCGAGATCGAGGCCGACGACGTCCGCTGCACGCACGCCGCCGCCGTGGCCCAGGTCGACCCGGAGCAGCTCCACTACCTGCGCGCGCATGGGCTCGCGGATCGCCGACGCCAAGCGCCTGGTGATCGAGGGCTTCCTTCAGGAGCTGGTCGAACGCGCCCACGACGGCCCGATTCGCGACGCTCCTGCGCGAGCAGCTCGAGCGGCGGCTCGAGCGCCTGCTGGCCGCCTGACCGCCGCCAGGGGTGCCTTTCGACCGGGCGTCGGTACGAACGCACCCTTCGTGGATTACGCGAACAGGCCCTCGCCGACGAAGCCGCCCTCGCTCGCGCCGGGCGGCACCGCGAACACCGCGCTCGAGCTGTGGACGATGTACTCGTTGAGCAGGTCCGGGGAGAGGTTGCGCTGGATCGTCTCGAACTGCTTGGGTCGCGCTGAAAGCAGATGAAGAAGAGGCCGGCGTCGAGCTGCCCGGTGACCTCGTCGAAGCCGTCGGTGAACGAGTAGCCGCGGCGCAGGATCTTCGTCCCGACCGCGTCGCCCGAGGAGAGCCGGATATGGGCGTCGGGGGCGATCAACTTGCCGTCGGGCCCGCGCGCCCTCAGGTCGACCGGGTCGAACTCGCCCTCGGCGCCGAGCGGGGCGCCGCTGACCTTCTCGCGGCCGATCACCCGCTGCTGCTCGCCCAGCGCGGTGCGGTCCCAGCTCTCGATCAGCATCCGGATCCGGCGGGTGACGACGAAGGTGCCGCCCCGCAGCCACGCGGGGGCCTCGTCGCCGATCCAGACGAACCGGGTGAGGTCGGCGGTGTCCTCGGCGCGGATGTTGTTGGTGCCGTCCTTGAAGCCCATCAGGTTGCGCGGCGTCTCCTGGGCGCGGGTGGTGGTGGCCGTGCGGCCGAAGCCGAGCTGTGACCAGCGCATCACCACGGAGCCGCGGCCGATCCGCGCCAGGTTGCGCACCGCGTGGAAGGCGACCTGCGGGTCGTCGGAGCACGCCTGAACACAGATGTCGCCCCCGGAGCGGTCCGGGTCGATCGCCTCCGCGGGCAGCGGCGGGAGCTGGCGCAGCTGCGGCGGTCGGCGCGAGACGAGCCCGAAGCGGTCCTCCCCGCCGCGCTCGAACAGGCCGGGCCCGAAGCCGAAGGTGATCGTCAGCCGGCTCGGGAGGTGGCCGATCGCCTCGCCGGTGTCGTCGGGCGGATACAGCGCCTCGGCGTTGCGGGGCCCGGCGAGCCCGCCCGCGGTCAGGCGCGCCGCCGCCGCCGTCCATTCGCGCAGCAGCTGCTCGAGCTCGGCCGGGGTCTCGGCGGTGACGTCGAAGGCGGCGAAATGCAGCCGGTCCTGCTGCGCGGTGACGATGCCCGCCTGGCGCTCGCCCCAGAACGGGACGGTGCCCGTGCCCTCCGGCGCTTCGTCCGAGGCGCGCTCCTGGCCGAGGGCGTAGCCGGCGGCGCCGAGCCCGAGCCCGGCACCGGCGAGCCCCGCCGTCGTGATCAGGCCGCGCCGCGTGACCCCGCGGCCGGCCGTCTCCCCGTCAGTCCGGTCGGTCTCGCTCACCCCACCAGGGACGGTGCCTGTGACAGCGGCTCGCCGAGCGTGTCGATCTGCTGCGCGAGCTCCTGCGTCTGCTCCTCGCTCAGCTCGTCGTAGAGGACGAAGCCGTCGCCCTCGCGGTGCTCGTCGAGGAGCGCGTACATCGTCTCGAACTCGGCCTCGATCTCCTCGACCAGCTCGGGATCGACCTCGACCAGCGCCGGCTCGAGCGCCTCGAACCCGGCCTCGGCGCCGGCGACGTTGGCCTCGAAGTCCCAGAGGTCGGTGTGCGAGTAGCGCTCCTCCTCGCCGGTGATCTTCGACGCCGAGACCTCGGCCAGCAGGTCGACCGAGCCCTGGGCGATCTCCGCCGGGTCGAACTCGGCCTTGATCGCGATGTCGTCGAGGTTGGCGACGTCGTTGCGCAGCTCCTTGATCGTCTTCTCGAGCCCCTCGGTCGACTCGTCAATCCAAAGCGCCTTCTCGATCCTGTGGTAGCCGCCCCACTCGTCCGGCGGGATGTCGCCCTCGCGGCCGTCGATGTCGGGATCGAGGTCGCCGAAGGCGCCGGCGACCGGCTCGATCCGCTCGAAGTGCACCCGGGCGGCGGGATACAGCTCCTTCGCGGCCTCGACGTCGCCCTCCTCGACCGGCACGAGGAACTCCTCGGTGGCGACGACGAACTCGCCGGTCTCCTGCTCGACGTAGGCGTCGTAGGTGGCGACCGCGTCGTCGAGCAGCGCCTGGTCGATCGCGGCCGAGGTCGGACCCGGTTCGGCGGGCGTGGTGCTCGTCTCGGGGTCGTCTCCGCAGGCGGCGAGCGCGAACCCCGCGAGCGCGAGCGTGAGCGCCAGCGCGCCCGCGCGGCGCAAGGTCGGAATGGGGTGCTTCAAGCCGTCGTCCTCCTGGGTGTTGGGCAGCCGGCCATCCCGACTTAGGTATGCCTAATTAGGCTACCCTAATCAGCGCCGCTGGAGGGCCATCGCCATCCGGTGGCCCTCCGCTCCTTCCGTCCCGGCTGGCGCACCTCGCGGCGCGAGCGCGGCACCGCCGCGCCTCACGCTCCCTAGCTGTCGGCCGTCGGGGTCCCGCCCTGACCCGATCGATCGGTGGTCCGTGCCTCGCGCCGCTCACGGCGCATCGAGGTCACGATCGAGGCGAGGACCACGATAACCGGGAGGGCGTAAAGGATCCATAAGGCCCAATGGCCCGCGTGAGCGATCGGCAGCACGGGTCCATTATCGCGCCGGCGGTCGCCGGCCGGTCAGGCCGCCGAGCAGCGCGAGCATTCGCCGCGGATCAGCACCTCGTGCGCCCCGACCCGGTGGCCGAGCCGATCGGCGAGGCGGTCGATCGTCCGCTCGAGCGCCGGATCCGAGAACGGTGTCAGCCGCCCGCAGCGATCGCAGACGGCGTGATGGTGGTGAGCTCCGCCGGGGACGACCGGCTCGTAGCGGGCGGCGCCGTCGCCGACCTCGACCCGCTGGACCAGGCCGCGCGCGAGCAGGCGGTCGACCGCCCGGTAGACGCTCGCCGTGCCGACCGGCCGGCCCTTGCTCCGGATCGCGTCGGCGATCTCCTGGGCGCTGAGGCAGCAGTCCTGCCGCGCCAGCAGCTCGACCACGGCGCGACGAGCGCCCCCCGGTCGCCGGCCCTCGCTCGAGAGCGCGTCGAGCGCCAGCTTCGACCAGTCGCGATCGCGGCCCTTCGCCATGGCCGTGAGCATACCGAGTTTGAGAATGATTATCATTCTCGCCTCGATGGAGTGGATCGCGATCCCGTTCGCCCTCGCCACGGTCGCCGCGACCTTCGCGGGCGGCGCCCTGGCGCTGCGCCTGGCGCACTCGCTGCCGACGCTGATGGCGCTCACCGGAGGCGTCGTGGTCGCGGTGGCGCTCTTCGACGTGCTGCCCGAGAGCATCGAGGCGGTCGGCGACCCGCAACGGGTCGGGTTCCTGGTCGGGGCCGGGTTCATCGCCTTCTTCCTCGCCGAGCGGGTGCTGGTGCTGCACCATCGCGACGACCCCGAGCAGGCCCGCGCGCACGGGCAGGTGGGGGCGCTGGGGGCGCTCGGTCTCTCGGCCCACAGCTTCATCGACGGCCTCGGGATCGGGCTCGCCTTCGGCCTCGACACCGCCACCGGCGTGCTCGTGTTCATCGCCGTGATCAGCCACGACTTCGCCGACGGCCTGAACACGGTGGCCTTCGTCCTCAGCCAGTCCGACGACCGCAGGCGGGCGAAGCGCTGGCTCACGGTCGACGCCGTCGCCCCCCTGTTCGGCGCGATCGTCGGCAGCGCGATCACGATCTCGGAGTTCGCGCTGGGCGAGCTGCTCGCCGTCTACGCGGGCTTCTTCCTCTACATGGGCGGCACCGACCTGCTCCCGGAAGCCCACGGCGAGCATGCCTCGTGGTCACGGGTGGCGCTCACCGTCGCCGGGTTCGCGGCGATCTATGGAACGACCAAGATCGCCGGCGTCTGAGCCGCTCACCCGGCGTCGCTCGCATAAGATCGCCCGGATGCTCAGGCGCCTCGCCATCTGTCTCGGCGCCGTCGCGCTGGCGCTGGCGCTCGCGGGCCCGGCGGCAGCCCGCCAGCATCCGATCGTCTACGTGGTGGTCCTCGACGGCCTCGACGGCGACCGGATCGAGGCGGGCCGCGCGCCGTTCATCTCCTCGCTGCTCGCAGGCTCCGGAGGTCGCGGGACCTACTTCCCCAACTCGAGCTCGGTGATCCCGGCCGAGACCAACCCGAATCACGTCGCGATGATGTCGGGCGCGTACCCGGGCCGCTCCGGGATCCCGGCGAACGCGTTCGCGCTCTACGCGCCGCTCGAAGGCCCCGACAGCTGCGTCGCCACCGGACCGCTCGACCAGGCCGCGCCCCCGAGCGAGACCAGCGGCGAGAGCCGCACCTGCCCGCAGGCGGAGCTCGTGTTCGAGGCGATCGGGCGCCAGGGCAACCCCGACCGGCTCTCCACCGCCGGAGTCTTCGGCAAGCCGAAGCTCGGCCGGATCTTCGCCGGCCAGAACCTCGACCGGGGCGCCCGGACGCCGACTACCTCTGGGCGCCGTGCGCCGACGGTTCCGGACGACGACGCCTACTGCGAGCCGGTGCCCACCGCGCCGGTGACCGGCTACGCGCTCGACGACGCGACGGTGATGGACCGCGTCGTGGCGACGATCGACAACGGCGCGCCCGGCCCCCGCGGCCCCGAGCGCCCCGACTTCACCTTCGTCAACCTGCACCAGATCGACACCGCCGGCCACGCCACCGGCACCGGCACCGGCTACGACGCGGCCATCGGCCAGGCCGACGCCCAGGTCGAGCGCCTGGTCCGGACGCTGCGCGCGCGCGGCGAATGGAAGCGCACCGTGCTGATCCTCGTCTCCGACCACTCGATGGACACCACCTCCTCGAAGGTCAGCTTGACCCAGGCGCTCACCGCCGGCGGCGTGCCCCCGAGCGAGTTCGTCGCCCTCAACGACCGCGGCTCGATCGACTTCGTCTACCTCGCCGACCGCACGAGCCCGGGGCGCTTCGAGCTGCTGGCCGGATGCGCGCGATCGCCCTCGCCCAGCCCGGGGTCGCCGAGGTCCTCTATCGCGAGCCCAACCCGCTCGACGGCGGCAAGGCCCACACCGCGGCGCGGGTCCATCCCGAGTGGCAGCTCGCTCGGACCGCGCTCGGGGGACCTGTTCGCTGTCGCGCAACCGGGGGTCGGGTTCGGCGAGCCGTCGCCGTCGGCCAACCCGCTTCCCCGGCAACCACGGCGCTCCGCAGACCGCGGACAACTTCCTCGCGATCAGCGGCGGCAGCAGGCTGGTGCGTACCCGGACGGTGACCGGGGAAGGCCCGGCGTCGAACCCCGTCAACGTCGACATCGCGCCGACGGTGATGGGCCTGTTCGGGCTGTTCGCGCCCGAGGACTCGCGGGGGCGGTTCCTGCACCCGGCGTTCGACCGCGAGCGCCTGCGCAAGCTCGCGCGCCCGGCCCGCCCGCGCGTCGAGGTGAGTCGCAAGCGCCTCGAGATCCTCCCGGAGGGCGGCCGCTACGACGTCGAGGCAAGCGTCGACGGCGGTTGGAAGCGGATCGCGGCGAAGCGGCGGCGCGCCTCGATCTCGCTCGACGCGTTCCCCGGGGCCGTCGCGAGCGGTGCGCGTGCGGTCGCGGTCGGCCGCGGGCATCCCAGGTCCCTGGCGGCGCGCGGCGTTGGACTGAGTCGCCCGAACGCCGCGCTCAGGCGTTCGACTGCGAGAGCAGGAACAGCCCGAGCGAGGTGAAGCCGACCATCAGCGCCAGCATCCAGTACTGGGAGCGAGCGGCGACGCGCGGGTCGCTGTAGACCTTCAGCGCCCGGTCGTGGCCGAGCACCAGCGCGGTCACGTGCCCGGCGATCAGCGCGCCGACCTGGACGTACCAGATCGCGTTGGCGCTGATCGCCGAGTAGTCGATCCCGCTGCCGGCGGTGCCGAAGATGTCCGATCCGTCGCCGAGCGGGTCGGAGAGCAGGAACGTGAACTGGGCCTGCTCCTGGAAGACGACGAGGCTGAAGTAATGGGCGACCAGGTACGCGAGCGCGATCGGGATGAACGCGTGGGCGAACAGCCGCCCGAGGCCGCGGGTGTCGTGCTCGGTGCGGACCGTGTGCATGCCGTAGATGCCGGCCCAGAACAGGCCGGCGACGAAGGCGAGGCAGAGCGCGAGGAAGATCGAGTTGGTCACCCGCAGCGCCGCCAGCGGCCCGAGCCCGAGGTCGCCGAACCACCCCTCGACCGTGGAGATGGGCTCGGTCAGGGTCCCCTCCGCGGCACCGTCGAAGGTCGTCGCCCCGATCGTGAACAGGACGATGGCGACCGAGCCGGGCGATTCGGCGACCCACTTGGTGGACGCCGAGAGCGCCCTGCGGATCCCGAGCCGGCGGTCGCGGACCTCGAACGGCGCCAGGGTCGAGAACATGTGGAAGTAGACCGAGAAGGTCTCGCCGCGCGCGAGCCACGTCTCGCTCCCGAAGAGCGTCATGGCGACGAACGTGTAGGCGCTGTAGACCAGGGTCGCGACCGCGACGGTGTGCGGGGTCAGGCCGACCGTCTGAAACCCGCCCTGGCCGTAGACGAGCTCGAGCCAGACGAATGCGACCAGGCCGACGGCGGCCGGCCACCGCCCCCAGCCGCTCGGGATAGGCCAGCGGCGGCGGGGCGGACTGGCCGGCGATCAGCTTGAAGCCGCCGCCGACGACGCGGGCGATCGCCCGCCAGGGGTTGAAGGCGCGAAAGACGTCGCCGAAGCACACGCTGAGGACCACGAGGCCGAGCCAGGCGGTGACGAAGACGAAGGTGACCGCGAAGTTGCGGTCCGGAGCCTCGGTCCCGTTCAGCCCCGCCCACACGGTGAGCGCGAGCAGGAACACGCCGAGGGCGCCGCAGAGGACCTCGACCAGCGGGTTGACCAGCGCCTTCGAGACCGCCGGTCGCAGGGCGCGCCAGCGGATCTGCTCGAAGCGGCTGCTGTGCCAGGCGACGGTGAGGGCGACGAACGAGACGATGAGCACCAACGAGGCGGCCCAGGCGAACAGCCACTCCGGGATCGGCAGATCCTGGCGGCCGACCAGTGCGTGGCCGACTACCTCCAGCGGCGCGAGCGACATCGCCGCGGCTCAGGCGGGGTTGACGGTGATCTCGGCGATCGGGACAACCCGGTGCTCGAGCTCGACCTCGAACACGCCGGCGGCCGTGGCCGGGACGTCGAACTCGACCGTTCCCCCCGCCGCGACCTCCATCGCGACGTCGTAGCCGTGCAGATGGATCTCGTCGGCGACGTCCGACTCGACCTCGAAGCGAATCGCCTCACCCTCGGTGAAGCTCAGCTCCTGGACCCCGCCGACCGGCTCGCCGCCCTCGACCACGATCGTCGCGACCTTCTCGCCGCCACCACCGTCGTCGCCCCCACCACCGGCGCCGCCCTGACCCGGCTCGCCGCCGCCCTGGCCGCCGCCCTCCCCGTTCGTCGTCTCGGCTCCCGTCGTCGTCTGCGCGGAGGTGTTGGCGCCCGCGGTGGTCGTGGTCTCGTCGTCGCCGCCGTCGCGGAGAACGAAGAACAGGGCGACGATGACGACCAGCGCCGCGACCGCGATCAGGGCTCGTGATCCTTGCATCGCGCGGCATCTTAGGGGGCGGCCCCTAAGCGCAGGCTGAAGCGGTGCGAGTCCGGGAGGCGGGCTAGCGGTCGGCGGGCTGCTCGGTCGGGGCGCGGTCGTCGATCGAGGGAGCGTCGACGGTGTCCTCGCTGAACACGAACACGAACACCGCGACGATCGCCAGGCCCAGCGCGAGGCCGAGGACGATCCCGATCAGCCGGTCGCCCCGGCGCATGGCTGCGGCTTAGACCCCGTCCAGCAGGCGCCAGTTGGCCCGGAACGCCGACTCCGCCGCCGCGACCAGGTCGTCGGGGTCGGCGTCGGCTCCGACCTCCTCGATCAGCTCACGGACCTCGGCGGCGTGCTCGACATCGCGGGGCTCGTGCACGCGGAAGTAGGCGGTGCCGGCGTCGTCGGCGAACCCGTAGCGCTCGAGCAGGCCCTCGCGCTTGGTGCGGGAGATCTGCGGCTGGCCGCTTTCGATCGCGTACAGGCGGACCAGCCGCTCGGCGGGCTCACCGTCCGCGGTCCAGGCGCGTACGCATTCCTCGGTCTCGCTCGTCGGCACGTCGCCGGCGTCGCCGCCGGCGGCCTCAACGAAGCCGTCCCAGAGCCGCACGTGGCCGAGCTCCTCGGCGGCGTGGCGGCGCAGCTCGGGGCGCTCGGGGAGCGCCTCGGCGGCGTCGGCCGAAACCGTCGCGATCGCCTCGACCGCGTGGCGGTACTGCCCCGAGTAACGGGCCAGCTCCTGGGCGCTGAGCTCGCCGGCGGACCAGCGCTTGTAGAAGGGGTGGCGGAGGACGTCCCACCGCTCGCGGCTGCGCTCGATTCGCTCCCAGGTCCGGTCGTTCACGGGTTGCTCCCCTTTCGCAAGGCTCGATCCAAGAGCGATCAGCATAACGGGCGCTCGTGGTCGGTTTGGGGCGCCGCGGCGGGAATACGATCCGCGCCCCGATGCAACCGCACCGCGACGACATCGCCGCTCCCGTGCTGCCGCCCCGGCTGCGCTGGCTGCGCTCGGAGGGCACCCAGGCGCGTCCAGAGCGCGCCCCGGTGGTCGCCGAGCTCACGGCCGCCGGCCCGCTGTTGGTCCACTTCTTCGACTTCGCCCAGCTCAACAGCGTCCGCGCGCTCCCCTACGTGGTCGCCTGGGACCAGCGCTATCGCGAGGCCGGCCTGGCGACGCTGGGCATCCACTCGCCGCGCTTCGGCTTCAGCGGCGATCACGGGAAGCTCGCCGGCGCGATCGAGCGGCTCGGGATCCGACACCCGGTCGCCGACGATTCCGCCTACGCGGTCTGGCACGACTACGGCTGCGAGGGCTGGCCCTCGCTGTTCCTCTGGGGCCAGGGGGGCGCGCTGCGCTGGTTCCACTTCGGCGAGGGCGAGTACGAGGCGACCGAGCGGGCGATCGCCGACGCCCTGCTGGCGATCGACGCCGGCTTCCGGCCCCCGGCGCCGCTGCCCCCGCTGCGGCCCACCGACGCGCCGGGAGCGCTCGTCGCCCCGCCGAGCCCCGAGCTGCTGCCGGGCGGCTCGGTCTCCGACCCGTGGCGGGCCCCGAAGGACGGCGACGCGATCGAGCGCGAGTACGCCGCCGGCGGCGCGCACGCCTCCGTCGACGGCGAGGGCGAGCTGCGCGTCGCGCTCGACGGAGCGACGGCGCGGACGATCGAGGTGGCCTTCCCGGGCCTCTACGACCTCGCTCTGCACCCTCGCCACGAGCGCCACCGGCTGCGCCTCGAGGCGAGCCCGGGGATCGCGATCTACTCGCTCAGCTTCTCCGCCGGGCTGCCGTAGAGCCGCTCCGCCGAGAGGCCGCGCGACATCAGCCGCTCGTCGATCGGCTCGAAGCCGAAGCGCTCATAGAGCCCGTGGGCATCGCGGGTGGCGAGCGAGGATCGAGCGCAGCCCCTCCAGGTCCGGGTGCGCGAGCAGCGTTCTCGACCAGCCAGACCCCGAGCCCGCGGCCACGGTGCGCCTCGAGCACGAAGACATCGGCGATCCAGGCGAAGGTCGCCCCGTCGGTGACGGCCCGCGCGAACCCCGCCTGCGCGCCGCCGGGTCGTAGAGGCCGAGGCAGAGCGAGCGCGAAAGCGAACGCTCCACCACCTCGCGCGGGACGTTCGGCGACCAGTACGCCTGGCGCAGATAGACCCAGATCGCCGCGACGTCGAGCCGCTCGCGTTCGTCCGAGATCCGATAGCCGGCCCGGGTCAGGTCAAGCCCCACCGCCGCCGGGATTGGTGTCGATCTGCAGCAGCTCGCCGCCCTCGTGATCCACCTGCAGCGTCGTGTGGTCGAGGCCGAAGCGCTCACGCAGGAGCGTCTCCAGCTCGCGCCGCGTGGCGTGGCAGTCGGCGTCCCGGTCGACCAGCACGTGCGCCGCCAGCGCCGGGAAGCCGGAGGTGATCGTCCACACGTGCAGGTCGTGGACCTGGTTGACGCCCGGATGCGCGGCCATCGCCCGGCCGACCTCCTGCACGTCGGTTCCCGGAGGCGAGCCTTCCAGCAGGATCTGCACCGAGTCGCGCAGGATCGTCCACGAGCTGACGAGGATCAGGATGCCGATCGCGACGCTGACCACCGGGTCGGCGTACTCCCATCCGGTGGTCAGGATGACCAGCGCCGCGACCAGCACCCCGGCCGAGCCGAGGAGGTCGGCGACCACGTGACGCAGGGCGGCGGAGACGTTGAGGCTCTCGCCCGAGTGACGCGCGAGGATGCGAGCCGCGATCAGGTTGACGGCTAGCCCGGCCACGGCGACCGCGAGCATCAGCCCGGCCTCGACCTCGGGCGGATCGCCGAACCGGTTCGCCGCCTCGACGAAGATCCAGATCGAGATCGCGACCAGGGTGACGCCGTTGAACAGCGCAGCGAGGATCTCGGCGCGCCGATAGCCGAACGTGCGGCTGGGACCTCCGGGTCGGCCGGCCAGCCACGCGGCGAACAGGGCGACGCCGAGCGAGAGGCTGTCGGAGAGCATGTGGGCGGCGTCGGCGAGCAGCGCCAGGCTGTCGGAGATCAGGCCGCCGACGACCTCGACGACGAGGAACGCGGTGGTCAGCGCGAGGACGAGCTTCAGCGCGCGCTTGGCGCCGGTCCGGTCGAGGTCGACGCGGTGCGTGTGGTCATGGCCGCTGTGCCCGTGCATGGGAGCCACGGTACCCCCGGCGGGGGCGGCGCTACGCGCGCGCGGCGAGCTCGGTGCGGATCTGCTTCGGCAGCATGAAGCGGACGTCCTCGTCGACGGCGCGCAGCTCGGAGACGTCGTCGGCGCCGCGCTCGCGGAAGAACTCGACCAGCTCGGCCACCAGCTCCTCCGGGGCGCTGGCGCCGGAGGTGATCCCGACCGTCTCGACGCCGTCGAGCCAGGACTCGTCGACCTGCGAGGCGTTGTCGATCAGGTGCGAGGCGGCGCCGTGCTCGCGCGCGACCTCGACCAGGCGGTTGGAGTTCGAGGAGTTGGTCGAGCCGATCACCAGGACCAGCTCGCACTCGCGGGCGAGCTGCTTGACCGCGATCTGGCGGTTGGTGGTCGCGTAACAGATGTCGTCGGACTTCGGCGCGGTGATCGCCGGGAAGCGCTCGCGCAGGCGGGCGATGATCTCGGCCGTCTCGTCGACCGAGAGCGTCGTCTGGGTGATGAAGGCGACGTGGTCGGGGTCGGGCAGATCGAGCGCGTCGACGTCGGCCACCGTCTCCACCAGGACGATGTTCTCGGGCGCCTCGCCGGTCGTCCCCTCGACCTCCTCGTGGCCCTGGTGGCCGATGAGGATGATCGTGTACCCCTGCTCGGCGAACTTGCGCGCCTCGACGTGGACCTTGGTCACCAGCGGGCAGGTGGCGTCGATCGTGCGCAGGTCGCGGGCGGCGGCGTTCGCGTGCACGCTCGGGGCGACCCCGTGGGCGGAGAAGACGACCAGCGCGCCCTCGGGCACCTCGGTCTCCTCCTCGACGAAGATCGCTCCGCGCTCGGCGAGCTGCTCGACCACGTGCTTGTTGTGGACGATCTCCTTGCGCACGTAGACCGGCGGCCCGTACATGTCGAGCGCCTTCTCGACCGTCACCACCGCGCGGTCGACGCCGGCGCAGTACCCCCGCGGGGCGGCGAGCAGGATCCGCTTCGGGGCATGGGTTTCGAGCGCCTCGGCCACGACCCAAGGGTAGCCGCGACCCTCCCGAACCGCCGAGTGACGCGCTGAGCACCTCCTGGGTGCTGAACACGTCGCTCGGCTGGTGGGGTCAGCGGATGCGGGGGATCGCCACCAGGGCGGCCTCCCCCACCGTCTCGAGGCTCGCGGGGCAGACCTTGTCGAGCGTGTCGGCGGGGGTGTGCCAGTAGCCGCCCGGGCGATCGCCGGGCCCGTAGTCGAAGTCGATGAGGTTCACCGCCGGGACGCCGGCCTCGAGGAAGGGAACGTGGTCGTCGTCGATCGAGGCGGTCTCGAGCTCGAACGGGGCCGGATCGCCGTCGAGCTGCGCCGCCGACGCGGCGAACAGCGTGTAGAGGGTCGGGTCGGAGTTCGGCTCGTACGGGAGCTGCAGGTCGCAGTCGCCGACCAGGTCGAAGAGGACCATGGCGCGGATCTCGTCGAGCGGCGCCGAGCCCTGGACTCCGCCGCGGCGCGCGTAGTCGACGTACTGCCGGCTGCCCCGGGCGCCGTCGCGGTCGAAGTCGCGCGCGCCGCGCGCCTCCTCCGCGTCGAAGGCGACGAGCTGCACCGACGGCCCCGCGAGCCGCGACGGCAGCGAGCGGGCCAGCTCGAGCAGGACCGCGACCCCGGAGGCGCCGTCGTTGGCGCCCACGAAGCCCGGGATCGCGTCCTTGGTGTCGTAATGCGCGCCGACGACCACGATCCCGGGGAGGTTCCCGGGGATCGTCCCGAGGACGTTCTCCCACGGCCCCTGGATCGCCACGTCCGCGAGCCCCGCCTCGCGCATCCGCGCGGCGATCAGCTCCGCGGTGCGGTGGGCGGCCGCCGAGCCCGACGGGCGCGGGCCGAGCTCGACCTGGGCGACGAGGTCGGCGAAGGCGCGTCTCGAGTCGAAGCCCGCCGCCTCCTCCGCTTCGCTTCCGACGGCGGCGGGGTTGGATGAAGGACCGTCATCCCCACCGCAGCCGACGAGCAGCGGCGCGGCAAGGGCCAGGGCCGCGGCTGAGGCGATCCCGCGCATTGGCGGTAAGTTAGGCGCGATGGCCCAGGGACACATGGACCGGCTCTCGGCGCTCGACGTCTCCTTCCTCACCAACGAGAGCTCCGCCAGCCACATGCACGTCGGTGCCATCTGCATCTTCGAGGGGCCGCCGCCGAGCTACGTCGATCTGCTTGGCCACGTGCGCTCGCGCCTGCACCTGGTGCCGCGCTTCCGACAGAAGCTCGCCTATCCCCCGGTCCCGACCGGCCGCCCGTTCTGGGTCGACGACCCCGCCTTCAACCTCGAGTACCACGTCCGCCACTCGGCGCTCCCCTCTCCGGGCTCGGAGGAGCAGCTGCGCAACATGGCCGCCCGCGTGTTCAGCCAGCAACTCGACCGCACGAAGCCGCTCTGGGAGCTGTGGATGGTCCAGGGGCTGACCCGCAAGCGCTTCGCCTTCGTCACCAAGACCCACCATGCGCTCGTCGACGGCGTCTCCGGGGTCGACATCGCAACCGTGCTCTTCGACGTCAAGCCGGTTCCCGAGCCGGCCGAGCCAGACCACGACTGGGTGCCGGGCCCGACCCCCTCGGCCGCCACTCTGCTGGCAAAGGATGCCGAAGGGGTTCTGCGGGCGCCGGTGCGGGCACTGCAGCGGGTCGAGCATGCCGTCGAGCATCCGCGGGTGGCGCTGCACCAGGTCTCGGAGGCGGTCGAGGCGCTCGGCGAGGTGGGCTGGAACTTCGCCAACCCGGCGCCGAGCGTGCCGCTCAACGTGGCGGTCGGGTCACACCGGCGGTTCGAGTGGGTGCGCGCCGACCTCGCCCAGTTCAAGCGGATCAAGGGCGCCCTCGGCGGCACCGTCAACGACGTCGTCCTCGCCGTGGTCACGGGGGCGGTGCGGCGCTGGCTGCATTCGCGCGGGGTCCGCACCGAGGGCATGGAGCTGCGGGCGCAGGTGCCGGTCTCGATCCGAACGGCCGACGAGCGCGGACAGCTCGGCAACAAGCTCGTCGCGCTGCGTGGCCCGATCCCGGTCTACGTCGAGGACCCGGTCCAGCGGCTCGAGATCTGCCGACGCGGGATGGAGGGAATCAAGCAGTCCAAGCAGGCGCTCGGCGCCGAGGTGATCTCGCGCTTCAACGATTTCGCCCCTCCGACCCTGCTCGCCCAGGCGGCGCGGATCAACTTCTCCACCCGCCTGTTCAACCTCGTGGTCACCAACGTGCCCGGCCCGCAGATCCCGCTCTACGTGCTCGGCCGCGAGCTCGAGGACATCTTCCCGGTCGGCTTCCTCCCGCCCGAGCAGGCGCTGTTCGTGGCGATCATGAGCTACAACGGCGGGGTCAACTTCGGCCTCCTCGCCGATTTCGACGCGATCGACGACGTCGCCCAGATCGCCGAGGGCATCGAGGACTCGATCGCCGAGCTGGTCGAGGCCGCCGAGGTGGCGGAGCGTGAAGCGCACGACCGCGAGCAGGCCACCGCGTAGCAAGGTTGCTTGACTCGGGCGGGTGAGCGCCCGCGCCTGGATCCTCTTCGGGTCGGTCTCGGTCCTCTGGGGCATCCCGTACTTCTTCATCAAGGTCGCGGTCGACGACGGCGTCCCGCCCGCCTTCCTCGCCTGGGTGCGCGTCGCGATGGCCGCCCTGATCCTGCTCGCGATCTCCTGGCGGTCGGGGCTGCTCGGGTCCCTGCGCGGCCTCGGGCGCCCCCTCGTCGCCTACGCGCTGATCGAGATCGTGCTGCCGTTCCCCCTGATCGCCGCCGGCGAGCAGCACGTCGACTCGTCGCTGGCCGCGATCCTGATCGCTTCGGTGCCCTTGATCGTCGCCGTCCTGGCGCTGCGCTTCGACCACGACGAGCGCGCCACGCGGCAGCCGCCTGGTCGGCCTCTTCGTCGGCTTCGCGGGGGTCGTCGCGCTGGTGGGACTCGACGTCGCGGGTGACCGCGAGGAACTGCTCGGCGCCGGCGCGATCCTGCTCGCCGCGCTCGGCTACGCGATCGGCCCGATGATCCTGAAGCAGCGACTCGCGCGGATCGACCCGCGGGCGACGATGGCCGGCGCGCTTGCGGTCGCGGCGGTGGCGCTGACGCCGGCGGCGATCGCGGCGCCTCCGGGCGGCCCGATCTCCGGTGACGCGATCGCGTCGCTCGTCGTCCTCGGCACCCTCTGCACCGCGGCGGCGTTCGTCCTCTTTGGGGCCCTGGTCACCGACGTCGGCCCCTCGCGGGCATCGGTGATCACCTATGTCGCCCCCGCGGTCGCCGTGGCCCTCGGCGTGATCGTGCTCGGGGAGCGTCCGGGCGCAGGCGCGATCGCCGGCCTGCTGCTGATCATCGCGGGCTCCTGGCTGTCGACCGGCGGTCGCCTACCGGCCGGCCTCGGCGTCTTCGCTGCGCGCCGCCGGGCCGGCGGAGAGCTCGAGCAGGGCCCAGGCGAGCGCCGCGGCCTCGTCGGCGCCGACGCGCACGCCGGCGATCCGGCCGAAGCGGTCGGCGACGACCGCTAGGGCCACCTCGTCGCCGTGGCGACCGACGAGAAGCTCCTCGCCCCCCATGCGCCCGGACTCAGGCGACGGCGGCGGTGCGGTAGCGGCGGATGGCGAGCGCGCCGAAGACAGCGATCAGGCCGAGGCTCCAGGCGATCGCCCCCCAGACGTCGTTACCCCCCGGTCCGCCGACGAACAAGTGGCGCACGGCATCAACCATGGTCGAGAACGGGTTGATGTCGGTGGCGAAGGTCTGCAGCCAGTCCGGCATCGTCTCCGGCGGCACGAAGGCCGACGAGGCGAAGGTCAGCGGGAAGATCGCGATGAAGCCGAAGGTGTTAGCGCCCTCGGGCGTATTGGCGTAGAGCCCGACGCAGGCGAACATCCAGGAGAACGCGTAACCGATCAGCAGGCAGAGCGCGATCCCGCCGAGGACCTCCACCGGCGAGGTGGAGAAGGAGAAGCCGACGATGTATCCGACGGTAAGCATCACCGCCAGCGCCAGCGCGTTCATGGCGATGTCCGACAGGGTGCGCCCTGTGAGCACCGCCATCCGCGACATCGGCAGCGAGCGAAAGCGGTCGACGAGGCCCTTCTTCAGGTCGTCGACGAGCCCGAGCGCCGTCGCGAACCCGCCGAACGACATCTGCTGGACGATGATCCCGGGGATCATGAAGTCGGCGTAGCCGTCGTATCCGGGCGTCTCGATCGCGCCGCCGAAGACGTAGACGAACAGCAGCGTGAACATCACCGGCTGGACCGTGTAGGCGGTCAGCAGCTCCGGGTTGCGCGGGATCCGGCGCAGCGCGCGGAGCGCCAGCACCAGAGTGTCCGAGATCGCGTAACGCGCGGCCGCGCTCATCGCATCGCCTCCGTCTCGCGCTCGGCCGTATCGGGCTCCTCGTCCTCCTCGCCGTCCTCCGGCTCGGGCGGCCGGCCGGTGAGGGTGAGAAAGACGTCGTCGAGCGTCGGGCGGCGCAGGGCGATGTCGTCGATCGAGATCTGGTTCGCGTCGAGGTTACGGACCGCCGCGGCGATCGCCCCCTCGCGATCTCGCACCGGCACGCGGACCACACCGTCGTCCGCCGAGGGGGAGTCGCCGGCGAGCTCGGCGAGCGCCGCCACCGCCTCCTCCGCCTGCTCCGGCCGCTCGAGCCGAACCTCGATGCGCTCGCCGCCGACGCGCTGCTTGAGCTCGTCGGAGGTGCCCTCGGCGATCAGGCTGCCGTGATCGATCACCGCGATCCGGTCGGCGAGGCGGTCGGCCTCGTCGAGGTACTGCGTCGTCAACAGCACTGTCGACCCCTGAGCCACCCGCGCCTCGATCACCTCCCACAGGGCGATCCGGCTGCGCGGGTCGAGGCCCGTCGTCGGCTCGTCGAGGAACAGCACCCGCGGGCGAGCGAAGAGTGCCGCCGCGAGGTCCAAGCGGCGGCGCATCCCGCCCGAGTAGGTCTTCACCAGCCGGTCGCCGGCCTCGGCGAGGTCGAAGCGATCGAGCAGCTCGCCGGCCCGCTCGCGCGATGTCCGTTTGCCGAGGTGGTACAGGCGCCCGACCATCTCGAGGTTCTCGAAGCCGGTCAGGCCCTCGTCGACGGCGGCGTACTGGCCCGCGAGCCCGATCCGCTCGCGGAGCTTCGCCGCGTCGCGGACGACGTCGAGCCCGTCGACGCTCGCGCTCCCCGCCGTGGGCGGCAGCAGCGTGGTCAGGATGCGCACGGCGGTGGTCTTGCCGGCGCCGTTGGGACCGAGCAGGCCGAGCACGGTCCCGGCCTCGACCTCGAGGTCGATCCCGCACAGGGCCCTCACGTCCTTGTAGGACTTCTCGAGGCCCTCGACCTCGATCGCGGTCTCTGTTCCGGTGCCGGGCAAGCCCTCCAAGCTAGCGACCGGGGCCCGCGGAACGGACATAATGGCCTCAGTGGAGTCGATCAACTACCACCTCGAGCTCTCGCCGGCGCAGCTCAAGATCACGCACACGGCCCTGCGGAGCCTGCTCGACGACTTCGGCCACGACGAGCGGGAGATCCACACGATCATCCAGGAGGTGCTCGCGAAGCTCCCCGACGAGCACGCGATCCGGGCGATCCAGCTCGACACCGAGCTCGAGCCGAAGACGGCCGAGCCCGACCCGGACCCCGACCCGCCACCCGGCGCCGCGGCCTGACCGACCCGCTCCCCTGAGCCTCTCGGTCCAGATCGGCCTGCTGCTCGCGCTGGCGACCGCGTTCGCGTCGGTGCTCGGCTTCCTCTACAAGCACCGCGGCGCGGTCGCGTCGCCCGAGGTGGAGCTGCGGCGGCCCGTCCGCACCTCGCTCGCCCTCTTTCGCTCGCCCTGGTACACGCTCGGGATCGTCGTCGCGCTGGCGGGCTGGGGCCTGCACGTCGGGGCGTTGGCGCTGGCGCCGATCTCCCTGGTCCAGTCGGTGATCGCCGGCGGGCTGGTGCTGCTGACGGTGACCGCCGACCGGTTGTTCGCGCACCAGGTGACCCGCCGCGAGTGGATCGGCGTCGGGCTCGCGGCGCTCGGGCTCGCCTTCCTCGCCGCGACGCTCGAGGGCGCCGGCGACGAGGCGCACGCGAGCTACGAGACGGGTCGCCTGGTCGCGTACCTCGCGATCGTCTCGAGCGCCGCGATCGCGGTCGCGATCGCCTCGATCGGCCGGCCGCGCGAAGGGGTGATGCTCGGCGTCTCGGCCGGGCTCTTCTGGGCCGCATCCGACACCTCGATCAAGGCGCTGTCGGGCGAGCTCGGCGACTCGGCCTGGACCGCGATCGTGCTCAGCCCGCTGGCGGCAGTGATCGCCCTCGGCTCGGCCGCCGGGCTGGTGGTCTCGGCGCGAAGCCTGCAGATCGGCAAGGCGGTGCCGGTGATCGCGCTGACCAGCGTCGCCGCCAACGCGCTGACGATCGCCGCCGGCCCGCTGGTGTTCGCAGAGCCCTTCCCGGACGACCCGCTCGGCGTCGCCCTGCGGCTGGCCGCGTTCACGCTCGTGATCGTCGCCGCCGCGCTCACCCCGGCGCCGGTGAGCGCCGCCGAGCGGCTCGAGGCCGCCGACCTCGGGGAGGCCCCGGCCGCCTGACGCCATGCCGGATCGGGCGCGCCGAGGTCAAACCAGTCCCGCGTACCAGAGGCCGAAGGTGACGCCGAAGAGTCCGAACGCCGGGATCAGGACCGTGCGGTAGACGGGGTCGATCACCCGGCGGGTGAGCAGCCACGCGAACGCCGTCGTGCAGAGCGCCATCGAGACGATCGACATCGGCGCGAACACCGCCAGCGCCAGCCCGGCCTCGAGCTGGAGGGCAACGCCGCGAGCAGGAGGACGACCACCGCGCCGGTCCCGGCGAGTCCGTGCAGGAGGCCGATGCCGGCAGCCTGACGCGGCGTGCGCACCTTGCGATGCCGATGATCGCCGCCGCCCTCGCGCAGATGCGTGTGGGCGCCCCCTGCCGAGGCCCCTTCGGGCTTCGGTGCGGCCCGATGGGAGTGGCGCCCCACCCGGAAGTCGCCCCGGACCCACTTCCAGATCACCCGGGCGGCGAGGAAGATGATCACGACCCCGATCGCCTTCTCGGCGCCCGACTCGAGCCACGTCGGGAGCTCGGACTTGAACGCGATCAGCGGGATCCCGAGGGCGAACAGAGCCGCCGCATGCCCGACGCCCCACCAGGCGCCGAGCCTGGCCGCTCCGCGCGCATCGCCGCCGTCGGCGGCGACCAGGGACGTGACCGCGACGAGGTGGTCGGGGTCGGAGGCGTGGCGAAGCCCGAGCACGAACGCGATCCCGAGCGCGACCAGCAGCGGGGCGCCGTCGAAGAGCCCGCTGAGGAGCGTGTCGAGCTCCTCCACCGGCTTGAACAGGAACTCGAAGTCGATCGCCGCCACGGCTACGTCCCGGCGGCCGTGGCTTTGCAGCCCCGGCACACACCGACGATCGGAAAGTGGGAGAAGCGCGCCTCGAACCCGAACCGGTCGCGGATCAGCGCCCGCGCCGGCTCCAGGCGCTCGGGCTCGACTGCCTCGGTCCGGCCGCACAACTCGCACGCCAGGTACTCGTGGCCATCGCGCGCCGCGGGCGCGTAGAGGCCAGGTCCGTGGCCGGCGTGGAAATGGCGCACGAGGCCGGCTCGCTCGAGGGTTTCGAGGTTCCGGTAGACGGAGGCGATGTCGGAGGAGGGCAGCGATCCCTCGAGCCCGGCGGCGATCTGCTCGGCCGAGACGGGGGCCTTGCTCGCGAACAGCGCCTCGATCACCAGCCGCCGCGCGGCCGAGATCCGCAGGCCGTGCTCCCGAAGCATCGCCATCGCCTGCTCGGCGTCGGTGGCCGCCAGTGGGGTGGCTGTGTGGGCGACGGTCATGATCGGACCCGCTCATCTAATTACGAACGGGTTGCAGTTGCAGATCAGTTGTATCTCGAACCGGCGCCGGGTGCAACCCCGATCGCCTGGCCGGCGGCGCGGATCCCCGGCAAGCGCGACGCGATCGCGCGCCGCCGCCTGAGCCTTGGCCCCCGAATCTTGGCCGTCAGCCGAGCGAGCGCAACGCTCGCTCGGCCCTCGGCGCGTAGAGCGGGTGAAAGCGCGGGCTCTGCTCGGTCAGGATCGTGAGCAGCCGCCGCGCGCGCCGCGTCGTCCCCGTTCGCGCGGGCGATCATCCCGGCGTGGAACAGGAACTCCGGGTCGCGCGAGCCGAGCCGCATCGCTTCCTCGGAGAACCGCGCGGCGGCGCCCACCCGGCCAGCCCGGTACAGCGCCCACGAGAGGGCATCTGCCGAGGAAACGCTCGGCGCCGTCCGCCACGCGGTTCGACCCAGCTCCACCGCGCGGGTGGGCTCTCCGTGGTTGGCCTCGTTGAGCGTCACGCCCGCATCGGTGCCGGCGCCGCCGGCGAGCAGGCGACCCTCGATCGCAAGCGCCTGGTCGTAGTGGCGACGCGCCTCGGCCGTCAGCCCCGCCGCTTGCTCGACCTCGCCGAGCCTGATCAGGGCGTCGGGCGAGGGCGGCGAGCCGAGCTGCCCGCGCAGGCTCTCGATCGCGGGCGCGAGCTGACCCCGACCGGCGCGGAGCATGGCGATCCCGGTGAGGGCGGCGCCGAACTCGGGATCGATCGCCAGCGCCTCCTGGTAGGCCAGCCGCGCCGCGTCGTAGCGGCCGCGCCGCATCTCCAGGTCGCCGAGCAGCGTGCGCACGTAGGCCGCGCCCTCGACGGTCCCGGAGCCGGCGGAGATCCCGAGGCGAATCGCGGCCGTGGCACCGCCGAGGTCGCCATGGAGCTCGCGGTAATAGGAGGCGCGCAGGTACGAGGCCAGGTTCGGCTTCAGCGACAGCATCCGGTCGAGCGCCTGGCCAGCCGCGCCGTAGCGCCCGGTCTCGATCAGGCCGTCGACCAGGGCCGCGTAGGGGGCGACGACCCCGGGCGCCACCCGGTGCGCACGCCGCGCGAGGTCGAGGCCGTCGGCGAAGCGGTGGTCCGAGAGCGCCAGCGTCGCCCGCCCGGCGAGGGCGTTGAAGTCGCGCGGGTCGTCGGCGAGGGCGGTGGCGAACGCGCGGTCGGCCCGCTCGAGCAGTCGCCCGTCTCCGGTCTCGCGCCAGCGCTGATACAGCGAGTTGCCGAGCTGGGTGTATGCCTCGCCGCTCGCATCACCCGCGGCGATCGTCTCGCGCAGCGCGGAGATCTGCTCAGCGGTGTCCTTGGGCGGCGGTCCGGAGCCGGTCTCGCTCAGGGAAGCTGCCGGCGTGGGTGCCGTTGAGCCCCCGTTGATCGCGTTCAGCACCGCGAACATCGCGGCGAAGGCGAGCACGGGCAGGGCGAGGAATGCGAGGCGCGGTCCGGGGAAGTTCTGTGTCATCGGCGGTCTTGTCTCCGTGGGTCGAGCGGCGGCGCGGGGAGCGCCCGATGGCGCTCCCCGCTCTGCCTTGGTCGGTCAGCCTCCCGGCGGGACCGGCGGGTGGGCCGGCTCCACGTACTGGCCCGGGTTCGAGTCGAAGCCCGACTCCGGGTCGGAGAGGTACGGGAACTGGTCCATGAACCCGACGCTGTCCTGATCGACGCCGTCACCGAGCGGCACCTTGTTGCCGACCAGGAAGCCGGCGACCACCTGGAGCTCGATGTCGACGACGTCGTCGGCGAGCCGGCGTCCGTTCGGGAACCCGGCGTTGTCGCCGCCGATCACCCCGAAGCGGCTCGGGTGCTCTGTCGGCGGGACGCCGAGGTTGAGCTTGAGCGTGTCCACCGGCGTGCCGGCGTACTTGCCCGAGTGCTGGTTGAGACCGGGGATGCCCGTGAGCAGCGCCTGGACGATGTCGGTGCGGTCCGTCTCCGGGGCGCCGATGTCGAACAGCGCGTTCAGCACCGCGGCGAGCTCCGGATTCGTCGCGTACTGACCGTAGAGCTCGGCGTCGCGATCGGGAGTCGTTCGATTGAACTTGTCCTTCTTGCCGAGCGGGATCACGACCTCATTGATCAGCGGGTTGCCGAGCCGGGAGACCTGGACCCACTTGTTCTGTTGACCGTTGGTCTTCCCGTAGGAACCGCTCTGACCGGAGCTGGCGTCGGTGACCTGGAGCCTGCGGCGCTCGGTGGTCGACCAGACGCCGACGACGGCGTTGCTGGCGTCGGCCGAGGGGACCGGCTTGCCGTTACGGGTGACGTCGGCCTCGGGAATCTGCATCACCGTGGTCGATGTCCAGTAGCCCGACAGGTCGTCCTTGCCCTGACCCTGGTTGCCGGTCAGCACGCGGACGTTGATCGCGTCGAACGTGGCTCCGAGATCGACGAAGAACGGCTCGTCACGGGTGCCGACGAACAGCTTCGTCCCGTTGCCCAGCGTCCGCGTCGCCTCGGCGACGAAGTTGCCGTAGTTCGGGAACGTCTTCGGCCCGATGTTCGGCGGCGCGACCGGGACGTTGTTGGCGACCCGCTGCTTCGACTTCAGCTTGCCGTTCCGGTACTCCTCGCGAACGAGGTCGTAGCGCTGAATCACGTTCAGCCCCGGATCGGCGAAGTTCTGCGTCCCCGGCCCCGCGTAGAGGAACGAGTTCGGGTTGCGAACCTCGGTGTCGAAGGTGAACCGGTAGCGGATGTCGGCCACCCCGTCGCCGTTGTTGTCGATGTTGTTGTAGTACCGGGCCCGGTCGTCGAACCGGAAGAAGTTCGGCCCGTTGGCCGGCACCTGACCCGGGATCCAGTTGGAGGCGATCGTGATCGAATCCTCCGCCCCGGGCGCGGTCCACGCGTAGACGTCGGTGTTGTCCGCGGCGGGGTCGAGCATGATGTTCGGCGCCTCGCGGTGACTCGAGCTGACGGCCAGCGGGACGGCGATCGCGGCAGCGAGCGCGAGCGCGCCCACGAGCGACCAGCCCCTGGCCGAGAATCGGTTCCTCATCGCAGTTCCTTTCTGCTGACGATCCTGAGTGGCCGGCCGCCGCGCCCCCGTCCGCGTGGGCGATGGCCGTTGCGGCCGCGTATCGATCGTGCCTAACGCGGCGGTCGCGGGACCGGATCAGCCTCGCGGTCAGAACCGATCGAGCGGAGGATCCGGATCAGGTCGATCGGACGAGGCGCCGGGCCTACGCGCGGGCGGTGCCGATCCGAAGCTCGTGCGATTCGCGAGCCCGGAAGCGGTCCACCAGCCCCTGTCCCCGCTTTCGCTCGCGCTCGAGCGTGCGTAGATAGGGATGGAAGTCGACCTGGATCGTGTGGCGCTTGGAGGCCACGTAGCGCTTCGCCATCCGCTCGCGCTCGCGCTTGACCACCCGCTCCATCTCGCCGCGGGTCGGTAGCCCGACCTTGCCCTCGAGCACGTCGGCGATCCACTCCGACTGCGCCTCGGCGAGGGGCATGATCGCGCCCAGCGGCTGCAGCAGGCCGATGAAGTACAGGTTCGGATGCTCGGGGCTGACGACGCGGCGATAGAGCGGGATCTCGTTGTCGGGCGCCGAGATCAGGCCGGGGTCGAAGAACGGGAAGGTGATCTTGTAGCCGGTGCACCAGACCACGAGGTCGATCTCCTCCTCCGAGCCGTCGACGAAGCGGATCGTGCGCCCGCCGGAGAACTCGGCGATGTTCGGCTTGATGAGGATGTCGCCGTGGCCGATCCGCGGCAGCAGGTCGGAGGAGATCGTCGGATGGGCCTCGAGCAGCTTGTGGTCGGGCTCCGGAAGCCCGTAGGACGTCATCCGCCCCTGCGCGGTCCGCAGGGACAGCCCGTAGATGAACCGCTGGACGCCGAGCGGCAGGCGGGCGAAGCCGGCGCCGCTGGTCTCGTCGCTGGGCTTGCCGAACAGGTACTTCGGGACGACGTGGGCGCCGCGGCGCATCGCCAGGAACGCCTTCTCGGCGTCGCGCGAGGCCTCGACCGCAATGTCGGTGGCGGAGTTGCCGATCCCCAGCACCAGCACCCGCTTGTCATGGAGCACGTCGGGCGTCTTGTAGTCGTGGACGTGGAGCTGTGAGCCCTCGAACTGATCCTGGCCCGGGAACGGGGGCTCGGGCCAGCGCGCGTCCCAGTGGTGGCCGTTGGCAACGAACACCGCGGCGTACGTCGCCGATTCCTCGTCGCCTGAGTCGAGCTCGCGCCGGCTCACCTCCCAGCCGCCGTCGGCGCGGGGCTCGACCTTGGTCACCTCGGTGCGAAAGCGGATCCGGTCGCGAAAGCCGAAGTGGTCGACGTAGTCGTCGAAGTACCGGGCGATCAGAAAGTGGTCCGGGTAGTCGGGGTAGTCCTCGGGCATCGGGTAGGTGGCGTAGGCCATCATCCGGCGCGAGGTGTTGATGTGCAGGGACTTGTAGGAAGACGACATCCCGTTGTCGTTCATGTAGCGCCAGTTGCCGCCGACCTCCGAGCCGACCTCGAAGCAATCGAACTCGATCCCGCGGGCGTGCAGCACCTGGCAGGTCGCGATCCCCGACGACCCCGCTCCGATCACGCACACCTTCTCGCTCCCGCCCGCCGCCCCAGCGGCGACGTCCGAGCGAGCGTTGGCGGTCAAGGAGGGCATCCGGCGCGACCATATCGCCTCGGATTGGCCGAGCAGCCTTCGTGCGCCACGCCCCCGGGATAGGGTTCCCCCGCGGTCGACGAGAGGAGACGGGATGCGTCGTTCGAGCAACTCGGGGTTCGGAATCGCGGTGGTCTGCATGCTCGCGCTGGGGCTCGCGACCGGGGCCTCGTCGCAGCCCGCCGGCGATCAGAAGCGCGCCTGCAACTCGATCAGGCTCGGCGAGGTCCGGGTCTTCTACAAGCACGGGATGAAGTGCTCGCCCGCGAAGGACCGTGCGCGCCGCGTTTACCGCAGCAACGGCGAGAACCCGCCGCGCAACTTCACCTGCGAGTCGGGCAGCAACTTCAACGAGGGTGGGGCGTGCGAGCACGACTTCAAGGACAAGTACTTCGGCTGGCACCCGGCTGACTAGAGCGGATCACGGGTTCAGGAGCGGCCGGCCGGCACCGCGCACGGTGGCCCCCAGTGCGCGCCGAGCGCGCAACCCGATGCGACGAGATGACGGAGCCCGACAGGATTCCCGTTTATCAGAGCAACGGCCCCCGAAAAGTCGCGCTGCCTACTCCGACACCCCGGCGGCTTCGAGGGCTTCCCGCTTCGTCTGGTAGAGCGTGAGCGAGGTCTGCTTGCCGTCCCGAATCGTGATCAGCCACGCGCTTCGAGCCTGAACTTCGATGCCGTCTCGTCCTCGAAGGTAGCCGACGTTCTCTGCGATCAAGAGACCGTCTCGGACCTCTAACGGGCCATCGACGATCTCGATGCGAATCTCGTCCCACATCGCGAGGTACTCCTCCGCGAACGCCCGGATCTCGCCGTGCCCCCGATAGATGCCTGCCTCGAATACGCGAGCGTTGGACCAGTCCAACACGGCGTCGGGGGCCCAGGCTTCCAACAGCCCGTCGAGGTCACGGCGGTTGTACGCGTCGTTAGCTCGGCGCACGATCTCAATGTTCTCCTGCGACATCGCCCGCGCAGTATCCCGCGTCGGACGACGGGCGCAACGGGTCCAGACTGACCTCGACTGACCCCCGATGCCGCTTGAAGCCGTGCCTAGAACCCCAGCGCGAACTTGGCGTCCTCGGACATCATCTCCGGGGACCAGGCCGGCTCGAAGATCATCTTCGGGTGCACCTTGTCGACCCCCTCGAGGTCGCCGACGAACTCGCGCATCTGCTCCGAGACCTGGGGGCCGATCGGGCAGGCGGGGGTGGTCAGGGTGAAGGTGACGAACACCTCCGGGCCCTGGATCTCGACGTCGTAGACGAGCCCGAGCGAGACGAAGTCGAGCCCGAGCTCGGGGTCGATCACCTCTTCGAGCGCCTCGTAGACATCCTCTTCGGTGGCCATGGGGTGATCGTAGTGGACGCCGTCTCGTAGCCTTAGCCGCCATGGCAATCGTGCTCCTGTTCCTGTTCCTGGTCCTGCCGATCGCGGAGATCTACGTGATCATCCAGGTCGGTGGGGCGATCGGAGTGGTGCCGACGCTCGCGCTGCTGATCCTCGACGGGTTCGCCGGCGCGGCGCTGGCGCGCTCGCAGGGCCGCGCCGCCTGGGAGCGCTTCAACCTGGCGCTCACGCACGGGCGCGTCCCTGCCGCAGAGACCTTCGACGGGGCGATGATCATCGTCGGCGGAGCCCTGCTGCTGGCCCCCGGGTTCATCACCGACATCATCGGCTTCGCCCTCCTGATTCCCCCGACCCGGGCCGTGTTCAGGGCCGTCGTTCTCCCGGCTCGCCCTGCGTCGGATCGGCTTCGGTTGGATCGTCTCCACGCCCCGGCCGGGTCACGCGGGGCCTCGCCCCGGCCCCTCGGCGTCGCCCCCGCCGCCCGGAACGCCCGGACGCGCGTACGACTACGAGGGCAGCGCGAGGGAGGTCGACGAGCCGGCGCCGGAGATCGAGCCCGGTGAGCGCCGTGAGTGACGCGCTGACGCTCGAGTTCGAGGCGCCGGACGGCGAGCAGCTTCGATTCGAGTGGAGCGCCGGGGACCTGGAAGGGAGCGGCCGCGACCCCGGCGACGCGCCGAGGCTGGAGTCTGAGCGGCGAGCTCGACTGGGACGAGGTCGAGCGGCTGCGGGTGCTCTCCGCCCGCCTCGGCGACGGGCGCCTGCTGGCGATCGCGGCGCTGCGGCCGGTGGGAGCCCCCGGCCACGGCGGTGAGCTGATCACCGGCGCGCTCGGCGAGCCCGGCTCGTTCTCGGCCCTCGACGAGACGCTGCTCTCGACCGAGTACGGCGCCGACCGGCTGCCGCGACGGATCGGCCTCGAGCTCTATCCAAGCGCCGACGGGATCGCGATGCGGATCGCGGGCGACGTCAGCGCACTGGACTCCTCGGTCGCCGGCGGCGTCAAGCGGGTCTCGGCGAGGCTGGCGCTGCGCGGCGCGGGCGGCGGCAACGGGTCGCTCGACCTGCTCGAGCGCGCGTGAGATCGCCGGCGAGCAGCTCGGGCGGCATGAAGCCGCCCCCGATCACCGCCGTGGTCTCTGACTTCGGCGGAGTGCTCACCACCCCGCTGCTGGAGTCGTTCGCCGCCTTCCAGGACCAGACCGGGATTTCGGGCGAGTCACTCGGGCGGGCGATGAAGGCGATCGCCGACCGGAACGGCGCCTACCCGCTGTTCGAGCTCGAGACCGGGCGGATGACCGAGGCGGACTTTCTCGAGCAGATCGCGACGGCGCTCGAGCCCGAGCTCGGCCACCGGCCGGAGATGCATCGCTTCAGCGAGATCTACTTCGAGGCGTTGGAGCCGAACCAGCCGATGATCGACCTGATGCGGGAGATCAAGCGCAGCGGCCGCCGGATGGCGCTGCTGACCAACAACGTCCGCGAGTGGGAGCCGCTGTGGCGCTCGATGCTGCCGGTCGACGAGATCTTCGAGTTCGTCGTCGATTCCGCCTTCGTCGGGATGCGCAAGCCCGACCCGCCGATCTACGAGCTGACGATCGCCCGGCTCAGCGGCGCGACCGCGGAGCAGTGCCTGTTCGTCGACGACGTGTTCGCCAACGTGGAGACGGCGCGCGCGATCGGAATGTCGGGGGTGCACTTTCGTTCCAACGAGCAGGCGATCCCCGAGATCCGCGCGATCCTGCGGCTCGGGGCGTGATGCGCTAGGAACATCGGCCGGGCGGCGCTACCGTAGGCCGGTGAAGCGCGATGCCGCGCTCGAGGCGGTGTTTCAGCCGGTGCGCCCACCGACGACCTTCGAGGAAACGGTCGAGCGGCTCGGGACGGCGATCCGCATCGGGCTGCTCGCCCCGGGGAGCAGGCTGCCGCCGGAGCGAGAGCTCGCCGGCGAGCTGCGAATCTCGCGCTCGACGCTCCGGCAGGCGATCACCACCCTGGTCCAGTCCGGGCATCTGAACTCGATCCGCGGACGGACCGGCGGCACCTTCGTCGCCGATCGCCCGCCCCTTGCCGAGCGCGACGACGACCCGCTCGGGGGCGACGCCTGGGCGGTCCTCGACCAGCGGGTGGCGATCGAGGTCGGCTCGGCGGTGCTCGCCGCGGAGCGCGCCGAGCCCGCGGACCTCGCGGCCCTCGACGCGCTGGTCGATCGGATGGCCGGGGCAACCGATTTCGAGCTCTACCGCCGCGCCGACATCCGCTTCCACATCGGGGTCGCCGAGGCGGCCCGCTCGCCCCGTCTGGTCACCGAAATGACCGAGGTCCAGGGCCAGATGAGCGACTTGATCGCCCGCATCGCCCACCCCGAGGAGGTCCTCACCCGATCGAACGCCCAGCACCGCACAGCTCACCGTCCATCTGCGGGCCAACGACGCCGGCGCCGCCGCGGCCCTCATCCGCTCGCACCTGCGCGGCACCGAGCACATCCTCGCCGGGCTCATCTGAGCCGGCGGCGAGTCAGTCCGGAAGCAGCCCCATGTGATCGGTAAACAGATCCGAGAGGCGGAACCCTGCCGGATCGAGTCGCCCACCTGCCCGGCGAACCATGACCCAGCGGGGGCCTACGGTCACACTCGACAAGTACTCCTCCGACTCGCCCTGCGCGAGCAGGAGCTCGATGATCAGCCTGGGCAGCGGAGCCTCGATCGCGCCGGCCGCAAGCGAGCGTTCGAACTCGGCATGAATCGGTGACTCCGGATCAGCGAGAGCAGCGGCCAGCGCGGGGCCCCACAGAAGCTGGTGGTTCCAATCCTCGATCAGGAACAGGCCGCCGGGCCGCAGCCGAGGAAACAGCGTCTCGAACGACGCGCGAGTCGGTTCAAGGTGGTGCGAAGCGTCATCGACTACGAGGTCGAGTTGCCCGTCGGTGAACTCGTCGTCGACGATCGCTCCCACTCTTGCCCGATCGGCCTGATCCACGCCGTAGTACGGGCGAATGCGGTTTGCGAAACCGAGGCCCTCGATCAGTTGCCCAAGTGCGTCGACCGGCTTCTCGTCGAGCTCGAGGCCGACCAGCTTCCGGGGGGTCGCCACGAGCGCGGTGAGCGCGACGCTGCCCCCCTCCGCGATCCCCAGCTCGACGATGTTGCCGTTCGGGAAGCCGTCCAGCACGTCGAGGTATTCCTCGACGAGGCGGCGATCCTTACGGATAAAGAAGCGGCCGGGCACCGAGCGCACCGAGGCCCGTTCGTCGCAAGAGCAATGGAACTCCATCTCGCCGATGCGAAAGCGGTCGATCGAATCGAAAAGCTCCGTGTCCTGGCCGCGCACCGGTGCCAGCCAGGTGAGGGCGTCGCGACCGCGGGCCACCTCGCCACCTTAAGGCACGCGTGAGGAGCGGGCGAGACAGCTAAACGTGTCTTCATCGGGCTTTCATCTACGCCCGTAGGCTGGTCGGGATGCGCTTTCTGATCGTCGAGGACGAGGTCAAGATGGCGGGCCTGATCCGGCGCGGGATGCGCGCCGAGGGGCTCGCCGCAGACGTCGCGATCAAGGGCGAGGACGCGCTCTGGATGGCGGAGGCCACCGACTACGACGCGATCGTGCTCGACATCATGCTGCCGGGCATCGACGGGCTCGAGGTCTGCCGGAGGCTGCGCGCCGCCGGGGTCTGGTCGCCGATCCTGCTGTTGACCGCGCGCGACGCGGTCTCGGACCGCGTCGCCGGCCTCGACGGGGGCGCCGATGACTACCTCACCAAGCCGTTCTCGTTCGCCGAGCTGCTCGCCCGGCTGCGGGCACTCGTCCGCCGCGGCGCCGGCGAGCGCCCGGTGGAGCTGCGGGTCGGCGACCTGCGCCTGGACCCGCCGACCAGGCGGGTCCACCGGGGCGAGACGGAGGTGTCGCTGTCGGCGAAGGAGTTCGCGATCCTGGAGACGTTCATGCGCCGGCCGGGCGAGGTGCTCTCCCGCTACGCGCTGCTCGAGCAGGCCTGGGACTACGACTACGAGAATCGCTCCAACGTCGTCGACTCCTACGTCCGCTTCCTGCGGCGAAAGATCGACAAGCCCTTCGGGACCGACTCGATCGAGACCGTCCGCGGGGCGGGCTACCGCCTGCGCGAGAACGGCGGTGCACCGTGAGGCGGAGTCGGTGCAAATGCTGAGGCGCCGGCCGATCCGGGTGCGGGTGACGCTCGCCTTTGCCGGGGTGATGGCGATCGTGCTGATCGCGATCGGCCTCTTCCTCTACCTGCGCCTGGAGTCCCAGCTCGACGAGTCGGTCGACAACGGCCTGCGCTCCCGCGCGACCGAGGTCTCGGCGCTCGCCCGCGACTCCGACGGAAGCCTGTCGGGCTCCGACGCCGACCCGCTGATCGAGCTCGACGAGAGCTTCGCCCAGATCCTCGGCGCCGGCGGCGGGGTGATCGACTCGTCGCCGCAGGTCGGGAGCGCGCCGGCGCTCGCCCCGGCCCAGATCCAGCGCGCCGCTTCGGAGCCGATCGTTCTTCGAGCTCGACCAGGTCCCCGGGCTCGAGGGCGCGGTGCGCGTGCTCGCGGTGCCGGTCACCACCGAGGACGGCCGGTTGGTGGTCGTCGTCGGCTCCTCGCTCGGCGATCGCGACGAGGCGCTCGACGGCCTCGCGAGGCTGCTGTTGATCGGCGGGCCGGTGGCGCTGCTGCTCGCCTCGCTCGCGGGCTACTGGATGACCGCGGCCGCGCTGCGGCCGGTCGACGCGATGCGCGGGCGGGCCGCGGAGATCTCGAGCGATCCGGGGGAGCGCCTGCCGGTTCCGGAGGCCGACGAC
Source organism: uncultured Solirubrobacterales bacterium (assembly GCA_963758665.1). Lineage (GTDB taxonomy): Bacteria > Actinomycetota > Thermoleophilia > Solirubrobacterales > 70-9 > WHSW01. The sequence continues at coordinate 333,317 of CAVWWH010000011.1, read as the reverse complement.
GAGCTCAGGCGCCTGGGCGAGACCCTGAACGCGATGCTCGGCCGCCTGGAGCAGGCGCTCGAGCGCGAGCGGCGGTTCGTCGACGACGCCAGCCACGAGCTGCGCACGCCGCTGGCGCTGCACAAGATCGAGCTCGAGTTGGCGCTGCTGCACGCCTCGAGCGAGGAGGAGCTGCGCACGGCGATCGCCTCGGCCACCGACGAGATCGACCGACTGATCGCGCTGGCCGAGCAGCTGCTGGTCGTCGCCCGCGCCGACGACGCCGGGGTGGCGATCGAGCGGCAGCCGGTTCGCGATCGACGACGCCCTGGCGGCGATCGAGGCGCGGTTCGCCGCTCGCGCGGCGCGCGATGGCCGCTCGTTGAGCCATGAGAGCCCCGGCCGGCGAGACGCTGCTCGAGGCCGATCGCCCGCGGGTGGAGCAGGCGCTCACCAACCTGGTCGAGAACGCGTTTCGCCACGGCGGAGGCGCCGTCCGGATCGAGGCCCGGCCGAACGGCCGGGTGGTCGAGCTGCACGTGACCGACGAGGGGCCCGGAATCCCCGAGGACTTCATCGACAAGGCGTTCGAGCGCTTCAGCCGCGCCGACGTCGCCCGGTCGCGCGGTGGCACCGGGCTCGGACTGGCGGTGGTCGACTCGATCGCCCGCGCCCACGGCGGCTCGGCGCACGCTCGCAACCGCTCCGAGAGGGGCGCCGACGTCTGGATCGAGCTGCCGTTCGCGGCCGCCTGAGCGGCCGTTCATCCCCGGCCTAGCGCCGAGCGTAGGCTGGAGATCCGACGGTATGCACGACATCGCTGAGTTCCTGCGGACGCACGATCCGTTCGTCGCGCTCGAGCCCGAAGAGGCCGAGCGGCTCGCGGAGCGGGTCGAGATCGAATACTTCGAGGCCGGGACGACGATCTTCCGCCAGGGCGAGGGGCCGCCCGACGCGATGTGGGTGGTGCGAACGGGCGCCGTCGAGCTGCGAGACGACGGGCGCGTGCTCGACCTGCTCGGCGAGGGCGAGCCGTTCGGACACCCGTGGATGCTCTCCGGACTTCCGACCGGCTGGGAGGCTCGCGCGAGAGAGAACTCGCTCTGCTACCGGCTCCCGGCGGACGAGGTGATCCCGCTGCTCAGCGACCCGGCGGGACTCCGATCGGTGGCCAGGGCGCTGATGGACCGGCCGCGGCCGGGTGGCGCGCCGGCCTCGAGAGCCAGCGGCTTCGACCTCGGCGAGGAGACTGTTAGGACCCTGATCCGGAAGCGCCCGGTGGTCTGCGAGCCGGGTGTGCACCTGCGCGAGGCCGCAGCCCGGATGGAGGAGCAGGGGGTGAGCTCGATCCTCGTCGATCTCGGGGACGGCGAGCTCGGGATCGTCACCGACCGCGACCTGCGCTCCCGCGTCGTCGCCGCCGGGCTCGCGCTCGACACCCCGGTGGGCGATGTGATGAGCGTCCCGGTGTTCACGGTCGGCGCCGAGCAGACGAGCGCCGAGTTGATGCTGACGATGATCGACCGCGGCATCCGCCACGTGCCGATCCTCTCCAGCCGCGGGGAGCTGCTCGGAGTCGCCACCGACATCGACCTGCTCGCCGCCGAGACCAGAACCCCGATCATGCTGCGGCGCGCGATCAGCGACGCCACCGAGATCACGACGCTACGCGCGACGGCCGCCCAGCTGGACTCGACCCTGATCGCGATGCACGAGTCCGGCGTCGCCGCCGCAAGGATCAGCGGCATCCTCTCAGTCGTCGTCGACGCTCTCGTCCGCCGGCTGATCGAGCTAACCGTCGCCGACCAGGGCCCCCCGCCGGCGGAGTTCACTTGGCTCTCACTCGGCAGCTTCGGCCGCCGGGAGGCGGTTTCGTCCTCCGACGTCGACTCGGGCATGGCCTGGTCCGACCGCTCCGATGCGGATTACATGCACCGGCTCGCGGCTGTGGTGGTCGAGGAGCTCGCCGCGATGGGCTGGCGCTCGGACCCGCACGGCGTCACCGCCGCCGGCGTGATGTCCGCGAGCTCGATCGCCGATTGGCGCGCGGCGATCGACACTTGGCTCAAGGCTCCGGTCTCGGAGAAGGAACTGATCGCGATCTCGATCGTGCTCGACGCCCGCGCGATCTACGGGCCAGATCGCGCCCTCGACCTGCCCGCATTGCTGCGCGACGCCCACCCGCGCCCGGAGCTGCTGCGCCTGCTCCTGCGACAGGCACTAGCGATCAAGCCGCCGACCGGCTTCTTGCGCAACATCGTCCTCGAGCATTCCGGTGAGCACGCCGGGCAGTTCGACATCAAGCGCGGTGGGCTGCTGCCGATCGTCAACATCGCCCGTTACGCGGCCCTGGCGGCCGGTGCGACGACGACCTCGACCAGCGAGCGTCTCCGGGCGGGCGCCGAGGCCGGAACGCTGACCGTGACCGACGCGGCGACACTCGAGGAGGCCTTCGACCTGTTCACCGAGCTGCGGCTCGAGCATCAAACTCGCCAACTCGCCGCCTCGCGTCCTCCCGACAACGCGATCGACCCGAAGACGCTGAACCTGCTCGAGCGCCGCTATCTGCGCGATGCGTTCCGTGCGGTCGCCGCGGTCCAGAGGGGGCTGAGCACGAAGCTGGCGTGGGCCACGTGACCGGCGGCGTGCGGGCGCCGGCTCGGTCCGGCCTCGGCGCCTACGTCAACAACCCGACTCCCGCCGCGAAGACGCCGTGGCGTGAGGCCGATCTGTGCGTGATCGACCTCGAGACCACGGGCCTCGACGCGGCGAACGACGAGATCATCGCCTTCGCCACGGTCCCGATCGAGGGCGGCCGCGTGCGGTTGCACGGCGCCACCTACCGGCTCGTGCGACCCGGTCGGATGCCCGGGGCCGAGACGATTCGCATCCACGGGTTGCGCAGCGAGGATCTCGCCGACGCTCCGCCCCTAAGCGAGGTCCTCGACCAGCTGTTAGCGGCGCTCACGGGCAGGGCCCTCGTCGTCCACGTCGCTGCCGTCGAGGAGAGCTTTCTGGCGCCGGTGCTGCGCGAGGCCGGCGCCGAGCTGCACAACCCAGTCATAGACACCGCGGAGCTCGCCGCGGAGCTCTACTCACTGCGCCGCGAGCGAGTGCCCGAGCGGTTCGGGCTGACGCCGCTCGCCCGCGCTCTCGACCTCCCGGTCCATCGCCCCCACGAGGCCGATGGCGACGCCCTCACGACCGCCCAGGTGTTCCTGGCCCTGGCGACTCAGCTCGATGCCCTCAGGCCGCAGACGATCGGCTCGCTCGCCAGCCTCCGACACCGCCGCGGGGCCGGCGCGTGGCTGCATCGGACACTGGGCCGCCTGCGGCGGCGCTAAGCGCGAATCCTCTCCCCCCTCGGGTCGAAAAGCGGCTCGGCGGCGACCTCGCCGGCGATCCACTCGCCGAAGATCTCGACCTCGACCTCCGTGCCCGGCTCGGCCCGCTCGGGCGGGAGGTACGCATAGGCGATCGAGCGCTCGACCGTGTAGCCGTAGCCCCCGGTGGTCACCCGGCCCTCGATCTCGCCCCCGACACGGACCGGCTCGTTGCCGAGCGCGACCGACCGCGGATCGGCGAGCGTGAGGCAGCACAGCCTGGCGCGCGGGTCCGCGTCCTTCGCCTCCACCAGCGCCTCGCGGCCGATGAAGCCGCCTTCCTTGTCGAGCTTGACGCAGAAGCCGACCCCGCCCTCATAGGGCGTCTCGTCCGGGGTGATGTCGGCACCCCAGACCCGATAGCCCTTCTCGAGCCGCATCGAGTCGATCGCCCGATAGCCGCCGGCGACGATCCCGTGCGGCTCGCCGGCCTCCCAGAGCCTGCGCCAGAGCCCGATGCCGTACTCGGTCGGGCAATAGATCTCCCAGCCGAGCTCGCCGACGTAGGTCACCCGCAGGGCGCGGACCGGCACCTGGCCGACGGTGGTCTCGCGCGCCGACATGTACGGGAACGCCTCGTTGCCCAGGTCCGCCGGTGTCAGCGGCGCGAGCACGTCGCGAGCGTGCGGGCCCCAGATCCCGAAGCAGGACCAGGCCGAGGTCACGTCGCGGACCTCCACCCCGCCGTCGGGCAGGTGCTTGCGGATCCACTCGCGGTCGTGGTTGCCGAACGCCGTCCCGGTGACGATCTGAAACAGCTCCTCGCTCAGGCGGGCGACGGTGAAGTCGCATTCGATCCCGCCCCCGCGGTTGAGCATCTGGGTGTAGGTGACCTTTCCCGGCTCGCGCGCGACCTGGTTGTCGCAGAGGCGCTCGAGCAGCTCGCCGGCGGCGGGCCCGGCGATCTCCAGCTTCGCGAACGAGCTCTCGTCGAAGATCGCGACCGCCTCCCGCGTCGCCCGGTGCTCGGCGCCGATCGCCGGCGACCAGTGCCGGCCCGCCCAGCCGCGCGGGCGCAGGCCCTCGTCGCCGCGCTCGGCGTTCGACTCGTACCAGTTGACCCGCTCCCAGCCCGACTTCTCCCCGAAGGCCGCGCCGTGCTCGGCGTGCCATGAGTTCGCGGCCGACGTCCGCAGCGGCCGCGCGGCGGACCGCTCGTGATTGGGATAGCGGATGTCGTAGTAGGTCTCGTAGGTCTCGCGGGTGCGAGCGAGGGTGTAGGAGGGCGAGCGGTACTGGGCGCCGAAGCGCCGCACATCCATCTCCCAGAGATCGAGGCTGGGCTCGCCCTCGGCGATCCACTCGGCGATCACCCGTCCGATCCCGCCGGCACCCGCGAGCCCGTGCGCGCAGAAGCCGGCGGCGACGAACAGCCCGCGGACCTCCGACTCGCCGAGACAGAACTCGTTGTCCGGGGTGAACGCCTCGGGCCCGTTGATCAGCTTGGTCACGGTGATCTCGTCCATCGCCGGCACCCGGCGCTTCGAGTTCTCGGTGATCTCGGCGAACCGGTCCCAGTCGTCCTCGAGCAGCCGGCCGTTGAAGTCGGCCGGGATCGCGTCGAACCCGTCCGCGCCTTCGGGCAGGAAGGCGGGCTGCGAGCGGCGCTCGTAGCCGCCCATGACCAGGCCGCCGCCGTCCTCGCGGAAGTAGACCAGCAGGTCCGGGTCACGCAGGGTGGGCAGCCGCTGATCGGCGGCATGTTCGCGGAACGGCTGGGTGACCAGGTACTGGTGCCCGAACGGGATCACCGGCACCCGCACGCCCGCCATCCGCCCGATCTCGGCCGCGTAGATGCCGCCGGCGTTGACGACCACCTCGGCCTCGATCCGCCCCGCCTCGGTCTCCACCGAGCGCACCCGGCCGTCGTCGACCTCGATCGCCGTCACCCGGGTGTTCTGGAGCACCTGGAGGTCGCCCTCGCGCCGGGCGACGTCGGCGAGCGCGTAAGTGAGCTGGGAGGGGTCGATGTAGCCGTCGGTCGGCAGCCAGGCGGCGCCGAGCACGCCGTCGGTGGACATCAGCGGGAACCTCTCCTTCGCCTCCGCGGCCGAGATCAGCTCCAGCGGCAGGCCGAAGGTCTTGGCCCAGCCGGCCTGGCGGCGAAGCTCCTCCATCCGCTCCTCGCTCGAGGCGAGGCGGATCCCGCCGCACTCGACCCAGCCCGGGTCGAGCTCCGACTCCTGCGCCAACCCGCGGTAGACGTCGACCGAGTGCATCATCATCTTCGTCAGCGACACCGAGCCCCGAAGCTGGCCGACGAGCCCGGCCGAGTGGAAGGTCGAGCCCGAGGTGAGCTCGGCGCGATCGACGAGGACGACGTCGCGGTAGCCGAGCTTCGCCAGGTGGTAGGCGATCGCGGCGCCGCCGACGCCGCCGCCGATGATCACGCAGCGCGCCGACTGCGGCAGCTCAGTCCTGGGGCTCACGCGCCTGCTCGAGCCAGGTCTCGAAATCGGCGTCGGCGGCGGTCTCGAGCATGCGCTCGAAGTGCTTGCCGGCGTACTGCTCGAAGTCGAAGTCGAGCTCCGAGAGCACGGTCTGGACGACGCCCCACATCGCCTCCCGGAAGTCGGACATGAACTTCATCAGCCGCAGGCTCGCGACCTGGCGAGCGCTCGGTCGGTCGCCGAAGTAGGCCTCGAGCAGCGCCAGCTCGCCGGCCTCGCCGAGCTCGTTGTTGACCGCGAAGTTGGCGAGGTCGAAGTAGCGGTCGCCCATCCCGGCGTACTCCCAGTCGACGATCCAGATCCGCGCCGCCGGCCCGTCGGGGCGGATGAAGTTCGCCGCGAGGAGGTCGTTGTGGCAGGCGACGGGGTCGTGCTCGGGCCCCGTGCAGGCTGCCTCGATCCTGCGCGCGCTCTCCAGGGCCGCGTCGTAGGCGGCCGGGATCTCGGCTCCGCGTTCGCGCCGCGGTCGCCGCGTAGATCTCGACGATCCGGAACGAGTCGAAGCTCGTCGGCAACGGCTCGCCCAGCTCGTGGATCGCACGCAGCGAGCGCGCGACGGCGGTGAGGGTCTCCGGCTCGCGCAGCTCCGCCGGCTCGATCGCGTCGCCCTCGACGAACACGGTGACGATCGCCTGCGGCCGGTCGAGCATCGCCGCCACGGGCGGAGCGACCCCGAGCCGCGCCGCGCGCTCGTTCGCGATCCGCTCGCCGTCGCGATCGATCTCGAGCAGGTCGGTGTCCTTGCCGGGGACGCGGATCACGTAGTCGGTGCCGGCGAAGCGGGCGCGGAAGTTGCGGTTGGTGATCCCGCCCCCAAGCGGCTCTGGTCTCGCCCTCGGGCTGTCCAAGCTCCCCGGCGAGCCGTTGGACGATCTGGCCCAGCTCGTCGGATTGACTTGACTCGCGTCCGTCGTCGGGAATAGGCTCGCGATCGTTCATAGGTCGGTAAGGCACACCTTTTATCGCATGACCGACCAGCCGTGAAGGAGGAGATCCCGGTATGGCACCTGAGGGCACCAGCGACCCGACTGCCGACGAGAAACGTCTAGCCGAGCTCGGCTACGAGCAGGAGCTCGAGCGCGGCTGGACGAGATTCACCAACTTCGCGATCTCGTTCTCGATCATCTCGGTACTGGCCGGCTGCTTCACGCTCTTCTACGTCGGCGTGGAACAACGGCGGGCCGATAGCGATCTCAATCGGCTGGCCGGTGCTCTGCCTGATCATCCTCGCGGTTGCCGTCAGCATGTCCGAGATCGCCTCCGCGTTCCCCACCGCCGGCGGCCCCTACTGGTGGGCCCACAAGCTCGGGGGAGCCGGTTGGTCGTGGTTCACCGGCTGGTTCAACGTCGCCGGGCTGGTCGGGATCGTCGCCTCGGTCGACTACGTCCTCGCGTTCTTCCTGACCCAGCTGTTCGGCCTCTGGGGCTGGGATCTGGGCTTCGTCAACTTCGCCGACGACCAGCACATCATCCAGGAGATCTTCTGGCTGTACGCGGTCCTGCTGGTGCTGCACGCGATGATCAACATCTTCTCCCACCGATTGATCGCGCTCTTCACGAGCATCTCGGTCTGGTGGCACGTGCTCGGGGCGGCGATCATCCTCGGGATCCTGATCATCGTCCCCGACTCGCCATCAGAGCGCCGACTTCGTCTTCACCGAGCAGATCAACAACTCCGGCTTCGCCGACGGGGCCACGGGCGGCTTCACGTACTGGTTCCTCGTCCTTCCGATCGGCTTCCTGCTGACGATGTACACGGAAACCGGATACGACGCCTCGGCGCACGTGGCCGAGGAGACGGTGGGCGCCGAGCAGGCTGCGGCGAAGGGCATCTGGCAGTCGGTCGCGTCCTCAGCGGTGATCGGGTGGTTCCTGCTGCTCGCGTTCCTGTTCGCCGCCACCAACGTCGACGCCGTCAACGAGGGCTTCGGCAGCGTGATCGCCGTCTTCACCTCCGCCGAGATGAACCAGAACTGGGCGGAGGCGATCCTCGTGATCGCCTGCGTCGGCCAGTTCTTCTGCGGCATGGCATGCGTGACGAGCTGTCGCGCACGTTCTTCGCCTTCTCGCGCGACCGCGCCGTCCCGGGCCACACGCTGTGGAGCCGGGTCAGCGGGACCGGGGTGCCCGCGATGGCCGTGCTCGGCAGCACCGCGCTCGCCTTCATCATCATGCTTCCGGCGCTGTTCGCGACCGACACCTTCGTGCCGCCGGTCGCCTTCTTCGCCGCCACCGCGATCGGCACGATCGGGCTCTACATCGCCTACGTGATCCCGGTCTTCCTGCGCTGGCGCATGGGCGACGCCTTCGAGGCGCGCTCATGGACCCTTGGGCAGAGGTACAAGTGGCTCAACCCGATCGCGGTGGTGTTCGTCGATCGTGATGCTGATCGTCCTCTGCCTACCCCCCGTTCAGCACCGGCGTCCCGTGGGAGGACTGACTTCGACTGGAGCTTCTTCAACTACACGCCGCTGGTCGTCGGCGTGGTCCTGGTCGGCGCCGGCCTCGCCTGGGTCCTGGGCATGAACAAGCGCTACGAGGGCCCGATCCGCCAGGTCGAGTTCGACGAGGGCATGGGGATCGTCGAGGAAACGCCCGAGCGACACCCGCCGCCCCCGCCCGCGACACCGGCCTAGGAGGCGACGCACGCGGGCTCGCCGCGCCCGGTCCGCTCGCTAGAGCGGGTCGAGCGCGGCGGTCGCCTGCACGAACTCGCGCCAGCGTCCGTGCTCGGCCGTGCGCCAGGCGGCGTCGCGCCGCGGCTCGACCGTGCGGTCGACCGGCAGCAGCTCGGCCGCCTCCGCCAGCGAGCCGATCACCCCCGAGCCCGACCGCCGCGAGCGCGGCGGCGCCGAGCACGGTCGCGTCGGCGCCGGCGGCCTCCACCGGCGCGCCGATCGCGTCGGCCTGCAGCTCGAGCATCAGCGGCTCGTTGGTGAGCCCGCCGTCCACCCGGAGGCTGTCCACGTCGACGGACTCGCGGATCGCCTCGACGATGTCGGCGACCCGCCAGGCGATTCCCTCGAGCGCCGCGCGCGCGACCTGGGCGCGCGCCGGTGCCGCCGGAGATCCCGGCGAGCACCGCGCGGGCGTTCGGCCGCCACCACGGGCGCGCCGATCCCGGCCAGCCCCGGCAGCACCTGGGCGCCGCCGGAGTCCTCGGCGGTGCGCGCGAGCTCGCCGAGCGCCGCCGGGTCCGCGGCGACCCCGAGCTCGCGGCAGAGCCACTCCAGCATCGCCCCGGCGGCGAAGACGCCGCCGTCGAGCGCGTACTCGAGCCGCCCGCCGATGCTCCAGGCGACCGTCGGCAGCAGGCCGCCGGCCGGCTCGCGGGACCTCGGCGCCGACGTGGGCGAGGACGAAGACCCCGGTGCCGTAGGTCGCCTTCACCCGGCCGGGCACCACCGCGCCGGCGCCGGCGAGCGCCGCCTGCTGGTCGACCGTCTGCCCGCAGAGCGGCACCTCGGCGGGCCAGCTCGGGTGGCTGAGGACGCCGAGCTCGCCCACGGTGTCGCGGATCTCCGGCAGCACCTCGGGCGGAACGCCGAAGAGCTCGCAGAGGCGCGGGATCGAAGCCCGCGGCGTCGATCCGCTGCAGCTGCGTGCGCGAGGCGGTCGAGGGGTCGGTCGCGAAGCCGGCGCCGAGGCGGTCGCAGAGGAACGAGTCGACCGTGCCCATCCGCAGCGTCCCCGCCTCGCCGGGCGGCGGCGACGGCGTCGGAGTGCTCGAGCAGCCAGGCGAGCTTCGCGGCGGAGAAGTACGGGTCGAAGGGAAGCCCGGTCGCCGCCCTGATCTCGTCCTCGCGCTCGGCGAGCCGGTCGAGCACCTCCTGCGAGCGCTTGTCCTGCCAGACGACGATCGGGCTCAGCGGCTCACCGCTCTCGGCATCCCAGGCCAGCACCGACTCGCCCTGGTGGTCGAGCCCGCAGGCGACCACCTCCCCCGGGCGCGTCGGCGAGCAGCTCGCCGACCGCCTCGACCACGGCGGCGAGGACCTCGGTCGCCGTCCTGCTCCACCCAGCCGGCCCGCGGGTGCCGGTTGACCTTCTCCCGCCGCGCCTCGGCGACCGGGTTGAGCTCGGCGTCGAAGAGCGCGGCCTTGACCCCGGTGGTGCCCTCGTCGACCCCGAGCAGCAGCGCGATCGGCCATCAGACCACCGGCTCCCGCCGGCCCGCGCGGCGCCACCACGGCTCGCGCGCGGTTCCGCCCGGCTCGGCGATCGGCAGCTCGCGCGGATCGCCGAGCCCGACCCCGGCGTCGCCGACCAGCCCGACGACGCGCTCGGCGATCCCGAGCGAGGCGCTGAGCCCGGTCGACCTGATCGCGGCGACGTTGATCAGCCGTGGGCAGGCGGACGACGGGCCGACCACGTAGTTGCAGTCGCGGCCCGCAGGGCGCAGGCCGGCGTAGCTCGCGATCGGCTCCGCGCCCTCCAGCGCCGGCAGCATCGCGCGGGCCTTGGGCATCACCTCCGCGAACGCCTCTTCGCGCACCGACCAGTCGTCCTTGTCGTCCTGGTCGTGGGCGGTCGGCCCGGCCACCAGCTTGCCGTCGACGGTCGGGAACACGAGCACCCCCTTGGTGCGCTTGCTCGGCACCGGGAGCAGGATCCGCTCCAGCGACCCCGGCTCGGGGGGGTCGAAGACGAAGAACTCGCCCTTGCGCGGGTAGATCGTGAAGCTCCGGTCGCCGACCAGGCGGGCGACGTCGTCCGCATGCAGGCCGGCGCAGTTGACCGCCGCCGTGCAGGTGACAGCGTCTCCGTCCACGATCCGCAGCGTGAGCCCCGCCGTCCTCTCGCTCGATCGCCTCGACTCGCGCGCCGCGGCGGACCTCGGCGCCGGCTGCCGCCGCCCTCGCCGCCAGCGCGTCGGTGTAGGCGACCGGGTCGGTGACCGACTCTCCCGGCACCTCGAGCGCCCCGTCCTCGCGCGATCGTCGCCGCGACCCCGTTCGCCTGCGCGTTGGCGGCGATCCGGCTGACGACCGCGACCTCGGCATCGTTGCCTGGGCGGACCAGGCCGCCGCAGTGGATCACCGGCACGCCCAGGCGCTCGATCACCCGCTCGCGCAGGGCGCCCGAGCGCAGGATCAGCTCGGTTTCGAGCTCGCCGGGCGCCGAGTCGAAGCCGGTGTGGAGGATCCCGGAGTTGGTGCCGCTCGCCGCCGTGCCAGCTCGGCCTCGGCCTCGAGCAACACCGTGGAGACGTCCCGACCCGCGAGCGCGTGGGTGACCGCCGCGCCGACGACCCCGCCGCCGATCACAGCGACCTGAGCATCACGCGACCTTGACATGATCAGGCCCGCGGATAGGCTGCCGACGAGAATGGTCCGATCTCTGAACCATAAGCGATGCAGGGAGGCATCAGGTGACGCTTGACGAGCTTCGCAAGGCAATCGACGAGGGCGAGATCGACACCGTCCTGCTGACGATCGCCGACATGGAGGGGCGCCTCCAGGGCAAGCGGCTGACCGCGCCTCACTTCCTCGACGAGGTGGTCGAGCACGGCGCCGAGGGCTGCAACTACCTGCTGGCGGTCGACGTCGACATGGAGACCGTCGCCGGCTATGAGATGTCCTCGTGGGAACGCGGCTACGGCGACTTCGTGATGAAGCCGGACTTCGACACCCTGCGGCCGGTCCCCTGGCACGAGGGCACGGCGATGCTGATGGCCGACCTGGCCTGGGAGGACGGCGCGCGACGTGGTCGCGTCGCCGCGCCAGATCCTCCGCCGCCAACTCGCCCGGCTCGCCGAGCGCGGCTGGACGGCCGCCGCGGGCACCGAGCTCGAGTTCATCATCTTTCGCGACACCTACGAGGAGGCGTGGAAGAAGGGCTATCGCGACCTCGACCCGGCGAACCTCTACAACGTCGACTACTCGATGCTCGGCACCGCGCGGGTCGAGCCGCTGATCCGCCGGATCCGCAACGAGATGATGGCGGCGGGCCTGCGGGTCGAGAACTCGAAGGGCGAGTGCAACTTCGGCCAGCACGAGATCAACTTCCACTACGACGAGGCGCTGAGGACCGCCGACGACCACGTGATCTACAAGAACGGCGCCAAGGAGATCGCGGCACAGGAGGGGGTGTCGATCACCTACATGGCGAAGTTCAACGAGCTCGAGGGCAACTCGTGCCACATCCACTGCTCGATCGCCGACTCGGACGGGGAGAACGTGTTCGGCGCCGACTCGCAGACCTTCGACCGCTTCCTCGCCGGCCAGCTCGCCTGCCTGCGGGAGCTGACCCTGTTCTTCGCCCCGCACGTGAACTCCTACAAGCGCTTCGCGCCCGGCTCGTTCGCGCCGACGGCGGTCGCCTGGGGCCACGACAACCGCACCTGCTCGCTGCGCGTCGTCGGCCACGGGGCCTCGAAGCGGCTCGAGAACCGCCTCCCGGGCGCCGACGTCAACCCCTACCTGGCGCTGGCGGCGATGATCGCCGCCGGGCTCCACGGGGTCGACGCCGAGCTGGCGCTGGAGCCCCCGCTGGAGGGCAACGCCTACACCTCCGACAAGCCGCACGTGCCGCGGAACATGTATGACGCGCGCGACCTGTTCGCGGCCAGCGACGTCGCCCGCGAGGCGTTCGGCCAGGAGGTCGTCGACCACTACCTCAACCGGGCGAACATCGAGCTCGCCGCGCTGGAGGCGACGGTGACCGACTGGGAGCGGGTCCGGGGCTTCGAGCGACTCTGATGGCGCGCCCGGTGATCGGGATCAGCGCCGCGCTCGAGGCCGCCGCTTGGACCGCCTGGACCGACGTCGAGGTCAACATCTCGCCGCGCACGTACACGCTCGGGGTCGCCGCCGGCGGCGGGCTGCCACTGATTCTCGCCCCCGACGAGGCGAGCGCCGACTCACCCGGCCGGCTCCTCGACCTGCTCGACGGCCTCGTGCTGAGCGGCGGCGCCGACCTCGACCCGGCGACCTACGGCGCCGAGCCGGACCCGCGGACCACCAACACCAGGGCCGAGCGCGACCGCTTCGAGCTCGGGCTCGCCCACGGCGCGCTCGAGCGCGACCTGCCGGTGCTCGGCATCTGCCGCGGGATGCAGATCCTCAACGTAGCCCGCGGGGGCACGCTCACACAGCACCTCGAAGACGTCGAGCTTCACCTGCACACCCCCGGACAGTTCACCGACCACGAGGTCCGGCTCGAGCCCGGCTCCCTGGCCGCGCGCGCGGTCGATGCCGAGCGGGTCCCGGTGCGCTCCCACCACCACCAGGGCATCGACCGCCTCGGCGAGGGCTTTCGGGCCAGTGGCTGGGCGGAGCCCGGTGGCGCGATCGAGGCGATCGAGCTGGCGGACCGGCGCTGGGCGATGGGGGTCCTCTGGCACACGGAGGAGGAGCCGCGCAGCACTGTGCTCGCCGCGCTCGTCGAAGCGGCCGGTGTAGCCGAGCAGGTGGCAGGGAGCAGGTAGAAAGTGATCGAGGTAGTCGAGCCGGCGACCGAGCGGGTGATGGCCGAGGTACCGCGAGCCGGGGCCGAGGAGACCGACGCCGCGGTCGCCGCGGCGAAGGCCGCGTTCCCTGCCTGGCGGGCGATCTCGCCGGGCGACCGGGCGACGCTGATGCTGCAGGCTGGCGGAGGCGGTCTCCGGGCAGGCCGAGGAGCTCTCCGTGCTCGAGGCGCGCAACGCCGGCAAGCCGATCGGCGACGCGCGCGGGGAGATCGGCATGGTCGCCGAGTGCTTCCGCTACTACGCCGGCGCTCCCGAGCGGCTGCTCGGCCAGACGATCCCGGTCGCCGGCGGCGTCGACATGACCTTCCGCGAACCGCTCGGCGTGGTCGGCCTGATCACCCCGTGGAACTTCCCGCTCGTGATCGCCTCGTGGAAGGTCGCCCCGGCGCTCGCCGCCGGCAACACCGTCGTCCTGAAGCCCGCCGAGCTGACCCCGCTGACCGCGCTCGAGCTCGAGCGCATCGCGCGCGACGCCGGGCTGCCCGAGGGGGTCCTCAACGTCGTCGCCGGCCCCGGCTCGGTCGCGGGCAGCCGCCTGGTCGAGCATCCCGACGTCGCCAAGGTCGCCTTCACCGGCTCGACCGAGGTCGGCCGCCGGATCGCGGCGGCCGCCGCGCAGACGATCAAGCGGGTGACGCTCGAGCTCGGCGGCAAGTCGGCGAACGTGATCTTCGCCGACGCCGACCTCGACGCGGCGGCCGCCGCGGCGCCGGCGGGGATGTTCGGCAACGCCGGCCAGGACTGCTGCGCACGCTCGCGGATCCTGGTCGAGCGCGCGGGGATCGACGAGTTCATGGCCGCTCTCGAGCGCGCCGTGACCGCGATCGTGGTCGGCGATCCGCTCTCCGAGCGCACCGAGATGGGCCCGCTGATCTCGGCCGACCAGCGCAGCACGGTGAGCTCCTACGTCCCCGACGACGCGCCGGTGGCGATCCGTGGATCGACGCCGGAGGGTCCCGGCTATCTGGTTCGCGCCCACGGTCCTGGCGCCGGTCTCGAACTCCGACCGCGCCGCCACCGAGGAGATCTTCGGCCCGGTGGCGTGCGTGATCCCGTTCGAGGGCGAGGAGGAGGCCGTCGCGATCGCCAACGACACGATCTACGGGCTCTCGGGCTCGATCTGGACCCGCGACGGTGCGAAGGCGCTGCGGATGGCGCGCGCGATCGACACCGGCGTGCTCTCGATCAACTCGAACAGCTCGGTCCGGGTGACCACGCCGTTCGGCGGCTTCAAGCAGTCGGGGGTCGGTCGCGAGCTCGGCCCGGACGCACTCGAGCACTACACCGACGTCAAGAACGTCTACTACGCGACCGAGGAGGGCTAGCGAAAGTGGCCGGCCGCCTCGAGGGCAAGGTCTGCGTGATCACCGGCGCGGCGAGCGGGATCGGCGCCGAGTCGGCGCGCCTGTTCGCGGCCGAGGGCGCGCGGGTGGCCGGGGTCGACCTCAGCCCGGACTCCGACGCGGAGCTGGCGCTCGAGGTCGATGTCACCGACGAGGACCAGGTGATCGCGATGTACGAGCGGGTCCGCGACGAGCTCGGCCGAGTCGACGTGCTCTTCAACAACGCCGGCATCAACCCGCCCGACGACGCGTCCGTGACCGACACCTCCGTCGAGGCCTGGCAGCGGGTCCAGGACGTCAACGTGCGCGGGGTCTTCCTCTGTTGCAAGCACGGGATCCCGCACCTGCTGGAGAACCCGGCCCCGAGCCGCGGGTCGGTGATCAACACGGCCTCGTTCGTGGCCGTGATGGGCGCCGCCGTCTCGCAGATCTCCTACACCGCGTCGAAGGGGGCGGTGCTGGCGATCTCCCGCGAGCTCGGGGTCGAGTTCGCCCGCCGCGGGGTGCGAGTCAACGCCCTCTGCCCCGGCCCGATCAACACCCCCCTGCTCGAGGAGCTGTTCGCCTCCGACCCGGGCAAGGCCGCGCGGCGGCTCGTGCACCTGCCGATGGGGCGCTTCGGCGAGCCCGAGGAGATCGCCCGGGCGGCGATCTTCCTCGCCTCCGACGAGTCCTCGTACATCACCGCCTCGACCTTCATGGTCGACGGCGGGCTCTCCGGCGCCTATCTGACCCCCGAAACCGACGAGTAGCGTCCGCCGGCCGGCCTCGATCCGCCGTCGTCGCGCGGATTGCCGGGGCCGCCGATGAGTTCGGCGGATGTCCGCGGTCGTTACCGGCAACAGGCACTCAACGAAGGAGGATTCGCATGGCCCGCTACGTCGACGGATTCCTGATCGCCGTCCCGACCGACAAGGTCGGCGAGTACCGCAAGATCGCCCGCAAGTCGGCCAAGGTCTGGCGCGAGCACGGGGCCCTCGAGGTCCGGGAGTGCGTCGCCGAGGATGTCGACAAGGGCAAGGTGACCTCGTTCCCCCGGGCGGTGAAGATGAAGGCCGACGAGACCGTCTTCTTCTCCTGGATCGTGTACAAGTCCCGCGCCCACCGCGACCGCGTCAACGCCAAGGTGATGAAGGACCCGCGGCTGGAGGAGATGATGAAGCCGGACGCGATGCCGTTCGACGGCGACCGGATGATCTACGGCGGCTTCGAGGTGGCCGTCGAGGTCTGACCGGTGGGCGGGAGATCCGGCGCTAGGCAACCCCCGCGCGCGCCCCGGCGGCGGCGAAGAAGCGCCTGCAGAGCGCCCGCCCCAGCTCGTTCCAGGCCGGCCCGCGCGTGGCGGTCTCGGGGCCGAGCATCGCCGGGTCGACGCCGATCCTGATCGCGTCGGGGTCGGTGCGGTAGTCGGTGATCCACCGCGCCGCGTCGCCCGCCGTGACCTCGGCGTGAAATTGGATGCCCCAGGCGCGGTCGCCGACCCGGTAGGCCTGCACGCAGATCGGACTGCGAGCGAGGACCACGGCATCGGGCGGCGGCAGGCACTCGTAGCTGTGCCACTGGAAGGCCTCGAACGACGGGGCGAGGGGCGCCAGCAGGGGGTCGCGTGCGCCCTCCGCGGTGAGCTCGACCGGGTGCCAGCCGATCTCCGGCTCGCGCGCCCGTCGCGCCTCCCCCCCGGCCGCATCGACCAGCAGCTGGCAGCCGAGGCAGACGCCGAGCAGGGGCACCTCGCGCGCCAGCAGGTCGCGAAGCAGCGCCTTCTCCGGCGCCAGCCATGGGTGCGCACGCTCCTGATCGGCGTGCATCGCGCCACCGAAGGTCATCACCGCGTCGTAGCCGAGCGGGTCCGCGGGCGGAGGTCCGCCCTCGACGACGTGCCAGGTGTCGAGCTCGTGGCCGGTCGCGGCGATCGCCTCGGCGAAGACGCCCGGCCCGGCGTCGCGCTGGTGGGAGATCGCGAGCGCCCGCATCGAAGGATTCTCCCATTAGGCTGCGGTCGATGGCGTCGTACCCGCTCCCCGGCAAGGTCGCGCTGGTCACCGGCGCCGCTCGCGGGATCGGCTTCGAGACCGCCCGGCTGATGCACGCCCGCGGCGCCTCGGTGGCGCTGGTCGACCTCTCGCCCGAGGCCACCGCGGAGGCCGCCCGGCGGGTCGGCGAGCGCACGGTCGCGATCACCGCCGACGTCACCGACGCCGAGGCGATGGCCGTCGTCGTCGACCAGGCGGTCGAGCGCTTCGGCGGCCTCGACGTCGCGGTCGCCAACGCCGGGATCGCGCCGCCCACCCGTCCGATGAGCGTCGTCGACACCGACGCCTTCGAGCGCACGATCGAGGTCGACCTGCTCGGCGTCTGGCGCACCGTGCGCCCGACGCTGGCCCACGTGATCGAGCGCCGCGGGCACGTGGTCGTGGTCGCCTCGGTGTACGCGTTCGTCAACGGCATGATGGCGACGCCGTACGCGGCCAGCAAGGCCGCCGTCGAGCAGCTCGGCCGAGCGCTGCGGGCCGAGCTCTCGATCCACGGGGCGAGCGCCAGCGTCGCCTACTTCGGGTTCATCGACACGCCGATGGTCCGCGAAGCGCTGGACGACCCCGCGGCCGGGAACATCAGCGAGATCTTCCCCGCGTTCATGACCAGGCGCCTGCACGCCGCCGACGCCGGTGAGGCGATCGTCGACGGGATCGAGCGCCGCGTGCCGCGGATCATCCGACCGCGCTGGTGGCGCGCCTACTCGGTCCTCCGCGGAGTGGTCAACCCGCTGTTGGACCGGCGCGCGGAGCGCGACGAGCGGGTTCGCGAGACCGTGCTCGAGGCCGAGCGGCTGGGCGCGGCGGAGGCGGCCGAGCGCGGCTAGCCGCTACTCGCAGGCAAACTCCGGGTCGACGGGCACGCCGCGCCGCTCGGCCAGGCACCAGTAGGCCGGCTTCGGCTCCAGGAACGCGGGCGCGTCGCGGGTGACGCCGAAGTAATTCGGGAGCTGCTCCGAATAGGAGCTGGTCTCGTCGACGAGCTGGTGAACGATCCCGACCTCGACTCGCGGCGAGGCCGCGAGCAAGTCGTAGGTGCGGCCGAGCGCACGGGCTTGATCGGCCTCCGAGAGCGCCCGGCAGTCCGTGGTCAGCCCGGTCGCCGACGAGTTCCCGACCTCGGTCACCCAAATCGGTGTCGGCTCGGGCACGATCGTCGCGGCCTCGAGGAGCTGGTGCTCGACCCCGAGCGTCATCGCAACCGCCGGGTCGAAGTCGCGATCGCAATCACCAGGCAGCGGGTAGGGGTGCAGGCCCACCGCGTCGACCAACTCGAGCAGCCCCCCGGACAGGGTCGCCCGCAGATAGTCGGCCCAGTCGATCGATCCGCGGACGGTGGCCGGATTGAGCCCGGCCGACACCAGGACCCGATCGGCATGCTCCGAGCCGGCGCCGAGCAGCGCCGCGCGAGCGAGGGCGACAAGCTCCAGGTAGCGCGCCGGGTCGGGCGGGCAATCGGGCCCGCCCCAGTAGTCGCGCGAGTTCGGCTCGTTCCAGATCTGCAACGCCAGCGCCTGGTCGAACTCATTCGCGGCACGGACGACGAAGGCCTGCCACTCGGCGTCGAAGGCCCGGTCGGGGGGCGAGGCGAAGCCGCCGTCGCAGCCGGGAGGCGCCCAGTTCGGATGCACCCCGGTGAGCCCCCGCGGGGCCGCGTAGAGGACGACCACCGGCCTGATCCCGTGGGCGATCAGCTCCTCATAGGCGTCGCGATACCGGTCCCAGGCCGATTCCTCCCAGCCGCCGGCCGCGTTGACGACGTCCAGCCACGGGACAGGGAACCGGCTCGTGTTCGCGCCGGCGGCGGCGCCGACGGCGATCGCGTCCCGCATGGCCGCATCCGGGTCGGCGCCGGTGGCCTGCTGCCAGGCCCTCGCCCAGCGGAGCTCGTTGAAGCCGAAGTACGCCAGCTCGTCCGCCCCGCTCGGCGCCGGTCCATGCGCCGTATCCGGCGCCGGTTCCCGCTTGGGTCGATGCTGCGCCACGATCCCGGCGACGGCGAGCAACGCCAGCGCGACCGCAAACCAAAACCCCGGGCGTCCGACCAGCGCGCGCATTCGCTCGGCCCAACCGCGCAAGCGCAACCACCTCCGCTCGTCCCGCCGGCACCTGCCATGCCTGCCAGCGAACTCCGAAGTTTAGACAGGGAGCGACGCGTGCTCGGCACGCGAGTCCCGCGATGACGCCGCCTGACCGCGCCCGGGCCCGTCAGTTGTCGGAGCCGGCGCGGTCCCAGACGTAAAGCTCAACCGCCTCCACCGCGAGCTCCATCAGCCGCGGCGGCGAGAGCCACTCGAGCACGGTCTCGAGCGCGCGCTCCTCGGTCACACCGCGGTCGACCGCCTCCTCACCCCGGAAGCCGGCGGCGAGCTTCAGCGCCTCGCGCCGGTGGTGGCCGAGCGAGGGGAAGGCGCCCATCAGGTAGTCGCGGTTGGGGATCGGCGTGCCGACGTCCATCGACGCGTGCCAGGCGGCGAGCATCGAGATGTCGTGCTCGTCGAGCTCCGAGATCGCCTTGGCGTAATGGGCCTCGAGCTCATCGTCGGGGATCTCGTCGACCCACGCGCGCACCGCCTCGCCCAGCAGCTGCCGGCGGGCCTCGCGGCCGATCGAGTCGGCGATCGCGCGGACCGCGTCGGCCGGGTCGATGAAGCACAGGGACATCGCGCCGCAAGATAGATCGGCCCCAGGACGGTAAAACCGGCTCGCGGGCGCGCAACGAGCGGGATCGTGTCGGATTTCGCTGCCGGGCGCCGACCTATGCTCAGAGCGCATGCCCATCGAGCTGATTCACGGGCCCCCCAACTCCGGTCGCGCCGGCGAGGTGACGGCCCGCTTCCGGGCGGCGCTGGACCGCCGCCCGCTGCTGGTCGTCCCCACCGCCGACGACGTCGCCGAGTTCGAGCGCGACCTCTGCGCCGGGAGCGGGCGGGCGCGCGGCGGTTCGATCACCACCTTTACCGGTCTCGCCCGCGAGCTGGCGAGGGCGCTGGCCGTCGAGCTCGGCCCGCCGCTCTCGGAGATCCAGCGCCAGGCCTTGATCCGCGCCGCCGTCCGCAAGGCGGCCCCGCGCCGGCTGCGCCGGTCGGCGGCCCGGCCCGGGTTCACGCCGGCGGCCGACCGACTGATCGCCGAGCTGCAGGCGGCCATGGTGGCTCCGGAGCGGTTCGCCGCCGACGTCGAGCGGCTCGAGGGCGCCGGCTACGAGGCGGAGCTCGCGTCGATCTACGCCGCCTACGTCGAGCTTCGCGATGCCAGCGGGCGCTCCGACCACGCCCTGGTTAACGCCGCCGCGATCGCCGCCCTGCGCGCCGACCCCGCCGGCTGGGGCGAGCGACCGGTGTTCGTCTACGGCTTCGACGATCTGGCGCGCGACCAGGCCGAGCTGATCGGCGGGCTCGCCCGCTCGGCCTCGGTCACCGTCGCGGTCACCTACGCCGACAGCCGCGCGCTCGGCGCGCGTGCCGAGCTCCTCACCCGGCTCATCGACGAGTTCGGCGCTCGGCCGTCGGACCCGCTTCCGTTCGATCCCTCCTATACCTCGAGCGCCACCCTGCGCCACCTCGACCGCAGCCTGTTCGAGCCCGGGGCGGCGCCGATCGACGCCGACGAGGGGCTCGTGCTGCTCGACTCGGCGGGCCCGCGCGGCGAGGCCGAGGCGATCGGGATCGAGATCGCGCGCCTGCTCGCCGACGGCTATGCGGCGGACGAGATCGCGGTCGTGCTGCGCGATCCGGACTCGTCCGGCGCCGTACTGGCGAGCGTGCTGACAACGCTCGGGATCCCGGTCGCGCTCGAGGCCTCGATCCCCGTGGCGGCGACCTGCGTCGGCACGTCGCTGGTCGCCCTCTGCCGCGCCGCCGAGGACGAGACCGCGGTCGAGTCGCTGCTCACCCACCTGCGCACCGACCCCTCGATGGAGCCCGGAGCGATCGACTGGGTCGAGCGCAGCATCCGTCGCGGCCGCGCCGAGACCGTGACCGCCGCCACGGAGGCGTGGTCGAGCCCGCCGCGCCACCTCGAGCGCCTGCGTGCCGCGCCTGGTCGCGTCGCCCGGCTGCGGGCGCTGGCCCGCTCCGCGCGCGAGCTCGCCGAGGGGGCGCACCGCCACCGGGCGCCGCTGGCGGGCGGCTCGCCCCGAACGGAGACGGGACGCCATTCTCGGCGCTGGAGCTGCGCGCGGGCGTCGCTGCCGCCGAGCTGCTCACCGAGCTCGCGGACCTCGGCGAGCTGGCCGGGGCGCAACCGCCCGACCTCGGCGAGGCGATCGAGGCGATCGAGGCGGCGACCGTTCCCCACTGGCGGGGGCCGGCCTCGGGACGGGTGCGGGTCATGAGCCCGTACCGGGCGCGGGCCGCGCGCGTGCGGGCGCTGTTCTGCGCCGGGCTCCAGGAGGGCGAGTTCCCGAGCGCGGCGCCGCCGGACCCGCTGCTGTCGGAGGAGCGGCGGGCCGAGCTCGGCAACCCCGACCTGCGCCGCGCCGATCAGCCCGACGAAGAGCGCTACCTGTTCCACGCCTGCGTCTCGCGGCCAACGCAGCGCCTGTACCTGAGCTGGCAGAGCTGCGACGAGGACGGTGAGGCGCGGGCGCGCTCGCCCTTCATCGACGAGGTGCTCGACCTGGTGGCTCCGGGAGTGGGCTCCGGCCGGCGGCTGCTGCGGGTACGCGGGCCCGAGCGCGCAGTGATCGATGCCGACGAGGCGAGCACACCGCGCGTGCTCGCGCGAGCGCTCGCCGGCGCCGGCTGGAGAGCCGACCGGGCGGCCGCGCTGGAGCGGCTCGGCGTCGGCGGCGACGACGCCGCCCGCACGCTGGCCGAGTTCGACGGGCTGCCCGATCCGAACGCCCTCCCGGGGCCGCTCGGCTCCCCCGCGGTGCTCGAGGACATGCGATCGCGGCGAACCTTCAGCGCCAACTCGCTCGAAGGCTGGGTCACCTGCTCGTATCGGTGGTTCGTCGACCACGAGCTCTCGCCGCAGCGACTCGACCCGACGGCGGACCCGCTCTGGCTCGGCGGGATCGTCCACGCGACCCTCGAGCGCCTCTACGCCGACCCTCCCGGCGACGACTCGATCCCCCGTCCGCACGACGTCGCGCGCTGGCAGCGGCGGTTCGGCGAGTTGCTCGGCGAGGCGGTCGATCCGACGGCGCTCACCCGCTCGCGCCGCGCCGTGCTCGAGCGCGCGCGAGTGCAGGTCGAGGCGTTCCTCGCCGACGAGGCCGATTCGGAGACGGAGTTCCGCCCGGCGAAGGAGCTGCTCGAGCTCGGGTTCGGGCCGCTCGATGGGATTCCGGAGGACGCGCCGCAGCCGCACCCGG
The DNA here is from genome assembly GCA_963758665.1 of uncultured Solirubrobacterales bacterium. GTDB lineage: Bacteria > Actinomycetota > Thermoleophilia > Solirubrobacterales > 70-9 > WHSW01. Next base: position 311,338 of record CAVWWH010000011.1, on the reverse strand, counting down.
CGCTCGAGCTGGGCGAGATGGAGCTTCGCGGGCGCATCGACCGCATCGACGTCGCCGGCGACGGCCACAGCGCGATCGTCCGCGACTACAAGACCGGCAAGTCGGTCGCCAGCGCGGACAAGTTCGTCGAGCGCGGCACGCTTCAGATCCAGCTCTACATGCTGGTTGCGCGGCGCGTGCTGGGCCTCGATCCGGTGGCCGGCCTCTACCACCCGCTCGGCGCCCCCGCCCCCAGGGACCGCCGGGCGCGCGGGATCGCCACCGCCGAGGACCCGCGGCTGGCCGACCTCGACCTTGTCCGGAGCGACCGCAAGCCCGCCGAGGAGCTCGGGGAGTCGCTCGAGCGCGCCGAGCGCGTCGCGAGCGAGGCGGCCGCCGGGATGCGGTCCGGGATGATTCGCCGCGACCCGCTGAACGGCAAGTGCCCCAGCTTCTGCTGCTATCAGCCGATCTGCCGGCTCGAGCGGGCGCTCGGCGACGTCGGCGACGAGCCCGCCAACGGGAGCGAGGAGTCGTGAGCGAGGCACAGCTGACGCTCGCGGACCTGGAGCCCGAGGGCGCCGCCGGGGTGATGGTCGCGCGCCCGCGCCCCGAGCCGACGACCGAGCAGGCGGCCGCGGTCGAAGCGCGCCGGCGTGACGCCTTCCTCGAGGCGGGTGCGGGAACCGGCAAGACCACGGTCCTCGTCGACAGGTACTGCGCCTCGATCGCCGATGACGGGGTGGCGGTCGACCGACTGCTGGCCTTCACCTTCACCGAGCGCGCCGCGGCCGAGATGCGGTCGCGGATCCGCGGCGAGCTCATACGGCGTTCGGGCGCGGCGCGCGGGCAGGGAGACGCCGCCACCGCCGACGAGCTGCTCGCGCTCGCGCGGGCGACCGAGCGCGCCTGGGTGATGACGATCCACGCCTTCTGCCGCCGGCTGCTCGCAGCGCACCCGCTGGCGGCCGGGCTCGATCCCGCGTTCAGCGTGCTGGACGCGAATCAAGCTGCGCGGCTTCGCGATCGGGCCTTCAGCGACTCGCTCGAGCGCCTGCTCGCGGCCGGCGACGACCAGGTCGCTCGGGCCGCGGCGGCCTACCAGCCGTGGCGGCTCGCCGCGATGACGATCTCTGCGCACGAGCGATTGCGTAGCCAGGGCATGCCCGAGCCGCGTCTCCCCGAGGTCGGCGAGCCGGTCCAGTCGGCCAAGGCCGGGCGCGACCCGGAGCCGCTGAGCTCGGCCGAGACCGCTGCGGCGGTCGACGCGCGGGCGGCGTTCGAACGCCTGCTCGAGGGCATGCATGCGAGCTACGAGCGACTCAAGGAGGAGCGGTCGGCCCTCGACTTCGCCGACCTCGAGCTGCGCGCGCTCGACCTCCTGCGTACATCGCCGCCGCTCGCCAGGATCTGGAGCGAACGCTTCGACGAGGTCATGGTCGACGAGTTCCAGGACACCAACCGGGTCCAGCTCGGGCTGGTCGAGACGCTGCGCGGCCCCGAAACCAGGGTGTTCATGGTCGGCGACGAGAACCAGTCGATCTACCGCTTCCGCAACGCCGACCTCGAGGTCTTTCGCCGCGAGCGCGAGATGGCGCGCAAGGACCCCGATCGCGACGTGCTGCCGCTGCTCGGGAACTTCCGCTCGCGCCCGGCGGTGCTCGCGGCCGTCAACGCCGTCGGCGGCGCCCTGCTCCCGGGCTTCTCCGAGCTGACCGCCGGACGGGTCCCAGCCGACGGACCGGGCGCGGTCGAGCTGCTGCTGACGCTCGACGAGGGCACCGGGCGTGACGCACGACGCTGGAACGCCGACGACATCGACCTGGACCCGGCGCCGAGCGCATCCTCGCCGAAGGTGATCGCCGAGGCGCGCTTTCTCGCCGAGCGCCTGCGCGAGCTGGTGGACTCGGGCGACGCCGGCCGCGGCGAAATCGTCGTCCTGCTGCGCGCGTTCACCCACGTCGACGCCTACGAACAGGCGCTGGCCCGCGCCGGGTTGCGGCCGTTCGTGGTCGGCGGGCGGGGCTACTGGACCCAGCAGCAGGTCGAGGACCTGATCCGGCTGCTCGGCGTGGTCCACAACCCGCTCGACGACGAGTGCTTGTTCGGCGCCCTGGCCTCGTTCGCCAACGGCGTGAGCCCCGACGCGCTCTGGCTGCTGCGTCGGGCCGCGCAGCGGGAGGACGGCGGCAACCTCCACATCTGGCCGCTGCTCGCCTGGCGCTATGGCGGAGGCCGCGAGCCCGAGCACGCGGAGGCGCGATGGCTCGAGCACGTCGAGGCCGAAGACGCCGCCCGGCTCGAGCGCTTCTGCGCGATCCTCGAGCGGCTGCGCAGGGAGGCGCCGCCCTTGACCCTCGAGGACCTGGTCGAGCGCACGATGAGCGCCTTCGGCTACGACCTCGGCCTGATCGCCCGCAGGGGCGGCGTCGGGCGGATGGCCAATGTCCGCAAGCTGATGCGGCTGGCGCGCGACTACGAGGCGAGCGAGGGGCGCGACCTGGCCGGGTTCCTCGCCCTCGCCGCGGAGAGCACCGAGCGTGACGAGCGTGAGGGCATGGCGGCGGTCCAGGCCGAGGGCCACGACGGCGTCCGGGTGATGACCGTGCACGCGGCGAAGGGGCTGCAGTTCCCCGTCGTCGCCGTCCCCGACCTCGGTCGCGGGCTCGCCGCCGGCCGCCGCCATGCCGACCTGGTGATCGGCCCACCGCCCGTTCCCGGGGAGCCCTGTCCGCACCGGTTCGGGATGCAGCTCGCCTTCCCGGCGGCGAAGTCGTTCGGGCTCTGGGAGCTGGCGGACCTCAACCAGGCCGAGAGCGCCGCGGATGCCGAGGAGGGCTGTCGTCTCACCTACGTCGCCGCGTCGCGGGCCGAGGACCGACTGATCCTCTGCGGCGCCTACAAGCCGGCCGACCTCGCGGAGCCCGAGGAGCTCAAGCCGAGCGACTCGGCGTTGCGGCGGCTGCTCCCCACGCTGGCCGCGAGCTCGGGATGGGGCGGCAGCAGCGGGATCGTCACCCTGCCCGGCCCGCGGCCGGTCGACTCCGCCGAGCGCCTTCCGGAAGCCGCGCTCGAGGTCCGCATCTCCGAGCCCAGCCCCGAGCGGGCAGCCGAGCTCGTGCGGCGTTTCGACCCGCCCCCCGAGTCCGATCGGCTCAGAGCGGTCGCCGCGCCCCCGCCGCTGGTCGGCGGGCGCAGGGCGCCGGTGCCGGTCGGCCACCTCTCCTACTCGGCCCTCGCCCTCTACGAGCGCTGCGGCTACCGGTTCTACGTCGAGCGGGTACTGGGCGCGCGCGAGGTGGTCGAGGGCGCCGCGGCGCCGATCGCGTCCGAAGTGGACGGTCTCGCCGCGGACGAGCTGACCGAGCCCGAGGCCCCGCGCATCCTGGCGCTCGGCGTCGGCAACGCGGTCCACGCCGCGCTCGAGTGGAGCTCGAGCCACGGCTGGGAGCGGCCGCAGGAGGCGCTGCTGCTCCGACTGCTCGCCCGTGAGGGGCTCGACGGGCATGCCGAAGCGACGCATCGGGCGGCCGGGCTGATCGACGGCTGGCTCAACTCGCCACTCTGCGCGGAGCTCGCGTCAGCGACGATCGAGCCCGAGCTGCCGTTCGTGCTCGGCCTCGGCGAGACCGTGATCCGCGGCCAGATCGACCTGCTGGCCGAGGCGCCGGGCGCCGTACCGACCGTGGTCGACTACAAGACCGACGCACTCGCGGGCCGCGCGCCTGCCGAGCTCGCGGACCGCTACCGGGCCCAGCGCGAGGTCTACGCGCTTGCCGCGGGCGAGGGCGGCGCGAGGGTCGTCCACGTCTTCCTGGAGCGCGCGGACGAGCCGGTGATCGAGCTGATCGGCGCCGACCAGCTCGATCGGGCTCGCGCCCGGCTCGAGGGCATCATCGAGCGCATGCGCGGCGGCGAGTTCGAGGTCACGGCCAATCCGTACCCCGCCCTCTGCTTCGGCTGCCCGGCCGCGGCACGGCTCTGCCCGCGACCGCGATGGAAGCCGCCGTCGTGAGGCGGAGCGAAGCGAAGCCGAGCCGCGCCGCTGTTGAGGCGCCTATTCCGTGAGCGCAGCCGTTTTCGGCTACGCCTCGCTGGTCAGCACGGCGAGCGCCGGCGAGACGCTCGGACGCCCCGTCGAGGTCGCCGCGGTCGCCCGGCTCCGGGGCTGGGCGCGGGGCTGGACCCTGGCCCGGGACAACGCGACCTCGGAGAAGACGTTCGCGCGACCCGACGGCTCGCAGCCGCGCTTCTGCCTCGGGCTCAACGTCGAGCCCAGCGACCGACCCACCGACCCGAACGGCGTCCTGATCGCGCTCAGCGAGCCGGAGCTCGAGCGCCTCGACCTGCGCGAGATCCGCTATCACCGCGTCGACGTCACCGATGCCGTCGCCGTCGAGGCGGCCGACGGGGCGCCGGCCCCCGGCTTCGACGCGATCTACACCTACACGGCGCGCCCCGAGCACCACCACCCGACCCCGCCGCGCGGACGCGATCGTGATCGCCACCTACCCGGCGACGATCGAGGCCGCCTTCGCCGAGCTCGGCCCGGATCAGCTCGAGCTCTATCCGAGCGACCACGGCCGCACCACCGGTCGAGGTCACCCCGGCGACCCTGGTCGGCGACCGGATCCCGGCCGGCAACCCGCGCCGATGGTAGCCGTCACTCCGGCCGGGCGAGCGAGCCCACCGTCTGCGGTCGCCGGCGATCGAGCCTCGTGGCCAGCGCGATGAACAGCTGAGCAGCGGTGAGCGCGTCCCCGCCGGCCGTGTGCGGCGCTTCCGCGGGCAGGTCGAAGCGAGCGGCGGCCGCCTCGAGCGCGAGCTCGTGGCCGGGCTCGGCGGCCGGCTCGCCGAGGACGCTGCGGGCGAGCGTCGCGGTGCAGATCACCGGCTCCCGGAGCCGCACCCGTACTTCGCGAAGCGCCGCTGCCAGGAACTCGCGCTCGACCCAGGCCGGGTGGGCGACGACGATCCTCCCGCTGAGCAGCTCGAGAATCGAGTCGCTGACCTCGCTCAGCGGTGGCGCATCGGCGAGCTCGGGCGGGCCGCAGCTTGTGGACGCGGATCGTCTCGGCCCCCGGCATGCGCTGGGGCCGAACGAGCAGGCTCCGCGACGCGCCGACGACGACCCGCCCTTGCTCCACCGGGACCGTTGCGAGCGAGATGATCTCGTCCCGCCGCGGGTCGAGGCCGGTGAGCTCGAGATCGACGGCGACGAACCGCGCCCGCTTCCAGGGGGTCGAGGCCGACGCCGGCTTCGCCCTGCGGTAGGCCGTCGCCGCGGGCGAGCGGCGCCTGAGCGGCAGCCGGATCATGGCAACCGCAGCTTGCCGGCGAGCGTCCGCTGCAGCGCGCGCACTGCGTGAAAGGCGTCGCGCAGGTACCGGCGCGTGAGCGGGTTGACCGTCTCCGGGTCGAGGTAGTCGTCCGGCTCGACGCCGCGCTCGCAACTGCTCGACCTGGTGCTCGAGCCGCAGCCGCCAGAAGAGCTCGTATGCCTCTGCGAGCGTGCGCGCGTCGCCGCGGTCGAGGATCCCGGCCGTGGAGGCGACCCGCAACCGCTCCGGGGTCGAGTTCGTGCGCGCGCCGGCGGCGAAGCTGGCGTAGCGGGCGATGTCGGCCACGGGCAGCAGCCCTCCCCGCTTGAGGTCGAGGTGGCCGCGATGCTCGCCGGTGTCCTCGACCACGAAGTCGCGAAAGAAGCCCGTCGGCGGCCGGTGCGCAAGGGCGAGCTCGAGCATCAGGCGCCGCAGCGACCGGCGGTGCTCGAGACTGCGCAACGCCTCCAGCAGATCGCCGAGATCGCCGGTACGATCGACGACCCTGCCGTCCAGGAACAGCGAGAGCACGATCAGGCCCTTGTCCTCCGTCGGCCGCTCGATCGCCTCGCGCAGGACTCGACGCCAGCCGGCGATCGAGCGCGCGAACGATCGGCTGCGATGCGGTGGCGCCGTGCGGGTCGGCGGCGAAGCCCGCTCGCTCGAGACCCCGGCTCACCCTGCCCGCGAGCGCGCTCATGTAGCGCGTCACCTCCTCGGCGTCGTCGCCGCCCTCCCAGACCGAGCGCCGAATCGACGTCCGAGGAGGGGACGATCTCGCGACGGCCGAGGCTGCCCAGCGCGATCCAGCTCAGCGGCGTCGGCGTGGGGCCGAGCTCGGCGATCGCGAGCTCGATCAGGCGTCGGGTGAGCGCGTCGAGGACGATCGCGATGATGCCGCTGATCTGCGCCGCGGGCACGAGCGCATCGTGGAGGGCGATCACCGCCGGACGCAGGCGAGCGGCGGCGCGGCCCAGCTCCACCTCGCCGACTGCCTCGTCGATCTCGCGCCGCAGCGAGAACGGGGCCAAGGTCTCGGTCGCAAGCAGGTCGACGTCCGTGAGCACGCCGAGCGGCTCCCCGAACGGCGAGACCACGGGAACGTGGCGGATCCCCCGTCCAGCATCTCGAGCATCACCTCGACCCCGAAGCGCTCCGGCCCGACGCAGAACGCCGGAGCGCTCATCGCCCGCGCCAGCGGGGCATCCGCGGAGACGCCGTCGGCGACCACCCGCTCGCGCAGGTCGCGGTCGGTGAGGATCCCGAACCTGCCCTCGCCCATCCTCCACCAACGCCGCGCTCTCCCCCGCGGCGGCCATGCGGCGGGCCGCATCCCGCACCGTGTCGTCCGGCTCGCAGACGACGGGTCGCTCGTGGACCAGTCGCCCGACCGGCTGCCGAGCCGGGTCCCGCGCCAGCGACGGCGCCGCGGCGTCGGGGCGCGGCCGGCTGAGCAGGCTGCGAGCCAGGTAACGCAACCCGGCGGGCTGAGCGAGCAGCGGGGCCACGCTCTCGGCGGGCAGCCGGTAACAGAGCGCGCCGTCGTCGGCCCGGGCCTCGAACCCGGTCGGCAGGCCGGAGACCATCGAGGGATGCCCGAACAGCTCGCCCTCCCCGAGGCGGTCGAGCACCTGGCCCGCGTCGACGAGCTCAACCGCCCCGCTGCGGACGATCCACACCTGGCGCATCGGCTCCTCGCCCTGCTCGAAGATCACCTCGCCGGGGGCGAAGTACTCGACCTCGACCTGGGCTGCGAGCCGGTCGAGCTCGGGCTCGTCGAGGCCCTCGAACGGAGGGTGGCGGCCCAGGAACTCGGCGACCTCTCGCATCGACGGATTGTCACCCCGCTGATGGCGCACGAACTCGATGAAGGCGTTCGCCGCGGCCGAGCGGTCGCGATCGCGGTCGCCAGATCAGGCAGACCGGCAGGCGGATCGCCGGGCCGCAGGGGGCGCGTCTCGACCTGCGGGCCCGGCGCGGCGGGTGATCGAGGCGGGGAGCACCGCGGCGCCGAAGCCGTCGGAGACCAGGCAGCGGATCAGGTACGGGTCGCCGCTCTCGAGCGCGAGCTGTGGCTGCTCGCCGGCGCGGCGAAGAACGTCGTCGATGGCCGCCTTGATCGCCGATCCGCGCCGCGGCGTCGCCGAGCGGGCGCCGGCGAGGTCGGCCGCGGTGACCCAGCGCTTGCGCGGCGCCGTGTCCGGCGGGTAGGCGACGACGATCTCCTCCTCGCTCACCCGCAGCGCCTCGACCGCCGTCCGGAGTGTCGCCGAACATCAGACAGAAGCCCAGATCGAGCTCGTCGGCCTCGACCAGAGCGAGCATCTCGCCGGCGGTCCCCTCGCGCAGGCCGACCTCGATCCCGGGGAACTCGTGGGAGAAGCGCGCCAGCAGCGCGGTCACCTCGAGCCCGCCCGCGGGCAACAGGGCGCCGATCGAGACACGCCCGCGGACCAAGCCGCGAAGCTCGTCGAGCTCGCCGCGCACTCCCTCGATCTCGGCGAGCACGGTGCGGGCCCGGGCGGCCAGCGCCTCACCCGCCTGCGGTCGACGACCACCCGGCGACTGGTGCGTTCGAACAGCGTCGTCCCCAGCTCGGCCTCGAGCCGTCGAATCTGATGCGAGAGCGCGGACTGGGCGACGTGAAGCTCCTCCGCGGCGCGGGTGAAGTGGCGGTGGCGGGCGACCGCCTCCGCATAGGCGAGCTGGCGGAGCTCCATGGGCGATCAATCGTAAATCAGCGATTGATGATGTGACAACTACATCTTGCTTCGATTGATCGAATCGGACCAGGATGCGGCTCATGGACGTCCGCCGATCGTTCGCCGCGACCTGCGCCCCGGCGACCTCGGCGCGATCGTCGCCCACCACGGCGCGGTCTACTGCCCGAGTACGGGCGTCGACTCCACCTTCGAGGCCCACGTGGGCGCGAGCGTGGCGGCCGCCGGCGCGAGGGGCTTCCCGCGCCCGCGCGAGGGCATCTGGATCGTCGAGCTCGACGGTCGCCACGCCGGCAGCGTGGCGCTCACCGACGAGGGCGACGGGCTCGGCGCGGTGCGCTGGTTCGTGCTCGATCCAGAGCTCCGCGGCAGACGGCCTGGGCCGCCGGCTGATCGCCGAGCTGGTCGCCGAGGCGGAGGCGGCGGGCTACGAGGGGCTCCAGCTCGAGACGTTCAGCGACCTGCGCGCGGCGCCGCGCACATCTACCGCTCCCACGGGTTCGAGGTCACGTCGGAGCAGACCGGCCCGCGCTGGGGCCGCGACGAGATCACCTACCAGCACTACGAGCTCAGCTTCCAGTCGCGCGCCCAGTCGCGCAGCTCGCCGAGCGCCGGCTCCAGCGAGCGGCCCTTCTCGGTCAGCGCGTAGGAGACGCGCGGCGGCGTCCCGCCGTGGACCGAGCGCTCGACCAGGCCGGCCGCTCGAGCTCGCGCAGGCGGCGCGAGAGCAGGCGGTCGGAGAGCCCGGGGACGCGCGCGGCGAGCTCGGCGAAGTAGTGCGGGCGCTCGGCGAGCGCCCAGAGGATCGCGCCCGCCCAGCGGCGGCCGATCAGCTCGATCGCGGCGTGGAAATCGGGGCAGACCGACGCCGGAGGGGCCGTTCGGTGCGTGGCTGCGCCGTCGGCGCGAGGGTGTTCGCTCGCGGCCTCCACCCTGGTCCAGACCCTAGCGAACGGCCCCGCTCGCTCAGCAGGGCTCGAGCCGATCCGGGTCTCGATCAGGCTGCACATGGGCCGGTGTCCGTCGGCGCCAGCTTACCGCGCGAGCGCCTCGCGCGACGACTCGGTTCGGGACCCCGAGCCCGTTGGCGGCGCCCCGCGCCGGTCGAGGCCGCGAACACGGTCGTCACGCACGTCGCCCGCCGCGTCGACCACCGGGCCGCCCGAGTTGCCGCTGCGGACGTCGGCGCGAAACGGCGTCATCTGCGCGCTGGACCGGGCCCGCGCCCGTAGGAGTCCTCGCTAGATCACCTCGCCGGTGCGCCCCAGCCGCGCCGGCGTGAAGGTCAGCGGGCCGTTCTCCGGGAAGCCGATCACCGCGCCGTCGGTCCCCTTGCGCGGCCGCTCGGCGAGCCCCAGCGCCGGCGCGTCGAGGCCCGGCGACCGCGAGCACGGCGAGGTCGTTGCGGGTGTCGTAGTGGACGGCGGTCGCGTCGAGCTCCGGCCCGCCCTCGAGGTTGACGGTGGTGTCGTCCTCGCCGGCGACCACGTGGGCGTTGGTGACCACCAGGCCCGGGCCCGGCGACCCAGCCCGAGCCCGCGACCCCGAGGCCGCAGGCGGTGCCGAGCACGCGCACGGTCGAGCCGCCCGCCGCGCGGACGTCCGGTCGCTGGTCGACGATCCGTGCGTCCGGCGGGCGCGACGTCGGCGTCGGGGCCGCGGACGGCGGGCGTCGGGTCGACCCGGCGCAGCACGTTGAGCAGCGGGCCCGAGGGCGGCAGCGCGTCGTTGAGCAGCGCCGAGGATCGCGGACCGCTGCACCGCGTGGCGCAGGTCGCGGCCTGGTCGCCGCTCGCGTGCAGCGCGACGGCGCCCGAACCCCCAGCCGAGCAACAGCGCCAGCGCCGCCAGCAGCAGCGCGCCGCCGATCCCGTCGAGCACGCCGACCGCGCTGCCCAGCACGCGCGCCCGCAGCCCGCGGCTGAAGCCGTCGAGCGCGACCGCCAGGAACGCGCCGAGCAGGACCCCGGTGAGCACCGCCACCAGCGGCGCGTAGGAGGACTCGGCGCCGTCGGCGAGCAACGCCGGGCCGATCCGGGCGCCGAGCGCCGCGCCGCCGACGAACCCGGCCAGCGGCAGCGCGCTCGCGACCAGCCCCCGCTCGTAGCCGATCGCGGCGAGCGCGATCACGAAGAGGACGATGCCGAGATCGACCAGATCAAGCGTCAGTAGCCGCAGAGGCGCTGCATGGCGAGCGTCAAATTTCGCATCGGGCGCCGGAAAAGGCACTACCTTTTCCGCGCATGGACTTCGGGTCGCACCGTGCGACCGGGCGGGGCCCGCGAAGCTAGCGGACGGACGACTCGACGCAGGTTGAGCACGAGCGGCTCCGGGGCGGAGCGACGCCGGCGCGTGGTCACCCGGGCGGTCCCGCTCGTGGTCGTCGCGCCGCTCGCCTTCGCCGCCGGCGTCGATCGTCGCGCGAGCGAGCCCGACGCCCCCGCGGCGCAGCGGTTCCTCGACGCCTGGGAGCGCAGGACGACACCGAGGCGATGTACGCCGAGCTCACCCCGGAGGCGCAGGACGAGCTACCCGCTGGAGCGCTTCCGGCGCGCCTACGACGAGCGCGGCGACCGCGCGACGATCGCCGAGCTCGGCGACCGGCGATGTCCGCCGAGGCAGGACGACGTCGCGATCGCCCCGGTCGACCTGCCGCACGCACATCTTCGGCGAGCTCGGCGGCGACCTGGAGCTGCCGATCTCCGACGACAAGATCGACTGGGCGCCCAACCTCGTCTATCCCGGGCCTGAGCGCCGGCGAGCGCCTCAGCCGGCGCACCCGAGCGCCGGAGCGGGCGGCGATCCTGGCCGCCGACCGCACGCCGCTCGCCGAGGGCCCGGCGGCGGCGCGCTCGGTCGGCACCGCGGCGCTCGCGGTCGTCGGCGAGGTCGGGACGCCGAGCCGCGGCGCAGGAGCGCGAGCTGGCGATGCACGGCTTCCCGCCCGGCACGCTGACCGGCACCTCGGGGCTCGAGCTCGCCTTCAACGAGCGCCTCTCCGGCCGGCCCGGCGGCCAGCTCGCTCGCCGTCGGCGCCGACGACGAGAACGAGCTCGGCGGCGGGCGCGTGCTCGCCACGAGCGAGCCGGTGCGCGGCAAGGCCGTGCGCACGAACATCGACCCCGAGCTGCAGGAGAGCGCCGGTCGCGGCGCTGGGCAGCCTCTACGGCGGCGCCGCGGTGCTCGACGCCCGCAACGGCGTCGGTGCTGGCGCTCGCCGGGCTCGCCTACTCGGCGCCCGCAGCCGCCCGGCTCGACCTTCAAGATCATCACCGCGACCGGCGCCCTGGACGCGGGCATCGTCAAGCTCTCCGACGACGTTCCCGGTCGAGTCGTCGAACTCCGAGATCGGCCGCGAGATCCCGAACGCCCACGACGAGCTCTGCGGCGGCACCTTCGCCGAGACCTTCGCCGACTCCTGCAACACGGTCTTCGCCCCGCTCGGGCGCCGAGCTCGGCGGACGAGCGAGCTGGTCGAGACCTCCGAGCTCTACGGCTTCAACTCGCCGCCGCAGCTGTTCGACGACGGCGACGACGGCGGTCGTCGACCCCCCGGCCGAGCACGATCCCGACCGACGCTCTCGGAGAGCGTCGAGACCGGCGAGTCGGCGATCGGGCAGGGTCGAGGTGCTGGCGACGCCGCTGGAGATGGCGACGGTCTCGCAGACGATCGCCAACGGGGGCGTCCGGCTGCCGACCCCGATCGCGCGCGACGCCGAGCCTCAAACCGGACGGCGAGCCCGTCGAGGTGACCTCGCCGCGAGACCGCGCGCGACGCTCAAGGACCTGATGGTCGGCGTCGTCGAGTACGGCACCGGGACCGCCGCGGCGCCTGCCCGGGATCGAGGTCGCGGGCAAGACCGGCACCGCCGAGCTCGGCCCGGCGGCGCTCGAGCCGGGGCAGGAGCTCGGCCCCGGCGAGGAGCCGCCGCAGGAGACCGACGCCTGGTTCACCGCCTTCGCCCCGGCCAAGACCCGAAGATCGCGGTCGCGGTGATGGTCGTCAACTCCGACGGGGACGGCGGCACCGTCGCCGCACCGATCGTCCGCCAGATCATGGCCGTCGTACTTCGGCGTCGCCTAGGCGCGGGCCGCCTCAGATGTCGAGGATGACCTCGCCGATACCGTCGAAGGTCTCGATCTCGAGCGTCAGCGGGCGGTTGTCGCCGACGTCGTCGGTGACCGGGAAGATCAGCAGCGAGCCCTGGTTCGGGCCGGTCGCGGCGGTCGTGTTCGGGAGCGGGAGCTGGCCCTCGGCGGGGACGTCGGCGCCGACCTCGAGTGCGTACGGGCTCTCGCTCTCGGCGACCTCGAACTCGCTCTCCAGGGTGTCCACGACGACGTAGTCGGTCGCCGACGGGCGGACGTCCTCGGACTCGTTCTCGATCACCATGAACACGCCCAGGTAGGAGATCCCGGGCGGGGCCGGCGGCTGCCCGACCAGGTACTCCGCGTCCTCGGCGTCATCCGGGTTGAGGAAGCGGGTGATCTGGACGTTGTAGGCGAGCCCCGCAACCTCGATCGGCTCTCCCTCGGCGGCCTCGGACTCCTCCTCGGCGCCGCAGGCCGCGAGCGTCGTGGCGGCGACCAGCGCGGCGAGCGCGAGGGCTGCGGTGGCGACGATCCGGCGGCGCATGGCGGGCGCAAGCATATTCGACCGCTAGTTCCCGAACTAGCGCGCGAACGCCGGGGCCGGTCGCCGCCGCCGACGCCGACCCGGTCGACAGCCCCGCCGCTCTCGGCGAGCTCGCGCAGGCGCGCCAGCGCACGCTTGAAGTCATGGCGAAACCGCCGGTGGGCACCGAACAGCTCGCGCAGGCGGTCGACGTGCGTCGAGGGCTCGGTCCAGAAGGTGACCGTGGCCTCGCACGACCCCGGCGAGGCGCCCTCGGCGAGCTCCCAGACCGTGAACACCTCGACCCGGTTCGAGCGCCCTCCGCGGCCCGCGCTCGCGGATCAGGTGCGGGCGCTCGGCGACCTCGATCACGGTCTCCATCCAGTGGGTCGGCCTCGCGCACCCGAAAGCGGGCCGCGGCGCCGACGCCGACCGGCTCGATCCGCTGGAGCCGGTAGTCGGTCATGAAGTGATCCGTGAACGCCGGCCGCATCGAGAGGTCGACGAGCAGGTCGAAGACGCGCTCGCGCGGGACATCGATCAGGCTCGTCTCGGAGACCGGGCGCATGCGGGCGATTCTATTCGCCGGCCGAGCGACAGATCCCGCATTTTCCGGACTATCGCTACGACATCCGTTGGACCTATTGTCCACCCTCGTTAACATTCGCACTAGCTGGGTAGTCGAAATGTCCGTGCTGATCGAAGGCTCTCCGTCCTCTCCGGAGATTCACCACTCGGGGGAGCAGATCACCGAGGCGCAGCCAGGCTCGCTGTGCTGCGTTACGTGCGGCTTCGCGGTTTCGACTGGTCACGGTCGGGTCGCTGCCGGAGTGCCCGAACTGCCACGGGCGCAGCTTCCGGCGGGCCTCGCTCTTCGACGCGCGGCCGACCGTCGACTCGGGGGCCGTCGAGGTCGCGGAGACCGCGCCCGAGTGGCTCGCCGAGGCGCGGGCCGAGCTCGAGCAGGCGGGCCACTACATCGCCTTCGAGGAGGCCGACGAGGAGTACGCAGTCGTCCGCCTGGAGCCGGGCTGGACGCGGATCGGGCGCTCGGGAGCCGCGGACGTCCGCCTCGATGACGCGACCGTCTCGCGCCGCCACGCGCTCGTCGTGCTGACGGAGTCGGGCGAGCTGCGCGCACTCGACGATCGCAGCCTGAACGGGCTCTTCGTCAACGGCGACCCGGTTGACTGGGCGCCGCTTGCGGACGGCGACGAGCTGGAGGTGGGGCGCTACCGGCTCTACGTGCTGGAGGCGTAGCTCTCTACTCCGTTGAGATGTTCGGGTCCGCCTGGACGCGCTCGGGGATGATCATCAGGAAGTGCTCAGGCGCGTCGGCGGCGAGTTGGGCGATCCGCACGGCCTCCTGCTCCTGCTCGGTGGCGCGAAGCTCGGCAGCGTAGTGGCCGAGCAGGTCCTCGATGTCGAGGATCCCCTCGGCATCGAGGTCGGCGAGGCTGACCTTGGCGCCCTCGCCGAGGCGCCGCTGGATCGTCTCGCGATCGAGGTTCCAGTCCGGGTTCTGCCGCACGTACACGCGCCCGCCGGTCATTCCGGCGCAGGCCCAGGGGCCGATGTCGCCGAGGACGACGGCGCGGCCCGAGGTCATGTACTCGAACGCAAAGCCCTTCGCGTTCGCCCGGTCGGAGACGCACCCGAGCGAGTCGTCGATCGGCCCAGCGGGCTCGCCGCCGAGCACCACGTCCGCGCCGGAGAGGCGGATGCAGAAGCGTGAGTCCGCCGAGCCCTGCACGAACAGCCGCCCTCGCTGCGCGCCGTAGGCGAACGACTTGCCGACCGAGCCGTTGAGCCGCTGTCCGCCGGCGCCGATCCCCTTGACGATCGAGACGGTGCCCCCGAGCATCGTCTTGCCGACGCCGTCCTGGGCGCCGCCCTCGACGCGGACGACGAGCCCGTACGCGTTGAAGGCGCCGAAGCCCTGGCCGGCCACCGAGCCACCGTTGAAGTCGAGCTCGGCGAGGACGTCGAGCGAGCCCTCGGGCGCGCCGGCGTAGATCCGGGCGCGCGAGATCGCCCCGGCCAGCTCGGCCCCGAGGACGCGGTCGTTGGCGTCGGTCGCGCGCGGGAAACTCCAGCCGCACGCCGGTCCCGGATGCGACGCGCCCGGCCAGCTCGGCGATCTGCGCCGAGGCCTGCTTCGGCTCCATGCGGATCGGCCGGGCGCGGATCAGGCCGGACTCCGCGCGGGCCTCGACGGGCTCCGGGTCGGCCAGCGGCAGGTCCATCGGAGCGAGGTCGAGGTACTCGTCCAGAGGCGAGATCAGCTCGGCGAGGTCGAGCTCGCCGGTGGCGGCGACCTGCTCGAGCAGGTCGTAGCGGCCGACGAGGTCCTGGGTGCGCTCGAATCCGAGCTCGGCGGTCAGGGTGCGGACCTCCTCGCCCATCGCCTTGAAGAAACGGGCGCAGTTCTCGGCCGCGCCGGCGACCTGCTGCGGCGTGAACTTCTTGAGCCCGTGCGCGGTCGCCTCCGCCGGGGTCTCGATCTGGGTCGCGATTCCGACGTGGCAGGTGTCGAGCTGACAGCCGCGGCAGATCGTGCAGCCGAGCGAGACCATCGCCAGGGTGCCGAACCCGACCCGGTTGGCCCCCATGCAGAGCAGCTTGACGATGTCGTGAGCGTGCCTGTAACCGCCGTCGGCCCAGATCTCGACCCGGTTGCGGATCCCGGCCTCCATCAGCGCCCGGTGGACCAGGCGGGTGCCGATGTCGGAGGGCAGGCCGACGTGGCGCAGTGCGTGCTGGCGGGCGGCGCCGGTGCCGCCCTCGAATCCCGAGAGGGTGATCATGTCGGCTCCCGCCTTCGCGATCCCGAGCCCGATCGTGCCGATGTTCGGCACCACCGGGACCTTGACCGAGACCCGCAGGTCCGGGTTGACGGTCTTGAGCTCGTCGATCAGCTCGGCCAGGTCCTCGATCGAGTAGAGGTCGTGGTTGTTGGAGGGCGAGATGAGGTCGGTCCCGGGAGCGGCGTTGCGGGCCGCGGCGACCTTCTCGGAGACCTTCTTGCCCGGCAGGTGCCCCCCCTCGCCGGGCTTGGCCCCCTGTCCGATCTTGATCTCGGCGACGTAGGAGGCGTTCAGCATCTCCGCCGAGACGCCGAAGCGCCCGGAGGCGACCTGCTGGCCGCGCCACTTGCGATAGCGCCCGTACATGTCGCGGATCTCGCCGCCCTCGCCGTTGATGCAGAGGACGTTGATCTGCTTCGCCGCCTCCGCGTAGGCGCGGAAGGCGGGCTCGGACTGCGAGCCGAAGCTCATCGAGCTGATCACGATCGGGTAGTCGTGATGGCCGACCCCGCAGTCGACCGAGGTCGCGCTGATCGCTTCGCGATCGGATCGGACGTCGATGATGTGGCGCATCGAGATCGGGCTCGAGGCCTCGAGCTCGCGCACCTTGGCCGAGTACTCCTCATAGCTCCCGGCGCCGTTGGCCGCGGCGACGGCGGCCTTGTAGACCTTGGGATAGAAGCGGAAGGTCTTTGCCGGCTTCGCGCCCGCATCGTCCGCGCCCAGGATCGCGTTGCGCTCGTCGCTGTCGGCGTCGAGATCGCGGAAGCCCACGCCGGCCGCGGCCGACGCCGCGAACGCCTCGGTCTGGAAGATCTCCGCGAGCTCGGGGCTGATCCCGATCGAGGAGAACTGGCGCGCGTAGCCGCGGACCTCGTGGATGCCGATGGTCGAGATCACCTTCTCGATCCCCTTCGACAGCCCGGCGCAGACGTTGGCGACGTCCTGGGAGTAGTCGTCGACGCAGACGACCTCGAGCATCACGTACGGGTTGACCCCGTTGGCCCCGAGCCCGAGCCCGAGCACGACGTCGTGGACGTTGCGGATCGCCGCCGAGCGGAGCACGATCGAGCAGCGGCGCCGCAGGTTCTCCGCCCCGGCGTCGACCTTGAACCCCTTCAACGCCTGGTCGATCGCCGAGGTCGCCAGGTGCGGGTCGAGGTAGCGCCGCTCGCCGTCGTAGACGGTGCGGTCGGTGAGCACGACCAGCTCGGCCCCGTCGCGGACGGCCTTGACCGCCTCCTGCTTCAGCCGCTCGATCGCGCCGGCCGTGGTCTCGGACTCGAGCAGGGCGATGTCGAGCGCCGCGGCGCGACCGCGGAACTCCTCCCACAGGTCCTCCATCAGGTAGGTCTGGTGTGGGCGCGCGATCTCGCGATAGGTGGTGTCGGAGAGCGGGGCAAGCCCGTGGTGCCCGCCGAGGATGACCGGGAACGAGGTCTCGACCGTGTGCGTGTCGGTCGCCGGATCGTGCAGGGACGGCCGTCTGCCGAACACAGCCCGGGTGGAGAAGTGCTCCATCTCACGCTCGCGGTCGATCGCCGGGTTGGTGACCACCGCCACCGTCTCCTTGAAATAGTCGGCGAGGTTCTGGCGCTCGGGGCTGAGCGCCGCCAGCGGCCCGTCATAGCCCAGCGAGCCGATCGGCTCGGCCCCGGTGGAGGCCATCTGCTGGCAGAGCTTGACGTCGTCGCGCTGCCAGCCGAAGCCGGAGAGGATGCTCTCCGGCACCTTCACGGGCTCGGCCGGGCCGGCGGCGCTGTAGCCCGGGACGTCGGTGCCCTCCAGCGGACCGCCGGTGAACAACGCCCGATCGTAAGGCGCCGCCGCGTCCACCCCGGTCCGCGCGAGCCAGCGGCGGGCGACCTCGTGCTGCACCTCGGCGTGCGACCACAGCCGCGAGCGCCGCCGCTCGGCCTCGATCGTCACCATCACCTTCTCGCCAGGGCCGAGCGGCAGCGGCTCGGAGACCATCTCGCCGACGCCGACGACGCCCGGCTCGGAGCTGAACACGTGGTCGTCCGCGGTCTCGAGCCGCCACAGCGGTCGGAGCCCGAGCGCGTCGGCCGAGAACACGCACTCCGAGTCGTGGCGGGCGATCAACGCCACCGGCCCCTGCGCGAACGGGCCCATGACCTCGCGCAGGTACATGAAGAACGGGTGCAGCTCCGACGGCAGCGAGCGGATCTCGTTGACGACCGGCGGCACGATCAGCTCCATCGCCTCGGCGAGCGAGAGGTCCTCGGCGCGGACCAGGTGGTCGATCGTGCGGTTGAGGTCCTCTGAGTCCGAGCCCCCCGGCGGGATCCTGACCCCGAGCGCCCGCGCCTCCTGGCGCAGCTGCTCGATCGTGTTGATCTCGCCGTTGTGGCCGAGGACCGAGAACGGCTGCACTCGGCGGAACGAGGGCCAGGTGTTGGTCGAGTAGCGATTGTGGCCGAAGCACCCGACCGTCTCGAAGCGCGGGTCGCGAAGGTCGGGGTAGTACTCGCCCAGCACTCGCGGGGCGCCCATCACCTTGTAGACGCAGGTGGTCCGAGAGAACGAGGGCAGGTGAAAGCCGAGCTCGGACTCGAGCTCCGCGGCCAGCTCGAACAGGTCGCGGTTCACCTCCTCGGCGGAGGCCAGCAGCCCCGCGAGCTGCCAGAAGTGCGGCTCCTCCTCGCGGGCGGTGGCGCCGAGGGCCTGCGACTCGACCGCGCCGAGCCGCTCGGCGAGGATCCGGAAGCCGCCGCGGCCGAGCAGCTCACGGGCGTCGTGCAGGGCCCGCTCGAGCTCGGTCGAGCGCTCGATGAACACGTGGGCGACGGCGAAGGCCGGATCGTGCACCAACGCAGGGTTGTGGCCCCCGGCGCGGACCTCCTCCGCCCAGATCCTGCGCGGGATGTCGACCAGGACCCCGCAGCCGTCGCCCTCACCGTCGACGTTGCCGGCGCGGTGGAGCATCTTCTGCAGGCTCGCGAGCGCCCGCGACACCTGCTCACCGCTCGGGGTGGCGTCCTTGCGGATCGAGGCGTAGATCGCGCAGGCGTCGTGATCGTCGACCGACGGCGGCGAAACCAGCGGGCGCCAGGGCAGGTGCGGTGAGTAACGCTTCAATTGAGTCCTCCCGGAGTCCGCGCCTTCTTCGAGCGGGCGCGCGACGGGAAAAGGGAGCGACGATTATACGGCCGCGACGGGCCGTCGCCCGCTCGCCTCAGCGCCGCGGATCGAGCTCGGAGCCGGTGATGTTGACCCGGATCCACTCCGCCAGGAACGGCTCCGCGATCTCGTGGCTCCCGCGGTCGGCGACGAGGATCTCGCGGTCGATCAGGGCTCGGGCGGCGCGCTGCAGGTTGGACGCCGACGGCAGCCGGTGCCGGCGACGGTACTCGATCGTGAACGGGCGCCCGGGCTGCTCGCTCGCGAGCGCCTGCAGGAGCAGCCTCTGCACCGCCGACGCCGCGTCCCAGAGCAGCGAGAAGTGGGCGTGCTCCGATCGCAGCACAGCGGTCAGCGCGCGTTCGAGCTCGGCGGCGCCCGCCTCCTCGCCCGGCGGCGTCTCCTCCCAGAGGAAGTAGAACAGCTCCTGGGTCGCGTACGGATGCCCGCCGGTGCGCCGCAGCGCCTCGCTCGCGGCCTCCGCCCCCAGCCGGCGACCGCTGTCCCCGAAGCGCCCACGGCTGAAGTCGGCGAACAGCCCCGGCTCGATCCTGCCCAGCTCGATCGGCTTGGCGCTGCGCCAGAAGGGCTCGTTCTCGTCGTTGAAGATGCGCTCCATCACGTGCCGGCGCGAGCCCAGGTACACGTGGGCGACCTCCGGCTGCTGCTGGAACACCGCGCGCAGCAGCCGCGGCAGCGCCTTGTCGAGCTCGACCACCTCCTGGAACTCGTCGAGGATCAGCGCCACCCGTCGTCCCCGCGCCGTCCCGAGCTCGGCGGGCAGGGCCAGCAAGCGCTCCAGGGTCGCGTCGAGGTCGGCGGGCTGCTGGGAGGCCGCGAAGCTGAAGCTGAACGAGCCGTCGTCGGTCACGGTCACGGTCGGTTGGATCCGCAAGCCGCGGAACGGGGCCAGCGCCCGCTCGCGAGCCCGTTCCAGCGGCGAGGCGACGTTCTCGTAGATCGACGCCGCCAGCTTCTCCGCGAGCTTCTCCTTGGTCGGCGTCGTCATCAGGTCGACCTGGGCGATCAACACGTCCGCCGCGTGCAGCTCCTGGGCCGCGCGCCAGACGAGCGACGACTTGCCGTAACGGCGGGGGGCGAAGATGACCACGTCCTGGCCGTTGCGCACGTCGGCGACCAGCTCCGCAAGCTCGCGCTCGCGATCCGCGAACGCCTCGTCGAGCGCGAGGGAGCCGAAGCGGAAGGGATTGAGCCGGTCGTCACTCATATACGAGGCTGTATTATACAGATCTGTATCAGCATCGTGCCTCTGGATACCGGGACCCGACTCATATACGCACGCGTATTACACCACTGCGTATACGAGGGTGACCGCCGGGACCCCGCGCACGCGGGGAGACTAGGATCGCCGTGATGGCGACGACGATCGCGGTCCTCTCGCAGAAGGGGGGCACCGGCAAGACCACCCTCACGCGCACGCTCACCGACGTCTTCGACCGGCTCGGGCTCGACGTGCTGGCCGTCGACTGCGATCCGCAGGGCAACCTCTCCGACTACTTCGACACCGACCCCGACGCGCACCCGACCCTGGCCAACGTGCTCCAGGGCGAGGTGCGGGCCGCCGAGGCCGTCCATGGCCGGCTGATCCCGGCGAACATGCGGCTCGCCGAGGCCGAGCTGATGCTCGCCGGCAAGATCGGGCGCGAGGTCACCCTCCGCAACGCCCTGCGCGAGCTGAAGCGGGAGCGCGACATGATCCTGATCGATTGCCCCCCGACCCTCGGGCTGCTCTCGGTCAACGCCCTGGTCGCGGCCGATCACGCTCTGCTGACGACCGAGGCCCAGTACTTCTCCCTCCAGGGGGTCGAGCAGGCGATGCAGGTCGTCGACCTCGCCCGCGAGTCCCTCAACCCCGAGCTCGATCTGCTCGCGGTCGTGCTCAACATCGCCAACATGCGCACCCGCCACGCTCGCCAGACGCTGGAGACGCTCCGCGAGCGGTTCGGCGACAAGGTCTGCCGCACCGTGATCCGCCAGTCGATCGCCTACGCCGAGTCCGCGGAGCGCGCGGTCCCGATCCTCGACTACCGCCCCGACCGCGGCGCCGACTACCTCTCGCTCGCCGGCGAGCTGCTGCGGCGGCTTCACGGCAGGACCTGCTCGAGCGCCTCGACGAGCTCTCGACCGAGATCGTGCCCGCGGGCGCGCGGGCCTAGCCGGCGCGGTGCCGGACCCGCTCGAGCTTCGCCGCGAGATGCCGCAGGCCCTGGCGCTCGCCGCGCGCGAGGCCGCCGCGTACGTCGAGGCGATCGGCGACCAGCCGGTGCTCGACCCGGGGGCCGAGGGGCTGTTGGCGGCGTTCGAGGGCGAGCTGCCGGCCGAGGGCTCCGGCGCGGCGGCGGCGCTCGCGGAGCTGATCGAGACGGCGCTGCCGGCGGCGACCCGCTCCAGCGGACCGCGCTTCTTTCACTTCGTCCAGGGCGGCACCACGCCGGCCGCCCTGGGAGCCGACTGGCTCACCTCGGCGCTCGACCAGAGCGCCTTCGCCTGGGCGTCATCGCCGCTGGGCTCGAGGCTGGAGGCGATCGCGATCGCCTGGCTGCGCGACCTGTTCGAGCTGCCGGCGGAGTTCGGCGGCGTGCTCGTCACCGGCGACACGATGGCGAACTTCACCTGCCTGCTCGCCGCGCGCGGCCACTGCGCCGAGCGCCAGGGCGTGGATGTCGACCGGGCCGGTGCCTTCGGCCTGGCGCCGCCGGCGATCCTCTGCTCCGGGCACGTCCACCCGAGCGCGGTGCAGGCGATCGGGATGCTCGGCCTCGGGCGCGGGAACGTCCGGACGCTGGCCGCGCGACGGGATCGGGCGGCTCGACCTCGAGGCGCTCGCGACCGAGCTCGAGCGCGCGGCGGGGAACGCGATCGTGATCGCCAACGCCGGTGAGGTGAACGCCGGCGAGTTCGACCCGATCGCGGCGATCGCCGACCTCGTCGAGGAGCACGGCGGCTGGCTGCACGTCGACGGCGCGTTCGGCCTCTTCGCCCGCCTGGCGCCCGAGTCGCGCGAGCTCGCCGCCGGGGTCGAGCGAGCCGACTCGGTCGCGGCCGACGCCCACAAGTGGCTCAACGTCCCCTATGACTGCGGCTTCGCGTTCGTCCGCGAGCCCGCGCGGCTCGCCCGCGCGCTCGCGGTCGGTGCGCCCTACCTGCCCTCGGCCGACGATCCGAGGCCCAGCTTCGGCTTCATCGCCCCCGAGAACTCGCGCCGCGCCCGCGCGCTCGCGATCTGGGCGACGCTGCGCGCCTACGGGCGCGCCGGGCACCGCGCGATGGTCGAGCGCCACCTGCGGCTCGCGCGCCGGCTCGCGCGAGCGGGTCGACGCCGAGCCGTCGCTCGAGCGGCTGGCCGAGGTGCGGCTCAACATCGTGTGCTTCCGGGTGCGCCCGCCCGGGGTCCCGGAGGCCGAGCTCGACCGGCTCAACCGCCGCCTGGGGGAGGCGCTGCTCGAGGACGGGCGCGTGTTCGCCGGGACGACCGTCTACGACGGCAAGGTGGCCTTTCGGCCGGCGATCGTCAACTGGCAGACGACCGAGCCCGATGTTGAGATGCTGATCGACGTGTTGCTGGAGCTGATCGAGGTGCACAGATGAACGAAGCCGACTCCCCGCAGGCCCTGGAGGCCGCGATCGCGCGCTACAACGAGGCCTGGAACGCCCATGACCTGGACGCGATCATGGCCATGCACGCGCCCGACATGGTGTTCGAGAACCACACCGCCCACGAGCGCGCCGAGGGCGAGGCGGTGCGCGACCACATCGGCTCGATCTTCGAGACCTGGCCGGACATCCGCTTCGCGAGCCGGCGCACCTACTGCCGGGAGGGCCTCGTCGTCCAGGAGTGGACCGCGACCGCGACCCACGCCAACGAGATGCGGCGCGGCGACCTGGTGGCCGAGCCGACCGGCAAGCAGGTCACCTGGGACGGGCTGGACGTGATCCCGTTCGCGGACGGCCTCGTCAAGCGCAAGGACGTCTACTCCGACTCGATCACGATCCTCAGCGCGCTCGGGCTGCTCTAGACCCACCCTCTGAGCCCGGCTAGAGCTCGGGGACGTCGGCCCCGAGCGGCGTGAACGGGACCCGCCGCACCTCGGCCCAGCCGCGCACGGCCGCGCCGGCGGCCTCGACGACCTTGCCCGGTGTCCTGCCAGAACGACCACAGCATCACGGCCGGGCCGGCGCCGGAGATCGTGGCCCCGATCGCCCCGAGCTCGCGGGCCTGGCCGACGAGCTCGAGCGAGCGCTCGTAGAGCGAGCGGCGGGCCGGCTGGTGCAGGCGGTCGGCGAGCCCGCGGGCGATCAACGCCAGGTCGGAGCGCTCGACGCCGAGCACGAGCTGGCTCGCGGCGGCGACGTTGGCGACCGCGTCGGTGATCGGGATCGCCGCCGGCAGCGCGGTCCTCGCCTCGGCGGTCGGCACCGTGTCGTCGGGGACCACGAGCACCGCCTCCACCCCCTCGGGCGGGTCGAGGCGGACGGGCGCCGGCAGCTCGGCCGATCCATCGGCGGTCGGGCAGAGCACGAACCCGCCGTAGACCGCCGCGGCGACGTTGTCGGGGTGGCCCTCGAGCTCGACCGCGTGGCGGTAGATCTGATCGCGCCCGAGGCCGAGCTCGTAGAGGTGGTCGGCGGCCACCAGGCCGGCGACGATCGCGGCGGCGCTCGAGCCGAGCCCGCGGGCGAGCGGGATCTGGCTGCGGACCTCGAACCGCAGCCCGTCGGCGGGATGCAGGCGCTCGAACGCCCGCACGCAGAGGTTGGAGCGATCGGCCGGCAGGTCGGGGCCGGCGTCGACCGCGAACTCGCCCTCCTCGCTGACCTCGAGCTCGAGCTCGAGCGCGAGCGCGGCCGCGAGCACGTCGTAGCCGGGCCCGAGGTTCGCCGACGAGGCCGGCACGCGAACAAGGCGCCGCCGCTCGGTCATGCCGTCCCGCCGCTCAAGGCCGCCACTTGACCGAGCAACCCACCGGCTCGGTGCTGGCCGGCGGCTCGGAGCCCTCGAGGACGGCGTCGAGCGCCGCTCGCAGCCACCCGGCCCGCAGCGCCCGGGTCCCGGTGGTCGGCATCGGGGGCGCCCTCGTAGACGATCCGCCGCTCGGCGTCGAGCACGAAGACGTGAGGCGTCGTCCGCGCGCCCCAGGCGCGCGCCGCGTCCTGACCGGCGTCGTGAAGGTAGGGGAACGGCCAGCGCTCGCGCTCGAAGCGCTCCCGCATCGCCTCGGGCGAATCGGCGGGGTAGCGCTCGGCGTCGTTGGAGTTGACGGCTGCGAACCGGACGCCGCGGTCGGCGTAGTCGCCGGCGACGTCGACGAGCCGATCGTGCCAGGCGAGCGCGTACGGACAGTGGTTGCAGGTCCAGACCACGACCGTGGCCGGAGGCCTCGGCCGGACCCGCGGGCAGGCTCCACTGCACGCCGTCGGTGTCGGGCAGCGACAGCGGCGGCGCCGGCCGCGGGCCCGGGTGCTCAGCTTCGCTCATTCCGTCCGCTCACCTTCCTCGCCGGCCGCCGCGAGGGCGGCGGCGACCGTGGCCGGCTCGGGAAGCGCCGAGATGCGTCCGTCGGCCAGCCTGTAGACGCGGCAGGTTAGCCCGCCCGGGCTCTCGCCCGGCTCCTCGATGTCGCGCCCGTCGACGCGGATCGTCGGCGAGCCCGGAAAGCCTTCGCGCTCGGCGGCTTCGTGGTCGACGATCTCGCGCACCACCAGCGTCTCCGGGTCGAGGCCGGCACGCTCCATCTGCTCGCGCACGATCTCGATCGCCCGCTCCCAGGACGGGCAGCCTCGCCACCAAAGCAGCTCGACCCGCACCGCCTCAACGGCGGGCATCGAAGGCGTTGGCGAGCGCCGGCGCGCTGCCCGCGATCGCACCGGCGAGCAGGCCGTCGGCGGGCACCTCGGCGCCCGGCGAGCAGGACCGAGCGGCGCACCTGGGCGCCGGCCCCGATCGAGGCGCCCGGGCCGATCACGAGCGGGCCGTCGAGCTGCGCCCCGGCGCCCACCTCCGCGCCGGCCCCGAGCAGCACCGGGCCGCTCGAGCGTCACCTCCGGACCGAGGCCCGGCCCGGCGCCGCCGTCGAGCAGCTCCCCTGCAGGCTCGACGTCGACCGCCGCCCGTGAGCACGTCGAGGTTGCCCTGCAGGTACTCGGGCAGCGACCCGACGTCGTTCCAGTAGGCGTCGGTGACGTGGACGCCGAACGGCACGTCGCGCTCGAGCAACGCCGGGAACACGTCGAGGGCGAAGTCGACCTCGTCGGCGTCGGGGAAGTGGTCGAAGATCTCCGGCTCGAGCACGTAGATCATGCAGTTGGCGAGGTCCGACAGCGCCTCCGCCGGGTCGGGCTTCTCCTGAAACCCCTGGACGCGGCCGTCCGAGCCGGTGACGACGACCCCGTACTCGGCGGTGTTCGTGACCCGCTTGACGGCAAGGGTGGCGAGCCAGTCGTCGCTCGGCGTGCGTGCGGGCGAGCGCCGCCAGGTCGATGTCGGTGAGCGCGTCGCCCGGCCATCACCACGAATGCGCTCGGAGCCGAAGAACTCGCGCACGTTGCGGACCCCGCCGGCGGTCCCGAGCAGCCGCTCCTCGTAGCTGTAGGTGAGCTCGAGCCCGAGATCGGAGCCGTCGCCGAAGCGCTCGCGGATCGTCTCCGGGAACCAGTGCAGGTTCGCGATCACCTCGCGGAAGCCGTCGCGGCGCGAGGCGGGCGAGGATGTGCTCCATGATCGGGCGGTTGGCGACCGGCACCAGGGGCTTCGGGATCGCGTGCGTGAGCGGGCGCAGGCGCGTACCGAGCCCCGCCGCCATTACCATGGCTCTCATCCGCAGCCAGGCTACTGAGCGCAGGAGGAGCATGACCACCACTCAAACCGCGGCAGGACCACAAGGTCGCCGACATCGGCCTCGCCGAGTTCGGCCGCAAGGAGATCACGCTCGCCGAGCACGAGATGCCGGGCCTGATGCAGACCCGCGAGGAGTTCGCCGTCCGCGCAGCCGCTGGCCGGCGCCCGGATCACCGGCTCGCTGCACATGACGGTGCAGACCGCCGTCCTGATCGAGACCCTCGTCGCGCTCGGCGCCGAGGTGCGCTGGGCCTCCTGCAACATCTTCTCGACCCAGGACCACGCCGCCGCCGCGATCGCCGCCGCCGGCATCCCGGTCTTCGCCTGGAAGGGCGAGACGCTGGAGGAGTACTGGTGGTGCACCGAGCAGGCGCTGACCTGGCCCGACGGCGACGGGCCGAACATGATCCTCGACGACGGCGGCGACGCGACCCTGCTCGTCCACAAGGGCGTCGAGTTCGAGAAGCGCGGGCGCCGTGCCCGACCCCGCCTCGGCCGACTCGGAGGAGTTCCGGATCGTCCTCGAGACGCTGCAGCGCTCGCTCGAGGCGGACCCGCAGCGGTTGACGAGGATGGCCGACGGGATCATGGGCGTCACCGAGGAGACCACCACCGGCGTCCACCGCCTCTACCAGTTCGCCGAGACCGGCGACCTGCTGTTCCCGGCGATCAACGTCAACGACTCGGTCACGAAGTCGAAGTTCGACAACCTCTACGGCTGCCGCCACTCGCTGATCGACGGCATCAACCGCGGCCACCGACGTGATGATCGGCGGCAAGGTCGGCGTCGTCTGCGGCTACGGCGACGTCGGCAAGGGCTGCGCCGACTCGCTGCGCGGCCAGGGCGCCCGGGTGATCGTCACCGAGATCGACCCGATCTGCGCGCTGCAGGCGGCGATGGAGGGCTACGAGGTGCGCACGCTCGACGAGGTCGTCGAGACCGCCGACATCTTCATCACCGCCACCGGCAACAAGGACATCATCACCGCCGACGACATGGCGCGGATGAAGCACCAGGCGATCGTCGGCAACATCGGCCACTTCGACAACGAGATCGACATGGCCGGGCTCGAGGGCTCCGGGCGCCGAGCGGGTGACGATCAAGCCGCAGGTGGACGAGTGGACGTTCGCCGACGGCCACTCGATCATCGTGCTCTCGGAGGGCCGGCTGCTCAACCTCGGCAACGCCACCGGCCACCCCTCGTTCGTGATGTCGAACTCGTTCACCAACCAGACGATCGCCCAGGTCGAGCTGTTCACCAAGAACGACGACTACGAGAAGCGCGTCTACGTGCTGCCCAAGCACCTCGACGAGAAGGTCGCGCGGCTTCACCTCGACGCGCTCGGCGTCAGCCTGACCGAGCTCAGCCCCGAGCAGGCGGCCTACATCGGCGTCCCGGTCGAGGGCCCGTACAAGCCGGACCACTACCGCTACTAGCGCGCGCGGCCGTCCGAGCGTGCGCGACGCCAGATTGGCACGAAGTGGCGCCAGATATTTTCCTATCACGAGATCACGCTCCGGGCGTCCCGCTCGTCCGGCCCGGGCGGGCAGCACGCCAACGTCACCGCGTCACGGATCGAGGCCGTGTTCGACATCGACGCGTCGACCAGCTTGTCCGACGAGCAGAAGCGCCGGCTGCGCGCGCGCTACGGGCCCCGGGTGACCGCGATCGCGCAGGACGCCCGCAGCCAGGCGCGCAACCGCGCGCTCGCGATCGAGCGGCTGCAGCAGCGGATCGAGGCCGCCTTGCGACCTCGCAAGCGCCGCCGGCCGACGCGGGCGACACGCGCCTCGGCCGAGCGGCGGCTGAGCCAGAAGCGTCGTCGCTCGGATCTCAAGCGGACGCGACGGCCTCCGGGTCCCCACGATTAGATGCAGAACGGCGCAGCGCCATGCGCGACGAAGGGAAAGATCAGGGTCGAGAGCATCGCCGCGCCGACGAGGCCGGCGGCGGTCGAGGAGCGCATCTCGCCGGCCTCGGTCGCGAGGGTGGTGATCGCGACCACCAGCGGCAGCTCGGTGGCGCTGAAGAAGGCGAGCGCCAGCCGGTCGCGCGGCGTTGAGCACGCTGCGGTAGAGCAGCAGCGCCGGCGCCCCGCGGACGACCAGGAACAACGCCAGAAACAGGACCAGCTTCGCGATCGCCTCGGCGGAGCCGAGGGCGCCGAGGTCGAAGTTGATCCCGCTCTCGACGAAGAAGAACGGGATCAGGAAGCCGAAGCCGACCGCGGTCAGCTTCGACTCGAACGACCTCCAGCTCGCGGCCCCGGAGCGCGGCGCGGACGATCATCCCGGCGACGAAGCCGCCGAGCAGGATGTCGAGGCCGAGCTCGGAGGCGAGCAGGACGAGGCCGAAGACGAGCACCGTCGCGATCCGGATCGCGAGCTGGCTGCTCGACTCCAGGGTTCGCTCGAGCGCCGCCGAACCCGCGCCACGCGAGGCGCACCGAGGTCAGCGCCAGGAGCAGGGCGAGCAGGACGAAGCCGAACAGGATCGTCGCCTCGTGCAGCGGCTGCGTGGTCGAGAGGACCAGCGTGATCAGCAGGATCGGCCCGAACTCGCCGACGCGCCCCGGCCGCGAGCAGGTAGGTCCCGAACCGGGTCTTCAGCTCGCCGCCGTCGCGCAGGATCGGGATCAGGGTCCCGATCGCCGTCGTCGCCAGCGCCGAGCCGGTGTAGAGGTAGGAGACCACCACTCCCGCGGCGGCGAGCGCGCCGCCGATCCCGAACGCGAGCACCAGCGACAGCAGCCAGCCGAGGGCGCCGAGGTTGAGCGGCTTGCCCCGGATGCGCCCGAAGTCGATCTCGTAGCCGGCGAAGAAGAACAACATCCCGAGCCCGAGGTCGGAGAAGAAGTCGATGAACTCGTCCGACTCGGCGAGCCCGAGCACCTCGGGGCCGATCACGATCCCGAGGATCAGCTCGACCACGACCACCGGCGGCGCCAGCCGCTTCGGCAGCGCAACTACGGTGACCGCCGCCATGGCGGCGGTCAGGATGACCGCGAAGAATGAGGCCTCGTCGACCGTGATCAACTGGCGCCCGATTATCCATGCGCCTGCGGTCGCGGTCGCCGCCTATCCGGTGCCGGGGACCGAGACTTCTCGTGGGCTACTCGGAGTAGGCGCCGGCTCGGCGGAGCTCGGCGGCCGACCGGGTGGCACGCGTCCGCGCGGCGGTCGCCTCGTCGCCGAGCGTATTCTGACGCCAAAGCTTTGGGGACGGAGGCGTACTTATTGTGATGGACCGCGCCGGGGTGACCTTCCGCCCGGGGCTCGCCGCCGCCGCTCTCTGCGCCGGGCTGGTGACCTGGCTCGCGCTGGCTGCCCCCGCTGCGGCGTCGGTGCCCGGGCTGCTCTCCCAGGGCGGCCCCGGGGCGGAGCTCTCCAGCACCCACGGCAGCGGCGTGTTCGGCCGCTGGCGGGTCGACGAGCACGGGATGCCGGCCTACGACTACACGCTCGACCAGACCGCCGATCCGCGCGCCCAACAGCCCGAGCTCGACGGCGACGACTCCAACTGGAGCCAGGTCGGTAACGACGCAATCGTCGCCAACGCCTACAACCACGGCTACGTGCAGCTGTGGAGCTCGGCGCGGATGTATCAGTGGGCGAACCGTTACGACGCCGCCGGCGAGCACTTCGCCGGGGGCTTCGGCTGGCTCCGTCTCGCCGACGGACGGACCGCCAGCACCCTGTATGCGGATCGCACCCCGGGAAGCCACCTGCGGCGCCGCTTCGGGGTCGGCTACGCCCGCAAGCGGATGCGGCTCGCCGGCCTGCGCGTCAGCGAGACGACGACAGCGCCGTTCGGCGACGACCCGGCGCTGGTCGACGAGGTCCGGATTGAGAACGCCTCCTCGGCGATGCGCCGCCTGGCGTGGTGGGAGTACTGGGACGTCAACCCCTACGACGAGAGCAGCGACCTGCAGCGCGGGCTCGCCCGGGCGCAGTACGACGGCCACGATCTGCTCACCATCGCCCAGCAGCCCGACGCGCTCGACCCCGATCCGCTGAGCATCTTCCTCGCGGCGCCGGGAACGGAGGTTTCCGGCATCGAGGCCGACACGTCGTCGTTCTTCGGGTCCGGCACCCGGGGGCTGCCGGCCGCGGTCGCCGCCGACACCGCCACCGGCGCGGTGGCCCCGGCGACCGCCGCGGGCACCGCCGGGCGGGCAATGTTCGCGACCCGCACGCCGCTACGCCTGCGCCCCGGCCAATCGGTGACCCTGCGCTTCGTCTACGGGATCGCCCACCCGGAACAGATCGCCGGAATCGTCGAACGCGCCGCGAAGGCGCGCGGCAGCGCCGCGGCGAGCGCTCGCAGGTGGGCCCGCTGGCTGCCGTCGATCGACCTCGGGCGCCGCCACGCCTGGCTGGCGCGCGAGCTCACCTGGGACGCGTACATGACCCGCTCGTCGTCGCTCTACGAGGAGGTCTGCGGCCACCACGTGATCACCCAGGGCGGCTATTACCAGTACGGAGTCGGCGCCCAAGAGGCATACCGCGACCCGCTCCAGCACCTGCTGCCGATGATCTATGCAGACCCCGCGCTGGCCAGGGACGTCCTCGTCTACTCGCTTCAGCAGCAGGCCGCGGGTACCGGCTCGATCGCGTACGGGATGGGACCGATGTGCACCCCGCTCGACCTCGGCACGTCGAACGACCTCGACTTCTGGCTGATCCAGGCCGTCAGCGAGTACGTGCTCGCCACCCGCGATCTCGGCTTCCTCGACCGCCGCGTGCCGTACCTCGGGGGCGGCTCGAGCGCCACCGTCTGGGACCACCTGAAGCTCGCGGTCCGACACCAGGAGAGCCCGCCGCTCGGACTCGGGCCCGCCGGCAACTACCTGATGGGATCGAACGGCGACTGGTCGGACTTCTCGACCGCGTTCCTGCCGGCGACCGAGTCGGTGCTGGTCACCGCGCAGCTGGCCTACGCCTATCCGCAGCTCGCCTCGGTAGCCGGGCTGCAAGGCGACGAGCCCTTCGCGCAGCGGCTCCGTGACCTCGGCGAACGCGATCTCGATCGGCTGCGCAGCGAGTGGACCGGCGACTGGTACGCGCGCGGATACAACGGCACGGAGCCGGTCGGGGTCGGCGCGGAGTACCTCGAGCCCCAGCCGTGGGCGATCCTCGCCGGCGCCCCGAGCGCCGACCAGTCGCGGACGCTGGTCGACAACGTGGAGCGGTTCCTGCAGGGCCGCGGCGCCCCCGCGCAGCTCAACGGGCCGACGCGGATCGGCACCTCGCAGTCCCCCGCCGCGGCCGACCCCGAGGTCAGCGAGTTCGACTCGCTCACCGGGGTCGGGGACGGCAACGCGGTCTTCGTCGGCGGCACCTGGTATGCGCTCAACGGCCCCCTGACGTGGGCGCTCGGCAAGCTCGCGGGCGAGGTCCCCAACGCCGCCAGGAAGGCGTTCGACGAGCTCAAGCGCAACACCCTGGCCGCTCACGCCACCGCCTACCCGGCCCACTGGAGCGGGATTCTCAACGTCGACGATGCCTGCAATTCCTACTACTCCTCGGCGCCCGACCAGTGCGGGATCGGATTGCTGCTCGACCTCGCCGACCGCGACTACAACGGGCAGATCACCCACCAGCCGGCCTGGGGGCTGCTCTCGATGCTGCGGCTCGCCGGGATCGAGCCGACCCGCGCCGGGTACTCGTTCGCGCCGTCGCTGCCGCTGAAGCGCTACTCGATCCGCCTGCCGCGGGTCGGGATCGCGACAGAGCCGGGACTGATGCGCGGTTACGTCCGCACCGAGTCGAAGTCGCCGCTGAAGCTGGGGCTCGACCCGCCCTGGCGAGCGGCCAAGGTCTGGATCGACGGCGAGCCGGCGCGTGCCCGGATCAAGAATGGAATCGCGACGGTAACCGTGCGGCCCGGGCGGGACCGCGTCGTCGACTGGGCGATTGAAAGCAAGGAGTCTGACGGTCGGACGAGCCACGCCCGAGTAGGGACGCCCGGCCCTACGGACGGCCGAGCTCGTCCTTGAGCCGCTCAATGACCTCGACCGGCTCAGGATCGACGCCGTTGCGGGCGGCGAGGTGGAGCGAGACCAGATCGCCGAGCAGCACCAACCGGAGGAGGCGCTCGGCGCGGGTCTCGCCCTCGGTCTCGACGTGGACCACCGCGGCCGCGGACGGCTCGATCAGCTTCGCGGTCAGCTCGGCGCGCTCGCGCTGGCGCGGGTGCTGGTCGGAGTCGGCGAGGAAGACGGCGGAGAACCTGGCGCCTTCGCCGGCGCGCCCGTCGGCGCTCGACCAGCCGACGAGCTCGTTGTGGTCGAGCTCGGGGAGCTGATGCGCGAACGCGTGCTGCTTGGCGTTCTCGTTGATCTGGGTCTTCCAGCGATAGGCGGTGGGAACGGTCAACTCGCAGCCGTAGACCAGCGGCACGGTGCCCTCGAGCTGGGCGGCGATCTCACCGGCGCGGGCCAGGGTGGCGTCGCGGTCCTGCTCCAGGTGGGCCGCCGCGGTGTCGATCTCGGCCCGCATCCCCGGCCCGACGCCCACCAGAGCCGCGATCTCGCAGGCCACGGTGAAGCCGTAGCCGACCGCGTGCCGTGGCTCGAGGCCGGCAGGCAGCCCGACCACCGGGACCGCCGCCGCCCGCGCTGCCTCGGCCAGGGCGCCGCCGGTGGTCGCGGCGTAGCGCCGGGCGCCGACCGCCTCGGCGGCAGCGAAGCACGCGAGGACCTCCTCGGTGTCGCCGGAGTAGCTCGAGCAGAGCACGGCGCGGTCCGGAGCGGTCCAAGGCGGCAGCTCGTAGTCGCGAAACACCTGCATCGGCAGCGCCAGGGCGTCACCCATCGCCGCGCGGGCGAGCAGGGCGCCGATCGCCGAGCCGCCCATCCCGCAGACGATCAGCCCGCGGGCCGGCTGCGGCTCGAGACCCGCCGACTCCACCCGCCAGAGCGCGTCGCGGAGGTGGTCGGGCAGCGCGAGGACGTCGTCGAGCTGTCCGCTCGGGTCCACGGCCCGGATCGCCTCCGCGCTCACAGTAGGGCCTCGGCCTCGACCAGGCCCTCGGGTTGCACACGGGCGTCGGGTCCGACCACGGCGCCCGCCTCGATCCGGGCCCCCTCGCCGATCACGCTGCCGGCGGCGATCGTGCCACCGGCTCCGACCTCGACTCCCGCTGCGAGAATCGCGCCGCGAACCTTCGCCTCGGCGCCGATCCGGCAGCCGTCGAGCAGGACCGAGTCCGCGACCGCGGCCCCGGTGGCCACCCGGCAGCCCGATCGCACCACCGCACGCGGCTCGACGGTCGCGTCGCCCGCGACCTCGGCACCCGCGGCGATGTACGGCCCGCCGGCGCCCGCGAGCTCGGTGGCGACCGTGCCGTCGAGGATGTCCCAGCTCGCCTGCAGGTAGCGCTGTGGGGTGCCGATGTCCATCCAATAGCCCTCCAGGCGACGGCCGTAGAGACCGTCGCCGACCAGGCGGGGAAAGATCTCGCGCTCGATCGAGACCGCGCGCCCGGAGGGAATCAGGTCGACGACGCGGCGCTCGAGCACGTAGGCGCCGGCGTTGACCTCGTCCGTGTCGATCTCCGACGGGTCGGGCTTCTCGAGGAAGCCGAGCACCGCGCCATCCGGGTCGCGGCGGACGAGGCCGTAGGAGGTCGGGTCGTCGACCGGGTGCAGGGCGAGCGTCGCCACCGCACCGGTATCGGCGTGCTGGCGCTGGAGCGCGGTCAGGTCCAGGTCGCTGAGCACGTCGCCGTTGAGGACCATGAACCGGTCGCCGAGCAGGCCCTCGTCGGCGGCGAGCCGGACCGGCCCGGCCGTGCCCAGCGGAACTACCTCCTCGAGGTAGGAGATCGACGACCCCCCGGGGATGGCGTCGCCGAGCGCCGAGCGCAGGCGGTCGGCCTTGAAGCCGCACGCCATCACGACGTCGTCGATCCCGTGGCGGCCGAGCCAGTCGACCATGTAGCGGATGAACGGGCGATCGACGAGCGGCAGCGCGGGCTTCGGCTGGGTCAGGGTCAGCGGGCGCATGCGGGTCCCCTCTCCCCCGACCAGGACCACCGCCTGCATGGCCATTACCGTCCGATGCCCTCGTAGGTGTACCCGGCGGCGCGCATCCGCGCGGGGTCGAGGAAGTTGCGGCCGTCGACGATCAGCGCGTTGGACATCCGGCCCGCGAGCGCCTCCCAGTCGAGCTCGGCGAACTCGGGCCACTCGGTGACCAGGATCGCGGCGTCGGCGCCCTCGAGCGCGCCGGCGGCCGACTCGCGCATCTCGACGCTGGGCAGCAGGCCCCCGGCCGACCCCTCGGCCACCGGGTCGTAGGCGACGACCACCGCCCCCTCGCCCTGCAGCCGCGCCGAGAGCACCAGGCTCGAGGCCTCGCGCATGTCGTCGGTGTTCGGCTTGAACGCGAGCCCGAGCAGCGCCACCCGCTTGCCGACCAGCGAGCCGAGGTGCTTCGAGAGCTTCGCGATCACCCGCCGCTTCTGCAGCTCGTTGACCTCGATCACCGAGTTGAGGAGCTGGAAGTGATAGCCGGTGTTGCCGGCGAGCATCTTCAGCGCCGAGACGTCCTTGCGGGAAGCAGCTGCCCCCGTAGCCGATGCCCGCCTGCAGGAACTTCGGGCCGATGCGGCCGTCGAGGCCCATGCCGCGGGCGACCTCGTTGACGTCTGCGCCGACGCCCTCGCACACGTTCGCGATCTCGTTGATGAACGAGATCTTGGTCGCCAGGAAGGCGTTCGAGGCGAGCTTGATCATCTCGGCCGAGGCGACGTCGGTGCGCACGATCTCGCCTCCGAGCGGCTCGTAGGCGGCGGCGACCGCGTCCGCCGCCCGTTCGGAGCCTGGATCGGCGCCAACGACGACGCGGTCGGGCTCGAGGAAGTCCTTGACCGCGCTCCCCTCCTTGAGGAACTCCGGGCACGAGACGTAGACGAGGTCGGGGTGCGAACGGCGGATCGCGGCGCCGGTGCCCGCGGGAACGGTGCTCTTCATCACCAGCGCGTGCTCCGAGCCCGACGGCATGGTCCCGACCACGGCCTCGACCCGCGAGAGGTCCGCGTCACCCGAGTAGGTCGGTGGCGTGTCGACGCAGCAGAACAGCAGGCGGGCGGCGTCGAGCAGCTCCGTCATCTCCGTCGTGAACGTGAGTCGCTCGCGATTGCGCTCGACGAGCTCGGCCAGCCCCGGCTCGTGGATCGGCAGTGGCGCCCCCGAGCGCAACGACTCGATCTTCTCCGCGTCGATGTCCACCGCCACCACCCGATGGCCGACCTCGGCGAAGCAGGCGGCGGTCACGAGGCCGACCCAGCCAACCCCGATGACGCCGATCGTCGGCTTCTCGCTCGCGTTCACGGTGCCTGGAAGCTACTTCTCTTCGAGCTCGCGCATCGAGGTGGCGATCGAGAGCATCTGGCCCTCCTCGAGCGATTGCAGCAGCGTGTTGTT
Organism: uncultured Solirubrobacterales bacterium; assembly: GCA_963758665.1. GTDB lineage: Bacteria > Actinomycetota > Thermoleophilia > Solirubrobacterales > 70-9 > WHSW01. Next base: position 276,467 of record CAVWWH010000011.1, on the reverse strand, counting down.
GACCCAGTACGCGGCCTTGCCCGTCTTCCAGCCGACCAGCCTCAGGCGGTCGCCGTCGTAGAAGAGCAGGTAGTCGCGGCCGTCGATGGTTCGCGTCTCGCTCGGGTTCTCGAGGATCGGAGCGTCGGCCCAGTCCGTGCCGGAGATCCCGTAGTACTCGTCCAGCAGGCCGTGGCCGAAGGTGTCGCCCGGGACGTCGACGACCATCTTGTAGCCGTAATAGACCTCCTTGTCGGGGCCGTCGATCACGAACGCTCGCGAGTCGCGAACGATGATCGAGCCGGGCGCGAGCCGGGTCGGGTAGTAGATCGGGAACGTGACCATCGGATCGCCGTCCTTCTTCTTCTTCGCCGCGACCTGACGCGCGTAGTCCTGCCCCTGGCCGCTCGAGTCGTCCATCGCCGGGCCGACGAAGTGGTCGTCGTCTCCCGACTCGGGCTTCGACTCATCGGGCTTGTCGCCGCCCTCGGGCTTGTCCCCGTCCTGCGGCTTGTCGCCGCCCGAGGACTGCTGCTCGGAGGCCGGAGGCGACTCGCCCGCGGGGCGTTCGCCCGGGGTGCCCTCTGCGTTCAGGAACTGCGCCACCGCCGCCTGGATCGCCTCGTCGCTCGCCGTCACGTAGGTCTCGCCGAGCTCGGCGGGGAAATGGACCTCGCGCACCGGCGCCGACTGCACTGCCAGGAAGGTCTTCAGCAGCTCGAGCAGCGGCACCGCTTCGCCGATGTCGGAGGTCGTGTACTCGGTGAAGATGTCGAGCAGCTCGTTGCGATCGCGGATCAGGGTGCCGGGGGGCAGCTTCTGGCGCGCCTCGCGCAGGAAGTCCTGTTGGCGCGCGGAGCGCACGAGGTCGTTGTCGAAGTGCCGGAAGCGGACGTACTGGAGCGCCTTCAAGCCGCAGAGCCGCTGGTATCCGGCCTCGACGTCGATCTCCGCCGTCCCCGTCTCGGGCGGGATGTAGTAACGGCGATCAACGTCGATGTAGACGCACCCGATCGCGTTCACGGCGTCGGCGAAGCCGGTGAAGTTGATGTTGACGACATGGTTGACCTCGAGCCCGGTGAGCTGCTCGACCACCCGCAGGGTCTTGTCGGGGCCGCCGGCCGAGTAGGCGGCGTTGAACCTGTCGACCCCGACACCCGGGATGTTCACCCGCAGGTCGCGCGGGATCGAGAGCAGGGCGATCGCGTGCTGGTCGGGATCGACGCGCAGCAGGATCGTGGTGTCCGAGCGGCCCGGGTCGCCCTTGGTGTCGAGGCGCTTGTCGGAGCCGATGATCAGGATCGTTTGCGGGTCACCGCCGTCCGCCTCGGTGAGCTGGTCGCGCAGGCTGGCCAGGGTGTCGTTGTCGCTCAGGCCCTCGGCGATGTCGGTGAGGTAGGCGAGCAGGCTGATCGAGGTCGCGGCCGCGACCGAGGCAACGATCACCAGCGATGCGGTCAGGAAGCGTGCCCAGAGGCGCTTCGCTCGGGGTGGCTTGCCACCCTCCTCCGGCTCCCGCTCGGCGGCGGCCTGAGTGAGCGGCGGCGGAGCGCCCGCCTCTGAGTCCTTGACCGAGGTGCGAGCGCGCAGGCCCGTCAGCGCGGCGTCCTCCGCCTCGGCCTTGTCGGCCAGGGCGAGCGTCTCCGCCTCGACCGTGTCGACCCCGGGCTCCGCCTCCGCCTCGGACTCGACCTCCGCCTCGCGGTCTACCTGTTCCTCATCCACCTGCTCGTCAACCGGTTCCCCGGCTACCGGCTCCCCCTCGACCTGCTCCCCCTCTACGTGCTCCTGCCCTACCTGCTCCTGCTCCCCCTGCTCCTCCGCGACCGCCTCCTCGTCCTTGACGTCCTCGTCGAGGCCCGCGAGCTCGGCATCGAGCTCGCGCTCGATCTCGTCGAACTCCTCGGTGAAGCCGGCGCGCAGCTCCTCCTCGTCGAGCGGCTCCTCCGTTCCGTCGGGCTCCGGCTCCGCATCGGCCCGCTCCGCGGCTTCGCCGCCCGTCTCGCCCTCCGCGCGTTGGCGTCCGGCGTAGGTCGCCGGTGGCGGTGCCTCCTGCTCCCCCGCGTCCTCGGCGTCCTCGGAGTCGCGACCCTCGTCCTCGGGCCTCACGCGGCCTCCCCGTCGCTCACCGCCCGCAGGCGGGTCCCGAGGCCGGCGACGAAGTCGACGAGGGCGCCGCGGTAGTTGCCCAGCGAGCTCACCGAGACCCACTCATCCGGACCGTGGTGGCCGGCCCCGACCGGGCCGAACTCGACCGCGGGCACGCCGGCGCGCAGGAACGAGACCGCGTCGGAGGCCCCGTCGCGGCCGACGCTGGTCACCTCGCCGTCATGGTGCGAGGCGATCGCGCTGCAGAGCGCGCGCACGAACGGCGACTCGGCGTCGACCACCGCCGGCGAGCGTCGGAAGGTGGAGACGATCGTCGCCCCGGGGATCCCCTCGACCTCGGCCAGGATCGCGTCGGGATCCTGCTCGGGCAGGTAGCGCACGTCGACGTCGATGTAGCACGTATCGGGCACTTTGTTCAACGCGTCACCGCCGAGGATCCGGCCGAGGTTGATCGACGGCCGGTCGAAGAGCTCCGAGCTGCGAGATGCAAACGGTAGCGACTGGATCGCGCGGAATACGTCGATCGCGCGCAGGATCGCGTTCTCGCCCAGCCACGGCGTCGCTCCATGCGCCGCGCGCCCGTCGACGCGCACCCGCATCGCGACCACCCCCTTGGCGGCCACCCCGACGTGCATGTCGGTGGGCTCGCCGGTGATCACGAAGTCGCCCAGAAAGCCCTCGGAGACGAGCTTGTCGCCGCCGCGCTCGATCTCCTCCTCGGACTCCTCGTCGGGCACGACCCCGAGCCGGACGCGAACCCTCGTGGACTCGCGCAGGTCGGCGAGCGCGAGCAGCATCGCGGCCAGGGCCCCCTTCATGTCGTACGCCCCGCGGCCGACCAGGCGGTCGCCGTCGAGGCGGGGCTCGAACTGCTCGGCACGGCCGGGGACCACGTCGATGTGTCCATGCAGCAGCAGGGTGACCTCAGCGTCGGCCGGTCCCACCTCGGCCAGGGTCACCGGCAGGTCGCGCACCGCGATCTGCCGCGTTTCGATGTCGCGGGCGTCGAGCCACCCCTTGACGAACCCGGCGCACTGCTTGATGCCCTCAGCGTGCGACGTGTCGTAGCCGATCAACTTCTCTGTGAGGAGTTGCTCATCCATGTGAAAAGGCCGCCCCCCTCGGGAAACGGCCCCACGAGCTTACGGCGTCAGCCGCCCTCGGCGATCTTGATGAACGCTTCGCAGCGTGCGCGCTCGCGCTCGGCCTGCTCGGCGTGGGCGGAGCCCTCCTCGGCCTCGGAGAGGCTCTGCTCGGCGTCGGAGAGGCGCTGCTTGAGCTCCGACACGTCGAGCTCGTCGGGTGCCCGCGCTTCTGCGATCAGCACGCGGGCGCGGTTCGCGAACACCTCCAGCCAGCCCTCACCCTGGGCGTAGCGTTCCACGTCGGAGTCGGACTTGTGCAGACGAAGCTCCGCCGGCACCAGGCGGGCAACCATCGGGATGTGCTCGGCAAGGATGCCGACCTCCCCGACCGTGGTCCTCGTGGAGAGCATCCGCAGCTCGCCGGAGTAGACCTCGCCTTCGGGCGTCAGCACCTGTGCTTCGAACACCTTGTCGCTCGCCATCGCCTAGGCCTCGCCGTCGGGCTCCTCGGAGCTGTCGGCATCATCGGAGCTCTCCGCGGCCTCGGCCTCGGCCTCCTTCTTGGCCTCCTGCTCGTCGCGCTCGCGCTCGACGCCCTCGTCCTCCTCGGCCTTCTCCTCGGTGCCGGTGACCTGGTCGATCGAGCCCTTCATGTAGAAGGCGGACTCGGGCAGGTCGTCGTGCTCGCCGTCGAGGATCGCGCGGAAGGAGCGCACCGTCTCGGTGACCGGCACGTACTCGCCGTCGCGCCCCGTGAACTGGGAGGCGACGAAGAACGGCTGGCTCAGGAAGCGCTCCAGCCTGCCGCGCCCGGTTGACGGCCAGCTTGTCCTCGTCGGAGAGCTCGTCGATCCCGAGGATCGCGATGATGTCCTGCAGCTCCTTGTAGCGCTGCAGGTTCTCCTGGACCTCGGTCGCGGTGTTGTAATGCTCCTCGCCGAGGATGTCGGGCTTGAGGATGGTCGAGGTCGAGTCGAGCGGGTCGACCGCCGGGTAGATCCCCTTCTCCGAGATCGCCCGGGAGAGCGTCGTGGTCGCGTTCAGGTGGGCGAACACCGACGCCGGCGCCGGGTCGGTGAGGTCGTCGGCCGGAACGTAGACCGCCTGGATCGAGGTCACGGAGCCCTTCTGGGTCGACGAGATCCGCTCCTGGAGGCCGCCCATCTCCGTCTCCAGCGTCGGCTGGTAGCCGACCGCCGACGGCATCCGTCCGAGCAGCGCCGAGACCTCGGAGCCCGCCTGGACGAAGCGGAAGATGTTGTCGATGAACAGCAGCACGTCCTGGCCGCCCTGATCGCGGAAGTACTCGGCCATCGTCAGCCCGGAGAGCGCCACCCGCAGGCGGGCGCCCGGCGGCTCGTTCATCTGGCCGAAGACGAGCATGGTCTTGTCGATCACGCCCGATTCCTTCATCTCGAGCCAGAGGTCATTGCCCTCGCGAGAGCGCTCGCCCACGCCGCAGAAGGCCGAGAGGCCCTCGTGCTCCTCGGCGAGGTTGCGGATCAGCTCCTGGATCAGGACGGTCTTGCCGACGCCGGCGCCGCCGAAGAGGCCGACCTTGCCGCCCTTGGCGTACGGGGCGAGCAGGTCGACGACCTTGATCCCGGTCTCGAGGATCTCCTGCGAGGGGGTGAGGTCCTCGACGCTGGGGGCGGGCCGGTGGATCGGCCAGCGCTCGTCGGCGTCGACCTCGCCGGCGTTGTCGATCGGGTCGCCCAGCAGGTTGAAGATCCGCCCGAGCGTGCCGCGGCCCACCGGGACCGTGATCGGCCCGCCGGTGTCCACGACCTCGTCGCCCCGCTTGAGGCCGTCGGTGGCGTCCATCGCGACCGCCCGCACCCGGTCGTCGCCCAGGTGCTGCTGCACCTCGCAGACGAGCGTCTGCGCCTCGTCGCTGTCGCGCTCGGCACCCCCGGCGTCCATCTCGATCTCCAGCGCCGAGTAGATCTCGGGGAGCTCGTCGGGGAAGAGGGCATCAACGACAACGCCCGCGACCGACTCCACCCTGCCGATGTTCGTTCCGTTTCCGTTCTCTTCAGCCATTTCTCTCCTTCAAGTCCGCCGTCTGCCGACTGCCGACAGCCGACTCATCCGAGCGCCTCCGCGCCTCCCACCACTTCGAGGATCTCCTGCGTGATCTCCGCCTGGCGGGCGCGGTTCATCGCCAGCGTCAGGTCGCCGATCATGTCCTGGGCGTTCTCCGCCGCCGAGCGCATCGCTGTCATCCGCGCCCCGAGCTCGGACGCCGACGACTCGAGCAGCGCCCGGTACACCGACAGGTCCACGTACTCCTCGAACAGCATCGGCAGGAGCTGCTCGGGCTCGGGCTCGTAGTCCCAGAAGGCCTTCTCGTGGGCTTCCGCGAGCTCGGGGTCGGCGGGCTCCTCCGGCTCCGGGATGCCCTCGCCGAAGACCTCCGCCTCCTGCATCGGCAGCAGGGTCTGGCGGCGGACGTACTGGGTCAGCGGCGAGACGTAGCGGTTGTAGACGAGCTCCACCCGGTCGAGCTGCTCGTCGACGTAGGCCGCGGTCACGTCGCGCGAGATCTCGCGCGCGTCGGTGAACGCCGGGCGATCGGTGAAGCCGACGTACGAGCTGGTCACCGACTCGCCGCGGAAGGTCATCGTCGAGTTGCCCCGCCGGCCGATGACCGAGAAGTCGACCTCGGCGCCGTCGGCCGCGAACTCGCGCTTGAGCCGGATGCCCTCGCGGATGATGTTGGTGTTGAAGGCGCCGGCGAGGCCGCGATCGCCCGTGACCAGGACGATCCCGACGCGCTTGACGTCCTCGCGCTCGGTGAGCAGCGCGATCCGCGGGATCACCCCGGCGGAGGCGTCGGCGACCTGCTTGGTCATCTTGCGGATCGCCTGCGCGTAGGGGCGCATGTTGTCGATCCGCTGCTCGGCGCGGCGCAGGCGCGCCGCGGCGACCATCTCCATCGCGCGCGTGATCTTGTGGATGTTCTTGACGCTCGAGATCCGGTTCTTGACTTCTTTTTGGGTGGCCATATCGGTTTACACAGTCGGCAGTCGGCAGTCGGCGACTTCAGGCGGTGACCTCCTCCACCTTCTCCTCGGCCGCCTTGCGATCGGCCTCCGCGTCCTCCTCGAGCTCGGCCTCCTCGTCGGTGCGGCCCGGCCGCTCACGCTCGTGCTCGGACTTGACCCGGTCGGACTCGCCCTCCTCGAGCGCCTGCCCCTCCTCGTCGAAGTCCGGGCCGAAGTCGTCGATCGCCTCGGCGATCGCCTCGCCCAGGGCATCCTCGTCCTCATCGGAGAGGTCGCCGGCGTCGATCCGGTCCAGCAGGTCGCCGTTCTCGGACCGCAGGCGGCTCAGCATCTGATCGAGGAACTCGTGCACCCGATCGACCTTGATCCGGTCCAGGTAGCCCCCGGTGCCGGCGTAGATCGACGCCACCTGCTGGCCGACCGAGAGCGGGCTGCGCTCGTTCTGGTTCAGCATCTCGACCAGCCGCTCGCCCCGGTTGAGCTGCTTCTGGGTCTCGGGATCGAGCTCCGAGCCGAACTGGGCGAACGCCTCCAGGTCCCGATACTGCGACAGGTCGAGCTTGAGCTTGCCGGCGACCTTCTTCATCGCCTTGGTCTGCGCGTTGCCCCCCACCCGGGAGACCGAGATCCCGACGTTGATCGCCGGTCGCACCCCGGAGTAGAAGAGGTCCGACTCGAGGAAGATCTGGCCGTCGGTGATCGAGATCACGTTGGTCGGGATATAGGCCGAGACGTCGTTTGCCTGCGTCTCGATGATCGGCAGGGCGGTCAGCGAGCCGCCGCCGAGGTCGTCGTTGAGGCGAACCGCGCGCTCGAGCAGCCGCGAGTGCAGGTAGAAGACGTCGCCCGGATAGGCCTCGCGACCCGGCGGCCGGCGCAGCAGCAGCGACATCTGCCGGTACGCCGAGGCGTGCTTGGTGAGGTCGTCGTATGCGCAGAGCGCGTCCCGGCCCTGGTACAGGAAGTGCTCGGCCATCGCGCAGCCGGCGTAGGGGGCCATGAACTTGATCGGCGCCGCCTCGTCGGCGGGCGCCGCGACGATGATGGTGTTGTCGAGTGCGCCGTTCTCGTCGAGGATCCCGGCGACCTGGACCACGGTCGACATCCGCTGGCCCACCGCGACGTAGACGCAGATCAGATCCTTGTCCTTGTTGTTAATGATCGTGTCGATCGCGATCGCCGACTTGCCTGTCTGGCGGTCGCCGATGATCAGCTCGCGCTGGCCCCGGCCGATCGGGATCATCCCGTCGATCGCCTTGAGGCCGGTCTGGACCGGCGTGTTCACGGGCTGGCGCTCCACCACGCCAGGTGCCTTGAACTCGGCCGGGCGGGTCTCGGAGGTGTTGACCTCGCCCTTGTCGTCGAGCGGTCGCCCGAGCGGGTCGACGATCCGGCCCAGGAGCTGGTCGCCGACCGGGATCTCGAGCAGGCGGCCCGTGCGCTTGACCGTATCGCCCTCGACCACCTTGTCCCACTCGCCGAACAGCACGACGCCGACGTTGTCGGCCTCGAGGTTGAGGGCGAGGCCGGTGACGTCATGGGGCAGCTCGAGCATCTCCAGCGACATGCAGTTGTCGAGGCCGTGAACCCGCGCGATGCCGTCGGCGACCGAGAGCACGGTCCCGACTTCGGAGAGGTCGGCGGCGTCGGTCTCGAGTCCTTCGATCCGCGCTCTGAGGATCTTGGAAATCTCGTCGGGCTTGATCTCCACTTCGCTTCAGTCTCCTTGCGTGGTTTTCGTGGCCGTTTGGTTCATCTAAGCCGCCGAGGCGACTTCCTTTCTCAACCTCTCCAGCTTGCTGCGCAGGCTGGCGTCCAGGACCCTGTTGCCGACCCGTAGGACGAGCCCGCCGAGGATCTCGGGGTCGACCTCGGTCACCAGGTCGATCGAGCGGTCCGTCTGGCGCTCGACCTCCTCTCCGACCCGCCGGGCGATCTGCGGGTCGAGCTCGACGGCGCTGGTGACGGTCACCTCGAGCCGCCGCTTGGCCTCGGCCCAGAGCCCGTCGAAGCGCCGCCGGATGCGGAAGATGGCCGGCATCCGGTGCTTCTCGGCGAGCAGCTCGAGGAAGTTCACCAGCTCGGGGCTGGCGCCGGAGATCGCCTGCGAGATCCCCTCTCGCTTCTCGGCCGAGGAGAAGTAGGGGCTGAAGAAGAACACCTGCATCTCGTGCGATCCTTCGAGCGCGTCGGTGAACTGGTCGAGCTGCTCGTGCACCGGGTCGAGCCGATCGGCGTCTTGCGCCGCCTCGAACAGAGCCTCGGAATATACGCGGGCGATCTCCTCCATCAGTTGTTCTGCGCCTCGCTTCCGGCGAGGGCGGAGAAGTCGACCTCCGCCAGCGCCTCGGAGACCAGCCGCTTCTGGTCCTCGGGATCGAGCGACTTGCGGGTGATCTTCTCGGTCGCCAGCACGGTCAGATCGGCGACCTCCTTGCGGATCTGCTCGAGCGAGCGCCTGGTCTCCGCCTCGATGTCCTTGCGCGCCGCCCCGACCAGCTCCTCGCGTTTCGCCTTGCCGTCGGCGGTCGCCTCCGCGACCGCGTTCTCGGACGCCTTGCGCGCGCGGGCGACGATGTCGTCGGCCTGCTCCCTGGCCTCCTTGAGGCGCTCGCGGTACTCGGCGAGCAGCTGGTCCGCCTCCTCGCGGGTCCTCTCCGAGGCCTCGATGTTCTCGCGGATCGCCTCGGCGCGCTTCTCCAGCGCCTCGCCGATCCTCGGGAAGGCGAACTTCGACAGCACGTAGACCGTCACCCCGAAGGCCAGCACGGTCCAGAACATCAGCCCGAGCGAGGGCGAGACGAGGAAGCTGCCGCCCTCGTCCTCGGTCGTTCCGTGCTCCGCCTGAGCGACCAGGAACGTGGCGATGTCTGCGAGGACCTCCATCTGTCTTTAGAGGAAGAACGCGATCAGGCCGAAGATGAAGGTGTAGAAGGCGACCGCCTCGGTCAGCGCGAAGCCGAGCCAGCGGATCGACTGCAGCTCGTCCTTCATCTCGGGCTGGCGGGCAACCGACTCGATCTCCTTGCCGAAGATGATGCCGATGCCGATGCCGGCCCCGATCGAGCCGAGTCCGGCGCCGACGCCGAGTGCGATCGCCTTGCCGGCATCGGTGACCCCGGTGTCGGTGACGCCCTCTGCGGCCTGGGCCAGCGGTATCAACAGGTCCATCGATTACGTCCTTTCTTAGTGTGCCTCGGCGGTTGCGCCGCCGATGTAGATCGCGGTCAGGGTCGAGAAGATGAATGCCTGCAGCGTCGCCACCAGGCCGATCTCGAACACGAAGAAGGCGAACGCGAGCGGGAAGGTGAGCACGCCGAGCGCGGCGAGGCCGAGCAGCACGGCGAGCCCGCCGGCCATGAACAGGATCAGCAGATGGCCGGCGAGGATGTTGGCGAACAGTCGCACCGAGAGCGAGATCAGCCGGACGAAGTGCGAGATCGCCTCGATCACCCAGATCGCGGCGCGGCCGAACACGTTCATGTCCTCGAGCCCGGGGGGCAGCCAGGACTTCAGGTAGCCGAGGAGGCCCTTGGCCCGGACGCCCTCGAGGTGGTAGGCGACGACCGAGATCAGCGCCAGGGCCAGGGGGATCGAGATGTTCGCGGTCGCCGCGTAGATGGCCAGCGACGGCACCTCCAAACCGAAGATGTCGACCTTGTGCTCCGTGTTGGTCGGCAGCGGCAGGTAGCCGAGCATGTTCGAGAACCAGATGAAGAAGAACAGGCCGGCGAGGTAGGGGAACCACTTGCGGGCGAGCTTCTGGTCGGAGATGTTGCCGCCGGTGATGTTGTTGCGGGTCAGGTCATAGGCGAGCTCGACGGCCATCTGGACCTTGTTCGGCTCGCGCTGCATGCGGTTGGCGATGAACAGCATCGTCCCGATCGTCAGGCCGCTGGCGAGGATCAGGTAGAGCACCGCCTTGGTGATCGAGACGTCGATGCCGGCGATCGAGATCTCGATCCAGGGCTCGAGCTTGAACTCGTTCTGGGGCTGGAACTCGTCGTTCTCCCCGGCCGAGCCGACGATCACCACGAGCAGGATCGTGATCAGCAGGTAGAGACCGAGCGCGAGAAAGACCTTGCCCTTGGTACCGAGGGAACTCATCGTCGCTCGTCGGGGTAGAGCAGCTTGGAGAGCGCCATGCAGCCGAGGTGGACGGTGACCAGGGCCAGCGTCAGCACCGCCGCCGCCAGCCCATCCTCCCGCTCCCCGAGCAGGCCGACGAGCAGGATCGCGAGCGTGACCAGCCAGACGCGGCCAAGGGTCGAGCCGCCGACGATCGCCAGCGCCCGATTGCGGTCGCCGCGGCCGAGGGCCGCGGCGGAGGCGCGGTCGGCGAAGGCGAGGATCGCATGCTGGGCGAGCCAGGCCGCCGCGGCGGCGGCGTAGCCGAGCAGCGGCAACCCGGCGGCCAGGAACAGCGGCAGCGCCAGTGCCAGCAGCGCGAGGTCCGCGTAGCGGACCAGCACGCCCGGACGGGCTCCGCCGGGGGCGGCCGCGTCAGAGCCTTCTAGAGCGAGCGTGGACAAGAGCAGGATCGGCGACGCGGCGCGCAAACGGCCCAAGCGGGCCGCGCGGCACCGCCAGGCCCGCAAGCGAGCCGAGCCCGAACCCGGCCGCCGAGCCAGGGCCCGTCGCCGCGATCATGTAGGGGCCGGCCGCGGCGGCGTCCACCCTCGTCGGACGGCCCTCGGTCATCGGAGTAGTTGAAGTAGCGGCCAGGCAATGGCGGTCGCGGGCTACGTGGTCGAAAAGGTCTCCCAGGAACGGAATTCGAGCAACCGCCCTCCGTCAGCCGGGCGGATGACGACTATATCCGACCCGCGCGGGGTGGGGCAGGCGCGCTTGTAACAGGTTTGTGACAGCCGCTACGGGGTCTGGTCGGCGTGCGGATCGACCGGCTCGAACTCACCCGTCTCGGGGTCGACGACGGGGAAGCTCCCGGTCTCCAGCTCGACCGCCACGCCCTCGTCGACGACCGCCTCCTCGGGCGGCACGACGCCGGCGCCGAACAGCTCGCGCAGGCGCTTGGTGCGCAGCTTGAGGATCTCGAGCGTGATCACCAGATAGGCGCTGGCGGCAAGCGCGGCGACCGCGCAGACGACGATCACCGCTGTCCACAGCGGGTCGAAGTTGCCGTGGTCGTCGGAGTAGGGCACGAACCGCAGCGCCAGCGCCAATCCGGCCATCACCAGCGCCCAGCCGTAGAGGTAGGCCAGTGTGCGGCGCTGGGAGAACCCGATGTTGGCCATTCGGTGATGGAAATGCCAGCGATCGGCGCGGTAGATGGGCTGTCGGTACTTGATCCGCTTCGCGATCACGAACCCGGTGTCGAGGATCGGCACGGCGAGGACCACCAGAGGCAGGATCAAGGCGACCACCGCGTTCGTCTTCAGCGCCCCCTGGACCGCTACCGCTCCGAGCAGGTAGCCGAGCAGGTTCGAGCCCGTGTCCCCCATGAAGCTCGACGCGGGCGGAAAGCCGTGACGGAGGAAGCCGAGCGCGCCGCCCGCGGTCAGCGCCGCCAGCACCCCGGCGCCCGGCTTGTCGAGCGAGAGGGCGATCACCGAGAGCGCCGCTGCCGAGATCACGCAGACCCCGGCGGCAAGCCCGTCGACGCCGTCGATCAGGTTGATCACGTTGATCACCGCGACGATCCCGATGATCGTCAGCACGTGGCCGAGGTGGACGCTGCCGATCAGACCGACGTCGAAGAGCTCGACGGAGCGCAGGTTGACCCCGCCGATGAACGGGAGCGTGAACGAGCTCGCGTTGACGCCGTTGAGCACCGGGATCGCCGCCGCCACCGTCTGGCCCGCGAGCTTCAGCAGCGGGTTGAGGTCGAAGACGTCGTCGAGGACGCCGACCGTCACGATCACCACCGCGCCGACCAGCAGGGCCTGCGTCTGCTCGGCCCAGGGCAGGAACAGGATCGCGGCGACGCTGGTGCCGACGAAGATCGCCAGTCCACCGAGCTTCGGGGTCGGGTCGTCGTGGAGGCTGCGCTGCTTCGGGTAGTCGACGGCCCCGATCCGCCAGGCCACCCGCTCGGCGACCGGGACGAGCAGCCAGGCGAGCCCCGCGGCGACCAGGAAGGCGAACAGGGCGTAGATGGTTTCCGGCCGGCCCTCGACGAACATCAGTCGCTCGTCGCTCGTCGCTCGTCGCTCGTCGCTCGGGCCGCGCCGAGGATCGCGTCGAGCAGGAGGGCCGGATCCCGCGGGCTTCGCGGGCCCGGCGCGGAGGCGCGCTTGCCGAGCTCGAGCTCGCCGGCGGAGCCGAGCGGCCGCAGCAGCCCGTCGGCGATCAGGCGCTCGTCGACGGCGCCCATGCGGCCGCTGAAGATCGAGTACACGGGCGTGCCGAGGGCGACCGCCTCGCGGTTCATCGTCCCCCCCGCCCCGACGACCAGGTCGGCGAAGGCGATCAGGCTCTGGGCGTCGATCGCGCGCTCCGGCACGATCAGCGACGGATCCGAGCGCGCCCGGATCGCGTCGGCCTGCGGCTCGGTGCGGCAGATCACGACCGCGACCGCGCCGGCCTCGGCGGCAAAGCGGTCGAGCACCGCGTCGTAGACGGTGTTGCGCCGGTGATAGGCGGAAGTCTCCGGTGGCGGGCGGACGACCGCGATCACCCGCTCGCGATCGACGCCGAGCTCCGTCGAGCACGGCCGGATCGGGCGAGAAATCGGCGAGGTAGTAGTCCTCCTTCAGCCCCGGATAGCGGAACAGCTTGCGCTCCGCCGCGCCCGCGCGGCCGCATGGCCTCGACGCCGATCGCGTCGGGGACGAGCACCCGGCGGGCGGCGCGGAAGGCGAGCCGGCGCTGCAGCCCGGCGTGCTCGTAATCCTGCATCTGCGCCGAGGGGACCCGGAGGGCGGTCGAGACGACCGCGAGGTCCACCGAGCCGTGGGCGATCGCGAGGTCGAAACGCCGCCCCCGCGCCCAGCGCAGCAGCGCGCCGCTGCGGCGACCCAGCGCCAGCCCCTTCCCTGCGGTCGAGGCGCCTCCGTGGCTGCCGACGACGTCGTGCGAGAGCCCGAGCCGCTCGAGGACGCCGATCGTCTGGCCATACTCCCGGGCCGTGATCTCGACCTCGTCACCGCGCCCTCGCAGGCGCTCGATGATCGGCCGCAGGACCAGCGGATGAGCCGCGGCGGTGCAGTCGACCCAGACCCTCATCGCGCGCCGAAACTTACGGGCAGCATCGGGGGTTTGATCGGTGGGGGGAGCCCATGACTCCGAAAAGGGAGGTTCGCGTGCGTAATCAGACAGGCGCCTCGACAGCGGCGCGGCTCGGCGCCGCCTCGAAGAAAGGCGGCACAATAGCGGCGCGGCTCGGCTCCGCCTCGCGACTGCCCTCGCCGGCGATGCTGGTGGCCGTGATCGCGCTGGTCGCGGCGCTCGCCGGCTCGGCGGTGGCCCTGCCGGGCAGCAACTCGGTCAAGTCCAACGACATCAAGCGCGACGCCGTCGAGGGAACCGACATCGCGTCCGGCGCCGTCAAGCCGGCCGACCTCGACCTGATCAAGGTCGACGGGCGAGACCGGCCCGACTGCCGACCGCCTCGACGCCGGCGACCGACCTCGGCGGCCCGTCGGTGACGGTCAACGTGCCCGAGACCGGGCTGGTCGCGATCTACGCGCGGGGGACCGGCGAGATCGACGGTGGCGGCGGCGACGCGAGGGCCCAGATCCACCTGTTCGAGCCCACGCTGTTGCCGGGCGCGCCCAGGATCCTCGAGTTCGACTCGGCAGCCCCGCAGCTGCGGATCACGACACCCGGCACAGGGTTCGTCGACGGCACCGCGTCGCTCACCCGGGGCGGCTGGATCGTGTTCCCCGCGAACAAGGGCAAGTACACGTTCTCGCTCTTCTACAGCCGCGCGGGCGGCGGCACCGCGACCTTCACCAACACCGGCCTGTGGGCGGGGGTGATCGGCTAGCTAGAGGCTTGATGTGGGTGGCCGTGCGCGCGGGGCGCTCGGGACCGAGCTGGGCGTGGCCGGCGGGCGAAGCGCATGCCGGTGGGCATGTGCGAGTCCCGACGGGCGCGATCCAGCGACGGTATCCGGGCGTCATCCGTGCGTGCGGAGAACCCGCATCACGCCCAGACGGCCGCGGCGGAGAGCTGGGGGTAGAGCGGGTAGCGCGCGATCAGCGCGCGCGTCCGCTCCCCCAGCGCCTCGCCCTCGGCCTCGAAGCGGTCGGACAGCGCGATCGCGATCACCTGGGCGATCTCGCGCATGTCGTCGGCGACCAGCCCCCGGCTGGTCAGCGCCGGCGTCCCGATCCGCAGCCCCGACGGGTTCATCGGCGGGCGCTCGTCGAACGGGATCGCGTTGCGGTTGACCGTGATCCCGACGGACTCGAGGCGGTCCTCGGCGGCCTTGCCGTCGAGCCCGGTCGAGGTCAGGTCGACGAGGACCAGGTGCACGTCGGTACCGCCGGTGAGCACCTCGACGCCGTTGGCGATCAGCTCCTCGGCGAACGCCCGGGCGTTGACCACGGTCTGACGCTGGCGCGCCCGGAAGGGCTCGGACTGCGCGATCCCGCAGGGCGACGGCCTTGGCCGCGATGATGTGCATCAGCGGCCCACCCTGCTGCCCCGGGAACACCGAGCGGTTGATGTCCTTCGCCAGCTCCGAGCGGCAGAGAATCATCCCGCTGCGCGGGCCGCAGAGGGTCTTGTGGATCGTGGTCGTGACCACGTCCGCGTGCTCGACCGGGTTCGGGTGCTCGCCGGCGGCGACGAGGCCCGCGAAATGCGCCATGTCGACCATCAGCCGGGCGTCGACCGAGTCGGCGACCTCGCGGAAGGCGGCGAAGTCGAGCTGGCGCGGGTAGGCCGACCAGCCGGCGACGATCACCTTCGGCCGGTGCTCGCGGGCCAGGCTCGCGACCTCGTCCATGTCGACGAGGTAGTCCTCGCGCCGCACGTGGTACGGGACGACCTCGTAGAGCTTGCCCGAGACGTTGAGCTTCATCCCGTGGCTGAGGTGACCGCCGTGGTCGAGCGCCATGCCCATGATCTTGTCGCCGGGCTCGAGCATCGCCATGTAGGCGGCGTTGTTCGCCTGGGCTCCGGCGTGCGGCTGGACGTTCGCGTGCTCGGCGCCGAAGAGCTCGATCGCGCGGTCGATCGCCAGCTGCTCGGCGACGTCGACCTCCTCGCAGCCCCCGTAATAGCGCTTGCCGGGGTAGCCCTCTGCGTACTTGTTGGTGAGCACCGAGCCGGCCGCGTCGAGCACCGCCTGGGGGACGAAGTTCTCCGAGGCGATCATCTCGAGCGTGTTCTGCTGACGCTCGAGCTCGCGCTGCAGGACCTCCGCGATCTGCGGGTCCACCTCAGCCAACGGTGCCGTCTGGAAGTCCTCGGGGAGGTCGTCGGGCATGGTCGCTGATAATACGGGCGTGGCGGACGGGATCGAGGTGATCACGCGAACCTTCCGGCTGCTCGACTCGGACAGCTACGAGCAGGCGCTCGAGTTCATCGACGAGCGGTTCGAGATGACCACCCCGAGCGAGCTCGCGAGCGAGCCGGACGTCTACCGGGGCCCCGACGGCGTCCGCCGGTGGTGGGAGTCCTTCCTCGACGTGATGGATTCCGTCGTGCTCGAGATCGAGGAGGTGCATCCGGTCGACGAGGACCGGGCGCTGGTCGAGTTCGTGATCCACGCTCGCGGCCGTAGCAGCGGGATCGAGACGGAGCAGCGCGCCGTCGGACTGGCGGCCGCGGACGGCGAAAAGCTGGTCGGCCTGGAGTTCTTCACCACTCTCGAGCAGGCGCGAGCCGCCGCCGGACCTCGCTCGGGCTGAGGGCGCCCTCGCGCAGGATCGCCGGCTCCTCACCGTGCTCGATCCCGGTCACGTCGACGACCGTCGACGGCAGCCCGGTGAGCTCGCCGCCGTCGATCGCCAGGTCCACGGCGGCGGCGATCGCGGGATCGACCTCGGGGAGGCTCGCCGGCGCCGGCTCGCCGGCGAGGTTGGCCGAGGTCTGGAAGACCGCCGCGGCTGCGCCGGCCAGCGGCCCCTCGATCAGCCGCAGCCCGAGCCGCTCGGGGTCCTCGCGGCAGGCGAGCGGATAGAGCTGCTCGGGGTTGGCGACGACCAGGGTCACCGGGCCGGGCAGCAGCGCGCCGAGCGCGTCCCGAGTGCGGGGGCCAAGCGCCGCGACCACCTCGCGCATCGCCAGCGGCGAGAAGTACATGACCGCCGCCGGCTTGCCGTCGTCGCGGCCCTTGATCCGGTGGATGCGCTCGATCGCCTCGGCGCGGGTCGGGTCGCAGGCGAGCCCGTAGAGGCCGTCGGCGGGAAACAGCGCCACGCCGCCGCCGAGGACGCAGGCGTCGAGGTCGTCGCTCAGGCCCAACCGACCACCACCCGCTCGATCCCCGCGAGGTCGCGCCGGGACCTCGATCCGTTCGAAGCCCGCGCGGCGGACGAGCTCGGCGACCGTCGGCGCCTGGCCCCGCGCCGAGCTCGAGCGCGACCGCGCCCGGCAGCGGCTCGGCGAGCGCCAGCTCCCCGAGCAGCGCCTCGATCGCCTCCAGCCCGGTGGGGCCGCTGACGAGGGCCTCGCGGGGCTCGAACTCGCGGATCTCCGGCGCCAGGCCCCGGTGCTCGCCCTCGCTCACGTAGGGCAGGTTCGCGACCACCAGGTCGAAGCCGCCGGCGGGAATCGTCCCGTAGGCGAGCTCCACCCGATCACCGAGGCCGAGGCGCTCGCGGTTGGCCTGCGCGACGGCCAGCGCGTCGAGCGAGGTGTCGGAGGCCGTGACCCGAGCCGCCGGCAGCTCGTCGGCGATCGCGAGAGCGATCGCGCCCGACCCGGTGCCGACGTCGAGCACCGTCCGCGGGCGCCGCTCGAGCGCCACCTCGACCAGCAGCTCGGTTTCCGGGCGGGGGATCAGCACGCGGCGGTCGACCGCGAGCTCCAGCCGCCGGAAGCCCTTGCGCCCGAGGATGTAGGCGACGGGCTCGCGGCGGGCGCGGCGTCGCACCATCTGCCCGAACGCACGGGCGGCGCCGGCGTCGATCCCAGTCTCCGGCTCGGCCGCGAGCCCGGCACGGTCCAGGCCGGTGGCTGCGCAGAGCATCAGCTCCGCATCCAGCCGCGGGCTCTCGACCCCCGCAGCGGCAAGCGCGTCGGCGGCCGACGAGAGCGCCTCGCGGACGGTGCCTGCCGCCGTCGCCGTCATGGCGCGCCTGACCCCGACGTCACCGCGGCCATCATCCCGCCTCGGCGGTCTGTGCCTCGAGCCGGGCGCGTTTCTCCTCGGCGGCCAGCGCCGAGGAGAACTCGCTCAGGTCACCTCCCAAGACCTCGTCGAGGTTGTGCGCGGTGAGCTTGATCCGATGGTCGGTGACCCGGCCCTGGGGGAAGTTGTAGGTGCGGATCTTCTCCGAGCGCTCGCCGCTGCCCACCTGCGAGCGCCGATCCGCGGCGATCTCGGCCCGCTGCTCCTCGAGCGCCCGGTCATAGAGTCGTGCGCGCAGCACCCGCATCGCCTTGTCGCGGTTCTGCAGCTGCGACTTCTCGTCCTGCATCGAGACCACGATCCCGGTCGGGCGGTGGGTGATCCGGACCGCGGAATCGGTCGTGTTCACCGATTGCCCGCCGGGCCCCGAGGAGCGATAGACGTCGACCTGGAGGTCCTCGGGCGCGACCTCGACCTCCACCTCCTCGGCCTCGGGCAGCACGGCCACGGTCGCGGTCGAGGTGTGGATACGCCCCTGGGACTCGGTCTTCGGCACCCGCTGGACGCGATGCGTGCCGCCCTCGTACTTGAACACCGAGTAGGCGCCGTCGCCGCGGATCTCGAAGGTGACCTCCTTGAAGCCGCCGACCTCGGCCGCCGACTGCGACAGCACCTCGGTCGCAAACCCTCGCTCCTCCGCGTACCGGGTGAGCATCTTGTAGAGGTCGCCGGCGAACAGGCCCGCCTCATCGCCGCCGGTACCGCCGCGGATCTCGATGATCACGTTCTTGTCGTCGTTCGGGTCGCGCTCGACCATCGCCAGGCGCAGCTCGTCCTCGAGCTCGCGCAGCCGCGCCGGGGCCGCGGCGACCAGCTCGCGCAGCTCCTCGTCGTCGCCGCCCTCGGCCAGCAGCTCCTCGGCGCCCTCGAGATCGCCGCGGAGCTGTCGCCAGCTCTCGGCGAGCTCATGCGCGGGCTCGAGCTCGTGGTACTCGCGGCCGACCGCGGCGTAGCGCTCACGATCGCCGATCACCTCCGGGTCCGACATCTGGCGCTGGAGCTCGGCGAACCGCTCCTCGATCTGCTCGACCAGCTGCTCGATCATGCGTCCAAGTCTGACGTCCCGGCACTCGACGTGACTACGATCGAGACCTGACCGGCCTCCGCCGGACGAAATGGCTGGATCGGCCCGATGAGATTTCCGACATCGCTCCCACTCGGCGCGGCTGCGCTGCTCGCGATCTGCCTCGGTCCCCCGAGCGCCACGAGCGCGCCCTCGTGCCTGGGGATGGCACCGACGCTGGTCGGCGGATCGGGCTCGACCCGGATCCAGGGAACGCCCGGAAACGACGTGATCTTCGCCGGCGCCGGCAACGACACGATCGCCGGCGGTGACGGAGTCGACCGCGTCTGCGGCGGGGACGGCGACGACACGATGGACGCCGGAACGGGCGACGACCTCATGGACGGCGGCGAGGGCGACGACGAGATGCACGGCTATAACGGTGACGACCGCGTCGAAGGCGGCCCCGGCGGAGACTTCCTCGACGGACGCAGGGGCCGGGAGGACGTGTTGATCGCCGGACCCGGGCGTGACGAGCTGATCGGCGGCAGCGTGCTCGAGGGTGGTGGCGGCGATGATCGCCTCGACAGCGCGGGCTACCGCACCGAGACCACGGCCGACAAGCTCGACGGCGGAAGCGGCGACGACCGCTTGCTGGGCGACAGCCAGGCCGGTCCCGGCGAGCTGATCAAGGGAGGCTCCGGTGACGACGAGCTCAGCGGCGCCGGCGGGAACGACACCCTGCGCGGGGAGACCGGCGACGACGAGCTCGACGGGGGCGGCGGTACCGATGACTGCGATCAGGGACCCGGCGGCGGCTCGGCAACGGGCTGTGAGTAGCGGGCCGTCCGCTAGGCGACGATCTCGATCGCTTCCGGATCCTCGGCCGCCTCGGCGGGGTTCTCGACCGCGAGGACGGCCTCGAGCGCGGCGATCGCGACCGCGAGCTGCTCACGGTCGGGCTCCCGCGTGGTCAGGTTCTGGAGCATCAGGCCGGGCCACATCAGGGCGCGCACCCAGCGCTTGCGCCGGTTGCGCCCGGCCCACTTGATCACCTCGTAGGAGAGCCCGGCGATCAGCGGGATGCCGAGGATCCGCGATGCCACCAGCCAGTACCACTCGGGGAGCCCGATCGGGGCAAAGACGAAGATCGCGAGCACCATCACGATCAACAGGAAGCTGGTCCCGCAGCGGGGGTGCAGCCGTGAGTAGGTCTCCGCTCGGGCGGGCACCAGGCGGTCGCCCGCCTCGAAGCAGGAGATCGTCTTGTGCTCGGCGCCGTGGTACTCGAACACGCGCCGCAGGTCCGGCAGCCGGCTGATGGCGACGATGTAGCCGATGAAGATCGCGGTCCTCAAGAGACCCTCCACGAGCCAGAACAGCAGCGCCGAGCCGAGCTGCTCCTTGATCAGGCTGGTGGCGCCGACAGGGATCACGAAGAAGAGCCCGATCGCAAGCGCGATCGAGAGGCAGATCGTCAGCCCCCAGGTGAACCCGCCGATCGGCTCAGCCTGCTCGCCGTCCTCATCGACGAGCTGGGCGTTGGCGGAGATCGCGAGGGCGCGAAAGCCGATCTTCAGCGACTCTCCGAGGGCGACCACGCCGCGGATCACCGGCAGTCGCAGGAGCCGGTTGCGCTTGGCCCAGGAGACCAACGGCTCGGAGGTGACCTCGATCTCGCCGAGCTGGGCCCCGGGGCCGTCGGCGCCATCGGGACCGGGCTTCCGGACCGCCACGGCCCACGTCGAGACCCCCCTCATCATCACGCCCTCGAGCACCGCCTGGCCTCCCACCGGAGCGTCCTCGGAGGCGACCGGCATCCCGTCCGGCATCCGGGTGGCGTCGACGCTCGGACCTCGCTCGGCGCTCATCTACGGAGCGCGGGTCAGTCGCGCTTGCTGCGGGCCGCCCGGCGCCGGAAGCGCTCGACGCGGCCGCCCGTGTCGACGAGCTTCTGCTTGCCGGTGTAGAAGGGGTGGCACGCGGAGCAGATCTCGACGTGCATCTCGGGATTGGTCGAGCGGGTATAGAACTCGTTCCCGCACGAGCACCGCACGTGCGAGAGGCCGTACTCGGGGTGGATCCCGGTCTTCATGCGTTCGATTCTAGCGGCGGCGCCTTATCCTGCCGCCGGTGTATCGCACGATCCTGGTCGGCTACGACGGGCGCGCCGGCAGCGCCGACGCGCTCGCGCTCGCCCGCGGCCTCGCCGCGATCGAGGGCGCCGAGCTCGTGCTGCTGGCGGCGCTCGAGCTCGACCCGCTCGCGACGCCGGCCGACGCGTACGAGCGGGCGATGGCCGCGGCCGAGGAGCGACTCGGCACCGCCGCGCGGGCGGCGCTCGGCGAGACCTCGTTCCGCCTTCGCACCGTCGGTGGCGTCTCGGCGCCCCGCGCGCTGCACGAGGTCGCCGAGGACGAGGACGCCGACGTGGTCGTGCTCGGCTCGACGCATCGTGGTGGCCTCGGCCGGGTGCTCCCGGGCAGCGTCGGGGAGCGCCTCCTCCACGGGGCGCCGTGCGCCGTGCTGATCGCGCCGAGCGGGTTCGCCCGTCGGCGGCGACTGGAGATCGATCGAATCGGGGTCGGCTATGACGGCCGAACCGAGTCCGGACACGCCCGCGAAGTGGCGGCCGGCCTGGCGGCGGATCTCGGGGCCACGGTGCAGACGATCACAGTCACCGGCGAGGGGGGCGCGGAGCCGGCCGATCCCGCCGACGCGGCGGCCGAGCTCGTCGAGCGCACGCGCGAGCTCGACCTGCTGGTGGTCGGATCGCGCGGCTACGGTCCGGTGCGCCACGCGCTGCTGGGGAGCGTCACCTCCGAGCTGATGCAGGCCGCCGGCTGCCCCGTGCTGGTCGTGCCGCGGTCGGACTAACGCAGCCCGTGATCCATTTTTGGCGATGCGCCCCCAAGGGCATAAGGTCGGATCTCGAGACGTAGCGGAGACTGAACTCATACTCGAGAGAACAGAGCTGGATTCGTACATCAAGGCCAACGGGCGTTGGCTGTACCACGCGACAGCCGAAGAATCGCTCGCGGGGATCGAGGACTTGGGCATCAAGCCGGGCGGCGACGTCGGTCGCTCGAACGAACCTCAGGGGTTCTGGCGACCTCGGTCAGGACGGATCTATCTGTCGACCCTCGCGATATGCCACCGCCGTCAGCGAGCCGGAGATCTCCCGTGGGGCATCGCTCGCGTCGACCTTGCCCAGCTCGATCCGGATTGCATCGGAGCGGATGAGGATCTAGTGCGGCGGGCGTGGCACGCGGGCGAACCGTGGATCGACGCGACCCCGCCGACCAACGAGGGTGCAAACGCTGACGGGACGCTCGCGGACTGGGCGGAAACCACACCCGGCTTCGATAGCTCCGAGGTGACCGCCAAGTCTCTGTGGGGCGGGAGCATCTCCTACGCGGATGAGATCCCAGCCGCCGCCGTCCAAGCGGTGGATAGGCGCGGATACCGCCGGGGCTAGTCGCCCAGGTCGCGGACCAAGCACGACCGTCACGCCCTCGCCCTCCCTGCCTTGGCGGCAGTCCCACTGACCGGCGCGCCGTCCTCGCCGGATGATGCGCACTCCTCGTCCCAAAGCGCCCTACTCGGACAGCCCGACGGCTCGCATCGCCTCGGCCCGATCCCAGTAGGAGTCGTAGCGCGCCACCTTGCCCGCGCGCAAGGTGAATAGATCTCCGATCTCGTGGTCGATGGGCACGCCGCTCAGCTTGCCCCGCGCGGTGTGCCGAGATAGCACCAGGATACGATCGTCGTCGAGGTCGATGATGCTTTCGGCCTCGATCCGCAGGTCGGAGAAGGCATGGAGGTACTCGGCCATCGCACGCGATAGGCCTTCGACACCCCGCCATTCACCCTCCATGTCCGGGGTGTCGGCGCCGATCCGCGAGTGCTCGACGTCGGGGTCGATGAAGCTCGCGGGAAAGTCACCACGAGCCCAGTGCTCATACATCGCGCGGACGATCTCCACGTTCGCTTGCGACATCGCCGCAGTATCCCGCTGCAGCAGGAGGCTGCTGCTTTCCCGTGCGAAGCCGGACTAGCGCTTTTCGCCGGAGGCCGGTGGCCGCCGCGCGCATTGCCTGTGAGCGGTCATGGGTCGTATCGGCCGAAAAGTCCTCACAGCTCCCCGACGCGGGGTATCGCTCGCCATGCATGAGCAACTTCTGAGCATGGCTACGCGTCAGGGGGCCCGACTAGGCGCGGATCGCCGCCAGCAGGGTCTCAATCGTCTCCCCCGCCTCCGCTCGCGCGATCGCCGGGTCGTCGGCGCGGGCGACGAGCATCGCGACCTCGTCGAGCGCCCCGAGCAAGGCGTGCGCGAGCGGCTCCACCGGCTGGCGGCGGACCTCGCCCGACTCGATCCCGGCGGTCAGCAGCCCGGCGATCAAGCCGAGCCCGTAGCGGGCGCCGATCTCGCGCCACTCCTCCCAGCCGAGCACGGCGGGCGCGTCGAGGAGCACGATCCGCTGGACCTCCGGCTCGAGGCAGTGGTCGAGGAACATCCCGGCCCCGGTCCGCAGGGTGTCGAGCACCCCCGCGCCCGGGGTGGCCGCGGCGGCGACCTCGGTCGCGATCTCGGACTCGAGCTGCTCGTAGACGGCGCGCAGAAGGTCGCGCTTGCCGTCGAAGTGGTGGTACAGCGCACCCCGGGTGACGCCGGCGGCGCGGACGATCTCCTCGGTGCCGACCGCCGCGTAGCCGCGCTCGGCGAACAGTCCGCGGGCGACCGCGATCAGCGCCCCCCGCGTCGCCTCGGAGCGCTCAGTCTGGGTTCTGCTTGACATCCATACAACCTGTATGTTAAAACGTACTGACTGTATGTTACCCCCGAGATCGGAGACCGGCGCACGATGACGACCACCGCCCCCGCACCCACGACCGAAGCCCTGATCGCCGACTACGTCGCCGCCTGGGAGGCGCGCGACGCGGACCTGATCGCCGCCCATCACGCCGAGGACGGGATCTTTCACCTCCACTCGAACGCCGACCCGGTCCGCGGCCGCGACGCGATCCGCGACACCTTCGCCGGGCTGCTGGCCACGTTCCCCGACCTCGCGTTCGCCGAACAGGAGCTGATCAGCGGCGAGTGGGGCTGGGTCGTGCGATGGACGATGAGCGGCACCCTCGCCGAGCGTTATCCCGCCGGAAGCAAGGTCGCAGAGCCGGGCGCGCGGTTCGAGATCGACGCGCTCGACATGATCACGGTCGCCGACGGCAAGCTGACCGCCAAGCACACGTACCTCGATTGGCAGGCGGCGCTCGATCAGCTCGGACTCGGATGAGCGCCGCGACCGGCAGCGCCGCCGCCACCCGGACGGCCGCCGAATGGGTCCAGGAGTTCGCCGAGGGCTGGCGGGCACCGGCCGACGCGGAGACCTTCTGCGATCACTTCGAGCCGCTGCTCGACGACGGGATCCGCCTGATCCAGCCGCAGCTCCCCGAGGTGGTCGGCAAGCGGGCATTTCGCGAGCGGTTCGCGCGGCCGCTGTTCTCGTTGCTGCACGAGGTGCGAGGCACGGTCGAATCCTGGGCGGAGGCCGATGACGGGCGTCTGTTCATCGAGCTCACGATCCGCGCCAGGCTCGCCGGCGGGCGTCGCGTGACCCTGCGTACGGTCGACCGGATCACCCTGAGCGCCGCCGGCGTCGCGGTCGAGCGGGTCGCTCGCCTCGATCCGCTCGAGCTGCTCGCCCCGGTCGCGCTCAGCCCGCGAGCGTGGCCCGCCTTCGCGCGGGTCCAGGCGGCCGGGCTGCGCGAGAGGGTCGGCCGATGAGCGAGACGGTGCAGCTCGATCCCGGGCCGATCGCCTACCGCGACCTCGGCGCCGGGGAGCCGATCGTCTTCGTCCATGGGCTGCTGGTGGACGGCCGTCTCTGGGCCGGCGTCGCGGAAGGGCTCGCGAGCGGGTTCCGCTGCCTGGTGCCCGACTGGCCGATGGGCTCGCACCGAACGGCGATGGATCCCGACGCCGACCTCTCACCGCCGGGAATGGCAGCGACGATCGTCGCGTTCATGGATGCCCTCGGCATCGAGCGCGCGACCGTGGTCGGCAATGACAGCGGGGGTGCGATCTCGCAGATCGTCGCCGCCAACCATCCCGAGCGCGTCGAGCGGCTCGTGCTGACGAACTGCGACACGTTCGAGCACTTCCCCCCGTTCCCATTCAGCCTGATGCCGCCGATCGCGCGCTTGCCCGGCGGGATGGCGGCCCTGTCCGCGCCCTTTCGCATCGGGCCCGTCGCCCGGGGCACGTACGGGATGCTCGCGAAGCGGCCGATCGCGCCGGACCTCGTGTCGGACTGGCTGGCCCCGACCCTCGGTGATGCCGGGGTCAAGCGCGACGTGCGCAAGTTCACCGCCGGCGCCCACAAGCGCTACACGATCGAGGCTGCCGAGAAGCTGCGCGGCTTCGAGCGTCCAGTGCGCTTCGCCTGGGCCCCTGAGGATCGCTTCTTCAAGCTCTCCCACGCCCAGCGGCTGGCTGCAATCGTCCCCGACGCCAGGATCGAGCTGGTCGAGAACGCGAAGACGTTCGTTCCCCTCGACCAACCCGAGCGCGTGGCCGAGCTGATCGGCGAGTTCGCAGCGACCTAGACCTCTTGGTAGAGCGGCCCGTCGCCGCCCTCCGGCATCGTCAGCCGCCCGCCCTTGGCGTTAATCGCCCCGCACTGCACGCAGTTGGAGGCGGTGACGTGCACGTCGACCTCGGCGGCGCCGTCCTCGAGCTGGCCGTCCGGGATCTCGTAGACCTGCGCCGGGCAGAGGTTGACCCAGGTCTTCGCCAGCTCGCGCGGGACGTGGCTCTGGATCTTGACGTGGTTGGGCGCGTCGTCGCGGGTCGCGTTGCCAGAGAGGAAGACCGAGTCGAGCTTGTTGAAGGTGAGCTCGTTGTCGGGCTTCGGATAGTGCCGGTCGGCGCCGCCGTCGAACATCGCGATCTCGGTGTCGGGCTCGTACTTCCATCTGCCGCCCGGAAACAACCCCTTGGTGATGGTCATCGCGCTGGCGACCGCGCCGCCGACGAAGAAGCCCTTCGAGAACGGCGCCCGCATGTTGCGCGACTCGAACAGGTCGTCGTCGATCACCGACCCGCGCACGCGCTCGTCGTAGCCGTCGAGGTTGACCGAGTCGGCCTTGAGCGCCTCGAAGATCGCCTCGGCCGCGTAGATCCCGGCGTGCATCGAGTAGTGGATCCCCTTCAGCGTCGGCACGTTGACCATGCTCGCCGCGTCGCCGGCGATCGCCATCCCCGGCACCGCGAGGCTGCGCGGCATCGAGTAGTAGCCCCCGGACGGGATCGTCTTCGCGCCCCAGGCGACGCGCTTGCCGTTGTACAGCAGCTTGGCGACGAACGGGTGCGTCTTCAGCTCCTGGAGCAGGTCGTGGCAGGAGAGGGTCGAGTCGGTGTAGTCGAGCCCGATCACCAGCCCGACGCAGAGCTTGTCCTCGCCCATCGGGTAGATGAAGCTCCCGCCGAACTCGTTCCACTTCGCCCGCTTTCGCAGCGGCCATCCCATCGTGTGGATCACCCGGTCGAGCGGCTCGCTGACCTCCCACACCTCCTTGACCCCGAGCTCCCAGCGCACGGGGAGCGAGCCATGGAGGTCGAAGTAGTCGAGCGCCGCCTGGGTGAGGTGGCCGAGGGTGCCCTCGGCGAGCACCGTCGACCGGGCGATCACGTCCGAGCCCGGCTCGAAGTTCCCGAGCGGCTCACCGTCCTTGCCCCGCCCGCGGTCGCCCGAGCGGATCCCGCGAACGATCCGATCGGAGACAAGGAGCTTGTCGGCGACGGTCTCGGTCAGGATGTAGGCGCCCTTCTCCTCCGCCTGCTCGGCGAGGAACCGCGACAGCTTCGCGACTGAGATCACGTAGTTGCCGTGGTTGCGGAAGTTCGGGGGCATCGGCTTCAGCGGCAGCGCCGCCCGCTTGGTGAGCAGGTAGACCGCGTCCTTGGTCACCTCCTGGAAGGCGAACGGCCACTCCGACGGGTCGAGGTCCGGGAACAGCTCGCGCATCGCCGAGGGCTTCATGTTGGCGCCGCTCAGCGTGTGCGCTCCGCAGGCCTTGCCCTTCTCGACCACGGCCACCGGCACCTCGCCGAGCTTCTCGCTGAGCTCGGGCTCGTCGGCGAGCAGGTCGAGGAGGCGGTTGGCGCAGGCGAGCCCCGCGGGACCGCCGCCGACGATCGCGACCCCGACCTCGATCCGCTCGTCCTCGGGATCGCTCGGCTCGGCGATCAGGTCGTGTTCGTCAAACGGAGGAGGAAATTCGACTGGTTCGACAGGCATCACAGAGGCGCGCTAGCCCTTCTTCGCCTTCACCGCTTCCGTGAGCTTCGGGATGATCTTGTGCAGGTCACCGACCACCCCGAGGTCGCAGAACTCGAAGATCGGCGCGTTCGGGTCCTTGTTGATCGCGAGGATGTTCTCGGAGTTCTGCATTCCCACCTTGTGCTGGATCGCGCCCGAGATCCCGGCGGCGAGGTAGAGCTTCGGCGCCACGGTCTTGCCGGTCTGGCCGATCTGGGCCGCGTACGGGTACCAGCCGGCGTCGACCACGGCGCGGGTCGCCGCCACCGCTCCGCCCATCGCGTCCGCGAGCTCCTCGGCGAGCTTGAAGTTGTCCTTCTCGCCCAGCCCACGGCCGCCGCCGACGAGGATGTCGGCGTCCTCGATGTTGACGTCGGCGCCGCGCTGCTCGCCGCGCTGTCGCATCCTCGCCCTGGTCGACCACTCGGAGAGCTCGACCTCGACGTCGACGACCTCCGCTGCGCCGCCCGAGCCGTCGTTCTCGGAGAACGCGTTCAGGCGGCCGATGATGATCCCGGGCTCGCCGACGTAGCCGACGTCGACGATCGCCGAGTCCTGCAGCACCGGGCGCTCGGACACGAGCTTGCCGTCCGCGACCTTGACCGCGGTCACCTCCATCGTCACCCCCGCGTTCAGGCGGGCGGTGAGGCCGGCGCCGATCTCGAACCCGAGCAGGCCGCCGCCGAAGAGGGCGTAGGAGAAGCCCTCGTCGGCGATCACCTTCGCCATCACGTCGACGATCGGCTGCGCGAGCCCCTCAGGCGCCGACTTGGCCCGGAAGACGCGCTTGGCGCCGTAGCCACCGAGCCCGGCGGCCGCGTCGTCGGAGACTTCGCCGACCACCACCGCGGCCGCCTCCGAGCCCAGTTCCCCGGCCAGCTTCGCCGCCTCGGAGATCGCGCCGAGCGAGTTCTTGTTGAAGTTGCCCTCATCGTCGTGGAGGGCGTACACCAGGATTCCACCCATCAGACCAGCTTCCTTTCGTCGAGCCAGGCGACGATCTTCTCGACCGTCTCCGAGGTGTCCTCGTCCTCGATCACCTCGCCGGCCTCCTTCTGCGGAGGCGGGCTGATCTCGAGCACCTGCGTCTTGGAGCCGCCTTCGCCGACCTGACCGGCATCGATCCCGACGTCGGCGGTCGCCTTGGTGTCCAGCGGCTTCTTCTTCGCCCCCATGATCGCCTTCAGCGACGGGTAGCGCGGCTCGTTGATCGCGTCGCCCACCGAGATCACGGCCGGCAGGTCGATCTCGACCGTGTCGTAGCCGTACTCGGCCTGCCGCTCGCAGACCAGCTTGCCGTCCTCGAGCTCGATCTTGATCACCTGGGTCAGCGAAGGCATCTTCAGATGGTCGGCGACCACGGCGCCGATCGTGTAGCACTCGCCGTCATCGGACTGCTGGCCGAGTAGGACCAGGTCCGGCTGCTCTGACTCGAGCACCTTGGCGAGCGCGTACCCGGTCGCGCAGACATCCGACCCCTCGAGCGCCGCGTCGGTCAGGTGCACCGAGCGGTCGGCGCCCAGCGCCACCGCCTTGTGCAGCGCTCGCGCCGCCGTCTCCGGGCCCATCGTCACCGCGACGATCTCGTCGACCTCGGCGTTGCCGCCCTCGCGAATCTGCATCGCGGCCTCGATGCCGTGCGTATCGAACGGGTTCAGGTTCTTCTCACCGGAGCGGTCGAGGCGCTTGGTGCCCGGATCGATCCGCTTCTGAACGGCGGCGTCCGGGACCTCCTTGACGAGACAGCAGATCTTCAAGTCGGGGTCCTCCTTCAGGGATGAGCGGCGGGCATGTTACCGAATTGACTGACGAGTCAATCGGGGGCGACCGCGCCCCGGATGAACTCGACGATGTCGTCGGTGGGCGAGCCGGGGGTGAACACCTCGGCCACCCCGAGCTGCTTGAGCTCCCCGACGTCGTCGGCCGGGATCGTGCCGCCGACCGTGACCACGACCTCGCCGGCGTCCTGCTCGCGCAGCAGGTCGACAACCCGCGGTACCAGGGTCATGTGGGCACCCGAGAGGATCGAGAGGCCGACCGCGTCGGCGTCCTCCTGGACCACCGTCGCGGCGATCTGCTCGGGGGTCTGGTGAAGGCCGGTGTAGATCACCTCCATGCCGGCGTCGCGCAGGGCCCGGGCGATGATCTTGGCGCCCCGGTCGTGGCCGTCGAGGCCGGGCTTGGCGACGACCACGCGGATCTTGCGGGCTGCGCTCATCCGCGGGGGAGCCTAGCCCACGGGTGAGTGCCGGCATCCGATCCTCTAGCTGCCGAAGTCGGTCAGCGACCCGGTCAGCGCGAGGATGACGATCAGCAGCGTGACCAGGGCGAGCAGCCCGAGCAGCGCCAGGAACGCGGGCTTCATCCCCTGACGGGCGTCGTCGATCCCGTGCACCTCATCGGTGGCGATCACCACGGGCTCGTCCCCCTCCTCGCTGACCCGCTCCTCGTCAGCGCGGAGCTTGGCCGCGGCCTCCGCGCCGGCACGGTCCGGGTGATTGGAGAGCGCGACGCCCTCGTCCTCGCGGACCACGTCCCAGCCATCGACCTCGTTGCGCACGACCTTCAGCGCCATGCTCACGGGATACCCGGCGCGTGGGCGGGGAAACGGCGGCTCAGAACTGCGGCTGCTCGGTGTAGGTGCCGAACACGCCCTGCAGGGCGGCGACGATCTCGCCCTCCGTGGTCCGCGCGCGGGCCGCCTCGATCAACGGGGGCATCAGGTTCTCGCCGGCCTCAGCGGCGCTCACGATCCGCGCCAGCGAGGCGTCGACCTGGCCCTGGTCGCGCCTCGACCTCGTTTCCTCGAGCCGGGCCCGCTGGCGGCTCTCGGCCGCCGGGTCCGGCCGATGGATCTGCAGCTCCGCCTCGTCGTCGAGCCGGTAGGAGTTGACGCCGACGACGATCCGCTGCCCGGAGTCGACCTCGCGCTGATAGGCGAAGGCCGCGTCGGCGATCTCGCGCTGCGGGAATCCCGCCTTGATCGCCTCGACCATGCCACCGAGCTCGTCGATGCGGGCGAAGTACTGGTAGGCGGCGGTCTCCATCTCATCGGTGAGCTTCTCGACGAAGTAGGAGCCGCCGAGGGGGTCGACCGTGTTGGTGACCCCGGACTCGTGCGCGATCACCTGCTGGGTGCGCAGCGCGACCCGGACGGCGTCGGCCGTCGGCAGCGCCAGCGCCTCGTCGTAGGAGTTGGTGTGCAGCGACTGGGTGCCGCCGAGCACCCCGGCCAGGGCCTCGAGCGTGGTCCGGACGATGTTCACGAGCGGCTGCTGGGCCGTCAGCGAGACGCCGGCCGTCTGGGTGTGGAACCGCATCATCTGCGAGCGCTCGTCGCGGGCCCCGTAGGTGTCGCGCAGCTCGCGCGCCCAGATCCGGCGGGCTGCCCGGTATTTGGCGATCTCCTCGAAGAAGTCGATGTGGGCGTTGAAGAAGAACGAGAGCCTGGGCGCAAACGAGTCGACGTCCAGGCCGCGCTCGAGTCGCCCGCTCGACGTACGTGAAGCCGTCCTTGAGCGTGAACGCGAGCTCCTGCTGCGCGGTCGAGCCCGCCTCGCGGATGTGGTACCCGGAGATCGAGATCGGGTGCCAGCGTGGCATCTCGGCCGCGCACCACTCGATCATGTCGGTGACCAGGCCCATCGCGGGCTCGATCGGGAAGCACCACTCCTTCTGGGCGATGTACTCCTTCAGGATGTCGGTCTGGATCGTCCCCCCGAGGCGATCGGCCGGGACCCCGTTCTCCTCCGCGGCGACGACGTAGAAGGCGAGCAGGATCGCCGACGGCGCGTTGATCGTCATCGAGACGGTGACGTCGTCGAGCGGGATCCGTTCGAACAGGGTCTTCATGTCGTCGACCGTGTCGAGCGCCACTCCCTCGACGCCGACCTCGCCCAGGGACCGGCGGTGATCCGAATCGAGGCCCATCAGGGTGGGCATGTCGAACGCGGTCGAGAGCCCGTGCTGCCCGTGCTCGAGCAGGTAGCGAAAGCGCTCGTTGGTCTCCTCGACCGTGCCGAAGCCCGCGAACTGGCGCATCGTCCACAGCCGCCCCCGGTACATGGACGGATACACGCCGCGCGTGAACGGGTGCTCGCCCGGATGGCCGAGCTTGCCGGCCGGGTCGAAGCCCTCGAGGTCTTCATCCGTGTAGAGCGGCTCGATCGGGTGGCCGGAGACGGTCTCGAAGAGGGCCTCGCGCTCCGGCGCCCGCTCGTAGAGCTCCGACCGCCACTGGTGGGCGCGGCGCCGCGCGTCGGGCTCGATCGCCATGCGAGCGATTGTAGGGCGAGAACCCGTCAAGCCCGGGCTCAAGCGGACTGTTACGAAACCGGCGGTCGCCGGTCCGCCCAGGGGCGCTCGGCCTCGATCTGCGCCGCGAGCGAGAGCAGGGTCGGCTCCTGGCTCGGGCCTGCCGACCAGGGTCACCGAGCGCGGCATACCGTGTGCGGTGAAGCCGGCGGGGACCGCGGCCGCCGGCTGGCCGGTGTGGTTCCAGATCGGCGTGAAGCAGTAGGTGCGGCTCATCCCGAGCACTGTCCTCAGCGCGCCGCTGCGCTCCCAGCGACCGACCTCGATCGCGGTCTCGCCGACGCTGGGCGTGACCAGCACGTCGAACTCGCTCCAGCTGCGGTTGACCTTCTCGGCGTCGGCCGCCGCCGCGCGAGTGGCACGCCGGACCGCGCCGCCTGGATAGGCCGCCCCCAGCCTGCCGAAGCCCCTCGTGCGCGGTTCGAGCCGCTCCGGGTGCGGTACGGTCGCGATCTCCTCGTGGATCCCGGCCAGGTAGCGGGGCACGAAGTTGCTGCCCACCAGGCCGAAGCTCGGGTCGTGGCGGCGCACGTCGTGCCCGAGCGAGCGCAACAGGCCCTCGGTCTCGGCGAGGCCGGCCCTGACCTCGTCGCTGACGATCGGCGGCAGGAGCGCCCGGGCCGGGCGTTCGGAGATCGCGATCCGCAGCTTCGCCGGCATCGCCCTGGCCGCCTCGGCGAACGGCTGCTCCGGCGGCTGAGGGCCGCCGGGGTCACCGCCACCCTCGGTGACCACGTCCAGGTAGAGGGCGGTATCGGCGACTGTCCTGGTCAGGCAGCCGCTCGCGGAGAGGTTGTTCCAGTGATCGTGGGGGTCCATCGGCACCCGGCCGCGTTGCGGCTTGAGCCCGAAAAGACCGCAGAAGGCGGCCGGGATCCGGATCGAGCCCCCGCCGTCGCTGGCGGAGGCCGCGCCGACCAGTCCCGCCGCCACCGCCGCGCCGCTGCCGCCGCTCGATCCGCCCGGCGAGCGGCTCGGATCCCAGGGATTGCGTGTCGCGCCCCAGCCGGCGGACTCCGTGAACCCGCTGATCGCCAGCTCGGGCAGGGTCGTCTTGCCGAGGATCACGGCGCCCGCGAGGCGCAGGCGGCGCACCGTCTCGCTGTCGGCCGTCGCCGGGCGGTCGTCGAACGCACGGGTCCCGAACCAGGTCGTCGTTCCCTCGACGTCCACGTTGTCCTTGATCGCGACCGGGACCCCGAGCAGCGGTGCCCGCTCGCCACCGGCGCGGCGCGCGTCCGCCGCGTCGGCCTCGGCGACCGCCCGCTCGGCGAGCACCTCCGTGAACGCGTTCAGCTCCGCGTCGAGGCGCTCGACCCGCTCGAGGTAGAGGCTCGACGAGCTCGCGCGGAGGAGACCTCGCCGGCGCGGATCAGCTCCGCCTGGCGCGCAATGCCGGCGAACGCGAGGTCTTCGGCGTCCACGGCGCGATCCTATGCCGTCCGAGGAGCCCGGCGCCGACGAGGAGCACGCTCAGGCCGGCGAGCGCGAGCCGGCGGCCGAGGCGCTCGAAGCGCATCACGCGCCAGCCCTCCTCCCGCGCGATCCGAGTCAGCTGCTCGTCGGGGTTGACGACGACCGGGTTGCCGACCGCGCGCAGCATCGGCAGGTCGGAGACCGAGTCCGAGTAGGCGTAGGAGCGGCCCAGGTCGATCTCGTGCTCGGCGGCGAACTGCCGCATCGCCTCGACCTTGCCCTCGCCGTACATGAACGTGCCCCCGAGCTCGCCGGTGAACAGCCCGTCCTCGCCGACCTCGTAGCTGGTGCCGATGCCGCCGTCCATGTAGAGGATCCTCGCCAGCAGCTGGACCAGCTCGTCGCCGGCGGCGCTAGACGATGAAGGTCGGTCGGCCGGCGTCCTGGTGGGCGTAGACCTCCTCCAGCATCTCCGGGTAGATCCGCGGCAGGACCCCGACCAGCACCTCGGGGTCCATGCGCGCGATCTGCCGCGCCGAGGCGCCCTGGAACACCTCGCTTGATCTCTCCGAGCAGCCTCTCGGTCGCCTCGTCGGTCGAGCCGCGCAGGCGAAAGCGCATGCGTCGACGCCCCAGCGCGCCATCTGGCGCCGGCTGATCAGCCCGGCCTTGGTCGCCGCCCGCGCCCACGGCAGCCCCGACGAGCCCGACATCAGGGTCCTGTCCAGGTCGAAGAACGCCGCCTCGCGCGGCACTCGCTCAGCCCCCGTTGACCTCGATCACGATCGCGTCGCCCTGGCCGCCGCCGGAGCAGATCGCGGCGCAGCCGAGGCCGCCGCCGCGGCGGCGCAGCTCGTGGACGAGCGCGCCGACGATGCGGGCGCCGGAGGCGCCGATCGGGTGGCCGAGCGCGATCGCGCCGCCGTTGACGTTGACCTTCTCCTCGTCGACGCCGAGCATCCGCACCGAGTTCAGGGCGACCGAGGCGAACGCCTCGTTGATCTCCCAGAGGTCGACGTCCTCCGGCCGACTTGCCGATCTTCTCGAGCGCCTGCTTGGCGGCGTTCGCCGGGGTCCTCGCCAGGTAGGGGAAGTCGTCGGCGACCGTCCCGTAGGCGAGCACGCGGGCGAGCGGCTCGCGGCCGTTGGCCTGCGCCCACTCGTCGGAGGCGACGACGACCGCGCCGGCGCCGTCGTTGACGCCCGGCGCGTTGCCGGCGGTGTGGGTGGCGTCGTCGCCGCCGATCGCCGGCAGCTTCGCCAGCGTCTCGACGGTCGTGTCGGGGCGGATCGCCTCGTCGGCCTCGATCACGCGTCTCGGCCTTGCGGCGTCTTGACCGTGACCGCGACGATCTCGTCGGCGAGCCGGCCCTCGTCGGTCGCCTTGGCGGCGAGCTGGTGCGAGCGCGCGGCGAAGCGGTCCATGTCGGCGCGGGTGATCTCGAGCTCGTTGCCGACCTCGCTCGCCTCGTTGATCATCTGCTTGTCGGTGAAGGGGTTGGTGAGCCCGTCGTGGGTCATCGCGTCGATCGCCTTGACGTCGCCCATCCGGAAGCCGAAGCGGGCGCCCGGCAGCAGGTAGGGCGCGTTGGACATCGACTCCATGCCGCCGGTGACGGCGACCTCGAGGTCGCCGGCGCGGATCGCCTGGTCGGCGAGGCCGATCGTGCGCATGCCCGAGGCGCAGACCTTGTTGATCGTCTCCGAGGGGACCTCCTTGGGGATCCCGGCCTTGATCTGCGCCTGGCGCGAGGGGATCTGCCCCTGGCCGGCCTGCAGCACCTGGCCGAAGATCGACCTGCTGGACCTGCTCGGGGTCGACGCCGGAGCGCTCGAGCGCCGCCTCGATCGCGCTCGCCGCCGAGGTCGGTGGCGCCGCTTGGAGGCGAGCGCTCCGCCCATCTTGCCGAAGGGGGTGCGGGCGGTGCCGAGGATGACTGTCTGGGCATCGGAGCCTTTCTGCGTCTGATGTCGGGCGGTCGGGGCCGCGGAGGACCTGCTCAATGCTAGTCAAGCCGAGCAGCGGGATCGGCCTGCAGTGACGCGCTCATAGACTCGCCGCGCCGTGCAGCGTCGAGGTCACATCAGCGCCGAGCTCGGCGAGCTCGACGCCGACCTGCGTCGCGGTCGGGCTCTGCCGAGGGCGAGCGAGCTGCCCGGCGAGCTCGCCGACGCGCCGCGGCGCGGGCGACGCCAAGGCCGGCTTCAAGAAGCTCGCCGCTGCTCCACCCCGAGCGCCCCGCCCGCGCCCTCGTGGTCGGCGCTCGGCAAGCCCGAGGAGCTCGACGCCGAGCGCGCTGCGGGTCGCCGCGGCGCTGGCCGCCAAGCGAGGCCGCGAGCCTCGAGCGCGACCTCGCTCGCCTGGGTGCTGCCCGGCCGGCGGCGACGCGGCGCGAGCGCGCCGCGGCGCTGGTCGAGGGCACGGTCCTCGCCGCCTACCGCTTCGACCGCTTCCGCACCGCGACGACGCCGACGATCCCGCGCCGCCGACGCTCGAGCGCGCTGCGCTGCTGGTCGCCGAGCCGACGGCCGTCGCGCGAGGCCGCCGAGGCGGCCCGCGTCGGCGCCGAGGCCGCGAACCGCGCCCGCGACCTGCAGAACCTGCCCTCAACGTCGCCACCCCGGCCGCGCTCGCCGGCGCGCGCCGAGGAGATCGCCGCCGCCCACGACGCGGTCGAGGTCGAGGTGCTCGGCCGCGAGGAGATCGCCGCCGACGGGGATGGGCGGCCTGGTCGCCGTCTCGCCAGGGCTCGCGAGCCGAGCCGCGGCTGATCGTGCTCCGCTACAGCGGCGGCGGCGCCGGCCCGCGGATCGGGCCTCGTCGGCAAGGGCGTCACCTTCGACAGCGGCGGGATCTCGATCAAGCCCTCGGCCGGGATGCACGAGATGAAGATGGACATGTCGGGCGGCGCCGCGGTGCTCGAGGCGGTCGGCGCGATCGCCGAGCTCGGGCTCGAGCTCGACCTGGTCGCCGTCGATCCCGGCGACCGAGAACATGCCCAGCGGGCACGGCGATCAAGCCCGGCGACGTCATCACCCAGCTCAACGGCAAGACGGTCGAGGTCAACAACACCGACGCCGAGGGCCGGCTGATCCTCGCCGACGCGCTCACCTACTGCGTCCGCGAGCTCGGCGCCGAGCGGCTCGTCGACCTCGCGACGCTGACCGGCGCCGTGCTGGTCGCGCTCGGCTCGACCTACGCGGCGCTGATCTCCAACGACGACGAGCTGGGCGGCGGCGGTCGAGCGGGCCGGCGACGAGCAGCGGCGAGCTCGCCTGGCGGCTGCCGCTGCACCCCGAGTACAAGGAGCTGACCAAGGGCACGGTCGCCGACCTCACCAACGCCGTCGCCGAAGCGCAAGGCGGGAACGATCTACGCCGGCTCGTTCCTCGAGGAGTTCGTCGACGACGTCCCCTGGGCCCACCTCGACATCGCCGGCACCGCCTGGGACGCCGGCCGCGAGTACGTCGGCAAGGGCGCCAGCGGCTTCGGCGTCCGGCTGCTGGTCGCGCGCTCGGCGCTCGACCTGGCGGCCTGAGCAGCCGATGATCATGCAGGTCGCGGTCGCCGTGGGCGAGCAGCTTGCCGCGTCGGCGGCTCGGTGCAGCTTCGCCTGGGCGGTCGCCTGCCGGCGGCCGCGGTAGAGGACCTCGGCCTCGGCGCGGACCAGCTCGGTCGTCGGCGGTGATCGGCGCGCACGATCTTCACCTCGAGGCCGAGCGTCGTGTAGGCCGTCGCCGGCGGGGAGGGTCGTGTGCACGGCGCAGCCGAGCGCCGAGTCGAGCAGGGTCGCCGCGTAGCCGCCGTGGACGACGCCGATCGGGTTGTAGTGCTCCTCGCCCGGCTCGCCCTCGAAGACGGCGCGGCCCGGCTCGAGCTCGACCGGCTGCATCCGCAGCAGGACCGCGATCGGCGGCGGCGGCAGCTCGCCGGCGGCGAGCGCTTGCATGTACTCGATCCCGGTCAGCTCGGCGCCCGGCCGCGGCGATCGGCAGCGGGTCCTGCCAGGTGAGCGTGCGGCTGCGGGTGGCCTCGGGCGCCCGCTTGGCGTGGGCCGCGGCGGACTCGGTCGAGGTCATCGGCCCCCCTCGCCGGCCGGTAGAGCAGGTCGGCGAGGATCTCCTCGTCGGTGAGCGTCGACGTCTGATCGGTCCTGGCTCGTGCTGATCCTCATCGGCGGACCTCCTCGTGGACATCGAAAGGAGTTGCTTGACGAAACCGACAGCTACCAGCTTGAGTTGCGTGATGCAACCTAGTGTGCGAAAATCACACACGATGCTGAACCGCGAGTACGACCAGGTCTGCTCGATCGCCCGCACCCTCGAGGTGCTCGGCGAGCGCTGGACGCTGCTCGTGATCCGCGACGTCTTCAACGGCCGCCGGCGCTTCGACCAGATCCAGGAGAACCTCGGCGTCGCCCGCAACGTGCTCTCCACCCGCCTCGCGCGGCTGGTCGACGAGGGCATCCTCGAGAAGCGGGCCTACCAGGAGCGCCCGGCCCGCTACGAGTACTTCCTGACCGAGAAGGGGCTCGACCTGTGGCCGGTGATGATCTCGCTGCTGGACTGGGGCGACCGCCACCTCGCCGAGCCCGACGGGCCGCCGATGCTGGTCCGCCACAAGGGTTGCGGCGGCCCCGTCGACGACCGCGGCAACTGCGAGAGGTGCGGCGTCGGCTCGGCGCACGCGACGCCTACACCGAGTACGGCCCCGGCGCGCCGGCCGAATGGACCGAGGCGGCCTAGCACTAGGCTAGGCGCCGCTTGGACTTTCGAGCTCTCAGACGAACAGCGGCTGCTGCGCGACACGGTCCGCGACTTCGCCCGCAACGAGGTCGCGCCGGTCGGCCGAGGAGCTCGACCGCACCAAGGCCTTCCCCTACGAGCTGGTCGCCAAGATGGGCGAGCTCGGCCTGATGGGGATCCCGTTCCCGGAGGACTACGGCGGCGGCGGCGGCGACTCGCTCTCCTACGCGCTCGCGGTCGAGGAGCTGACCCGGGTCGACTCCTCGGTCGCGATCACGATGTGCGCCCACACCTCGCTCGGCACGCATGCCGTCTACCTGTTCGGCACCGAGGAGCAGAAGCAGCGACTGCTCCCCGACCTCTGCGCGGGCCGCAAGCTCGGCGCGTTCGGGCTCACCGAGCCCGAGGCGGGCTCGGACGCCGGCAACACCCAGACCCGGGCGCGCCTCGAGGACGGCGATGGGTGATCGACGGCGCGAAGCAGTTCATCACCAACGCCGGCACCGAGATCTCCGGGCACGTGACGATCACCGCGGTGACCGGACGAGGGCGTCGCGAGATCTCGAACCTGATCGTCGAGCAACGGCACCCCCGGCTACGAGCCGGGCGAGCCGTACCGGAAGATGGGCTGGAACGCGTCCGACACGCGCCGCTGACCTTCGCCGACTGCCGCGTCCCGGCCGAGAACCTGCTCGGCCCCCGTGGCGCACGGTCTTCAAGCAGTTCCTGCACATCCTCGACAGCGGCCGGATCGGGGTCGCGGCGATGGGCGTCGGGCTCGCCCAGGGGGCGCTCGACGAGGCGCTCGCCTACGCCAAGGAGCGGCGCGCGTTCGGCCAGCCGATCTCGAAGTTCCAGGCGATCCAGGCGAAGCTCGCCGACCTCTCGGCGCAGATCGAGGCCGCCCGCCTGCTCACCTACCGGGCGGCGCTCGAGAAGGACGCGGGCGAGAACTTCACCCTGACCGCGGCGCAGGCGAAGCTGATCACCGGCCGGCTCGCGGTCCGCGCGACCGAGGAAGCGGTCCAGATCCACGGCGGCTACGGCTACATCGAGGAGTACCCGGTCTGCCGCTTCTATCGCGACGCGAAGATCCTCACGATCGGCGAGGGCACCGACGAGGTCCAGCAGATGGTGATCGCCCGCGCCGCTCGGCTGCTGACGGGCGTTCCCTGAGGCCCCGGAAACCGCATGCGAACGCGTAATTTGCGGCTTCGTTTGCATAGTCACAAAAGTGCGTCCGCCGGCGCCGCTTACACTCGCCGCCGACAAGCTCACCGGCACGCACCGAGGAGAGTCGATGGCAAGCATGGACAGCAACGCGAGGTGGCAGCAGATGGCGGCGCTGCGCGACGAGATCGATCAGCCAGCGGTCGTGATCCCGATCTGCGTCAGCCGCCTCGACGGGCGCCCGCACGAGCTCTCGCCGAAGGCGAGGCGAGTTCGCCGAGGCGCTCTCGTTCACCGACGCGTGGTCGCCGATCACGGACGCGCGCAGCCGCCGGGCCGCCGCCTAGAGGCCGAGGCGATCAGGCCGGGCGCGCGCTGACCGCGGCGTCGCCGAGCTGCCCGGGCTCGCCGGCGCGGCCGGCCTCGAGCACGATCCCGTAGTGCTCGAGCAGGGCGCGCTCGGCGCCGGCCGTCAGCGGGCCGTTCGGGTCGACCTTCGGCGCTCGCCGGATCTGGTCGCGGGTGTACGGGACCCAGACGTGGCCCACCCCTTCGACCGCGTCCCTGGCCGGGACCAGCGTGTAGTGGCCGAAGCGCCCCATCCGCGCCAGCAGCCACTCGGGTTCGCCGCTTGACTCGCCGACGAAGCATCCCTCGACCCTGCCGACGTGCCCGCCGGAGATCTCGTCGAGCCGGTGC
This sequence comes from uncultured Solirubrobacterales bacterium, assembly GCA_963758665.1. GTDB lineage: Bacteria > Actinomycetota > Thermoleophilia > Solirubrobacterales > 70-9 > WHSW01. The sequence continues at coordinate 237,345 of CAVWWH010000011.1, read as the reverse complement.
CCGGTCCAAGCGCGGGCTGTCCCGGCGGCGGATTCGACGATCGACTCGGAGGCCTCACTCATCGAGGCCGCTTTCTACCAGCTCGCGGGCGGCCGTCGCCGGGTCGATCTCGCGACGGACGACCCGCTCCAGCAGCTCGGCCCAGTTGGGGTCGCGGGCCGCCCGCGCCTCGAGCTCGCCGCGCATGCGCGCCACGGCGATCCCGAGCACCTCGGCGCGGAGGTTGCGAGCCCGGCGCTCGGCCAGGGTGCCCGACTCGGCGATCCGCCTGCCGTGCGCGTCGATCGCCTCGAGCAGCTCGCCGATCCCCTCCTCCTTCGCCGCCTCCGTGCGGATCACCGGGACCTTCCAATCGCGCTCGGGGCCGAGCGCGAGCACGGACTTGACCTCGCGGACCATCGTGTTGGCGAGCGGGTGCTCGGCCTTGTTGACGCAGATCACGTCGGGGATCTCCATCACCCCCGCCTTCAGCGCCTGGACCGAGTCGCCGGAGCCGGGCATCAGCGCCAGGACCACGGTGTCGGCGTGATCGACGACGTCGATCTCGCCCTGCCCCACCCCGACGGTCTCCAGGAGGACGTCGTCCTTGCCCGCGGCGTCCATCAGCAGCGCCGCCTGCAGCGCCGCCTCGGCGAGGCCGCCCAATGAGCCCCTGGTCGCCATCGAGCGGATGAACACCCCCGGGTCGAGGAAGTGATCGGAGAGACGGATCCGGTCGCCGAGCACCGCCCCCTGGGTGAAGGGGCTGGAGGGATCGATCGAGAGCACGCCGATCTCACGCCCCGCCTTGCGCAGCTGCGCCGCAGATCGCCCCGATCAAGGTGCTCTTGCCGACCCCGGGAGGCCCGGTGAAGCCGACGATCCGAGCCGAGCCGGTGCGCGGGAACAGCTCCGCCACCAGCCGGTCGCCCTCGGGGTCGCGGTTCTCCACCAGGCTGATCGCTCGCGCGAGCGCACGCTTGTCGCCGGCGACCAGTCGCTCGCCGAGCGACTCGGTTGCGGCTGGCTCGGCCATCGCGGCGCAGTCTAGTGGCGCCTCCCACGACGCTCGGGCGAATGACGGCCCCTCTAGAGTCCGCGCCGCCGTGATCCGGACGCTGCGCTTCCTGGCCGCCAATCGCATGCTCAACCTCAGCTATGCACGCCTGCTGTGGCGATATCTGTGGCGCCGCTGGCTCACCCCCGCGGGCTGGCGCTGGCAGACCGATGGCCCGGTGTTCTTCGGCAAGGACCTGCAGTTGCAGATCTCCAAGCGCGGCGCAATTCGCTTCGGGCGCTTCGTCTGGGTCGGCGACGGGACCAAGATCCGCTGCCACGAGGGCGAGGTGGCGATCGGCAAGAAGACGGTGCTCGGCCAGGAGTGCACGATCTCCGCCTACCGGCGCGTGCGGATCGGCGAGCAGTGCGTGATCGCGGACCGGGCGATGTTCATCGACTTCGACCACGGAATGGTCGAGGTCGAGCGCCCGATCCGCCACCAAGGCATCTACACGCGCGAGGTCGAGGTCGGCTCGAACGTCTGGATCGGATATGGCGCCTGCTTCCTGCGCGGGGTGAGGGTGGGCGACAACGCGGTCGTCGGCACCAACTCCGTGGTCACCAAGGACGTGCCGGCGAACGGGGTCGTCGGCGGGGTGCCGGCGAAGCTGATCCGCATGCGCGAGGCGCCCGAGACCCTGCGCTGGCCGAACCCGGTCGAGCCGTAGCGTCGACCCTGCCACGGTCGAGCCGGGGTGCGGTCGCGCGGGATAAACTGCCGCGCCGATGGACTTCAGGCTCGAGCTGATCCCGGTCCCGGTCTCCGACGTCGATCGGGCGAAGGAGTTCTACTCGCAGGCGGGCTTTGCCGTGGACAACGACGTCACGGTCAAGGAGGGCCTGCGCTTCGTCCAGCTCACCCCGCCCGGCTCCGCGTGCTCGATCTCGATCGGCGAGGGCATCACCGAGATGCCAGCCGGGCTCGCTCGAGGGCCTGCAGCTCGTCGTCGACGAGATCGAGGCCGCCCGCGAGGAGCTCGCCGGCCGAGGGCTCGAGGTGTCCGAGGTCCAGGACTTCCCCTGGGGCCGCTTCGTCTACTTCAGCGATCCCGACGGCAACAGGTGGGCCGTGCAGCAGATCCCGGACTACGGCGAGGGCCGCACCGAGCCCGAGGGCGTCTAGGGGTCCCGGGACGCGCGAGATTCGTCCGTCCCGCAGCCCCGCGGCCGCCTCGGCCAGGTCTCGGTCGTAGAAGAACTCATGTCGGAGGACCCTCCCGGCGCGGAAGGTGTAGAGCGTGAACCAGCGCTGCTCTGCCGCTACTCCGCTTCGGTTCCGCGACCGACCGCCCGCAATGTGACGAGCAGGCGGTCGTCGCCCAAGTCAGCGACCTCCTCGGGCTCGAGCCGGAGGTCCTTGAAGGCCTCCAGCAAAGCCGTCCAGGCTTGGCGGAAGCCCTGATGTCCGCGAAACTCCCCGGTCAGGTCTGGCGGAATTCGGCCGTGAGGATCCGTCGCATACCGAATCAGCACATCTTGATCCTGGGCACTGAGGGCGAGTTCGAAGTCCCTGCGGTTGACGATCTCGGTAGGACCGTCGGACCCAATAGACAACCAGCGCTCGGCGGAGCCGTGCCCGATGCGGAAGGCGCAGGATCGCGGCCGTCGAGATCCACATCAGCGCCCGGGAGGCGAGCCCAGATCCGCTCGTCGAGCCTGCGCGACAGCCTGAGGGGTCCATCGGGGAAGTCGACTCTCACCCACGTGGGCGTGCCGGACATGGTCCCGATCCGAGGCCGGCGCCTACCGAGACGGCTACCGGCTGCGCCTCTCAGGGCGTCCTCAGCTCGAGCCGGGCCTCGAGCGCGAGGAAGTCGCCGAAGCGCGCCACCGCCCGCTCGAGCGCGTCCCGCTGGTCGCGGTTGAGCGGCGCGAAGGCGGTGGCCTCGACGGTCACCGAGCGCTTCGCGAGGGTCCGCTTCCAGCCGCCGACGGTGCGGCCGTCGATCGCGATCGTCCGGGTCAGCAGGCCCTCGCGCGGCGGCTCGCGGACCAGGTCGACGCGCAGATCCTTGTAGGCGACGATCAGCTCGTCGTAGGTCGGCAACAGCAGCGCCCGGTGGCGCGCGGGCGCCTCGGCGGCCGCACCGAGGCTGAACCAGGGCGTCCCCTCGCCGTCGTCGGCCCGTTCGAGCGTCGGCTCGCAGAGGCCGATCGCGCTGCGCGCCTGGGTCAGGGTGAGGCCCGACCACCAGGAGAAGTCACGGGCGGTAGCGGGGCCGTGGCTGCGGAAGTAGCGGCGGGCGAGCTCCGCGAGCGCCGCGTCGCCGCTCGGCCCCGCGGTCGGAGGGCGCACGGTCGTCGAGCAGCATGTACGTGTGCTGCTTGCCCCGGCGCGGGCCGCTGCAGACGAGCTGCTCCAGCTCGGCGTGGACGAGGATGTAGCCGACCCGCAGCGAGTCGCCCTCGATTCCCGCGGCGGCCAGCGCCGCGACGAGCTGCTTACGGGTACGCGGCTCGCCGTCGGCGAGCTCGCGCGCGATCAGCTCCTGCGAGCGCTCGAGGGTCGGTGCGTCGAGCCCGGCCTGGCGATACCAGTAGCGGTTCGCCGCGTGCACCCGGGGCGCAGTGAGCCGCAGCAGCCAGCGGATGTCCTCGGCGGCGACGAGGTGCCAGGTCGGGCGCATCACGTGCGTGCGCAGGATCTCGCCGGCGGTGAAGGCGCGCTCGACCGCGGCGTCGTCGAGATCGCCGATGCGCTCCCCGAGCGACCACTTGACCTCGGCGAACTCCTGCGCCTGCACCGCCCCGGACCAGCGCACCGCATCGGCCGGCGAGGCGAGGGGCTCGCCGGCCAACCGCTGGCTCGCGTGGCGGCGGCGGATCGTCGCCAGCGGCTGCAAGGGGAGCTCAGGCGCGGGTCGGATCGCCGGCGAGCTCGGCGTAGACCCCGGCCGTGGTGTCCGCGACGTCGGCCCAGTCGAAGCGCAGGACGTGCTCGGAGCCCTCGGCGACGAGGCGGTCGCGAAGCCCGGGGTCGGTGAGCAGGCGCTCGACCATCTCGCCGAGCGCCTCGGGATCGCGGGCGCGGAAGCGCAGGCCGGCCTCGTTGTGGGGGACTACCTCGCGCAGGCCGCCGGTGTCGGCGACGATGCAGGGGCACCCGGAGGCCATCGCCTCGAGCGCGACGAGGCCGAAGGGCTCGTAGATCGACGGGACCACGCAGACGTCGGCGATCCGGTAGAGCGAGTGCAGCACGTCGTCGCCGATCCAGCCGAGGAAGGTGCCGTGCTCCATCAAGCCCGAGCGCCGCGGCCTGGTCGTGCAGCTCCGCCTCGTGGGTGCCCGACCCGGCGACCAGGAAGCGCGTACCCGGGACCGCGTCGATCAGCCGCGGCATCGCCTCGAGCGCGAGCTGAAAGCCCTTCTCGTAGACGAGCCTGCCGATCAGCAGGACCAGCTTCTCGTCGGGGGCGGCGAACTCGGCCCGCAGGCGGTCGAGCTCGGGCCGGTCCTGGGGCTGCAGGTCGCTCGGGGTCGATCCCGTTCGGGATCACGACGACCCGGCTCTCCTCGACGCCGAAGATGTCGACGATCTGCTCGCGCATGTAGTAAGAGCAGGCGATCACCCGGTCGGAGCGGTTCGCGATCCAGCGCTCGACCCCGTGGATGTGGCGCTGCGGGTGCTTGTCGACCCAGCCCTGGTGGCGGCCGTACTCGGTCGCGTGGATGGTGGTCACCAGGGGCGCCCCGAAGCGGCGCGCGAGGTGGTCGCCGGCCATCGCCACCAGCCAGTCGTGGCCGTGGACGAGGTCGAAGTCGATCCCGGTCGCCGAGCTCGACCCCGGCGGCGAGCATGTCGGAGTTCATCCGCTCGACCCAGGCGACGAACTCGCCGAGGTCGGTCGGGTCGCGTCGGCTCGCGGACGCGGTGGATGTGGACGCCGCCGACGATCTCCTCCGGCGGGCGACTCCTCGCTGCCGCGGGTGAGCACGTGGACCTCGGCGCCCGCGCGCGACGAGGCCCTCGGAGAGCTTGCGCACGTGACGGGCGAGCCCGCCCTCGATCAGCGGCGGGTACTCCCAGGAGAGGATCAGCACGGTGGTCAAAGGCGGCGGAGTTTATGGGCTGCCGCGCCGCGCGACGGCGTCAGGGCTCCAGCAGGGGGGCGAGGCTCAGGTCAGGCGCCAGGTTGCGCAGCCGTGGCGGCGGCGGGTGCGCGGCGAGTTTATCGCCTCGAGCAGCGCGCGAGCGTGGCCGGTGCTGCGCTGCCAGGGATAGTCGCCGGCCTCGCCGCGACGTCGAGGAACGCCCAGTCGCTCGCCTGTACGGCGAGCAGCTCGCGCAGCCGCCCGCTCGATCGCGGGAGCCGGCGCCGGCCCGTGGAGCGCCCGCAGCACCCGCAGCTCCAACCGCCGCGCGGCCCAGGCCAGGTCGGCGACCGCGGGCGAGTCCCAGGTGCGAAGGTCCTTGCCCTCGCCCCAGCTCGACGGTCGAGCGCGCGCCGCTCGCCCGGGTGCCGCTCGCGGGCCTCGCCGAGCGTGACCAGCTCGACCCCGGCTCGCCGGCCGCGGCCAGCACCTCCTCGAGCCAGGCCGGTCCCTCCCACCACCAGTGGCCGAGCAGCTCGGTGTCGATCGCGAACACCAGCAGCCCGGGACGCCCGCGCCGGTCGGCGTAGCGCGCGCAGGCGGGCCGCGACGGCGGCGACGAACTCGCCGGCCGAGCTCGCGCGCGCGGCGCTCGCCGCGCTCCGGGTCGTACGCGCTCGCCCGCCGATCGACCAGGGCCGTGATCCGCGCAGCGACTTGCGGTGAAATCCGCGATACACGGGATCGGAGGGATAGCCGTCGAGCGACCAGAGCCAGCGCGACCGCCTCCCAGTCGATCGTGAACGCGACCGTCCCCGCCTCGGCCGAGACCGGCGCCAGCGCCTCGAGCGGCTCCTCGACGGCCGCCTGGTCGATGCAGAACTACGCGACGCCCGTGCTCCGCCAGCAGCCGCTCGAGGCCGGGCTCGTAGGCGCACTCGGGCAGCCAGAAGCCGCCGGACTCGCCGAAGCGGCGCCGGTGCGAGCGCAGGCCCGCGTCGAGCTGCAGGCCGCGGCCCGCGCGCGTGGCGAGCATCGGCAGCACCGCGTGGGTGGCCGCGGACGCGAGCAGCTCGACCCGGCCGGCGCGCCGCGGGTCTGCGAACAGCCGCAGGAGGTCGCCGTCGAGCGACTCGAGCCGCGCCAGCGCGCGCGCGATAGCGGCTCAGCCTCGGCCTCGCAGGCCGGCTCGAGCGCCGGCTCAACCTCCGCGGCGTCGGCCTCGCAGGACCCGATCCGGAAGTCGCCGGCAGGAACTCGAGCAGCCGGTCCTCGACGCCGGGCGCCTCGAGCTGGTCGGCGAGCACCGGGGTGACGGTCATCGTCAGCCGGTCGACGACGCCTCGAGCACCGGCAGGTAGGAGCGGATCACGGCGTCGAACAGCCACTCCTCGCCGAACGGGTAGGTGCCGAAGCCCTCGACGTAGGGCATGTGGCTGTGCAGAACGATCGCCAGCGAGCCGACGGCGCGCGGGCGCTCCGCCACCGCCTCGCTCCCGGCGGCCGGGGTCACGCCCGGCAGACGGCCAGGAAGTCGAGCGCGCGGTCGAGGTCGCAGGCGTGCTCGGGGCGGAGCTCGAAATCCGAGGCGGCGATCGCGGGCACGAACCAGTCGTAGAAGCGGCGGGTGAGGCCGAGCGCGGGGTGCACGCGATCCCAGCCGGCTCGCAGCGCGACCTCGTGAGCGCGCAGCTTGCGGGCGTGAAAGAGGCCGTGGACCTCGACCGACGCGAAGCGCGTTCGCAACGAGCTCGCGAAACTCCGCCGCCGTGTACTCGCGCAGGTGCCACGGGTTACCGGACTTATCCGCCCCCGGGGGCGCAAGGGTCAGGCGGTTGGGGGTCGACACGTAGGCGGTGGGCGCCAGCTCCGCGAAGCGCGCCGAGGAGGTCGCCGGGGCGCTCGACGTGCTCGATCGTCTGCAGGAAGACGAGCGCGTCGCACGACGCGTCGAAGCTCTCGACCAGGGTGCGCTCGAAACGCAGGTTCGGGCGCCGGTAGCGACAGCCGCGCGTGCTCGTGGGCCTCGGGGTTGGCATCGACCCCGACCACCTCGGCCGCCTGACGCGCGAGCACGTCGGAGCCGTACCCCTCACCGCACGCGAGATCGGCCACGGCGGCCCCCCGGACCCGCGCGGCGATCCACTCATAGACGGCGAGGTGGCGGCGAAACCAGTAGTTCTCCTCGGGCACGTCAGGGAGCGTGCGCTCGCCGGTGAGCGCGAGCGGCGGCACGCCCTCGGGCTGGCCTTGCTGCAGATGGGCCTGTTCCACGGCGCCGGACCGTAGTGCCTCAGCGCCGGGAGCACCTACCATCCGCGGGCCGATGCCAGCCTCCCCGACGGCCACCGCCGCCGAGATCAAGGACGTCAACACGCGTTACCACGACGCGGCCGCCGACGAGTACGACGCCAAGTGGGGCATCGACTACGGCCGGATCGGCCAGCGGCAGGTGCGCGCGAAGCTGCGCAAGGCGCTCGGCGGCGAATCGGCGGGCCCGTTCGGCGACGCACTCGAGATCGGCTCCGGCACCGGCTACTTCACGCTCAACCTGCTCCAGCTCGGCCTGATCGAGCGCGCGACCGCGACCGACATCTCGCCGGGCATGCTTGCCGCGCTCGACCGCAGCGCCGCGGCGCTCCGGCTCGACGTCGCGACCGTGTGCACCGAGGCCGAGGCGCTGCCGTTCGCCGACGGGAGCTTCGACCTGATCTTCGGGCACGCTGTCCTCCATCACATCCCGGACCTGAGTCGCGCCTTCTCGGAGTTTCACCGCGTGCTGCGGCCGGGAGGAACGGTCGCGTTCTGCGGCGAGCCGTCGCGCTACGGAGACCGCATCGCGGCGCTGCCAAAGCGCGCGGGAATGCTTGCGGCCCCGGCATGGCGGCGCCTGGTCGGTGCCTCGCCGGCGGGCTGGGTGACCGAGGGCCCCAGCGACGGCCACGAGCTCGAATCCGAGGTCGACGTCCACGCCTTCAGCCCCGGCGAGCTGCGAGCGATCGCGCGCGACGCGGGCCTCGACCGGGTCCGGCTCCGGGGCGAGGAGCTGGTCGCCAACGCCTACGGGTGGTTGCTGCGCTCGCTCGAGGCGACCGCCGACCCGGCCGAGGTGCCATTTCGCTGGCGCCACTTCGCCCACCGCAGCTACATCGCGCTGCAGCACCTCGACACGGCGCTGCTCGAGCCCCGGTTGCCGCCGGAGCTGTTCTACAACCTCGTGCTCAGCGCCCGCCGGCCTCCGCGACCACTCCGCCGAGCGCCGCGCTGAGCACCCATGCGGTGCTCAACCGGTGCTCAACGCGTCACTCGGCCTCGGGAACGCGTCAGGCGGTCGCGTAGCGCGCGCTCGCGCGGGCGCGGCGCTTCGCCGCCTCGGCCTCGCGGTCCTTCGGCGGTGCCGAGGTGACGAGCTCGTCGAGCAGGTCGGCGGTCGCCGCGGCGATCCGCTCGACTGCGCGCTCGAAGGCCTCGGCGTTGGCCTTCGACGGCTTGGTCGAGCCACTGATCTTGCGCACATATTGAAGCGCGGCGTCGTGGACCTCCTCCGCGGTCGCCGGAGGCTCGAAGTTGTGAAGGGTGCGGATGTTTCTACACATGCCCCTCAGCGTAGATGAGTGATCCCACGGCAGCGCGTGCGCGGGGGGGGCGGGGCGAGCTGGGCGGGGGAAGCAGGGCGCAGCCCGTAGCCGTGGCTACGGGCGACCCGATGACCCCGATCCAGCGACGGCATCCGTGCGTCATCCGGGTGCGCGGGGGTGTGGGATCACTCATCTAGCCGGCGCTCGGCGGCTTCGAGGGCCCTGGCGGGGCTGCGGTAGAGCTCTACGAGGACGATCTTGCCGCCACGTAGGCCGTACAGGTATCCCGTTTGCCCGCGCACCTCGGCTCCGCTGGTTCGCCCGCGGCCGTGATGGGTCGCGTTGAGAAAGACGAGATCGCCGAGATCACGCGCCTCCTCGATCTCGAACCGATAGCCGGGCTCGAAGGTCTCAAACCAGTCGGCGAACCACCGTCCGACCGCGTCGCGGCCGCTGAACGTCCCGCCCTCCAGGAACGCGTCGCGATCGACGATCAGCTCGACATCCTCGGCGTAGTGGGTCATCGCGCGCGGGAAGTCCCGCTCGTTGACGGCCGCGAACTGGTCGCGAACGACCTCGACGTTCTGCTGCGACATCGCCCCGCAGTATCCAGGCCTGCCGCCCGGCCGGTGGCTCAGCCGAACGTGAACGCGTAGCCCTCGATCCCGTCGGCGAAGCGCAGCTCGAGCGTGTGCCGGCCGGCCCGGGGCAGGTCGACGAGCCGGTAGAGGCGCTGGTCGCTGATCGTGGCGGTTGCGTCGTCGACGTCCTCGCCGGCGTCGGCGGCCGAGATCGGCTCGCCGTCGAGCAGCAGCTCGAGCTCGCGCGGGCCGTCCTCGGAGCCGAGGACGAGGAAGACCCGCCGCGCCTCGAAGCCGAGCGCGAGCGTTGCGTCGCCAAGCGCGGTCGCCGATTCTGAGCCCACGTCCCAGGTGCCGCCGAAGACGAACTGGTTGAGGCCGAGCGAGGCCGGGTCGACGCTCCCGTAGTCCTTCGGCCCCGGCTGCGGCCCGTTGACGAACCCCTGCGCGCGGGCGAAGCCGAGATAGGTCTCGGGGGTGCGCAGGCCGGGGTCGGCGGTCTCGACCTGGCCCTCGGGCCTCGCCTCGGCGCCGACCTCGCCGCCGCCGGCCTCGGCGAGCAGCGAGCGGATCGCCTCCTCCGTCCGCTCGTAGTCGCCCTCGCCGAAGTGGACGTAGCGGACCTCGCCCTCCGCGTCGATCAGGTACTTCGCCGGCCAGTACTGGTTCGCGAACGCGGTCCAGGTCCCGAGCTCGTTGTCCTGGACCACCGGATAGGAGATCCCGTAGTCGGAGATCGCGTCGGCGACGTTGCCGGCGTCCTTCTCGAACGCGAACTCTGGTGCGTGAACGCCGACGATCGTCAGCCCGTCGTCGCGGTACTCGCTGTCCCACGACCGCAGGTACGGGAGGGTGCGGATGCAGTTGATGCACGTGTAGGTCCAGAAGTCGATCAGCACCACCCGGCCCTCCCCCTCGGTCAAGCCCGCAATCGAGAGCGAACCGTCGTCCTCGGTGTTGAACCACTCCTGGGTGTCGACGAAGTCGGGGGCGGCGCCGTAGTCGGGCAGGGTCACGCCCGCGGCGGCCTCCTCGCCGCCCCCCTCCTCGGCACCGTGGCCGCCGCGGACGGCCTCGAGGTCGTCGGCGACGGCGCCCGACTCCTCCAAGCCGCCGCTCGGGTTGACGAGCACGGCGGGCAGGTCGTCGGCGATCGCGTTCTGGAACTCGAGGTCGAGGTCGGCGGTCATCGCCACCGCGACGAGGACCATCACCGCGCCGGTGGCCGCCTGGACCCAGGAGCGGGCGGGCTTCAGCCGGTCGACCAACCTGCGGCCGCCGAGCATCAACAGGTAGAGCACGGCGCCGGAGCCGACGGCGTAGGCGAGGGCGACCGCGAGCTTGCCGGCGGTGAAGTCCTGAGCGGCCGAGACCGTGATCACTCCGGCGAGGATCGGCCCTGCGCAGGGCGTGTAGACGAGTCCGAGGCTGGCGCCCAGCAGCAGGCCCGAGCCGAACCCGTCGCCCCCGACCCGAGCCGGCCCGGGCGCGATCCGGGTGCCGAAGGCCTCGATCCGGTCGCCCAATCCGGGGATCAGGAGCGTGACCCCGAACGCGAACAGGGTGACGATCGCGAGCGTGCGGACGAGGTCGTCGGGAAGGCCGAGCGCCTCGATCACGTAGACGAGGGCGATCGTCGCGAAGGTGAACGCGGCCACCAAGCCGGTGACCACGCCGAGCGGCCGTCGCCGCCCGCCGGTGACCCCGGCGCCGAGCACCGCCGGCAGCACCGGCAGCACGCACGGCGAGAGCGCTGTCGCGGCGCCTGCCACGAGCGCGAACAGCATCAGCAGGACCATCTATGGACAACAGTCGAGCCGGGGGATAAATCGTTACTGAAGATCTGAGGCCGGGTCGGCGACTACGGTCTCCGGGATGGGACCGCGGAGCGCAGCTGTGGACGCCGACGTGGTGGTGGTCGGGGCCGGATTCGCCGGCCTCGCCGCGGCTCGGGCGCTCACGCACGCGGGAGCGTCGGTGATCGTGCTCGAGGCTCGCGACCGGGTCGGTGGGCGAACCCTGAACGCCGAGATCGGCGACGGCGAGGTGGTCGAGGCTGGCGGGCAATGGATCGGACCGACCCAGGACCGGGTCGCCGCGCTCGCCGGGGAGGTCGGGGTCGAGACCTTCCCCACCCACACCGAGGGCGCCAACCTACTGCGGCTCGATGGCCGCCTGCGCCGCTACAGCGGCACGATTCCGCGACTCGGCCCGCTGGCATTGCTCGACGTGGCTCGCGGCCTGCGCAAGCTCAATTCGCTCTCGAGGCGGATCGATCCGGCGGCGCCGTGGGCCGCTCGCGACGCCGAGCGCCTCGACGCGACCAGCCTCGCCGAGTGGGTCGAGCGGACGATGTTCACGAGCACGGCGAAGCGGCTGATGCGGATCGCGACCCGGACCTCCTGGGGAGCCGAGCCGGAGGAGCTCTCGATGCTCCACATGGCCTTCTATCTGCGCTCGGCCGGCAGCTTCGAGATGATCACCGACACCGAGGGCGGTGCCCAGCAGGACCGCCTCGTCGGCGGTTCGCAGGAGATCGCCATCCGCGTCGCCGCCGGCCTGGGCGACCGGGTCGTGCTCGAGGCTCCGGTGACGCAGATCGCCGAGACTCCCGACGGGCTCACGATCACCGCCGGCGCGAGCGAGGTCCCGGCCCGGCGGGCGATCGTCTCCGTACCGCCGCCGCTGCGCGCCCAGATCGAGTTCGACCCGCCGCTGCCCCCTGCCCATCGCCAGCTCGCACAGCGGATGCCGATGGGATGGCTGGTCAAGGCCACCGCTGTCTACCCCGAGCCTTTTTGGCGCGCGGACGGGCTCTCCGGCGAAACGCTGAACGAGGAGGGGCCGGTGACGATCACCTTCGACAACAGTCCGCCCTCGGGCAAGCCGGGGGCGCTTGTCGGCTTCGTCGGTGGCCGCGACGCCCGTGCATTCGCCCGGCTGGGGAAGTCCGAGCGCCGACGTGCCGTGCTGAGCTGTTTCGAGTCGCTGTTCGGATCGCAGGCTCTCGCGGTCGAGCGCTACCTCGAACAGGACTGGGCCGCCGAGCGCTGGAGCGGCGGCGGTCCCGTGGCGAGCTTTGCCACCGGCGGATGGGCGGCGTCGGGAGCGGCGCTGCGCGAGCCGGTCGGCCGCGTCCACTGGGCAGGCAGCGAGACGGCGACGCGGTGGTCCGGCTACATCGACGGCGCGATCAGCTCCGGCGAACGCGCCGCCGCGGAGGTGCTGGCAGCGCTCTGAGCGGCTATTCGGCCGCGCCGGTGTCGGGCCGCCGGCAGCGCCACAGCTTCACCCGGCCGTCGATCCCCTTCAGCCGCCGCTCGCCCGCGAACGACCACGCGTAGGAGTCGGCGAGCGCGTCGTGCACCTCCTCCGCCGCAAGCACGCTGCCCGGGCGGGCGACGCCGGTGATCCGGCTGGCGAGGTTGACGGGGCGTCCGTACCAATCGCCGGCGCGTGGCAGCGCGCGGCCGCCGGCCACGCCCGCGCGCAGCAGGGGGAAGTCCTCGCCCTCGCGAGCAGCCGCCTCGACCAGTTCGAGCGCCACTTCGACCACCGGTTCGGGCTCGGGGCCGACCACCATCGCCGCGTCGCCGATCATCTTCACCAGCCGCACCGGCGGCGCGACCGCGGCGGCGGCCAGCTCGCCGAGGCGGCCGGTCACCCTCCCGAGCGCCTCCGGCTCGAGCGTCTCGCCGAGGCGGGTGAAGTCCACCATGTCGGCGAAGCAGACGGTCGCCTCGTCGGCCGCCGCCACCCGTCCGGCTGAGAGCTCGGCGATCCCGAACGCGTCGTGCCGGATCTGCTCGCGGAGGTGGAGAGCCAGCACGTACGGAAGCGTCTCGCCGACGAGCGGCGTGAACGCCTGCGCGGCCGCAGCGAACCGCTTGGCGACGTCGTACTCGGTGTCGCCCTCGCGCATGAACGTCTGCGCGATCAGGCGCCGGTTGGCCGCGGCGAGCTGCGACATCGACATCCCGAGCAGGCGCGCGACCTCGAGCACCCCCTCCTCCGGGAGCCCGGCGTCGATCAGGGACTGGACGCGCTTCGCCGCGTCGACGTCCCGCTCGGTGTAGACGGCGGCCCGGTCGTCCGCCAGCGCCATCCCCAGCGCCCGCCACTCGCGCTTCAGGAACTCGGGGTCGACCCCGGCGCGTTCGGCCACCTCGACGGGGGTCAGCCTCGGACCGCCACCGCTCAGCGCGCGCTCGACGGGCAGCAGCGCCAGCCGGCCCTCGGCGGCCGCGGTGCGGAGCTCGTCGAGCTCGACCCCGTCGTCCACGAGCTCGGCCAGCAGCCGCGCGCGGGCCTCGCGCGCCTCGCCCTCGAGGCCCTCGAGCAGACTCTCGGCTTCGAAGTCGATCTCGCCCACGTCGGCCCGCATTCTCCCGCGTCTAGACTTCGGGCATGGCGGGCGACGGCCTCGAGCTGCCGATCTTCGAGCTGCCCCTCGTACTGCTGCCGGGCGAGCTGCTCCCGTTGCACATCTTCGAGGAGCGTTACAAGCGCATGATCGCCCGCTGCCTCGAGGATGGCGAGCCCTTCGGGATCGTCTTCCGCGACGACGATGGCGGCGCCCGCAGGGTCGGCTGCGAGGCGCGGGTCACCGAGGTGACCCAGCGCTTCGACGACGGGCGGCTCAACATCATCGTCGCCGGGGAGCGGCCGTTTCGCGTCCTCGATCGCTTCGAGGCCCCGGATTACCCCGCCGGCGAGGTCGAACCGGTGGAGGCGGCCTCGTCGGCGGCCGACGAGGCCTCCGATGCCGCCGCCGAGGCCCGCGAGGCGTTCGCCGAGCTGGTGCGCCGGGTCGGCGGCGACCCGCCGGAGCCCGAGGAGCTCGAGACCTACGACTCCTACGGGCTCGCCGCCCGCGTCGAGCTCCCGGCGGACACCAAGCAGCACCTGCTCGAACAGCGCTCCGAGCCCGAGCGGATGCGGACCCTCGCCGCCGCGCTCGGGGCCCTGGTGACCGCGGTCGAGCGCTCTCGCCAGGTCGCCGAGCGGGCCAAGGTCAACGGCAGGGTGGTCATCGGCGACCTGTAGATGTTCGACCCGGGCGGCTAGGCGACCGCGACCGCGCCGCCTCGCCTCGGGTCGCCGGCGCCGGCGAGCTCGCCTGTCGCGGGATCGCGGGCGACCGCATGGACGCCGCCGAAGAAGACGTTTCGGTCGGGCCAGCGGACGACGTCGTACCCGCGCTCGGCGAGCCGCTCCAGCGCGGCTTCGTCGATCCCCGGCTCCGCGTCCACCGCCCCGGACTCGAAGTGCACGCGCGGAGCGTTCACCGCGGCGGCGACGCCGCGGCGATCGCAGACCAGGCGCACGATCGTCTGGAGGATCGCGGAGCGGATCCGATTCGAGCCGCCGCTGCCGAGCCCGGCCTCGAGCTCGCCCTCGCGCAGGACCACCGTCGGCGACATCATCGACGGCATCCGCCGACCCGGCAGGTGGCGGTGAAAGCCGAGTGGGTTGAGGTCCTCCTCGCCGAGCATGTTGTTGACGTGGACACCGGTTCCGGGGACGACCAGCCCGGAGCCGGTGCCGTTCGAGCAGGTGACGCTGGCGCAGGCTCCGTCGGCGTCGATCGCGGTGATGTGGGTGGTCGAGCCGAGCCGGTCCGGGGCGAGGAAGCGGGCAGCGAAGCTCTCCTCGTAGAGCCCGGCGAGGAACTCGCGCGTGCGCTCGGCCTGCGCCAGCTCCATCACCTCGACGATCCGCTCGGTCTCGATCGAGCCGGATGCGCCGCCCAGCAGCCCGAGCGCGAACGCGATCAGGATCCCCCCTGAGGAGGGGGGCGGGTTGGTGCGCACCTCGCGGTCGCGAAAGCTCACCGAGACCGGCTCGCGGGGAATCGGCTCGTAGGCGGCGAGATCGGCGGCGCCGAGGGTGCCGCCGCGCTCGACCACCCAGTCGGAGATCAGGCCCGCGAGCGGGCCGCGGTAGAACGGCTCGGAGCCCTCCGCCCCGAGTCGCTCGAGGGCGTCGCCGAGCTCGGGGAAGCGAAACAGGTCGCCCGCTTCGATCAGCTTGCCGCCGGGCGCGTAGATCTCCCGCGCCTCCTCGTAGTGGGTCAGGATCGGCGCCAGGATCGTGATGAAGAAGGCCTGCTCGGGGTTGACGACGACCCCCTCGCGCGCCAGGGTCGCCGCCGGGGCGGCGAGCTCCGCCAGGGGCACGGTCCCAAATCTGTCCAGCGCCAGCTCGAGCCCGGCCGGCGTCCCCGGGACGCCGCACGAGGCGGCGCCGACGTGGAACACCTGTGCCGACTCGGACGTGAAGTGGACCGGAATCGGGACGAGCTCGGAACCCCGCTCCAGGCCTTCCGCCCCGGGGGCGGCAACGAAGAAATCGAGCACCGTCGTCTGGCCGCCGGCGTGGACGAGCATGTAGCCCCCGGCGCCGAGCCCGGTCAGCGGGCTCTCGGTGACGCACGACGTCATCACCGCGGCGACCGCGGCGTCGACCGCGTTACCGCCCTCGCGCAGGACCCGGGCCCCCGCCTCGGCGGTGTCCGGGTGGCCGGCAGCGACTACGCCGCGCAAGCGCCAGGGCGCAGGACTAGCGGCCGGGAACGTACTCGGGCACGTCGAGGTCGAAGTCGCGCGGGAGCGGCTCGCGGCCGGTGCTCGACGGCCGGCGCTCCGACCGGCGGCCGGAGCTCGATTCCGACTCGATCCCGCGCCGCTCCCCGAGCCCCGGCAGGTCCGCGCGGCGGCCGGTGCCGTCGAAGCGGGTCGCGATCACCGTGATCCAGACCTCGTTCTCGATCGTCTCGTCGACGTTGGCGCCGAAGATGATGTTGGCGTCGGGGTGCGCGGCCTCCTGGACGATCTTGGCCGCGTCGGAGACCTCGAGCAGGGTGAGGTCGGTGCCGCCGGTGATCGAGAGCAGGATCGACCGCGCGCCGTCGACGGAGGTCTCGAGCAGCGGTGAGGAGACGGCGCTCTCCGCCGCGAGCACGGCGCGGTTGTCGCCTGCCCCCATGCCGATCCCGAGCAGGGCGTGCCCCGCGTCGCGCATCGTCGTCCGCACGTCGGCGAAGTCGAGGTTGATCATCCCGGGCAGCGTGATCAGCTCGGAGATCCCCTGCACGCCCTGGCGCAGGACATCGTCGGCGACCTGGAACGCCTCGACCATTGTCGTCGTCTTCGCGAGCACGGTGAGCAGGCGCTCGTTCGGGACCACGATCAGGGTGTCGACCTCGGCGCCGAGCGCCTTCACGCCCTCGTCGGCCTGGCCGGCGCGCCGCGAGCCCTCGAACCGAAACGGCTTGGTGACGATCCCGACCGTGAGCGCGCCGACGTCGCGCGCGAGCCGCGAGATCACCGGCGCCGCGCCGGTCCCGGTGCCACCGCCGGCGCCGCAGGTGACGAACACCATGTCCGATCCCTTGAGCAGGCGCTTGATCTTGTCCTGCTCCTCGAACGCCGCCCGGTAGCCGAGCTCGGGGTTGGACCCGGCCCCGAGGCCGCGCTGCATCCCGCTGCCGAGGTGGACGGTGACGTCCGCGTTCGACTGCTGCAGGGACTGTAGATCGGTGTTCACCGCCATGAACTCGACCCCGGGGATGCCCGCTTCGACCATCCGGTTGATCGCGTTCACACCGGCGCCGCCGATCCCGACCACCCTGATCACGGGCGCGTGCGGGGTGGCGTCGCGAAAGTCGCCGCTGTAGCTCGGCTCGTCGCGGCCGTAGGCCGGCCCCTCGACGTCGAGGACGTCGTCGGCGAAGACTCGCGAGAGCCGCTCCTTGGCGGCCGGTGGCTCGTCGGCGCGGTAGGCGCGCACTTCCTCGCTCCGCGGTGCGGGGCGCGCGGACTCGGGCTCGGCCTCGGGCTTCGACGCGGTTTGATCGAACGGCGCCGGCGCGGACTCGCGCGCCGACTCCCGCGGCTCGCCCCGACTCGCGTTCGTCGGGCCCCGGCTGCTCGCGCATCACGCTGGTCTCCTCCTCGGCCGGGCGCTCCTCGTGCGGCGTGGCCTCCGGGCGGGTCATCGGGATCCACCGTCGCGCGGAACAGGTCAGCGAGCGGACCCTCTCTCATACTGGCCCGCTTACGACGCGCCATTCGTCAGAACCTCCTCGGCAAGCTGGCGGTAGTAGTCGGCCGCGTTGCCCTTGGGATCGTACTTGAGCACGCTCGCACCGCGAACCGGGGCTTCCGCGAACTTGATCGCCTTGCGAATCCGGGTCTCGAACACGAGCTCGCCGAAGTTCTCCTCCAGGATCTCGACCGCCTCCTTCGCGTGCACCGTGCGCGAGTCGAGCATCGTCGGCAGGATGCCCTCGATCTCGACCCGCGGGTTGAGGTTCTCGCGGATCATCTCGAGCGTGTTCTGCAGCTGCAGCAGGCCGCGCATCGAGAGGTACTCGCACTGGACCGGCACGATCACCTTGTCGGACGCCGTGAGGGCGTTCACGGTCAGCAACCCGAGGCTCGGCGGGGTGTCGATGCAGACGAAGTCGTAGTCGGTGGCGACCGCGTCGAGCGCCTTCTCGAGCGACCGCTCGCGGCCGATCTGGGTCGACATCGCGATCTCGGCACCCGCGAGGTCGATCGAGGCCACCGCGATGTCGATCTCGCGGTGCTGGATCGCCTCGCGGATCGGGATGTGGTGAACGAGGACGTCGAACATCGACTTGTCGACCTTGTCCGGGTCGATGCCCTGGCTCATCGTCAGGTTGCCCTGGGGGTCGAGGTCGATGCAGAGGACCCGGTGGCCGGACTCGGCGAAGGCGACGGCGAGGTTCAGGGTCGAGGTCGTCTTCGCCACCCCGCCCTTCTGGTTGGCGAAGCTGATCACCTTGGCGCGCGCGGGCTCGTCGGCGCCGGGCTCGGGCTCCGCCGCGGCGCGCCGCGGGCCGATCGCCTCGCTGGCGGTGATCCGGAGCTCTTCGTCGCTCGGCTCGGGGACCGACTCGGCGACCGGGGGGGCGAACGGACGCTCGACGGCGCGGCCGGGAACGCTGGCCTCGGCCTCGGCCTCGGGCGCGACGGCCGCGGGCGATGCGGGCTCGGGCTCGGGCTGAGTCGGGTCGGGCTCGGGCATGGCTTCCTCCACAGCCGGCGGCGGGTCTTGCTCGAGGACGCGCTCGGGCTCCGGCTCGTCGGTTCTCGACCAGCCTCCGAGGCTCGGCCGTCGGTCATTTTCGGGGCGTGATCCGCGATTGAAAAGTCCCATCGTTCGCGCTTATTCGCACGCACTGGCACCTTTCCTTCCCCTGCAATGATGGCGACGGTGTGTAGTCCTGGCTTGCTCTCCAAGCGGCTCGTGTTCGTCACCGGCAAGGGGGGCGTCGGCAAGTCGACCGTCGCCCTCGCCCTCGCGCTCGCCTCCGCACGCGCCGGCAAGCGCACGATCCTCTGCGAGGTGGCGGCCCAGGAGCACCTCTCGCACGTCTTTCACCGTGGCGAGGTGGGTTTCCGCGAGGTGGAGCTGGGCGAGAACCTGTGGGCGATCTCGATCGACCCGGACGAGTCGATGCGCGAGTACGTCCTCCTGCAGCTGAAGGTGAAGGCGATGCGCGATCTGCTCTTTCGCTCCCGGATCTTCACCTATCTCGCCGCCGCCACACCGGGCCTCAAGGAGCTGGTCACGATCGGCAAGATCTGGGAGCTGGAGCTCGAGGACCGCAAGGCGCGCGGAGGCCGGCGCTACGACCAGGTGATCGTCGACGCCCCCGCGACCGGGCACGGGGTCGGCTTCCTGCAGACGCCGCGTACCTTCGCCGACGTCGCTCGCGTCGGCCCGATCCGCCAGCAGGCCGAGACGCTCGATCGCCTGATCCGCGATCGCAATCGCACGGCGATCGCGGTGGTCGCGCTTCCCGAGGAGATGCCGGTGAACGAGACCGCCGAGCTGGAGCGCGCCCTCGCCTCCGAGGTCGGGGTGGTCGTCGATCGGGTCTTCTGCAACGGGCTGTACCCGGAGCGGTTCGACGCGACCGAGGTGGAGCGGATCGCGGCCGCGGCTCCGCGGGCGGGGCCAGCCGCGCGGGCCGGCTGCCGGGCGGCGCTGACCGAGAGCCGCCGGGCGCGCGACCAGCGCGTGCAGCTCGCCCGGCTCGAGGAGAGCTGCGAGGCGCCGGTGAGCACGGTCCCGTTCCTGTTCTCGCCGGAGCTCGGCGTCGAGCAGATCGAGACGCTGGCCGAGCACGTGTCCGCGTGATGTCCGGCGTCGCCGACCTGCTCGAGGGCAAGCGGATCTGCGTCTGCGCCGGCGCGGGCGGGGTCGGCAAGACGACGACCGCGGCGGCGATCGCGGCCGGGATGGCAGCCCGCGGCAAGCGCGTCGCCGTGCTGACGATCGACCCCGCGCGGAGGCTCGCCGACTCGCTCGGGCTGCCCGAGCTCGGCAACATCGAGCGTCGGGTCGACCCCGGCCTGTTCGCCGCGGCGGAGGTCGAGACCAACGGGGGCGAGCTGTGGGCGATGATGCTGGACGCGAAGCAGACCTTCGACGAGGTCGTGCGCGAGCACGCGCCCGACGACGAGACCCGCGAGCGCATCCTCTCGAACCGCATCTACCAGCAGCTCTCGTCGGCGCTCGCCGGCTCGCAGGAGTACATGGCGATGGAGAAGCTCTACGAGGTCCACGCCGAGGACCGCTACGACCTGCTGGTGCTCGACACTCCGCCCTCCCGCTACGCCCTCGACTTCCTCGACGCCCCGAACCGGCTGCTGCAGTTCATCGACGGGCGGGCGCTGCAGGTGTTCATGAAGCCGACCGGTATCGGGATGCGGGTCTTCGGCCGCGGCGCTTCGATGATGTTCTCGATCCTGCGGCGGATCACCGGCGTCGACCTGCTCGAGGACCTGGCCGAGTTCTTCCAGGCGTTCAGCGGCATGGTCGGCGGCTTTCGAGAGCGCGCGCGGCGGGTGAACGAGCTGCTCACCGATCCCGCGACCTCGTTCCTGGTCGTCTGCGGGCCGCAGGGCGAGCCGATCACCGAGGCGGTCCACTTCCACCACAAGCTAGAACAGGCGGAGATGCCGTTCGGCGGCGTGATCGTCAACAAGGTCCACTACGAGGGCGAGCTCGAAGATGGCGCCGGCGATCAGATCCGCTCCGAGCTCGCCGGCTTGCTCGGAGATCCCAGCTCGCCGCCCGAGTCGCCGACAACCTCGACGACTTCCGGGCGCTGGCGGAGCGCGATCGCCGCAACATCGACCGGCTCGCGAGCGAGCTCGGCACCGAGGCCGTGATCGAGGTCCCCTACCTCGACCATGACGTCCACGACCTCGCCGGGCTGATCGAGCTCAACCGCTACCTGTTCGCCTCCGGCAGCGAGGAGCGGGTGGCGATCGCCGCGGCCTGAGGCGCTGGGGTTTCCCCGGTCGGAGAAGGGCGAACCTCCGGGCGTCCTGTCCGCTGACATCGGAGCCCGACTGTGCCGATGCACCGCGTGTTCAGCGGAATCGGCGTCGGCGCGTGACTTCCGGTCCCAGCATGAAGAAGTTGCGCCGGGGTCTTGGGTCACCGCCGCTATCCTTGGTGGTCGGCTGCCTCTGGGTGCTTTACCGATCCCCTCCCTCCACCGGCAGCGCAATCGGTCGAGGGGATCGAGATTGGCATCGCCATGTCCGACCGACACATTCGCCTCCTGGCGGCGGTCGCCCGCCATCGTGAGCGCGAGAGAGACGAGTACCGGGATTCGGACATCCCGGCGTCCGGTCTGCACCGCGCCGGCCTGGCCCACCGCGCGATCCGAGCCAGGAAACAGCTGAGCGCTGCCCGGGCCCGCCGGCGCCTCGCAAGTCACGACTCCGACTCGTGAGCGATGACCGGCGCCTTGAGGAGCTCGAGGCGGATGCGAGACATGCCAGCGAGCGTTACAGGCTCTATCGCGCGAAGGCTTACGGGCCTCGCCCGACCAGTACGGGTCGCCTGCGTGAACTACAGCGTGAAGCGGAACGGGCGCAGGGAACGCTCGTGCGGGCACGTGAGGCGCACGTCGCGAGCTAGGCGCTGCGGCCCCGCTCCCGTGCCCGAAGCAATGAATTTGAAAGCGACGAACTAGGGAGAACGATGCAATTGACGGTGACTGAAGACCAGCTGATCGAGGCCGCACAGCAACTGGACCAGGACGAGTTCACTCGGGCGGACGTAGCCGGGCGGCTCGGCGTCGACAAGCCCGACCTGAAGCAGGCGTTCGTCCACGCCCGGAAGGCCGGGCGTCTCGTGAAGGTTCGCGACGACGAGGACAACACCGGGCACTTCCGTCTCAGCTGACGCTGCCCGGGGCTGAGCGAGTACCGTCGCGCTTCCCACGCTCCGGAGCTATCCACCAGGAGTCCCGGTAGCCCGAACGGGGCCGGGGATGAGTGCGGCCCCGCCGATCACGAGGCAGAACGCGAGCAATCGCGCCGCGATCTCGGGGGTCCCCGAACCGATCGAGTCCCGAAAGACGAGAATTCCGCCGACGATCGCGACGAGATTGGCCGCGACCGAGGTGAGAGCGATGACCTCGACGCCCGGGCCGATCTGTAACCCTCGAGCCGAGGCGTAGAAGGCAACTACCGAGGCGATCAGAGCCGCCGCGGTCCAAGGGCTGATCAGCTCGAGCACCCCGCTGGCAGTGTCATCGACCAAGAACTTGATCGCAATGTCGGAGACGCCGAAGAGTGCGCCGGCGACGGCGCCTAGGATCAGGCCTTGTGTCGCCGGCGGGATACGGCGATGCGTCGAGGCCGAGGCGATCGCGAGGCAGGCGACGAGCCCCCCGCACTCGATTGCGATCAGGGCCGCAACCGCGTAGTGGCGGGGCTCTCCGTCGCCCGACTCGGACGTCAGGCCGATCACCCCTAGCCCGAGCGCCGTGAGCGTCACGCCTGCCCACTGGCGGCGCCCGAGCCGAAACCCGAAGAAGCGCTCGGCGAAGACCGCGAGGAAGACCAGCCCGCCGGAGAGAACCGCCTGCACGATCGAGAGCGGTGCCAGGGCTAGCGCCCCCACGTGCAGTCCCCAGGCGCCTACGGCGACCCCCCAGCCGAGCGCGAACCACCGCGAGCGAAAGAGGCCGGCTGCGCTGCGCAGCGGGTGGCGGGCTTGTACAGCGGGAGCGAGGACTGCGCCGCGGTGCTTGAGCAAGAAGCCGACGCTCGTCGCGACGGCGGAAGCGAGTGCGAGGCCAAGACCTGCGATCACGCCGAGTGCAGTCTCCTGTCTCGTTGGCGTTGCAGTCGTCAGACCCTAGACCGTGACCTCGCCCCACCAGCAGCCTCTCGAGCCTCGGTCGCTCCTCCTTCGCGCGACGAGCAGAAAGCGTCGCCCGCCGTCGCGCTTCCAGCCTCAGGAAAAGAGCCGCCCCCCCACCTCGTAGCCGGGCGCAAGACGCGACTGACCCCGCAGTCGATTCCGTTCGCCTCGGAGTGAGATACCTCGCCGCGCTAGTCGCGTGTCGGCGTAAGAACGCTCCTCAGCCAGAATCGTTGGGCCGCAGGGCCAGCTCGAACAAGCCTACTCCTCTTGGGTCGCGTTACCTGAAACGATCGCGGAGAAGCTCTCGACTGCGACGACATCAGGCCGAATCACCAGGCGTCCTGCCCGGTGACTCGACCTGCTCTTCCTGGGGTGATCGGAGGAAGCTTGGTTACTGGGGAGTGACGCGGGCGCGACGGCTGCGGTCGTAGGTGATGTCGCGCACGTTCCACTCGGTCGTCTCCGGCGGCGGGAACAGCCCCGCGACGCGATCCGAGCGAGCCTCGCGCTCCGCCCGCGTCTGCTCGATCAGGCGCAGCACCGGGCTGGCCGGGCGCGGGCGGCCGGCATCGTCGATCAGCCGCTTCTGCTCGGTCTCGTAGCCGCCCTCGGGCGCCCTCGGGGCCGGCTCGGCCTCGTAGTCGCCCCCGGGCGCGGCCGGAGGTCCGACCAGCTCCAGCGAGGCGGTCGGCTCGCGGTCGGCGGCGGGCTCTGCGCGCTCTGCGCTGCTCTCCGTCGTGGCCTGCCGACCAAAGATCTCTCGCGCGCGATCGAACACCAACTCCTCCTCCGGCTCGGGCTTCGGCTCCGGTGCTATTCGCCGGTCGAGCTCGGGAACCTCCTCCGAAGCCGCACCGGAGCGCCTCGGCTCGAGCGGTGACTCCTCGAACTCCGGATCCGGGATCAGGGCGTCGAGCTCGGCCCCCAGCTCGATCTCGAGCTCGGCCTCGACCTCGATCTCCTCCGGCTCAACCGGGGTCAGGTCCCATTCGGTCGTGCCGCCACGCTGCTCGGCGGCGCCGTCGCCGACGGCGAGCCCGTCGGCGAGCAGGATCTCGTCGGCCGCGACCCGCAGGTCCGATCCCAGGTGACCCGCGGCGGCATCCTTGAGGATCGCGCGGACCAGGTCCTCGAGCTCGGCGGCCGTCTCCGCGGGAGTCGCCGCACGCGCTCTGGTCGCCGGCTCGCCGCTCCACAGCTCCCGCTCGAGGCCGATCGCGCGGTCGACCGAGGCCTTGACCTGGTCCCTGCGCTCGGGCTCCGCGCAGAGGGCCGCGACACGCATCGAAAGGCCGAGGTCGGCGGGGCCGCCGCCTTCGAGGACGAAGCGCAAGGCGAGCAGGTGGTCGTTGAGCGCCTCGACGACGACGTTGCGCTCGAGACCGGCTTCGAACCGGTTCAGGGCGCGACCGAGGACCCTCGGGAATCCCGGCCGCCCGAGCCCGAGGCGCTCGAACGGCGTGCCGGCCGTGGCCAGCGAGCGCGAGAAGACGAGCAGGTCGCCGAGCTCGGACTCGGCCAAACGGTATCCGCCCGGCCGCTGCCGGCCGAAGCCGGTCGCGATCCGGCGCCAGCGGTCGCCGGCGATCCGCGTCCACGCGTGGGGGCCGAGCCCGACGCCGCCGGCCTTGAACAGCCTCAGGGTCGTGATCAGGCGACGGAAGGCCTCGACCGCGACCAGGCCCGCGTCGGTGGCCTCGTCACCGTCGTCGAGCCGCGGCTCGTCGACCCGGACCACGGCGAGGAAGGCGGGCTCCCAGGGAGAGACCCCGAGGCCGTCGCTCGAGCGCGCCTCCGCAGGCACCTCGACCGTGTCGGCGCGGACGATCGAGGCGGGCTCGAGCTCGAGGCGCGGAACCGGCATCTGCAGGCCGCGCAGCGGGACGATCACCTCGATCTGGCCGGTCTCGACCTGGAGCCCGGCCTCGAGCTCGTCGATGGCGGCGTCGAGCCGGCCGGCGTCGAGCGAGAAGTCCGAGCTGCCGATCCATAGCCGGCAGAGGAAGGCGACGCCGGCGATCTCCGCGCGCTTGCGGGCATCCTCTGGAACGCCGATGCCCATCCGCTCGAGGTAGGCGGCCGCAAGGCCGGCGATCTCGATCGCGCCGCAGGCGGTGCCGAAGGAGTCGAGCTCGCGCAGCTCCCGGGCGTGGGCGTGGACGAAGCGCTCGGTCTGCGGCTCATAGCGGCACAGCGGCGAGCCGTCGCCCGGCTCGTGGACCTCGTAGGGGATCTCTTGACCGGCGGCGACCAGCTCACGTAGGCGGTCGGCGGCTTCGAAGGCCATCGCCTCGAGTCCCTCTCGAACCACCAGGTCGCGCATGGCCCAGGGCTTCGCCCGGCCCCCGGGGGCTCCTTCAATGCAAGCGCGCTTGCACCGTGAGCCGCGAGGCAAGGAAGCAGGGAGCGACGCGTGCTCTGCACGCAAGCGACCGATGGACGCCGCCGCGCGCCGGCTCTCGCGCCTCTCAGACGGCGACGAGCCAGCGTTCGCCGTAAGCGCGCATCTCCTCGATCAGCGGCACGAGGGCCCGGCCCTTCTCGGTCAGCGCGTACTCGACCCGCGGCGGCACCTCCGGGTAGGTGTGGCGAGCGACGATCTCGCACTCCTCGAGCGCGCGCAGACGCAGCGACAGCGTGCGCGGGCTGATGCCCTCGAGCGAGCGCTCGAGCTCGCAGAAACGGCGGTTGGAGTCCGCCAGGTCGCGGATCACGAGGAGGGTCCACTTGCCGGAGATGATCTCGGCGCAGCAACCGACGGGACAGGGAGACTCGTTCATGGCTTGCGATGGCCGCAGCGAAACGCGGTCTCAAAACGCCGCGGCTCGCCCCGAGTATAGCCAACGCTTCAGGAAATGAAGCGGGTTTCGAGAGCCGTGCCGGCGCCGACTCAGCGGCCGACGACGGACGCCGGCGCGGGTTCGGGCGGCGGCTCGGCGTCCTCGGAGATCACCTGCTCGATGCCGCTTGCGCGCTGGCCCTTGGCCTCGAGCATGAGCTTGAAATCGTGCGGGCTCGAGGCCACCTCGAAGGCGAGCTCACGATCGACACGGCCCTCCAGCACGTGGCCGAGCAGGGCCTGGTCGAAGGTCTGCATCCCGTAGTACTCGCCCTCCGAGATCACCTCGGTCAGGCGGCCGGTCTCCTGCGGGTTGAGGATCAGGTCCTGCACCCGGCCGGTCGCGACGAGGACCTCGCAGGCGGCGACCCGCCCCGCGCCGCCGATGCGCTTGACCAGGCGCTGACCGACCACGCCGCGCAGGGTCGCGGCCAGCATCACCCGAGCCTGCTGCTGCAGATGGGGCGGGAAGAAGTCAATGATCCGGTTGATCGTCTCGGTGGCGTCAAGAGTGTGCAACGTGGAGAGCACGAGGTGGCCCGTCTCGGCGGCCGAGAGGGCCGTGCGCACCGTCTCCTCGTCGCGCATCTCACCGATCAGGATCACGTCGGGGTCCTGGCGCAGCACGCGTCGCATCGCCCTCGCGAAGCTCTCCGTGTCCATGCCGACCTCGCGCTGGCTGATGATCGACTGCTTGTCGCGATGCAGGTACTCGATCGGATCCTCGAGGGTGATGATGTTCCGTGCCCGGGTCGAGTTGATGTGGTCCACCATCGCCGCCAGCGTGGTCGACTTGCCCGAGCCGGTCGTCCCGGTGAGCAGGACGATCCCGCGTTGCTCCTCGGCGAGCGTGCGGATCACCGCCGGCAGGCCGAGATCGTCGACGGAACGGACCTGAAACGGGATCGCCCGGCAGGCGATCGCGACGCTGCCGCGCTGGCGGAAGGCGTTGACGCGAAACCGCGACAGTCCCGGGACCGAGTAGGAGAAGTCGGCCTCGCCTTCACGCTCGAACTCCTCGAGGACCTTCGGGTCCTCGACGATCTGGTGCAGCGCCCGCTCGGTGTCGTCGGGCCGCAGCGGCTCGGCGCCGGGGACCGGGCTGAGCTCGCCGTGGACCCGGAGCATCGGCGGCGCCGGAACCTTCACGTGGAGGTCAGAGCCCTCTACCTCTACCACTTTGCGCAGCGCTTCGTCGATGTCGAACATCAGACCCCCTATCGGGCGTCGCGGCGCGGAGCTTGAGCGCTCGCGGGGCGTCAGGGCGCCGGCGGCACGACGTCCAGGCGGCAGCTCTCGCCCGTGCAGTCGCTGAGCTGCGCGAGCGCCTCGGCGAGCGCCGCCCGGGTCACCGCGTATGCGGGGTCCGCGTGGCCGCTGCGAAGCTGGCGCGGGTCGAGCTCGAGGTCATAGAGCTCGGTGTCGGTGACCGAGCCCGAGCCGATCGCGAGGCCGAAGCCCTCCTCGAGGCTGGGGACCTCGGCGCGGTAGTGCTCGACGTAGGTGTAGCGACGGGTGCGCACGCCGACCCAGGACGGCGCGACGAAGGTGCCAGTGGCGGTCCGCCGCGGCGGGCGCTTGGACTCGATCAGCACGGCGCGGTCCGCGCCTCCCCGGCCGTAGGTGTACGGGGCCAGCGAGCGGCCGTCGGCGGGGCGCTCGAAGTCCAGCGGGGCGGGCGTCACCTCGGCGAGCTCGAGGATGGTCGGCGCCAGGTCGACGTTGGCGACCGGGTCGTCGACCAGGTCGCCGGCTGGGACCGCGGGACCGCGGATCACCAGCGGCACCCTCAGCGCCTCCTCGTACGGCTGCACCTTCTCGGCCCTGATCCGGTGCTCGCCGTGCATGTAGCCGTTGTCGGAGGTGAAGATCACGTAGGTGCGATCGGTGAGCCGGGCGCCGTCGAGCGCGGCGTCGATGTCGGCGACCGCGCGGTCGACGGCGAGCAGGCTGGCGAGCTCGCAGCCGTAGCGCTCCTCGAGCTGGCGGATCGCCCTGCGGTCGAGCCTCGGACGCCCACGGACGGCGCCGGGCTTGTCCGACATGTCCGCCTCGTTGAACGAGGACGGCGTCGGCAACGGCCGGTCGGCGAAGGCGCCCGCGTCCCGAGGGGCGGGCTTCGCCTTCGCGGTCTCGAAGCCGAACGGCTTGCCGTTCGCACAGCGCTTGCCGGCGGCGTCGTTACGCCCCCGGCCCCAGTGCGGCGCGATGTAGGAGACGTGGAGGAAGAACGGGTCCGGGTCGCGGGCGTGCTGGCGGATGTACGGCAGCGCGTAGTCGCGGGTGAGCGCGTCGGTCACGTAGTCGGAGGCGTCGTCGCCGTAGCGGACCTTGCCGCCGCGGGAATCGGTGACCTCGTAGCGGTAGTAGTTGACCATCGTCGGCGACGTCAGCGCCCAAAAACGGTCCCAGCCCGGCGCCGGCTCCAGCGTGCGGTAGTCGTGCAGCCACTTGCCGACGAGCGCGGTGTCGTAGCCGGCCTCGTCCAGCCATGCCGGGAGCACGTTGTCGGGCTCGAGCAACGCCTGGTAGCCGCCGCCGTTGCGCTCCTGGTTGTCGATCACGCCATGGTTGTGGGCGAACTGGCCGGTGATCCAGCTCGCCCGCGACGGGCAGCAGAGCGGAAACGAGGAGATCGCGTTGTCGAAGCTGACCCCCCGATCGACCAGCAGGCGCTGCACCCGGGGCATCACCGAGAGCGAGGCAAGGGTCTGGTCGTCGGTCGTGATCAGGACGATGTTCGGCTTGCGCACCGCGCTGTGAGCGGGGTCGCCGTCGGCGGCGACCAGCGGGACCAGCGCGCAGGCGGCGAGCGCCAGCGACACGATCGCCAACCGCGCCGCGGTCACCGGCTCGGCCCCGTCACCGCGGCGCGCGATCACGCACTCGGGCCCGTCGCAGCGCTCGAGTCGCGCGACCAGCCCGGCGAGCTCCCGGCGAGTCTCGGCATACGCCGGATCGGTGGCGAGGTTGCGCAGCTGCCCCGGGTCCCGGGCGAGGTCATAGAGCTCGCGCTCGCTGGTCCGGCCCTGCCCGATCGGCGCCTCGATGCCCTCCGCCTTGGTCGCGTAGCTGGCGCGGCGATACTCGAAGTACGAGTAGCGCGCCGTGCGCACGCCGACGTAGGACTGGACCTTGTAGCCATGGCGCGACCTGGCGACATTGTCGCGGCCCTCGATCAGCACCGCGCGGTCCGGATCGGCCTGGCCGCCCGCCAGCGCCGCCACCTGGGAGCTGCCGTCGATCGGGCGCCAGAGCTCGGCCGGGACCTCGGCGCCGGCGGCGTCGAGGATCGTCGGCGCGAGGTCGGCGTTCGCGACCGGGGCGGTGATCACGCCACCGGGCGCGATCGACGGGCCCCGCAGCAACAGCGGGATCTTGATCGCCGGCTCGTAGGGGCGGTTCTTGCCGCGCTTGATCCGGTGTTCCCCGGTCATCACGCCCTGATCCGTGAGGAACATCAGCATCGTGCTCTCGAGCTGGCCGGTGAGTCGCAGCCGCTCGACGATCTGGCGGACGCCGTCGTCGAGCGCGCGCAGGGCGGCGAGCCCGCAGCGATAGTCGCGCTCGATCGTCTCCAGGTCGGCGTCGGACAACGGCGGACGCCGGCTGACGAACTTCGGCTTGTCGGAGACGTCGCGCTCGTCGAACGAGGGCGGGCGCGGCGGGCGGGCGTGCAGGTACCGGCGCGCATAGCGCGGCGGCGGGATCGCGCTCTGCTTGCCGCGCCGGTCGTCCGGCGGCCCGTCGGAGCAACGCCGCCCGGCGAAGTCGTTGCGCCCCACTCCCGAGTGCGGCGGGTGGTAGGCGAGCCAGAGGAAGAACGGTCCGGGCTCGACGGCCTGCGCATCGATGTAGGGGAGCGCGTAATCGCGCGTGAGCGCGTCGGTCTGGTAGTCGGAGGCGTCATCGCCGTAGTGGCGCGGCGTCCCGTCGGCCTCGAAGACGTCGTAGTCGTAGAAGGAGGAAAGCCCCTCGCCGCCCTCGCCGACCAGCCCGAACCACTGGTCCCAGCCCGGCGGCGCGGCCCGCGGCGACCGCAGGCCGTTCAACCACTTGCCGGCGAACGCGGTGTCGTAACCGGCCGTCTGGAGCCACGCGGCGAGGTTGCGCTCGGGATCGAGCAGGGCGCGGTAGCCGCCGCCGCTGAGCGGGTTGTTGCCGAGGGTGCCGTGGTTGTGCGCGTACTCGCCGGTCAGCAGGGTCGCGCGCGCGGGGCAGCACAGCGGATAGCTGGCGAAGGCGTTGGTGAAGGTCGTCCCGAGGGCGCCGAGCTCCCGCCTGACCGTGGGCAGGGCGCGCATCATCTGCGGCCCGTGATCGTCGCTCATGATGATGATCACGTTGGGCCCGGCTGCCTCGCCGGCGCTCGCGGACTCGCCGCCGACCGCCGGCGCGACAACGAGCGCCGCCGCCGCCAAGGCCGTCGCCAGGGCCAGCCGTGATCTCCGAGTCCCCGCCAAGGTCCGGGAACCGTAACGAGCGCGCGGGGCTACCGGATCGTGGTCTGGAGCGGCGCGTCGCTCGCGTCCGCGAGAGCCTGAGCGGCGGCCGCGTCGAGACCGCGGGCGGTGACGATGGCCGGCGCTAAGCGACTTCGCGAAGCTTCTGCGCCTCTGCCAGCGACTGGAGCTTCTTGAGGGACTGATTCTCGATCTGGCGGATGCGCTCGCGGGTGACGTTGAACGTGCGCCCGACCTCGTCGAGGGTGCGGGGATGCTCGCCGCCGAGCCCGTAGCGGAGCTCGAGCACGCGGCGCTCGCGGTAGGAGAGGTTCTCCAGCGCCTCGCGCAGCGCCTCCTTGGTCAGCAGGTCGGCGGCGCGCTCGAACGGCGACTCGGCCTTCTCGTCGGCGATGAACTGGCCGAACTCCGACTCCTCCTCGTCGCCGACCGGCTTCTCGAGCGAGACCGGCGCCTGCGCCGAGCGCTTGATCTGGTCGACCTCCTCGGGGTCGATCCCGGTGACCTCGGCGATCTCGTCGGGGGTCGGCTCGCGGCCGAGCTCGGTGACGAGCTTGCGCTCGGCGCGGCCGATCTTGTTCAGCTTCTCGACCACGTGCACCGGGATCCGGATCGTCCGCGCCTTGTCGGCGAGCGCGCGGGCGATCGCCTGGCGGATCCACCAGGTCGCGTAGGTGGAGAACTTGAACCCCTTGCGGTAGTCGAACTTCTCCGCGGCGCGCACCAGGCCGAGCGTCCCCTCCTGGATCAGGTCGAGGAAGGGCAGTCCCTGGTTGCGATAGTTCTTCGCGATCGAGACGACCAGCCGCAGGTTCGACTCGACCATCTTCTGCTTCGCGTCGAGGTCGCCGCGCTCGATCCGCTTCGCCAGGTCGACCTCCTCCTGCGCGGTCAGCAGCCGGACCTTGCCGATGTCCTTGAGGAACAGCTGCAAGCGAGTCCGTGGTCATGTCCGGCTTCAGGTCGAGCGCGGCCGACTTGCGGCGCTTGCCGCGCTTGCGGCTCGGCGCGCTCGGCGTCGGGCGACGAAGCCTGCGCGGGGTCGACGTCGTCGACCATCTCGACGCCCTGCGCCCTCGAGGTAGCCGTAGAGCTCCTCGATGTCGCCCTCGTCGACGTCGACCTCGGCCAGCGCCTGCGCGACCTCGCCGTAGGCGACGACGCCCACGGCCTGGCCCTTGGTGACGAGGTTCTTGACCTCCTCGAGCTCCTGAAGTTCGGTGATCAGCATGTGCTGGCTAGGTCTTCCTTCCTGGTCTCGTGGATCGCGTGGACTCTCGCCTGGTCACTATCGGCGGCGACTCCGGGCGCGATAGCGGCGCGGCCCGTTGTGCCCCATTCGTCGAGTCGCCGCCCGCCGGGCCCCGCCAGAGCCCTCTCGTTCGTCAGCCGCGTGGCAAGGTCAAACTCGTGGTTCGGAGTGTAGTCGGCGGATATTCGAAGTCAACGGATCGCTCCCTGTTTACGGGGGTTTTCGATCTCACGCAGGCGAGCATGCAAGCGGAGCGCCGGAGCCGAACCTGACTCAACACTGATACCCGGGGGCGGTTACGGCGAACCGCGCGCGACGCGCGCGTCCGCCGATCGCGCTGGAATACGCGGGATGAGCGAGCAGTCCGACCCGGCGAGGACGAGCGGCGCCGCAGGGCGAGCGTCTTCGGCAACCTGCCCGGACTCGCGGCCCGGGCCGCGCAGCCCGCGCCGCGACGACGGCCGGCGATCCAGCGGCGGGCGCCGCAAGGCCGCGCGGCGAAGCCGAGCGGCGCCGGCCGCCGACGCCGCCGCGAGGCGCGCCGCGAAGCGCGAGCGCCGCCGCGAGGCACGGCCCGCGCGCAGCCGCGGCCGAGCCCGAGCCGCGCGCCCGGAGGCGGAGCCCGAGTCCGGCGGCGGGCTCGAGGACATCGCCTGGGCCGGGGTCGCAGCGGCGGCCGAGGCGGCGACCCTCGGCGTCCGGCTGCGCAACACGCGCCTCGAGGCCCTGCGGGGGAACTCGGAGCGGAGTTGAGCGTCGCGCGGCCGGGCGCTCGGTCTCGCGACACCCGTCCGGCGAGGTTCCTGCGCGTCTTCTGGGAGCGCGCCTACCGCGAGAACATCACCGGGCTCGTCGGCGATGGTCGCCTACAACCTGGCGCTGGCGCTGTTCCCGTTCGCGCTCCTGGTCCTGTTCATCTTCGGCCAGGTGATCCAGAACCCGGAGGTCGAGGCGAGCGTGCTGCGCGACCTGCAGAGCATCTTCCCCGCGGCCGAGCAGGAGCTCGCTGGCCAGCGTCGTCGACCGGATCCGCGACAGCTCGACGACGATCGGGGTCGTCGCGGCGATCGGCGCGATCTGGATCGGGGCCTCGTTCTGGGGGGCGATGGACACCGCCTTCTGCCGCATCTACCACGTCGAGTGCCGCGGCTGGGTCGAGCAGAAGCGCTTCGCCCTGGTGATGCTGGTCGTCGTCATCGTCTTCCTCGCCGCCAGCGTCGTCGTCCCGGTCGCCGAGGGGCTGCTCGCGTCAGCGGCGCCGAGAACCTGCCGTTCGGGCTCGACGAGGTCGGCGGCCTGCGCAGCGCGGCCGCTGCTCGGCGTCGCGCTCGTGGTCACGTTCGCGATCTGCGCGTTGATCTACTACGTGGTCCCGAAGGGCCACGTGCCGTGGCGCGGCGTCTGGCCGGGGGCGCTGTTCGTCACCGTGACGACGGCGATCGCGAACGCGATCTTCCCCTTCTACCTCGGCCAGTCGAACATCGACCAGCTCGGCGGCGCGCTCGGCTTCATCCTCGTCGCCCTGGTCTGGTTCTACCTCGTCAGCCTCGGGCTGCTGGCCGGCGCGGTGATCAACGCGCTGCGCTTCGAGTTCCACGAGACCGGCTCGATCGAGGAGGAGCGAGCGCGCGCGTTCGCTGAGTCGGCGCCCTGAGTACAGCGCCGCTCAGAGGCGTGATCTCGGCAAGTCCGCCCTGCATGGAGCGCAGACGATCCGCGAGATACTGCGCGGACGATGTCGGAGGAGAACGTCGACGTGGTGCGCCGCATCTACGACGAGGGCCTGATCGATCAAGATCCGCAGTGGCTGCTCGAACTCGCCACCGCGGACATCGAGTACGTCAATCCCCCAAATGCAGTCGAGCCCGGCGTTCGCCGTGGCCCGGCCGAAGTTGTACAAGCGATGCGACGTTTCGCTGAAGTCTGGAGCGAGTCCCGGCATGAGCTGCACGAGCTGTTCGACTGCGGGGAAGCCGTGGTCGCCTCCGTCAGCTGGTACACCCGCAGTCGCGGAAGCGAGATGGAGCTCATGCAGGCGGAGGCACATACCTGGGCGTTTCGCGAGGGCAGGATTGCGCGGTTCGAGTGGGGGAAGGATCTGCCCGAAGCCCTCGAAGCCGCCGGGCAGCCGGAGTAGCGCTTGGACGAAATGTCCGATCGCCGCCGGACGGATCGTTGTTAGGTTGGCCGCGAAGCCGAAGCCGATAGGAGAAGCGATGTCCCTACGAGGAGTCGACCACATCGATCTCGCGGTCAGCGATGTCGAACGCTCCCTCGCCTTCTACCTCGGGATGCTGGGTCCGCTCGGCCTCGATATCGAGGCCCGCTTTGAGACCTACCGGGAAACCGAGGAGGTCGTGTACCTCGGTTTCGGTCAGAAGTTCGTCCCAGGTGCCGTGCCCGAGACACGGCTAGGCCTCCGGAAAGCGGACGGAGGCCGCCACGATTACTACGGCGTCGGCATCGAGCACCTGGCCTTCACGGTCGAGAGCACCGAGGAGGTCGACGGCGCCTACCAGCGCTGCCTGGGCATGGACGCCCGCATCCACTGCCCACCCGAAGAGGAGCCCGATCTACCGGGCTATTACGCCTTCTTCGTCTTCGACCCCGATGGCTTCCGCATCGAGGTCTGCTACACGTCCGATCAGGTTCGCCGGCAGTGGGATGCCGGAAAGCACCTCGAGGTCGGGCCGCATCGAGCGAGCGACTGAGCGGTACCCGCCGATCGTCCCGGAACACGTCCCTGAGCGCATATTGCGGGACGTTCGGTTCCTGATCAGCCAGGCCCCGGATCGCGTTCGCGCTCGGCGAGCGCCGCGCGCATCGCCTCGGCGCAGCGGCGTCGGCGCGATCTCGAACAGCTCCATCCCGCCAGGGTCGCTGACGACGGTCTCGGTCGCCAGGCCCTCGATCAACGGCCTGGCGACGCCCGCGTCGACCGGGGTCACGAGGCCGATCCAGAGCGACGAGAGCGCCGGGCTCAGCAGGGGCACCGGGACCCGGAGCGGCGGCCGGCGATCGAGCGCCGCGCGCCATCTCGTCCATCATGCCGCCGTAGGTCGTCACCTCGGGGCCGCCGATCTGCGACCTCCCGCCGCTCCGCCGCCGGGGTCGCCAGCGCGGCGCGCAGATAGCCGACCACGTCGGCGATCGCGATCGGCTGCGTCCGGGTGCCGACCCAGCGCGGGGTGACCATCGCCGGCAGGCGCTTGACCAGGTAGTAGACGACCCGAAACGACTCGCTGCCGGCACCGATCACCGCGGCGGCGCGGAAGTAGGTCAGCGGCACCCCCGAAGCGCGCAGGATCTCGGCGGTCTGCTGGCGGCTGCGGAGGTGCTCGGAGCCGGGCTCGCCGAGCCCGCCGAGGTAGATCAGGCGCTCGACGCCGGCGTCGGCGGCGGCGGCGGCGAAGTTGCGCGCCGCATGCGCGTCGCGCTCGGCGAAGTCGCCGTCGGCGCCGCGCCCCATCGAGTGGACGAGGTAGTAGGCGGACGTCGATCCCGTCGAGCGCCGGCCGCAGCGTCTCGGTGCGTCGAGCACGTCGCCGCGGCGATCTCGCAGCCGGCGCGTTCGAGCCCGCGCGCCCTTGGCGGCGGTCGCGGACCAGGCAGCGGACGCCGAGCCCGTCCTCGCGCAGCGCGCGGCGCGAGCAGCCCGCCGATGTAGCCCGTCGCGCCGGCGACCAGCACCGCGCTAGCCGTAGCGGCCCCCGGTCACCTCGCGCAGCTTCGCCTGGTCGTGGCGAGCGCAGACGGTGCGCACGGTGCCCGAGCGCGAGCGCATCACCAGCGACTCGGTGGTCGCCTTGCCGCGGCTGATCGCGCACGCCGTGCAGGAGCTCGCCGTCGGTGACCCCGGTGGCGGCGAAGAAGACGTCCTCGCCGGAGACGAGGCGGTCGACGTCGAGCGTCTCGTCGAGGTCGTAGCCGGCGTCGATCGCGGCCTGGCGCTCGTCGTCGTCGCGCGGCCAGAGCTTGCCGAGCAGCTGGCCGCCGATGCACTTGATCGCCGCGGCCGAGATCACCCCCTCGGGGGTGCCGCCGATCCCCCAGAGCAGGTCGACCCCGGCGTCCGCGGAGACCGCGAACAGCGCGGCCGAGACGTCGCCGTCGGAGATGAAGCCGGATCCGGGCGCCGAGCTCGCGGATCTCCGCGACCTGCTCCTCGTGGCGGGGGCGGTCGAGCATGATCACGGTCACGTCGCCGACCTCCTTGCCCTTGCGCTCGGCGACCCGCGCGATCACGTCGGTCAGCGGCTCGTCGAGGCTGAGGCACGTCGGCGATCTCCGAGTTGCCGGCGATCTTCTCCATGTAGACGCAGGGCCCGGGGTCGAACATCGTCCCGCGCTCCGAGAGCGCGATCACCGCCAGCGCCGAGGGCATCCCGCGCGCGGTCAGCGTCGTCCCCTCGAGCGGGTCGACGGCGATGTCGACCTCGGGCGGGCTGCCGTCGCCGATCGACTCGCCGTTGTAGAGCATCGGCGCCTCGTCCTTCTCGCCCTCGCCGATCACGACGACGCCGTCCATCGGCACGGTGTCGAGCAGCAGCCGCATCGCGTCGACCGCGGCGCCGTCGGCGGACTCCTTCTCGCCCCGGCCGACCCAGCGCGAGGCGGCGAGCGCCGCGGCCTCGGTCACCCGGACCAGCTCGAGCGCGAGGTTGCGGTCGGGCTTCGTGCCCGAGCGCACGTCGTGCGAGATCACTCCCATCGCAGGAACGTATGGAAAGAGCGGCGAGCGCTCAGACGGTCCCGGGCGCTTTTCGGGTCTTCTTAGGCCCGCTCTCGATCGAGCGGGTGAAGCCGACGACGGCGATCACGATCGCCGCCAGCAGCGCGATCCAGTAGCCGTACGTCGAGGCTGACGCCGAACTCGGCCGGCCCTCGTGCCGGGCGCTGTCGATGATCCCGTTGTAGCCGATCAGCACGGCGGCGGTGAAGCCGGCGACCATCGTCATCTCGCCCGGCGGGTAGGAGAGCTTGTGGCCGCGGACGAGGATGTAGGCGAGGATCGAGCGGCGCGAGCGCGGCCAGCAGCAGCAGCCAGCGCAGGATCGGGAAGGTCTCCCACCCCGTGCAGTCGTAGTCACCCTCGCCGCAGAGCCAGGCGTCCGGGTCTCGGTGCGTTCCGCGAACCTCGGTGAGTCGTACAGTACCAGGGCAGGAACAGGAGCGAGATGATCAGCAGCGCGGAGGCGACCGCGCCGACGCGACCCGCGCGTTTCAGCCGCGAGAAGTCCATGCGGCCGCGAGCCTATCCCACAGACGGCGCCTCGGGGAGCGAAGGTCTCGCCGCGCGTGAGCATGTGCCACAGATCGCGTGGCAAAGCCGCCGGGCAACGTCGATCTGGGCGACCTTGGCGCCACGCTGCTTGCCCAGCCGGCGCTTGGTGCGCTGCTGCTCGAAGTCGGGCCGATTGCGGCCTCGACTCTGTCGGCGCGCTCCTTGAGGTCGCGGACCAAGGCGGCGGGGTAGCTCGTATGCATCCCGGTCGTCCTGCCCAGCACGGTGGTAGGGCTCGTTTGTTCTCCTTAGAGGGGGTCGAGGATCGGAGATGTGTCCGCCGGGTTGTCCAACCTAGTCAGAGGCGGCGAGGGGAGGTCGGCCTTGCGAGGCGTATTCCGCTTCGCTAAGCGATTCCCCGCGTGCCGACGAGAACGGGCCGCCGGGCCAACGTGCCAATCCCACGGATAGGCTCCCGCGCGCGGATGGAAAACGCAGCACCGACCCAACGCTGGGGCCTGACGCTCACCCTCCCCGGGATCCCCTTGCGAGACCACGCCGCGCTCGTCCGCCGCGCCGAGGCCGCCGGCTATACGGACCTCTGGACCGGCGAGACCAACGGGCCGGATGGCTTCACGCCGCTGGCGCTGGCGGCGGGCTGGAGCGACTCGATGCGCCTCGGGACCGGAGTCGTCGGCGTCTTCACCCGTGGCCCCGCGCTGCTCGCCCAACAGGCCGCGGCGCTCGCCGACGGCAGCGGCGGGCGCTTCGCGCTCGGGATCGGAGCGTCCTCCGACCGGATCGTCGAGGGCTGGAACGAGATCCCGTTCGAGCGGCCCCTGACCAGGGTCGAGCGGACGGTCGAGTTCCTGCGCCCGGCGCTCGCCGGTGAGCGGACCCGGTCCGGGTTCAAGCTCGAGCTGGCGCCACCACCGGTACCGATCGTGCTCGCGGCGCTGCGGGGAAAGATGCTTCGCCTCGCGGTCGAGAAGGCGGATGGCGCGTTCTCCAACTTCCTTCCGCTCTCGGGAGTCGAGCAGGTGGTCGGCCGGCTGGACGGCGCCCCGCCGGGGTTCGAGCTGCTTTGCCGGTTCTTCTGCATCCCCGGCGAGCGCGAGGAGACCGAGCCCCTGGCGCGGTTCATGTTCGCCTCCTACGCCACCGTCCCCGTGTACGCGGCGTTCTTTCGCTGGCTCGGGCACGGCGAGGCGATTGCCGAGATGTGCGAGGCGTGGGCGGCCAAGGACCGCAAGCGCGCGGTCGCCGCCGCACCGTGGCCGCTGATCGAGGAGGTGTTCGTGCTCGGCGGTCCCGAGCAGATGCGCGAGCGCCTCGGGCAGTTCGTCGCGGCCGGCGTCACCTGCCCCGTGCTGCTGCCGATCACGACGCCCGACCAGGCGGGCGATCTGATCGAGGCGCTCGCGCCGGCCTGACGGCGCGCCGGCGGCGGATCGGATCAATCCATCCGCCGCCGCGGGCCGTAGCTCCGGTTGATAAACGCGCGTCGGATGCCTTGCGTCCGCGCCGGCATCCGGCGTTCACCGAATCGGGAGGTGGCGATGAACGGACGGATCAAGCTGGCCGCGCTGGTCGCGGTGGTCACCGTGATTGCGGGGGGCGCGGTGGTCGCCGTGGCCACTGGCGGCAAGAGCATCCGCGAGCAGCTCACCGGGTACGAGGAAACCCCGCTCGCGCTGTCGACCTCCGGGGAGGGGAGCTTCAAGGTCCGCATCGACGACGCGGACCAGGAGATCTCCTATCGGCTGAGCTACGCCGATCTCGAGGGGCCGGTCCAGCAGGCGCACATCCACTTCGGCGCCCGCGCTCAGAGCGGCGGGATCAGCGTCTTCCTGTGCACGAACCAGGGCAATGGGCCGGTCGGCACGCAGCCGTGCCCGGCCCAGCCGGCGACGATCACGGGGACCATCGTTCCCGCGGACGTGCTCGGCCCGACGGAGCAAGGGATCGCCCCGGGCGAGTTCCAGGAGCTCGTCGATGCGATCCGGGCCGGCGCGACGTACGCGAACGTCCACACCATGAAGTACCCGGCGGGGGAGATCCGCGCGCAGCTCGAGCCGGACGACCACAGGTAGCGCCGGGGGGGCGCGACACGGGAGCGGGCCGGACGACCGTCCGGCCCGTCTCCCGGCGCTGATTGCCCTGGTCAGCCGTCGCTCTCGGAGTCCGCGGACTCGCCGACCACGTTCAGGTCGCGGTCGAGCTGGACGTCGACCTGGCTACCGTCGTCGAGGGTGACCTCGACCTCGTAGTAGCTCTCCTCGTCGCCGACCTCGGTCTCGGTCACCGTGCCGCCGCCCGTCGCCTCGAGCGCCGCCGCGCTCGCCTTGTCGAGCGTGGCGCCGGTGATCGCGACGTCCGGCCCCTCGGCCGCGTCCTCGCCGCCGCCGGCCGCGCCGGCGACCGCGGCTCCGCCCGCACCGAGCGCGAGCACGGCGGCTCCGGCGGCGATGATCTTGTTGCGCTTGCTGATGGTCATTTCGGTCTCCTGTGTAGTTGACAGCCGGAGCCCGTTTCTACGGACCGCCGGTGAAATGACCGTGAAAGGCGGCTACGACGCCGTGCGCGCCAGGGAGACGGCGTAGAGCCGATCAGGGTCGGTCCACCACTCGACCAACTCGAGGCCGGCGTCGGCGTAGCTGGCCTCGAGCCGCTCACGGGTGAACTTGGTCGAGACCTCGGTCCGCATCTCCTCGTTGCGAGCGAAATGGGTCCGCATGTCGAGCGCCCTCAGGTCGATGAACTGCTCGGCGAGCGAGCGCAACCGGATGTCGATCCACTCGTTCTCGGAGTCGAAGAAGGCGACGTGCTCGAACAGGTCGGCGTCGAAGTTCGCATCCAGCTCGCGGTTGAGCACACAGAGGACGTTCTTGTTGAACTCGGCCGTGATCCCGGCGGAGTCGTTGTAGGCGGCCTCGAGGATCGCCGTGTCCTTGACCAGGTCGGTGCCGAGCAGGAAGCGGTCGCCCGGGTACATCAGGGTCGCGATCCGGGCCAGGAACGAGCGCCGCGGGCCCGGGCGGAAGTTGCCGATCGTGCCGCCGAGGAAGGCGATCAGGGCGCCCTCCTCACGCGGGATCCGCTCGAGGTGGGTCTCGTAGTCGCAGACGATCCCGTGCACGTGCAGGCCGTCGTACTCGGCGACGAGCTCGTCGGCGACCCGGCGCGTGATCTCCTCCGAGATGTCGACCGGGACGTAGGTTTCGAGGCTCTCCGCAGTCCGTATCGCGTCGAGCAGGCAGCGGGTCTTCGCCGCCGCGCCCGAGCCGAGCTCGATCAGCGTCGTCGGGTCCGCGGCGGCGACGATCGCGTCGGCACGGCGGCCGAGGATCGAGCGCTCGGCCCGGGTCGGGTAGTACTCGGGCAGCTCGGTGATCGCCTCGAACAGCTCCGAGCCGCGCTCGTCGTAGAAGTACTTCGGGGGGAGCTCCTTGAACGGACAGGAGAGGCCCTCGCGGACGTCCTCGGCCAGGCCCGCGAGCGTCCCGCCCTCGGGCAGGTGCACCTCGATCTCGATCTGCTCCGCCGTCGCCGCCACAACCGGTACCTAGGCGTTCCCTGGGAGCGCGTTTCGTTTCACCCGGCGTCCCTCGCGCAACGCACGCCCGAGAAGATCTGCGAGCGCTCGGGCAGGTCCCAGTTGCGAAAGCGCGGACCGGATCACTTCCCGGCGGGTCGCCCAGGCTGCCGCCGCGCAGGACCTTGTGCTCGTCGCCGAAGAAGACCTCGGAGTACTCCGGGTAGGGAAAGGCGCTAAATCCCGGATAGCCGTTGAAGTCCGAGGAGGTCCACTCCCAGACGTCGCCGAGCATCTGCACCGCGCCCGAGTCGGCGGGGGCATCGTCGTAAGCGCCGGCCGGGGCGGTGCCGAACCCGAGGAGGTCGAGATTGGCGCGGTCGCGGTCCGCCCCGGTGGCCGCGGCCTCCCACTCGAGCTCGGTCGGCAGACGCTTGCCCGCCCAGCGGGCGAAGGCGTCGGCGCCGTGCCAGTTGACGTGGGCCACGGGGCGCCCCGGGTCGAGCGGCTCGCGACGCCCGAAGGCGGTCGTCACCCAGCCGTCGCCCTCTCGCTCCCAGTACATCGGCGGCTCGGCGCCCGTGTCGGCGACGAACTCGGCGTAGGCGCCGTTGGTGACCGGGGCGCGGTCGATCTCGAACGCCGCCAGCTCGACCGCGTGGCGCGGCCGCTCGTTGTCGTAGGCGAAGCCCGCTGCCGCGGCGCCGACCTCGTAGGCGCCGGCCTCGACCGTGACCATCTCGGGCCCCTCGGAGACCGGCTCGGCCGGCGACCGACTCGTCGACCCGGACGGGCTCGTAGCCGTCGACCATCTGCAGCAGCTGGAGCATGGTCTCGTTGTGCTGGTACTCGTGGGCGAGCAGCATCTCGTAGATGAAGCCGTCCTCGAGCAGGCGGTCGGCCGGGTCGAGCGAGGTCGACGGACTCGAGCACGTCGAGCGTCCGGGCGCGGACCTCGTCCATGTAGGCGCGCAGCTCGGCGCCGCGCAGGATCGGCAGCTCGTTGCGGGTCTTGCGGGGGTTCTCGATCGCGTCGTAGAAGCGGCCGAGCTCGCCGTCCATCGGCTCGCGCCCGCCGACTCGCTGTACCAGCCACAGCTCCTCGAAGTTGGCGATGTGGCCGAGGTCCCAGGCGAGCGGGCTGAGGATCGGCGAGTAGACCGTGTTGAGCTGCTCGTCGGCGAGCGGCTCGACCAGCAGGAGGGTCCGCTCGCGGGCCTCCGCCAGGCGGTCCGCGATCCGCTGACTCAGGTTGGCCTCGGCGGTCGGCGCGATCTCGCAAGGCTAGCGAGGCTCGTCGTTGGGCCGACGTAAACGAGCGGGTTATCGTCCGCGGCCGATGCGAACCGAGGGATCGAACGCGCTCGTCGCCGGCGGGGCCTCGGGCCTCGGCGAGGCGACCGCGCGGCGTTTGCATCGCCGACGGCGCAGCCGTCGTGATCGCCGACCTGAACGCGGAGAAGGGCGAGGCCCTGGCGGCCGAGCTCGGCTACCGGGCCTCCTTCGTGCAGGCGAACGTGCTCGAGGCGGAGCGGGTCCAGGCGGCGGTCGACGCCGCGACCGCCGCCGGCGAGTTGCGGATCTCGGTCTGCTGCGCGGGAATCGGCTGGGCGCAGCGGACCGTCTCCAAGCAGGGGCCGCACGACCTCGAGATCTTCTCCAACGTGATCAAGGTCAACCTGATCGGCACCTTCAACACCCTGCGCCTGGCGGCGATGGCGATGGCGGGCAACGAGCCCGACGCCGATGGCCAGCGCGGCGTCTGCGTCAACACCGCCTCGATCGCCGCCTTCGACGGCCAGATCGGCCAGGTCGCCTACGCCGCCTCGAAGGCCGGCATCGTCGGCCTGACGCTGCCCGCGGCGCGCGACCTGGCCAGCCGCGGCGTCCGCGTGGTGACGATCGCGCCCGGCCTCTTCGACACCCCGTTGCTCGCCGCGCTCCCCGAGGAGGCCCGTGCCGGCGCTCGGCGCCGGGATCCCGTTTCCCTCGCGCCTCGGCAAGCCTTCGGAGTACGCCGAGATGGTCGCCGCGATCGTCGCCAACCCGATGCTGAACGGCGAGACCGATCCGACTCGACGGCGCCCTGCGGATGCCGCCGAAGTGAGGCGGAGCGGAGCGGAGCCGAGCCGCGCCGCCGTTGAGGCGCCTAAGGTGAGCGGGCCTGATGGAGCTCGGGTTCCTCCTGCTCACCGACCACAGCGAGTCCCTGAACGGGAAGCTGTACGCGATGGGCGGCGGCTGGAACATGCTGCGCTTCGCCGAGATGCCCGTCGAGCACATGTTCGGGATCGCGTTCGGCGTCGACGTCGCCTGGGACGAGGCCAACCAGCGGCACACGCTAGAGCTCGAGACCCAGGACCCCGACGGCGAGCGGCTCGGCGACGAGCTGGAGTTCGAGATCGAGGTCGGACGCCCGCCCGGCTCGGTCACCGGCCAGGACCAGCGCGTCGTCATCTCGATCCAGGCGACGGCGACGTTCTCGACCCCGGGGCCGCACGCGGTCGTGATCCGTGCCGGCGAGCGAGAGATCGGCCGCAGCCGCTTCTACGTCGCCGAGGCCGCACCGGAGATGCGCCAGCCCTGAGCTCCGTCCTGCGCCACCGCGACTTTCGTCTGCTGTGGGCGGCGACCACCCTGAGCGTCCTCGGCGATCGGATCGTCACGGTCGCCCTCGCCCTCTTCGTCACCGACCTGACCGGGAGCGCAACGGATCTCGGATTGGTCCTCGCGGCCCACGCACTGCCCCTGGTCGGCTTCGTGCTCATCGGCGGCGTCTGGGCCGACCGCCTGCCCCGCCACCGGGTGGTCGTGGCCACCGACCTGGTCCGCTTCGCGCTCCACGGCGGGCTCGCGCTCCTGATCATCGCCGGCGACGTCGAGATCTGGCAGGTGGTCGCGATCGAAGCGGTGTTCGGCAGCGCGGAGGCGTTCTTCCGCCCGGCGGCAACGGGCCTGGTGCCCCAGACGGTCCCCGAGGCGGAGATCCAGCAGGCGAACGCGCTGACGACGATGGCCGACAACGTCGCCGAGTTCGTCGGTCCGGCGCTGGCGACCGTGCTCGTGCTCGGCGCCGGCGCCGGCGCGGCGTTCGCGATCGACGCCGCCACCTTCCTGGTCAGCGCCGTGCTGATCATCCGCCTGCGTCCCCGGCGCCGAGCGCTCGCGACGGCGGCCGCCGCCGGGGGCGACTGGCGGCGAGAGCTGCGTGACGGCTTTCGCGAGGTCCGGTCGCGCACCTGGGTCTGGGTCACCCTGCTCTCCTTCTGCGTCGCGGTCTTCGCCGGCTTCGCTCCCTGGTACGTGCTCGGCCCGGGAATCGCCGACGAGCAGTACGGCAGCGTCGGCGTCTACGGCGCGGTCGCGGCGGTGCTCGGCGCGGGAACGATCATCGGGTCGCTGATCGCGATCCGATGGCGGCCGCTGTATCCGATGCGCCTGGCGATGATCTGCTTCGGCGTCCTGCCGCTAGCACAGATCGTGTACGCGGCCGGCGTCACCGAGGTCATTATGTACCCGGCGAACCTGATCGCCGGGATCGGCCTGGCGCTGTTCGACATCTGGTGGCTGACGGCGCTCGCCGAGCGGATACCGCCGGACAAGCTCTCGCGGGTCACCTCCTACGACTGGCTGGTCTCGCTCGGCCTGGTGCCGCTCGGGTTCCTGCTCGCCGGGCCGCTGGCCGAGGCCCTTGGAGCGACTACCGTGCTGATCGGCGGCTCGGCGCTTGCGCTCGATCGCGCTCGCGGC
Organism: uncultured Solirubrobacterales bacterium; assembly: GCA_963758665.1. GTDB lineage: Bacteria > Actinomycetota > Thermoleophilia > Solirubrobacterales > 70-9 > WHSW01. Next base: position 193,847 of record CAVWWH010000011.1, on the reverse strand, counting down.
GGCCCTGCTGCCGCGCGAGACCCGGATGCTCCGCCGGCTGGAGGCCGCGGAGCGCTCGCCGGAGCCCGCCGACGTGCGGCCCATGCGGCCGGGGTGAAAACGTGCGTCGGGGCTAATCCGTCCCCTCGTATTCCGGGTCGAGCCAGACGCGCTTGCGCCACGGCGGCGAGACCGCGAACTCGATTTCGCCCTCGGCCTCCGCGACGGACTCGAGCGGGATCAGTCCCAGCCGGCGCGGGGTCGTCACCCGGGCGAAGTCGGCCGGCTCGACGGTGCCGGCGTGGCTGCCGCCGGCGACGGTGTAGGTCGCCTCGTCCGCGGGCCGCCACCCGGGCCCGTACCCGTGGTGGGCGCTGGCGCGGACGTCGACGCCGCCGTCCGGGTGGATGCGGTACTGCACCGACTCCCAATCGTCGGGGTGGTGGCTCGGCATCCCGACGACGCTCGAGACCTCGCGGATCACACCGGGGGCGACCGAGCCCTCCCCGGTGGCACTGCCGGGGTAGTAGAGCCAATACTGCAGGTACCGGTTGCCGGCGGCGACGCCGGTGCAGACGGCGTTGGGGGTCTGGGTGCCCGGGCGGCAATCGATCACGTGGGTGAACGCCACCGCCGGCTCCCCGGTGAGCGAGCTGGCGACGCGGACCCCGTCGCGCCCCTCGGCGCAGGCGTCCTCGCGACAGCGGCGAAAATCGACCGGCAGGGCCCGCATGCCCGGCTCGTAGCGGATCTGCGGAGCGGTCGCGGAGACCAGCGCGCCGAGCTCGTCGCCGTAGGCGAGCACGAGCTCGCTGGCCCCGAGCGGCTCGCAGGCGCCGGAGAGCTCGAGCGCGCAGACGATCCGGCCCCCGATCGAGCGTGCCAGCGCAGCCCCCGGCAGCGCCGCTCCGGCGAGCGCCCCGAGGGCTCCGACCGCCAGCCGAGATCACCAGCAGCAGCCCGACCCACTCGACCGTGCTCTGACCGCGCTCGCCGGTGGGGGACACGGGTCGACGCTAGGCTGCCCGAGCGCGCGGATGGCTGCCCGATCGTGTCTAGTGTGCGCCGCGATCGAAGGGGTAGAGTCGCCCCGTGGCCGACCGGGATTTCGAAGGCATGCCGCGGAGCGAGGGACGCGGGTGGCGCTTCTACCTGCTCGCCGTCGCCGGGCTGCTGCTGGCGATCCTGATCGTCCAGAACCTGCAGAAGGTGACCGTCGACTTCCTCTTCGTCGAGACCGAGACCCCGCTGATCATCGCCCTGGTGATCGCCGGTGGGCTCGGCGCGCTGATCGGCTGGGCTCTCCCCCACGTCCGCCGCAGCCGCCGGGTCGAGCGCGAGCAGGCGGAGCGCCGGGGTTGAGCCCGCATCGCGCGGACGCACCCCCGGCCTCCGCCGGGTTCGGTCTCGCTACCTGAGCTTCGCGAGCGCGGCGAGCAGGGCGAGCCGCGGGCGGCGCGACCTCGGCCTCGACGCCTGCGGCGCATGATGGGCGCCGGAGCGGTTCGCGGCCGTGAGGACGTGGACTGTCGCTCTGTGCATGCAGGCGACCGTACGCGCGGGCGGGTGAAAAGGCACCGGGCGAACGCCCGGTTCGAGCCGGGCCCCGCGCTCCTGCCGGGATCGGAAGAACTCTCCTACTGTTGTCCTTGAGTGCTGGTTGGAAGGCAAGCCGAGCTCGACCGCATCGACGCCTTGCTCGATCGCGCGCGTGGCGGCCGCGGCGGCGCCCTGCTGGTCCGCGGCGAGCCCGGGATCGGCAAGACGGCGCTCCTGATCGCCGCCCGCGAGCGGGCCGAGGGCATGCAGCTCGCAGCCACCGCCGGGGTCGAGTCGGAGGCGCAGCTGCCGTTCGCGGCGCTCGGTGAGCTCGCGACCCCGCTGCTCGGAGGGCTGGACGGGCTGCCGGCGCCACAGGCCGCGGCGATCTCGTCGGCGCTCGCGCTGGCCGTGGCGGAGCAGGTCGTCAATGAGCGCCTGGCCACCTTCGCCGGCTTCCTCGGCATGATCCGGGCCGCCGCGCGCGAGCGCCCGCTGCTGATCGTCGTCGACGACGCGCACTGGCTTGACCGTCCGTCCGCCGAGTGCCTCGCCTACGCCGGTCGGCGGCTCGAGCGCTCGGGCGCGGCCATGCTGGTCGCCGCGCGACCCGAGGGCGAGGCGCGGTTGTTCGGCACCGGCGGGGGATTCGACGAGCTGGCGCTCAGCGGGCTCGAGCGAGCGGACGCCCTCGCCCTGCTGGCAGACGCCGAGCTCGCCGGGAAGGCGACCGAGGCCGTCCTCGAGCTGTCGCTCGGCAACCCGTTGGCGCTGCATGAGCTGCCGCCGATGCTGTCGGAGGACCAGCGCCGCGGGATCGCCCCGATCGACGCTCCGCCCGTGCCTGGCGGCGCGCTCGGCGAGGCCTTCGAGCGCCGGGTCGATGCCGCCGGGCCGGAGGCGGCTGCGCTGCTCGTGGTGGCGGCGGCCGCCTTCGAGCGGGCACTCGAGCCGGTGATCGCCGTCGCCCGCGACCTCGGCATCCCCGACCGGGCGCTGGAGGCGTGCGAGGCGGCCGGGCTGCTCGAGACCGACGCCGACGGCTTCCGCCTCGCTCATCCGCTGCTTCGCGGGGTCGTCTACGGCGCCGCCCCGCCCGCTGAACGGCGCCGGGTCCATCGCGCCCTCGCCCGCCACACCCCGCCCGACTCGCGCGCCTGGCATCTGGCCGCCGCCGCCACCGGGCCCGACGACGACGTCGCGGCCGAGCTCGATCGCGCCGCACAGCGCGCCGCCGGCCGGGGCGCCCATGCGGCGGCCGCCGACGCGCTCGAGCGCGCGGCGACCCTGAGCACGGCCCCCGAGGCGACCGTCAGGCGGCTGTTCGGGGCCGGCCTCGCCGCGGCGATGGGCGGGGAGTACGAGCTGAGCGCGGCCCTGCTCGAGCGCGCCGGCGAGACCGACGACTCGGCGATGCGGGTCCGGGTGCGCCACCTGCTGGCGATGGTGACGCTGAACGGCGGCATCCGCCCCGCTCCCGCGACCCACCGGATGCTTACCGAGGAGGCGGAGAGCATCCGCGCGCAGGATCCCGCGATGGCGGCCCTGCTGCACGCCGACGCCGGAGTCACCGCCACCGTCGCAGGCCTCTGTGACCTCGTGCTCGAGTCCGCCGAGCGGGCGATCGCCTGCCTTCCCGACGAGGCGCCGGTCAGCGTCCGCTGCCAGGCGTTCTCGATCCACGGGATGGGGCTGGCGCTGAAGGGGAGGACCGCGGAGGCCGCCGTCGAGCTCGACCGGGCCGGCGACCTGCTGTCGCAGGTCGAGCCCGTCTCCGCCGCCGCGCAGTCGATCTCGTTCGCGCTCATGGGACGGTTCAGCACCGGTGACGAGGAGAAGTTGCTGGCGGAGACACGGGGCCTGGCGGCGGCCGCCCGGGAGAGTCGGTCGCTCGGGATCTTGCCGTGGTTTCAGCTCCAGGCGGCCGACGCGGCCTACCGGCTCGGGGAATGGGACCGCGCGGAGCGCGATGCCGATGACGCGGTCGAGAACGCCGACGTCTCGGGTCAGCTCGGGCCGCTCACGATCGCGCTCATCGTCCGCGCCCGGATCCACGCCGCGCGCGGCCGCGAGGCGGCGGCTCGGACCGACGCCCACCGCGGGGTCGAGATCGCCGAACCGGTCGGCTACGGCAGCGTCCGGGTCTGGTCGCTGGCCTGCCTCGGCTTCCTCGAGCTCGGCATCGGCGGCCCCGCCGAGGCGATCGAGGAGCTCGAGCAGGCTCACGTGCTCGCCGGCCTGTCCGGGCTCGAGGACCCGTCGATCATCCCCTGGGCGCCCGACCTGGTCGAGGCCTACGTGCGCTGCGGACGCACGGCCGACGCCGCGACGCTGAGCGCCGCGTTCGACGCGCAGGCCGAGCGCAGCGCGATCGCCCCGGCGCTGGCCCTGGCCGCCCGGTGTCGCGGCCTGGTGGCCGAGAGCGGGTTCGAGCCCGAGTTCGACCGGGCGCTGGAGCTCCACGACGAGGCCGAGCGGCCCTTCGAGCGCGCGCGGACCCAGCTTGCCTACGGCTCGCGCCTGCACCGCGCGCGACGCCGAGTGGCGGCGCGCGAGCACCTGCGCGCGGCGCTGGCGAACTTTGAAGAGCTTGGAGCGCCCGCCTGGACGGCGCTCACCCGTGACGAGCTCAGCGCCGCCGGGGCGGTCGAGCGCCCGCGCTTCAGCGACCCGGACGAGCTCACCGCCCAGGAGGTGCGCGTCGCCGAGGCCGTGGCCCGCGGGATGACCAACCGCGAGGTCGCCGCCGAGCTGTTCCTGAGCCCGAAGACGATCTCGTTCCACCTCGGCCACATCTACCGCAAGCTCGACATCCATTCGCGCGCGGAGCTGGCCACCCTGGTCGCCGAGGGCCGGCTCGGGGCGAAGGGCCCGGGCGCCAGTACGCCAAGCGAGGCATGATCGCGATCAGGCTCGACGGAGCTCAACGCCGAGCTCTGAGCGCGCCCTTAAAGCTCGGTGACCTCGGCCGCGATCTCGGCCGCCGCGGCCTTCGCGTCGGAGAACATCATCGAGGTGTTCTCGAGGTAGAAGAGGTCGTTGTCGATCCCGGCGAACCCGGGCGAGAGCGAGCGCTTGATGACGATCACCTGCTGCGCCTCGGAGACCTCGATGATCGGCATCCCCGCGATCGGCGAGTCGGGGTCGTTCTTGGCCGCCGGGTTGGTGACGTCGTTGGCGCCGATCACCACGGCGACGTCCGTGCGCGGCAACTCCGGGTTGATGTCGTCCATCTCGCGCAGCTTCTCGTAGGGAACGTCGGCCTCGGCGAGCAGCACATTCATGTGGCCGGGCATCCGACCGGCGACCGGGTGGATCGCGTAGTTGACCTCGACCCCGCGCTTCTCGAGCTCGTCGCCAAGCTCCTTGACCGCGTGCTGGGCCTGGGCGACGGCCAGCCCGTAGCCCGGCACGATCACCACCGAGTCCGCGTAGGCGAGCTTGATCGCGGCGTCCTGAGCGCCGATCGAGGTGTGCGGGCGCTCCTCGCCGCCGGCGCCGGGCCCGCTGGCGGGGGCCCCGCCGAAGCCGGCGAAGAGGATGTTGGCGACCGAGCGGTTCATCGCCGTCGCCATCTCCAGCGTGAGGAGCGTTCCCGAGGACCCCACGAGGGTCCCGGCGACGATCAGGGCGACGTTGTCGAGCGAGAACCCGGCCGCGGCCGCCGAGAGGCCGGTGAACGCGTTCAGCAGCGAGATCACCACCGGCATGTCGGCCCCGCCGATCGGCAGCACGACGAGGTTGCCGAGGATCGCGGCGCCGATGAGCACGCCGATGAAGAGCCCCTCCGAGGGATCGTCGGAGGAGGCGAGGACGATGCACGCGACGAGCAGGCCCACGAGCAGGAGGGCGTTGATCACCTGCTGGCCCGGGATCGCGAGCGGTCGGGTCGGGATCAGGTCCTGGAGCTTGGCGAACGCGATGTTGGAGCCCCAGAAGGAGACCGAGCCGATCACCGCCGCGAACAGCACGGGGATGAACTCGTCGAGCGGGAAGTCGGGCGGCGCATGCCGAAACTCCGACCACGCGATCAGTGCCACGGCGCCGCCGCCGACGCCGTTGTAGAGGGCGACCATCTGCGGCATCTGGGTCATCTGCACCCGCAGCGAGGCGATCACGCCGACGGCCGAGCCGACCACGAGGCCGCCGATGATCACGCCCCAGTTGCCGAGCCCGTCGAGCAGCAGCGTGGTGACCACGGCGACGGCCATCCCGCCGGCGGCGATCAGGTTGCCCGTCTTCGCGGTCGTCGGATGGGTGCCCTGCATGAGCCCGTAGATGAACAGCGAGAACGAGACGACGTAGAGGATCGTCGTCAGGTCACCGCCGGGCTCGAGCACGGCGAGGCTCATGGATTCGGGGCCTCGTCGGCCTCGCGCTTCGGCTTCCGCACGAACATGCCCAGCATCCGGTCGGTGACCAGGAAGCCGCCGACGATGTTGATCGCGCCGAAGGCGATCGCGATGAAGCCGATCACCTGCTCGAGCGCGCCGTCGGCGACCCCGGCGACGATCAGGCCGCCGAGCATGACGATCCCGTGGATCGCGTTCGTCTGGCTCATCAGCGGCGTGTGCAGGGTCGTCGGCACCTTCGAGATCACCGCGAAGCCGACGAAGGCGGCGAGGACGAAGATGGTGAGCTCGATGACGAGGTCCATTGACTAGTTGCTCGTTGCCCGTTGGTCGTTGCTCGGGGCGCCGGCGGCGCGCTCGTTACGGATCTCGCCGTCGTGGGTCAGGCAGGCGCCGGCGACGACCTCGTCGGAGAAGTCGAGTTTCAGCGCGCCCTCCTCGTCGAGCAGCAGCCCGAGCAGGTTCTCGACGTTCTTGGCGTAGAGCTGCGAGGCGTGAGCGGCCATGTCGGAGGGCAGGTTGACCGGCGAGATCACCTTGACTCCGTTGTCCGAGACGACCGTCTCGCCGCCGCGGGTCAGCTCGCAGTTGCCGCCCGAGTCGCCGGCGAGGTCGACGATCACCGCGCCCGGCGCCATATTGGCGACGGCCTGCTTCGTGATCAGGATCGGCGCCGGACGCCCCGGGATCTGAGCCGTGGTGATGATCACGTCCTGGCGCGCCGCGTTCTCGGCCAGCGCCTCGCGGACCTGCTCGTCCTCCTCCTCGGTCAACGGCCGCGCGTAGCCGCCCTCGGCCTCCGCGTCGGGGATGAACTCGAGCTCCAGCGGCCGTCCTCCCAGCGAAGCGATCTGCTCCCAGGCGGCGCGGCGGATGTCGAAGCCGGTGACCACCGCGCCGAGGCGTTTCGCGGTCGCGATCGCCTGCAGGCCGGCGACCCCGGCGCCCAGCACCAGCACCTTCGCCGGCGCGACGGTGCCGGCGGCCGTCGTCATCATCGGAAAGAAGCGGCCTGCCTCGCGCGCCGCGAGCAGCGTCGCGGCGTAGCCGGCGACGTTCGCCTGCGAGGAGAGCGCGTCCATCGCCTGGGCGCGGGTGATCCGCGGGATCGCCTCCATCGCGAAGCTGGTCACGCCGGCGGCGGCGAGCGCCTTGTTGGTCTCGGCCGAGGTCAGCGGCGCGAGGTGGCCGATCAGGACCTGACCCCGCTCGAGCCGGCCGATCTCATCCGCCGTCGGCAACGCGACGCGGGCGACCACGTCGCTGCTCCATGGATCGCCGATGTCGGCTCCGGCCTCGGAGTACTCGGAGTCCGGATGTGCCCGATTCCTCCCCGGCAGCCGTCTCGACCACCACCTCGACGCCCCGCTCGGTGAGCGCCCTGACGACATCGGGGATCAGCGCGACCCGGCGCTCTGACTGCGCGGTTTCTTTCGGGACCCCGACCTTCATCCAGCGAGCTGAGCGGCGGTGAGCCTAACGGAATGCGCCGGCTCAACGGCGCCGGAGTCGGCTTCGGCCTCCGGCCTCCGCCCCGGCGGATCGGTCTATGTTCAGGCCGTGAACGCCGCGAACCCGGGCCCGCGCGCCCGCACCGCCCCCGAGCTCAAGGCCCAGATCGAGGCTGAGCGCCGCGGGCGGCCGTTCCTGGTCTACCGGGACGCCGACGACGAGCAGCGGCTGCTGGTGATCGACGAGCAGGTCGACTCGCTCTGGGTCGGGCGCAGCGAGTCCGCCGACCTCAACCTCGCCTGGGACACCGAGGTCTCCGGCCTGCACGCACAGCTCGAGATCGTCGGCCTCGAGTGCACGGTGGTCGACGACGGCCTCTCGCGAAACGGCTCGTTCGTCAACGGCGAGCGGGTCGGCGGCCGGCGGCGGCTGCGCGACGGCGACACGCTGCGCTTCGGCGCCACCGGCGTCGTCTACCGCGCGCCCGCCGAGGGCCGCGCCGAGACCGTGATCACCGCCGACGCGCTCACCGTCGGCGGCGTCTCGCCGGCGCAGCGGCGGGTCCTGGTCGCGCTGTGCCGGCCGTTCAAGGACGGCGCCGCGTTCGCCAGCCCGGCGACCAACGCCCAGGTCGCAGCCGAGCTGCAGCTCAGCGTCGACGCGGTCAAGACCCATCTGCGGGCGCTCTACGAGAGCTTCGGGGTCGACGACCTGCCCCAGAACCGCAAGCGCGTCGCCCTGGTGGAGCGCGCGCTGCAGAGCGGCCTGGTCAGCGAGCGCGAGCTGTAGACCGCCCCACCAAGGGGTGAGCGCGACCACACCCGGCGATGGCCAGGTCCAGCCCTCGGGCCCCTGGCGGCGGCGGCCCGCCGCGGCGAGGATGCGGGCATCGGGAAACGAGAGACGAAGGAGACCCGATGACCACCATGAAGATCAAGATCGCGCTCGGGACCGCCGGCAGCATCGTCGCCATCGCCGTCGCCCCGTCGACCGGGATCGCCTCGACCCAGTCGGACGCGCAGGAGCTCAACCGGGCGGGAGGCGCCGCCGCCGCGCAGACGGCCGCCGCCGACCAGTACGCGGTCGCCAACAAGGGCAACAGGCGCCCCGGCGCCAGGCGTCCCGGCAACAGGCGTCCCAAGGACAAGCACACGCGGAAGGGCTACCGCCCGGGTTGATCGGGGGAGGGCCAGCCCAGGACCGGGCGGCGGGGCTCTGCGGAGCTCCGTCGCTCGTTCGCGTGGCCTGAGCCGCCGCGGGTCGGCCGGCCGGCCGGGGCCAGGCCCTAGAGTCGTCGGGGCAATGCCCGCCACAGGTTCCGCCAGCACGCGAGCCCTGGTGGCGAGCGTCGTCCTGATCTGCGGGACGCTGGCAGCCTGCTCGTCGGGCGAGCCCGAGGGTGAACCGGCGGCGGGATCGCCACCACAAGCCAACGCGGACCGCGAGGCCCCACAGCCCAACGTGCTGATGATCGTCACGGACGATCAGCCCTACGGGACGGTCAAGCGCATGCCGGCGCTGAACGGGGCGCCCGGCTTCGCCCGGTTCGACTCCTACTACGCCAACAACCCGCTCTGCTGCCCCAGCCGCGCCACCCTGCTCACCGGCCTCTACTCGCACCACACCGGGATCGAGACCAACCTCGCGGCCGCAGGAGTTCGACGACTCCTCGACCCTGGCGACGTGGCTCGACGACGCCGGCTACCGGACCGGCCTCTTCGGCAAGTACCTCAACGAGTACCCCTGGGGCAACCGGGACTTCATCCCGCAGGGCTGGGACCAGTGGATCGCGTTCACCCCCGACGGCGCCTACTACGACTACACGCTCATCGACGGGGGCTCGCGCGAGGACTTCGGCGACGCGCCCGGGGACTACTCCACCGACGTGCTCGCGGCCCGGCTCGATCAGTTCATCCGCACCTCCGAGGACCCGTTCTTCGCGCTACTTCGCCCCCTACGCGCCGCACGCACCGAGGACCCCCGCGCCGCGCCACCGCGACGCGTTCGCCGGCGCCTCTCCCGGATTCCCGGCGAACTTCAATCGCGTCGCCAGCGACGCGACGCGCTGGTGGGCGAACCGCCCGCCGGTGTCACCGAGCGAGTCGCGGACGGCGACGGTCGACCAGTGGCGCTCGCTGCTTGCCGTCGACGACGCGATCGCGCGCTTCCTGGCCACGATCGAGGAGCAGGGCGAGACCCGCGACACGCTGGTCGTGTTCGTCTCCGACAACGGCTACTCGCTCGGCTCGCACCGCAACCCGTGGAAGGACTGCGCCTACGAGGAGTGCATCCACGTGCCGCTGCTCGTGCGCTGGCCCGGACACACCCAGCGCGGCAAGGTCGAGGCGCTGGTCGGCAACGTCGACATCGCGCCGACGATCGCCGCGATCACCGGCGTGCGCACCCCGCGAGCGATCGACGGCGAGAGCCTGGTGCCGCTGCTCGACGGGGAGCGGAGCTCGCTCGAGCGCCCGGTGCTGCTCCGCCACGTCAAGTACCCGCGGGTCGCGCCCAGCTTCTGGGGAGTCCGCACTGAACGCTGGACCTACGTGATCTACGAGGCGTCGGCGAGCGCGAACTCTACGACCTCGACGCCGACCCGCACCAGCTTGAGAACCTCGCCGGGCGGCAGCGCTACGAGCGCACCGAGCGCCGGCTCGAGCGGACGATCGAGAAGCTGCGTCAGAGCTGACGCCCGGCGCGGGGGCCGCTAGATCTACGGCTCGATCCGACTCACGGTGTTGTCGAGGCCGTTGGCGACCCAGACGTAGTTCGGGCCCGCCGTGATCCCCTCGGGCCCGTCGCCAACCTCGATCCGCTGCACGTCCAGGGTTTCGGGGTCGATCCGGGCGACCTCCCCCTGACCGCCGAGCGTCACCCAGGCCGACCCGAAGGCCATCACCACGCTGCGGGGGTCGGCTCCAACGGGGATGCTCTTCGCCTCCCGCGTCCCGGCCTCGATCCGGGACACGGTGCCGTCGTCGGTGTTCGCGACCCAGACCGCATCCTCCCCGACCGCGACGCCCTTCGGGTTCTCGCCGACCTCGATCGTCTCCTCCACCCGCCGCGAGCCCGGAGAGATGCGGGACACGGTGTCGGAGACGCGATTGGTGACCCAGATCGCCTCGAGACCGATCGCGACCCCGTACGGCTGGCTGCCGACGGGGATCTGCTGCCGGTCGCTCTGCTGTGCGAGGTCGATGCGCGAGACCGTGCTGCCGCGGTTGTCGGCGACCCAGACGGCCCCCTTGCCGACCGCGAGGCTTCCCGGACGGTTGCCAGCCGGGTAGCTGGCCCGCCGCCCGTCCGGATCGAGGCGATATAGCCTCCCATTCGCGTTGTCGGTGATCCAAACGGCCCCGCCACCGACGGCGATCCCCTCGGGCCGTCCTCCGATCTGCATCTCGTCCGCGCGGCCGCGCTCGGTGTCGACGAAGGTGACCGAGCCGCCGAACCGGTCGGCCGTCCAGACCCCGCCCTCGCCGTGGGCGATCCCGATTGGCATCTCGCCGACGTCGATCGGCTGTCCCACGACCGCGGCGGTGCCGGCCGCCGGCCGGCCGCCGCCGCCGACGCCCGCGCCGCCCCCGTTGCCGTTCCCGTTCCCGGCGCCCGGGCCGGACCCGGGGCCGGCCGGCACGTCGGTGGTCGTCGGGTCGGTCGTCGTCTCGCCGTCGTCGCCGCCGAGGACGCCGGTGGCCAGGACGATCGCCGCGGCGACCGCGACCGCCACGGCGCCCCCGCCGAGCCAGGCGAGCCGGCGGGTCCGCTCTGTCGTCCGGTCGCCGCCGGGCCCCTGCCCGGCTGCGGGCCCCGGCGCCGACGCCGCCGTCTCCTCGGCCCGCTGCGCTGCGACCGTTTCCTCGGCGCGCTGCGACGCGACCGTCCTCTCGCCCCGCGGGGAGTCGATCGTGGGCGCGGCGGCGCCCGCGGCCACCGTCCGCTCGGCCTTCGGCAACTCCTCTCCGGCGATCGCGGCGGTGGTCGCGCGGCCCAGGTCCCCGGCGGAGGGAAAGCGCTCTTGGGGGTCTTTCGAGAGCGCCCGAGCGAGCACGCCGTCGAGGTTGCGGCGAGACGGCCGGCGCGACCTCGCTCGGCCTCGGCGCGGGCTCGTGGACGTGGGCGTAGAGCCGCGCCACGTCGCCCTCGCGCTCGAACGGCACCCTGCCGGTGAGCGCCTCGAACAGCACGCAGCCGAGGGCGTAGACGTCACTGCGGGCGTCGACGCGCTTGCCCTCGATCTGCTCCGGCGCCGCGTAGTCGACCGTGCCCAGCCACTGCCCGGTCGCGGTGAGCCCCCCGGTCGCCGCGCCGACGCTCTTGGTCAGCCCGAAGTCGGTCAGATAGGCGTGCTCGGAGCCGCGCCGCGATGCGATCAGGATGTTGGCCGGCTTGATGTCGCGGTGGACGAGCCCCTTCGCGTGGGCCTCGTCGAGCGCCCCGGCGACCTGGTCGATGATCGCCCCCGCCCGGACGGGCTCGAGCGCACGGTCCCGGGCGATCAGCGACGCGAGGTCGGTGCCCTCGATGTAACGCATCACCAGATAGAGGGTCTCGTCGTCGGCAGCGCCGGCCTCGTACACCGGGACCGCGTTCGGGTGCTCGATCGCAGCGGCCAGGCGCGACTCGCGCCGGAACCGCTCGCGAAAGTCCTCGTCCGCCGCAAGCTGCGGCGCGATCACCTTGATCGCCACCCGGCGGCCGAGCGCCGGCTGCTCGGCGAGGTAGACGATCCCCATGCCGCCGCGCCCGAGCTGGGCGACGATCCGGTAGTCGCCGAGGGCCGAGCCGATCTCGAACGCCTGCGTCATCGCGCGTTAGGAGCTTATTCGGCTCCGTGGGCGGCGAAGCCGGTCCCGCTTGGGCCCGCTTGTCCTTGCGCGTCGCGAGAATGGCGATAGCGTGACCGCCCATGGGCCCCGGTGAAGCTCGGACGGCGGCTTCGAAGAGGCGACTCGCGCTCTTCTATCTGGTGCTCCTCGTCGCCGTCGCCGTCGCCGCGATCGTCAGCATCGTCATCGGCGAAGGACGGGACCCGCAGCCGTCGATCGCCGGGGGCTACCGGCTCGATCTTCCGAGTGAGTGCCTGACACCCGAGTTCGACCTGGTCCAATCCGGCCAGTTCGTCAACCTCGAAAACGACGAGGAGACGGTCTCCGGCCGGCTTCGCTTCGAGGACGGCGAGCTCAGCGGAACCGTCGACTGCGCGCAGGGTGGAACCGCCGAGCTCGATGCCGAGGTCGATGCCGAGGTCGATGCCGAGGAGGCGATCAACGGAACCCTGGGCTCCGAGCGGGTCGTCGCCAGCTTCGATCAGGAGCCCGCCGCGGCCGGGGCCCGCCAGCCGGTGACACCCGACTCGGTGGGCGGCGAGTACGCGCTCGTGCCCGAATCGGAATGCGTGGGCGGGGAGCTGGAGATCGAGGGCGACGACGCGCTCACCCTGGTCGTCGACGGCGCCGACCGGGGCACCGCGACCTATGGCGAGGGCACGTTGGAGGGAACGGTCGGCTGCGACGACGGCGCCGAGGCGCAGATCACCGGCAGCGCGGCGGACCGGACGATCAAGCTGGAGCTGCAGCGGGAGGGCCCGCCCGCGGGCGATGCGGCAGCCGGGGCCGCCGAGCGGGTGGTGGCGACCAAGCAGCGGGAGTTCGGCGCCGACCGTGGCGGCCTTCTTCGTCGCCGTGGTGGTCGTGATGATCGCCGCGCGACTCTGCGGCGCGGTGGCCGTGCGCCTCGCCCAGCCGCGGGTGATGGGCGAGGTCGTCGCCGGGATCGCCCTTGGCCCGACGATCTTCGGCGCGCTCGCGCCGCAGCTTCAGAGCCTGGTCTTTCCCACCGACATCGTGGTGCTGATCGGCGTCGTCGCCAACCTCGGCCTGATCTTCTACATGTTCCTGGTCGGGCTCGAGCTCGACGGCTCGCAGCTCCGGGGCCGGATCAGCCAGGCGCTGGCGATCTCGAACGCGAGCGTCGCGCTGCCGATGGCGCTCGGGCTGCTCGTGGCCGTCCCGGTATACGAGCTGGTCGCGCCCGACACCGAGTTCGTCGCCTTCGCCCTCTTCATGGGCGTCGCCATGTCGATCACGGCGTTCCCGGTGCTCGCCCGGATCCTGGTCGAGCGGCGGATGCTGAAGCGGCCCATCGGAGCGATCGCGATGTCTGCCGCGGCCGTCGACGACGTCAGCGCCTGGTTCTTGATCGCCCTGGCAAGCGCGGTCGCGGTCGCCGGCTCCGGGGCCGAGGTCGCGGCGACGATCGGCCTCGCCGCCGGCTTCTGCCTGGTGATGTTCTTCGGCGCTCGGCCGCTGCTCGCGCGGGCGTCCGAGGCCTACGACGAGGCCGGGCGGGTGCCGACCGGCTGGATCGCCGCGATCTTCGCCGGCGTCCTGGTCTCGGCTTACGCCACCGAGACGATCGGCATCGCGCTGATCTTCGGGGCTTTCGTGATGGGCATGGTGATGCCACGGCACGCCGAGCTGACCGAGGACGTCACCGGCCGGATCGAGGACTTCGTGGTCGTGCTCCTGCTGCCGCTCTTCTTCGCCTACACCGGCCTGCGCACCAACATCGGCCTGCTCGATCGCCCCGAGCTGTGGCTGCTGACCGTGGTCCTGATCGCGGTCGCGATCGCCGGCAAGTTCCTGGGCGCGATGGCCGCCTCGCGGTTGGTCGGCTTCGACTGGCGCGCCTCCGGGGTGATCGGGACGCTGATGAACACCCGCGGCCTGACCGAGCTGATCGTGCTCAACCTGGCTCTGGAGAAGGGAGTCATCTCCGAGGCGCTGTTCGCCGCGCTCGTGATCATGGCGCTCGTGACCACGTTCATGGCCGGGCCGATCCTGCGCCTGCTCGACCCGAACAACCGGTACGGCGCTCCGGTCGAGGAGGAGTTTCGAGAGGCCAGGCACGAGTCGGAGACCGCCTTCCCGGCGCTCGAGCGGCCGGCGGAGTCGATCCTGGTCGGGCGCACGCGACGGTCCCGGCCTGGCTCAGCTGCGCTCGGTCGCCGAGCCGCTGGCTCGCTCCGATCCCGCGCGAGAGCTGATCCTGACGCTGCTGGTGCGCCCGCCGAGGGCGGCGGCCGCCGGCGTGCGACCCGGGCTGCAGACCGAGAACGCGCTCCTGGAGCACGCCTCGGAGCTGGTTCAGGCCGAGCGGGACGAGCTCGCCGAGCGCGGCCTCCCGGCGCGCGCGGTGAGCTTCATCTCCGCCGACGCGAGCGCCGACCTGCTTCGCGTCGCCGGTCACGAGTCGGTCGCCCTGCTGCTGATCGCCGGGCAGCGCCCGTTGCTCGGCGAGGGCGTGCCGCGCGGCGAGATCGGCGCCGTGCTCGAGGAGGCGCCCTGCGACGTCGCCGTCCTCGTCGCCCGCGAGCAGGACGTGATCGACTTCGCCGACAACCGCGCCGTCGTGGTCCCGTTCGGAGGGGCCGAGCACGATTGGGCGGCACTCGAGCTCGGAGCCTGGATCTCCGCCTCCACCGGCGCGCCGCTGAGGCTGCTCGGGGCCGCGGGCGACGCCGAGGAGTCGACCAGGGTCAGCCGGATGCTCGCCGACGCGGGCCTGCTGGTCCAGAGCTACGCCGGGGTGCCCTCCGAGCCGGTCGTGATCGCGCCGGGGCGCCGAGGGGTGCGTCGAGGCCGGGGCGGACGCGGCGTTGATGGTGCTCGGCCTCTCGTCGCGCTGGCGCCGCGAGGGACTGGGGTCGACCCGGGCCGAGATCGCGCGGGCCGCGCCCGCCCCAATCCTGTTCGTCCGCCGGGGGACCAGGCCCGGGGCGCTCGCCCCGAGCAGGGAGTACACCGAGTTCACCTGGTCGGTGGCGGGAAGGGCGGCGAACGCCGATTCGTGACCGGGCGCGCCGGTCACGGGACGACGGCATCTAGTCCTGTCGGCCCCGAGCGGCCACCTGCAGCATGTGCGCGTAGGCGGTCGCGGTCGGTGGCCTGCGCTCGGGCTCCTTCTCGAGCGCCCGCAGGAGCGCCCAGGCAAAGTCGTCGCCGAGGTCCTCGCGCAGCGACGACGGGTCCGGCGGGTCCTCGTGCAGGTGCGCCCACATCACCGCCATGCCCTGGTGACTTCTGAACGGAGGGTCGCCCACGAGGCACTCCCAGGTCAGGCAGCCGAGCGAGTAGACGTCGGCGCGGAAGTCGACCTCCGAGTCGCCCCTGACCTGCTCGGGCGCCATGTAGTCGAGCGTGCCGACAGCGTGCCCGATCTTGGTCAGCACCGTGCTCGTCTCGCTGTCCTTGCAGAGCCCGAAGTCGGCGACCTGGGCCCCGCCGTCGTGGTCGAGCATGACGTTGTCCGGCTTGAGGTCGCGGTGGACGAGGCCCTCCTCGTGCATGGCGTCGAGACCGGCAGCGACCTGAGCGGAGAGCGTCAGCACCCTGGGCACGGGCAGGCGCCCCTCGCGCTCCAGCAGGTCGCGCACCGATCCGCCGTCGATGAACTCCTGGACCAGGTAGAGCCCGTCGTCGTACTCGCCCGTCTCGAGGGTGGAGACGACGTGGCGGTGCTCGATCTTGATCGCGACCCGCGCCTCGCGCGCGAACCGCTTGCGAAAGGCGGCGTCGCCGGCGAGCTCGGGGCGAAGCTGCTTGAGCGCCACCGGGCGCCCGTCCGGCCCCGTCGCGCGGTAGACGCGGCCCATCCCGCCCTCGCCGATCAGCGACTCGACGTGGTACTGGCCGATCTGCCGGCCCTCGATCACCCACCGCCACCTCCCATCGGGTCAATCGTGCGAGTCGCTAGGTCACGGCGGCGGCCGCGAGCAGGCCGCGCCGAACGCGCCCCCGGATCCGGCCTCGGGCAGACGCCCGTGCTCCTCGGGGTCCAGGAGTGACGCGCTACGCAGCACGTCGGGTGCTCAACAGACGGGGTCGTCTCGACCGGAGAGAGTCGCATCGACTGTCGGCGACGCCGGCGCACCGCGACCCAGCGCGGCCAGGCGCTCGACCGTGTGCAGGCGCTCGCCGTGGTCAGCGTGCGACCGCCGAGCAGATCAGCCGGTCGACCCCGGCGTCGGCCAGCTTCTCGAGGCGCTGCGCGACCTCGGCCTCGGAGCCGACCAGTGAGGTCGCGTCCACGAGCTCGTCGGGGATCGCCGCGAACGCCTCCTCACGCTTGCCGTCCAGGTACAGCGACTGGACCTCGTCGGCGACCTCGCCGAAGCCGAACCGGTGGGTCAGGTCGACGTAGAAGTTGGTCTCGCGCGAGCCCATCCCGCCGAGGTAGAGCACCAGGCCCAGTTTGACCACGGCGCGGGCGCCTTCGAGGTCGCCGTCGATCGCCACCTGGAGCGCGGGCGAGATCTCGAGGTCCGACCGCGACCGCCCGCCCTTGGCGAAGCCCGCCTCCAGGTGCTCGCCCCAGGTCTCCTCGAAGGCGTCGGCGCTGAAGAAGATCGGAATCCAGCCGTCGCAGATCTCGGCGGCCATCTCCACCGACTTGCGCCCGATCGCGCCGACGAACACCGGGATCTCCTTGCGAACCGGGTGGAAGTTCAGCTTCAGCGCCTTGCCCTGCCCGGTCCCACCCTCGATCGGCAGCGTGTAATGCTCGCCCCGGTGCTCGAGCGGCCCCTCGCGGGCGATGATCTCGCGGACGACCTCGATGTACTCGCGCGTGCGGCCCCAGGGTTTCGCGTACTCGACCCCGTACCAGCCCTCCGACACCTGCGGCCCGGAGGGCCCGAACCCGAAGATGAAGCGTCCGCCCGAGAGCGCGTCGATCGTCGCCCCCGCCATCGCCGCCGCCGCCGGCGGCCGCGCCGGCACCTGCATGATCGCCGCGCCGAGCTTGATCCGCTCGGTCTGCGGCACCAACCAGGAGAGGACGGAGACCACGTCCGAGCCGTAGGACTCGGCGACCCAGACCGAATCGTAGCCCGTGCGCTCCGCGGCCTTGACCAGCTCCACGCGCCTCCTCGCCGCGGGGGCCGATCCCCCAGTAGCCGAGGTTGATGCCGAGCTTCGGCGCCATCGCGCGGGACGCTACCGGTTCAGCCGAGCGGCCGCGGCGCGCAGCTCGGCCAGCGAGCGCTCGATCGCTGTCGCCAGCTGCGCCGACGCCGGGCACCGCGGCCGGATCGGTGCAGAGCCCGATCCCGACTCGCCCCTCAGAGGAGATCGCGGATGCGCGCAGGGCGTGGCGGTCGGCGGGCTCGGCGACCGAGTACAGGCTCTCGACCCGGCGCCCCGCGACGCTCAGCGCGCCGGCGGGGCCGGGGACGTTCGAGATCGAGAGGCTGAACTCGCGCGGACCGGCGGCCAGGCGCTCGACCGCGCGGTCGAGACGCTTGAACCGCCCCAGCGCGTGGAACAGGTCGTAGAGCTCCTCGGCGTCGCCGTGGCGCTTGCGCTCCCGCGTCTGAGCGCTGATCGCGTCCAGCCGCGCGAGTGGATCGGGCTCGGCCAGCGGCAGGTCGACGTTGAGGAACGAGTCGCGGTTACCGAGCTCGCGCGCGGTCTCGTCACGGTGGTGGAGGCTGACCGGGATCTGCGCTCGCAGCCTCGGGACTGCGTCGTCCTCGTGCTGGAGCCAGTCGCGCAGGCCGCCCGCGATCGCGGCGAGCAGGACGTCGTTGACGGTCGCGTGCTCCGCGCGCGAGCCACCGATCGCCTTCAGCTCCGCGAGCCGGGCGCCGGCGAAGGCGAGCTCGCGCCCGGAGCCGATCGGACGGTCGAGGACGGTCTCCGAGGCGCGGTGGCCGAGCTCGCGGCGCACCGCGCCGGGAAGCTCGGCGAGCTCCGGGCCCGTCGGCGCGCCGGCGGCGCCGCGCTCGCGGCGGGCCGACGCGGAGCCGCGGCCGGCGCGGGCGCCTGGTCCCACAGCACCTCGTCCAGGAACCGCACGCAGCTCACCCCGTCGGCCATCGCGTGATGGATGCGGCAGACGATCGCCTCGCGCCCGTCCGCCAGCGGGCCGACGAGGTCGAAGCTCCACAGCGCCCGCCGGTGGTGGAGGCGCTGCGACATCAGCGTCGCGGCCGCCTCCCGCATCCCGGCCTCGTCGGTCCCCTCGGTGCCCTCCACCCGGCGGACGTGGGCGGCGAGGTCGAACGGCTCCTCGGCGACCCAGCGCGGCTCCGGTTCGAGCTCGACGCGGTCGCGGCCGCGCGAGCCCGGCGGAAGCCGCACGTCGACCGCCGCCCGCAGCGCCTCGAGGTCGACCGGCGCTGAGGCCGGCTCGAGCACGATCAGCTTCATGGTGTGGCCGCGGATCGCCTCGGACTCGAGCGCGAGGATGCGCGCGTCGTCGACGCTGAGGCGATCGTCCACACGCTCACGCTAGCGCCGATCACACCCCTGGACCGGTGATGCGGACGATGCCCCGGGGCGTGTTGACGAACACCTGCCAGCTGTGGAAGCCGACGAAGGTGTCGCGGTCGCGCCGGATCCGGCGCGTGTAGCGGAGCACCGCCTCGACGTAGGCCGAAGATGGGTTGTAGGCGTAGAGGGCACGCTCGTAGTTCTGCGGCGCACCGGACGCCCGCAGGTAGTTGGCGGCGCCCATGATCGCGTCGCGCGGGTCCGAGATGTCGCCCCCCATGCCGTAGGCCTCCCACGTCGAGGGAATGAACTGCATCGGCCCTTGCGCGCCGGCCGTGCTCTTGTTGCGCAGCTTGTTGAAGGCGGTCTCGACGAAATTGACCGCCGCGAGTACCTTCCAGGAGACGTCGAATCGCCGCTGGGCCTCGCGGTAGTGGCGCAGGAGCGTTCGCGGCGGCAGCGCTCTGCCGGTGCGAAAGCGCCGGCGGGGAACCGGGGTCGAAAGCGAGCTCAGCTCCCGCCGCGCGGCGAGGATGTCACCGGCTTCGGTGGCCAGACGCCGTGGTAATTGTCCCACGACCGCCGAGGCGAGCCGCTCGCGGGGCGTCAGCAGGATGTAGATCCGCTGCTGGTGAAGTGCGTAGAGCACCAGGTCGCGGGGTGTCCGCCCCCGCAGGCCGGCGTCGGCGCGCCAGCGCTCGACCGCCCGCTTCACCGCGTCGTCGGTCGACTCCAGGCGCTTCGCCAGGAGCCGTGGCTGCAGCGGAATCCCCTCCTCGGGGCTCGGCGGCTTCGCCCGCTTGGCCTCGGTTTCGATCGCAGGCGCCCGCGTGCCGCCGCCCTTCTCCGATCCACAACCGACCAACAGCGAGACCGCAACCAGCGCAAGCAGCGACGAGCGGCGTCTCGCTACCGCCAGTCGGTGGTCAGACATCACTCGGCCCTTATCGCAACGGCGTCCGGTCGAGCGCCGCGCGAAGGTCGGGGAGCGACTCGAACACGTCGACGGCGCCTGCCTCGCGCAGCTCGGCCTCGGAGAACCCTCCGGTGAGCACGGCGATCGTCTTCACCCCGGCGCGCGCGGCCGCCTCGACGTCCCAGGTCGAGTCGCCGACCATCACCGCCGAGAGCTCGCCGACCTTGCGCATCGCGCTCACCACCAGGTCCGGCTCGGGCTTGGTCTGTTCCACGTCCGCGGAGGTCGTGTAGTCCTCGATCAGCTCGCCGGCGTCGAGCAGCTCGATGTAGCGCTCGGTGTCGGCGGCCTTCGCCGAGCTCGCCAGCACCGGCGCGTGGCCGCGCTCGCGCAGCTCGACCAGCAGCTCGCGGGCGCCCTCGAACGGGCGCACCTCGCCGATCAGCTCGCCGTAGCGGCGGGCCTCGGAGTCGCGAATCGCGTCGCCGAGCCGCTCCTCGACCTCGTCGCCGGCGACCATCGCCACGAGCTGGTCGCCGCCGACCCCGATGTGGCGGTGCACCCGCCAGACCGCCGGGCACAGGTCGTGCTCGCGAAACGCCCGGTACCAGGCGATCGCGTGCTGGTAGTTGGAGTCGACGAGGGTCCCGTCGACGTCGAGCAGTGCCGCCGCGCCCACGGGGCGGTCAATACCCCGTGGGCGCGGTCGAACACAACTCCGCGCTGAATCTGCCGGCTCAGCGCCGGCTCGGCCTCCGGCCTCCGGCTCACTCGATGTAGCCGAACTCCTGCAGGTACTGCTGCGCGACGTCGGCCGGCTCCTCCTTGTCGATGTCGACGCGGGCGTTGAGCTCCTGCATCACCTCGAGCGAGAGGTTGGACTGGACCTGCTCGATCGTGGTGCCGAAATCGGGGCCGGCCTCGTCGGCGGCCTCCTGGCTGGCGACGAAGGTGACGTTCCCCGCCGGCAGCACGCCCATGTCGTCCTCGAGCAGCACGTAGTCGCTCGAGGTGAACAGCTGGGCGTCGGTGGTGAACAGGATCGAGAGGTCCGCGTCGCCCTTGTCGAGCACCTCGTAGCGCAGGCCGATGTCGACCGGCGTGAAGTTCTCACGCAGACCCGTGAGGCCGTAGTACTCCTCGAGCCCGGCGAGGCAGTCGATCCGCTGACGGCACTCCGGCGAGCCGTACAGGGTCAGGTCCTGATGCTCCTCCAGATCGGAGATCGACGTGATCCCGAGCTCCTCCGCCTGCGAGGCGAGCATGCCGACGGCGTTCGCCGAGGAAAACGGCGTCGGCGGGTAGGCGATCAGGCCCTTGCCCTCGAAGTCGGGCTGGGCCTCGTCGAGGGCCGCCTGCGGGTCGCCGGGGACATCCTCGGGCGCGGTGTCGAAGAACGACGTCAGCGCGGTCGAGGTGTACTCGGGATAGCCGCTGATCTCGCCGGACTCGAGCGCCTTCAGGGCGACGAACTCGTCGCCGAGGTTGAGATCGGTCGAGACGTCGTAGCCGGCGGCCTCGAGGCCCTGGGCGTAGATCTCGCCGAGGATGATCTGCTCGGTGAAGTTCTTCGACCCGATCGTCAGCGAGACGCCGTTGTTGTCGGCGTTCTCCTCGATCGCGCCAGAGCTCGTGTCGGTGCCGGTGTCGCCCGAGTCGTCGTCGTCGTCGCCACAGGCGGCGACCGCGAGCGCGAGGACGAGTGCGGCGAGCAAGGCGAATAGCCCCTTGTATCGGGCGTTGGAGCTCATCTTGGGGTGTTCCTCCCTCTTAGGTGACCTTCCGCGAGTTCGCGGTCCGTTGATCCTACGCGGTCGCGCGGGCGGCTTCCCGCTCGAGCTCGAGCCCGCGCGGCGTCAGCAGCCGCTGCAGGCCTGCGAGGACGAGCTCGAAGGCGAGCGCCAGCACCGCGACGCAGATCGCCCCGGCGAGCACGCCGTCTTCACCGTAGACGCCGCGGTTGATGATGAAGTCGCCGAGCGTGAGCACGCCGGCCAGCGGGGCGATCGTCGCCGTCGCGACGATCGCGATCGCCGCCGGTCCGCACACCGCTCATCAGCGTCGGCACGGCCAGGGGCAGCTCGACCCGGCGGATCACGTCGAGCTCGCTCATCCCGACCCCGCGGGCTGCGTCGACGGTCCCCCGATCCACCTGGCGCACCGCGACGAACGTGTTGGTGAGGATCGGCGGGATCCCGAGGACGACGAGCGCGATCGTCACGTTGAGCACGCCGACGCCGATGAACGCCGCCATGAACGCGATCAGCAGCAGCTCCGGGATCGCGCGCCCGGCGTTGCCGATCGCGACCGCCAGCAGCTCGCCGGAGCCGCGGTGGCCGAAGTACACGCCGGCGGGAATCGCGATCGCGCAGGCGATCGCCAGCGCCAGCACGCTGATCCAGATCTGCGTCCACATCAACTCCCAGACCTGGTCGAGCCCGCCGACCTCGGTCGCCGCCGCGCGCGGCCCCGCCTGCGGCTCGAAGATGAACTCGATCGCGTTCGAGAACGAGTCGAACTACCGAGGCGAGGATCCCGAGCGCGTTCATGCCGGCGCACCTGTCGCCAGGGGGAGAGCAGCCGCTGCGCAGCCAGATAGATGACGTCGAACGCGATCGCCATCCCGATCACGATCGCAAAGCAGACGACGATGCCGGTCTTGAAGGTGAGGTCGCCGTAGACCTCCGCGCCGAGCCCGCCGGCGCCCGCGAACACCGCCAGGGTCGCGATCGCCACCGTCGAGACGGTCGCGATCCGCAGCCCGGCGATGATCTCCGGCATCGCCAGCGGCAGCTCCACCCGCCAGAGGAGCTGGCGGGCCGTCATCCCCATCCCCCGCCCCGCGTCCCGAGAGGCGCCGGGGACGTTCGCGAGCCCGGTGACGATGTTGCGGTAGAGGATCTGCAGCGTGTAGAGGGTGAGCGCGATGATCGCCGTCGCCGTGCCGCGCCCGCTGACCGGCAGCAGGATCAGGAACAGGGCGATGCTCGGGATCGTGTAGATCACGCCGGTGGCGCCGGTGAACGCGGGCACCAGCCAGCGGCGCCGGTGCGAGACGATCGCCAACGCCAGCGCGATCGCAAAGCCGATCGCGACCGGGACCACGACCAGCACCAGATGCTCGAGCGTCGGCGTCACGTAGCGGTCGATGTTCTCGACCGCCCAGCCGAGGCAGACGGTGTCGTTGGCGGCGACGCACTCGGTCGAGGCCTCGCCCGGGTCCCGGACGAAGTCGTCGCCCTGCTGGGCGATCGGAAGCGCGGGGGCGAGCGCCGCGGGCAAGCTCACGCGAGCGGGCGCTCGGCCGCCGGGTGCTCCTCGACCAGCGCCTCCTCGCGAGGTCAGGAACTCGGAGATGATCTCGACCGAGAGCACCCCCGCGATCCGGCGCTCGCCGTCGACCACCGGGGCGTAGCGGGTCTCGGCCTGGAGCAGGTCGGAGAGGGCATCTCGCATCACGTCGTTGAGGTCGAGCACCGGATCGGGCGAGGTATCGGGGCGCTTTGGAACCGTGGGTTGATCCAGGTCGGCGTCCGAGAGCCAGCCGAGCGGCCGGCGTTCGGCGTCGATGACCAGCGCGTGGGGGACCTCGGCGCCGTCGAGCTTCGCCCGCACCTCGCCGGTCGCCTGGCCGACGTAGGCGAGCGGCGCCTGCCACAGGTCGATGTCGGAGACGCGCATCAGCGCCAGCCGCTTGAGCGCCCGGTCGGCGCCGACGAAGTCCTCGACGAAGCCGTCGGCGGGCGCCATCAGCAGCTCCGCCGGCGTCGCGTACTGGGCGACCCTGCCGCCCTCCCTCATCACCGCGATCCGGTCGCCCATCTTGATCGCCTCGTCGATGTCGTGGGTGACGAAGAGGATCGTCTTGCGAAGCTCGGCCTGGAGGCGCAGGAACTCGTTCTGCAGCCGCTCGCGGTTGATCGGGTCGACGGCGCCGAACGGCTCGTCCATCAGCATCACCCCGGGGTTGGCCGCCAGCGCCCTGGCGACGCCGACCCGCTGCTGCTGGCCGCCGGAGAGCTGGGCGGGATAGCGGTCGCCGAGCTCCGGGTCGAGCCCGACCAGCCCGAGGAGCTCCGCCGAGCGGGAGCGGGCGCGCTCGGCGTCCCAGCCGAGCAGGCCGGGGACCGTGGCGATGTTCTGGGAGATCGTGCGGTGCGGGAACAGGCCGATCTGCTGGATCACGTAGCCGATCTCGCGCCGCAGCTCGGCCGGCGAGCGGTCGCGCGACGGACCGATCGCCGATCACCACGTCGCCCTCGGTGATCTCGACCATCCGGTTGGCCATCCGCATCGCGGTCGTCTTGCCGCAGCCCGACGGGCCGACGAGGACGCAGATCTCGCCCGCCTCGATGTCGAGCGTGAGCTTGTCGACCGCCGCGCGGTCGGCGCCCGGGTACTGCTTCGTCACCTCTCGGAAGCTGACCGGGACCGCCTCCGGGGCCTCGAGTGTGGGGCCCTTGCCCTCGTCCACCGTGCGCCGATCGTACCCGCTAGATGATTGATTCCACGGCTCGTGCGCGCGGGCGCTCGGGACCGAGCGCGTGGCCGGCGGGCGAACGCATGCCGGTGGGCATGTGCGAGTCCGTCGGTGCGATCAGCGACGGTATCCGGGCGTCATCCGTGCGTGCGATGTCGTGGAATCACTCATCTGGGAAACTACGAACCGATGGCAGTGGCGATCAGGGGGGTGGCGGCGCCGGGCGAGCGAGCGGGCGCTCGGCCGCGAGCGGGCGCGCCGGCGGCGCGACGTCTACCGGCGCCGGCGGATCGCGCTCGCGCTGCTCGCCGGTGCGGCGCTCGTCGGCGGGGTCGCGGTGGGCGCCGGCGCGGGCGGTGGCGGCTCCGACTCCGCCGCCGAAGCCGAGGAGAGCCGGCCGACGCTGCCCAGGGGCGGGCGCAACCTGCTGCCCGACCATCGCCTCGTCGCCTTCTACGGCGCCCCGCAGAGCGACGAGCTCGGCGCGCTCGGAGTCGGGACCCCCGGCGAGGCCGGGGAGCGCCTGCTCGAGCAGGCCGACCCCTACAGCGGCAACCGCCCGGTGCTGCCGGTGTTCGAGCTGATCGCCTCGGTCGCCGCCGCCGACCCGGGCGACGACGGCGAGTACGTCCTGCGCGAGTCCGACGCGGTGATCCGGCGCTACCTCGCCGAGGCGCGGCGGCTGCGGGGGCTGCTGTTGCTCGACGTCCAGCCCGGCCGTGCGGACTTCCGCGACGAGGTCGAGCGCCTCGAGCCCTACCTGCGGATGCCCGACGTCGGCCTCGCGCTCGACCCGGAGTGGCACGTCGGCCCGACCGAGGTGCCGGGCCAGGTGATCGGCTCGGTCGACGCCGACACCGTCAACGAGATCTCAGGCGAGCTCGCCGCGACCGTGCGCGAGCTGGACCTGCCCGAGAAGCTGTTCGTGATCCACCAGTTCACGCCGGACATGATCGAGGGGCGCGAGCGCCTGCGCGAGCGGCCCGGCCTGGCGACCGTGATCAACGTCGACGGCTTCGGCGATCCGCCGAACAAGATCGCCAAGTACCGCGAGCTTCACCCCGACCGGTCGACCGGGCTCGGCGCCGGGTTCAAGCTCTTCTACAACGAGGACATCGACCTGATGGGCCCCGAGCAGGTCCTCGACCTGCAGCCGAAGCCCGACCTGATCGTCTACGAGTGAGCCTGGGGGTCGGGGCGGTGGAGGCGGCGACGCGCAACCGCTGGTGGGTGCTGATCGGGGCGTGCACCGGCCTGTTCGTGTTGATGCTCGACTCGACCGTGGTCACCCTCGCCCTGCCGGCGATCGGCGACGACCTCGGCGCCTCGGTCGACGGCCTCCAATGGGTCCAGAACGCCTACCTGCTGACGCTCACGGCCACGGTGGTGACCGCGGGGCGGCTCGGCGACATCCGCGGCCGCCGGCGGCTGTTCCTGGCCGGGATGGCGACCTTCGCCGCCGGCTCGCTGCTCGCCGGGGCCGCGGGCTCCGAGCAGGTGCTGGTCGCCGGCCGGGTCGTACAGGGGGTCGGCGGCGCCGCGCTCCTGTCGCTCTCGCTGGCGCTCACCTCGCACGCCTTTCCCGGAGCCGAGCAGGCCAGGGCGCTCGGGATCTGGGCCGCGGTGTCGGCGATCGCGCTCGCGATCGGGCCGCTCGTCGGCGGCGCGTTGATCGAGGCGGCGAGCTGGCGCTGGATCTTCTTCGTCAACGTGCCGGTGGCGCTGGTGGGGATCGTGATCCTGGTCCGGCGCGGAGAGGAGTCACACGACCCCTCCGCGCCCCGGCGGGTCGACCTCGCCGGCGTCGCGGTCCTGGCGATCGGCCTGACCGCGATCGTGCTCGCCCTCGTCCAGGCCGACGAGTGGGGCTGGGCGTCGGCACGCACGCTCGGCCTGTTGGGCGGCGGGGCGCTGGCGCTGTTCGGGTTCTGGAGGCTCGAGCATCGCCTCGAGGCCCCGCTGGTCGACTTCTCGCTGTTTCGCAACCGCCCGTACCTCGGCGCCAGCGCGGCGGCCTTCGCCCTCGTCGGCGCCTACTGGACGGTGATGTTCTTCCAGCCCCAGTACCTGCAACGCGAACTGGGCTACTCGGCGATCGAGGCCGGCGCGCTGGTGCTGCCGATCACCGTCCCGATGGCCGTCTTCTCGCCCTTCTCGGGCCGCCTGATCGCGCGCTTCGGAGCCCGGGCGACGATGACCGCCGGGATGGTCGTCGGGCTCCTCGGCCTGGTGCTCCAAGCGGTCGCCCAGGACGCGGGGTCCTTCGCCGAGCTGCTCCCGGGCTTCCTCTGCTTCGGGATCTCCCTGGCGCTCGTCTACGCGCCGATGTCGACCGCGGCGATGACGGCGATGCCGGCAGCCAAGAGCGGGATCGCCTCCGGCGTGCTGGCGATGACCCGGGTGCTCGCCGGGGCGGTTCTGCTGGCCGTCTCCGGCGCCGTGTTCCAGGCCGAGCTCGGCGGAGGCGCGGGGTCGGCGCCCGAGGGCGAGTACGCGGCCGCCGTCGCCGCCGCGCTGGTGCCCGGGATCGTGGTCGTCGCGATCGGGGCGGTCTGCACGTGGGTGCTCGTCCGGGCGCCGCGGACGCCGCCGGCCCCGCCGGCGCGCGAGCTGGTGCATCACCAGCACCACCGGCGCTTTCACCTCTGAGTTGCCGCGAAGCCTGAAGCGGCCGCTTTGCGTGGGTAGCGAAACTTCGCGGTTGCGGCGGGCGGTGGCATCGAGTGGCACTTCGCTACCGACAGTCGGGAGCAATCCGCCGCTCGTCCAGGTGTGCTCGGGCTCAGCAGGCCTGAACCTCGACCGCCCGCTTGAGCCCCGGGCCCCCCTTGCGGGTCACGTTCACGTTCAGCTCGTAGAAGCGCGCCTGCTCGAGCTCCGAGCCCGGGAGGGTGAAGGTGAGCTTGTTGCCCAAGGCCCGCCCGAGCGGCTCGCTGACGTTGCGGCCGATCAGCTTGGCCTTGATCTCCTTCACCTTCCCCCCCTTGGCCTTCGCCTTGATCCGCGTATCGCCGTCGAGGCACCCGTCCGGTAGCCCTTCGAGCTTGACCTTCGCCGAGCCGGAGATCTGCGGCGCGACGATCACGGTCGTCCGCGCCGTGACCGCGTCGTCGGACGGGTCGTCGTCGCTGAACGCGGTGCACGAGTCGGGGCCGACATCGCAGCGCAGCAGCCCGGCCACGTTGTCGGTCGAGACGTTCGCGCGGACCACCGACGTCACCGCAGCGCTGGCGCCCGGCGCCAGCGACCCCAGGCTGCAGACCGCCTGGTGGTAATCCCCGGCGGGCTCGAGCGAGCACTCGCCCTGGGAGGGAGCTGCGGACTCATACGGGTTGGGGACCGCCTTGGCGGTGCCGACGCCAAGCCCGTAGAGGTTGAGCCCGACGCCCTCGAAGGTCTCGGTCCCCTCGTTGGTCAAGGTCGTGGTGTAGGTGACCGAAGCGCCCCGGGCCACGGGGTCGGAGAGGTCGGTGTGGCCGATCGCCACGTCGAAGCTCGCCGAGGCGCTCGCCGGCAGGAGCAGGAGGCTCGACCAGGCAACCGCCAGTACCCGCTTGGTCACAACTCGCACTCGGACTCCTCGGTCCGATCGTATCGCCGGCGCGCTCTGTTTAGATGGGCCCATGGCAGCGACCGCGGTAACCGAGGGACTGACGAGCGCCGAGGCGCAGCAGCGGCTCGCCCGCCTCGGCGAGCCCGAGCCGACCTCGAGCCGGTCGGTGGCGAGCATCGTCACCGCCAACGTGCTGACGCTGTTCAACGCGATCATCGGCGTTTTCTTCATCCTCATCCTCTCGCTCGGCCTCTGGGCGGACGCGATCTTCGGCCTGATCGCGATCGTCAACTCCGCGATCGGCATCCGCCAGGAGCTGAAGGCGAAGGAGACGCTCGACCGGCTCGCCCTGCTGGTCGAGCCGCGGGCGAAGGTGATCCGCGACGGCCGCCTGGTCGAGCTGACCGCGAATGAGGTCGTGCCCGGCGACATCGTCCGGGTCGAGCCCGGCGACCAGCTCGTCGCCGACGGGCCCGTGGTGGACACCCGCGGGCTCACCGTCGACGAGTCGCTGCTGACGGGCGAGTCCGACGGGATCCGCAAGCGGGTCGGCGAGCGTCTGCTCTCGGGCTCGTTCGCGCTCTCGGGCTCCGGCCACTACGAGCTCGATGCGGTCCGCGAGGAGAGCTACGCGGCCAAGATCGCCGGCGAGGCGCGCGAGTTCCGCCACGCGCCCTCGCCGCTCCAGCTCGAGGTCAACACGGTGCTCAAGGCGACGACGATCGCGCTGGTGCCGATCGCCCTGGTGGTCCTGGTCGGGTTCACGATCCACGACAAGGAGTTCCGCGAGGCGGCCCAGGAGGCGACGGCGGGGCTGGTGACGCTGATCCCCGAGGGCCTGGTGCTCCTGATGAGCGTCACCCTGGCCGTCGCCGCCGTCCGCCTCGCCCGCCAGAACACCCTGGTCCAGCAGATGGCGGCGACCGAGGCGCTGGCGGCGGTCGACACGATCTGCGTCGACAAGACCGGCACGCTCACCGACGGGACCCTGAAGCTGGTCACGGTCGAGGCCGCGGACCCGGCCGGGCCTGCGGCCGCCGAGCGCGCGCTCGGCACCTTCGCCGCCTCGGCGGGCGAGCGCAACCGGACCCTGGAGACGATCGCCGAGCGCTATCCGGCCCACGCCGAGCAACCGACCGCCGAGGTGCCGTTCTCGTCGGAGTGGAAGTGGAGCGGGATGACCCTGAACGGGTCCAGCTACGTGATCGGGGCGCCCGACGTGCTCACCCGGGCCGGCTCGCTGAGCCTGCCGGAGAGCCTCCAGCGCGCGCTCGAGCAGCACACCGGGGCCGGCCGGCGGGTGATCGCCTTCGGCGAGGCCCACGGCGCGCTGCCCTCCGATCCCGCCACCCAGCCGCCGCCCCCGCTCGAGCCCCGGGCGCTGGTCGTGCTCGAGGAGACCCTCCGCGCCGACGCCGCGGAAACGGTCGCATACATGCGCGACCAGCAGGTCGACCTGAAGCTGATCTCCGGCGACGCGCGCGACACCGTGACCGCCGTCGCCCACGCCGTCGGCGTGCCCGCGGACGCGCCGGTGATCGAGGGCTCGGAGCTGCCCGGCGACAAGGGCGGGCTCGCGCAGGCGGCGCTTCGCAACACCGTCTTCTGCCGGATCACGCCGGAGCAGAAGAAGGCGCTGGTCGCCGCGCTCGCCGACCGCGGCCGATTCACGGCGATGATCGGCGACGGCGTCAACGACGTCCCGGCGCTCAAGCAGGCGCGGCTCGCGGTCGCGATGGGGTCGGGCAGCCAGATCACCAAGGGCGTCGCCGACATCGTGCTCCTGCGCGACCAGTTCTCGATGCTGCCCCGGGCGGTCACCGAGGGGCGGCGGATCGCCCGCAACATCCACCGGCTCGGCCGCCTCTACCTGACCAAGTCGGTCTACGCCGGCTTCCTGATCCTGCTTGCGGCGATCTTCGACTTCACCTTCCCGTTCCTGCCGCGTCAGCTCACCGTCGCCGCGCTGCTGACGATCGGGATCCCGTCGTTCGTGCTCGCACTCGCGCCGAGCGAGGGCCCGCTCTACCGCGGGCGGCTGCTGAGAGCGCTGGCCGCGTTCGCGTTCCCGGCCGGGATCGCGATGGGCATCGCCTCGCTGCTCTCCTTCTTCTTCGTCGACAGCGCCTTCGGCGGCACCCTCGCCGAGGGCCGCACCGCAGCGACCACGACCCTGATCGTGCTCGGCCTCTGCTTCATCGTCCTGCTCGAGCGCGGCCCCGGGCGCGAGCACATCACCGTGCAGAGCTACATGCTGGCGCTGGTCGCCGGGCTGGGGGCGATGTTCGCCGGGATCATCGCGATCGACCCGGTGCGCGAGTTCTTCGACCTCGAGGTGCTTGCGGGCGGCCAGTGGTTCGTCGCCCTGCTCTGCGTCGCGATCGGGCTCGGGATCGCGGGCGCCGCCTGGCAGCTCCCCTACGTGCAGCGCCTGGAGTCGGTCGGGGGAGACGAGCCCGGCGCCGAACGAGGCCCCGAGCCGACGCACACGCCGCGCACCGGCGAGTTCGACGCGGTAGCGATGCCCGCGCCGCCCGAGGCCGCCGGCGAGGCCCCGACGACCGTTGCCCCGACCGAGCGGATGCCCAGGCCGTGAGCCCCCAGGCCGTGTGCTCCCACCGCAGGACCAAGATCGTGACCACGATCGGTCCGGCAACCCGCAGCGTCGAGGGCATGACCGAGCTGATCGAGGCCGGCGCCGATGTCTTCCGGTTCAACTTCTCCCACGGCACCCCCTCGGAGCACGCCGAGAACGTGACCATGGCGCGAGAGGCGGCCGAGCGCAGCGGCAAGCAGGTCGGGATCCTCGGCGACCTCCCCGGGCCGAAGCTGCGGATCGGCGACGTCGACGAGGGGATCGTCGGCCTCCGGCCGGGGTCGGAGATCGTGCTCACCACCGAGGACTGCGTCGGCACCGACGCGCGGCTCTCGGTCTCCTACGACGGGCTCCCGGAGGCGGTCACGGTCGACGACCTCGTCTATCTCGCGGACGGCCGGATCCGCCTGCGCGTGCTGGAGGCCGGCGACGACGAAGTCCGCTGCTCGGTCGAGGTCGGCGGCCGGGTCTCCTCCCACCAGGGCCTCAACCTTCCCGGCGCCGAGGTCGCGCTGCCCGCGGCGGGTCGCGAGGACCTCGCCTGGGTCGACTTCGCGATCGAGCACGGGATCGACCTGCTGGCGGTCTCGTTCGTGCGCCGCGCCGAGGACCTGGCGCCGGTCGAGCGCCGCGTCCGCACCGGGGGCTCGGACATCCCGGTGATCGCCAAGATCGAGAAGCCGCAGGCGGCCGAGCGCGCCGAGGAGATCGTCAAGGCCGTGACCGCCGGGGTGATGGTCGCCCGCGGCGACCTCGGGATCGAGCTGCCGATCGAGCGGGTCCCGGGCGTCCAGCGCCGCCTGCTGGCGCTCACGGGAGCTCACTCCCGGCCGTCGATCACGGCGACCCAGATGCTCGCCTCGATGGTCGCCTCGCCGCGCCCGACGCGGGCCGAGGTCTCCGACGTCGCCAAC
Organism: uncultured Solirubrobacterales bacterium; assembly: GCA_963758665.1. Lineage (GTDB taxonomy): Bacteria > Actinomycetota > Thermoleophilia > Solirubrobacterales > 70-9 > WHSW01. The sequence continues at coordinate 162,787 of CAVWWH010000011.1, read as the reverse complement.
GCGATCTTCCAGGGCACCGACGCGGTGATGCTCTCGGAGGAGACCGCGGTCGGCCAGTACCCGGCCGAGGCGGTGCGGGTGATGGACCGGATCGCCCGCGAGACCGAACCCGATCTTCCCTACGGCGACTGGGTCTTCAACCGGGTTGCCTCCGACGACACCGACGTCGCCAGCTCCGTCGCCCGGGCAGCGGTCGGGGCGACGTACACGCTCGGGCTCGCGGCGATCGTCGTCCCGACACGCAGCGGGCGCACCGCCCGCCTGGTCTCGGCCCATCGCCCGCGTACACCGGTGCTCGCGATCTCGCCGCGGCTGGAGACCGTGCGCCGCCTGAACCTGCTGTTCGGCGTCCGCTGCGAGGTGGCCGAGGAGTGGCCGGGTCTGACCGCCCTGCTCGACGACTGCGCGCGGCTCGCCAAGCAGTCGGGCGTCGCCGCGTCCGGCGACCTGATCGCGATCACCGCCGGCCTGCCGCAGCAGAACCTGGGCACGAACCTGTTCGAGGTCCATCGGGTCCCGTGAAGGTCGACGCCGGCACCTACCAGCCGACGCTCGACGCCGCCGGCGAGGCCGCGAGCCAGGCCGAGCGCGACGGGTACGACGGGTGGTGGGCGTTCGAGACCCAGATCGACCCCTTCCTCGCCTGCGCGGTGGCGGCGGAGCGCACCGAGACGATCGGGATCGGGACCTCGATCGTGGTCGCCTTCGCCCGCAACCCGATGACCGTGGCCCTGCAGGCCAACGACGTGCAGGCGCTCTCTGGCGGGCGCTTTGTCCTCGGCCTCGGCTCGCAGATCAAGCCCCACATCACCCGTCGCTACTCGATGCCGTGGTCGAAGCCGGCCGCCCGGATGCGCGAGTTCATCCTCGCCATCCGCGCGATCTGGGACACCTGGGGCACCGGCGCCCCGCTCGAGTTCGAGGGCGAGTTCTACACCCACACGCTGATGGCGCCGTTCTTCGATCCGGGCCCGAACCCGCACGGAAACCCGAGGATCATGCTCGCGGCGGTCGGACCGCTGATGACCGAGGCCGCGGGCGAGGTCGCCGACGGGGTCCTCGTGCACGCGTTCTCGACCGAGCGCTATCTGCGCGAGGCGACCCTGCCGGCGCTCGAGCGGGGCTTCGCCAAGGCCGGGCGCACCCGCGTTGGCTTCGAGATCACCGCGCCGGCGTTGGTGGTCGCCGCCGACACCGAGGAGGAGATCGCCGCGGGGGTCGCGGGGGTGAAGCAGCAGATCGCCTTCTACGGCTCCACCCCCGCCTACCGGCCGGTGCTCGAGCTCCATGGCTGGGGGGACCTCCAGGACGAGCTGCGGGCGATGACCAAGCGGGGCGAATGGGACCGGATGTCGGAGCTGATCTCGGACGAGCTGGTCGAGGCGTTCGCGATCGTCGGCAGCCCCGAGGAGGCGGTGGCCGAGATCGAGCGCCGCTACGGCGACGTCGCCACCCGGATCACGCTGCAGCTGCCCGCCGACCGCGACGAACAGACCGATCGCCGCTGGCGGGACCTGTTCGAGTCGCTTCGCGGCTGAGCCTCGCGCGTGAGCCCCATCGCCCTCCGCTCGCTCGCGCCGCTGGCGCTGATGGCGACGATCTTCTACCTCTCGGCGCAGCCCAGCGTCGGCCCCGAGCTGCCGGCCTTCACGCGGGTGATCGCCCACTTCAGCGAGTACGCGCTGCTGGCGGCGCTGTGGGCGTGGGCGCTGGCGCCGCTGGGCCATCGCGCGATCGCGGTCGCCGCCGCGATCTGCGTCATCTATGCGCTCTCGGACGAGTTCCACCAAGGGTTCGTCGAGGGTCGCGACTCGGACCCGCTCGACGTGCTCGCCGATTGCCTCGGGATCGCCTTCGCGCTCTACGTCGTCAGCCGGCTGTCAGCTCGCCGAGCAGCCGCCGGTCGGCGTCCGACATCCCCTTGATCGGCTCCCCGTCCCAGGCCATGTCGGAGTCCATCGCATCCTGGAGCTTGGCGTGCTCGCGATGGGAGACGCCGGCGAAGTGGGCGACGGAGAAGGCGGAGTAGAGGGTCGGCAGCGGGTCGTGCCAGCCGTCGCCGGCGTCCTTGACCCTGGCCAGGTCGCGGATCGTCTGCGGTAAGCGCTGCATGCGGTCGGCGAAGGCGTCGCCGACCAGGGCCAGGTCGAGCTGCGCGCTCTCGCCGGGCGGCAGCACGAAGGTGTCGGCCTCGGGATCGAGCAGCCCGCGGGCGATCTGCTCGGGCTCGAGGAGCAGCGCGCCGTCGGTCGCTCGCGGGTTGCACTCGACGAAGCTGAGCCCGTCGTCGGTGACCAGGAAGTCGAACGAGATCTGGCCGGTGTAGCCGAGCTCGGACACGACCGGCTCGATCAGGCGCAGCGACTCGTGCGCGTCGGTCGACTCGAACTGGATCCCGGTGGAGTGGTGCCACTGGCGCGGGATCCGGTACATCAGGTGCGAGCTGACGACCCCGGAGTGCACGGTCGAGTAGGTGCACACCGTCTCGCCCTCGACGAACGGCTGGATCAGCCACGGCGCCTCGGGCGTCGGGTGCACGTCGGTCGAGGTCCAGGCCCCCGGCCAGCGGCCCGGTGTTGGTCAGCAGGTCGACGCCGCCGCGCGAGAACACCGCGCGGCCGAAGTAGCGCTCGAACCGCTCGGTAGCCGCGGCCAGCTCGGCGTCCGACGTCGCCACCACGGTCTCGGGGATCGGCAGGCCGAGGCGACGGACCAGCGCCTCGAACGCGGCCTTGTCGTGCAGCCGCGCGAGCGCCGCGAACGGGGCGACGAAGATCGTCGCCGACCGCGAGAGCCGCTCGCGCTGGGTCGAGATGAAGAACGCCTCCTCGAACGCCGGCACGATCACGTCGATCCCGGCCTCGCCGATGATCCGTTCGAGCTCGGCGATGAAGTCCTCGGTCCGGCCTCGTGCTGAGGGATAGACGAAGTGCCCCGAGAGGTACTTCGAGTGGCTGCCCGGAGACTGCTCGTAGGTGTCCGCCGCGAAGACCTCGTGCCCGGCGGCGGCGAGCTGACGCACCATGCCGAGCGCGAACGGCATCCGCGAGCTGGTGATCAGGACCTTCACGTCGCGTCTCCTTCTGCTCCGAGGCCGAAGTCACCGAACGGCTCGTCGCGCTCTCGCACGGCCTGCTTGAACCCGGACTCGGCCGCCCGGTGGACGAACTCGTGGCCCTCCGCGGTGTGCCGGGCGATGCCGTCGAAGAACGTCCCCAGAACCTGGGTCGAGGCCAGCCCCTGCGAGGCGACGGCCTGGTTGACGAGCAGCTTGTGCATGACCAGCTGGTTGATCGGCAGCCGCGCGACGCGCTCCAGCAGGGCCTCGAAGCGCGCATCGAGCTCGGCCGCCGGCGCGGCCTCGCTCGCCAAGCCCCATTCGGCCGCGGTGCTGCCGCTGATCGAGTCGCCGGTGAGCAGTAGCCGCTTGGCGCGCGCGGGTCCGATCCGGTGCGCCCACAGCGCCGTCGTCGGCACCCCCCAGACCCGGGCCGGCGGGTAGCCGATCTTGGCGCGGTCCTCGACCACGAGCAGGTCCGAGCAAAGCGCCATGTCGGTGCCGCCGGCGACGCAGTACCCGTGCACCTTGCAGACGACCGGCTTCTCCGACCAGAACAGGCTCATGAACCCGCGGACGTTGCGCGACATCATCTGGTAGTCCACGACGGGGTCCCAGATCGCGTCGGGGTCATGGTTGCGCGCGACCACCGCCGGGTCGATCGGCGACCCGGGTGGCGATGGCTCGGACGTCTGCCGTCTGCCGTCTGCCGTCTGCGAGCCGAACCCCTCGGCCGAGGCGAGGTCGTAGCCGCCGCAGAAGCCCGACCCGTTGCCGGCGAGCGCGATCACGTGAACCTCCGGATCGAGGTTGGCGCGCTCGACGCAGGCGCCGAGCTCGCGCGGCATCTCGAGCGTGATCCCGTTGCCGCGCTCGGGACGGTCGAGTGTGATCCGCCCGATCCTCCCGTCGACCGCGTAAGTCAGCGTCTCGAGCTCGTTCATGCGCGGGGACGCTATCGCGCGGCGACGGGTGGCAAGATGGCCGCCCCGATGATCACCGCCTGGCGCCGAGCCCGCGACGCGATCGCCCATTGGTGGCCCGATGGCCCCGCCGGCAAGGTGCTGCTGGCGATGCTGGCGCTCGGCGTCGTGATGCGGCTGGTGATGCTCGCCAGCCTCTGGCCGACGACCACCAACCTCGACGATGGCTACTACCTCTACGCGTCGAACCCGTTCGAGGACCAGCAGCACCCGGCAGGCTACGGGCTGATCCTCGCTGCGCTCGGGCACATCGTCCGCAGCCCGGTACTGCCGGTCGCGGTCCAACACCTGGCCGGACTCACCTCGGGGCTGTTGATGTTCGCCGCGACCCGGCGGGTCAGCGGCTCGCAGTGGGCCGGGCTGCTGCCCGCCGCCGTCGTGCTCATCAACGTGGACGTGGTCTTCCTCGAGCAGGCGCTCATGTCCGAGACCTGGGCCGTGCTGTCGATCTCGGTCGGCCTCTACGCCGCGGTCCGCGCCGCGGAGGCCGAAGCAGGATCGATTTGGTGGGCGCTGGCGTGCGGCGCCGCCCTCGCCCTCGGGGTCACGATCCGTAGCGCGACGCTGCCGCTGATCCCGGTCGTCGTGCTAGCGGTCGCGGTCTGGCGCCCACACCCGCTGCGTCACTGGCGCCAGCGCCTGTCGCCCGCGCTGGCGATCGCCGCCGCCGCCGCCCTCGTCCTGATCGCCTACGCGAGCGCCAACGCCGCCTTTGGCGCGCGGTTCGGCATCAGCCCCGCGCCGGGGTGGTTGCTCTACGGTCGCGTCGCCCAGTTCGCCGATTGCTCGCAGTTCACTCCACCGCCGCGGACCAAGGTCCTCTGCGACAGCCGGCCGCCGGACGAAAGGCCCGGCGCCGCCACCTACCTGTTCGCGCCCGACGCCGTGGTCCAGCGCGCGTTCGGCCCGTTCGGCAACAACGACGAGCTGGTCGGTGACTGGGCCACTCGCGCCCTACGCGCCCAGCCCCGGGCCTTCTTGAGCCTCGCCTGGCAGTATCTGCGCGCCTACTGGGTCCCGTCATCGCCGCGGCCGGCTCTCGGTTCAGGGCTCGACCCACAGCTCGACCCCAGGGCCACGTCTTTTTTCAAGCCGGTGATCGAGGAAAACCTCAAGGGCTACTACGGCGCCTTTACCCCGCATCGCTACGAGCCCGGGCTCGACCTCCTGCGTCCGTTCCAGCATCTGACCCGGTTCGGCGGCACGGCACTGTCGATCGCCACCCTGCTTGTGCTGCTCGGGCTGATCGTCGGCGACCGCCGCTCACGGCTCGGCGTGGCGATGTTCGGGATCGGCGGGTTGGCGCTGATCGTCGCGCCGGTCTTGAGCGGCGCCTACGTCGGCCGCTACACGGTGCCGATGGCAGCGCCGATGATGGCCGCTGCCGCAATCGCGCTGGTCGAGCTCTGGCGACGCTGGGCGGCTCGATCATCCAAGCCGCGAGCGGATCCCGATGTGGTCGAGCATGTGCGGCAGGGGCCGGTCGGGGTCGAGTGAGAGCGACACGAGCCGGACTCGCCGCTCGCGCCGTCAGTCGACGTTGATCACGCTGAGCACGTTGCCCGCCGGGTCCTTGAACCAGGCGATCGTCGGCCCCTCGCCGCGGAAGATCCCGTCCTCGTCGGTCTCGGCCGGGGTCCCCTCGTAGCGCTCGAACTCGACCCCGCGCTCCTTGAGCTGCGCGACCGCGGACTCGACGTCCGCGACCTGGAAGTTGAGGACGGTGAACGAGGCCGGCTCGTGCGCGTCGCCCTTGGGGTAGACGAACACGTTCCCGCCGCCGGCCAGGTGGACGGCGAACCCGTCGCCCTCGTCCGTGACCTCGACCCCGAGCGTGTCCGCGTAGAACTCCCTCGCCCTCGGTATGTCGTCGACCGAGAAGCCGCTGAACGCCTGCGTCTCCTTGAACATCGCGCTTCCTTTCCTCGTCGCCTGGTTCTCTGCTTGAGACCGGCCGCGGCCGCGTAACTCATCGCTCGGGCCACGATCGTCAGGACAAGCGAACCCTGACGCCGAAGAAGTCGAGCATGTGCGGCAGCGGCCTCCCGGGGTCGAGCGGAGGCGAGACGAGCTCGACCTCGCGGTCGCGCAGCACGGTGGCGAGCGCCGACTTGCCGATCGCGAGCGCGATCGCCGCGCCGGGACACCCCTGGGGCCCGCGGCTGAAGTGGTTGAACGACCAGTCGCCCGCCGCGGTGCCGTCGACCCAGCGCTCCGGAGCGAAGCGGTCGGCATAGTCATGGCGCTCGCGGTCACGGTGCAGGAACAGGTTCGGGATCAGCACCTGGGCCCCGGCGGGGACCGCCACGCCGCCCCACTCGGTCTCGGCGAGCGTCTCGCGGGAGAGCATCGTCGTCGTCGGCCACAGCCGCATCGCCTCCTCGAGGCAACCCTCGAGATAGCCGTCGTCGGCCAGCGCGCGCTCGCGTTGGCGCGCGTGCGAGGCCAGCAGGGCCAGGGCGCGGAAGCCGTTGATCGCCAGCGTGTCCCCGCCGCGAACAGCCAGTGGGGGATCTGCCCCACCGGCTTGGTCTCCGCGTCGGCGGGCGCGCCGGCGAACCGGGCGACCAGGCTGCCCTCCTCGGCGGCGGCCACGTACTCGCCCAGCCGGGCGATGAAGCCCGGGTAGCGCGCCGAGGTGCTTGCCCGGCATCCCGTTCGCCTCCCCCATCATCTCCGCCAGCGTCTCGGAGACCTCGGCATCGTCGGCGGCGCCGTCGCCGAGCACCACCCGGCGCGTCATCCGGCGGAAGCCCTCGTTCCACGCCTCCCAGCCCAGCCCGCCCCCGTCGTCGGCGCGCCGCGGCGGCGATCGCCTCCGCCTCCTCGGCGGCGACCCGCGGCGCAGCGGTCGCCCAGGTCGCCGAGCGGCCCACCGGTGCCGAGCACCGCCTCGTTGAACGTGCGCCGATTGCGCCAGTTCTCGCCCCGCGAGATCGTCAGCGCATCGGGCTGGAAGGCGACCATCCCGTCGCGCTTCGGCTTCGGGTCGGCGGCGAACGGAGTCGGGCGAGCCCTCGAGCGCGCGGTGGACGTCGGCCGGCGAGAGCAGCAGCAGCGCCCGGTCGCGCACCACTCGTACCCACACCGGGCCGCCGTGGTGGCCGCGGCGCATCCCGGCGAGCAGGCCCACCGCCTGGCCGTCGACGTTCGCCGCCGTCGCGACGGCGACCGCGGCGCGGCGGCGCCGGAAGACGCCCTGGACCGCGTTCGGGACGATCACGAGCGCGTTGAAGCGCGCGTTCTCGAGCAGCGACGCGTCGCTGGGGCTGCTCACGCGCCTAGGCGAGCCGGCGCCAGGGCGCGAACGCGTTCTCGCAGCCGTCGAGCGCCGGCGCCGAGCTCGGGGTGGTGGCGCAGCCAGCAGGTCGACCATCGAGTTGCCCTCGACCCAGGCGAGGCCCTCGGGCGTATAGACGTCCTCCGAGTAGTCGTTGGTGAAGAAGCGGTCGGACTTCAGGCGCCGCGAGGCCATCAGGATGAAGATCCGGAAGGCGGTGTCGGAGAAGCCGAAGCCCGGCGGCAGCGGCTCGGCGAGCATCCCGACCTGGAGGTCGACCCGGTCGATGTCGTCGTCGTAGACGTCCCGGATCTCCTCGGCCAGCTCGGGATCGTCGGTCAGGTCCTCGAACCTGGTGATCCGCTTCTTTCGCAGCCGCTCGCGGAAGTCGTTGTAGCGCGGCACGCCGCGCTCGCGGTCGCGGGCGATGTCGATCGTCCCCAGGTCGACGCGGTCGCCGTTGAGGCGCACGTGGTTGGAGAGCGCCCGGGGATGGTTGCGGAGCGTGATCGCGCCGGGATGGGCGACGCCGAACGAATAGAGGAGGTCCGACCAGCCGTGCTCGGCGATCGTCGGCCGGGTCCCGTGGCCCTGGATCGGCTCGAACTCGAGTCTCGGCGACCAGCTCGCCGGTGCGGTGGTCGCGGATCTCGTAGTCGTCGGGGAGCAGCGGATGCAGCCGGTAGACGGAGACGAACTCCTCGGTGATCGCGTACGGCGCCTTGTGGTGCTCCTGTTCGGAGCCGACGATGCCGCCGATCATCTCGGTGCCCACGTGGCCGAACTTCTGCCGCACCCAGCGCGGCAGGATCCCGTACCAGTTGGCGTTCATCGCCCGCTCGAGCACCGGGTTGGCGAGGATCCCCGGCGTCCACTCGACCGTGTGGATCTTCGCGCTCAGCGCCGAGTTCGACCAGCCGCGCGGTCAGGAACAGCCGCTCGTCGTCCCAGGTCGGATAGGCGCCCTTGAGGTGGTCGCAGATCGAGTTGTGCTCCTTGGCGAACAGCGTGTGCAGGAGCGAGAGCCCGATCCAGTAGTTGTCGGAGAAGCCGGTCAGGTCGACGCCGTCGAGCTTCGGGTCGTCCTCGTTCGGGCAGCATCCCGTCGTCGATCGCCGAGCTTGCCGTCCTCGCCCGAGCGCAGCGCGCGGTTGCGCTCCTCGGTCGAGCCGTAGACCTGCGAGAGGTCCCACCAGTGGGTGACGGTGTTGACGTAGGTCGGCGGCAGGCCGGACGTCCAGGTGCGGGTGCGGTCGGGACTGGTCGCGCGCAGCCGCATCGGCGTGCCCTCGGGCCACTCGTCGTTTCGTCGAGCTCGATGTCGATGTAGGTGTCCGGCGCGTTCTCGCCGTGGCCGAACCAGTCGTGGTTCTGGAACTGGATCCAGCAGGCGGCGAGCACGTTGAGGCTGGTCGCGGGCTTGAACTCGTCGCGCAGCAGCAGCCGGTTGGCGACCTCGCGGGGGCTCGGCTGCATCCGCTCGGGCAGCGGCTCGGGCGCGGTCGCGTCGGTGGGCGCGTTGCGGCCGAAGCGGCTGCCGACCATGCCCATCTGCGGGTCGATCGGGTCCTGGCGCGAGCCGTCGTAGGTGCGATACGGCGGCAGGTCCTCGGCCGCGGCCGCCGTTCTCGCGCGGCGCCTCGGTGTCGTAGAGGTTGTGCTCGCGCAGGTCGTCGCGATGGGCGCGCAGGTTGAGGAGCGCCGCGGGCAGTCGGCAGGTTCCACCAGTCGGTCGCCCTGTTGACCTGGCGAAAGACCGTCGAGTTCACCTTCGAGAAGGTGCTCTCGATCGTGCCCATCAGGTTCATCGCACTCCTCCTCGCTCGCCCGGGACCGCTGGCCTGACTCTATTGCCAGCGAGCGACCGCGATCAAGCGACCGCTACTCGACCAGGCGCAGGTGCGAGCCCCAGCCGGGGTCGATCGCGGCGAGCTGCTCGAAGACGACCGTCCGCAGCTCCTCATCGTCGATCCCGTCGGCATCGAAGGTGGCGGTCTCGCCGTCCCAGCCCACGGGGATCCCCCGCGCCTCGCCCGCCGCGAGCGCCAGCTCCTCGGCCTTGGGACCGGTCGCCTCGAGGAACAGGAGCGGCATCGGGCGACCCTATCTCACCGGTGAACCGCCGCCAGCAGCGCCGCGTAGGAGCGGACCAGGAGCGCCCGCTCGTGGCGCAGCCGGGGATCGTCGCGATCGCAGCCGGCGACGACCCAGGCGTCCGAGACGTCCATCGCCTCCGCGCGCAACGCGGCCGCCGGGCGGACCGCGGCGGGATCCGCCTCGTAGCATGTAGGCGTAGAGGTCGGTGAGCGCGCCGACCAGCGCGTCGAGGCCCTCGGCGCCGCCCTGGTGGCCCCGGTGGACCCGCCACCACTCGACCTCGAGCTCCGCCGCACGGACGGGGTCGAAGCGTGCGTCGGGCTCGGAGGCGGCGAGCAGGCGGTAGAAGCTCGCCATCAGCGCGCCGCGCCGAGTCGGGGTCGTTGTCGGGCACCGGCGCCCACTTCTGGTTCGCGCGCAGCACCAGCCAGGCGCCGCGCACGGTCCGCGGCCAGCTCATCCGGAAGGCCGCGCGGACCATGCCCACCGAGGCCGACCAGGAACGCCGCCCACTCACGGCGGTAGTAGGTCTCCCAGGCGCGGCACTCGAGCGTCCCGACCCGCCGCGGGTCGAAGTCGCGCATCGGGCTGGCGCGGTCGTCGGCGGTCGAGCCCGAGCCCCGACCGCGGGCCCGGTGCGTCCTGGCGGCGATCACGCTCGCCAGCCTAAGCCGCGCGCGCAACGAAGCGCCCGTGGATGCGACACGGCGTTCCTCGCGCCGCGGTTGCGAAGATCAGGCGATGGCCAAGGAGGCGATCACGATCGAGGCCGCCGGGCGCGAGGTGCGGCTCTCGAGCCCGAGCAAGGTCTTCTTCCCCGAGCCCGGCCACACCAAGCGCGACCTGGCCGAGTACTACCTCGCGGTCGCCGACGCCGCCTGCCTGCACCTGCGCGAGCGCCCGACGACGATGAAGCGCTTCGTCGACGGGGCTGCCGGGCGAGTTCTTCTTCCAGAAGCGGGTGCCGAAGAACGCCCCCGACTGGCTCGAGACGGCGACGGTCAAGTTCCCCTCCGGGCGCAGCGCGACCGAGCTGGTCGCCAACGACGCCGCCCATCTCGTCTGGGCCGTCAACCTCGGGGTGATCGACTTCAACCCGTGGCCGGCGCGGCGCGCCGACCTCGACCATCCCGACGAGCTCCGCGTCGACCTGGACCCGACCCCGGAGTCGTCGTTCGACGAGGTGCGCAAGGTGGCGCTCGTGCGTCCACGAGACGCTCACCGACCACGGCCTGCTCGGCTTCCCGAAGACCTCGGGCTCGCGCGGGATCCACGTCAACGTGCGGATCGAGCCGAGGTGGACCTTCACCGAGGTCCGCCGCGCGGCGCTGGCGCTGGCGCGCGAGGTCGAGCGCCGGACCGAGCTGGCGACGTCGAAGTGGTGGAAGGAGGAGCGCCACGGCGTCTTCGTCGACTACAACCAGAACGCCCGCGACCGCACCGTCGCCTCGGCCTGGTCGGTCCGCCCGGTCGCCCGACGCCCGCGTCTCGACCCCGCTCGAGTGGGACGAGGTGCCCGACGTCGACCCGGCCGAGCTTCGCCTCGACACCGTGCCGGCGCGGCTCGCCGAGCGCGGCGACCCCTCGGCGACGATCGACGACGTCCACCACTCGCTCGACTCGCTGCTCGAGCTCGCCGACCGCGACGAGGCCGAGGGCCTCGGCGACGCCCCGTGGCCGCCCCACTTCCGCAAGCAGAAGGACGAGCCGAAGCGCGTGCAGCCCAGCCGGGCGAAGAAGGACTGAGCCGATGGAGATCCGCGAGGCGACGGCCGCCGACTGGGAGGCGATCTGGCCGTTCTTTCGCGAGATCGTCGCCGCCGGCGAGACCTACGCCTACGACCCCGAGATCGACGAGGACCCTGCGCGGGCGATGTGGATCGTCGAGCCGCCCGGACGGACCGTTGTCGCGGTCGAGGACGGGACCGTCGTGGGCACCGCGAACACCTACGCCAACCGCGACGGGTCCGGGCGCGCACGTCGCCAGCGCCAGCTTCATGGTCGACCCGCGGCACGGCGGCCGCGGCGTCGGTCGGGCGCTCGGCGAGGACATGCTCGCCTGGGCGCGCGACGCGGGCTACCGCGCGGTGCAGTTCAACGCGGTGGTCGAGACCAACGGGCCCGCGGTCGCGCTCTGGCGATCACTCGGGTTCACCGTCATCGGCACAGTTCCGGAGGCGTTTCGGCTCCCGGACGGCCGGTACGTAGGGCTGCATGTGATGCACCGCAGCCTCGACTAGACGAACTCAGAGGTCGAGCTGCTCGAGCAGGCACTCGCGCGGCGGCTTGTCGTCGCGCCAGCGCAGGATCTTCGCCCCGTGGCGGATCCGCCCCGCCGAGACGTGGTCGAAGCTCACCTCGATCACGAGCTCGGGCCGCAGGGCGACCCACTCGAGGTCGCGGTCGGCCGACCAGCGGCTCGGGTCGGCCGAGCCGCGCTCGCCGGTCTCGTACGGGGCCAGGGTGGCGACCAGCTCGCGCTTCTGCTGCGCCTTCAGGCCCGACGTGTGGCCGACGACGTGGAGCTCGCCGTCCCCGTCGTAGAGCCCGAGCATCAGCGAGCCGACGGTGTTCTCCTCCTTGCCCGGGCGCCAGCCGGCGACCACGGCGTCGATCGTCCGCAGGCGCTTGACCTTGACCATCGCCTTGCGCTCGCCCTGCAGGTAGGGCGAGTCGAGGCGCTTGGCGATCACGCCCTCCCCGGTCTCGAGCCAGGGCTCGGCCTCGGCGGGGTCGGCGACGAGCGGCGTGAGCTCCACCGAGCCCGGCTCGCCGAACCCCGCGACCAGCTCCTCGAGCGCGGCGCGGCGGTGCTCGAAGGGGTTCGCGAGCGCCTTCTTGCGCCCGACCGCGAGCAGGTCGAAGGCGCGAAACAGCGCCGGGGTCTGCTCGGCCAGCATCCGCACCCGCGACTCGGCGGGGTGCAGGCGGTTCTGCAGCGCGTCGAAGACCTCGCGTCCGTCGTCATCGCAGATCAGCAGCTCGCCGTCGATCACGTAGCGGCCCTCGGGGAACTCGAGCTCGGGGAAGTAGCGGGCCAGGGGCCGCCCGGTCCGCGACTGCAGGAAGAGCTCGGAGCGGTCGACGAAGGCGAGCGCCCGGAAGCCGTCGTACTTGGGCTCATAGGCCCAGCCGTCGTCGGTGGGCAGCTGCTTGCGCGAGAGTGCGAGCTGCGGCTGGACCGGGGGCTTGAGCGGAAGCGCCACGCGGCTAGTCTCGCAACTCATGCCGGCCGCCGACCCGCCCCGCGAAGCGGACCTCGTCGTCGTCGGCGCCGGGATCGTCGGCCTCGCGGTCGCCCGCGAGCTCGCCCGGCGCCACGACGGCCTCCGGGTCGCCGTGCTCGAGCGCGAGCCGGCGATCGCCACCCATCAGACCGGGCGCTCGAGCGGCGTCATCCACTCGGGCATCTACTACGAGCCCGGCTCGCTCAAGGCGCGCCTCTGCGTCACCGGGGCCCGCGAGCTCTACGAGTACTGCGACGCGCGCGGGATCCCAGCCCCGCGCACCGGCAAGCTGGTGGTCGCCGCGCGACCGGCCGAGCTCGGCCGCCTCGACGAGCTCGAGCGCCGCGGGCACGCCAACGGCGTCCCGGACCTGCGCCGTCTCGACGCGACCGAGATCGCCGAGGTCGAGCCCCACGCCGTTGGGGTCGCGGCCCTGCACTCACCGTACACGGGGATCGTCGACTTCTCCGCCGTTGCCGCCGCCTACGCCGAGGACCTGCGTGCCGCCGGAGGCTCGGTGCATCTCGGCTGCGAGGTCGGCTCGATCGCCGGCGGCACGGTCGCCCACTCGGCCGGCGCCACCCGATCGCGGCTGGCGATCGTCTGCGCCGGGGCGTGGGCGGACCGGCTGGCGTGGGCCGCCGGGGCGCCCGCCGATCCCCGGATCGTCCCCTTCCGCGGCGCCTATCTGCGCCTGCGCCCCGAGCGCGCCCACCTCGTCGCGGCCAACCTTTACCCGGTCCCAGATCCGGCGCTTCCCTTCCTCGGCGCCCACCTCACCCGCGGCACCGACGGCTCGGTGCTGCTCGGGCCGACCGCGCTGATCGCGGGGGCGCGAGACGCCTACGAGCTCGGCCGGGTCCGGGGCGCGGACCTGCGCGACACGCTCGCCTGGCCGGGCACCTGGCGCCTCGCCTGGCGGTTCAGGCGGGCCGCGCTGATCGAGCTCCTGCACGCCGCCTCGAGGCGGGCGCTGGTGCGAAGCGCGCAGCGGCTGGTCCCGGAGCTGCGCGCCTCGGATTTCGTCAACGGGCCGGCCGGAGTCCGCGCCCAGGCGCTCGGCCGCGACGGGGCGCTCATCGACGACTTCCTGGTCTCGCGCGCCGAGGGCGCGCTCTTCGTCCGCAACGCGCCCTCGCCGGCGGCGACCTCGTCGCTGCCCCTCGCCAGGCTGATCGCCGACGAGGCCGAGCCTCTGCTGGGCTGAGCCCTTCGGCGGTTCTGAGCGTCTATGCGCTCAGAGCCGCTGAGGCGGTCGGCGGAGTGGCCCTTCTCGGGGCACTCGCGATCGCGTGCGGCGCCGGCGACTTCCGGGTGACGTCATTGTTTCCCCGGATGCCCGAGGGCGATCGACCGAACGGTTAAGCACTGGCTCAGGCGGTCGGGCGGATTGGGCATCCGGGTTGGTTCTCAACCTATGTGCCGTGGACGCTGGAACCGTCATCGCGATCGTCGTCCCCAACCTCGTCGCTGCGACCGCGATCGTCATCGGGTGGAGGCAGCAGGTCCGGGCGCTCGAAGCCGAGCGCAAGCTGAGCGATCTGAGCAACGTTCGGACTGTTCTCGATGATGCAGTCGTAGCCCTTCATACCGCCGCCTCCGCGCTCGATGCCGCGCGGTCCAACGTCGTCCAGGATGGGAGGAGATTCTTCAACGACGAAGAGCGAGAGCAGCCGTACAACGCGCTCTCACAGGCTGGCCGGGAGCTGGACGTCCTCCTCGACGAGCGGTTGTCGATTTGTTTCGGTCGCGATCATCACGTCACGGGAGCCTTTCGCGGCGTAGACGAGGCATTGCTGGCCATCTATCGAAAGCTCGCTCTGGTGAAACCCGAGCCCAATGCCGAGACCGAAGGCGCCAGGCACCAGCTGCGCTCGTTCCTGGAGGACGTGCGGCGCGAGACCGTGGAGCTTCGCGAGACGTTCGACGCAGAGCGCCGTTCGTTAATCGAAGCCGCATAGCGCACGGCGGGTTCGCAACTCCCGGCCTAAAGGGTGATGGGATGAAGGGGCGTGAAGCTAGCCGGCGAACTCCGCGATCGCGCCGGCGACGACGTCCGGCGCCTCGACCTGGGGCGTGTGGCCGACGCCCGCGAGCATCGCGATCCGGGCATCCGGCAGGGCCTCGCCGAGCTCGGCGGCGCCCGCCGGCAGGCAGAGCCGGTCCGCCTCGCCCCAGATCACGCTCACCGGGACCTTGATCGCCGCAGCGTCGAAGGGGCGATCGAGCTCGGAACGGAGGCGCTTCGCGTACTCGAGCCGCTCACGGATCACTGATCGATCGACGTGGAAGCGCGTGAAGCGGTCGACGACCGCCGGCTCGACCCCGCCGGGGTCGGCGAAGGCGAGGTTGCGGTAGAGGCGCCCGGCGACGGAGCGAACGACCGCCGGCGGCACCGCGGAGGGCATGCCGATGATCCGCGTCACCGCGGGCACTCGGTCGAGGGTGAAGAAGGCCGGCGCCATCCGGACGCCCGCGGGGGCGATCGCGACGATCCCGGCAAGCGGCAGGTCGGGGTCCTCGGCGAGCCGCAGCGCGACCCACCCCCCGAGCGAGTTGCCCGCCACGACGATCTTGGTCGCGGAGGCCTCGGCGGCGGTCTCGACCGCGGCGGCGGCGAACTCGACCAGCTGGGCGAGCACCGGCCCCGAGCCGAGCGGGGGCGCCGTGCCGAACCCCGGCAGGTCGTAGGCGATCGCGGGGCGGCCCGCGACCGCGAGCCGATCGAGGACGGCGAGCCAGGTGTCGGCGTTGTCGAGCCAGCCGTGGAGCAGCACGACTGGGACGCCCTCGCCCGGCGCCGAGACCGCGCGGGTCTCGATCCCGCCGACCTCGACCCGCCGGGCGTGCAGCCGGGCCGTCGGCCCGGGCGCCTCGTCGGGCCACGGTTGCGCCTCGCCTCCGAGGCGGATCGCCGGCATCGGCCCAGGCTACGGAGCCGCCCGGCGGCCGGCGCCGGTCCGCCGATCCGCCGGTCAGCCCGTCAGAGCCCGTAGGTCTTGGAGACGATCTCGCGCTGGATCTCGTTGGTGCCGCCGTAGATCGACATCACCAGCGTCGTGCGGACGTGGCGCTCCATGTCGTACTCGGTCGCGTAGCCGTAACCGCCCATCATCTGCATCCCCTCCAGCGCCGTTTTCTTCGCCACCTCGGTCGCCTTCAGCTTCGCCATCGAGGCCTCGCGCGGCAGCAGCTGGTCGGGGTCGGAGTCGACCTTGCGGGCGACGTCGTAGACCAGCAGCCGGGTGCACTCGATCTCGGTGGCGAGGTCGGCGATCCGGTGCTTGAGCGCCTGAAAGGAGCCGATCGGCCGGCCGAACTGCCTGCGCTCCTTGACGTAGGCGAGCAGGTCGTCGAAGGCCCGCTGGGCGATCCCGAGCGCGCTCGCGGCGAGGATCAGCCGTTCGACGTTGAGCCCTGCCATGAGCTGCATCCAGGCGCCGTCGACCCGGCCCAGCACCCGCTCCTCCGGCACGTGGCAGTCGGTGAGGAAGACGTCGTTGACCTCCCTGCCGCCCATGGTCTCGATCCCGCGGATCTCGATCCCATCGGCGTCGGTGGGCACCGAGAGCATCGTCAGGCCCTCGTGCTTGGAGCCCGAGCTGTCGGAGCGGGCGATGACGAGGATGTGGTCGGCAATGTGGGCGGCCGAGATCCAGGTCTTCTGGCCGTTGAGCACGAAGCCACCGTTCTGGCGCTCGGCGCGGCACGACAGGTTGCCGACGTCCGAGCCCGCCTCGGGCTCCGACATCGCGATCGCCTCCACCCTGCCGGCGGTGATCCCGCCGAGGATCTCCTGCTTCTGTTCCGCCGTGCCGAAGCGCTCGTAGGCGCCGGCGACGATCAGGCTCACGCCGTAGCCCGCGATCGGAACGAGCCCGCGCATCGTCTCCTCGAGGAAGATCGCCGCGTCGACGAGCCCGCCGCCCGAGCCGCCGTACTCCTCGTCGATCGAGACGCCGAGCCAGCCGAGCTCGGCGAGCTGCTCGTAGATCTCCTGGTTGTGGAGCTCGGTGTAGCCGGCGGTCAGCCGCTCGCGCTGCTCCTTGGTCCCGACCTCGCGCTCGCAGAAGTCGGCGATCGCCGCGCGGAAGTCGCGCTGTTCGTCGGTGAAGGGGGCGTAGCTGGGGGATGCGGTGGCGCTCATGGGCGCTCGTCGTTCGTCGCTCGTCGCTCGTTGCTCGCCGGCCGGTAGATCGTGACCACCGCGGCGCCGCCGAGGCCGATGTTGTGCTGCAGCGCCAGCTCGGCGCCGTCGACCTGGCGCGCGTCGGCTGAGCCGCGCAGCTGCCAGGTGAGCTCCGAGCACTGGGCGAGGCCCGTCGCCCCCAGCGGGTGGCCCTTCGAGATCAGTCCGCCGGAGGGGTTGACCACCGGGCCGGCGCCGCCGTAGGTCGTCGCCTCGGCCTCGACCAGCTTGTGGCCCTCGCCCTCGGGGGCGAAGCCGAGCGCCTCGTAGGTGATCAGCTCGTTGGCCGAGAAGCAGTCGTGCAGCTCGCAGACATCGACCTCCCCGGCCGACACGCCCGCCTCCTCGTAGGCCTGCGCCGCCGCCTGCTTGGACATGTCGTAGCCGACGATCCTGATGCAGTCGGTGTCGTCGGCGAAGGTCGAGGACAGGTCGGTGACCATCGCCTGGCCGGCGATCTCGATTGCCCGATCCCAGAGGTCGTGCGCGTCGACGTAGCGCTCCGAAGCAACGATTGCGCACGCGGATCCATCGGATGTAGGCGAGCACTGGAGCTTGGTCAGCGGCTCGTGGATCATCCGCGCGTCCTTGATCTCCTCGAGCGTGTAGTCGTCCTGGAACTGGGCGTAGGGGTTGTTGACCGAGTGCTTGTGGTTCTTCCACCCGATCCACGCATAGTGGTCGGGCTCGGAGCCGTACTTCTCCATGTGGTCACGCCCGGCGTTGCCGAACATCTGCGGCGCCGCCGGCGACTCCTCCGGCTCGCGGAGCGCGAACATCGCGATCGCGTGCTTGTCGAGGGCGTTGGTGCGGTCGGTGTACTTGACCCCGAGCGAGCCCTTCTCCATCTTCTCGAACCCGAGCGCGAGCGCGCAGTCCACGCTTCCCCCGCGGACCGCCTGGCGGGCGAGGAAGAGCGCCGAGGACCCGGTCGAGCAGTTGTTGTTGACGTTGACGACCGGGATCCCGGTGAGGCCCAGCTGGTAGAGGGCGCGCTGGCCGTAGGTTGAGTCGCCGTAGCAGTAACCGGCGTAGGCCTGCTCGACGTCCTCGTAAGGGATTCCGGCATCCGCGAGCGCCTTCTCCCCGGCCTCCTTCGCCCAGTCGGGATAGTCGCCCTCCTTCGTCCCCGGCTTGTCGAACTTGGTCATCCCGACCCCGATCACGTACGTGCGGTCGCTCACTCGATCTCCTTCTCGCCGCGACGGGCGGAAAACGTTGAACTACGCAACGGAATCCACCCGTCGCGCATGGGAGCGCAAAGTAACAGAACGGGTGCCCGGTTTGTTAGGTTTCGGCCATGACTACCGAGACCGCCCCCCAGTTTCAGGCCGACGCGATCGGCACCACCGGCGACCCCGTCACCTTCGAGGTGACCAGGGAGCGCATCGCCGCCTACAGCGCCGCGACCAACGACTCGATCCCGGCCCACGCCGAGGGCGAGATCGCTCCGCCGGTGTTCGCGATCGTGCCCGCCTTCCAGGCCGCCGGCATGGCGAGCATGCAGGTGATCCCGGGTGAGCTGCTCGGCGCGATCCTGCACGGCGAGCAGGACTTTCATTACCACCGCCCGATCGAGGCAGGAATGGAGCTGAGCACGAGCGCGACGCCGATCGGGATGCGCCAGCGCTCCTCGGGGGTCACGGTGGTCACCCGCGCCGAGACCCGCGAAGCCGGCGGCGAGCTGGTCGTCGAGCAGTTCATGGTCACCTTCGTCCGCGGCGCCCAGGGCGCGGACGAGGTCGGCGACGAGGCACCTGCGCACGGCTTCGACGAGTCGCTTCGCGAGCGCGAGCCCGATGCCGAGGTGGCGCAGACGTTCGACTCGGATCAGACCTACCGCTACGCCGAAGCGGCCGGCGACCCGATGCAGATCCACCTCGACGACGAGTTCGCGAGGTCGGTGGGGCTCCCGGGGATCATCATCCACGGCCTCTGCACCATGGCCTTCACGTCGCGGGCGGTGATCGAGCACGCCTGCCCCGACGACCCGACGCGGCTGCGGCGGCTCGCGGTGCGCTTCGCCAGCATCGCACTGCCCGAGCAGACGATCGCGACGCGGATCTGGGACACGGGTGAGGCCGACGGGCGCGCGACCTACGCATACGAGACGAGCTCCGACGCCGGCGCGGTGGTGATCAAGGACGGGCTCGCCGAGGTAGCTTGAGCGTCGACGAGCGGGCCGCGCGACGCGCGCGACGCAGCCAGTCCGAACGCCGCGCCGAGACCCGCGGCCGGCTCCTCGACGCGGCCGTGGAGAGCCTGATCGAGGTCGGGTACGCGGGCACGACGATCCGTCGCGTGGCCGAGCTCGCCGGCGTCTCCCAAGGCGCTCAGAGCCACTATTTTCCCCGCCGGGTGGATCTCGTCGCCGCCGCTTTCGAGCGGCTCGCCGAGCAGCGAATCGAGAGCTACCGCGAGCGCTCGCGCGAGCTCTCCGACGATCTCGACGCCCGTCGTCGGGCGCTGCTCGACCTCCTCTGGGAGGACTTCTCGAGCCCCGTGTTCACGGTCGCGGTCAAGCTCTGGGTGGCGGCCGCCGAGGACGAGGAGCTGCGCGGGCGCCTCGTCCCG
The DNA here is from genome assembly GCA_963758665.1 of uncultured Solirubrobacterales bacterium. Taxonomy (GTDB): domain Bacteria; phylum Actinomycetota; class Thermoleophilia; order Solirubrobacterales; family 70-9; genus WHSW01. Next base: position 143,379 of record CAVWWH010000011.1, on the reverse strand, counting down.
GTGGAGAAGCGGATCTACGCGAACCTCTCGAAGCTCACCGCCGAGGTCGCCGGTGAGCTCGGCACCAAGCCGGACTTCGACCGGCTGCTCGCGGTGGCGATGAACACCGCCGCCGGCCTCGCCCTGGTGCGCGAGTTCGATCCCTCGGGGCGAGCGCGCTCCGGCGAGCCGTGGCGCTATCACCGCGAGGCGCTGGAGCGGGTCCTGGGGGCGGACTAGATGAGTGATTCCATCTAGGTGCTCGCTGCCCGGACCGCGTCCTCGGGATCCGAGTACGCGACCATGCCGACGACGCGGCCGTCGCGCACCTCCCAGAGCTGGCCGATCGGCACCTCGAGATCGATCCCGCTCGCGCGACCCCGGGCGACCAGCCGCCCGAGCGCGAGGACCTTGTCACCGACCTCGCGGATCTCGTCGACCGGCAGCTTCAGGTCCTCCCAGTCAGCGTTGAGGTCGTCCCAGAGCTCGCGCAGTCCCTCGGGGCCTCGGTAGACCGTCCCCTCGAGCTGGGCGCGCAGCGGTCGCAGCTCCGCGTCCGCAGCGATCCGAGCGCTCCATCTCGTCGACGTCGCCGCGGTCCCAGGCCGCGACCACCGACCGCACGATCTCGATCTCGCGCTCCGACATCAGCTCCAGTATCCCCCCACTTGCACTGAGGTGAGTGGGGATCACCCATCTGAGTAGGCTGCGACCGATGGAGGCGGCGACCCAGGCGCAGATCGAGGACAAGCCCGAGCGCGCGGTCTCCTCGTTCACCAAGTCGCTGTTCATGGGCGAGATCCACGAGGAGATGGTGTTCCCGTGGCCGACGCCCGACCCCGGCGAGCAGGAACGGATCCGGGCGCTCAACGCCGCCGCGCGCGACATCGGCGCCCGCATGGACCACCACCAGATCGAGGAGAAGCGGTGGATCGGCGACGGGACGATCCGCGAGCTCGGCGAGGCGGGCCTCTGCGGCCTCTACGTCGACGAGAAGTACGGCGGCCAGGGGCTGTCGCAGACCGGGTACGCGCGGGTGTTCGAAACCTTCGCCCAGATCGACGCGACGCTCTCGATCGTGCTCGGCGTGCACCAGTCGATCGGCTTCAAGGGCATCCACATGTTCGGCACCGACGAGCAGAAGGAGCGCTACCTGCCCGACCTGGCGAGCGGGCGCAAGCTCGCCGGGTTCGCGCTCACCGAGCCCGACGCCGGCTCCGACGCCTATGAGCTCAAGTCGCGAGCGGTCGCCCAGCCGGACGGGTCCTGGGTCCTCAACGGCGAGAAGCGCTACATCGGCAACGGCTCGAAGGGCGACGTGTTCACCGCCTTCGCCCGCTGCGAGATCGACGGCAAGGACCGCCACATCGCCCTGATCCTGGAGCGGGGGATGAAGGGGTTCGAGGTCGGCGAACGCTTCGACACGATGGGCCTGCGCGGCAACGACCTGCGCCGACTGCACTTCAACGACGTCAAGGTGCCGGCCGAGAACGTGCTCGGCGAGGCCGGCGAGGGCTTCAAGATCGCGATGCAGGTGCTCAACAACGGACGGATCGGGCTCGGCACCGGCTCGGTCGGCGCGACCAAGCGCCTGCTCGACCTGGCGATCGGCCACGTCAAGGAGCGGCGCCAGTTCGGCCGCCCGCTGGCCGAGTTCGAGCTCGTCCAGGACAAGATCGCCTGGATGGTCACCTACCTGTTCGGGCTCGAGTCCATGTGCTACCTGACCTGCGGCCTCGTCGACCGCGAGGTGGAGGACTACTCGCTCGAGTCGGCGATCTGCAAGGTCTCGGGGACCGAGTTCCTCTGGTACGCGGCCAACCGGGCGATGCAGCTCAAGGGGGGCGCCGGCTACATGCGAGACGAGCCCTACGAGAAGATCCTCCGCGATATCCGCATCTTCCCGATCTTCGAGGGCGCCAACGACGTCATGCGAGCGTTCATCGCGCTCTCGGGGATCAAGCCGGTGGGCGAGAAGCTCGCCGGGATCGGCGAGATCGGCCTCAACGACCCGATCCGCTCGATCGGCGTGCTCGCCGACTACGTCGGCGGCCGGATCCGCAGCCAGGTGCGCCCGGACCGCATCACCCGTGCCCACCCGGAGCTCAAGGACCACGCCGAGGCGGTGTCCGAGCAGGTCAAGGAGCTGCGCGGGGTCACCGAGACGTTGTTGCGCGAGCGCAAGCAGGGGGTCGTCGAGGCCCAGTTCCAGCAGAAGCGGATCGCCGCCGCGATCGCCGACATCTACGCCCAGGTGGCGGTGCTCTCGCGGGTGAGCTCGATCTTCGAGGACCAGGGCGTCGAGCCCTCGGGCCAGGAGCGCTACATCGCCGACACCTTCTGCGCCCGCGCGGCGGGCCGGGTGCGCGGCGTCGTTTCGCCAGCTCGAGCGAAACGACGACGACCGGGTCGGCGCGATCGCCAAGCTCGCCTTCAAGCGCGGCGAGTACGGCTACGCGCTGTTCGAGGACTGAGCCGCGGGCAAAACGTCCACAGCGGGCATCACCGCTGCGGCGCTGGGCTAGGATCCGCCGACTTGCGGCGACTCGCCGCGGGGGGACATCCATCCAAGGAGCTCGAGATGAGAAGTGGTAAGTGGCTCGTCGCGCTGTCCGCGCTGCTTGCCTGCGGCCTGATCGCGGCCGGCTGCGGCGACGATGACGACGCCGCCACCACGACGACGGCCGTCGTGACGACGACTACGACCGAGGCGACGGCCAGCGAGGCCACGACGTCCGAGGACACGGCCACGGACGAGACGACCACGGAGGACACGACCGCCGAGGACTCGGGCGACGACGCGGCAAGCGCCGACGACGTCTACGACGCCTGCCTGGACGTGATCGAGGGCACGCCCGCCGAGTCCGCCGGCCAGACGGCCTGCGAGCAGGTGCGCGACGCGTTCGAGCAGTGCAGTCAGCAGGCCGAGGCCGAGTCCGACGACCAGGCTCGCCGATCGCGATCCAGATCTGCCAGGACGCCGCCGACCAGGCGACCGCGGTCCTGGAGGGGGTCGGCTAGACCGTCAGTCCGGCCGGTGCCCGGAGCGAGCGCCCGGCCGGCCTCGGCGCGCCGCCGTTCAGGGCGGCGCCGGGCGCCCGTAGCGTTCGCGCACCGTCGCCCAGGCGCGACGGATTCGCCGCCACAGGTAGATCACCAGGGTCGCACCGGTGACGAGCAGGATGAGCGCGATCGCCGCCGCCAGCTCGGGCTGTTGCAGCGCGAGCGCCGTGACCGCGCCCACGGCGAGGTCCTCGCCGACGCTCGCGACGATGTTGGTGAACGGCTCCGGCGACGCGTTGATCCCCAGGCGCAGGCTCGCCTTGACCGCGTGGCTGGCGAGCGCCAGGGTCCCGGTCGCGCCTCCGGCGAGCGCCTGATCGTGGCCCGCGAACCCGTCGGCGGCGGCGAACTCGACGCCGATCAGGCCACCGATCGAACGGGCGAAAGACGGTCTGGCCGAGGTCCCAGACGCTGTCGAACAGCGGCACCTTGTCGGCGACGAACTCGATCGCGTACATGACCGCCGCCCCGGCCAGGACCGGGGTCTCGGTGAGCTGCTCCGGGACGGCCTCGGTGCCGATCCCGGCCCGACCCAGCAACCCGAGCACCAGCACCGTCGCCCAGGCGTTGACCCCCGAGGCCCAGCCGCTCGAGATCAGCGTCGGAACAAGATCCAAGGCCGCGCCTCAGCTCCGGCTCCGCAGCCCGCAGGCGAGCCGAGGACGTGGCGGGTTAGTTCAGTCTTTCGACGATCATCGCCTCGCCCTGACCGCCGGCGACGCACATCGTCTCCAGGCCGACCGCGTGATCGTCGGTCTCCATCACGTTGAGCAGCGTGGTCATGATCCGCGCGCCGGTCATCCCGAACGGGTGGCCGAGGGCGATCGCGCCGCCGTGCGTGTTGAGCTTCTCGAGCGGGATCTCGACACTCGTCCATGATCGGGATCACCTGGGCGGCGAAGGCCTCGTTGAGCTCGACCACGCCGACGTCCGAGATCGTCATCCCGGTGCGCTCGAGCACCTTCTTGATCGCGCCGATCGGGGCCACGCCCATGTACTCGGGCTCGTTGCCCCAGGTGGCGGCGCTGACCAGCCGCGCCTTCGGCTGCAGGCCGAGCTCCTTCGCCTTCGTGTCCGACATCACCAGGACCGCCGCGGCGCCGTCGTTGAGCGGGCACGAGTTGCCGGCGGTGACGCCGCCGTCGCCGAACGCCTCGGGCAGCTCGGCGAGCTTCTCCAGCGTCGAGGAGGGCCGCGGGCCGTCGTCCTTGGCGACCTCGTTGCCGTCGTGGTCGGCGACCGGGACGATCTCGCGGTCGAAGAAGCCGTCCTCCTGCGAGGCGACCGCGAGCTCCTGCGAGCGCTGGGCGTACTTGTCCATGTCGGCGCGGCTGACCTCGTACTGCTTGGCGACGTTGACCGCGGTCAGGCCCATGTCGATGTAGGCGTTCGGGGTGCCGTCCTTGCCCTGCAGCTTCTCGTTCTGGTCGGCGGCGCCGGCGGGCTCGGTGCGCTCGTTGTAGCGGCTCACCCACTCGACCCCGGCGGCGACGTAGGCGTCGCCCTCGCCGGCCTTGACCGCGTTCGCGGCGTGGCGGATCGCGTCGAGCGAGGAGGCGCAGTAGCGCGAGATCGTCGTCCCCGTGACCTCCTGCGGGCAGCCGCTCGGAGAGCAGCGCGATGATCCGGGCGATGTTGAAGGCCTGCAGCCCCTGGGGCATGCCGCAGCCGCAGAAGACGTCCTCGATCGCCTCCGGCGCGACGTCCGGGTTGCGCTCCAGCAGCTGGTCGACGACGTAGGCGGCGGTCTCGTCGGGCCGCAGCTGGGCCAGCGAGCCCTTGAAGGCGCGCCCGATCGGGCTGCGGGCGGCGTCGACGATCACGGCTTCGGGCATCTGTTCGGTCGAGCTCCTTGGTCGGTTGGCGCGGGCGCGATGGTAACGCTCCGCGAACGCGCCGGGAGGGCGGTCGCGCGCAGTGGTAATGATGTCCGGCGTGAGCGAGCGAGGAGCCGAGGCGCGAGACGGACACGCGGTACGCCGGATCGGGCCGCCGAGCTGATCGAGGCGGGCGCGGAGCTGATCGACGTCCGCCGCCCGTACGATTCGAGGGCGGGCGACCTGCGCGGCGCGAAACATCGAGATGAACGAGCTCAGCGCGCACGCCGGCGAGATCCCGCGCGACCGCCGGTGCTCTTCTACTGCCGCAGCGGCAACCGCTCGGCGATGGCGGCGGACGCCTTTCGCCAGGCGGGATACGAGGCCCACAACCTCGCCGGCGGGATCGAGGCCTGGGTCGCCGACAGCCGGCCGCTCGAACCCGAGGGCGGCGAGGTCGCGCCCGCCCCTGCCGGCGTCCTGAGCCGCCACGGCTCGATCTCGTGATCGGGGCTTCCAGGCCGGAAACCGCGAGCCCGGCCAGTCCCCCGGCTCGGAGCCGAGCGCCCGCGACGACCGGGTCCGGCAGGCGGTCGCCCAGCGCAGTCCACCGAGGAGCAGATCGAGGGCCTGCGCGCCTGGATCGCGCAGATCGACCGCAAGCTCGGCGTGCGCAGCTTCGCCGGGGGCGCCGCGCTCGTGCTCGCGCTCGCCGCCGGCATCGTCGGCGTCGTGCTCGCGATCAGCGCCAAGGACGAGAGCGCGACCAAGGCCGAGGTCAGGTCGCTGCGCGACCAGGTCTCGGCCAGCACCGGGAGGTCTCGCAGGCCGCCGAGGACGACGTCGCCGCGATCAACGACCGGATCGACGCGCTCGAGGCCGTGTGAGCACGATCGCCTCGAGCCAGCGGACGACTCGAGACGCCGAGCTCGAGGTGGTCCAGGACGACATCGACGAGCTCCGCGGCCAGATCACCGACCTCGAGGCCGCCGCCAGCGCCGCCGACTCCGGCCGCGCCGCCGATCTCGGCAACGCCGAGCAGCCCCTGACCGCCGTCGGCGCCTGGGCGCGCACGCTTGTAGCGAAACCGCACTATAATGCGAGCGGCGTGCGTCCGACGACTGCTCTACGGTCGCGCCAACCGCCCTGAAAGGAGAGGCTCGATGCCTGAGGGTTACTGCGTGAAGGAACGGAAGAAGGTCGAGATCCAGGATCCCCAGCAGGTGACGATGAAGAACGGTCGTCCGGCGATCCAGGGCACGTGCCCGGACTGCGGCACGAAGATCTTCAAGATCGGCAAGCTGGAGGGCTGACCCGGCCCGTTACGACTCTGGCTAAGGCCGCGGAGGCGGCCTCGCTAGACCACCGCCAACCCGGACTGACGGCGGCCGAAGAGGTAGCCGACAAGCGCCTCGACCACCTGCGGATCGAACTGGGTGCCGGCGTTCGTGCGTCAGCTCGGCCATCGCCTCGCGGTGTGACATCGCCTCCCGGTAGGGGCGATTCGAGATCATCGCGTGGTAGGCGTCGCAGGCGAGGATGATCCGCGCCTCGATCGGGACCTGCTCTCCGGAGAGCCCGTCGGGGTAGCCGCCGCCGTCCCAGCGCTCATGCTCGTGGCGGACGGCGCGGGCGATCGCGCCCATGCCGGGGATCGCGCGGATGATCCGCTCGCCGATCACCGGGTGCTGGCGCATGATCTCCCACTCGCGCTCGTCGAGCGGGCCGGGCTTGTGCAGGATCTCGTCGGGTACCCCGACCTTGCCGATGTCGTGAAGCAGCGCGGCCGTCCGCAGCCGGGCGACCTGCTCGGCGTCGAGAGCGAGCGATTCGCCCACCCTCGCGGCGAGGTCGACGACCGACTCCGAGTGATCGCCGGTGTAGCGGTCACGCTCGCCGAGCGTCGAGGCCAGGGCGGCGATCACATCGCCGTGCGCGCCGGCCAGCGCGTCGACACCGATCGCCCCCTCGGCCGCGGTCGAGTACACCGCCGCCTGCCCGCCGCCGCCGGCCCGCGCGGTCTCGAGCGCAGAGCTCGCCGCGGCCAGGAGCGCCTCCGGGCTCTGGCCCGGCTCGAGCATCGCGATCCCGGCCGAGGCCGAATGGCCGCGCACCCCGCCCGCCGTCGATGCCCTCGAGCGAGACCAGGATCCGGGCGACGGCGTCGAAGGCGCCGCTGTGGTCGGTCTCCGGGAACAGGATCGCGAACTCGTCGCCGCCCATCCGGCAGGCGAGGTCGTTCGTGCGGCTGCGGTCAGCGATCACGGCGCCGACGCCCGCCAGCACCTGATCGCCGGCCGCGTAGCCGTGCTTGAGGTTGAACTGGCGAAAGCGGTCGACGTCGATCAGCGCCACCGCGAGCGGGCGGCCGTAGCGCTCCGCCCGCTGCACGTCGAGCTCGAGCTGAGCGCGAAAGCTGCGCAGGTTGAGCAGGTCGCTCGAGATCGGGTCCCGTGAGGAGGCGCGGACGAGCTCGGCCTCGAGCTCGGAGATTCGCGCCCGCCCGGCGGCGAGCTCCGCTGCCTGCCTGGAGTTGTCGCGAGCGAACACTGTCCTCGGCCTATCGGTCGGGCGTGGCCGCGGCTTGAGCCGTGGCGGCTTGCAGCCGGCGCCCGGTTTGTGTCAATCGGCGCGCGTATGTGTGTCAATCGGCGCGATCGGTGGAAGAATGCGCTGAAGCCGCATGGAGAGCCCCAGACCGCAGAAGCCGCTCGAGCTGATCCTGGCTCGAAACCTGCTGACCAGCATCTCGACGCCGGCGTTTCTGCTCGACGACGAGGCCGCACTCGTCTTCTACAACGAGGCGGCGGCGGCGCTGCTCGGACGCTCGTTCGAGGAGGCCGGGCGGATGGAGGCCGAGCAGTGGACGCAGGCCTTCGGGCCGATCGACGTGAGCGGCGCGCCGCTCAAGGTCGACGCCTTGGCGACGACCGAGGCGATCCGCGCGGGACGCCCCGCCCACGCCACGTTCACGGTCAGGATCGGCGACGGCAGCCGGCGATCGATCGAGGCGAGCGCTTTCCCGATCGTCGCCTCCGAGCAGGGCTCCTCCGGAGCGATGGTCCTGTTCTGGCCGCTGGGCGAGAACGGAGGCGGACGCTGAAGCTCAAGGTTTGGGGTGCGCGCGGGTCGGTCCCCTCGCCGGGGCCGCACATGAACCGCTATGGGGGCAACACCTCCTGCGTACAGCTGACGCTGGCGAGCGGCGAGGAGCTGATCCTCGACGCCGGCACCGGGATCCGCACCCTCGGCCTCGACCTGAGCCCGGGGCGGCGGATCCACATCCTGCTCACCCATCTGCACCTCGACCACATCCAGGGGCTGATGTTCTTCCCGCCCTGCTTCAGGGCGGAGTCGGAGATCACGATCTGGGGCCCCTCGTCTCCGGAGGCCTCGCTGGAGGACCGCATCGCCCGCTACATCTCGGCCCCGCTGTCGCCGGTCGAGGTCCGCGAGCTGCCATGCGAGGTGTCGTTCCGCGACACGCCCGTGAGCGAATGGGAGCTGGGCGGGGCGACGATCCGCGCCGAGGCGGTCACCCACCGCGGCCCGACCCTCGGCTACCGGATCTCCGACGGCGAGACGACCGTCGCCTACATCCCCGATCACGAGCCGGCGCTCGGCGCCTCGCTCGAGGGCCTGGAGCCGGAGTGGATCTCGGGCTTCGACCTCGCCAGCGACACCGACCTGCTGATCCACGACTGCCAGTACTCCGACCAGGAGTACCCCGAGCACGTCGGCTGGGGCCATTCCGCGCTCTCCGACACGCTCACCTTCGCCCACCGGGTGCGTGCCCGCCGGTTGATGATGTTCCACCACGACCCGCTGCACTCGGACGAGTTCCTGGACGACTTCTCAGCGTCCGCGCGCTCCGCTTGGAGCGAGCTCGGCGGTGACGCGACCAAACTCGAGCTCGGCGCCGAGGGCTCCGAGCTGGAGCTCGGCCCCGCCGCCTCGGCCCCGCCCGTCCACGCCTGACGCACGCCTGGCTCGACCGCGAGTACAAGCGGGCGGGTCGAATCTTTCGACAGGGGGATAAGCAACTCCCGCGCCTCGGCTCCTAGCTTGGGTCGCGATCGGTGGAAACCGCGACCGTCGGGCGCAAGCTCGGCGTCTTCCCGCGTTCGGCGACACCGGAGCGGGGAGCGGAGGTAGCGACAGATGAAACCAAGGTACCTCGTCCCGCTCGCCGCCCTGGCGGCGTCGCTGGTCTTGCCGGGAGCCGCGTTCGGCGCCACGCAGGACCTGCAGTCGGCAGTCGACGGCAACCTCGTCAACTCGGTGGGGATCAACTCCCTGTGGGTGATCGTGGCGGCGTGCTTCGTCTTCTTCATGCAGGCCGGGTTCGCGTTCCTCGAGATCGGGTTCTCGAGGGCGAAGAACGCGGGAACCGTGATCGCGAAGATCCTCACGAACTTCTCGATCGCGGCCCTGTGCTGGTGGGCCGTGGGCTTCGCGTTCGCGTTCAGCGGGCCGCTCGGCAGCTTCATCGGCCATGAGGGCGGGTTCTTCCTGACCGACCTGGGGCCGCTGGCAAACGATGCCGGCTTCCGTCCCGACTTCCCGGTGATGTCGCTCTCCGATGCGACGATCGACGCGAAGTTCTTCTTCCAGTTCGCCTTCTGCGCCGTCTCCCTGGCGATCGTCTGGGGGACGACCCTGGAGCGGATCAAGTTCGGCGCCTACATCATCTACTCGATCGTGTTCGCGAGCATCATCTATCCGCTCGGCGCGCACTGGGTGTTCGGCGGCGGCTTCCTCCAGACCGGTGACCTGTGGCGGATCCTCGGCGTCGACGACTGGCAGACCTGGGGGATGCAGGACTTTGCCGGCTCGACCGCGGTCCACCTGATCGGAGCGACCGGGGCCCTCGCGGCCCTGCTCCTGCTCGGCGCCCGCAAGGGCAAGTACGGGGCCGACGGGAGGCCGCGCGCGATTCCGGGGCACAACATGCCGCTGTTCGGGCTCGGGGTGCTGATCCTCTGGCTCGGCTGGTTCGGGTTCAACCCCGGCTCGACGCTGGGGGCGCTCGACGGCCGCTTCCCGGAGATCCTCGTGATCACCAACATCGCGGCCGCGGCCGGCGTCCTGTTCGCGGTGATGACCGCGAAGCTCAAGACCGGCGCGATCGACATCGGCATGGCGGGCAACGGGGCGATCGCGGGCCTGGTCGCGATCACCGCGCCGTCCGGGTACGTCGAGCTCTGGGCGGCGCCGATCATCGGCGCGGTCGCCGGGATCCTCGTCGTTCTGTGCGTGTACGCGATCGACAAGTACATCGACGACCCCGTCGGCGCCCTCTCGGCCCACGGCGTGGCCGGGATCTGGGGGACCCTGGCATGCGGCCTGTTCACCGCCCCGCGCCTCGCCCAGTACAACGCCTTCGGCGATCCCGAGGGCGGGCTTTGGTACTCGGGCAGCTTCCAGCAGCTGCTCGTGCAGACGGTCGGCTTCCTGGTCGCGTTCACGATGGTGTTCGTGATCAGCTACGCGACCTTCTTCCTGATCAAGCGGACGATCGGGCTGCGGGTCTCGGAAGCGGAGGAGGACGCCGGGCTGGACATCTCCGAGCACGGGATGTACGGATACCCGGAGCAGTTCATCCCGCCGGAGGAGTACCCGGCCGGAGCGACCAGGGGTGGCCCGGCTCCGACCCCGGAGCCGGTGACCGCGATGACCGCCGACCGGCCTTCCGAGGCCTGAGGAGAGGTAAGCCAAATGAAGAAAGTCGAGGCGTTCATTCGTCACGAGGCGTTCGAGCCGATCCGATCGGAGCTGCTCGACAAGGGGTTTCCCTCCCTGTCGATCAGCGAGGTGAAGGGGTCCGGACGCCAGAAGGGGATCGTCGAGACCTACCGCGGCTCGAGCCTGACCGTCAACGTGCGGCCCAAGCTCAAGATCGAGGTCGTGGTCGAGGACAAGGACAAGTCCCTGGTCGTCGAGACGATCCTCAAGCACGCGCGTACCGGCGACGTCGGCGACGGGAAGATCTTCGTGCTTCCCGTCGAGGAGGCGATCAGGATCCGCACCGGCGAGGACGGCGAGGAAGTTCTCCAGGCGCACACGGACGCGGAGATCCCGGCGTAGGCCGGGCTAAAGCTCTCCCTAGAGAGAGATGACGCCCCCCGGTCCTGGCCCGGGGGGCGTTCGCATGCCCACGCATCGGCGCCCGGGTCGGCCGGGTCAGGCGGCGCGACCGAGCTCGGCGCGGACCTGCTCCCGTGCCTCGGCCAGCGCCTGGCGCTTGGCCTCGGCGATCCGCTGGTTGGTGCGCGCGACCGCCTGCTCCTGGATGCGGGCCACCGCCTCCCGGAGCTTCTCCTGTGCCCGCAGCCGGAGCTGGTCGCGGGCGGCGCTCACGCGAGCCTCGACGTCGCGCTCGGCCTGCGCCGCCGCCGCCTCGATCGCCGCTCGCACCGCCGCCCGCGACTCGGCGACGCGCAGCTCGGACAGCCGGTGCTGCTCGTCGAGCAGTCGGCGCACCTCGGTGGCCAGGGAACCGGGCTCATGTGCCACCGGCCGAGGGTATCGGCGACCGGCGACCGGCGGACGCGCAATCGCCGCTCTTTCCGGCTCTTTCCGCCGAATGACGGAGGGAGCACCTCCGAGGTGCTCAGCGCGTCAGTCGGCTGGCGAAGCGCGCCCGGTCAGTCGTCGGGATCGGCAGCAAGCGGTGGCGGGGGCTCCATCCCCCACTCGCGCATGCCGTCCTCCATCCGCGCGATCACCGTGTCGATCACGGCGACCCGCGCCCAGCGCTTCGAGTCGCCCTCGATCAGGCTCCACGGCGCGTTCGGCTGGTCGGTGCGCGCGAGCATGTCCTCCACCGCCTCCACGTAGGCGTCGCGCTTGTCGCGGTTGCGCCAGTCATCGTCGGTGAGCTTCCAGCTCTTCAGCGGGTCCTGCTCGCGGCGCTCGAAGCGCTTCAGCTGTTCCTCGGGAGAGAGGTGGATCCAGATCTTGACCACGACCATGCCCTCGTCGGTGAGCGAGCGCTCGTAGTTGTTGATCTCGTCGTAGGCGCGCAGCCATTGCTCGCGGGTGGCGAAGCCCTCCACCCGCTCGACCAGCACTCGCCCGTACCAGGAGCGGTCGAAGACGGCCATCCCGCCCCAGCCCGGGAGTTTGCTCCAGAAGCGCCAGAGGAAGTGATGTCGCTTCTCGTCCGGCGTCGGGGCGGCGAACGAGCAGACGCGCACGTGGCGGGGGTCGAGGGGCGCGACCAGCCGCTTGATCGCTCCACCCTTGCCGGACGCATCCCAGCCCTCGAACAGGACCAGCACCGCCGGGCCGATCCGCTGCTGCCCGCCGCTGGCCAGCTGGCCGCCGAGCGTCAACCGAAGATGCGAGAGGCGCCGCTGGGCGCGGTCGAGGGCGTTCGCCTCCTCCTTTCGCGACAGCGACTTGGACAGATCCAGCTCGTCGAGGCGTCCCACGGCGCTCATCCTTTCACCCAATCAGGGAGGCGAGCGGCACCTTGGGCCCGGGCGGCGGCGGCTCGTCGGCGAAGAACTGCAGCGCGAGCGGGAACAGCAGGGTCGCGAGCAGGATCATGATCAGGCCCACCGCGACCACCCAGCGCGACCGCGCCAGGTGGCCGAGGATCGCGACCGCGAAGCCGGCGAGCATCAGCCCGACGTAGGGACCGATCGACTCCGGCAGCAGCGCGCCCGCGCTGAGCAACCACATCCGCGTCATTATTCAGGGCCGACATGGCCGACGATCCAGCGAACGTCAACGAGGTCAAGCAGGCGCTCGAGCGAGTGGGCTACCTGGCCGACGAGCCGGCGGCGCTGGTCGCCTACCTCGCCCAGCGCCTCGGCAAGCCGGTGCTGGTCGAGGGCCCGGCCGGGGTCGGCAAGACCGAGCTCGCGAAGGCGATCTCGCGGGCGAGCGATCGCAAGCTGATCCGCCTGCAGTGCTACGAGGGCCTCGACGAGGCCAAGGCGCTCTACGAGTGGAACTACCGCAAGCAGCTGCTGCGCATCCAGGCATCCGAGGGCGACGACCGCGAGGATCAGTGGTCGGACATCTTCGGCGAGGACTTCCTGCTCACGCGACCGCTGCTCGAGGCGATCGCCTCGACCGAGCCGGTGGTGCTGTTGATCGACGAGATCGACAAGACCGACCAGGAGTTCGAGGCGATGCTGCTCGAGGTGCTCTCGGACTTCCAGATCTCGATCCCCGAGCTCGGCGTGATCGAGGCCCGCACGCACCCGATCGTCGTCCTCACCTCGAACAACTCGCGCGAGCTGACCGAGGCGCTCAAGCGTCGCTGCCTCTACCTCTGGCTCGACTACCCCGAGATCGGGCGAGAGATGGAGATCGTCCACCTGCACGCGCCCGAGCTCGACGAGCGGCTCGCCCGTCGGCTGGTCGAGGTGATCCACATGGTCCGCGCGCTCGACCTGAAGAAGCCGCCCTCGATCGCCGAGTCGATCGACTGGGCCCGCGCCCTGCTCCTGCTCGGCGCCGACGACATCGACCGGGCGCTGTTCGAGCGCACGATGAGCATCATCGTCAAACACCGGACCGATATCGATCTGGTGGCAGAGCGCGTCGGCGCCCAGCTGGGCGGCGCACAGCTCGGCGCGGAGGCAGCCGGCTAGAAGCTTCCCGCGCAGCGATCGGGGATGATTGGCACGTGGCGAGGCGGAGATGGACTCCCGCGTTGGTCGCGATCACCCTGGCGCTGCCGGCGAGCGCTTCGGCGGCGCCCGACCTGCGGCGCAGTGTCACGCCGTCTCCGGGCGCGAAACCCGTCGGGGAACGCCCCACCAACGGCGAGGATGTGTGCTTCATCGGCGGGGACCGGCCGTGTCCGAAGGGCCTGCGGCTCGAGGGCTGGTCGATCGACGAAGCGCCCCCAACCTGTTCGAAGCACTTCTGCGTCCACTGGCTGCCGCGAGGCAAGAACGCCCCGAACCCCGACGACCGCGACGGCGACGGGGCGCCGGACTTCGTCGAGCTGACGCTCGCGATTGCGGAGCGCAGCTACGAGATCGAGGTCGGCCGGCTCGGGTGGAACCCGCCGCTTCCTGACCGCGGCAAGGGCGGCGACGACCGCACCGACTTCTACCTGTTCAACCTGGATCGGATCCGCAGCTCCAACGGCGTTGCGATCACCGATAACGCGCCAGGAACGGGGGCCCGCCACCGCTCCGCGTTCTTCATCATCGACGACGATTACGACGACCCGTTCTACGTCGAGCGAAACACCACCCCGCGCGACGTGCTCGAAACGCTCGTGCCCCACGAGTTCGCCCACGTCCTGCAGTTCCGCTACGACGCGTTCCAGGACGACTGGATGTACGAGTCCACCGCCGACTGGGCCGCGAGCCAGGTCTTCCCGGATCCGAGGTACTACGCGTTCGTCGACCCGCTGATCGAGACCACCGACCAGCCGCTCGACAGGTTCGGCTCTCGCTCCTATGCGCTCTCGATCTGGGACCAGTGGCTCGCGCTGCGCATCGGCCCCGCCGTGATCCGCCGCGCCTGGAAGGTCTCGGACAGCTTCCCGAAGGAAGGCCGGTACTCGCTCGCTGCCTTCTCGGAGGGGATCCGCACGGCCTCGGGGGGCGGTTCGTCATTTACCCGCGAGTTCGCCCGTTTCGCGGTCGCGACCGCCGAATGGGACCGTTTCCCGTACTCCAGCCTGTACGACGACCTCGCGCGTGAGCAGCGCCTGAGGGCGGACGGCGAGCGCGACCTGAAGCAGCTCGACCACGCGAGCTGGGCGATGTACGACGTGAAGCGCGAGGGCAGGGCGGCCTCCTACACGCTGACCGCAGAGATCGAGGGCGGCACGCGCTCAGCGCTCGCCCTGGTCGGGCGGCGCCGCGGCGCCGCGGTGACCGAGGCAATCGCCCGGGCGAGAGCCGGAGGCAAGCTCTCGGTGACGCTCCCGTCTCCGCGGCGGGGATTCGACCGCATCACTGCGGTGATCGTCAACGCCGACGCGCGGGCGCGCGACAATCGCGCGTTCGAGGTCTCGGTACGCTCGCAGGCCGAGTGACATTGCCCCCCGGACTCGCCCCGCAGATCGCCGCGTTCTGCGAGGAGCTCCGCTCGGAGGGCGTCGCCGTCGGCACCGCCGAGATCCTCGACGCGTTCGAGGCCCTGGACGCCGTGCCCTGGACCGAGCCCGCCGACTTCCGCGAGGCGCTGGCGGCGACGATCGCCAAGTCGCAGGAGGATCGCCGGGTGTTCGAGCTGCTGTTCGAGCGCTTCTTCTTCCGCGCGGCGGAGGCTGAGGCGCTCGAGCGCGAGGTCCGGGAGGACCGCCGCTACGACGGCGCCGAGCGGCTGGACCTCGAGCAGCTGCGGGAGGCGATCCGCCAGGCGATCGCCGAGGGCTCCGACGGCGAGATGCGCGACGCCGCCCGCCTGGCGATCGCCGCGTTCGGGCGCCAGGGGGAGGGCTCGGGGGTGGTCGGGGTCGACGTGCAGCGGATCCGGCGCACGCTCGGGCTCCAGCCCGGCATCGCCGAAGGCGATCCCGACGGCGTCACCCTCGATCGCGAGCAGATCCAGGGGTTCGAGCGCCACCTGCGCCGCGAGCTCGAGCGCGCGCTGATCGAGCGCACCGAGAAGCTGCCGCCGTCGCGCCCGCTCGCCGAGCTCGACCGGGCGCTGCCGACGAGCCCCACCCAGGACCTCGCCGCGGTCCACCGCGCGGTCGCCCAGCTCAAGCGGCGGCTCGCGACCCTCGGCCACGAGCAGCGCGGGCGCAAGCGCGCCGCGACGGTCGACATGCGGCGCACGATGCGCGCCTCGCTGGAGACCGGCGGCGTGCCGCTGCGGCTCAAATACCGTCCGAAGCGCCCGCGCCGGCCGGAGATCTACGTGCTCTGCGACGTCTCGACCTCGGTCACCTCCGCGAGCGTCTTCTTCCTGTCGGTGCTCCACGCTCTCCACGACTCGTTTCGCAAGCTGCGCAGCTTCGTCTTCATCGAGCGGATCTCGGAGGTCACGGAGGTATTCGAGCGGGAGCGCGACTTCCGCGCGATCTCGCAGAAGATCAGCCAGGAGGGCGGGGTCGCCGACGTCTCCGGCTACACCGACTACGGCCGCGTCTGGCTCGAGTTCTTCGAAGAGATCTCCGAGGACCTCGACCCGCGCTCCACGGTGATCGTGCTCGGCGACGCGCGCACCAACGGCCGCGAGCCGCACGCCGAGGTCTTCGCCCGGATCTCCGAGCGCTCCGGGCGCACCTTCTGGCTCAACCCGGAGCCGCGCCTGTATTGGAACTACGGCGACTCGGTGATGTCGGCCTACGAGCGCCACTGCGACGCGGCCTTCGAGTGCTGGACGACCAAGCACCTGGAGAACTTCGTCAACGTCGTCGCCGGCGGAGCGCCCGCGGTCGAGTAGCGGCGGTTGCCCGCCGCGCTACAGTGGACGCGCAACCCAGGGGTGCTCGCGGGCAAGCGGGCTGAGATAGCGCCTCGAAGACGATCCCCCGGCGCCGACCCTTAGAACCTGTGCGGTAATGCGCGCGGAGGGAGCATGGCAACGGCAACCGAGGCTCCCGTAGCGGGGCCTCGAACAGTTTCAGCGGCGGGCGCGGCGGTTGAGGTCGCCGGCCTTAGCCACCGCTTCGGCGGGCTCGAGGTGCTCGACGGCGTCGAGCTCACCGTCGGGTCGGGCGAGGTGCTCGGGGTCGTCGGGCCCTCCGGGTGCGGCAAGTCGACGCTGCTCGAGCTGATCGCCGGCCTGCTCGAGCCGAGCGCGGGAACGATCGAGGTCGGCGGGCTGGCGAGCCCCGCCGGGCGGCTCGCGCGATGCGTCTACATGCCCCAACGCGACCTGCTGCTGCCGTGGCTCTCGGCGCTCGACAACGCCGCGCTCGCTCCCCGCAACCGCGGCGCGTCGCGGGCCGAAGCGCGAGCCGAGGCGGCGCCGCTGTTCGAGCGGTTCGGCCTTGCCGGCTTCGACGGCGCGCGACCCGCCGAGCTTTCCGGGGGCATGCGCCAGCGGGTCGCCTTCCTGCGCACGCTCCTGGCGCGCAAGCCGGTGCTGCTGCTCGACGAGCCGTTCGCGTCCCTGGACGCGATCTCGCGCGGCGAGATGCAGGAGTGGCTGGCCGCCGCCCTCGCCGCCCAGCCGGCCACGGTGGTGCTCGTCACCCACGACGTCGAGGAGGCCCTCTACCTCTGCGACCGGGTCGCGGTGCTGACCGCCCGCCCGGGCCGGACGCTGGCCGCGCTCGACTCGCCGGCACCGCGGAGCGCACCGAGGCTCGAAGCGGTGACCTCGGCCGAGTTCACGAGCGCGCGCGAGCGCGCGCTCGAAGCCCTGGCGGAAGGTGCGCAGTGAAGCGCTGGCTGTTGCCGCTCGGGGTCGTCTGCCTCCTGCTCGGTGCCTGGGAGCTCGCCGCGCGCTGGGACTGGATCGCCGACGCGCTCGAGATCGAGCCGTTCCTGATCCCCGCCCCGAGCGACGTCGCGGAGTCGCTGGTCGACGACCGTGAGCTGCTCGCCGAGGACGCCTGGGTGACCGCTCAGGAGGTGCTGCTCGGGTTCGCGATCGCCGTCGTGGTCGGCTTCGGCGCGGCGATCGCGCTGCACCTCTCGGACACCCTGCGCCGGGCGTTCTACCCGCTGCTGATCGCCTCGCAGACGGTGCCGGTGATCGCGATCGCCCCGATCCTCGTCGTCTGGCTCGGCTTCGGGATCGGCCCGAAGCTGGCGATCATCGCCCTCGTCTGCTTCTTCCCGATCACCGTCAACACCCTCGACGGCCTGCGATCGGTCGACCCCGACCTGCCACAGATGATGCGCACCCTCGACGCCGGCCGGGCCCAGATCCTGCGCCGGGTAGAGATCCCCTCGGCGCTGCCGTTCCTGCTCAGCGGGGCCAAGATCGCCGCTGTGATCTCGGTGATCGGGGCGGTGTTCGGCGAGTGGTCGGGCGCCGACGAGGGCCTCGGGCACCTGATCCTGATCGCCCAGGGACAGCTGCAGACGGCGCGCGTGTTCGCGGCCGTGGTCGTGCTCTCGGCGCTGGCCCTGATCCTCTTCGGCGCCCTGGCGCTGATCGAGCGGCGGCTGGCATGGTGGGATCCACGCAGGACGGGAATCGCTGCATGGACGGGGATCGCCGCATGAGCCGGCTGATCGCCGGCCTGGCGGTCGTCGCGGCCGTGGTCACCGCCGGTTGCGGGGAAAAGCAGGAGCGCCGCGAGGGCGACTCCGAACGGCTCTCGGTGGCGCTGGACTTCTACGTCAACCCCGACCACGCGGGGATCTTCACCGCGCTCGAGCGCGGCTACTTCGACGAGGCCGGGCTCGAGGTCGAGCCCCAGGTGCCGTCCGATCCCTCCGCGCCGATCCGCCAGGTGGCGGCCGGGCGAGCGGACCTCGCGATCTCGTACGAGCCCGAGGTGCTCCTGGCCCAGGACCAGGACCTGCCTGTGATCGCGGTCGCGGCGCTCGTCGGGCGGCCGCTGACCTCGCTGATCTCGCTGCCGGAGGCGCGCATCGAGGACGTCGGCGACCTCGAGGGGAAGACGATCGCGACCGCGGGGATCCCGTATCAGGCCGACTACCTCGACGCGATCCTGGATCGCGATGGCCTCGACATCGACGACGTCGAGCAACAGGACGTCGGGCTCAACCTGCTCCCGGCCGTGCTATCGGGCAGCGCCGACGCAATGCTCGGCGGCTTTCTCAACGTCGAGGGCGTCGACCTCGCCGAGCGGGGCCTCGACCCCCGTGTGGTCCCGGTCGATCGGCTCGGGATCCCGACCTACGACGAGCTCGTGCTGGTCGCGAGCACCGAGCGCCTCGCCGACGACCCGGAAGCGATCCGCCTGTTCATCGCCGCGCTCGAGCGCGGCACAGGGGCCGCCGTCCGCGACCCCGAGGGCGCCGCCGAGGCGGTGCTGGCCGCCGGGGACGGCCTCGAGCCCAAGCTCACCCGCGCCGAGATCGACCGCACGCTGCCGCTGCTGCTCCCCGAACGCGGGTCGCAGCCCTTTGGCTACATGGACGCCCGCGAGTGGGAGCGCTTCGCCGGCTTCTTCGCCGACCGCGGCCTGATCTCGACCCGCCCGACCGCCACCGAGATGTTCACCGACGAGTACCTCCCGGGCCGGATCCCGGAGTGAGCCGCCGCGCCATGCGGATCCTGCTCTGCACCCAGATGTGGCCCGGGCCGGACGATCCCGACCTCGGGAGCTTCCTGGTCCCGGTCGCTCGTGAGCTCGAGGCGCTCGGCCACGAGGTGGAGGTGGTCGCGATCGACCACCGGCGGCGCTCGCGGGCCAAGTACGCGCGGCTGACCCGCGAGGCGGTGGCGCGGGCGCGGGCCCGGCGCCCCGACGTGGTCTTCGCGCACATGCTGTTTCCCGCCGGCGCCTCGGGCGCGCTTGCCGCGCGCGCCGCCCGGCGGCCGCTGGTCGTGATGGCGCACGGCCAGGACGTCGCCAACCTCGGCGGGGTCCGCGGGGTGACCGGCGCCACTCGCTGGGTCGTCGGCCGCGCGGCAGGCGTGATCGCGAACTCGCGCTGGCTCGGCGACCGCCTGGTCGAGCGGATCCCGGAGGCCGCGGCGAAGCTGCAGATCGCCGACTGCGGCATCGACCTCGACGCCTTCGCGCCGCTGGACGCCGCCGACGCCCGCCGGGCGCTCGGCTGGGACGGCGAGGGTCCCGCCTTCCTCTGCGTCGGCTCGCTGATCGAGCGCAAGAACGTGCTTGCGCTCGCCGATGCGTTCGCCCGCCTCGGCCGCGGGCGGCTCGCGTTCGTCGGCGACGGCCCGCTGCGCCCGGCGCTCGAGGACCGCCCCGACGTGCGGGTGACCGGCCGCGTGGCCCAGGCCGAGGTCCCGCGCTGGATCGCGGCGTGCGACGTCCTCTGCCAGCCGTCGCTGGTCGAGCCCTTCGGCCAGGCGGCACTGGAGGGGATGGCGATGGAGCGCAACGTGGTCGCGACCACGGTCGGCGGCCCGTCCGAGTTCGTGCCCCCGGCGGCCGGCGTGCTCGTCGACCCGGGCGACCTCGCGGCGCTCGCGACCGCGCTCGAGCGCGCCGCCGCGCTGCCGGCGCCCAACCCCGCCGCTCGCGCCGCCGCCGCCAAGCACGACGTGCGCCGCCAGGTGGCGCGGATGGCGGCGGTACTGGAGCGCGCGGCCGCCGGCTGAACCGTAGAGGCGTGATGCGGGTTCTCCGCACGCACGGCCCACCCACATCAAGCCTCTAGGCGGCGCGGCGAAGCGGCGGGCCGGCGGCGACCGCGCCATGCCAGCGGGCGAGCGCGAAGGAGCCGGCAAGGCCGCGAAGGGGCGCGTAGGGGGCGAAGTACTCCTCGACCTCCTCGACCGTCGCCCGGCGGCCGAGCCCGGCGAGCGAGCCGATCAGCTTGACGTAGGCGAGGTCGCCCGCGGGGAGCGAGTCGGGCTCGCCGCGGCCGTGGAAGCCCAGCACCTGGAGCGTCCAGGGGCCGATCCCGGGGATCCGGGCGAGGCGCCGGTCGCCGTCGGCACAGGCAGGATCGACCCGGCCGCGCGCGACCTCGCGCGCGCAGTGGATCAACGTGATCGCGCGCGACGGCGCCAGGTCCATCGCCGCGAGCTCGGCGGGGGCGACGCCGGCGACCCGCTCGGGGCTCGGCACGTCGCGCAACGGGCCCGGTCCGCGCCAGGCGCCGGCCTCGTCGGGCTGCAGCCGATCCCCCCAGCGTCGGACCACGCGCCGCTGGATCTCGGCGGCGCGACGGGCCTCGATCAGCTGCTCGGTGACCGCCCAGGCGAGCGCCTCCCAGGGCCAGGGGCGGCGCCTCGGCCGGTGCCATGGGCGGTGGTGGATGATCTCGCCGAGCAGCGGGTCTCCGCGAAACGCGCGCGCGAACTCCGACAGGTCCTCGTCGACCCCGACGGCGAACCGCATCCGCTCGATCGCCAGCTCGATCGCCTCGCGTCCGGCAGGGGCGTCGGCGTCGGCGGGGCCCGCCCGAAAGACCACCCGCGTCGACTCGGGCTGCCAGGCGTGGACGACGACCCGGCCGCCGGGCGTCGCGAGCAGCCGCGAGACCACCGAGCCGCGCCGGCGCGCGACCCCATCGCCTCCGAGCCGGTTGCGGAGCCGAAACGGCCACGGCGGGCGCACCTCCGCCTCGAGCGGCCCGACGCCTCGGCGGGGCACCGGCGCCTACCGGTCGAGCAGGTGGACGTCGACCATGAACGAGCGGCTGGCGATCACCTTCACCGGCCGCTCCTTCGCCCGCGCGCGCTTCGCGGGGCGCTTCGCCGACCCCGCGGGTCGCGCGCGCCAGGGCGACGGTGGCGGCGCCGGCGACCAGGCCACCGGCGGCGGCGATCGCCGCGGTCCGGGCGTCGCCCTTCCAGACCGAGAGCTCGGCCTCCGTCTCGACCCGTGCGGGGAGCGGCCGGGCGGTCACCGGCTCGGCCTCGGCGACGTCGCCGTCGAGCTCCGGCATCTCGATCGCCTCGGTCTCCAGGAGCTGCTCTCGCATCCGGCCCTACTCTAAGGGCTTGTCAAGCGGAGCTTCGCCGAGCGCCTGCTGGTAGATGCGATAGCGCTGGACCACGGTGCCGCCCATCCCCTCCATCGCCCGGTTCATCGGCTCGTTGGTTTCCAGGATCCATCCCATGTGGCCACCGCGGGGCCCGACCGCGGCCGCCATCTGAACGTGGCGCTCATAGAGCGCGGCGGCGACGCCGAGGTGCTGGTATTCGTCCTTGACCCCGAGCGCGAACACCCGTAGGCGGTCGATGTAGCGGCGCCGGCGCAGGAAGTGCAGCCAGCCGAAGGGCAGCAGCCTGCCGTTCATCTTCGCCAACGCCTGCTCGACGTCGGGCAGCGTCAGCGCCGCGCCGACCACCTCGCCGTCCCGCTCGGCGATCATCGCCCAGTTCTCGTCGAGGACCGGCTTCAGGTTCTTGGCCTGGAAGGCGACCTCGGCTTCGGTGATCGGGACGAAGCCCCAGTTGTGGCCCCAGGCCTCGTTGTAGACCTCCATGAAGCGACCGACCTCGGCCTCCATGTCGCGCTTGCGCATGTTCCTCAGCGTCACGCCGGCCTCACGAGATTTCGCCGCCGCTGCGTGGATCATGGGGTGCAGCTCGGTCCCGGCCTTCAGCCTGCCGAACCACAGCTCCCACATCAGCAGGTCGATCGCCTTGCTCAGGCCGAGCGCCTCGAGCAGCTCGCGGTAGTACGGCGGATGCCACGGCTCGAGGATCATCGACGGCGCCTCGAAGCCCTCGATCAGGATCCCGCACTCGTCGTTCATCGTGAAGTCCATCGGCCCGAGCATGCGCTCGCGCCCGCGCTCGCGCAGCCACCGGCCGGCGGCCTCGAGCAGCGCGCCGGCGACCTCCGGGTCGTGCGCGCACTCGAAGAACCCGAACATGCCGTCGCGGCCGCCCTGGAACTCGTCCCAGCGGTGGTCGACGTGGGCCGTGATCCTGCCCACGGGCGGCTGTCGCGCTCACAGAGAAAGAGCTCGGCCTCGGCGTGGCGAAACCACGGGTTCTTCTCACGGTCGAGGAACTGCCGGCGCTCGAACCGCAGGGGCGGCACCCACTGGGGGTCGTCGCGGCGCAGGCGGTAGGGAAGCTCGATGAAGGCCTTCAGGTCCCGCTTCGAGGCGACGGGGCGTATCGAGGGCGCGGCCACCGACGGTCAACCTACACTTCTGCCCATGGCCGAGACCACCCCCGCTCCGGTCGACGTGTTCGAGAAGGCGCGAACCCACGATCGGCGCGAGCTGCTCGAGATCGCAAGGCGCGAGGACCTGCTCCCCTACTTCCGGGTGATGACCTCGCAGGCCGGCCCGGTGGTCGAGATGGAGGGCCGGGAGACGATCATGCTCGGCTCCAACAACTACCTCGGCCTGACTACCGACCCGCGGGTCAAGCAAGCGGCCCGCGAGGCGCTCGACGCGTACGGCACCGGGCTCACCGGCTCGCGCTTCCTGAACGGGACGACGCCGCTGCACCTGGACCTCGAGCGCGAGCTCGCCGAGTGGATGGAGACCGACGACGTGATCGTGTTCACCACGGGCCACCAGGCGAACGTCGGCTCGATCGGCACCATCCTCGGGCCCGAGGACACCGTGATCTGCGACTTCGCCGACCACGCCTCGATCCTCGACGGGTGCATGCTCTCCGGGGCCAAGCTCCGCCCCTTCCGCCACAACCAGATGGACAAGCTCGAGAAGATGCTCGAGCGCGCGAGCGGAGACGGCGGCGGCGTCCTGGTGGTCGTCGACGGGGTCTTCTCGATGGAGGGGGACCTCAGCAACCTCCCGGAGATCGTCGAGCTCTGTCGCCGCTACGGCGCTCGGCTGATGGTCGACGAGGCGCACGCGGTCGGCGTCCTGGGAGCGCGCGGCGCCGGGACCTGCGAGCTCTTCGGGCTCGAGCGCGAAGTCGACCTGCGCATGGGGACGTTCTCCAAGAGCCTCGCCTCCTGCGGCGGCTTCATCGCCGGACCCGCCGAGGTGATCGAGTACCTGCGATTCGCCTCGCGGCCGTTCATCTTCACCGCCTCGGCCGTTCCGGCCGCCGTCGGCGCGGCGCTCGCGGCGCTGCGGGTCATCCGCGCCGAGGGCCCGGAGCTGATGACGCGGCTGCTCGACAACGCGCGCTACCTGCGCCAGGGCTTTCGCGACCTCGGCCTGGTCGTGATCGAGCCCGGGACGCTCCCGGACGGCACCGAGGCGACCACGCCGGTGGTCCCGGTCGTCGTCGGCGAGGACTACCAGGCGGCGCTGCTGTGGAAGGCGCTGTTCGACGCCGGCGTCTACACCAACGTCGCCGTTCACCCGGCCGTGCCCCCCGGAGGGGCCCTGCTTCGCACCTCGCTGATGGCGACCCACGAGCGCGAGCACCTCGACCGCGCCCTCGGGGTCATCGAGCGGACGATCGTCCAGTTCCCCGAGCTGCCGCGGGCCTGATCCTTCCCCCTGCCGGGGGAGATTCGGCTTGTCCATTTCTGGACAAGCCGAAGTTGTGAACGAAAAGCATGCTCTAAGCGAATGAACTGTTACCCCTGCGCGGGTTCTCCGGTTGACGGGCGCCGGTGAAGTTCTCTAGGTTCGTCCCCGCGCCGAACGCACCCGGGGGCAGGGAGCGGACGGGACCACGAGAGAGAGATATGTCCCGGTCGCACCCCTCGAGCGGGCCTCGCGCCCGCCCGGAGCGTCGACGCCCCGATACCCCGCTAACTGAAGCCACCACTCAGAGGAGGAGTGAGTATGGAAGCTGCCTCGACCCTTGCACCTGCCGCGATGCCGCAGCACATGCAGGCGCTCGCGCACGCCAACCGAGTCCGGTTGGCCCGAGCATCGCTGAAGCGCGAGATCGCCACGGGCGCCGTCGATGCGGCGGAGATCGTCAGGCAATGTCCCTGGGAGGTCGAGTCGATGCCGGTTGGAGAGCTGCTGCGCAGCCAGCGCCGCTGGGGGCGGACGCGGGCGCGCAAGTTCCTCTTCTCGATCGCCGTGAACGAGAACCGCGAGCTCGCCCGGCTCACGAGCCGCCAGCGCGAGCTGCTCGCCGTCGAGCTCGAGGCTCGACGCCCGATCCCCGTCAGCACCACCTGAGACCGGTCCTTCGGGACACCGGTCTCAGCGATCGCACCCCCACCCGGGGCGGGCGCCCAGCGCCCGCCCCGGCGCCCTGCCCGCCACATCTACCGCAGCTTGACCAGGCGGCCGGAGCGAGCCCGAAACGAGCGCGCGAGCCCGTAGGCCGCGCCGGCGCCGACCGCGGCGGCCACCGCCAGCCGGCCGGCCGGAGCCATCAGGTCCGGGACCACGTAGAAGAGCAAGGCGAGCGCCGCGACCGCGGCCGCCCCGGCGAGCAGCGCCGTGTGCGAGCGATAGCCGCCGAAGTGCTCGCGGATGGAGAGCTCGAGCCCGGCGAGCGACCCGAGGGCAAGCCCGGTGGCGAGCAACGCCGTGCTGCGGGCGCCGTCGACGACCAGCGCCGCGATCAGCATCACCAGCGCCACCGCTACCAACAGCTCGACCAGCGGGAAGGAGCCCCAGGGGGCCGGCGGGCGTTCGTCGTCGATCGGCTTGGGCGCCGCCGAGCGCTTGGCCACGGGGCGCGGGGCTGCCTCCGGCTCCGGGTCGGCGCCCGCGGGGGGCGGCGCGACAGGACGTCGCGGCCGGGGCTTGCGGCGCTTCTTCGCCATTACCGCTTCACAGGTTGGCGCCGGTCGCCGGGGGCCGAGGCCCCGTCGCTAAGGGGCAACCGGATGAAACCCGGACCCGCCACCAGTTCATCAGCACGCCGAGGATGCCCCAGCGCGGCCGCGAATGCCAGTGGCGGCAGCCCGGCTCGCCGATGTCCTGGTTGGAGACGATCACCCAGCGATGCCGGTCGGGCTCCGCGATCAACGACTCGAGCAGCAGGCGGTTGCCCTCCTCGATCTCGCCGCGACGGCCGAGCTCGGCCTCCACGTCGCGCAGTCGCGCGGCGAGTGCGTCGCGGATCCGCTCGAGCTCGCCGGTCGAAAGCACCCGCGGGCCCCCGGCCGCGCCCACGTGCCACTCGAACCCCGGCCGCGGGAACGCCGTCGCGAACAGCTCGCCCAGCTCGCGCTCGAGCCGGGCGATCTGCCGGCGCAGGTCGGCGCGCGCGGGCCGTTCGGCCGTCTCGCGGACCCGGGTGCCGGGCAGGTCGGCGGACGGCGCCGAGCCGGTCAGTTGCTGATCGAGCACTGTGGGCAGCGGAAGCTCCTTTGTGACCCGTCGCCTACGGCCGTGATTCTAGCCGCGCAGCCCGCCGGCGGCCAGCCACAGCGCCTCCTCGACCGCGATCGCGGGCACCCCGCCGACCTGGATCGCGACCAGCAACGTGCGCTTGGTCTTGGGGCTCACGCCCCGCCCGGTGGCCAAAGCCCCGAACAGCAGTGAAACGGGGCGCTCCTCGTCGGCGACGACCAGGGTGCCCACCGGAAGCTCGCCGGGCCGGCCCTCGAGCGCCTCACCCGCTTGCGTCGGGCGGATGCCGAGCGGGGCGCCCACCCGGTCGGCGTCGAAGGCCCGAACGGCGACACCCGACTCGATGATCGCGATCGTGAGCGCGTCGTCGAGCCGGTTGTGGCTGCGAAAGCCGCCGTGCTTCATCCGCTCCAGCGCCAGCTCCTCGATCGGGGTCCGCTGCTCGTCGGGATCGAGGCCGATGTGACGGTAAAAGACCCGGTACGCCCACGGGATCGGCTGCTGTCGCAGGTGGATCGCCTGGCCGCCGGAGAAGCGGTCCGAGAGCACGCGGAGGCGCTCCTTGAGCTCGCGGGTCGAGCGCCCGGACCCGCGATCGACGCCGAGCTGCCAGAGCGCCAGGCCCGGGAACTCCTCCCGCAGCTCGTCGGCGATCCAGCCAAGCTCGGGCGCGCCCGCTTCGCTCGGGGCCCGACCGTTCATCGACTCGCCGTCGCCCGCCGATCGGACTCGCGGATCAGGCGGTCGAGATGCTCCGTGAGCTGCGGCTCGGACAGCGTCTCGCTGCCGATCACCGCCTCGCTCAGGAGGCCACCCGGATAGGCGAAGGCGACGGTGGGGCAGCCGCCGACGCGGTACAGGTTGGAGACGGCGCCGTCGGCGTCCCAGCCGACCGGCAACGCGCCAGCCGCGCTCGTCGGCGATCGCGCGGGCCTCGTCGCGATCGTCGCGGACGTTGATCGAGAGGAAGTTGACCCGGCCGGCGTAGCGCTGCGCGAGCTCGTCGATCAGGTCCTGCGTCGGCAGGCAGTCGGCGCCCCCGGTGAACCAGAACGAGATCACCAGCGGCCGGTCGAACAGGTCGCAGACGCGGATCACATCCGGGATGTCTACCTGGCAGGCCGGGGTGCGCGAGTCGTCGCAGGGGTTCGAGCCTGTCGCGCAGTCGTCCTGGTACACGTTCGCGTCGCCCTCCTGTGATCCGAGCAGCTCGGGCACGGCGAACTGCGGCAACGGCTCGCCCTTCTCGTTCGCGGTCGCGCCGAGGATGCCGTCGTCGCGGGTCTGCAGCGTGTTCGCGGTCGCGATCACGATCACGATCACGAACGCGATCCCGACGAAGATCGAATACCGGCTCGCCGGCTTGCGGCGCCGGGGCGGGCCCCGATCGTCCGCGCTCATCCCGGGTCGGGCGCCGCCCGCACGCGCGGTCGGCGCCGCAGCAGGGAACCGAACGGGGCGAACCCGGTCTCGGCCCACACAAGCGCCGCCGGCAGGACCAACAGCACTCCCAGCAGCGCGACGCCGAGGTCGAGCACCGTGACCAGGCCGAAGTCGCGAAGCATGCGAATATCGGTCGCGGTCAGCGCGGCGAACCCGGCGATCGCCGTGATCCCGGAGGCGAGCACCGCCATCCCGGTCCGCGAGTAGGCGCGGCGAAGGGCCTCCCCGAAGCGCACGCCGCCGACGCGCTCCTCCTCGTAGCGAGCGGCGAGCAAGACGCTGAACTCGGTCGCGATCGCGATCACGAGCGCGCCCAGGGTCGCCGACATCGGGTTCAGGGGTACCCCGGCGAGCGCCAGGACGAGCGACGACCAGCCTGTCGCCAGCACGATCGGGATCAGTGGTACCAACGCCCGCCGCGCCGAGCGATAGACCGCCAGCAACGCCAGCGCCACGGCCGCGAGCCCGGCCAGGGTGAGCAGGTAGCGGTTGCTCTCCAGCGCCGAGTTGGCGTCGGCGGCCAGCACCGGGAGCCCGACGACCGCCGCGCTCACCCCCTCCGGCGGGTCGTTCCCGACCCCTGGCGGATCGATCTCGGCGCGGATCGAGTCGATCAGCTCCTTCTGCTCGTCGAAGGGCATCACCTTGATCCCGAACGGGATCACGGTCGTGCCGGCGGTCGAGCCCTCGGCCTCGCGATTGACGAACGCCGCCAGGAAGTAGGGCGGCAGCAGGTTGATCACGCCTTCGACCCGCTCGCGGGTCGCGGGTGGCTGCTCGCCGAACAGGTCGGGCAGCGCGATGTACGGGCAGAGCCGGGTTTCCTGCTCGGCGCAGGGCGTCGCCTCGCCGCGGAAGCCCGCGTTCGCGAGCACGCGCTGCTTGAACTCGCTGATCCAGGCGACGACCGCCGGGTCGGTGAGGTCGTCCGCCCGAACGGCGACCTCGACCTCGCCGGAGACGCCGGTCGCCTCCTGGAGCCGGTCGACGTTCTGGAGCTCCGGGAGGTCGCTGGGCACGAGCTCGCGCAGATCGGAGATCACCTCGGACCTCGTGCTCACGGCCCAGCCGACGATCGCCACCACGAGTCCGATCGCGAGGACCCGGCCGGGAGCCGACACGGAGGCCCCGAGCGCGCGCCTGCCGATCCCCCTGACCCCCTCCCCGACCC
Organism: uncultured Solirubrobacterales bacterium; assembly: GCA_963758665.1. GTDB lineage: Bacteria > Actinomycetota > Thermoleophilia > Solirubrobacterales > 70-9 > WHSW01. The sequence continues at coordinate 115,207 of CAVWWH010000011.1, read as the reverse complement.
GTTGGCGGGCGACTCGCACGGCGCCCAGAGGGGCGGCGCCGCTCGACCGCCGACCGCCGACCGCCGACCGCCGACCGCCCACCGCCGACCGCCGCCCGGTGAGCGACAGCAGCGCCAGGCCCGCGGTCAGCGCAACCACGAACGCGGTCGCGATCCCGACCACCAACAGGACGCCGAAGCCGCGGACCATCGGGATCGGTGACAGCAGAAGGACGAGGAAGCCTGCCGCGGTCGCGAGCGCCGCGGTCGCGATCACCGGACCACCGCGGGCCGCCGCCTCGACCGCGGCACGCGCGGGCGAGGAACCGCCGGCGCGGGCCTCCGTGAACCGCGCCTGAAACTGGATCGCGTAGTCGACCGCGAGCCCGATCAGGATCGGCAGGACGGCGATCGACGCCATCGTCAGCGCGCCACCCGTGGCCGCCAGGAGGCCAAGGTGATCGCCGACGCGACCAGCGCGACCCCGAGCGGCAGCAGCCGGGCCGGCGGGCCGAAGATCAGCGCCAGGGTCACGGTCATCACCACCAGGGCGGCGATCAGGAGCACGATGATCGCGCTCGAGAGCTTGTCGGCGAGCCCGTCGACCACCACCGGCGCTCCGCTGACCACGTACTCGGCGTCGCGAATGCTGAACGCCTGGTCGCCGACCGCGTCGCGGATCAAGCCGATCGCCTCGCTGCGCTCGGGCTCGGTCAGGTCGGGCTTCAGCCGGACCAGGATCTGGGCCGCGTCCGCGCTCGGCCAGAAGATCGAGAACCGCGGCTTCGGCTGGCCCGGGTTGGCCCGGTCGAAGACGACCGCGCTGACGAAGGCCGGGTCGTCCAGGCGCGGCACCCCGTTCTGGCCGTAATCGACCGAGAGCCGGATGATCTGCTGTTGCAGCCTCGCGAGCACCTCCTGCGCGGCGGCCTGCGGCGGCCGCCCGCTGCGCCTCCTCGCCGAGCCCTTGGGCGCGCGCATCCTCGACCGCGGCCGCCCCGGCGTCGCGGGCGTCGCGCAGCGCCGCCTGGTACTGGCCGCGCAGCACCTCGGTCGCCTGGATCGCGGACTGGTTGAGGAAGGTGGCGCCGCCGAGCACGGCCTGGGCGGGCTGCTGCTCGGCGATCCGGGCGCAGGGCTCCGGCGCCGGCCGATCGGTGAACACCTCACCCCCGGCGACGTCGCCCGACAGGCAGCTCTCGAGCGAGAGCAGCTTGCCCAGGTCCGAGGTGAGCACGAGCTGATCGAGGTCGCCCTCGACCAGGACGACGACCGCGTCGTCGCCGAACTTGCGCTCGAAGTCCTGGGTCGCCCGGTAGGCGGCCGAGTCGTTGTCGACCAGCTGGTCGGTGCCGGCGTCGGCCTCGAGCCGCAGGGCCGCGACCGCGCCGATCACGGCCACGAGCACGACCGCGACCGCCACCGGGATCGGCTGCTCCACGCACCAGCCCGCGATCCGTGCGAAGCGATCCCTCACCGGTGAGAGCTTAGGGCGGCTCGCCGATGTGGCAATCGCGTCTCAGGCGGCGCTGGGCAAGGAAGCAGGGAGCGACGCGTACTCGGTCCGCGAGCGACCGATGACGCCGGCCACCGTCGCTCAGGCGGTGCTGGGCAAGGAAGCAGGGAGCGTGGCGTACTGCGTACGCGAGCGACCGATGACGCCGCCCAGCGCCGCCTAGTCCATTGCGAGCGGGCCTTGGGTCTCGGCGTTGAGGAACTGCGAAACGAACTCGTTGTCGGAGTTGAACAGCTCCTCCGAGGGCCCGGACTCGACGATCTTGCCCTTCCAGAGCACGGCGATGAAGTCGGCGATCCGGCGGGCGGTGCCGAGGTCGTGGCTGATCACCAGGTAACAGCCGCCGTTCTCCTCGTGGATCTCGCGGATCAGCTCGCACAGCAGCGCCGTGCGCACCGGGTCGAGCCCGGAATCGGGCTCGTCGAACATGACGATCGCCGGGTCGAGCACCAGCGCGCGGGCGAAGCCCGCCCGCTTGCGCATGCCGCCGGAGAGCTCGTTCGGCATCTTGTCGAGCGCCTCCGAGAGGCCGACCTCGCGCAGGCGCCGGTTGACGATCTCGCCGATCTCGTCCTCGCCCTTGTCGGTGTGCTGGCGAAGCGGGAAGGCGGTGTTGTCGAAGATGTTCATCGACCCGAACAGCGCCCCGTCCTGGAACAGCAGGCCAAACTTCTTGCGCATCTCGAACAGCTCGTCGTCGGACATGTTCGGAACCGACTCGCCGTGGACGAGCAGGTCGCCCGAGTCCGGGTAGAGCAGGCCGACGATGTGCTTGATCAGCACGCTCTTGCCGGTGCCCGACGGGCCCAGGACCATCGAGATCTGGTCGTTGGGGAGGCCGAGGTTGAGCCCGTTGAGGATCCGGGTGCGGCCGAACTGCTTGACCACGTCGATGACCTCGATCGCGTCCTCGCCGCCGTGGTCGCGCTTCTCCCCCGTGTGCCAGCGGTAGGGGTTGGACTCCCTCGGGTCGACCCCCGGGATCGAGTAGTCCTTGTGCAGGTCGCCGAGCTCCGGCGCGGGCTCCTCGTAGTCGTCGCGGCGCTCGCCGCCGTCGCCGACCTCGTCGGCGAAGCGGTCGTACTCCTGCTGCTGAGCGGTCACCTGCTCGTCGGCGGGTTGCTCCTCGGCGATCTGCTCGGCGCCCGGGTCGTCAACGTTTCGCGGTTCGTCGGCCATCGGCCTGCCTCCCTCGTCAGCCACCTATCGGCGCCCTTGGATTGGCGCCCCAGAACACCAGGGTCCCCATCATCCCGATGATGTGCACCAGGACGATGTTCAGGACCATCGACTTCGCCGTCGCCGTTCCGACCCCGACCGGTCCGCCGGAGGCCGTGTAGCCGTAGTAGCAGCCGACGAGCACGATCACGGTCGCCATGAACATCGCTTTGATCAGGCTGAATATGAGGTCGGGCGGGTTCTGGAACATCCAGAAGATCAGGAAGTAGCCGCCCGCGGAGACCTCGCCGATCTGCTCGACGACCGCCAGGTACGAGGCCAGGTAGCCGACCCCGATCGCCGCCAGGTACATGAACGGGAGCGTCATCCAGGCACCCAGCAGGCGGGTCCCGCAGAGGAAGATCATCGGGTTGACCCCCATCACCTCGAGTGCGTCGACCTCGTCGGAGATCCGCATCGCGCCGAGCTCGGCGACGATCCCGGTGCCGACCTTGGCCGCCATCATGTAGCCGAAGGCATACGGGATCACCTCGCGCAGGTCGCACCAGGCGGCGAACACGCCGGCGTAGGAGGGCGAGCCGACCGAGCGGTTGAAGTAGGCGCCCTCGATCCCGCACTGGAGGCCGAGGATGAAGACCAGGCCCCAGATCACCACGGTCGAGCCGAGGATCAGGATCCCGGCCTGGCGCAGCGCCTCGCCGAAGAAGTGGAACACCCGGCCCGAGTAGACGATCCCCATCACCCGCGCCGAGAAGCGCGCGATGTCGCCCAAACTGCCGAGCCAGTCGCGGGGGACCGCGAGCCAGCCCGGCATTCAGCGCACCACTCCCTTCGCCGCCGGCGCGATCACTTGATCACCGAGATCTCGGGATGCGTCGCCAGCAGCGTCTGCGTGAACACGTAGTTGAACGCGAACACGCCCAGGAAGGCGATCACGACCGCCTCGTTGACGGCTCGCCCCACCCCCTCGGCGCCTCCGGACGCATTCATCCCTTTGTAACAGCAGACGATCGCGATGATCGCGCCGAACATCGTGCACTTGAGGATCGAGCCCCATAAGTCGGTGATCGAGGCGTTGTTGAACAAGGTGGCGAAGAAGCCGCCGAGCGGCTGGCTGTAGGCGATCTCGGCGAAGATCCCGCCGGCGATCCCGAACAGGAGCGCGTAGATGTCCATCAGCCCGGTGATCAGCATCAGGGCCAGGAAGCGCGGCACGACCAGGTTCTTGATCGGGTCGACGCCGAGCACCTGCAGCGCGTCGAGCTCCTCGCGGATCTTGCGCGCGCCGAGGTCGGCGGTGATCGCGGTCCCGGCGACGCCGGCGACGACGACCGCGGTGACGAAGGGGGCGAACTCGCGCACCGAGGCCAGGATGAAGAAGCCGCCGAGGCGGTCGAGGGCGCCGAACAGGCTGAGGAAGTTCGCCGCCTGCAGCCCCGGGGCGCCGAAGCCGAAGGCGACCGTCGAGATCATCATCGGGAACCAGCAGAGCTGCAGCGCGAACAGGAACTGGCCGATGAACTCGCCGCCGTAGGGGTACGGCGGCCTGACCGTCGAGCGTGATCGTCTTGCCGGTCAGGATCATCATGTTCCCGACCTGCTCGAACAGGCCCTTGGCGGGCAAGAACGCCCTGTCAGCGACTGATCTGACCATCTTCTCCTCCGGCGCCGCGGCACCGATCCGCGGCCAGGCGCGAAAGCAGTATTCGATGGGCTGACCGCCCGCCACCCCCAACCGCGGCGCGTCATCGGGCGCGAGACCCGGGCGCTCGAAGGGCGCGAATCCGCGCGGCGGGACGCCGCGCGGTGGTATGTTCCCGGCGCCTTGGGGGAGGAGACCGCCATCAGCGACCGCCCGCCGCCAGCTTCGAGGACTGCTTCGGTTCGCGTCGCTTCGGCGAGCGCGATCGCGGCCGTCGCCCTCGCGATCTCCGCCTGCGGCGGCGGCGACGACGAGCGCCAGGACGCGGACGAGCCCTGGGCGACTTCCCGGTCGCGGTCAACGCTGCCAAGTTCCCCGCCGATCAGCGCCTCGCCCAGACCAGCGACCTGCGGCTCGAGATCGAGAACGTCGGGCGACGAGCAGGTGCCCGAACCTGGCGGTCACGATCTTCACCGGCGACGTGAAGGCGGGCGGCTCGTTCTCGGTCCGCTCCGAGCAACCCGGCCTCGCCGACCCCAATCGCCCGGTCTGGATCCTCGAGAACGGCTACCCGAAGCTCGCTCCCGAGGGCGACTCGACCAAGGACCTCGACGCCGCGCCCTCGGCCGGGGCCGCCGCGGCGCAGACCGACACCTTCGCCTTCGGCCCGCTCGAGGCGGGGGGCAGCAAGGACATCGTCTGGCGCGTCACCCCGGTGGTCGCGGGCGACCTACACGGTCAACTACGAGCTCGCCGCCGGCCTCAACGGCAAGGCGCGAGCGGTCGACGACGCCGGCGAGCCGGTCGAGGGCGATTTCGACGTCACGATCAGCGACAAGCCGCCGCGGGCGAGCGTCGACGCCAGCGGCGAAGTCGGTGATCGAGTAGAGCCGCGCGCTCGGCCTTCGGGCCCGCGTGCGCGAGCCGCTACCTTGCCTCCCAGTGCGGGAATGGCGGTGGATCGGGCCGGGACTGCTGGCGCTCTGCCTCGCCGCCGGCTGCGGCGGTGACGACGACGCGGCCACGACCTCGGCGGGCGGGCCCACGACCTCGACGACCTCGACGACCTCGACCGCGACGACGCCGACCACCGGCTCAGGCGGGCCACCGCGGGAGGCGGGCCGACGGCGCCCGCCGGTGGGCGACGGCGAGGGCGGAGTGCGGCTGGCGTTCGATCGGCGAGTTCGACCAGCCCGTCCACGTCACCCAGCCGCCGGCGGGCGACGATCGCCATCTGTTCGTGGTCGAGCAATGCGGCCGGATCCAGCGGGTGCTCGCCGGCGGGGCGCCGAGCGTGTTCCTCGACATCGGCGACCTGGTCACCTGCGGCGGCGAGCAGGGCCTGCTCTCGGTCGCCTTCGCCCCGGACTACGAGGAGTCCGGGCTGCTGTACGTCGAACTACACCGACACCGCCGGCGACTCGCGCACCGTCGAGTACCGGCGCTCGGCGGACGACCCCGCCGCCGCCGACCCCGGCTCCGCCCGCGAGCTGCTCCGGATCGAGGACTTCGCCTCCAATCACAACGGCGGCCTGCTGCTGTTCGGGCCCGATCGCGAGCTCTACCTCGGGATGGGCGACGGCGGCGGTGCCGGCGACCCCGAGCGCACGGCTCAGGACCCCGAGAGCCCGCTCGGCAAGCTGCTGCGACTCGACCCCGACGCCCCGGGCAGCTACGAGGTCGCGGCGCTCGGTCTGCGCAACCCCTGGCGCTACTCGTTCGACCGTCGAGCGGCGCCCTGTGGATCGGCGACGTCGGCCAGGACGCACTCGAGGAGATCGACGCGGCGACCGGCCGACAGCTCCGGCGCCTCGACGGGAGCCTCAACTTCGGCTGGTCGGCGTTCGAGGGCACCCAGCCGTTCAACTCGGACCAGGAGGCGCCCGACGCGGTTCCGCCGGTGCTCGAGTACGCCCGCGAGAACGGCGCCTGCTCGGTGACCGGCGGCTACGTCGTCCGCGACCCCGAGCTGAGGTCGCTCTACGGCCGCTACCTGTACGGCGACTACTGCGTCGGCGAGCTGCGCAGCTTCACCGCCGACCCGTCGGGCGACGGCGGTGACGACCGCCCACTCGGGCTCGGGGTCGAGGCGCTGAGCTCGTTCGGCGAGGACGCCGACGGCCACGTCTACGCGGTCTCCCTGAGCGGGCCCGTCTACCGGCTCGCGCCGGAAGGCCGGTGAGCTCCGGTCCCGCGCCGGGTCACGCTTGCGGGCGCCGTCGCCGCGGCCGTCGCCGCCGGCGCCGCCGCGGCCCCGGCGAACCCGTCGCCGCCGGCGCCCTCCGGGCTCGAGTTGCGGCTGATCGCCCGGTTTCAGGAGCCCACCTACGCGACCCAGGCGCCCGGAGAGCCGCACACCGTCTACGTGGTCGAGCAACGAGGCCGGGTGATCGCGGTCCGCAAGGGTCGCAAGCTCGAGCGCCCGTTCCTCGACATCACCGACCGGGTCAGCTACGGCCCCGAGGAGAGCAGCTCGGAGGAGGCCGGGATGTTCTCGATCGCCTTCGACCCGCGCTACGCCGAGAACGGGCGCCTCTTCGTCTTCTACACCGGCCCGCGCGGCAACAACTTCGTCGACTCGTACCGGCGCTCGGGCTCGACGCGGGTCCGGGTCGCGCGCGAGTCGCGCCGAACGGTGCTCAAGATCCGCCACCCGTGGACCGACTCGCACAACGGCGGCCAGCTCCAGTTCGGCCCCGACGGCAACCTCTGGATCGCGACGGGCGACGGCGGCTGCTGTGACGACTTCCACGACCAGGCCCGGACCCTCGGAACGCTGCTCGGCAAGCTCCTGCGGATCAACCCGGAGGCGCCCGGCCGTGGAGCGCGGCCACCGATTGACAACCCGCTGCTCGGCCGCCCCGGACATGACGCCGTCTACGCCTGGGGGCTCCGCAACCCATGGCGCTTTTCGTTCGACCGGGTGACCGGGAACCTGGTGATCGCCGACGTCGGCGACAACCGCCACGCCCGCGAGGAGATCAACTACCTGAGCCCGAGCGCCGCGGCAGGGGTCAACTTCGGCTGGCCCGAGTACGAGGGGTACTCCGAGGACGACCCCGCCCGCCCCGGCCAGGGGACGCTGGTGTGGCCGATCTCCCAGTACAACCACTCGGAACGGCGCTGCGCGATCACCGGCGGCTACGTCGTCCGCGATCCGGCCCTGCCACAGCTGTGGGGCCGCTACGTCTATGCGGACTTCTGCGGCGGTCGCATCCGCAGCCTCGCCCCGCCCGGCCTGTTCGCGGGCTTCGCCCCCGCGACGCCCGTCGCCGACGATCGCGACGAGGGCCTCTACCACCGCTACCTGAGCTCCTTCGGCGAGGGGCTCGCCGGCCAGATCTACGTCGTCTCCCTGGCCGGGCCCGTGTTCCGCCTCCAGGCGCGATGATCCCGCCGGCCCGCAGCCCTCGCTACCCTGGAGATGATGGCGGGTAGCTCAGGCAGGGCTGGCTTCGCCGCGGTGGCCGCCACCGCGATGATCGCGCTCGCGACCGCACTGGCCGCGGGCACGCCCGCGAGCGCCGGCGGCGGCGCGCTCGAGCTCGCCCGCGTCGGCGGCTTCGACTCGCCCGTGCACGTCGACGACGCCCCCGGCGCCCCCAAGCTCCTGTTCGTGGTCGAGCAGCCGGGCTCGATCCGCGTGTTGCGCCAGGGCAAGACGCTCCGGCGCGACTTCCTCGACATCCGCGACCGGGTCAGCTACGGCGGCGAGGAGGGGCTGCTCTCGGTCGCCTTCGACCCGGGTTACGAGCGCAACCGGCGCTTCTACGTCTACTACGTCAACCGCGCCGGCAACATCGAGGTCGACGCGTTCCGGCGCCAGCGCGGCAACGCCACCCGCGCCGCGGCGGGCTCGCGGCACAAGGTGATCGAGATCCCCCACCCGAGCTTCTCGAACCACAACGGCGGCCAGCTCCAGTTCGGCCCCGACGGCTTCCTCTACATCGGCACCGGCGACGGCGGCAGCGCCGGCGACCCCGACGGCAACGCCCAGAACCCGAACGTCCTGCTCGGCAAGCTGCTGCGGATCGACCCGGGCAAGAACGGCAACTACTCGATCCCGAGGGGGAACCCGTTCGCGCGCCGCGACGGTGCCGACGAGATCTACGCGCTCGGCCTCCGCAACCCCTACCGGTTCTCGTTCGACAGCAGGTCCGGGGACATCTTCATCGGCGACGTCGGTCAGGACCGCTGGGAGGAGATCAACCGCGTCGGCCGCGGCGCGCTCGGCGGCTCCAACTTCGGCTGGGACATCTTCGAGGGCGCCCACGAGTTCGAAGGCGGCGGCGCGCCCGCGAACTACCGTGCGCCGGTCCACGAGTACGCGAGGTCCGGCGGCAACTGCGCGGTGACGGGCGGGTACGTCGTCCACGACCCGGGGCTGCCGGCGCTCGGTGGCCGCTACCTGTACGCCGACTTCTGCGACGGGGTGCTGCGCTCTTTCGATCCCTCGAACCCGGGCTCCAGCGACGCCCCGACCGGGCTCACCGTCGCCTCGCCCAGCGGCGTTCGGCGAGGGCGCTCGCGGCCGGATCTACGTCGCCTCGCTGAACGGCGCCGTGTCCAGGATCGTCCAGAGGTAACGGAGTATTGTCCGAGCGGCCCAGCTCGGCGATCCAGGAGGAATGAAGATGGAGTCCGCGACTCAGCCGGACGCGACCGCAAAGGGCGCCGGCAACGGCGCCTCCGCCGGCGCCGCGACGGCGACCGAGAGTTTCGAAGTCAAGCGGCCGGTCGACGGCTCGGTGATCGAACGGGTCCCGGTCGACTCACCCGCCGAGGTGGGCGCCGCGGTCGCCCGGGTGCGCGCCAACCAGCCCGGCTGGGAGGCGATCGGGTTCGCCGGGCGCCGGCGCTGGCTCGAGGGCCTGCGCGACTGGATCCTCGCGAACCAGGATCGGATCGACGAGCTGATGCAGCAGGAGACCGGCAAGGTCCGCGCCGACGCAGCGCTCGAGGCCTTCTACTGCCTCGACGCGATCAACTTCTGGTGCGATCAGGGTCCGAAGTTCCTCGCCGACGAGGTGGTCTCGCCGCACAACCCGCTGTTGAAGTCGAAGCGGGCGAAGATCGTCTACCGGCCCTTCGGCGTGGTCGGCATGATCAGCCCCTGGAACTTCCCGCTGATCCTCTCGATCGGCGACGCGATCCCGGCCCTGCTGGCGGGCAACGCGGTGGTCATCAAGCCGTCCGAGCTCACCCCGCTGACGCTGATCGAGCTCGTCCGCGCCTGGCGCGACGAGGTCGGCGCGCCGGACGTGCTCGCGGTCGTCAACGGGATGGCGGAGACCGGCGGCGCGCTCGTCGACGAGTGCGACTACATGCAGTTCACGGGCTCCGAGCAGACCGGCAGGATCGTGATGAAGCGCGCCGCCGAGACCCTCACCCCGGTCAGCCTCGAGCTCGGGGGCAAGGACCCCATGATCGTCACCCGCGATGCGGACGTCGAGCGCGCCGTGAACGCGACCGCCTGGGGCGGCCTGCTGAACAGCGGCCAGATCTGCATCTCGATCGAGCGCGTCTACGTCGAGGAGCCGATCTACGACGAGTTCGTCGACAGGCTCGCGGAGAAGGTCCGGACGCTGCGCCAGGGGGCGGACGGCGACACCTACACGGCCGAGATCGGCGCGATGACCTCGCCCGCCCAGGTCGGGATCGTCTCCGACCAGGTCGAGGACGCGCGCGCGGCGGGCGCCCGGGTGCTCACCGGCGGCAAGCGCAAGGACGGGCCCGGCGATTGGTACGAGCCGACGGTGATCGCCGACGTCGACCACTCGATGACCGTGATGCGCGAGGAGACCTTCGGCCCGGTGATCCCGGTGATGAAGGTGCGCGACGTCGAGGAGGCGATCGAGCTCGCCAACGACACCACCTACGGGCTCGGCTCGTCGGTGTTCGCCGGCGATCCGGACGAGGGCGAGCGGATCGCCCGCCGGATCGAGGCCGGGCACTGCAACGTCAACGACGTGCTCGTCAACTACAACGTCCTCGGGCTGCCGATGGGCGGCTGGAAGAGCTCGGGGATCGGCGTCCGCCACGGTGCCCAGGGCATCCGCCGCTTCTGTCACACCGAGGCGGTAACGATCCCGCGTCTGCCGACGGCGAAGTCGGAACCGATCTGGTTCCCCTACAGCCCCCGCAAGCGCGGGCTCGTGCGGCGCATCTACCGCTTCCTCAACGCCCGCGGGCTGCGCAACCGGCTGCGCTAGTCCGGGCTCGGCGCCGGTCTGATGTTCTGGCTGGCGCGGAACACGTTGTCGGGGTCGTAACGGCGCTTCAACTCCTGCAGCCGCGGGTAGTCGGCGCCCCAGGCGGCGACGGCGCGCTCGCGGCCCTCGTCGCTGAGGAAGTTGACGTAGACGCGGCCGGTGGTAAAGGGGCTGATCGCCTCGCGCAGCGCGCGCGTCCAGGCGATGTTCGGCTCGTCATCGGCCGGGTCCTCCCAGAGCGAGACCACGTGGGTGTCGAAGGGCGCGTCGCGTTCGGAAAGCGCCATCGTGCCGTCCGGGACCCGTGCGAGCTCTCCGCCCTTCGGCAGCACCAGGATCTGGGTGAGCGACGAGGGCTTCGTCAGATGGAAGCGGCAGAGGACTTCGATCGCCTCGTCGGTGAGCCCGGCGAGAAAGTCGCCGGTCCAGTAGTTGCGCGCCCCGCTGGGGAAGTCCGAGTCGAGCAGCCGCTGTAGCTCGACGTAGGGCATCGGCTCGACCAGGTCAACCGCCGGCGGGCCGAACTCGCGGAAGGGCTGCAGCGCCTCCTCGCCATCCTCGAGCGCGCCGGCGTAGCAGAGGACCACACCGACCACGGGCTCGCCGCGCACCGGCTCGGGCACGGGCTCGTGGCCCGGGGCCGTGATCAGGGCGACCGCGGCGCCGATCTCGTCCGCGGCATCGGCCATCACTTCACGGAAGTTGCGCAGCACCGCGGCGGCCATCGCCGCCGGGTACAGGAGCATGCCGCCGAGCACGGTCGGCCCGATCGCGTGCAGCCGCAGCTCGAAGCTGGTGACCGCCCCGAAGTTGCCGCCGCCGCCGCGCGTTGCCCAGAACAGGTCGGCGTTCTCGCTCTCCGACGCGGTCAGGATGCGCCCATCCGCGGTTACCGTTTCGACCGCGAGCAGGTTGTCGGCCGTGTAACCACACTTGCGCTCGATCCAGCCCGAGCCACCGCCGAGCACCAGCCCGCCGATCCCGGTGGTCGACATGCGCCCCCCGGTCACCGCGAGCCCGTGCGCCTGGGTCGCCGCGTCGAGCTCGCCCCAGGTCACCCCACCCCCGGCCCGGCAGGTGCGCTCCGTCGGGTCCACCTCGATCGCCTTCATCGGCCGCAGGTCGATCATCAGCCCGTCGTCGCAGACCGCGTTGCCGGTGACGTTGTGGCCGCCGCCGTACACCGAGATCGGCAGGCGGCGCTCGCGGGCGAAGCCGATGGCGATGGAGACGTCCCCGGCGTTCTCGCACCGGGCGATGAGGGCCGGGCGGCGCTGGACCATCCCGTTGTAGACCTGGCGCAGCTCGTCATAGCCCGGGCGGTCGGGTCCGACCACCTCGCCGGCAAAGCCCGCCTCCTTCAGGTCGCGTTCGGCCGCCGGGGTTTCCCCCAGCCGGTCCCGTTCGCTCACGGCCTGATCGGTCGCCATCTCATCGCTCCCTTCGTCGGTGGTTGCCAGGCCGACGCTACGGGGGCGAAGCGGGGATCTCATCGCCTCAAATCACCAACTTCGCTCGCGGCCATGTGGTCATTTCTGACCATCCCGCGCTTGCGGCGGTGGGGCTCAGGCGAGGTCGTGCGAGAAGGCGAACGCGCTCGCCGCGGTCCGCGACGAGACGCCGAGCTTGGCGTAGATGTTCTGGGCGTGCCGGGCGACGGTGTGCTCGCTGATCACCAGCTCCGCGGCGATCTCGCGGTTGCTGTTCCCGGCGGCGATCAGGCGCAGCACCTCGAGCTCGCGCGGCGTCAGTCCGTGCGATTTGCCGGCGCGCGGCGAGCGCGTCGGCGTGGGCGAGGTCCGGCGCCGCGCCGAGGGTCACGAACGTGCTCCGCGCCGCCTCCAGCTCGAGCGCCGCCGAGTCCTCGTCCCCGAGCGCTCGGCAGGCGCGGGCGGTGAGGACTCTGGCCCTGGCGAGCTCATACGGCGCGCCGAGCTCCTGCCACGCGCGCGCGGCCGCGCGTAGGGCGGCAAGCGCGATGGCGGCGTCGCCCTCGGCGAGCTCGACCGCGCCGCGCGCATGCGCAGCCGTCGCCGCCAGCATGCCGCCCTCCCAGCGGGCCGCGATCTCCGCCAACTCCGAGCACGCACTGCGCGCGCCGGCCACATCGGCGACGGCCAGCGCGATCTCGACGTAGCCAGGCAGCAGGGCGGCCCGATCCGAGGGCTCGGAGATCTCCGCCAGCAGACGTCGGACCGCGGCGGCGGCCACGTCCCGCTTCCCTTGCGCCAACCACAGCAGGGCCAGGCCCGGCTGCGGCTCGCGGCCGTCGGCACTCGCCTGTCGGTACGCGCGTTCGGCGTCGGCGAACTCACCCCGCAGCCGATGGACCTCACCCTGGCGGTAGACGGCCTCTGCCGCCGCCGATTGGTTCATCGCCCGGGCCGAGCGCTCGCCCGCCCGGCGCGCCTCCTCGAGCGCGTCCGGCCACTCTCCCCGGACCTGCATGATCTCGGCCCGGTGCACGAGGCAGATGCCGCTGAAGGCGATCATCTCGGGCTGCCGCTCGCACCACGTGGTCATTTCGGCGGTCCACTCCCGGGCGCGGCGGAGGTCGTAGGCGTGCTGGCAACCGGTGATCACGCCGCAGTAGACGTAGCCGGTAACGAGCGGCGAGAGCTCGCCCGAGGTGACCGCCACCATGGCCTCGTCGAGCAGCTCGGTGCCCTCGGGCACCCGGCCAAGCTTGATCAGCAGGATCCCGCGGTCCTGGGCGGCGAGCGCGGTCAGGTCTCGGTCGCCGAAGCGCTCGCCGATCGCGCCGGCCTCAACCGCGGCGGCGAGCGCGGCTTCGTGGTCGCCGCGCGCCTCGTGGTCGACCATCGCCGCCGACGCGAGGTAGCCCCGCTCGACGCAGTCGCCGCCGTGGCGGTCGACCAGTCGGCGAGCGCGGGCGAGCCAGCCCGCCGCCGGGCCCGCCTGCCCGCGGAGGATGTGGTTGATCGCGATCCACCAAGCGCAGCGCGCCGCGCGCAGATCCTCGCCGTCCTCGAGCTGCACAGCGTGGGCGCGTTCGAGGCACCGCGTGTACTCGTCGTCGCGGCCGAGCATGTAGGCCGACGTCGCCAGGAGCTCGAGGTCGTCGGCTCCCAGCGACGTCGAAGCTTCGGCGTCCGAGAGCGCGTCGTAGGCCTCCGTCCATTCCCGCCGCTCGTAGGAATCGCGGCCCCGTCGGAGCTCGGCTGAGGAGGCTTCGGGCACACAGACATGTTTGCGAACGCGGTGCTTGTTGCCCAACCGCCTCAGCGGCTGGGACGACCGGGGCGCCTCAGCGACTGAGCTCGCCCTCGAGCCGGGCCGCCTCGGTCCTGCACCAGTCGCTGACCGCGCGCAACCACTCGATGTCCGGGCGCGTCGCCTCGATCCGGTAGTCGTCGAGGACCTCGATCGCCTGGGGATCGGTTTCCATGTCGCTCCTCCTCCATGGCAGCCGAGCGCATCAGCCACCTCGCTTGCTGAGAGCGAGCAGCTCACCGTAGCGGCCCGCGGCCGCGGATTGGGGCGATTTGCGAATCGTTCTACGGGCCGTTTCACGGCGGCGAATAGGGTTCGCGCCGTGAACGACGAGTACGGCGGCATCGACGGCCTCACCCGCTGGCTGGGCCTGCGCTGGGAGTCCCCGACCCGGGTCCGGCTGACCGTTCGCCCGGAGTTGATCAACCCGGCGGGCCTGCTCTCGGGACCGGTCGCCTACGCGATGGTGGACTACTCGATGGGCTCGGCGCTCTGGGTCAAGCGGGAGAGCGGAGAGCGGATCGCCACGATCGGCATCTCGATCAGCTACCTGCGCACCGTGCGCGAGGGGGACGTGATCTGCGACTCGGCCCTCGACCGCCGCAACGACCGCGTCGCCGTGCTGCGCTCCGAGGTCACCGACGCCGCGGGCCGGCTGCTTGCCACCGCGCTCGGCAGCTTCTCGATCTTCCCGGCCGAGCGCCTGGGCCCCCACGACCATGGTCCGGCGGCGCCGGAACAGGTGACCGAGGACTGACCCGGTCCCATCGAGCGGCAGGGTTGACCCCGAATCCATCGACGGCTCGTCGGTCTCGCTGTCACACCTGCCGGCTCAACGGCGCCGGGCCTCGGCTTCGGTCTTCGACCTCCGCCTCGGTGGTTCCATCACCCTCGACGTCGGCGTCGGGCGGCAGCTCTCCCCCGCGCTGGGTGCCGGCGATCAGCTCGTCGCCCTTCTTCTCCGCCGGGACGAAGCCGGACTTCATCCCGAAGTAGACCGCCTGGGGATGGTGGGCGATGATCGCCGCCGTCGACTGCTCGGGCTCGAGCGCATGGCCGCCGGAGAGCCCGATCCCGATCTCCGACATGCCGAGCAGCCGCTCGACCTTCTCGTGCTCGGACTGATCCGGGCAGGCGGGATAGCCCCACGAGTAGCGCCGGCCCTGATCGAGCTCGATCCCGAGCTCGCGCCGGACCTCGGCGTGCAGCCACTCCGCCAGCCCCTCGGCGGCCTGGACCCCCAGCCCGTGGGTGAACAGCTGCTCGGCGAACTCGCCGTCGGCCTCGAGCCGCCCGATCCGCTCGGTCACCTCGGGGCCGACCGTCACCGCCTGCAGCGCGACGACGTCCCTTTCCGAGGCGGACGGGTCCGGGGTTCCGTCGGCCTTGTACTCCAGGGGCCGATACAGGTCGGCCAGGCAGATCCGGTCGTGCCCGGGCTGGCGCGGGAACACCAGCCGCTCGAGCTCGCGATCGTGGTCCGAGGGATCGAAGACCACGAGCTCGTTGCCGTCCGAGTTGCACGGGAAGTAGCCGAGGCGCACCCGCGGGCGCAGGTAGTCCTGCTCGGCCCACATCCGCTCCAGCTTCGGGGCAAAGCCCTCGTCGCCGTCATGGCCCTCGACGATCCGCCGCCAGTCCTCGCCCTTCTTGCCGCGCCCGCCCCAGTGCAGCTTGAACAGCACGTGGCGGTCGAGATAGGCGTAGACCTCGTCGAGATCGACCGCGAGCTCGCGCGCGCCCCAGAACGGGGGCCGCGGGACCGGGTTGTCCGTCGCAAACCGCGCCCGCACCGAGTCGTCGGTGACGGGCGGGCCCGTGTCCTCCTGGACCGGGCGGTTGCGCAGCTCATCCGCCTCGTCGCGAACCTTCGCCACCAGCGACTCACGCGCCGCCTCGTCGACCAGGGCGTCGATCGTGTCCAGACCCGCGAACGCGTCCTTGCAATAGAAGACGCCGGGCTGGTAGACGTCGTCTGACTCCTTGCCGTGCGGGTAGAGCGCCCGGCGCCCGAAGTCGCGGTTGATCGCCGCGCCACCGATCAGGACCGGGAACTCGAGCCCGCGCGTGTGCAGCTCCTGGATGCAGGCGGGCATCTGCTTCGAGGTCGACACCAGCAGCGCGGAGAGCCCGATCGCGTCGGCCTCGTTCTCGACCGCGGCGTCGATGATCGTGTCGATCGGAACCTGCTTGCCGAGGTCGACGACCGTATAGCCGTTGTTGGTCAGGATCGTGTTCACCAGCGACTTGCCGATGTCGTGCACGTCGCCGAACACGGTCGCGATCACGACCTTGCCCTTGGTGTGGCCCTCGATGCGGTCGAGGTAGTTCTCGAGCCGGGCGACGGCGCGCTTCATCACCTCGGCCGACTGGAGCACGAACGGCAGGATCAGCTCGCCGGCGCCGAACTTGTCGCCGACCTCCTTCATCGCCGGGAGCAGAACCTGGTTGAGCGTCGGCACGGCGCCGATCTTCTCCACCGAGCGGTCGATCCAATCCTCGACCCCCTCCTTCTTGCGCCGCAGGATGTGCCAGTGAAGCGCCTCCTCCGGCTCCATCCCCTCGGTCGGGTCGCCGGCCTCCTCGGCGTCCTCCTCTCCCTTCGACTCGAAGTGGCCGATGAACCGCTCGAGCGCGTCCTCGCGCCGGTTGTAGACGAGGTCGTCGGCGAGCTCGCGCTCCGACTCGGAGATCTCCGAGTAGGGGGTGATGTGGTTGGGGTTGACCATCGCCAGGTCGAGCCCGGCCTCGACGCAGTGATGCAGGAAGACCGAGTTGAGCACCGCGCGGGCGGGCGGTGAGACGCCGAAGGAGACGTTGGAGACGCCCAGCGACGTCTTCACGCCAGGCAGCTCGGCCTTGATCCGCTCGATTCCCTCGATCGTCGCCACCGCCGAGGGCTTCCACTCGTCGTCGCCGGTGGTGAGCGTGAACGTCAGCGCATCGAAGATCAGCAGCTCGCGGTCCAGGCCGTGCTCGTCGCAGGCGATCTCGGCGATCCGCCGCGCGACCTCGAGCTTGCGCTCGGCCGTCTTCGCCATGCCGACCTCGTCGATGGTCAGCGCGATCAGGCCGGCGCCGTGCGCCTTGGCGAGCGGGATCACGCGGTCGGCCTTGGCCCGTCCCGCCTCGAGGTTGATCGAGTTGACGATCGCCCGGCCGGGGATCTGCTCGAGCGCGGCCTCGATCACCTCGGGCTCGGTGGAGTCGACCTGGATCGGCGCCGGCTGGCTCAGCGAGATCCGCTTGACCACCTCGCGCATCTGCACGTCCTCGTCGGCGCGCTCGGTGAGCGCGACGCAGACGTCG
Source organism: uncultured Solirubrobacterales bacterium (assembly GCA_963758665.1). Classification (GTDB taxonomy): domain Bacteria; phylum Actinomycetota; class Thermoleophilia; order Solirubrobacterales; family 70-9; genus WHSW01. The sequence continues at coordinate 98,136 of CAVWWH010000011.1, read as the reverse complement.
AGCACGTGGGCCCCGCCCTCGACCTGGTCCTCGGCGACCTGGACGAGCCCGTCGTAGTCGTCGGCGAGCAGCAGCTCCTTCGCCTGGCGCGACCCCTGCGAGTTGACCCGTTCGCCGACCAGGGTTGGGCGCGGCTCCTGGACCAGGTCGGTTGCCGCCATCATCGAGCTGACCAGCGGCGGCGCGGCCAGCGGACGCTCGCCCGGGACCCGGCCGGCGACCCGCTCCGCGATCGCGCTGATGTGGTCGGGGGTCGTGCCGCAGCAGCCGCCGACGATCCCGACGCCGTGGCGCTCGACGAACTCGCCGAGCACCGAGGAGAGCTGGTCGGGAGTCTCGGGGAAGATCGTCTCGCCGTCGGGGCCCTGTAGGGGCAGGCCCGCGTTGGGGATGCAGTGCACGGGCAGCGGCGAGTTCTCGCCGAGGTACCGGATCGCGTCGCGCATGTCCTCGGGGCCGGTCGAGCAGTTGAGCCCGATCACGTCGACGTCGAGCGCCGCCAGCGTGGTCAGCACGGCGGCGATGTCGGTGCCGAGCAACATCTTGCCGCCCTGGGGCAGCAGCGAGACCGAGGTCTGGATCGGAACGGCGCGACCGGCCTCGGCGAAGGCGTCGCGCGCGCCGAAGATCGCCGCCTTGACCTCGAGGATGTCCTGCGCCGTCTCGATGATGATCAGGTCGACGCCACCGGCGACGAGGCCGCGCGCCTGCTCGGCGAACACCTCGACCAACCGGCGAAACGAAATCGCGCCGAGCGTCGGGTCGTCGGAGGCGGGCAGGTAGCCGGTCGGCCCGATCGAGCCGGCGACGAGGCGCGTCTCGCCGGCCGCGTTGCGGGCGATCTCCGCCGCCTTGGTGTTGATCTCGAGCGTCTGCTCGCCCAGACCCCACTCGTCGAGCTTGATCCGCGAGGCCTGGAAGGTGTCTGTCTCGAGGACCTCGGCCCCGGCCTCGAGCATCGAGGCGTGGACGCCCTCGATCACGTCCGGGCGGTTGAGCACCAGGGCCTCGTGGCACTTGCCCGGGAGGCCGCCGTAGTCCTCGCTGGTGAGGTCGAACTGCTCCAGCGTCGCGCCCATGCCCCCGTCGAAGACGACCACGCGCTCGCGGGCGGCGGCTAGGAGATCTCTATCTGTGCCTGGCAGTGCTCGTCACCTCCATCGGTCCCGGCTGTCGCACCATGCCTAGCTCCGGGGAGTTCGGTGGTTGCGGCGGCGTCAGAGGTCCGGGTCCCTCGGCCGCTCTGGATGGTCGGCAAAGGATAGCGGCGGCCGCCCGCCACCGACGCACAAGCGCCGGCTCAGCGGGCGTTCTCGGTCGCGCCCGCTGGACGCAGCCGCGCCGGACCCGCGGAAAGCGCCCGCAGGCGCATGTCCTGCCAGGTGACGCCCTCGCGCACCAGCGCCGGGAGCCCGAGGGTGACGGCGGTCGCGATCTCGACCGCCTGCAGGATCACGCCGTAGGCGAACGCGTCGGCTGTCGAGACGCCGAAGCCGGTGGTCAGGACGCTGATCGTGGCGAGCTGAAAGACGCCGATGTTCGAGGGCGTCGCCGGGATCACCGCGGTGACGTTGACCGCGAACAGGACCGCCGCCGCGGCGCCGATGCCGATCGCCGGCTCGTGGTTGAGCCCCAGAGCGGTGAACAGCGCGAAGCAGGCGAGGAGCTGGAGGCCCCAGGCCCCGAGCTGCGCGAGCGCGGCGGCGCCCCCGCGCCGCGGGTCGCGGAAGACGACCAAGCCGGAGCGGACCTTGACCAGGGCGTCGCGGATCGTCGCGATCACGCGGGCGATGCGCCCCGACCCGGCCTGGCGGACGAGGGTCGGCGCCAGGACCACCGCGATCAGCAGCAGGAGCGGGGCGAGGCTGAACAGGAACAGCCGCTCCGAGCTCGAGTGAAAGAGGTCGGTCTGGGAGACGATCACCACGCCGAGCAGGACCAGGGCGACGATGTTGAGCACGGTCTGGGAGACCAGCGTCCCCAGCAGGACCGGGAAGGTCTCGCGCATGCGTCCCGTGCGGCGCGCGAGCACCATCGCCCGAGCCGGCTCCCCGAGCCGGGCCGGCAGGGTGGCCGACATCAGCACCCCCACCATCGTCGCCGAGGCGACGTCGCGGCGGCGCAGCGACCGGCGCGGCAGCGCGGCCTTGGCGATCGAGTACCAGGAGCTCGCGCGCAGGAACATCGAGGCCATCATCAGCGCGGTCGCCACCAGGACCCAGGTCGCGTCGGAGTGGACGATGTTCGTCACGACCCGGTCGACGCCGACCCGGCGGGCGGCCATGTAGGTGAGCCCGACCCCGATCGCGGCGGCTACGCCGAGGCCGATGCGTCGAGCTGTGCGGTGGCGGGAGCCGGCCTGTGCGGGGGCGGGGTCGAGCGAGGGCAGGCGGCGAGCCGGGGCCCGGCGGTTGCCGTCGGCGGGACCCAGGCCGAGCCTGCGAGCGACCCTCGCCGAGCGGTCCGCGGGCTCGGCGACCGAGCGCGCGCGCTCGTAGACGTCGTCGATCCGCGCGGCGACCGAGGGCCAGGCGTAGCGTCGGGCGGAGTCGCGGGCCGCCTCGCCCATCGCGGCGAGGCGCTCGGGAGCGCGGCTGAGCGCCTGGAGCTCCTCGGCCAGGCGCTGGGGATCGGCCGGCGGAACCAGGATCCCGTCGTCCTGCTCGGAGACGACGTCGGCGTACCCGGCGATGTTCGACGCCAGCACCGGGGTCCCGGCTGCAAACGCCTCGGTCAGCACCATGCCGAAGCTCTCGCCCGCGAGCGAGGGCGCGCAGAGCAGGTCGGCAGCGTGCAGCCGGCGCCAGAGCTCGTCGTCGCCGACCCGGCCGAGCGCCTCGATCCGCTCCTTCGCCTGCGGGTCGTCGACGTAACGCCCAACCTCTCCCGGGTCGGCGCCGATCAGGGTCAGGCGGGCGTCCTCGTGCTCGATCAGGGCCTCGAACGCCCGCAGCAGCACCGGCAGGCCCTTGCGCTCCTCCGGGCGCCCGACGAAGATCAGCCGCAGGTGGTCGGCGGGCGGCTTCGGCCCCGCGGGCGGCGCGTCGACGTGGACCCCGTTCGGGACCACCTCGTAGGTGCCGCCGAACCAGCGCCGGCCGGTCCAGGCGGCCGCCTCGGAGACCGCGATCCGCCCGGCCAGCTGGTTGAACTTGCGGCGGGCGCCGGCCAGGGTCGCGACGTGGTTGAGCAACGGCTTGGTCGAGTAGGCGTGGAAGGTCGCCACCACGGGCGCGCCGCGGTATGAGCATGCGTCCCAGCTCAGCGGCCCGGCCGGGGGCTCGTGGACGTGGACGATGTCGGGCGCGAACGCGCGCAGCTCGCGACGCATCGTCGTCACTCCGTCGGGAAAGATGCCGATGTTCGAGACCGAGCCGTTGGCTCCGAAGGCCTTCGTCCGCGAGAGCCCGATCACGTGCTCCGGCAGCGCCGCCCGCTCGGGCGCGCCACGATGAAGCGCCCGGGTGATGCGGCCGGGCGGGTCGGTGGGGGCGAGCACTCGAAGCTCATGGCCGCGCGCGATCAACTCCGCGGCCAGGGCGTCGACGTGTCCGTTCACGCCCCCCGGATATGACCATGAGTAGGGCGTGACTATGGCTACGCGCACGCGACGATGGTACTAACGTGGCCACCCGCTACCGGGCTCGGTCGCCCACCTCGGTCGCCTCCCGGCATCGGGTCGCCCAGTAGAAGCCGGCACCCGCCGCGAGGTAGATGGTGCCGATCACCAGCAGCACCGAGCCCGAGTCGTTCGCGAGGCTGCCGACGAGCACGCCGGTGAGCGCGCCGAGGTACCCGGCGCGCGCCGCCCACCGCGAGCCGAACCACGCGAGCACGCGCTCATGGCGGACCACGCCGGCAACCAGCAGGGCGACGGCGGCGATGAGCAGCTCGGGGTAGACGGGATCCATGTACGTGTCGATCGTCAGCGTCACGCGCCGGTCGAGGACGTCGATCAGATCACCACCCCCCTCGGCGCCGAGCACCGAGCGGCTCAGGTGGGCGCCGCCGAGGACCAGGTCGACGACGAGCAGCGCCGCGAGCGCCGCGGCGCCACCGGCGACGACGACGAGCACCGCCCGCCGCCGCTCGAGCCCGAGCGCGAGCACCGCCGCGGTCGCAGCGCCCACTCCGAGCACGATCGCGGCGCCGACGTCGGCGCCGAACCGGCCGGGGGCGAAGGCGGCGGCCGCGGCGAGCCCGACGGCCACGAACCAAGCCGCCGCTCGCCGGGGCTCAAGCCCACGCTCACGGCGGGTCTCGAGCCAGGCGCCGGAGCCGATCAGGGTGAGCGTGGTCAGGATCGCCTCGAGCTCGTTGCCGATACCGAAGAAGCGCACGCCGGCGCCCGGGTTCGGTCCGAGCACCGAGAGCGAGGTCAGCGGCGAGCCGGCGATCACGTCGATCGCGTAGGCGCCGACGGTGAGCGCGCAGGGGAGCGCCAGCCCCGCGCAGCCGCCGAGCAGCCGGTCGGTGGCAAGCGCGAGCGCCGGCGCCCCGAGGCCGACCGAGAGCGCCGACGCGAGCGGGCCGGCGTCCGGGGCCGCGAGCACGAGCAGAAGCAGGGGCGCCCAGGCGACCGAGAGCATCAACAGGCGCAGCGCGAGGCCGGCGCCGCGGCGACGCCACACCAGCGCGGCGAGCCCTGTCAGCGCCAGCCAGATGATCAGCGGCAGCAGGACCACCGTGTCACGGCTCGGGCGGTGATCGAGCCGGGCCTGCAGGTCGGCGACCTCGCCGGGGTCGCGGTCCCCGTCGGCTGTGATCTCGCTGCCGTTGACCTCCTCGGGGACCTCGACCCCGAGGTGCTCGAGCACGGTCGGGGCGATGTCGGTCGTGATCACCACCCCGTCGGTACGGGTCGAAGCCGAGGTCAGGTTGCCGTCATAGCCGTCGCCGGCGACCCCGGCCGGCAACAGGTCCTGCTGCGCCCGGGAGCCGGCGGCGAGGGCGATCAGCAGCTCGCCGGGCTCGCGGCTGCGCGCCAGCGAGGCAAGCTCGCCGACGCGCGTGCGCAGGACGGTGAGCCCGGGGCCGCAGCGTGACGCGCACGGCCGCCCGGCGACCCGCACGACCCCCTCGCGATCGACTCCGATCAGGGTCGCGAGCCCGCTGTCGGCCTCGGCGACGACCGGGACGCCGGCACCCGCAAGCGTCGACGCCATCAGGCCCGGGACGATGCTCGCGGGGGCGCTCTCCGCCCTGGCGACGGTGCGCTCCCAGAGGCGTTCCGGGACCCGGCCGTCGCGCAAGTAGAGGCGCGGGAGGTCGCCGTCGTAGAGGGTCTGGTTGACGCGGTTGCCCTGGCCGATGTCCAGGAACGTCTGTGCGACCGGGACCGCGCCGAGCCCGGCGCTGATCACGCCCGGGGCGAACTGCGGGACCGCGGCGATCTCGTCGACCGTGGTTCCGTACGGCACCACGGCGATCACGACAGCCGGATCGTCGGCCGGCGGGGCGGCGCTCGCACGGTCGGCGAGCGCTCCCGACGCGCACGCGAGTGCCGCTAGCATCGCCGTGATGGCAGATCGCACGTTTGCCAAGTTCACCTTCTTCAAGCTCGATCCCGCCTGGCAGCGTCGCGACCCCGAGGCGCGGGCGGAGGATAAACGGGAGTTCCTCGCCGCCTGCGACGACTACGCGATCGACCGCCGCCTGCGCGCGTACTCGACCGTCGGCACCCGCGGCGACACCGACCTCATGCTGCTCAGCCAGAGCCCGGTGCTCGACGACATCCACACCTTCCACGTCGTCCTCGCCCAGAGCGGCCTGGCGCGGTGGATGTCGATCCCCCACTCCTATCTGGCGATGACCAAGCCGTCGCCCTACTCGGACTCGCAGGCGCGAGCCGAGATCTGCACCTCCGAGCGTAAGTACTGCATCGTCTACCCGCTCGACAAGCGGCGGGACTGGTATCGCCTGCCCCTGGAGGAACGGCGCCGGATCATGGCCGAGCACATCGAGATCGGCCGACGCTACCCGCAGATCACGATCAACACCGCCTACTCATTCGGCCTCGACGACCAGGAGTTCGTGGTCTCGTTCGAGTGCGACGATCCGGGCGACTTCCTCGACCTGGTCCAGGAGCTGCGCGGCTCGGAGTCGAGCGCCTACACGCTGCGCGACATACCGATCTTCACCTGTGTCGCGATGTCGGTCGGTCGCGCCCTGGACGCGCTCGACGGCGCCGCGACCTCGCGCCCGGCGCTGGCCTAGCGCGGGCGCCTCCCGCCCCACGCGCGAGCTCGATCTCGCCGCCGTCAGAACAGGCGCACGTCCCGCGACGAGATGAAGAAGCCGTGCTCGTTGTCGCGGTTGATGCAGCGCATGCCCTTCTCCTTGCTGCTGCAGCGGAAGCGCTTGACCTTGATCCGGTCGCCGTAGCCGAGCACCTCGGCGCTGGGCGTGAACACGGTGTCGCCGGCGCAGACGTAGGTCGCAGGCCGGTTGCGCCTCGAGACCTGGACCCCGTTGCCGTAGTCGTTGAGGCAGTCCGGCGGCGGTGGCGGCGTCGGCCACTGGTGGTGCTGGATGTCGCAGCGCACGCCCTTGCCGTTGATCACACAGCCGATGTTGCCGCTCGGACTCTCGAAGAAGGTGAACTTCGCCGAGGCGGAGGGAACGAGGACCGCGAGGGTGACGGCGGCGAGCGCCAGGGAGATCGCAAACCGCTTCATCACCGCCACCCTATCCGACGATCGTGGTACCTCGATCCCCTACCCTTTTGCGCCCTTGACCGCCCTCGGAACACCCGAGAAGCCGCTCCGCGTCGCGATCGTCGGCTCCGGCCCGGCGGGCTTCTACGCTGCCGAGCACCTGCTCAAGCGCGACGAGCCCGCGGTCGAGGTGGACATGTTCGACCGGTTGCCGACGCCGTTTGGGCTCGTTCGCGCGGGGGTCGCGCCGGACCACCCGAAGATCAAGTCGGTGATCCGGGTCTACGAGAAGACCGCCGCCCGCGACGGCTTTCGGTTCTTCGGCAACGTCGACGTCGGCCGCGACGTCACCGTGGCCGAGCTCGCAGAGCGCTACCACGCGGTCGTCTACGCCTACGGCACGGCGACCGACCGTCGGCTCTGGATCCCGGGCGAGGACCTGGCAGGCTCGCACGCGGCCACCGAGTTCGTCAACTGGTACAACGCCCACCCGGACTTCGCCGACCACGAGTTCGACCTGAGCTCCAAGCGCGCGGTGGTGATCGGCAACGGCAACGTCGCCGCCGACGTCGCGCGGATGCTGGCCCTGCCGCGGGCCGAGCTCGAGATCACCGACACGGCGGACCATGCGATCGAGGCCCTGGCCGAGTCCGGGGTCGAGGAGATCGTCGTCCTTGGCCGCCGGGGGCCGGCGCAGGCCGCGTTCACCAACCCGGAGGTGCGCGAGCTCGGCGAGCTCACCGACGCCGACATCGTCATCGACCCGGCCGAGGTCGCGCTCGACGGACCGAGCCGCGAGTACGTCGAGTCCGAGGACTGCGACCCGACGCACCGACGCAACGTCGAGATCTTCACCGAGTTCTCCACCCGCAGGCCCGAGGGCAAGCCGAAGCGCGTGGTGATGCGCTTCTGCTGGTCGCCGGTCGAGATCAGGGGCGAGGGGCGGGTCGAGAGCATCGTCATCGGACGCAACGAGCTCTACCGCGACGACTCCGGGGCGATCCGGGCTCGCGACACCGGTGAGCGCACCGAGCTCGAGTGCGGCCTGGTCCTGCGCTCGATCGGCTACAAGGGCATCGGCCTCGAGGGGACTCCGTTCGATTCCGGCCGCGGCGTGATCCCGAATCAAGCCGGCCGGGTGGTTGACCCGGAGAGTGGCGAGCAGGTTCTCGGCCACTATGCGGTCGGCTGGATCAAGCGCGGGCCCTCCGGCGTGATCGGCACGAACAAGAAGGACGCCCTCGACACGGTGAACTCGATCCTCGAGGACCTCGAGGCAGGGCGCGTACCCGAGCGCGAGCCCGTCGAGGCCTCGATCGAGGAGCTGCTGAGCGAACGAGCCGGCGACCACGTCACCTATCTCGGCTGGCAGGCGATCGACCGCGCCGAGGTCGCCGCCGGGGAACCGCACGGTCGACCGCGGATCAAGTTCTGCCGGATCGAGGAAATGGTCGAGGCGTCCCGCGCCGGCGCGGCGAGCTGACCGTGGCCGACCTGGGCGAGCTCAAGTCGATGATCGAAGCGGCGCTGCCGGGCGCCGAGGTCGAGCTGATCGACGAGGGTGGCGGCGACCACCTGCGCGCGATCGTCGCCGCGCCGCAGTTCGACTCGATGCGGCGGATCGACCAGCACCGGGCGGTGCGCGAGGCGGTGCGCGAGCGCTTCGACGACGGCTCAATCCACGCGCTCTCGATTCAGACCACCGTCCTCGGCAGCGGCTGAGCGCGGCCGCCGACGGCGGCCACCGGCTTCGCTACCCTGAGCGCATGGCTTCCGATCCAGCACTGAAGGCAACCGTCGAGCAGGCGATCGCCGAGAACCCGGTGCTCCTGTTCATGAAGGGCACCCCCGAGGCGCCGCGCTGCGGCTTCTCGATGCGGGTCGTCGGCGTGCTCGAGCAGCTCGGCGTCGACTACGGCGCGATCGACGTGCTGCCGGCGCTGCAGCCGCTGCGCGAAGTGACGACCGAGATCTCAGACTGGCAGACCTTCCCGCAGCTCTACGTCAACGGCGAGCTGGTCGGCGGATGCGACATCGTCGAGGAGATGCTCGACTCGGGCGAACTCGGCGAGCTGCTCGGGGTCGAGCAGCCGGCCGGGATGACCGCCCCGGAGCCCGAGCGCATCCTGCCCGGCGGCTCGCAGACGAGCCCGCCGATGCAGCTCGGCTGAGCGACGCCCGGAGCAGCCTCGGTGGAGCCGCTTCGCGGCTCACGGCTCGACCCGCTCCGCGGCCTGCTCCCAGCGCGCGATCAGCTCGTCGAGCTTCGCCCGGGCGCGCTCGTGACGCTCGGTCGACTTCGTCGACCGAGCCGGGTCGGACCAGTGCGACGGGTCGGCGAGCTCGTCCTCGAGCGCCCGGAACTCGGCCTCCGCGTCCTCCACCTCGCGTTCGAGCTTCGCCAGCGCCGCCGCGCGGTTCTTGCTCGGCCCGCCGCGGCGCGACAGCTTCGCCTTCGGCGCCGGCGCCGCGGGCGCGCGCTCGGCGTCGAGCCGCGAGCGGTACTCGGCCCAGCCGCCGGGATGGCTCGCCAGCCGCCCGTCGTCGATCACGATCGTGCGACTGCCGACGGCCTCGAGCAGCGCCCGGTCGTGGGAGATCAGCAGCACCGTGCCGCCGAAGCCGGTGAGCGCGTCCTCGAGCGCCTCCCGGCTCTCCACGTCCAGGTGGTTCGTGGGCTCGTCGAGGATCAGCAGGTTGGCGTCCGAATAGGTCAGCACGGCGAGCGCCAGGCGCTGCGCTTCGCCGCCGGAGATCTGCGAGAGCTGCTTGGCGACGTCGTCGCCGGAGAACAGGAAGCGGCCGAGCAGGGCCCGGGTCTTGGCCTCCGACAGGCCGGTCGAGCGTTGCGCGTGGGCGAGGAGCGTGGTGTCGCCGTCCCCGGCGACCTCCGCGTGCTGTGAGAGGTAGCCGAGCTTGACGTTGTGGCCGCGGCGCAGCTTGCCCCGCTCGAGCTCCCGGTTGCCGGCCAGGGTCTCGACCAAGGTCGTCTTGCCGGAGCCGTTGGCGCCGACCAGGCAGACATGCTCGCCGCGCTCGAGCCAAAGCTCCGCGTCGTCCAAGAGGGTCCGATCACCGGCCGCGATCCTCGCTTCCTCGAGCTCGAGCACGACGCGTCCCGAGCGCTCGGCGGCGCCGAACGTGAACGCCAGGGTGCGCTCGTCGCGCGGGTCGACCTCGACCGCGCCGCGCTTGACCCGCTCGATCGCCTTCAGCTTCGACTGCGCCTGCCGGGCCTTGGTCGCCTTGTAGCGAAACCGCTCCACGAATCGCTCCATGCGGGCAATCTCGGCCTGGCGGCGGGCCGCGTCGCGACCGGCGGCCAGCTCGCGCGCCGCCTGCTCGGCCCGCCACGCGTGCCAGGGCCCCTTGAAGTAGCGCGCCCGCCCGGCCTCGAGCTCGAGCACGGACGTCCCGACCGCCTCCAGGAACCAACGGTCGTGGGCGACCAGGATCACCGCCGCGTCGACGTTCGTCAGATAGGTCTCCAGCCACTCCAGCGACTCGATGTCGAGATGGTTGGTCGGCTCGTCGAGCAGGAGCAGGTCGGGCTTCGACGCCAGCGCGCGAGCGAGCGAGGCGCGGGTCAGCTCGCCGCCGGAGAAGCCTCCCAGCGGGCGGTCGAGCTCGGGATCGTCGAAGCCGAGCCCTCGGAGTGCGGCGTCGACGCTGTCGCGCCAGCGGTAGCCGCCCGCGTGCTCGAGCCGGGCCTGGGCGTCGGCGTAGGCGCTCAACGTCGCCGCGTCGGCAACCCCATCAGCCATCCGCGCCTCCAGCCGACCAAGCTCGGCCTCGATCGCGGCAATCCACTCGAGGCCCTCGGTGACGTAGGCGCGCAGGCTCGCCGCGCGGCGCGGCGGCCGTTGGTCGTGAAGCGCGATGCGGACGCCCTTGCCGGTCGAGATCGTCCCCGCGTCGAGACCGGCCTCGCCCGCGATCGTCCGCAGCAGAGTCGTCTTACCGCTGCCGTTGCGACCGGCGAGCGTCATCCGCTCGCCGCGCTCGAGCTTGAACGAGACCTCGGCGAACAGGGGGCGCGCGCCGACGTGCTTGACCAGCCCGGAGGCCGTGATCACCGCCACGCCGGCCCCGCTCGGGTGTCTAGACGGTGGCGGCCTGCTCGGCCGCGTCGTCGCGGACCTGGAACGAGGAGCCGCAGCCGCAGGCGGCGACGACGTTGGGGTTGTTGACCGTGAACCCGGCGCCCTGAAGGCCGTCGACATAGTCGACCTGGGAACCGAAGACGAACTGCATGCTGACCTTGTCGACTGCGACAGCGACGCCGTTGTGCTCGAACACGTCGTCGTCCTCGGATGCGGCGTCGAGAGCGAGCGCGTACTGGAAGCCGGAGCAGCCGCCGCCCTTGACGGCGATCCGCAGGACCTGGTCCGTCTCGCTCGCGGCGACCAGCTCTCGGATCTTCTCCGCGGCGGTCTCGGTGAGGGTCACTGCTGACTCGGGCGTCTCCATCAGGCTTGACATTCTAAAGCACGGTCAGGTCTTGTTCGAGTGCCTCCATTCGAGGTACTCGAGGATCCGCTTCGAGTCATGGATCACCTCGTCGCCGTCGACGAGCACCGGCACGCGGCGCTGCCCGGTGAGCTCCTCGATCTCCGGCCTGCTGCGGCGCCCGTACGGCACCCGCTCGGTCTCGTGCTCGAGCCCGAGCTTGCGCAGCCCTCGCTCGACCGCGCCGCAGGGGCAGAGCACGTTGGTCGGCGTCGGACAGCGGTAGAGGACGATCATCCGCCCACCGCCCTCAGTGCCCGCCCGACCGCTCTCAGCGCCAGCTGCTCGGGGCCGCGCCTCGGCCGCCGGTCGCCGAGCTCGGCGAGCTGCCATTTGACGGCATCCTCAAGCGTTTCCTCGTGCGGGCGCGGCTTGAACCCGAGCTCGCGTTTGGCCTTGCCGTTGCGGTACGTCCACCAGAGCGAGGCCGAGAGGATCTCCTCGGGTGCCGTCGGCACCGGCAGCCCGACCCGCGCCGCGGTCTGTGCCCCCGCGAGCGCCATCCCCGCGGGCAGCTTGATCGGCGGGGGAGCGACGCCCGAGATCCGCGCCAGGTCCGCGAACAGGCGGTCGAGGGTGAAGTTGCGCCCGGCGAGGATGTAGCGCTCGCCGACCTCGCCCTTGGCGTCGGCCAGCAGGTGTCCGTCCGCGACGTCGCGAACGTCGACGATGTTGAGTGCGCCCTCGACGTAAGCGGGAATCTGGCCGAGGCAGAAGCGGCGCACCAACCCCATCGAGGTCCGGCTGGGGTCGTCCGGACCGAGCACGAACGACGGGTTGACGATCACCACCGGAAGGCCGTGGGCGGCGAGTCGAAACGCCTCCAGCTCCGCCTCGTGCTTGGAGTTGACGTAGGCGAGGCCAAGGTGGCCGATCTCGAATGGGGTCCGCTCGTCGGCGGTGCCCTTCGGCTTCGCCACGCCGATGGCGCCCGCGGTCGAGGTGTGGACGACCCGCTCCACCCCGTGCTCGAGCGCCGCCTCGAACACCACCTGGGCCCCGCGCAGGTTGGCGGCGAAGACCGCTGCGCGGTCGGCGGCCCGCAGCGAGGTGCGCCCCGCGACGTGGAAGACGCGGTCGACGTCCTGCATCGCCCGCCTCACCGCCCGACGGTCGGCGACGTCGCCGGTCACGCGCTCGAAGCCGAGGTCCTCGAGGTGGTCGAGCCTGGAGCTGCGACGCGCCAGCAGGCGCAGGTCGTCGCCGCGCGCGGCAAGCGCCCGCGCGATGTGTGAGCCGAGGAACCCGCTCGCTCCGGTGACCAAAGTCTTCCCCATCCGGCCGCATGCTACGGCCGATTCACCGCAGGCAACCTGATAAGAACTCACGGCAGTGGCCGAGCACGCCAACACCGCGGTGGTCACGGACACGACCGCCTATCTGCCGCCGGAGCTGGTCGCCGAGCACGGGATCCACGAGGTGAGCCTGTACGTCACCCTGGACGGCGAGCAGCGTCGCGAGAGCGAGATCAGCGCCGAGGGCTACGACGACTTCTTCGAGCGGCTGCGGCGGAGCCCCGAGGGTGCGACCACCTCACAGCCCTCGGTCGGCGACTTCACCGCCGTCTACGAGCCGCTCCTCGCGCAGGGGCGCGAGATCGTCTCGATCCACATCTCGGCGGGGATCTCCGGGACCTACGACTCCGCGCTGCAGGCACGCCAGAGCCTGATCGACGCGGGCGAGGACGGCGAGCGGATCCACGTCTGGGACAGTCGCACGGGCTGCGGCGGCCAGGGGATGATGGCCCTGATCGCGGCCCGCGCCGCGTCTGCGGGCGCCGGAGGAGCAGAGGCGCTCGCCGCGGTCGAGCAGGGTCGCGAGACGCTGAAGATGTGGTTCTCGATCGACACGCTGGAGTACCTGCGGAGGGGCGGGCGGATCGGCTCCGCCCAGGCCTGGCTCGGCTCGGCGCTGCAGATCAAGCCGATCCTGACGCTGGAGGAGGAGATCACCCCGGTCGAGCGCGTGCGTACCCGGCGGCGCGCGTTCGAGCGCCTGGTCGAGTTCGCACGCGAGCGCAAGGAGGCCGGCGCCGGCGCCTGGGTGGTGCAGCACATCCATGATCCCGACACCGCCCGGCGCCTGGTCGACGAGTGCCGCCAGATCTTCGGCTCCGACCCGGTCTTCGTCTCCGAGATCGGCCCAGTGATCGGCGCCCACGTCGGCCCGGGGCTGCTCGGTTGCGGGGGGATCCGGACCGACCTGCTGAGGTAGAGCTCGACGAGGCGGTAAGGGTGGCGTGAAACGTGCGAGTCGCACGTTGACCGGCTCAGGGACAGCAAACGTACGAGTCGCACGTTGGCGGGATGCCGCCCCCACCCAGCCCCGCCCTTCGTGCTCGGCCTCGTCCCTATCGCCGGCGGAGCGCCATCAAGCCGCCCACCGCAAATCCGACTACGGCCGCCCCGATGATCAGCTCCCGGCGGTGCTCGCGCACCTGGCGGCGCCAGTCGGTGAGCTCGGTGACGCGATCGCGCAGGCTCTCGACCGAGTGCGAGAGCTCCTCGCGCTGGCGCTCGATGTCGGCGCGGATCTCGGCCGAGGTGCGACCGGGGTCGCCGGCGGCCCGGCGGGCGACCGGCTCACCGGCGCCGCTGGTGTAGATCTCGGGCTCTTTGCTCATGGCTTCGGCGCGGGCGTGGTGGGCGGGACCGAGGGCTCCTTCGGCGCGGGCGTGGTGGGCGGGACCGAGGGCTCCTTGGCGGCCGGGGTGGTCCCGGACTCGAGCGTCTGGCGGATCCGCTTGCCCTCCTCGATCGCCATCTCCGGGACCGGCGGCGAGCCCGCCTGCACCGCCCGGTAGGCGACCAGCCCGGCGATCGCCGCGACGACGAAGAAGACCACGGCCTCGATCAGGAAGCCGACCCAGAAGTGATCGCCGAAAAAGGCGTCGTTGAGCGCCCAGGCGATCGAGTGCATCAGCAGGATCAGGCCGAGGAAGGCGAACACGCCGGCGGCGATGCCGACCACGGAGCCGCGGAGGAGGGTGGTGACCTTCTCCGTCACCTCCGTCTTCGCGAGCTCGAACTCCTCGCGAACGAGCGTCGAAACCCGCTCGGAAACGTCGAAGACGAGCTCGCCGACCCCGCGCTTGTCCTCCGGCGGACCCGGCGGCGGGACGGGCGGGCGAGGAGGCTGGGAGCTCACTCTGGAGGATCTTCCCCGAAGACTCGCTGCCAGATCATCGCCGAGACCCGCATCGCGACGACGCTTGCAAGGGCGCCTGTCCCGGCGACCAGGCCGGTCCACATCAGCCGCTTGACGATCTCGTTGTCCATCGCTGGTCGCTACGCGGTTACCCGCGGCCAGGGCAGTAAACCATCAAGGCGCCTCAACGGCGGCGCAGCTCGGCTTCGCTTCGCTTCGCCTCGATCAGCGGCCGTTGGCCGCCGCCTTCTCCAACCCGCCGCAAATCGTCTCGACGACCATCGTGCGCGCCCGGTCGAAGTCGCCGTCGCCGTCGGGGATGATCTCGAACACCCAGCCGGTGAGCAGCTGCTCGATCGCCCCGTAGAACCACATCGAGGCGAACTCGGGGTCGACGTCGTCCCGGAAGTCGCCGCTGGCCTGGGCGTCGCGGACGATCTTCGCGATCAGGCCGTAAGCCTGGCGGATCTCCGGCAGGTGGGTGCGCGTGAACGAGTTCGCCGCCCGGGTGACCTCGATGATGATCACCTTCATCAGCTCCGGGTCGTGGCGGTAGGAGTCGATGATGAAGCCGGCGGCGGCGTCGAGCTTCTCCCGCGGCGGGATCGAGCGGCCGTCGACCTCCTCGATCGCCTGCAGCAGCAGCGACCAGCGCTCGACGAAGAGCTCGTTGAGCACCTGGTCCTTGGAGTCGAAGTAGTGGTAGACGAGCCCGTAGGCGACGTTGGCCTCCCGGGCGATGTCCGAGACGCGGCAGGCGTTGAAGCCCTGGCGGGCGAAGACGCGGATCGCCGCATCGAGGATCTGGCGCCGGCGATCGATCGGCGGGGCCTTGGCGCTCGAGGCCATCAGGCGCTCGCCTCCACCGGGTCGGGCCACCGGTAGGACGCTGGGCGCCGGTTCGCGAGCGACGGCAGGCTCGCGCGGATCTCCTCCTGACGGGCGAGATCGAGCTCCGCGATCACGAATCCGGGACGATCGGGCGCCTGGGCGAGGATCAGCCCCCAGGGGTCGATGATCAGCGACCGGCCGTAGGAGCTGTAGTGCGGCGGCGCTTCGCCGAACTGGTTGGGGGCGACCAGGAACGCCTGGTTCTCGATCGCCCGGGCGCGCAGGAGGACCTCCCAGTGGTCGCGCCCGGTGGTCTGCGTGAACGCCGCCGGGACGGTGATGACCCGAGCACCGCCGATCGCGAGGATCCGGTAGAGCTCGGGAAAGCGCAGGTCGTAGCAGATCGTCAGCCCGACGCCGACGCCGCCGACCTCGGTGCCGACGACGTCCTCACCCGGCTGCTCGGTGTCGGACTCGCGGTAACGGACGCCGCCGACATCGACGTCGAACATGTGGATCTTGCGGTAGGTGGCGACGATCTCCCCGCTCGGATCGAACACGCAGCAGGTGTTGAAGAGGCGATCCTCGCCCTCGACCCGCTCGGAGATGCTCCCGGCCACGAGGTGAATGCCGAGCTCCCGCGCCCAGCCTCCGGCGGCCGCGATCGTCGGTCCCGAATCGACCTCCTCGGCCCCCGCGACCAGCTCCGCGGCGCCTCCCAGCAGGTTCCACTTCTCCGGCAGGACGACGAGCTCGGCGCCCGCGCCGGCCGCGGCCGTCACCAGCTCCTGCGCGAGCTCGAGATTGCGTGATTTGTCGGCGTTCGAGTTGAGCTGGATCGCGGCCGCGCGCATGCTCAGGGTCCTCTCCTCCGGCCGCCGCACCCCGGCGGTGGCCGACTGACTGACCAGTCAATCTAGAGGATAGGCGGGCGTCCAGCCGGACTGCCCCAGGTCAGCCGCTGAGCAGCCAGACGACCAGCGTGGCGAGCACGAGCACCGCCTCGGTCACCCCGACGAGGCCGATCGCGCCGCCGAGCGAGCCCGAGTCGAATCCCGACGGCAGGCCGCAGAGGATCGAGGCGGCGAGCACGCCGACCGCGACCAGCCCCCACCAGAGCACGGCCCGCTCCCAGCGCGCGTCGGCCTCCAGGCGGCCCCCGAGACGGGAGTGGATCAGGAACGGGGTCGAGAACAGGGCGCAGAAGAGCCCGATCGCGTAGACGACGATCCACGGGCTCAGGGCGCTGAACGACAGGTACGGGGGGCCGGCGGCCGCGGCCAGCGGGATCGCGACGATCGCGACCGCGGCACCCGCGAGCACGAACAGCGCCGGCCGGCGCGCGTCGGGTGCCCCGTCGGGCGACGGCCGCACCGCCATCTCAGCTCCTCAAACCGGTCGTGACGAGGCCCCGGTCGACGCCGCCCGAGTCGAGGGCGTCCGCCGGCGAGCCGGCGAGCCCGCGGACGCCTGGGGCATGGCGTCGGGCGTCCCGCGGCGAATCGCGACCAGGGCGGCGTCGTCCTCGCGGGTGCGGGCGCCGAACGCCCAGAGGGCGGCGCGCACGCGCTCGACCGCGAGGTCGGGCGCCGCGCAGCCGGCGAGGCCGGCTCGCAGGCGCTCCGCGCCGAAGCGCTCGCCGCCGTCGCGGCGGGCCTCGATCACCCCGTCGGTGTAGAGCACGAGCTGGTCGCCGGGCTCGAGTGCGACCGCGACCGGCGACCAGGTGGGCTCGTCGGCGACCCCGAGCAGCGGCCCGGGCTCGCCCACCGGTGTCGCCTGCGCCCCGCGGAGCAGGATCGGGTGCGGGTGGCCGGCGAGGTAGACGAGGACATCGGAGCGCTGGGACTCGTCGTCGGGGAGGACGAGCATCGCGACCGAGCAGAGTGAGACGTCGTCGCGCCCTCGCAGGTTCTCGTCGAGCACGTGCACCCCGGCGATCGGGTCGGCCGCGAGCGAACCGGCGGTCCGGATCGTGTGCCGAGCCTCGGCGGTCAGCGCCGCGGCCGTGGCGCCCTTCCCGGAGACGTCGCCGAGCACCACCGCCCAACCGCCGTCGACCGCGAAGACCTCGTAGAAGTCGCCGCCGACCTCGTTCACCTCGCCGGCGGGCTCGTACATCGTCGCAACCTCCCAGCCCGGCATCCGGGGCAGGCTCGGCGGCAGCAGCTCGCGCTGCAGCGCGTCCGCGACCCGGGCGCGCTCGTCGGCGAGCCGCGCGGCCTCGATCGCCAGGCCCGCTCGCCGTGCGACCTCGGTCGCGATCGCGAGGTCGTGCGCGTCGAACTCGCGCGAGCCCTGCTGGTTGACGAACACCAGCGCCCCGAGCACCGTGCCCGCGGCCGACATCGGAGCCGCGAGCACCGAGCCCATCTCGAGCTCGCGAAGGAGCTCGAGATGCTCCGGATCGGTTGCGATCGACTGCAGCCACTCCTCGCTTGCGTGGATCAGGCTCGGCTCCCCCGTGCGCACGACGTCGCCGATCCGCGACGGCTCGTCGGCTCGCAGCGGGTACCGCTCGCGCAGCTCACGGATCGCGGGCATCAGGTCCGGGTTGCGGTGGGCCATCGCGACGCGCTCGAACAGCTTCTCCGAGCCAGGGATCTCGACCGAGCACCAGTCGGCGAACTCCGGGACCAGGAGCTGCGGGACACGTTCCAGGGTCGCGCGGTAGTCGCTCGAGTGCGAGACCAGCTCGCCGGTGCGCGCAAAGAGCCGGTTCGCGAACTCGGCCCGCTTGACGTCGGTGACGTCCTCGATCGCTGTCACCGAGTAGAGCACCTCGCCGGCGGGTCCCTCGATCGCCTGCGCTTTGCTGCGGGTCCAGCGCTCGCGGCCGGTGGAGCGGTCGATCGCACGCAGGATCTGGGGCTCGGTTGACTCATCCGAGAGCGCCAGCCGGCCGGCGAGCTGGTCGGCCGCGACCTCGTTGCCGCCCTCGTCACGGATGACGTAGCGATCGCGGAGGGAGGCGCTCGGGGAGGCGATCACGTCCTCGGGGCTCTCGTAGCCGAGCATCGTCGCGGCGGCCGGATTGGCGAACACGATCTCGCCGTCGGCGCCGTGGATGACGATCGCCTCGTCGAGGATCGACATCACGGTGTCCATCCGCCGCTCGATGCTCTCCAGGTCCGAGAACAGGCCGGCGTTGTCGAGCGCCAAGCCGATCCGGCTGGCGAGGATCTGCGCGAACCGCACGTCCTCGGCGCCGTAGCGCCGTCCGGACCAGGCGGTGATCAGCGTCAGCGCCCCGAGGTTGCGATCGCGGGCGCGAATCGGGATCACGAGCGACGAGCAGAGGCCGAGCGAGCGCAGGAACTCGAGGTCCTCCGGCGAGTCCGCCATCCGGCGCAGCTCCTCGTCGCGAACCCGCGGCCACCATTGAGGAATGTGCCGCCAACTGCGCTCGAACTTGACCAGCCACTCGGGCAGCGCCGCCGGGCGCGCCCGCATCCGCTCCTCGATCGCGGCTGCGTCCGCGCGCCCATGCGCTCTCGTGGCGATCCGCGAAACGCGCCCCTCGTGGATCGCGTCGACCATGCAGATATCGCTGAACGCCGGCACGATCACCTCGGTCACCCGGCGGAGGGTGTCGGCGAGCGCGAGCGAGCCGTCGGCCACCGCGCCGACCGAGTCGAGCAATCGCAGACGCTCCGAGCGCCCGGCCGATCGTCCCCGGATGATTGCGCCGGCGACCGCGAATCCGCCGCCGGCGGCGATCACGGCGAGGCGGACGAGCTGCTCCGACGGCCCTGTCTCCATGTTCCAGCCGGGGCTCAGCGCGGCCGCCGCGATCGCGAGGACCGCGACAGCCGCGGTCGTCAGCGGGCCGGCGAACAGCGCCGCAACGAACGGGGCGGCGACGAAGGTGCCGACGATCGCGGCCGACTCGCGGGTGAGGGTCACGTCGGCGATCACGCAGACGGCGAGCGTCAGCAGACCGGCGACGAGGCCGAGCAGGTCATTGGTCGCGCCCCGGGCGCTCCGGGCCGCCCACTCACGCAGTCTCCGAGTCGAGCCCCGCACACGCTAGATACTAAGATCGACCCCGTGACCACGCCTTTTCGGGCACAGGCCGAGCTCAACGCCTCCCTGCACACCGTCACCGTCGCGGGCGAGCTCGACCAGAGCACGGCCCCCGAGCTGCGGACGGTACTGGCCGATGCGCTCGACGAGACCGCGGCGGCCGCGGTGCTCGTCGACCTCAGCGACTGCAACTTCATCGACTCGACCGGGCTCAGCCTGCTGGTCGAGACCAAGCGCCGGCTGTCCGAGGACGAACGGCGGTTTGGCGTCTGCTGTCCCGACGCGGACGTGCGTCGACTGCTCGAGCTGACCGGGATCGATCAGGCGGTCGGCCTGTTCGACACCCGCGACGAGGCCGTCGCGGCGCTCTCCGACCGCTCGCCCGCCTGACGCTCCAGGCGGGTTCGAGGCGCCGGCGCGCCGCGCGGCTCGCCGCCGGTCAGGATGTCGGGTACCCGGGTTGCCCCGGCAAATCAGGAGCTCAGCGTACGGCGAGGGCCGGGGGTCGGCGGCGGCTCGCCCGCGGGCTCACCGCGAACCGCCGAGAGCAGCTTCCAGAGCGCCGTCCGGCTGATCCTCGAGATCTGCATCTGCGAGACGCCGAGGCGGCGGCCGATCTCGCTCTGGGTGAGGTGATCGGCAAAGCGCAGCCGCAGCACCTCCCACTCGCGGTCGTCGAGGTCGGCGACGTGCGCCGCGAGCTGTGCCTCGATCCGATCGAAGCCCGGCTCGTGCGCGGGGAGCGCCTCCACCGCGGTGGCGCCCTCCTCCTCGTCGGGGCGGCGGGGAGCGTCGAGCGACAGGGTCCGGCGCGCATGGCCCGCCTCGATCGCCTCGAGCACGTCCTCGACCGACAGCCGCAGGTCGGCCGCGATCTCGGTCGGGGTCGGGAACCGTCCGAGCTCCTCGGTCAGCGCGTCGGTGGCGTGATCCACCTTCATCGTCAGCTCCTGGAGGCCGCGGGGCAGGCGCACGTTCCAGACGTGATCGCGGAAGTGACGCCGCAGCTCGCCCAGGATCGTCGGCACGGCGTAGGCGGTGAACGGCTTGCCCCGGGAGGGATCGAAGCCGTCGACGGACTTGACCAGCCCGAGCGCGGCAACCTGGACCAGGTCGTCCAACGACTCGGTCTGCCGGCGATAGCGCATCGCCAGCGAGCGGGCGAGCGGCATGAACCGCTGCACGAGCTCCTCGCGCAGCGCCGGCGAGCGTTCTTGGGCGTAGCGACGCAGCAGAGCGTCCTCGGACTCACGGCCCGGCGCGGGCTCGCGAGAAACGGGGTCTGCGGCGCCGTTCGGCGTCGCCTGCAACACGGGGACCTCCTCGGTGATGGCCAGCGTCCTTGCTAGTGGCCAACCCGCTTACGGGCCCGGCCCCTTGGGCACTCGAAGGGTACCCGCCCGCCCGGATTTTCATGCATTGGTCACGGTGAACGCGCGCTGGTTTCACCGGGCTCGCGGATGGGTATGTCGCCAGCGGGAACCGCCTTTGCCGGAGTAGTCCCCCCAACTCCGGCGACCGTTTGTGGTTGAGACAGCGGCACGGCCGATTCCCTCTCTGAGTGGTGTGTGACGGGCCCCGCCAGCCGGGGCTCGTCGCGTGCCCGGCCGGGTGCTGCGGCCGGCGGCTACGCTGGGGCTGTGAGCGAGTTACCGGCCACGGCGTTCGTCACCGGCGGCTCGGGCTTCATCGGCGGCCGCCTGGTGAAGCGGCTTGCCGGCGGCGGTTGCCAGGTCCGCGCGCTCGCGCGCTCGGAGGCGTCCGCCGCGGCGATCGCCGAGCTCGGGGCCGAGCCGGTGCGCGGCGACCTCGCCGACGCGGCCTCGATCGCCGAAGGTGCCAAGGGCTGCGAGGCCGCCTTCCATCTCGCCGCCCATCTCGGCCAGTGGGGCTCACGCGACGAGTTCGTCGCGGCCAACGTGACCGGAACCGAGAACGCGCTCGTGGGCTGCCGCGAAGCCGGGGTGCGGCGCTTCGTGCATTGCGGGACCGAGGCGGCCCTGCTCGCCGGCGAGCCGCTGCGCCACGTCGACGAGACCGCTCCCCTGCGTCCTGACTCGAAGGCGCTCTACAGCTCGACCAAGGCGCTCGCCGAGCAGGCGGTCCGAGCGGCCGGTTCGGACGGGTTCGAGCCGGTCGTCGTCCGGCCACGACTGGTCTGGGGCGAGGGCGACACGACCCTGCTGCCCGAGTTCGTGGCCGCCGTCGAGGCGGGCAGGTTCGCGTGGATCGGGGGCGGCGGGCACCTCACGGACACCACCCACGTCGACAACGTCGTCGAAGGCTTGTTGGCGGCGGTGGCGCGCGGGCGATCCGGAGAGGCCTACTTCGTCACCGACGGCGACCCGGTGGTCTTCCGCGAGTTCATCTCGGAGCTGCTCGAGACCCAGGGGGTCGAGCCGCCGACCCGGTCGCTGCCCGTCTGGCTGGGGGCCGCGCTCGCCGCCGGCTCCGAGACGACCTGGCGCCTGCTTCGACTCGGCGGCGAGCCGCCGCTGACCCGGCTGGCGGTGTGGCTGTCCTCGCAGGAGTGCACGATCGAGATCACCAAGGCGCGGGCCGAGCTCGGCTACGCGCCGGTGACCAGCCGGGCGCAGGGTTTCGCCGCGCTCCGCGCCGCGGCGGTCTAGAGGATTGATTCCACGCGGTGTGGGATCACTCATCTACCCGCGCCTGGCGCGCTCGAGCTCGACCGTGAGCAGCTTCGCGTGCAGGGCGCCGATCAGAGCCGGGAACGGCCCCGCGCCACCCTCGACGATGTCCGAGGCGCGGTCGGGCCCCAGCGCCGAGAAGCGTTCGACCAGGAGCTCGAGCTCGTCGGCGATCACCGGCTTCAGTCCCTGCATCAGCCGGGCGACGTCGCGGGCGCCGAACCCGGTGGTCTCGTTCCAGCCGGCCTGGCGGAACCTCGAGACCGCCTCGATGATCCGTACGTCGGTCTGCGAGAAGCCATCCCCGTTCGGGCTCAGCACCCCGAGCTCGGCGAGGCGGTCGAGGGCGCGCTCGGGGATCTCGTAACGCTCCAGCACCTCGGCGGCGGGGGTCCGCTGCGCCTCGGGGCCCAGCGCCCGGGCGACCAGGGCGTCGCCCGAGTCCGCGACGGCGCGCAGTCGTTCGACGTCGCCCTCGGCGGCGTCGAGCAACTCGCGGATCACCCGCAGGGGCATGAACCGCTCCTCCTGAAGCTGTTTGATCAGGCGGATTCGCTCGGCGAACTCGGGTGGGTAGTACGCCATGTTCCGGGAGGTCTTGACCGGTTCGGGCAGGAGCCCCTCGCGCAGGTAGTGGCGCACGGTCGCCACCGGCACGTCTGCGCGCTCCGCCAGCTCGGAGATCCGAATCAACGTCCCACCCGCCTCCTCGGCTTCGCCTCCGGGGGCGGCCGGGTCTGTCGCAGGCCCCGCCATCAGCCCATGAACGAGTGGTCGGCCGCGCTGTCCGCCGGGCCCGCGACGGCCCCGGAGGCGAGCAGCGACTCGATCTCCTGCTCGGTTAGCCCGGCGCCGGCGAGGACCTCGCGCGTATGCTCGCCGAGCGCCGGCGCCGGCGCGTGCACGGTGCCCGGGGTCCGCGAGAGCTTCACCGGGATGCCGAGCTGACGCACCGCTCCGAGCGGGGGCTGCTCCCACTCGACCACCATCTCGCGCGCACGGACGAGCTCGGAGTCGAGCGCTTCGTCGAGGTCGAGGACCGGCTCGATCATCGCGTCGTTTTCGTCGTTGAAGGCCTGCCACCCGGCGCGCGTCTTCGCGCGGAAGATCTCCGCGATCTCGGTCCACGCCTCGGACCCGGCAAGCTCGAACTGCTTTTCGACCAGGTCCTCGCGGCCGACGCCGGCGCAGAAGCGGGCCCAGAACTGCGGCTCGAGCGCCCCCATCGTCACGTAGCCGTCGGCGGCCTCGTACGGCAGGTAGCAGACGAACCGCCCGGTGAGCTGGCCCTCGCCTCGCCTCGGCACCTCGCCGTCGCACAGGAAGGCCCCCGCGACCATCGCCAGCCACGAAAGGGCGCCGTCCGTCATCGAGACGTCGACGAGCTGCCCCTCGCCCGAGCGCCTGGCCTCATGCAGGGCGGCCAGGATGCCGAAGGCGCCCATCAGCGCGCCGCCGCCGAGGTCGGCGATCTGGCCGGCGGACTGGATCGGCCGGCCGTCGGGCTCGCCGGTCAGGCCGAGGAGCCCGATCAGGCCGAGGTAGTTCATGTCGTGCCCCGCACGCTGGGTGTTCGGGCCGCTCTGCCCGTAGCCGGTGATCGCGCAGTAGACGAGTGCCGGGTTCTCGTCCTTCATCCGCTCGTATCCGGCCCCGAGCCGGTCGAGGACGCCCGGGCGGAAGCTCTCGAGCACGACGTCGAAGTCGCGCACGAGCCGCAGCAGAGCCGCACGGCCTCCCTCGGACTTCAGGTCGAGGCGGATCGAGCGCTTGTTGCGATTCAACGAGAGGTAGAGCGCCGAGCGCGTGCCGAGGCTCTGATGCTCGTCGCCGCCGTAGTAGGGGGGCGCCCAGCGGACGTAGTCGCCGATCCCCGTGTCCTCGACCTTGACCACGTCGGCGCCGAAGTCGGCGAGCAGCTGCGAGCAGAAGCCGCCCGGGAGCAGCCGCGAGAGGTCGAGGACCCGGACGTCGGAGAGGGGCAGGTCCGTCACGCCGTCACCCGCGGCTTCAGCCCCAGCAGCGCGCGTGCCTCCGCCACCGTGGCCGGGCGGCGGCCGATGTCCTCGGCCATCTGGCGGGCCTTGGCGATCAGGTCGCCGTTCGAGCGCGCCATCTCCCCGTTCGGCAGGTAGAGGTTGTCCTCGAGCCCGGCGCGGACGTTGCCGCCGAGATCGAGGGAGGCGGCGAGCAGCTTCCACTGGTCGCGCGAGACCCCGATGACCTGCCAGTTGTTGGGGCCCTCGGGGCCGTCGGGGATCTGGTCGGCCATGAAGCCGACGTTGCGCGGCGTCGGCCGGATCCCCCCGGTCACCCCCATCACCAGCGAGATCTGAAGCGGCGGCGCCAACAGCCCCATGTCGAGCAACGGGTCGAGGTTGGCGACGTGGCCGGCGTCGAAGCACTCGTGCTCGGGCTGGATCCCGAGCTCGTTCATCGCCGTGATGAACTCGATGATCGTGTCGAACGAGTTCTCGAACACCGCCTTGAAGACGAAGTCCTTGCGCCGCCGCGAGTACTTGGCGTAGTTCATCGAGCTCATGTTGAGCGCGGCGACGTCGGGGCGAAGCTCGCGCAGGTACGCGAGCCGCTTCTCCATCGGCACCCCGATCGCCCCGGTGGAGTAGTTGACGATCACGTCGTCCACCTCGGCCAGGATCGCCTCGGTGATCGCGCGGAAGTCCTCGACCTCGTACGAGGGCGTCCCCTCCGGTGTTCGGGCGTGGATATGGATCTGCGAGGCGCCCTCGTCGACGGCCCGCCGCGCCTCGGCCGCGTACTCGGCCGGCGTGTAGGGGATCGCCGGGCACTGGTCGCGGTTGGCGATCGCGCCCGAAATGGAGCACGAGATGATGACCGGGTCGTCGAAGCGGCTCATCGCCGCCGCACCGCCTTCCCCGCCGAACGTCCCGGACCATCCGCTGTGCGAGGGCTTGCGCGGACGTTCGGCGCGTGAGGCGCTCATACCGGCATCACCCCGTGCTTGCGCCACGGGCGCTCCACCCGCTTGCCGGCGGCCATCCGCAAGCCGCGGATGATCGTCGGCCGGGTCTCGCGCGGGTCGATGACGTCGTCGATCAGCGCGTTCTTCGCCGCGATGTAGACGTCGATCTGCTCGCGGACGGCGTTCAGCATCTCCTCGCGGGTGGCGTCGGGGTCGTCCGAGGCCTCGATCGCGGATCGGCCGATGATGTTGACCGCGCCCTCGGCTCCCATCACCGAGATCTCGGCGCTCGGCCAGGCGACGATCAGGTCCGGCTCGTAGGCCTTGCCGTTCATGACGTAATAGCCGGCGCCGTAGGCCTTGCGGATGACCACGGTCACCTTCGGGACCGTCGCGCGCGAGATCGCGTAGAGCATCTTCGCCCCGTGACGGATGATCCCGGCGTGCTCGACCTTCGAGCCGACCATGAACCCCGGCACGTCCTGGAGGAAGACGAGCGGGATGTTGAACGCGTCGCAGAGGTTGACGAAGCGCGCCGCCTTGTCCGCCGAGTCGTTCTCCAGGATGCCGCCGAGCTGCTTCGGCTGGTTGGCCACGATCCCGACCGGCATCCCGCCGAACCGGGCCAGGCAGGTGATGATCGTGCGCGCGAATCGCGGCTTGATGTCGAAGTACTCGCCGTCGTCGACGATCTCGCGGATCACGTCGTACATGTCGTACGGCTGGCGGTTCGACTCGGGGACGACGTCGAGCAGCCTCTCCGACATCCGGCCGTCCGGGTCCGCGGTCTCGCGCAGCGGTGGCTCCTGCTCGCAGTTGGAGGGAAAGAAGGAGAGGTAGGTCTTGATCGCCGCGATGCACTCGGCGTCGTCGGCGCACTCGAGGTCGCCGACACCCGACTTGCGGCAGTGGACCCTGGCCCCGCCGAGGTCCTCCATCGAGATCTCCTCGCCGGTCACCGCCTTGGTCAGGTGCGGCCCGGCGAGCGCCATCGCCCCTTGGCCCACCACCATCGGGACGAAGTCCGAGAGGCCCGGGATGTACGCGGTCCCGGCCGCGCACGGACCCAGCATCCCGGCGACCAGCGGGACGACGCCCGACATCGTCACCTCCTCGCGAAACAAATGCCCCGAGCCCGCGAACAGCGAGCCGGTCGCCTCCTGGATCCGGGCCCCGGCGGAGTCGAGCAGCCAGATCAGCGGCATCCGCTTCTGCAGCGCGAGCTCGCGAAGTCGGGCCATCTTGATCTCGCCGGTCATCCCCATCGAGCCGGCCATCACGGTGAAGTCGTAGGCGGCGATCGCGACCGTGCGCCCGTCGACGTCGCCCCAGCCGGTGATCACGCCGTCGGCCGGCGCCTCGCGGCCCTCCATCGCCCGCTGGGAGAAGTGCGGCCCGGCGTGGATCCCCACCTCGACGAAAGTGCCCGCGTCGACCAGCAGGTCGATCCGCTCCCGTGCGGTCAGCTTGCCGGCGTCGTGCTGCTTTTGGATCCTCTCCTCGCCGCCGCCGAGCTTCGCCTTCTCGCGCCGCGCATGCAGGTCGTCGACGAGCGCCTTCAGCGCGCCGCCCTCGGCCGGGGGGGCCTCGGCAGCCTCGGCATCGTGGGCGCCCTCGGCTGACCCGGGCGATCCCGGACGCGAAGCGGAGGAGTCGGGCGGAACGTCATTCATTTGTTCTTCCACTCCGGCTCGCGCTTCTCGAAGAAGGCCGTCACGCCCTCGACCGCGTCCTCGGTCGAGAGCTCGATCGTCAGCTGGGAGCGCAGATAGTCGAGCGCGTCCATCAGCGGCATGTCCATCTGCCGCCACATCGCGTCCTTGCCCAGCCGCATCACCAGCGGCGACTTCGCTGCCAGCTTCTGCGCCCACTCGGCGACCGCCGCGTCGAGCTCGCCCGCGGCGACGACCTTGTTGACGATCCCCGCCTCGCGCGCCTCTTCGGCGGTCAGCCGCTCGCCGAGCAGCAGCATCTCGGTCGTCCTCTTGCGCGCGACGTTGCGGTAGATCAGCGCCATGATCATGAACGGGAACAAGCCGACGGTGATCTCGGGGGTGCCGAAGCCGGCGGTCTCGGAGGCGACGATCAGATCGCAGGCGAGCGCGATCCCGAGCGCGCCGGCGAGCACGTGCCCGTTGGCGGCGACGATCGAGGGCTTGCCGAGCTCGCCGAGCTCACGGAAGACCTCGACGAACGCCGCGGCGCCGAAGTGCTTGTGGGCGACGGGCGCGTCGGAGCCGAACCCGGCGAGGTTGCCGCCGGCCGAGAACACCTTCTCGTGCGAGGAGGTGAGCACCACCACCCGCACCCCATCGTCGGCCTTGGCGCTGCGCAGGGCCCGGAGCAGCTCGGCCAGCAGCGGCTCGGAGAGCGCGTTGCGGGTCTCGGGATCGTCGAGCGTGATCGTCGCGACCTGCTCGGCGACCTCGTAGCGGATCTTCTCGAACTCGGTCAAGAGTAGAAAGTATTACTCTACACTCTCTACTTGTCGAGCGACGAAACGGAGCCGGCCATGGCGACTGCGACCGCGAGCGTGATCAAGCCCGAGCACGAGGGGACCCGCAAGCACTTCCTGTTCACCGACGAGCACCTCGACCTGCGCGAGTCGATGAGCGCCTGGGTGAAGAGGGAGCTGCACCCCCACCGCAACGAGTGGGAGGAGACGCTGTGGCCGGACGAGGTCATGCGCCGCGCCGGCGAGCTCGGCTACCTCGGGCTCTGCTTCCCCGAGGACTACGGCGGCCAGGGCGGCGACTACTTCTACTCCCTGGTCCGCGCCGAGTGCATGAGCTACTCCGGCTCCGGCGGAACCAACATGGGGTTCGCGGTCCAGACCGACATGGTCCTGCCCCCCGTGCACCTGCTCGGCACGCGAGGAGCAGAAGCAGCGCTACCTCGTCCCCGGGATCAAGGGCGAGCGGATCGGCTGTCTCGGGATCACCGAGCCCGGCGCGGGCTCCGACGTCGCCGGGATCCGCACGAGCGCGATCCGCGACGGCGACGACTACGTGATCAACGGGGCGAAGACGTTCATCACCAACGGCGCGCGCGCCGACTTCTGCGTGCTGGTGACGAAGACCGATCCCGAGAAGCGCCACGACGGGATCACCCTGTTCCTGGTCGACCTGCGCGACGAAGCCGGCGACGCCGTGCCGGGCTTCACCGTCGCGCGCACGCTGGAGAAGATGGGCATGCACGCCTCCGACACCGGCGAGCTCGCGTTCGAGGACATGCGCGTTCCGGCCGACGCGGTCCTCGGCGAGATCGGCAAGGGCTTCTACCACATCTCCTGGGAGCTCCAGGGCGAGCGGCTGGTCGCCGCCGCCGGCTGCTACGCGTCCTGCGAGCGGATGTTCGAGCGCACGCTCGAGTACGCGAAGGAGCGCCAGGCGTTCGGGCGCCCGATCGGCCGCTTCCAGGCGATCCGCCACAAGTTCGCCGACATGGCGACCAAGATCGAGGCCGCCAAGCAGATGGTCCACGCGACCGCCTGGCGGTTCGCCAACGGCGAGTACCCCGTGCGCGAGATCACGATGGCGAAGCTGTTCGCGACCCGCGTCTGCCACGAGGTCGCCGACGAGTGCGTTCAGATCCACGGCGGCTACGGCTACATGAAGGAGTACGAGATCGAGCGCGCCTACCGCGACCAGCGCCTGAACCGGATCGGCGCCGGCACCGACGAGATCATGCTCGACGTGATCGGCCGGTCGTACGGGCTCTGAGGCTGCGCTCGCGGAGCTCGGCGACTGCCGATCGTCCCCACCGACGAGGAGGCCGAGATCCGCGAGGCGGTGCGCGGGATCTGCGAGAGGCTCGGCGGGCCCGAGTACCATCCGCCGCTCGTCGAGCGCCGACGAGCCGCCGCGCGAGCTCTGGGACGCGCTCGCCGAGAAGGGCTATCTCGGCGTCAACCTGCCCGAGCGCTACGGCGGCGGCGGGCTCGGGATGCACGCGCTGCAGGCGGTCGGCGAGGAGATCTCGGCCGCCGGCTGCTCGCTGCTGCTGATCGTCGTCTCGCCGGCGATCGTCGGCTCGATCCTCGCCCGCCACGGGACCGAGGCGCAGCGCGAGCGCTGGCTGCCCGGGATCGCCGCCGGGCACGACGCGGGTCGCGTTCGCGATCACCGAGCCCGACGCCGGCACCAACTCGCACAACCTCTCGACCGCCGCGACGCGCGATCGGACGGCGTCTACCGCCTGCGCGGGCACGAAGACCTACATCTCCGGGGTCGAGGACGCCGCACGCGATCCTCGTGATCGCCCGCAAGCGCGAGGCCGACGGCAGCCTCGGCCTGCCGCTGCTGCATGCTCGTCGACGCCGACTCGCCCGGGCTCGAGAAGCAGTTCATCCCGGTCGCGGTGCAAGGCGCTCGGACAAGCAGTGGACGCTGTTCTTCGACGACGTCGAGGTGCCGGCCGACCGGGTGATCGGCGAGTCCGAGACGGCCGGGCTGAAGGCCGCCTTCGACGGCCTCAACCCGGAGCGGATCATGGGCGCCGTCGGTCTCCAACGGCGTCGGCCGCCGCGCGCTCGAGCTCGCCTCCGCCTACGCCAACGAGCGGGTCGTCTGGACGCAGCCGATCGGCGCCCACCAGGGGCTCTCGCACCCGCTCGCCCAGGCGAAGATCGAGCTCGAGCTGGCGCGGCTGATGACCCAGAAGGCGGCCGCGCTCTACGACGCCGGCGCGCCCGCCGGCGAGGCCGGCGAACATGGCCAAGTACGCGGCCGCCGAGGCCGCGATCAACGTGCGTCGACCAGGCGATCCAGACCCACGGCGGCAACGGCTTCGCGCTCGAGTACGGGCTCACCGACATGTACTGGGGCGCCCGCCTCGCCCGCACCGCCCCGGTCTCGCGCGAGATGATCCTCAACTACGTCGCCGAGCACTCGCTCGGCCTGCCGCGCTCGTACTAGCCGCCCGCAGCCCGCGACAGCTCCGCCAGCCGCCGCTCGAGGAACGCGCGCTCGACCGGATTGGCCGCGAGCTCGATCGCGCGCTCGTAGGCCGGCGCGGCGTCGGGGCGCCGGAGGCGGCGCAGGAGGTCGGCGCGGGCGACGTGGTAGGGGCCGTAGTCGTCGAGGCCGTCGATCGCCTCGATCAGCTCGAGGCCGCGCTCCGGCCCGTCGGCCATCGCCACCGCGACCGCGCGGTTGAGCTCGACCACCGGCGACGGCGTGAGCTCGGCGAGCCAGCCGTAGAGGCTGACGATCCGCGGCCAGTTGGTGTCCGCGGCGCTCGTCGGCGCGGGCGTGCTCGGCGGCGATCGCGGCCTGGACGACGTACGGGCTCGGGCCCGAGACGCCGCGCCGCGCGCGGAGAGCGCGAGCCCCTCGGCGATCCGCTCGCGGTCCCACAGCGATCGGTCCTGGTCGGCGAGCAGCACCATCTCGCCCGCGGCGTCGGTGCGCGCCGGCGCGGCGCGCGTCGGTGAGCAGCATCAGCGCGAGCAGGCCCTTGGCCTCGGGCTCGCCGGGCATCACCTCGAGCAGCACGCGGGCAAGCCGGATCGCCTCGGCGCAGAGCTCGGCCCGGGTCAGCGAGTCGGCGCCGGAGGCCATGTGGCCCTCGTTGAAGATCAGATACAGCGTCGCCAGCACCGAGCTGCAGCCGCTCGCCGAGCTGCTCCGGCCCGGGCACCTCGTAGGGGATCTGGGCGTCGCGGATCTTGCGCTTCGCGCGGACCAGGCGCTGCGCCATCGCCGTTCGGTGACCAGGAAGGCGCGCGCGATCTCGGCCGTCGTCAGCCCGCCGAGCGTGCGCAGGGTGAGCGCGATCCGCGCCTCCGGCGCCAGCGCCGGGTGGCAGCAGGTGAAGATCAGCCGCAGGCGGTCGTCCGGCAGCTCCTCGGCCCCTTCGCGCGAGCTCGATCTCGCCCGGCACCCGCAGCGCCTCGAGCGCCTCGAGCTCCGGGCGCTTGGCCGCCAGCGTCTTCTCGCGGCGCAGGCGGTCGATCGCCTTGTTGCGGGCGACGCGGATGATCCAGGCCCCGGGGTTGTCGGGAACCCCGTCGGCCGGCCAGCGCTCGAGCGCGACGACGAACGCCTCCTGGACCGCCTCCTCGGCGGCGTCGAAGTCGCCGAGGACGCGGATCAGGGTCGCGACCGCCCGCCCGGACTCTTGCCGGAACAGGCGGTCGGCGACGCTGGATCCGCTCTACGAGGACGCCTCCGCGGCGGCGGCTCCTCGTAGCCGTACTGGGTGTAGTCCATCACCGGCCGGACCTCGATCCCGCCGCTCGCGGAGCGGCACCTTCTTCGCCCACTCGAGCGCCTCGTCGAGGTTCGTCGCACTCGAGCAGGTAGAAGCCGCCGACCTGCTCCTTGGTCTCCGCGAACGGCCCGTCGGTGACGACGCGCTCGCCGTCGTCGCCGATCCGCACCGTGGTCGCGGTGGCGCTCTCCTGCAGGCCCTCGCCGGCGATCCACGCCCCGGCGTCGACCAGCTCCTGCCCGAACTCCTGCCAGCGGCCCATCTCGGCCTTCGCCTCCTCGGGGCTCCGGTCCTCCCAGCCGCCCTCGTCTGCGGCCAGAATCAGCATGTACTTCATCGTTGCCTCCTTGGCTTCGCGCGGCGCCGTTTGTCGCCGCTTTCACCCTAACGACGAACGGAGGGAGCCCGAGATCGACACGCTCGCCCACATCCGCAGCTACTACGAGGCGCTCAACACCGGCGACGTCGACCTGATCGCGTCGCACTTCACCGACGACGCGACCCACTACTACACGCGGCTCGGCCCGCACCGCGGCCGCGAGATCGCCGAGAACGCCCGCTGGGGGATCGACAACTCGACGGCCAGTGGTGGTTCGAGCACGGGATCGCCGACGGCGACGAGGCGGTGATCGAGTGGACGATGACCTGGCGCGACCCGAAGTCGGGCGAGCGCCGCCTCAACCGCGGGCACCGAGTGGTTCCGGCTCGAGGCCGGCAAGATCGCCGAGGTCCGCGCCTACCACCACGGCGACGCCGCGCAACCCGACGCGGCGACCTGCTCGGCTTCGACTTCGCCGGCCGCGGCTACACGACGCTCGACTAGAGTCCGCTAGGGCTGGACCAGGTCCGCGTCCTCGGCGCCCTTGCTGCCTTCGTCGCCGGCGACGCTTGACACGGTGAGCGCGCCGGACTCGCCGATCTCGGCGGTCAGCTTGAGCACCTGGCCCGGCTTCAGCGAGGCGACCCGATCCGCTTCGGGATCGCGAGCGCGATGTCCTCGCCCGACTCGCGGAGGTCGTCGGCGGAGACGATCAGCTTCCGCGAGCCGCGGCAGACGCCCTCGACGATCGCTTCGACGTCGGTGGAGGTGGCCGGCCCGCCCTCGGCCACCTGCAGGCCGGCCTGTTCGAGCGTCACGGCGCGGCGGCTTCGGCGCGGCCGGCGGTGCCGCCGCACCCCTCCTCGCCCGGCGCGCTGTCCGCGAGCGGCTCGGGGTCGTCGGCGATCCTGGCCTCGACCTCGACCCGCTCTCCGATCTCCGGCGGGGTCCGCTGCGGCGCCGCCGCGGACCAGCAGCGAGACACCGGGTGCCGGAGACGGTGTAGGCGCCGGTCACCGGGTCGCGGAAGCTGACCGTGCCGGCGAGCTCGCCCGGCCGCGGGTCTTGCCCTCGCTCGCGCTTGCCGTCCTCGACGTAGGTGCCGTTGGCGAGCTGCCCGCGCCTCGACCTCGACCGCCTTGCCGACGCTCGGCGGCTGGCGCGAGTGGATCGCCGCCAGGCTCCCGTCGTCGGCGGCGATCGTGTAGCTGAGCGCCTCGGGTTGCGATGAACGACGGTGCCGGTGAGCATCGTCGCCGGCGCCCCGTCCGCATCCGTCGTCGCTCGACGTCTGCCCCTCGTCGGTCGTCGTCACGGGCGGCGTGGTCGTCGTCGGAGCGGGTGCGATCGGCGGCGTGGTCACCGGCGCGGGGCGCGAGCGAGTCGAGCGGGGGCGGCGCCGGAGGCGAGTCGCACCGGGCCGCCGCGCCGCCGTCGCCGTCGCCTCCCGGCTGCCGGGGCTTCGTGCCGCGCGCCGCCGCGCGCCGCGTCGGGGGCGAGCGGCGTCTCCGGCGCCGGCGGCGGGAACCTGGACCACCATCGGCTTCGAGGTCCCGAGGCTGCCCTCGCGTCCCGGGGCCGATCGCGACCCCGACGAAGAGCCCGAAGCCGAGCGCCACCGCCGACATCGGCGCGGTCCACCGACGGTCGATCATCGGCAGCGCCGCCCAGCGCAGCGACGCGAACCTCGCGAGCGAGGCGCGGTCGGGCCGCAGCGGGCCCGCGGACAGCCTGCCCGGGAGCCTCATCCGGCGCCCCCTCCGGCGGCCGGGGCGGTGGCGCCCGGCGACCGGCGAGGAGTTGATCTGCGGCGCCAGCGGCGGCGCCGCAGCGCCCGCAGAACTGGGTCCCCGGCCCCGAGCGGCGCACCGCAGGACCGGCAGGCGCACGGTCGCGCTCGGCGGCGCGATCCCGAGCGCCTGCTCGACCGCGGTCAGCTCGGCATCGACGGCCTGCAGCTCGGCCGCTCGGCGGACGACGACGTCGAGGCGGAAGTGGTCACGGATCGCCATCTCGTAGACGAGGCCCCCCGAGGTCGGACTGGAGCTCCCCGTAGCGCCTCGCGAGCTGCTCGCGCCGCCGCTCGAGCTCCCCGCCCGCCGGCGGCTGGGCCGCCGGTGCGCCCGCGGCCGGCGGCTGGGCCGCCTGGGGTTGCGCGGCGGCCGGCTGGACGGCCTGGGGTTGCGCGGCGGCAGCCCGAGGTTGCACCGCGGCCGGCGACGGCGCCGGGGCCGCGATCGGGGAGGTCGCCGGGGCGTTCGCGCCCGCCGGCCGCGTCCGGGGCCGGGTCTTGAAGTACGGCTTCAGCCGCTCGATCCGGCTCGGGCTCACTTCTCGGCCTCCGGTGGGCTCGGCGGCGGCGTGATCTCACTCTCGCCGCCTGCGCCGGGAGCGACCGCGCCGACATCCGGCGGATCCGTGCCGCTCGCGCGGCGGCTGATCGCCGTTCGAGACCTCGACCACCGCGGCCGACGGGAAGCTCTTTCCCAGGCCCTTGAGGCGCAACCTCGGCCGACTTGCGATCGGTGTAGACGCCCGAGTAGATCACGTAGTTGCCCGGCGGCAGGCTCGCGTAGAGATCGGAGTCGAGCACCGCAGCGTCGATCGCGCCCTCGGTGACCGCGGTCTGCTTCGCCGCGTCGACGTTCTCCGCGGTGGCGCCGTCCTTGGCACCGTGCTGAGCTGGATCGTGAATCCGTCGGTGCCCTGCGGCCACTCGCTGGTCACCTCCGCCCCGCCGCTGCTCTCGCCGCTCGACCCCGGCGCGGCCTGCGGTCGCCGCGTCGCCCACCTGGATCGTCGGCGCCGGGGCCGGCTCGTCGTCGGTGCCCCCGCGGCCGATCAGCACCCCGATCAACAGCATCCCGCCGAGCAGCGCGATCCCGATCACCGCCGCCAGCGGCGAGACGTCGGCCGGCCGTCCGGAGTCCGCGGCGGGCGCCGCCGTGGTCGCGACGGTGGGCGCCGGCTCCCCGTCGCCGTCGCCGCGCGGGCGCAACCCGCGGCTCGCCGCGGCGCGTGCCGCAGCTGAGGCAGTAGCGCTGGTCGGCCGCAAGCGGAGCGCCGCAGCTCGCGCACGGCTCGCCTCCGGACCCCGCGACGGGGGTCGGAGGCTGCTGGGTCGTGCGCCATCACCCGTATTCAACAACCTCCACGCAGGCCGATGTTCCGCCTCGCAGAGGCGCGCGTTAGGCTGCGAGCCAGCCGTGACGGTGGTCAAGGACAGCGGCGAGCGGGCGATCCTGCCCCCGTTCACGCGATGAGCACTCCCAGCTGCGCGAGACGATCAACCGCTGGGTCAGCGAGGAGATCGTCCCCCACGTCGACGAGTGGGAGGCGGCGCGGCGAGTTCCCCCGCGAGCTCTACACCCGCGCCGGCGAGCTCGGCTTCCTCGGGCTCAAGTACCCGGACCGAGCTCGGCGGCCAGGGCGGCGACTACGTCCACGACGCGGTCTGGGCCGAGGAGCTCGCCGCCGCCGGCGCCTCGGGCGGTGTCGGCGCCGGACTCGGCGCCCACACCGGGATCGCCACCCCGCCCGTCTACCGGTTCGGCACCCCGGACCAGCACGAGCGCTTCCTGCGCCCGGCGATCCGCGGAGAGCGGATCGCAGCCCTCGGGATCACCGAGCCCGGCGCCGGCTCCGACGTCGCCTCGATCAGGACGATCGCGCGGCCGGTCGACGGCGGCTACGTCGTCAACGGATCGAAGACCTTCATCACCAACGGCGTCCGCGCCGACTTCCTCGTCTGCGCGGTGAAGACGACCGAGGACGGCGGCCACCAGGGGATCTCGTTCCTGATCCTCGAGCGCGACATGCCCGGCTACGAGGTGGTCGGCAAGCTCGAGAAGATGGGCTGGCACTCGTCCGACACGGCCGAGCTGTCGTTCACCGACGTCGAGGTCCCGGCGGAGAACCTGCTCGGCGACGAGAACCGCGGCTTCTACCTGATCATGGAGAACTTCGCCTGGGAGCGGCTGCTCGATGGCCCTTGGGGCGGTCGGCGCGATGCGCCGGCTGCTCGAGCAGGGCGATCGAGTACGCCGGCGAGCGCGAGGCGTTCGGGCGGCCGATCGGCAGCCTGCAGGCGATCCGCCACAAGATCGCCGAGATGGGGGTCAAGGCCGAGGTCGGGCGGGCGCTCACCTACCACGCCCTGCGCCGCTACGTCGCCGGCGAGGGACAGGCGGTCATCCCCGACGTCACCAAGGCCAAGCTCTACACGCAGCGCGCCTGCGTCGAGGTCGCCGACGAATGCGTGCAGATCCTCGGCGGCTACGGCTACATGCGCGAGTACGGGGTCGAGCGGGCGCTTCGCGACGCCCGTCTCGGCCCGATCGGCGGTGGCACCGACGAGGTCATGCGCGAGATCCTCGGGCGCCAGCTCGGGCTGTGAGGCGGAGGCCGAAGCCGAGCCCGGCCGCGGCAGACGCCATAGAGTCCCCCGACCCTTTCCACCAGCCGACGAAACGACAGGAGTGAATCGAGAACATGGGATTGCTTGAGGGCAAGGCTGCGATCGTGACCGGCTCGGCCCGCGGCATCGGCCGCGCGACGGCGGAGCGGTTCATCAGCGAGGGCGCCAAGGTCCTGATCAACGACATCGACGGTGATGTCGCCGAACAGGCGGCGTCGGAGATCGAGGGCGAGACCGCGGTCTTCGCCGGCGACCTGACCGAGCCTGGCGTACCGGAGGAGCTGGTCGCGGCAGCGATCGACGCCTTCGGCGAGGTCGACATCATCGTCAACAACGCCGGCTACACCTGGGACGGCGTGGTCCACCGGATGACCGACGAGCAGTTCCAGGCGATGCTCGACATCCACACGATCGTCCCCTTCCGCGTCGTCCGCGCGATCGCCCCGCACTGGCGCGAGGCGGCGAAGGCGGAGCGGAACGAAGGCGTCGAGAGGTTTCGCAAGATCGTCAATGTCTCGTCGATCTCGGGAACGATGGGCAACGCCGGCCAGGTCAACTACTCGGCGGCCAAGGCCGGGGTGGTCGGGTTCACGAAGACGCTGGCGAAGGAGTGGGGCGGGTTCAAGATCAACTGCAACGCGGTCGCCTTCGGCTTCATCGAGACGCGGCTGACCCAGGCGAAGGAGAAGGGTGAAACGCTCGAGGTCGGCGACGGCGAGCAGGTCGAGCTCGGGATCCCGGAGCAGATGCGGGCGATGGCCTCGGCGATCATCCCGCTCGGACGCCCGGCCCAGCCCGAGGAGGCCGCCGCGCCGGTGCTCTTCCTGAGCTCGGAGCTCTCCAACTACGTCCACGGTCAGTGCCTCAACGTCACCGGAGGGCAATTCGGCGGCATGTACACGTAGACCCCTGCAAACCTTCGCCTGGCGGTGTCCTCGGTCCTAGCCAGGCGCGGTTTTCGGAGTCTGGCCTGAGTTGGCTCGCGTCGCCGCTTCGTGTCCGACGCTGAGACGAATCCCCCCTGACCGCGTAGTTGGGGGCATGCGGGTATTGCCGACGGCGATCGCGGTGGTGCTGGTCGCCGCCGGGTGCGGCTCGGACCCCGAGCCGTCGACGACCGCCGAGCAGCCGGGTGCGCCGTCTTCGGAGGTGACTCGCGTCGCCGCGCTCGGTGACTCGATCACCGCCGGCAACCCGGGCTATGACCGCGATCCCGCCCAACGCCTGCGGTTCGGCTTCGGCGACGACGAGCGCAGCCAGTACGAGTACTGGGCCGAACGGGCAGCGCCGGGCATCGACCTGCGCAACTGCGGCGTCTTCGGCGAGCGCACGGACGAGATCGCGGAGCGACTCGACGCCTGCGCCGCGGGCGCCGACGCATTGATCGTCCAGGGAGGGATCAATGACATCGCGCAGGGCAGGCCGGTGGCCGACGCCGCCGGCGACCTGAGCTCGATGGTCGAGCGCGGCCGGGCGCTCGGGCTGCGTGTCTACCTCGCCAACGTTCTACCGTGGAACAACGGCCATCCGGGCGCCGATCAGCGGATCGCCCAGCTCAATCGGCGGGTCGAGGCGATCGGCCGCGAGCAGGGCGTGCCGGTGATCGACTTCCACGGCGGACTCGAGGACCCCGACGAGCCGGGCACGATGACCGGCCCGCTGACGGCCGACGGCGACCATCCGTCGATCGCGGGCTACCGCGTCCTCGGCGCGCTGGTCGCGCGCGAGCTGACGTCGCGCGGCTGATCGTGGCCCCCTCAATGGGGGCACGACGCGCGGTCGCCGCGGGTTGCGGCGGTGGGGTTCACGGGTTAGGGTCGATCCTCGTGAAGGGAATGCCTGTGAGCGCCGGGTTCGTGGCGACGCTGGCGACGCTCATCCTCCTTCCCCCCGCCGCGCACGGAGCCAGAGGCACGAACCCGATCCCGCCCGGCTGCGATCCCTTCGCGCTCGCGGACCCGGCGGCGGCGCGCGTCGACATCTCCGAGGGCGCCCCGGCCGAGCTGATCGAGCCGAACGTCGAGCAGGCATACCGGCGGGCGCTGGCGCGCTGGCCCCGCAGCGAGCCCCCCGAGGCGCGCGTCGCGGGCCCGATCCGCGTCGGGGTATATGTCCACGTGATCCAGGACAGCGCCGGCGCCGGCGTGATCCCGCCGGCGCGGATAGCGAGCCAGATCGACGTCCTCAACAGCGCCTTCAACGGGACGACGGGTGGCGACAACACCGGCATCACCTTCGACCTGGTCGACACGGACGTGACCGTCAACGCCGACTGGTCGCCGCTCGAGCAGTTCTCGCCCCAGGAGACGGCGATGAAGGCCGCGCTCCGCGAGGGAGGCGCCCGCGCGCTGAACCTCTACGTCGTCGACCTGCCGCCGCCCGCGCTCGGCTGGGGCATCTTCCCGCAGGTCTATGACAACTTGCCGAGCCTGGACGGGGTCGTGGTCGAGAACGACTCCCTCCCGGGAGGGCCGCCACCGTACGGCGAGGGCGACACAGCGACCCACGAGGCGGGCCACTGGCTCGGCCTCTTCCATACCTTCCAGGGCGGCTGCACTCCACCGGGCGACTTCGTCGACGACACGCCGGCGGAGGCGGCCGACCAGCTGGTGGTGGGCTGTCCCGTCGGCAGGGACACCTGCCCCGCCGCTGCGGGGCTCGACCCGGTGCAGAACTTCATGTCCTATACCGACGACGCCTGCATCGACCGGTTCACGCCCGGGCAGACCGAGCGCATGCACCAGCTGACCGGGGAGTTTCGCAACGGCCCGCCCACCGCGTCAGCGCAGCGGATCTCGACCCTGGCCGGCAGATCGGTCGTGGTCAGGGTCGAGGCGAGCGATCCCGACGGGGACGTGCTCTCGCACTCGGTAACCGATCCACCAGACCACGGCAGGGTCCAGCGCCGCGGCGCGGCGGCCTTCACCTACAAGCCGAGGGCGGGTTACCGCGGTCGCGATTCGTTCACGGTCCAGGTGGCGGACGTCTTCGGGGTCACGGATGAGGCGGTGATCCGCGTCGAAGTGGACCGCGGTCTCGCTCTGAAGGCGGACCGAAGGCAGAGGGTCCGCAGGCTGGCGGTCACCGGTGGCTGCGGGAACGACGAATGCAGCGTCGTCGCGACGGGGAGGATCGTCGCTCGCGACTCGGGTGCAGGCAAGGACGCCCGGGCGGCGAGGACGTTCAAGCTCAAGCGGGCCTCGGGCCGCGCCAAGCCGAACCGCTCGGCGAAGCTGCGGCTGAGGGTCGCGAAGTCGAAGCGCCGGCTCCTGGGCCTGCTCGAGGACGGCTGGAGGGCCAGGGCCAAGGTCACGGTGACCGCGATCGGCCCGAGCGACCAGAAGTCGACGGAGAAGACCTCGATCGTCCTCACCCGATAGGTCCGCCCGCGCGATCGGCCGCAGTCGGTTGCGACTCCCGGCTAGGATCACGCCGTGGAGGGCAAGGTGGTGAGGCGGGGGTTGCTGGCGGCGCTGGCGGCGATCGCGCTCGTCCCCTCCGCCGCGAGTGGACGCGCCGGCGCACCGGCGGTCGCGCTCGGCTGTGACCCGCTCGCCCTCGCCGGTCCAGCGCCGGCGGCGGCCCGCGTCTCCGAGGAGGCGGCCCTAGGCGGCGTCGTCGAACCGAACGTCGAGCAAGCCTACGAGCGGGTGGTGGCGCACGGTCTCGACCCGGCGACCCGGCGGGCGCGCGCCTCCGGTCCGGTGCGCGTTCCGGTCTTCGTGCACGTGGTGCAGCCAAGCGCCGGCGTCGGCGTCGTCCCCGCGGCCCAGATCGCCAGCCAGGTGACCGTCCTGAACGACTCGTTCGGCGGCAGCACAGGTGGCGACAACTCGGGCTTCGTTTTCGAGCTGGTCGATACCGACGTCACCGTCAACCCCACTTGGAACAACCTGGAGCCGGATACGCCCCAGGAGGTGGCGATGAAGACGACGCTACGCGAGGGCGGGGCCCGCGCTCTCAACATCTACGTCGTCGATCTCACCGCGGGGCTGCTCGGCTGGGCCACCTTCCCCGAGGAGTACGCGGGCAACTCGGCCATGGATGGGGTCGTGGTCGAGAAGGACAGCCTCCCGGGCGGCTCGCTCTCGCCGTACAACCTGGGCGACACGGCCACGCACGAAGTCGGCCACTGGTTCGGGCTGTTTCACACCTTCCAGGGCGGCTGCGGCCCGCCCGGTGACCTGGTCGAGGACACCGAGCCCGAGGAGGAACCACATTTCGACTGCCTCAACAGCGACAGCTGCCCCGGCGGTGCGAGCGACCCGGTCGACAACTTCATGTCCTACGCGGACGACGCCTGCATGTTCAGGTTCACCCCGGGGCAGGGAAACCGCATGCACGACGAGACCGCGCTGTTTCGAAACGGCGCCCCGGTGGCCTCGGGCCAGGCGATCTCCGCCTCTCCCGGTGAGGCTGTGCCGGTGACCGTCGAGGCAAGCGATCCCGACGGGGACCAGCTCTCGTTCTCGGTCGGGGATCCACCCGGCCACGGCACGATCGGCGGCAGCGGCGCGGCGCTCACCTACACCGCGAGCCGGGATTACACCGGCCCCGACTCGTTCACGGTCCGGGCGACCGACGTCTTCGGCGCCGCCGCCACCGCGACGGTGAGCGTCGACGTCGAGGGCTTGCGGGTGACGGCGAAGGCGAAGCGCAAACAGAGGCTCAAGCGGCTCACCGTGAGCGGAGGCTGCGGGAGCGACGAGTGCAAAGTCGTGGCCACCGGAAAGATCGTCGCTCGAGCCCCGGGCGACGGCAAGGTCGCCCGGGCGGCGAGGACGTTCAAGCTCAAGCGGATCTCCGGCCAGGCCCAGCCGAACGACTTGGCGAAGCTGCGGCTGAGGGTCGCGAAGTCGAAGCGCCGGCTCCTGCGCCTGCTCGAGGATGGCTGGCGGGCGAAGGCCAAGGTCACGGTCACCGCGACCGGCCCGAGCGGCGACGAGTCGGCGCAGAAGACGTCGATCGTCGTCACCCTGTGATCATTGGCCGCGGAGATAGACGTCTATCGAGGGGAGCGAAATGGGAGCCGAGGAGAACAGGGCGGCGGTCGTCGACGCGATCGACGCCTTCAACGACGTCGAGGGACGGCACAGGTATCTCGAGATCCACGATTCGTCCGTGGAGGCGTACGGCCTGGGCTCCGAGGAAGCTGCCGACCTCGAGGGGGTGAAGGCGTTCTACGAGACGCTCTGGGGCGCGTTTCCCGACGTCAGCGCCACGATCGAGGAGCTGGTCGGCGAGGGCGAAACGGTTGCTTTCCGGGTCACCGTGCGAGGCACCCACCGGGGCGAGTTCATGGGGGTTCCCGCGAGCGGCAACGAGATCATGATCGGGGTCCAGAACATGTACCGCTTCCGGGACGGAAGGGTGGTCGAGCGTTGGACGAACCCCGACATGCTCGGCCTCATGGTCCAGATCGGCGCGATTCCCCCGCCGGGGTAGCACCGGCCCTCGCGTGCGGCCGCTCGAGGCGGCCCGTCAACGGGCACATGCCGGCCCGAGGCCACTAGCCTCCCCCGCGATGGCCACCGCGACCGACCTCACGACCCCGTACGCGATCCCGCAGGAGTTCGAGGACTTCCGCGAGACGATCCGCAAGATGGTGGTCGAGCGGGTCGCGCCGCGAGCCGCTGAGATCGACGAGCGGGCCGAGTACCCGGCCGACATCCGCGAGCTGTTCGCGGAGCACGACCTGCTCGGCTTGCCGTTCGAGCCCGAACACGGGGGCACCGGCACCGGGACGCTGATGCTCAACATCGCGGTCGAGGAGGTGGCGAAGGCCTGCGCATCCTCGGCGCTGATCCTGATGGTCCAGGAGCTGGGAACGCTCCCGATCCGCCTGTTCGGCTCGGACGAGCTCAAGCAGCGCTTCCTGCCCAGGTGTGCCGCCGGCGAGTGGACCCCGGCGTTCGCGCTCTCGGAGCCCGACGCCGGCTCCGATCCCGGCGGGATGCGCACCAAGGCCGTCCGCGACGGCGACGAGTGGGTGATCGACGGAACCAAGAACTGGATCTCCAACCTCGGCGTCGCCGACTTCTACATCTGCTTCGCGGTCACCGACCCCGACGAGGGGCACTCGAGAGGGATCTCCGCGTTCGTGGTCGAGGCCGACCGGCCGGGCTTCGAGGTCGGCAAGCTCGAGCACAAGATGGGGATCCGCGGCTCGCCCACCGGTCAGCCGATCTTCGACAACGTGCGCGTGCCTGCCGAGAACCTGATCGGGGACGAGAACCAGGGGTTCAAGGTGGCGATGGGGACGCTCGACCGCTCCCGGCTCGGGGTCGCCGCGCAGGCGGTCGGGATCGCTCAGGGCGCGACCGACTACGCGGCCGCCTACGCGCAGGAGCGCAGGCAGTTCGGCAAGCCGATCGCGGCGTTCCAGGGGATCCAGTTCAAGCTCGCCGAGATGGAGTCGCGCACCGCCGCCGCCCGCGAGCTGCTCTACCGCGCCTGCTCGAAGGTCGACTCCGGCGACGCCGACATGGGCAAGTACTCGGCGATGGCCAAGCTGATCGCCTCCGACACCGCGATGGAGGTGGCCACGGAGGCGGTCCAGGTACTCGGCGGCTACGGCTACGTCAGCGAGTACCCGGTCGAGCGGATGATGCGCGACGCGAAGATCACCCAGATCTACGAGGGCACGAACGAGATCCAGCGCCTGGTGATCGCCCGCACGCTGGGCTGAGCGCCGCCGGACGACGCCACGCGGGCGTCGACTCGCACGTTAGCCGTCCCTGGGACCAGCGTGGCCGTTCGGACCGCACGGGTGGCGCGCGAAGTGTGCCGCGACCGTGTCGGGTTGGCTACGGGGGCGAGTCGCCGGGGCGCGGGTCGCCCGCTCGGCCGCCCGCGTCGCCGGCGTCGTCCGCGTCGCCGGTGTCGTCGGCGACGTCCGCGTCGCCCGCGTCGCCGTCGACGACGTCCGTGATCCGCCCGCCGGGCAGGGCGAGCAGCGCGACGACGAAGGCGGCCGCCATCGCGATCGCCATGCCGTAGAAGATCGTCCGGGTGGAGAGCGCGAAGTCGACCTGGACCTGCTCGAACACCTCCCTGGCCCGCTCCCCCGCGTGCTCGGCGAAGCCGCCCGAGGCCGAGCCGCCGCCGGACTGGCTGAGGGCGTCGGCGATCTCGTCGGCCTTCTCGGTCGAGATCCCCAGCGAGCCGAGGGAGGACTCGAGGTTGCTCTTGTTCTGGAGCACGAGGATCGTCCCGAGGATCGCCAGGCCGAGGCTGCCGCCGAAGTTGCGGACCGTCTGGGTGATCCCGGTCACCTCTCCGTAGCTCGTCTGCGGCGCGCGGTTGACCGCGTCGGTGCTGGCCGGCCCGAGCACCAGGCCGACGCCCGCCCCGGCGAGCACGACCCAGTACCACTGATCGTCGAAGTCGAGACCGGGAAGCTGGCGGGCCCAGAGGGCATAGCCCGCTGCGGCGATCGCGCACCCCGCGACCACGGACGGCCGCGCCCCCCGCTGATCGAGGATGCGACCGCCGAACTGCGACGCGACGGCGAACCCGCCGAAGAAGGTGAGCAGGTAAAGCCCTGCGTTTGAGGCGTCGTAGCCGAGCGAGAGCTGCGCGTACTCGCTCGCGAACAGGAACATCGGCAGGAACGCGATCGAGAGGAGGAAGAGGACCGCGTTGTCGGCGGCGAACGCGCGGTCGGCGAAGATCCGCAGCTGCAGGAGCGGGTGCGCGGTCGCCAGCTCCACCTTCACGAACGCGGCCAGCAGCGCCAGGCCGGCGACGATCGAGCCCCAGGTCGCCGGGTTGTCCCAGCCCCAGGCGCTCGACTGCTGCAGTCCGAGCACCGCGAGCCCCATGCCGGCGGCGATCAGCACGGCGCCGCGGAGGTCGAGCGGGGCAGGGCGCCGGGTGTCGTCCGGCTTCGCAAGCAGGGTGAGCACGATCGCGATCAGCGCCACCGGGATGTTGACCCAGAAGATCGCCCGCCAGGTCCACTCGCTGAGATAGCCGCCGGCGATCGGCCCGACCGCGGTCAGGGCGCCGGTGACGCCGAAGAACGCCGCGAGCGCCTTGCCGCGGTCGGAGACCGGGTAGGCAGCGACCACGATCGCCAGCGCCGCCGGGAACATGATCGCCGCGCCGGCCCCCTGGATCACGCGGAAGACGATCATCCAGGCCTCCGCCGCGGACCCGGTCGGGGTCGCGCCGCAGAGCGCCGAGGCGCCGGCGAAGACCACGATCCCGATCAGGACCATGCGCCGGTGGCCGGCGATGTCGGCGATCCGCCCGCCGAAGGCGAACAGCGCCGAGAGCGCCAGCAGGTACCCGTTGACCACCCACTGCACCCCGGTCTCGGAGAGGCTGAGGTCCTTCTGCAGCTCGGGGACCGCGATCGAGACGATCGTCTGGTCGATGAACGTCATCGCGACGGCGAAGATCATCGCCACCAGCACCAGCCGCTTGTTCGACCCGGCCCCGGTCAACCCGGGCTCAGTTTATGGCGGCTTCGGACGGCGCTCCTCGGCGGGAGGCTCGCCGGTGTCGCCGTAGACGCCGGGTGGCCAGCGACCGAACCAGTTGTCGCGGGCGCCGTCGATCGTGATCGTCGTCCCGGAGAAGAAGTCCCCCGCCGGCGACGCGAGATAGGCGATCAGCCACGCCATCTCCTCCTCGGTGCCGAGCCGCTGCAGGGGCACCGTCGCGGGCACCGCCTCGACCACCTCCGGCGGGTACTTGGTCCGCAGGGTCTCGGTGTCGAACTGCCCCGCGGCGATCGCGCAGGCGCGAATCCCGAACCGT
Source organism: uncultured Solirubrobacterales bacterium (assembly GCA_963758665.1). Classification (GTDB taxonomy): domain Bacteria; phylum Actinomycetota; class Thermoleophilia; order Solirubrobacterales; family 70-9; genus WHSW01. The sequence goes on along the minus strand of CAVWWH010000011.1, from coordinate 53,657 downwards.
GCCCACTCGACGGAAAGCGTTCGCATCATGTTCTCGACCGCCGCCCGCGCCGCTCCCGAGTGCACCATTCCCGGCATCCCGTGATGCGGCGAGAGGGTGACGCTGAGGATCTTGCCGTGCCGCTGAGGGATGAATGCCTTGGTCGCGGCAGCGTGGGTCATCAGCCAGGTGCCGAGCACGTTCAGCTCGATCACGGTGCGAAAGCCCTTCGGCGAGATCGCCTCCGCCGGGCTCAGGAACTGGCCCCCGGCGTTGTTGACGAGGACGTCGAGGCGCCCGTGCCGCTCGAGCACGCCGTCGAACAGCGCGCCGACCGCGTCCTCGTCGCGAATGTCCGCCGCCACGGCCTCGGCGCTGCCGGCGAGCGGCTCGACCGCGGCCACCATCTCCTCCAGCGGCTCGGCGCGGCGGCCGCAACCGACGACCGTGGCCCCCAGGCGGGCGAGCTCGAGCGCTGTTTCGCGGCCGAGCCCGGTGCCGGCGCCCGAGACCACGCAGACCGTGTCGGCGAGCAGCCCGGGCGCAAGTATTCGCGATCCGTCACTCGCCATTGCGCAGCCAGGCTATCTGGCTACAGTGGCGGCGCGATGAAGGTCCGCGTCGACACCAAGCCTCTCGACGGACCGCTCCCGGGCGGCCGCGAGGGCGCCACCGTCGCCGTCGAACCGATCCTCACCGGGACGATGGCCTGCCCGCGCGAGTTGCTCGAGGGAGCGGATCGCTTCGCCACCCTGCGGATGCTCGGCGTCGGGACGCCGAAGTCGAAGTGGCTGCAGATCCCCATCCCCGCCTACCTGATCCGCCACCCAGGCTACGGCGCGTTCCTGGTCGACACCGGCCTCCACGCCTCGGTCGCCAGCAAGCCGGTCGAGAACCTCGGCCGGATCATGGGCGGGCGCTCGGCGAACCCCGTGATCGAGCCCGGCGAGGACCTCCCGGCGCAGCTTCGCTCGCGGGGGGTCGACCCGAAGAGCCTCAAGCTCATCGTCCTCACGCACCTGCACTTCGACCACAGCTCGGGGATCTCGCAGTTCCCCACGGCCACCTTCGTGCTCACCAAGCCCGAGTGGGTCGCCGCCTCGACCGACTCGCGGCCCGTCCTGCGCGGCTACCGACCCTCCCACTACGACTACGCCTTCGACTACCGGACGATCGACTACGACGCCAACGAGGTCAGCTCCTACGCGACCTTCGGCCGCACCTTCGACCTGTTCGGCGACGGCAGCGTGCGGCTCGCCTCGACCCCGGGGCACAGCGCGGGCCATCAGTCGGTGATCTGCCACCTGCGCGACCGCGACCTGGTGATCGCGGGCGACGCGATCTACACGATCGGCCAGCTCAGCGGGGCGCCGGAGCCGCCGCGGCCGCTCGACCGTCACAACTGGCGCCGCTCGATGCGCGAGTTGCAGCACTTCGCCCGCACCTACCCGCAAGCCGTGATCCTCCCGGGCCACGATCCCGAGCACTTCAAGACCCTTGAGGCGGTCTATGAGTGAGGCTGGGTGCGGGGCGTCGCGGCGGTGGCCGCCCCCTCGCGCAGCGACTTGATCACGCTGCCGCGGCCGCGCTCGTCGAGCGCGGCGTACATCGACTTCACCCGGTCGAAGATCTCGCGCGAGGCGGCGAGCTGCTGCTCTCGGGTCGGGGCCTCGACCGGCTGGAAGCTGATCGGCTCGCCGTACTGGACCGTCACCTTGGGGAAGCTGAGCCGCTTCCAAGCGCGCACCCCGCGGGAGCCGTGGATCGCCACCGGGACCACCGGCACGCCGGACTCGAGCGCCATCCTGCCGACGCCCGGCTTCGGGTCGCCCAGCGTGCCCGTGCGCGAGCGACCGCCCTCCGCGTACATGAGCACGCAGCCGCCGCGCGCGAGGATCGCGTGCGCGGTGATGAACGCCTCCTCGTCGTGGTGGCCCCGTCGGACCGGGAAGACGCCACCGTACTTGTAGATGTAGTCGAGGACCCGGTTGCGGCCGTAGAGCTGCGACTTGGCCATGAACCTGATCCGCCGGCGGATGTAGACCCCGGAGAAGAAGTGGTCCATGTTCGAGAAGTGGTTGGGGGCGAGGATCACCGGTCCGGTCGCGGGGACGTTCGGCGGCGAGATCGCCCGGGTGCGGTAGACGAACAGGGAGATCCACGTTGTGATCAACCGGACCGCCTCGTAGACCCACGTCGGGTCGTGGGTCCGCGACCACTCGTGCACCGGCTGAAACAGCTCGGCCGGCCTGGTCTCCTTGTAGCGCTGCGGCTTCAGGTCTGCCATCGGATCCGGGAGCGGTCCCGGCAGCGGCACTAACCCCCGCGCCCCGTCCGGGTTACTGCGACTCGGGCTCGGCCCAGCCCTTGGCGCGAGCGACCGCCGCGGACCAGCGGCCGAGCAGCCGGGCGCGCTCGTCCCGATCGATCGCCGGCTCGTAGCGGGCCGCCTCGCGCCACATCTCCGAAACCTCCTCGGCGCTCCAGGTTCCGGCCCCGATTCCGGCCAGGTAGGCGGCGCCGAGCGCCGTCGTCTCGGCGATCTCGGGGACGATCACGGGCGCGCCGAGGACGTCTGCCTGAAACTGCATCAGCCACCGATTGGCGACCGCTCCCCCGTCGGCCCGCAGCTCCGAGAGCTGCTCGCCGGCCGCCTGCTCCTGCGCGCGGACCGCGTCGACGGTCTGGTAGGCGATCCCCTCGAGCGCCGCGCGCGCCAGGTGGGCGCGGGTCGTCCCCCGGGTCAGCCCGATGATCATGCCCCGCGCGTACGGGTCCCAGTGGGGAGAGCCGAGACCGGTCAGGGCGGGGACGAAGTAGACGTCGTCGTTGGCCTCGAGCGAGGCCGCCATCCGCTCGGTCTCGGCGGCCTCGGCGACCATCCCGAGCCCGTCGCGCAGCCACTGGACCGCGGCGCCGGTCACGAACACCGCGGCCTCGAGAGCGTAGGTCACCTCGTCGGCGATCCCCCAGGCGACCGTGGTCAGGAGGCCCTCGCTCGGCCGGGGGACCTCGCCGCCCGCGTTCAGGAGCACGAAGCTGCCGGTGCCGTAGGTGTTCTTCGCCATCCCGGGCCGCCCGCAGGCCTGGCCGAAGAGCGCCGCCTGCTGGTCGCCCGCGATCCCGGCGACCGGGACCTCGCCGCCGAACTCCGAGGTGGTGCCGAAGACCCCGGCCGAAGGCAGCGTCTCGGGCAGGCGCCGTGGGTCGACGCCGAGCAGGTCGCACAGCTCCGCGTCCCAGCCCAGCTCCTCGATGTCGAACAGCATCGTCCGCGAGGCGTTGGTGAGATCGGTCGCGTGCCGGCCCGTGAGCTTGAACACGAGCCAGGAATCGATCGTGCCGAAGACGGCGTCGCGAGCCTCCTCGACGTTGGCGAGCAGCCACTCGATCTTGGTCCCCGAGAAGTAGGGGTCGAGCACCAGCCCGGTGCGCTCCCGGACGAGCTCCTCGTAACCGGCGTCGCGCAGCTCGTCGCAGCGGCCGGCGGTGCGCCGGTCCTGCCACACGAGCGCGTTGTGGACAGGCTCGCCGCCGACGGGGTCCCACGCGACCACCGTCTCGCGCTGGTTGGTGATCCCGATCGCGTCGAGGCTCGCGGAGTCGGCCTTCGCGTCGGCGAGCGCATGCGAGGCAACCCGCCTGGTCACCTCCCAGATCTCGTTCGGGTCGTGCTCGACCCATCCGGGACGGGGGAAGTGCTGGCGGAACTCGCTGTAGGCGCGGCCGCGGATCCGGCCGTCACCGTCGAAGACGAGGCAGGTGGTCCCCGTCGTCCCCTGGTCGATCGCCAAGATCACTCGCGCAGGCTATCCGCGGCGCCGCCTGTCCCACCAGACGCGGGCGAAGTCGCGTAGCTGGCGCCCCCGGTGGACGAATCCGGCCAGGCTGCGGCCGGTGGCCCGGTGCTCCAGCTCGAGCTCGAGCTCGGCGACCTCGTACCCGGCGCGCACGGCGTCGATCGTCATCCCGATCTCCATCCCGTAGCCGTCGGCGAACGGCAGCACCTCGCGCAGCACCCGCCCTCGCATCGCCCGCTGGCCCGAGATCGGCGCCCCGGCCGCGTACCCGCAACGACTGCCGATCGCCCAGCGTGCGAACCGCAGGGCGATCCCGAAGCCGCCTCCGACGCGGTGGCGAAACGCGCCCACGGCGAGGTCGCAGTCGCCGCTTGCGACCGCCTCGACCAGGCCACCGAGCTGCGCCGCCGAGTCGCCGAGGTCGCCGTCGCAGACCAGGACCAGCTCCGGCTCGCCGGCCTCCCAGAGCGCGGCCCGCGCGGCCGCGGTCACGTTCGCCCCCTTGCCGTGGGGTCGGCCGCGGCTGACGACCCGGGCGCCGTGGGTGAGCGCGACCTCCGCGGTCCCGTCGCCGGAAGCGTCGTCGGCAACCCAGACCTCGGCTCCCGGGAACGCCCGGGCGAGTCCGTCGAGGGTGAAGCCGATTCGATCGGCCTCGTCGCGGGCGGCGACTATCACCAGCAGCTCGCTCATCGGATCACCGATATTCTCCCGGCCGCGGCGGGTCGCCCCGCCCGCACGCCCATGGACGTCGAAGCTCACATCACCGGGACGGTCTGGAAGATCGAGGTCGGCGTCGGCGACCAGGTCTCCGACGGGGACACCGTGGTCATCCTCGAGTCGATGAAGATGGAGATGCCGGTCGAGACCGAGGACGACGGCGTGGTCAGGGAGATCCGCTGCGAGGAGGGGCAGTCGGTTCAGGAGGGCGACGTCCTCGTCGTCCTCGAATGACCGAGCTTGCCTCGGGCAAGCTGATCCTGGACAGGCCCGCCGAGGCGGTCGCCCGGCTCACCCTCAACAACCCGGAGAAGCGCAACCCGCTCGACCACGATCTGCTCGACGCGATCGCCTCGACCCTGCCCGAGCTCGCCGCCGGGATCGAGACCCGTTGCGTGGTGATCACCGGTACCGGGCGCGCGTTCTCGGCCGGCTACGACATCGGGGCGATCCCCGAGCAGTCGTTCGAGCAGGACGCCGAGGCCCTGGTCGCCCACCCCTTCCATGCGGCGATGGATGCGATCAGCGCTCATCCCTACCCCATCGTGGCGGCGATCAACGGGCACTGTCTCGGCGGCGGGCTGGAGCTCGCGGTGCGCTGCGACCTGCGCATCTGCGCCGGCGGGGCGAAGCTGGGAATGCCACCGGCGAAGCTCGGCCTGATCTACGGGCATACCGGGCTCGAGCGCTTCATCGACGTCGTCGGCGTCGCCTACACCCGCGAGCTCTTCCTCACCGGGCGCAACGTGAGCGCCGAGCGCGCCGAGCGGATCGGGCTCGTCAACCGGGCGGTCGACGACGCCGAGGTCGAGCCCGCGGCGCTCGAGCTCGCCGCCGAGATCGCCGCCGGGGCGCCGCTGGCGGCGACGGGGAACAAGCGCGCGATCGAGACCCTGGCGCGCAGCGCCAGATTGACGCCCGAGCAGGAGGAGGAGCTGATCGAGCTCCGCCGATCCTGCTTCGCCTCGGAGGACTTCCGCGAGGGCATCCGCGCCTTCGCCGAGAAACGCAAGCCGCGGTGGACCGGTAGGTAGGCGAGCGGGAGCACCTAGCTAGCTGCAGTAGTGGCCGCTGGCTGGCTCGGGGTCGCGGCCCTTGATCCCGGCGCAGTCGGACAGCCTCGCGGTCAGCTCGGAGAGCCGCCCGACCAGCCCGCCCGGCGGCTGCGGGGCACCCGGGGCGGCGAGGTTCTCCAGCTCGTACCGGTCCGCTTCGCGATCGTAGAGCTCGACCACGGTCTGCTCGACGCAGGCGCCGAGCCCGGGCGCGGGGATCACGGTGTGCTCGACGAACAGCCACCGGCCGTGCCGCACGCCGGCGAACTCGCAGGAGATGCCGCGCTCGACGTCCTTGAGCGAGTCGACGTTGAGGTCGAGCTCGTGCAGCAGGGCGCGCCGGTGCGGCCAGTCACGGTCGTCGCCGGCGAGCAACCCGACCAGCGAGCGGCCGTCCATCACCCGGCACTCGTCGTCGAGGCAGCTCGGCGCCCCCGCGAGGTCGGTGATCGTGGGCACCAGGTCGATGTTCGAGACCGGCTCTTCGATCGTCGAGACCACCGGCTCGCCGCCGCGATACTTGGCCGGGACCAGCATCGCCAGGGGCATGTGCGCAGCCTCCTCGAACGGCAGCCCCTTGCCGCCAGGCAGCCGGTGCTCGCCGTGAAAGGTGCCGTTGTCGGAGGCGAAGATGATCACCGTGTCCTCGCGCTCGCCCGAGGCCTCGATCGCGTCGATGATCCTGCCGATGCTGCGGTCCAGGCTGCGGATCGCGCCAAGCCGGCACTCGTAGCGCAACGCCAACTCGTCGAGCTGCTCGTCGGTGAGCTCGGACTTGCCGGAGACGAAGGCGGGCTTGTCGGAGACGTCGCGCTCGTTGACCGAGGGCGAGTCGGGCAGGCCGGCGCCGGTGAACCGACGCAGGTCCCGGGGCTCGGGCACCGCCTCCCCGCCGCAGCGCCCGCCGCTCTCGTAGCGGTAGTTCTCCACGTGCGGCGCGAACTCGTTTACCTGCAGGTAATACGGCGCCTCGTGGGGGGCGAGCTTGCCGATCAGGTCGACCGACGTGTCGGCGATCCAGTCGGTGAGGTAGGTGTCCCGCCGGTACTTGTCCTTGTCGCCGTTGTTGGAGGCCTTGAACCGGTAGTAGCCGTGCGCTCCGACGAGGCCGTGCCACTTGTCCCACCCGGGCGGCACCTCCTCGTGCGCCTCCACGGTCTTCTCGTATCCGTTCAGCCACTTCCCGACCAGGGCGGTCTCATAGCCAACCGCCTGCAGCCAGCTCGGGAGGATGTTCTCGGGCTCGCGCAACAGCCCGTAACCGGGGACATTGGAGAGGACCCCGTTGTTGTGCCCGTACTGACCGGTGAGCATCGCCGCCCGCGACGGGCAGCACAGCGGAGTCGCGACGTGGAACTGGGTGAACTCGGTCCCCGGGTCCGCGATCAGCTTGCGGGTCCGGCGCATGTAGCGGCGGTTGAACTGCGCCAGGTTCTGGTCGTCGGTGAGGATGAAGACGAAGTTCGGCTGCTCGCCGTAGACCGGGTCGGGCTCGACCTCGGGCCCGTCGTCGCCCCCGCAGCCCCCGGCCAGCGCGGCGATCGCCGCGGCGAGGGCCGCGGCGATCGCGACGCGGCTCACTTGCACAGCTTCACATTCTCCGCGAGACCGAGGCGCCGGCCGTCGTCGAACAGCGCCTTCGCGGTCACCGTTGCTGGCGCCGGGAGCTCGGATCGCAACGCCGATTCTCCGACCGGGAGCGCGAACGGACGAGTGGTGTCCTCGCCGACGGGGTTCTTGCCGGCGTGGAAGGTGACGCTCACGACCCGGCCCTCGGCCGGGCTCGTGAACCTCGCGGTCACCGGGGGCGACATGCAGCCGTTCTTGCCGACCCCGCCGTTGGTGAAGCCGAGGTTGCCGGTCGGCGCGCCGAGACAGCCCGCGCCGGAGCACTCGATCAGGCTGTCGAGCTCGCTGCCGAGCTGCGCGACCACGCCGGCGTAAGCGGGGTCGTTGATGCGGTTGTCGAGCTGGTAGGGGTCGGCGTAGGTGTCGTAGAGCTCCCTCTCGACCGAGTCCGCGTCCTGGTCGCCGTTCCACTCCGTGTACAGGTAGCGCGAGGTCCGCACGCCGAGAAACTGCTCGCCGGCGTAGGCCTCGAACAGGATCGCGCGGCCACGCTCGAGCTTGGGATTGCGCAGGCTCGGGAGCAGCGACTGGCCGTCCTGGGGCAGCCCGGGGCTGGCACCGCTGAGCTCGAGGATGGTCGAGGTCAGGTCGGCGTTGACGACCACGTCGTTGGAGCTCTCCCCGCGGGGGATGCCCGGTCCCCGGGCGATGAACGGCACCCGCGCCGACTCCTCGTACAGGTAGCGCTTGTTGTCGCGGATCCGATGCTCACCGCGCAGGAAGCCGTTGTCGGACAGAAAGAAGACGTAGGTGTCCTTGCGGATCCCGTCGCGCTTCAGCTCCTTGAGCAGCGCGCCGACGCTCTCATCGACCGCCAGCAGCGACTCCCACGCGCAGCGGCGCTTGCGCAGGGTGTCGGAGACCTGGCCCTCGGTCAGGTACTGCTTCTCGGACACGGCGGACGGCTTGTCGGTGACGTCGGCTTCGTTGAACGAGGGCGGCAGCGTGTCCTTGAACTTCCCCTTCAGGGTCGAGAGGTGCCGCGGGGCGGGAACCGCGGCCCGGTTGCAGGAGCGCCCCGGGTCGCCACCGCCGCCGCCGTGGGGCGCGGCGTAGCCGAGCTCGAGGAAGAACGGGGTCCCGGACTTGGCGTTGGCGCGGATGAAGCGCTTCGCCTTGCTGGTGAACTTGTCGGTGCTGTAGTCCTCCTCGGCGTCGGTGTACTGCTTCAGCGACCCGTTCTGGTTCAGCGTGTAGCTGAAGTACTGGGCGCGCGAGGGAGCGAGGACGTGCCAGTCGTCCCAGCCGGCGGGCACGTCGCTGGGGACAGTGCCGTACTCGTCGGGCTCCGCGTATCCGTTCAGGTACTTGCCGACGTATGACGTCCGGTAGCCCGCGGCCTGCATCCACAGCGGCAGGTAGTTCCCGCCGTGGAGCTCGTTGAAGACGCCGTAGCCGCCGTCGGGGGGCGAGTTCGAGAGCACGTTGTGGTTGTGGGCGTACTGGCCGGTGAGGATCGTCGACCGCGACGGGCAGCAGAGCGGGAAGTTGGCGTAGAACCGCTTCATCGTCACACCCTTGCGCTTCAGCTCCTTGCCGACGGTCTTCATCACCCGCATCGAGCGCGACTCCTGGTCGTCGGTGAGCAGGACGATGATGTTCGGTTTCGCGGCCGCCTGGGCGCCGGCAACCGGGGGGCGCGCGGCCGAGCCGCCAAAGCCGAGAGCGACCGCGGCGGCGAGCCCGAGCAGGGTGCCGCCGGCCGCGAATAGGCGCGGCCATCGTCGGATCGAGTCGATCGGCGCTTGTGCGGGCACTGTGGAGCTCATGCGAGCGCGGGCTTCCCGGCCCCCTGGGCGCCGAAACACCGGGCACGCCTGCAAGTCGCGGCCACGGGCGCGGGCGCCGGGCGGCAGGATAGCGAGGCGCGGCCGCGCTCCCGAGTCACATACGGTGCGGCGGATGAACGCGACCGGCCCCGCCCAGCTGGCCGCCTCGGATCCGGTCATGGCCCGGCTCGTGGACCGGCTCGGCGCGCTATCGCTCGACACGCGCCGGCGGAGGCGGCCCGCGGTTGACGCCTACGGGACGCTGTTGCGCAGCGTCGTCGGCCAGCAGCTCTCGGTCAAGGCGGCGGCGACGATCTACGGCCGGGTGCTGGAGCTCTTCGGCGGCGTCACGCCGCCGCCGCAGGCGCTGCTCGAGGTCGAGCCGCAGGCCATGCGCGACGTCGGGCTCTCGTGGCGCAAGGTCGAGTACGTGCGCGACCTCGCGGAGCACGTGCTCTCGGGCGAGCTCGAGCTCGACCGCCTCGACGAGCTCTCCGACGACGAGGTGGTCGCCGAGATCACCGCCGTACGGGGCTTCGGGGTCTGGAGCGCCCAGATGTTCCTGATCTTCTTCCTCGAGCGCCCCGACGTGCTGCCGACCGGCGACCTGGGGATCCGCCGCGCCGCCCAGCTCGCCTACGGGCTCGACGAGCTGCCGTCGCCGGCCGAGCTCGAGGCAATCGCCGAGCCATGGCGACCCCAGCGTTCCCTGGCCTCGATCTATCTCTGGGAAAGCCTCGCCAACGAGCCGGTCTGAGCACGCGACCTGCGCCCGTCCGTGCGGGTTCACACTAGTTCGTCTATGTTCTGTTAGCTTCGAAGGAGTCCCCCTGACGCAAGGAGGCCCTGTGGGTTACCGCTCTGGCTGAAGCTCGAAAAAAGGTCCGCCGGGCTAGCCAAAGCTCGGGTTTCGCACTAGGATCCACCTCGGATGCTGGAGGTGATAGTAAAAGGTGCGCCTATGCGCGTAGTGCGGCGTTGGCGTCCACAGGACTCCTCGCGCCGTCGTGAGCTCTCCGCCCTCGCACTCAACCTCCTCCCGGCGCTCGCCGCGACCATCGGCTTCGCCGTCCTCGCACCACCGTCGGACTGGAGCGACCCGGTCCTGATCGCGGCGCTGGCGGGCGTCTCCGCGATCGCTTACCTCGCCGAGGCGCGGCTCAAGCACGGGAGCATGGCCTTCTTCGGCGCGAACCTGATCGTCGCCCTGGTCGCGCTCACGGTCGCGGGGCCGCTGCCGGCCCTGCTCGTCTGGATCGTCCCCGACGTCATCGCCCGGCTGGTCCTGGGGCGGGAGCCGCGCGTCTCTCCCGGGATGGTCGCCACGGTGAGCAGCTACGCCCTCGCCCTGCTCGTCGGCGCCGGCCTGCTGGCGCTCGCGGGGTCCCCGCAGGGCGCCGCGATCGCGCCCGCGCTGTACGCGGCGGGGCTCGCGATGTGGGCGGTCAACTTCTGCTTCGCGCGGCTCGTCTTCGCCCCCTTCTACCAGGGCTACAGGCCGGCGGCGCTGGTCCGCGACGAGTTCCTCGACCTGGCGCCCGCCGTGCTCGGGATGCTCGTGGTGGGGGTCGTGTCGGCGGTGCTGGTAGAGGCCTTCGGCGTGGTCGCGCTTGCCCCGCTCGCGGCGGTGATCGTGGTCCCGCAGATCGCGCTCGAGCGGATCGCCCGGGCCGAGTCGGCGGCGCGGCTGGCGCGCACGGACGCGATGCGCCTCTACACCGCGGCAATCGTCGACGTCCTCGACCTGTCGCGCGACGAACGGCGCGAGCTCGTCTGCGCGGCCGAGCTCGTGCAGCCCGCCGACGACCCGGTCACGACCCCGGAGCTCAACTGGCGCCACGCCGACAGCTCGCGGATCGCCTTCCTCGCCCTGCACTCGCACGAGCGCTGGGCGGGCGGTGGGTGGCCGGCGGGGTTGCCGGCGGAGGCAATCCCGCGGGGGAGCAGGATCCTCGCAGTCGCCAATGCCTGGGCGGGGTTGACGGCGGCGGGGACGCTCGAGCTCTCGCAGGCGGAGGCGATCCTGGCGCTCGCCGCGCAGTCCGGCCGGGCCTTCGACCCGGCCGTGGTGGACGCCGCGACCCGGGTAGTCGGCGACGAGGAGGGCTTCGCCCGCGAGCCGGGCTTCCAGCCCAAGCTCCATCGGCTGCCGATCCCGCGCTCGGTGCGTCGCGGCGCGCTCCCCGCGATGCTCCCCCGGCTGCTCGACGCGCGCTGAGCCCGGCCCGGGGCGTCCGATCCCGAGCCTAGATTGGCTCGGGATGCCGCCGCTGGTGACGTTCGACGAGGCGCTGGACCTGGGAGCGCTCACCGACCACGACGAGATCGGGGCGCTCGTCGAGCGCGCCTGGGAGGTGCGCACGGAGCGCTTCGGCGACTCGACGGATCTCTGTTCGCTGGTGAACGCCAAGTCGGGCGGCTGCGCCGAGGACTGCGGGTTCTGCGCCCAGTCGCGCTATGCCGAGGCCGACACGCCGATGCACGCGATGATGGAGCCGGAGCAGATCCTCGAGCACGCGAAGGCGGCGGAGGCCGCCGGCGCCCACCGCTTCTGCATGGTGACCCAGGGCCAGGGGCTGTCGAAGCGGGACTTCGAGAAGGTCCTGGCGGGGGCGAGGCTGGTCGCCGAGCACACCAACCTGAAGCGCTGCGCCTCGGTCGGGCACGTCTCCGTCGACCGCGCTCATCGCCTCGCCGACGCCGGGATCCAGCGCGTTCACCACAACGTCGAAACGGCGCGCTCCTACTACGACGAGGTCAGCACCACGGTTCGCTACGAGGGACGGATGAGGACGATCGCGGCGACCAAGGAGGCGGGGCTCGAGACCTGCGTCGGGGGGATCCTCAACCTGGGCGAGAGCCCTCGCCAGCGGGTCGAGATGGCGTTCGAGCTGGCCGAGATCAACCCGACCTCGGTGCCGATCAACCTGCTCAACCCGCGCACGGGGACGAAGTTCGGCGACCGGGAGCTGATGGACCCGTGGGAGGTGGTCAAGTGGGTCGCGATCTTCCGCCTGATCCTGCCCGAGGCGCTGTTCCGACTCTGCGGCGGGCGGGTTGAGAACCTCGGCGAGCTGCAGCCGCTCGCCGTAAAGGCCGGGCTGAACGGCGTGATGATGGGGAACTTCCTGACCACGCTCGGCGTCGAGCCGGGCGACGACCGCGCCAGCTTCGAGGGCCACGGCCTCAACGTCGCCCGCCAGCCCGACAACGGCTCCAACCCGCGCCCCGACAACCGCTCCGGCTGGCTCGAGGGCGAGACGCCGAGAACCCCCGTCGACGACCTGATCGACAGTCAGGCCGACGCGAACTTCTGGGACCCGTCGACCCAGCTGCGAGTGATCAAGACGCGCGGCGCGGTCCCCGATTACCCGGTGCGGGCGCAGCCGTCCGATCCTGACCGCGCGCCGGCGGGCTGGGGAGATTGAGCGGCCTCCGGATCGGGCGGCGCGGGTGAGCGAGGTCGGCGAGCGGCTGGCGGAGCTCCGTCGATCGGGGCTCCATCGCCGGCTGCGGCTGATCGAGGGGCCGCAGGGGCCGCGGGTGATGCTCGACGGCGCCGAGGTGCTGCTCCTGTGCTCGAACAACTACCTCGGGCTTGCCGACCACCCGGCGGTCCGTGACGCCGCCGGCGACGCGGCGCGGCGCTACGGAGCCGGCGCCGGCGGCTCGCGCCTCATCTCCGGCTCGATGTCGCCACACCGGCGGCTGGAGCAGCACCTCGCCGCCTTCAAGCGCTACCAGGCGGCGCTGCTGTTCGGCTCCGGGTACCTCGCGAACACCGGGGTCGTCGCGGCCCTGGCCGGGCGCGGCCAGGTGGTCTTCTCCGATGCTCTCAACCACGCCAGCATCATCGACGGCTGCCGGCTGTCGCGAGCCGAGACCTTCGTCTATCGGCACGGGGACACCGAGCACCTCGCCTGGGGGCTGCGCGAGGCCGGCCAACGGGCGCGGCTGATCGTCACGGATGGGGTCTTCTCGATGGACGGCGACGTCGCCCCGCTCGCCGAGCTCTGCGAGCTCGCGAAGCGTCACCGCTGCCTGCTCGCGGTCGACGAGGCCCACGCGACCGGCGCCCTCGGCCCGGGAGGGCGCGGCTCGGTCGCCGCCGCCGGGCTCGAGCGCGATGTCGACCTGATCGTCGGCACGCTCGGCAAGGCGCTGGGCAGCTACGGGGCCTACGTTTGCGCGTCGCGCGAGCTGATCGAGCTGCTCGTCAACACCGCTCGCCCGTTCATCTTCTCCACCGCCCCGCCCCCGCCCTCGGTCGGCGCGGCGCAGGCGGCGCTCGAGCTGCTCGAGTCGCGGCCGGGCCTGGTCGGGCAGCTGCGGCGAAACGCTGCCACCCTGCGCGAGACCCTGGCGGCCAACGGGCTGCCGATCGGCTCGTCGCGCACCCAGATCATTCCCGTCACGGTCGGCGACGCCCGCCGGGCGACCGCGCTCTGCGAGCGGACGCTCGAACGCGGGGTGTTCGCCCAGGCGATCCGCCCGCCGACGGTCCCCGAGGGCACCTCGAGGCTGCGACTGACGGTGATGGCGAACCACCGGGCAGAGGAGCTGCGGGCCGCCGGCCGGGTGATCGGCCGGGTGGCTGCCGGGCTCGGCGCGGAGGCGGGCGGCGCGGCCACCCCCCTTCGGCGCGCCGCGTAGGCCGCGCAGCCCGAATGCGCGGCGTCTTCGTCACCGGGACCGGGACCGAGGTCGGCAAGACGATGGTGGCGGCGGCGCTGGCCCGCACGGCGGCGGCAGCCGGCAGCCGGGTGGCCGTGTTCAAGCCGGCGGTCAGCGGCCTCGACGAGGAGGGCGAGCCCGACCACGAGCTGCTGCGGCGGGCGAGCGGCTCCCGGCAGTCGATCGAGGAAATCGCACCGTACCGCTACAGGCCGCCGGTCTCCCCCCATCTCGCAGCGGCGCTCGCCGGCGATGAGATCGACGCCGACCGGCTCCGGGCCGCGGCGGCGGCCGCGGGCGAAGCGTCGGACAAGCTGATCGTCGAGGGCGTCGGTGGCTGGCTCGTCCCGCTGACGCCGGACTACCTCGTCCGCGATCTCGCCGGCGACCTCGGATTCGGTGTGGTGGTCGCCGCCGCGCCCGGGCTCGGGACGATCAACCACACGCTGCTGACGCTCGAGTCCGTCCGCGCTGCCGGACTCGAGCCACTGTCGGTCGTGCTCACTCCCTGGCCCGACGCCCCGACCGCGCTCGAGCGCTCGAACCGCGAGACGATCGCGCGACTCGGATCGGTCGCCGTGCGCACGCTCGAGCGCTACGACCCGTCCGGCCCGGCCCGCCGCTGGCCCGAGCTGCGGGTCTAGATGTCCGGTTTTCCCTCCGAGCCGCCGCCTAGTGTGCGCGGCGGCGATGTCGGAGTCAACCACCGAGCTCGACCACCGATACCTCTGGCACCCGTTCACGCAGCAGCGCGGCTGGTGTGAGGAGCCGCCGCTCGTGATCGAGAGCGCCGACGGCACCGACCTCGTCGACGCCGAGGGCCGGCGCTACATCGACGGCGTCTCCTCGCTGTGGTGCAACGTCCACGGCCACCGCCACCCGCGGATCGACGAGGCGGTTCGCGAGCAGCTCGACCGGGTCGCTCACTCGACCATGCTCGGGCTCACCCACCCGAGCGCCGCCGAGCTCGCCGCGCGCCTGGTCGAGATCGCGCCCCCGAGACTCGAGCGCGTCTTCTACTCCGAATCCGGCGCGACAGCGGTCGAGATCGCGCTCAAGATGGCGTTCCAGTACTGGCGCCAGCGCCATGGCGAGCGCTGCCCGCGGACCTCGTTCGTCTGCCTCACCGACGGCTATCACGGCGACACGCTCGGCTCCGTCTCCGTCGGCGGGATCGACGCTTTCCACGCCGCCTTCGGCCCGCTGCTGTTCAAGACCTACCGCGTCGACCCCGGGGACGAGCGGCGACTCGAGCGCGTGCTCGAGCTCCATGCCCGCGAGATCGCCGGCGTGATCGTCGAGCCGCTGGTCCAGGGGGCGGCCGGGATCCGAGTGCAGCCGAGCGGCTTCCTGCGGCGGGTGCGCGAGCTGACCGCCGAGCACGGCGTGTTCATGATCGCCGACGAGGTGGCGACCGGCTTCGGGCGGACGGGGACGATGTTCGCCTGTGAGCAGGAGCGGGTGGCGCCCGACTTCCTCTGTCTCGGCAAGGGCCTCACCGGCGGATACCTGCCGCTGGCGGCGACGCTGACGACCGAGCGGGTCTACGAGGGCTTCCTCGGCGGCGGCGAGGAGCCGTTCCGCACCTTCTTCCACGGCCACACCTTCACCGGCAACCCCCTCGGCTGCGCCGCCGCTCTGGCCAGCCTCGAGGTCTTTCGTTCCGAGCAGACACTGGTGCGGCTGCAGCCCAAGATCAGGCTGCTCGGCGAGCTTCTCGGCGAGCTCGAGCGAATGCCCGAGGTCGCCGAGGTTCGCGGCCGCGGCTTCATGGTCGGCATCGACCTCGGCTCGCACGACCCGGAGCTCAGACTCGGCCACCGGGTGACGCTCGAGGCCCGGACCCGCGGCGCGGTCATCCGCCCGCTGGGCGACACCGTGGTGCTGATGCCGCCGCTGGCGATCTCGAAGGCCGACCTGGGGCGCCTGGTCGAGATCGTCGCCGACTCGATCGGGGCAGCCTGGGAGTCGGCCTACGGCAGCGACGAGCCGGTCGAGCTGCGCGCCGCAGCTTAAGCGCCCCGCAGCGGGCGGAGCCTCGCTCATTCGGCGGCGTTACCCGCCGATACTGACCTTGTGACGGACCGCCACCGGCGCCGTAGTACGGCCATGAACCAGACGCTCGTCGCACCTGCGATCGAGGCTCCCTCGGAGACCGTGATCGCCTTCGAGGCGCTCTATCGGTCCTGTCGCGACGACGTCTACGCCTACGTCAGCGGCCTGCTGCGAGACCGCAGCGCGGCCGAGGACGTCACCGCGCAGGCGTTCGAGCGCGCCTACCGCCGGCGGGCGAGCTTCAAGCCGGATCGCGGCTCGCACCGCGGTTGGCTGTTCGGGATCGCCCGCAACGCGGCGCTCGACGAGCTCCGCCGGCGAAGCCGCCAGGCCACGCTCACCACCGAGCCGGCCGACCTGGAGGGGGCGGACGCCCACGAGGAGGCCGCCGAGGCCGCGCTGCGCCGCCCGATCGTGAGCCAGGCGCTGGCCACGCTCTCGCCCAGGGAGCGCGAGCTGATCGCGCTCAAGTACTTCGCCGGCCTCGGCAACGCGGAGATCGCCGAGGTGATCGGCGTCAGCGAGTCGAACGCGGGCACCAGGTTGCACCGGGCAATGGAGAAGCTGAGGGAGGCATGCGATGAAGGTTGAAGAGCTGGAGCGCGAGCTCCGCGCCGCGCGTCCCGAGCCGAGCGTCGACTTCGCCCGGCGCCTCGACGAGTGGGCCGAAGCCGGGTTCCCGCCCGATCGCGGGCTCGGCCCCCGCGCCGGGGCGGCGGGTCGTTCCCTGCCGGCGGTCGACGGCCTGCGCCGTCTCTGGCATCGGCTCTCGGCGACGCCGCCGCGGCGGATCCTGCTGCCGGCCGGAGCGGTGGCGACCGTGGTCGTGGTGGCCGGGGTCGCGATCAGCCAGAACGGCTCCGACACGGGCGGGTTCACCTCTCGCACCACGCCTGAAACCGAGGCCACCAGCCCGTTGCAGCCGGCCGGCGCCGACAGCGCCGCGGGAGCGGCCGATGCCACGGCCGAGGAGGGCGGCGGGACGGCGGGGCCGACGTCGCCGCTCGCTGAACAGGCGACGGCCGAGGACCTCGACGTCGGCGAGCCCGGCGCCGACGGGATCGCACGCGGGACCGACGAGCGAATCGTCGACGCGAGCGCGCGGATCACGCTGGGCGCCGACTCCGACGCGGTCCAGGACGTGGCCAACGGCGTGGTCGAGGTAACCGACCGCCACGGCGGCGTCGTCCTCGACTCGCAGGTGACCAGCGACCAGGCCGGCGCCCGCGCCTCGTTTGAGCTCGAGGTCCCGTTCAAGGAGCTCGACGCCGCGCTCGCCGACCTCTCCGCGCTCGCCGACGTGATCTCGCGCACCGCGGCCACCGAGGACATCACCGCGCAGGCGGTGCGCGCGCGCAAGGATCTCGCCGACCTGCTCGAGCGGATCCGCGAGGCGCGGATCGAGCTGATCCGGGCCGACACCCGCGAGGAGAAGCTGGTGATCCGCTCGGAGATCGCCTCGCTCCAGGCGAGCGCCGACGCGCTCGAGACCGAGCTCGCCGGCGTCAAGCGCCAGGGGCGGTTCGCCACGGTCGGCGTCGAGGTGACCTCGAACGGCTCGGCGTCCGACGAGGGTGGCTGGAGCCTCGGCGACGCGCTCTCGGACGCGGGCCGGGTGCTCGAGGTGATCGGCGGCATCGCCCTGATCGCCCTGGCGATCCTGGCTCCTGTCACGCTGCTCGTCGCCGTCGCCGCGCTCGCTATCAGGTGGGTCCGGCGACGCGGCCGCGAGCAGGCGCTGGACGCGTAGGGCTCAGTCGTCGTAGGGCTCGAAGTCGGCCTTGCGGGCGCCGCAGACCGGGCAGAACCAGGAGTCGGGGATCTCCTCGAATGCCGTCCCCGGCGGGATCCCGCCGTCGGGGTCGCCGTCGTCGGGGTCGTAGATGAACCCGCACGACGTGCAGATGTAGAGCTGCTTCGCAGCGGTCTCAGTCTCCACGCCGGTCAGGTTATCGTCAGGCGCATGAGCGACGCACCGGCTACGCCCCGCCCCGCAGCCACCGTGCTGCTTCTGCGCCGCGGAGGCACAAGTGACGCGGAGCCCGACAGGGCGAAGCGGACCCGCGCAGCGGTTGAGGAGCCTGGTGTGGGCGCCCGCGGCGTCGAGGTGCTGATGGTCCGGCGAGCGGCCGAGGCCTCGTTCATGCCCGGCGTCTGGGTGTTTCCCGGCGGGATCATCGAGGCGGGTGAGAGCCCTGCCGAGTGCGCCGTGCGCGAGCTCGCCGAGGAGGCCTCGATCGAGCTCGGCAGCGACGCCGAGCTGGTCGCCTGGTCGCGTTGGATCACCCCGGAGGTGGTCCCGGTGCGCTTCGACACGCACTTCTTCGTCGCGGTCGCCGGCCCGCACACCGCTCCCCAGGCGGACGGAGTCGAGATTTCGAAGGCGGACTGGTTCGCGCCCCGGTCGGCGCTCGACGCGCACTCCGCCGGCGAGCTCGAGCTCGTCTTTCCGACGATCAAGACCCTGGAGACGCTGCTCGAGCACGAGACCGCCGAGGCGGTAATCGAGGCGGCTCGTAAGCGCGAGGTCGAGCCGATCCTCCCGCGGGTCGCCGGCACGCGCGAGCGCCCGCGCGTGCTCCTGCCCTGGGACGAGGGCTATGAGGCGGCTGCCCCGAGCGTGGATAGGCTGCCGCCATGACCGCGACCCTTCCGGCGCAGGCGCGGGAGTGCTTCGCCCGCTTCATCACCACCGAGTTCACGACGGTCGACGCCCGCCAGCAGCCGATCACCTGGCCGGTGACGCCCTACTACGCGGACGGCGGACCGACGATCGACCTCACCACCGGCCTCGGCTACCCGAAGAAAGCCGACGACGCGCGTCGCAACCCGCGCGTCGCTCTGCTGTTCAGCGACCCGACCGGTTCCGGGATCCGCCGGCCGGCGCAGGTGATGGTCCAGGGGACGGCGGAAGTCGACGAGGCCGACCTCAACGCCAACCGCGAGCGCTACCTCCGGGAGTCGGTGGCCAAGCTGCCGGCGACGCGCAAGATGCACCCGCCGAAGTTCATGCGCGGCCCGCTCAACTGGTACTACGCTCGCATCTACGTGCGGGTGCGCCCGGAGCGCGTCTTCGTCTGGCCCGACGGCGACCCGCACTCGCCGCCCGAGATCCATGACTCCCACGTGGAGGAGGTTCGGTCCGGGCATTCCGAGGAGCCCGCCGAGCCGCACGCGCCCTCCGCCGGCGGCGAGATCAGGTGGGACTCGCGGATCGCCGACCTCGGCAGCCGCCACCCGATGGCGGTGCTCTCCTGGGTCGGCCCCGACGGCTTCCCGCTCTCGGTCCGGCTACCCGTCGCGGTCGACGCGGCGGCGAAGCGGATCCGGATCGAGGCCCTGCCCGCGGGCCTGCCACTGGCCGAGGGCCGGGCCTGCCTCACCGCACACGCCCACGCCGAGGACTTCACCTGGCAGGAGAACTTCCAGGTGCGAGGGGATCTGGAGCTGTCCGACGGCGAGTGGGCGCTCGTTCCGCACCGGCTCGTCGGCGGCTTCGAGCTGCCGAAGGGGCCGGCGCGCCTGCGCTCCTTCGCCAGTCGCCACTGGCGCTTCTACAAGACGGCGAAGGCGCGCACGCGAGGAACCTAGCCGCCGTCGGGAAACGGCTCCAGCCCCGCGTGCCAGGGCCCGGGGGCATAGGTGTGCAGGCCGTGCTCTTCCATCTCGTTTCTCAGGCGCGCGAACAGGCCCGCGCCGTGATCGAGGGCGTCCCCGTACTCGTCGGCGCTGAGCTCGCTCAGGTGCCAGTTGAAGTAGAGCTGGCGATCGGTGATCCCGAACTCGACCCGGTTGCGGATCTGCGCCGCCCAATCGAGGAAGCCGGGGCTGAACAACTCCCGCAGCGCGACCGGATCATGGTCGGCGGGTACCGTGGCCAGGTAGCGGCGGTTGAAGTCGATCGACTCGAACTCGACCTTGCGGCGGCTGGCGAGCTGCTCGACCCGCTCGCCGGTTTCGACGGACTCGACGTTGAACATCGGCACCACTCGGGCGAGATCGGGCATGTGCGCCTTCGCCAGGACCGCCTGCGGCAGCACGCTCTTGGAGAACAGGCCGCCGGATTCGTGCTCGTCGGCGTCGCATGACGCGCCCCAAAACCCGCTCGCCAGCTCGCCCTTGATCCGGTTGGTGCCCCCGGGGCACAGCGTCGGCGGCCCGCCGCGCGGGTTAAGGCCGCCGACCGGTTCGTAGGTGACGCCACGCTCGGCGGCGAGCCCCTCGACCGTCCGCGCCCACTCCTTCGCGTTCACGAGCGCGGCCCGGGCTCAGGCATCGATCAGGTCGGAGCGGCCCTGGGCCTCGAGCTGCGCCTTGTAGAGCGGGAAGGCGGGCTTCGCCAGGGGCACGAGCTTGAGGATCTTCGCGACCGGGCCCTCGGCCTTGATCTCGCCGCGGGCCAGGGCCTGGGCCACGTTCACCTGCCCGAGCCAGAACCGGTGGGCGGTGTCGGCGGCCATCCTCATCGTCACCGCGGGGTCCATCTCGGAGTCGCCGAGGTCGACCTCGATCGGCTCGCCCTCGAACAGCCGCACGGTGATCGCCGAGTCGGGGTCGGAGTACTGGTAGCGGATGATCGTGTTCGCCTGGCGGTACTTCGGCGCCAGGTCCTCGTCGGCGGCCAGGTCCACGAACAGCTTGCCGATCGTGTCGTAGACCTCCTGCGGATCCTTGAACAGCGCCATCCGGGGAATCCTATTTGGCCGGGCCCCGGTCGCCTCCGCCTTCTCGCTGACCGGCTCAGCCGTCGAAGACGTAGCCCTCCGGGGCCGGGTCGCCCTCGCCGCGCATGATCTTCAGGTAGGCACCGCCGTCGCACGAGCCGGAGCGAACCCGAAACGAGGAGTCCACGGGCAGCGGCTCGACCGCGACTGCCGCCGCTTCGGCGCTAGTCGCGGCTCAGGTAGGCGTAGCCGGTCGCCCGGGCGTAGAGCTTGTAGAGCCGGAACCCACGGGTGAACTCGTGCGAGCAGGCGCCCTGGAAGAGCTCGTAGGCCTCGTCGTCGGTGAGCGCCGGGATCTCGACCGTGCCGTCCTCGAGGTTGATCTGCGAGCGCACGTCGGCGATCGTCGCCAGCCGCTGCGCGCGGGTGCCGGCGCGCCAGTCGCGACACTGCGCGAGCCGGGCCACCGAGCCGGCGGTCACCTGCCCGAGCGGCTCGGCCCCGTACGTGCTGCCATCCGCGGGCGCGGGGGCTTGCGTAGCCGGCGGGCGGGCGATCGCGGCGGTGGGGCTCGCGTAGGCCTGGATGCGCTCGCGCAGGCGCGCGGCCTCGGCGGTCTCGAGGAACGCGGCGAGCTCACGCTCGGAGCGCGCCTGCTGGCGCCGCGCCGCTGCGCTGCCGGGCTCCGGCGGGGTGGTGAACCAGTCGCAGGTCGGGAAGTCGGCTGCGGTCTCGCCCCGGTTCCAGTTCGTGCAGTCGAGCAGCACGGCGGTCTTCGCGGCGTCGCCGGTCCCGATCGAGGTCGCGCAGTCCGAGGGCAGTGTCTCCGGCGGGCTCCCCGCGCCGGGCCCGGTCACGCCGGCGGCGCTGCCGTCGGCGCCCGTGTTGTCGAACCAGCAGTTGCCGGTGTTGCCCACCCACTCGTCCCACCAGAAGTCGACGCCGTTCGGCAGCGAGCGGTCGGCCAGGTTGCCATGCGGGGTGCCGAAGCGCAGTCCGTTCCACGCCCGCTTGGTGAAGTCCGGGGGCGCCTGGCCCATGTGGTTGTCGTAGTACCGGTTGTTGCAGGAGGTGGTCACGTCGGGCGCCGTCGGGCAGGAGATCCCGGGGTTGACGTTGCCCTCGGGGGTCGGCATCACGATCGCATCCGGGATCGAGAGCAGCATCGTCCCCCGGCGCCAGTTGTCGAAGATCCAGTTCTCGAACACCCTGCCGTCGTTGTGGCCCGGCCACAGGATCCCGACCCCCACCGGGACCCCGATCACCGGCTCCACCGGCGGGTCCTCCGTGTACAGGTTGAGGTTGTTCGAGTAGATCAGGTTGTGATCGATCTGCACTCCGTCGGCCGGGAACCCCGGGTGGCCGCCAGCCGAGATCGTGTCGGTCGAGAGACCGGAGCCGTTGCCGTAGACGTTGTTGTTGGTGATCCGCACCGCGTTGCCCATCGAGCCCGAGTAGGCGAGCGCCGAGCCGCGCATGTCGCACTTCTTGACCACGGTGTTGAACCGCGGGGCGTCGGGATAGAACGCGGTATTGGCCTGGGCGCCGGTCTCCGGCGCCGCGCCCGGGTAGACGACCGAGTCGCCGCTCCCGAACCCGTCGCAGTTCTTGTACAGGCCATGGTCGGAGGTGAAGGTCAGGTTGCCGTAGTCGGCCGCCCAGAAGAACTTCACCCGCTCGAGCCGGTAGCCGTCGACCTCCTCGAGGTAGATCCCATGCTCGAGGGCGCCACGCGCAAGCAGGTTGCGGGCGACGAAGCCATCGGCCCGGTCGACCCGCAGGACCACGTGCTTGCGCAGCGCCCCCGGCGCCGCCTCGACCCCCTTGCCCTGGTACTCGCTGGCACCGTCGATGATCACGTCGTCGGGGCTCGCGCCCGAGCCCTCGATCTGGAAGTTGCAGCGCACGCATCTGCCCTCGTCGGGGATCCCCTCCCGGTTGTCGAGCGGCGGGCTCGGCGCCGGCTCGTCGGGCACCGCACGCCCCTGGACGTAGACCAGGTTCTGGTCGTTCGGGCAGGTGACCTGGTAGCGGTAGCTCGGGGTGAGCGCGCCGCCGGAGTCCTCCTGGGTCAGCTCGGCGCACTTCGGGTCGTTGACCGGCGCACGCCGGGAGGCGGGCTCGCGGTAGCGGCCGGGCATGATCACGACCCGGTCGTTGTTGCCGGAGTCGTTGACCGCCTCCTGGATCGAGTTGTAGGCGCACTCCTCGGCGAGCGCGAGGTTGATTTCCAGCTGGCGCTCGGCCTGGCCGTCGGAGAGCTTGATCCGCGGCTGGCTCGGCCGCAGGACGAAGCCCTTGCGCTGGGCGGTTCGCAGCGAGTCGCGCAGCTTGCTCAGCGACTTCGACGCGTTGTCACCCTGGCAGACGACTCGGACCTCGCCCGGGCCCTTGCCGGTCACCGCCGAGCGCAGCGAGCGCGCCTCCGGCACCTCGCCGCCGGCCGGGGGGCTGACCGAGGTGTCGGGCGCCGGGTCGGGCCAGTAGGAGGGGCGCTCGAGGTGGGCCAGGGCGACGGCCGGGAGGGCGAGCGCGAGCGCCACGAGGGCCGCCGCGATCCAGACCGCTCGCGAGCTCAACCTGTTTCGAAAGGACTCCATTCCCTTGCCGGCAACCCTACTACGAGCCCTCGTCGCCCGCATCCTCACGGGAGCAGGCTCCCCCCGGGGGGCACGATCCACAGCGGCTCGGCCAGCGCGGCGATCGTCTGCGGCTCGAGCTCGGCTACCGTCCCCGCTCCCTGCTCCTCCATCAGCTCCCCGAGCTGCCGCCAAGCGCCGGCTACGGCTGCCACGCGGCTGCGATGGCCGAACCCGGAGCCCTCCGTGAGGGCCGCCGCATGGCGCCGGACGTCGGCGGCGGAGAGCTCGCCGAACCGCCTCTGCCCCCCGGCGGCGGCGACCGGCGCGGCGAGCAGGTCCGCGACCTCGGGCCCGCTCATCCTCCGGCCGCCCTCGCCGCGGCGACCGCCACCTGGCCGTAGGCGATCGCGCCGTCGTTGGGCGGCAGTCGCTCCGGGATCAGCGGACGCAGGCCGTCGGCGCGGAGCAGCTCGGCGGCGCGCTCGAGCAGGAGCCGGTTCTGGAACACGCCGCCGGAGAGGACCACGAGATCGATCCGGTGCGGCGCGCGACCAGCGAGCACGCTTCCGCGGTCCGCAGCGCCAGCGCCTCGTGGAAGCGCGCGCCGACGGTCGCCCGCTCGACCCCGGCGGCGACGTCGTCCCCGACGGCCCGGATCGTCGCTCGCGGGTCGAGGATCAGCGGGCCGTCGGGCCCCGGGTCGATCAACCCGATCGGGTACGCGTGCGCGGCCTCCCTCACCTCGGACTCGAGCTCGATCGCCGCCTGGCCCTCGTAGTTGACCCGCGCGCCGGCGCCGCAGAGCGCCGCGACGGCGTCGAAGAGGCGCCCGGCGCTGGTCGTCAGCGGCGAGGCGAGGCCGCCGACGGCCAGCTCGCAGACCGTCTCCCAGGCGCGCGGCCCGACCTCGCCGGCCAGCGACGCCGGGATCTGCCGGGTGCTCCGCGTCGAGGGCCGCGAACAGCCAGGCGCAGGCCATCCGCCAGGGCTCGCGCACGGCGGCGTCGCCGCCGGGCAGACGGACCGGGAACAGCAGCCCGGCGCGCTCGTAGAGCGTGAGGTCGCCGCGCAGGATCTCGCCGCCCCAGACCGTGCCGTCGGGCCCGTAGCCGCTGCCGTCGAAGATCGCGCCGACCGCGGGCCCGCGCTCGCCGTGCTCGGCGAGGCACGCGGCCAGGTGCGCGTGGTGGTGCTGGACGGCGACCAGCTCGACCCCCTCGCGCTCGAGCGCGTAGCCGGTCGAGAGGTAGTCGGGGTGCAGGTCGTGGGCGACGACCGCCGGCTCGACCGCGAACAGCCGCTCGAAGTGCTCGACCCCCTCGCGGAACGAGCTCAGCGTCTCGTAGTTCTTCAGGTCGCCGATGTGGTGGCCGACCCAGGCGCGCGCGCCCTTGGCGAGGCAGAAGGTGCTCTTCAGCTCGGCGCCGCAGCCGAGCAGCGGTCGGGGCG
This sequence comes from uncultured Solirubrobacterales bacterium, assembly GCA_963758665.1. Taxonomy (GTDB): domain Bacteria; phylum Actinomycetota; class Thermoleophilia; order Solirubrobacterales; family 70-9; genus WHSW01. The sequence goes on along the minus strand of CAVWWH010000011.1, from coordinate 29,281 downwards.
CTCGAGCGGCAGGGCGATGCTCTCGGGCACGTGCCCGCGCGAGCGCCGGATCAGCAGCGGCCGGCGGCGCAGCGCGGGGTCGAGCGAGCGCAGGACCGAGTCGTCGGTGCGGATGTGGATCGGGCGGTCGTGGACGAGGAAGAGCGTCGGCGATCCGCCCGAGGCGCTCGCAGCGCGTCCTCGTCGCGGTAGGCGATCGGCTCGTCGGAGACGTTGCCGAGGTCATCACCAGCGGCTCCCCGCGTCGGCGAGCAGCAGGTGATGGAGCGGCGAGTAGGGGAGCATCACGCCGAGGTCGGGCGACGCCGGGCGCGACCGAGCGTCGGCGACCGCGCGCCGCGGCGCGCGGCGGGCGATCACGATCGGCCGCTCGCGGCCGGCGAGCAGCGCCTCCTCGGCCGCGGTCAGCTCGACCAGCTCGCGCGCCGGCGTCGAGATCGGCGCGCCATCAGCGCGAACGGCTTGTCCTCGCGGTGCTTGCGGGCCCGCAGCGCCGCGACCGCGCGTCTCGTCGGCGGCGCGGCAGGCGAGGTGGTAGCCGCCGATGCCCTTGATCGCGACGATCCGCCCGGCCCAGCAGCAGCCGCGGCGGCCGCGATCGCGTCGCCGGTCGCTCGGCCGACCAGGCTCGGCGCCGTGGCGGTCGGCCAGCCGCGACCCGCGGCCCGCACTCGGGGCAGGCGTTGGGCTGGGCGTGGAAGCGGCGATCGCGCGGGTCCTCGTACTCGGCCGCGGCAGCGCGTCGCACATCTCGAAGCCGGCCATCGTCGTCGAGCGGCCGGTCGTAGGGGACGCCGCGGACGATCGTGAACCGCGGGCCGCAGTTGGTGCAGTTGTGAACGGGTAGCGGTGGCGGCGGTCGGCGGGGTCGAGGAGCTCGGCGAGGCAGTCGGCGCAGGTCGCGGTGTCGGCGCGAGACCAGCGCCGTCGGGCTCGCCGCCGCGCGCGCGATGTCGACGATCCCGAACTCGCGCTCGCCCGCGCGGCGCGACGCGCCTCGGCGCCTCGATCGCTCGACCGCCGCCAGCGGCGGCGCCTCCGCCGCGCAGCCGCTCGAGGAAGCGCCTCGACCGCCTCGGGCTCGCCCTCGACCTCGATCACCACGCCGCGCTCGTCGTTGAGCACGTAGCCGCCGAGCCCGAGCTCGTCGGCGAGGCGGTAGACGAAGGGGCGGAAGCCGACGCCCTGGACGGTGCCGTCGACGCGCGCCCGGACCCGGCGGCGGCGCGCTCGTCCGTCGGCCGGCGGCGGCCATCGGCTCACGACCCCGCCAGCTCGACCAGCTCGCGGAGCACGTGGTAGGCGCTCGCCTGCGCCTCCTGGATCCGCGGGATGTGCTGCGAGCGGGTGACGACGACGTGGTCGGCGAGCCCCTCGGCGGCGATCCGGCCGCCGTCGTAGCCGACCATCGCGATCGTCACGCAGCCCGCGGCGCCGCGCCTCGGCGAGCGCCTCGATCAGGTTCTCGGAGTTGCCGCTGGTCGAGAGCGCGAGCAGCGGCGTCGCCCGCGCGCCCGTAGGCGATCACCTGGCGCTGGAAGATCTCCTCGACGCCGACGTCGTTGGCGATCGCGGTCAGGATCGCGGCGTCCTCGGTCAGGTCGATCGCCGCGCCGCGCCGGCCAGCGCTCGCCGGCGGCGGGTCGACGGAAGTCGGCGACGACGTCCATCGCGTCGGTCGCCGAGCCGCCGTTGCCGAACGCGAGCAGCTTGCCGCCGCGCGTCGAAGCGCCGCGCGCAGGTCGCCGGCGGCGTCGAGCAGCGCCTCGCGGTTCTCGGTCAGGGTCTGCTCGCGCAGCTCGCCGACCTCGCCGGCCTTCATCAGGACCGAGCGCGCGGACGTCGTCGATGCACCGCCTCGAGGTCGTGCTCGCCCTCCGAGAGGAACGGGTAGAGGAAGCTCGAGGCGCCGGTGTCGTGGACGGCCCGCGCCTCGCGCCCCTCGAGCAGGCCGCGGTGGTCGAAGAAGACGTGGACCAGCTCCCAGAGCACGTGGTAGAGCGTCTCGACCAGCTCCTGGCGGACGAACGGGTCGTCTCGCCGGCAGCTCGAACTCCCACTCGGCGCCCGGCGGCGCCGAAGGCGATCGTCAGGCAGCCGCGCGCCGCGCGCCGCGCGAGCGCGGCGCGCGTCTCGGGATCCGCGGTCGGCCTCGAAGCCGATCGCGATGTCGTCGGGCTCGGCCACGGCTTCGACCTGGGCGGCGAGCGCGCCGCCCTCGGCGGCGAGCCCGAGCGCCGGCAGCGCCCGCTTGCCGACGATCACCGGGTGCACGAACTCGACCGCGACGTGGCGGGCGTCCGAGCGCGCCGCCGGCGAGCGGCCGAGCGCGACCAGCCGCCCGCCGCGGGCGAAGCGCTCCGCCATTCGGTGGCAGCAGCGCGCCAGCCGCTCGGCCTCGGCCTCGAAGAAGCGCTCGCTTGGCCTCGCTCCGCGCGCCCAGCAGCTCGTCGACGCGGGCGGCGAGCGTGGTCTCGGGCCGCCGCTCGGATCGTCGCCTCCTGCCGTTAGACCGCCGCCGTCGCGCGCTCGGGCACCGCGGCAGCCACTCGCGCCACTCGTCGACGCCCTCGCCGGTCCGGGCGCTGGTCAGGCATCACCCGCGCCGCCGGGTTGACCGCGTCGAGGTTGGCGAGCAGGCGGTCGAGGTCGAAGTCGAGGTGCGGCAGCAGGTCGATCTTGTTGACCACGACGAGCTCGCAGGCCGCGGAACATCAGCGGGTACTTGAGCGGCTTGTCCTCGCCCTCGGTGACCGAGCAGACCATCGCCCGGGCGTCCTCGCCGACCCGGAACTCGGCCGGGCAGACGAGGTTGCCGACGTTCTCGATCACCAGCAGGTCGAGCTCGGCGAGCGGCAGGTCGCCGATCGCCGAGCGGACCATGTTGGCGTCGAGGTGGCACTCGCCGCCGAAGCCCGACGTCGGTGTTGAGCTGGACGACCGGGACGTGCAGGCGCCGCGAGCCGGTCGGCGTCCATGCTGCCCTGGACGTCGCCCTCGAGCACCCCGACGCGCACGCCCTCGAGCTCGCGCCAGCGCCCGCTCCAGCAGCGACGTCTTGCCGGCGCCGGGCGCGCTCATCAGGTTGACGACCGCGACGCCGGCGCGATCGAAGTCGTCGCGGTTGGCGTGCGCGATCGTCTTGTTGGCGTCGAGCGCGTCCTCGGCGACCTTCACCTTGGTGCGGTGCATTGCTCCTCCTCGATGGCTTCGACCTCGATCGACTCGACCTCGAGCTCGGCACCCGCGGACGACCTCGGCGTCGGCGCGCCGCAGCCCGGGCAGCGGAAGGCCGGCAGGGCGAGCTCCGGGCCGTGTCCCGCGAGCGGCTCCGGCGCCGGATCCCACTCGTGCGCGCACGTCGGGCAGCGCATCAGCGCGCCGACCAGCTCGAGCTCGAGCTCGGCGCCCGCGCAGACCGTCTCGCGGGAGACGATCTCGAAGTAGAAGGCGAGCGACTCGGGCACGACCTGGCGCAGCGCCCCCACCGGACGTCGACCCGGGTCACCCGGCGGCCGCCGGCGTGGCGCAGCGCAGTGTCGACGATCGCGCTCGAGATCGAGAGCTCGTGCATCGCCGCTACCCCGCGTAGGCCTCGTCGAGCGCAGCTCGTCGACCGTCTCGAGCACCAGGTCGACCGCCCGCTCGACCGCCTCCTCGACCTCGCGGCGAGAGCCCGAGCCCCATCTCCTCGACCTCGCGCGGGCTCGCAGGCGACGACGACCACCTTCCCGGGCCAGCCGCCGACGGTCTTGACGAACCGCAGCACGGTCTTCGGGTCCATCCCGTGCGGGCTGACCACCTCGCCGTCCTCGATCGGCTCGATCTCGGCCGGGTCGGGCTCCATCACGTAGAGGGTCCCGGGCTCGCCGCCCTGGCGGCTGACGTCGACGAGCACCAGGGCGTCGTAGCCGCGCATCACCTCGTAGGCGAGGTCGAGCCCGCCGGTGCCGAAGTCGAACACGCTCACCCCGTCCGGCAGCTCGCGGCTCTCGAGCCGCTTGGCGACGTGGCCGCCGAAGCCGTCGTCCCGCATCCAGGCGTTGCCGATGCCGGCGACCAGGATCTGCGGCTGGCGCTCGCCCGGCGTCATCGGCCGCCTCACGACCACCTCGACCTCGGCGGAGAAGAACAGGTAGCGCCCGGTCTCGCGAAACAGCTCCTGCGCCGGGGTCGTCGTCGACGGTGACGCCGATGTGGGCGCCATCGTCGTAGTCGAGGTAGATGCGCTCGATCGTCGCCGTGCGCCCGTCGAGCATCCGGTCGTAGACGTCGCGGTCGGTCCCGGGCCGGAGGACCACCTTGGCGCCCTTGCGGAAGCTGACCCCGTCGAGCTCGAGCTCGGTCCTCGCCCGGGTTCGGGTGCCCCGGCTCGCGGGGCGGGCCGGGATCGGGCGGTCAGTCTGCTCGGACGGCGCCATCACTCCATGCAGCGAGAGCACTGTCCTCGGGCGTCGGTCTGCCGCAGCCCGCTCGATCATCTCGCGCACCGCCGGGTCCTGCTCGGCGATCTCCTCGCGCTCCTGCGTCGGAGAGCGCCTGCACGTGCAGCAGCAGCGCCTCCTCGATCTCGGTGTTGTCGAACAGGTTGCCGAGGCTCTCGGGCGCGAGTCTCGGGGTGGTCGGGAAGCACGATCGTCGCCGCCGAGCACCGCGTCGTCGTCCGGGCGCGGCCAGCACCGGCAAGGTGTTGACGTTCCGCAGGCCGCGACCGCCTCGCCGGCGGGTCCGTCGCGCTCGAGCGGCGAGACGAAGCGCCCGCGATCGGACTCGATCGCGACGTGGGTCGAGAGCAGGCTGGCGACGAGCGCCTCGGAGCGCTCGAGGCCCGGCCTCGCGCGTCGGTGGTGTTGTGAACGCAGGCGCGCACGCTCCAGAGCCCGGCTGCTCGAGCGCGTCGGCTCGCAGCCGGACCCGCGCCCGTGAGCGCCGGCTCGCCGTGCGAGCTCGAAGGCCTCGACCACGCCGCCGTCGCCGAGCTGCGCCAACGCCAACGGGCCGAGCCCCAGGCGGCGCTCGGCCGCCTGTGGCGCTCGCCGGACGCCTGCAGGAAGCGCACCGTCGCCTCCAGCTCGGCCTCGGGGTCGGCCTCGAGCACGACCTCGATCCGCAGGTGGTCGTGCGTCGTGGGCAGCTCCTTCGGCGTAGGCGGGCGGGTAGACGATCCCGAACGGGGTCGGGGTGGCGTTCTTGGTCGCCCCGGGCGTGTAGGGGTAGAGCGCGTAGCCCTCGTAGAGCAGCGACGAGACCAGCTGCTCGAGCTGCTCGCGCATCAGACGGCCCCCGATTCGGACTCGTCGAGCAGCCGCCTCGAGCGGCGGCGTCGAAGGTCGGCAGGCCCGCGCTCGGCCTTGCAGCCGCGCGAGGCGCGTCGAGCGTCTCCGTGTCGACGGGCACCCAGGCGCGGAACGGGTAGGCGGCGTCGATCGTCTGCGCGCCAGACGTCGATCGGCATCGAGAAGCGCGGCGGAGCGGTCCCACGGCATCTGGACGATCTGCATGCCGGCCGTCGTCGCCCTCGTAGAAGACGGTGCCGTTGAAGTGGAAGCGCAGCGGCGCCGCGCCCTCGGCGAGCGCCGTGGAAGTACTTCGCGCGCCGCGAGCTCGAGGTCGTAGGTGCAGGGGACGAGGAGCTCGAACTCGGCCGAGCCAGTGAAGCGCCGGCACCAGCGCCTCGGCCTGGGCCCAGCGGAAGCTGGTCGTGGTCGAGGCCCAGCGCTCGGGCTCGCCGAAGAGCTCGACCAGGCGCTCGCGGCTCGCCGGGTCGTAGGGGCGCTTCGAGGGCTCGATCGTGATCACGGCGGTGAGCGCGATCGTGAACACGCGCCGCCCGGATCCGTCGCTGACCCTGACCCGGAAGCCGACCGTCGGCGCCGCGGCGTGCTGCACCGCGCGCGCCGCGAGGAGCTCGAAGTCGGGATCCGGCGCTCCGGTGAACGGCACCTGCTCGGCCTCGGTCGCCCGGCCGTCGCCGTTGGCCTCGACGGCTCATCGCTCGCCCTCTCCTCGAGCTCGGCGAAGAACCCCTCGATCGCGCGCTCGACCCCGGCGCCGCCGGAGATCCCGTCCCAGTCCAGCTTGATCAGCCCGACGAGCCGGTAGCACTCGTCGATCGGCGCGATCGCGTGCCGCGGCGGGTCGGCGATCCGGTTGACGATCAGCGCCTCGGCGTCGGGCTCGAGCCCCATCAGCACCGGGTTCTTGCCGCGCAGGTCGCGCCAGGCCTCGATCTCGAGCTCGGACTCGGTCGCCCCGGCCGGGCTCGGATAGAGGGCGACCACCCCGCCGGTCGCGCTCGAGTCGATGAAGAACGCGAGCCCGATCGGGATCCCGAACGAGGCCCAGGCCTCGTCGGAGAGGGTGAAGTCGTCGAGCCACACGGTGCGCGTCCCGGTCGGGCGCAGCTCGGCGTCGCCCCCGCGCAGCGCGCAGGCAGCTCTCGCAGGTGCAGAGGATCCGCCGGTCGACCAGGTGCAGCAGATGGCGATGGTCGGGATCGAGCTGCTTGCCGCAGAGATCGCAGAGCTCGACCGGGGCGACGCCGCTCGAGCCGCCGTCGAGCGGCGCCGAGCTCTCCTCGGCCGGGGTGCTTGCCAGCCGCCTGCAGACCGGCGACCATCTCGGCCTGGCGGCGGGCTGCGACCTTCGCGTCCAGCGCCCCGCTCATGCGTGGAGCGCCACCCTCGCGCCGCTCGCGCCGTCGAGCAGCGGCACCGGCTCCAGCAGCAGCCCGTCGTCGTCGAGCGAGCGTCCGGCGCGCGGCAGGAAGAACCGCCGCGCGCAGCTCGGGCAGGCCAGGGTGCCGTCGTCGCTGAGCTCGGCCGCCGTCCGAGCGCCCCCCGCAGCCGGCGCAGCGGTCGCGGAAGGCGAGCAGGTTGCCCTCGACGCGGCGACGACGAGCTCGAGCCCGTTCACGGTCGCCGCTCGCAACTCGCCCTCGCCGACGTCCTCGCACGCCGTCCAGGTCGAACCAGCGTCGGCGGGCCGCTCAGCGGCGGCGGCGACCTGGACCACCGGGAGCTCGACCGAGCCGGGCCCGGGCGGCGCCGCCTGCGGTGCCGCGACGGCGCCTTCGACCACCAGGCCCTCGAGGTCGGGCGCCGCCTCGTCGAGCGCCGACTTGATCGCCAGCTCGAGCGTCGACGAGGACGCCGGGCAGCCGTCGCAGCTGCCCTCGAGCCGGATCCGGGCGATCGCGTCCTCGACCCCGAGCAGTTCGACGTTGCCGCCGTGGGACTCCATGTACGGGCGGACGCTGTCGAGCGCCTCGACCACCCGCTCCGTCGAGCCCGACCGGGTAGAGACCGTGGATCAGCATCAGGCTGGCGACGACCCCGTCGCCGGCGAGCAGCTCGCGCAGTTGCGCGCCCCGCTCGTCCTCGGCGATCAGGTCCATGATCCTGCTCGAGGCCTACGCCGTAGAGCTCGATCACCGCGCCGACCAGCTCCTCGGCGCGCTCGCGCGCGACCGGGTCGGCGACCTGCTCGAGCGCCGCCGTCAGCCGCTGGACCCGCTCGACCAGCTCCTCGGGGGAGGTCGGCCCCGGGCCCGCGCGTCCCTTGTGAGCGGGGCCGCCGTTCTCGCCGTCGGGGTTCAGCACATCCCCGTCGGCGTGTGCATCACCTTGCGCACCCGGCCACCGCCGTCGTACATGTGCACGCCGCACGGCAGGCACGGATCGAAGCTGCGCACGGCGCGCATGATGTCCACGCCCTTGAAGTCCTCCGGGCCGTTCTCCTCGAAGATCGGTGTGTTCTGCACCGCGTCCTCGTAGGGGCCGGGAGTTCCGTAGACGTCGCGAACGCTGGCATTCCACGGCGTCGGCGGATAGGGCTGGTAGTTGGCGATCTTGCCGCCCTTGATCACCATGTGGTGGGAGAGCACGCCGCGGGCCGCCTCGTGGAACCCGCAGCTGACGGCCTCCTCGGGCACCTTGAAGTCGTTCCAGCTCTTCGTCCGACCCGCGCGCACCTCGACGAAGGCGCGCTCGAGGCAGTGCAGGCCGACCAGCGCCGAGTAGGCCTGGTGGTAGGAGCGGGCGCGATCGCGCTCGATCGCGTTCGACTTCTCCGGGACCTTCCACTCGAGCTCCATCTCGGCGGAGTTCGGCGTGCGCGGCAGCACCATCTGGATCGATTCGCCGGTCGCCTTCGCGTAGCCGAAGTCGACCAGGCCCGCCTTTGCCGTGCACCACTGGCGCGCGAACGGGCCGCCGCCGGTGTCGCAGCAGACGTGCGTGTCGGTGCGCTCGTCGTAGATCCGCGGCGAGACGACCCAGCTGTACTTGTCGGCGAAGTCGCGCTTCTGCGGGCGCGGGATCGTCACCTTGTTCCAAGGGTGATGCGGGTCGACCGGGTTGCCGAGCGGGTCCTGGGTCACCAGCGGCGTCTCGGTCTCGGTCCAGTCGTCGAAGTACGAGGAGCCGAGCAGGATCCTGATCATCAGGTTGATCTCGACCAGGTCCGTGGTGATCAGCTCACCGCCGATCACGACCCCGGGGGTGATGTAGCGCTTGTTCCCCCACTCGTTCATGTTCGCGTAGCTGTAGTCGACGTAGTCGGGGTCGTCGAAGCAGCCCCAGTTGACGAGGTTCGTCTCCCGGTACCCGACCATGTCGTAGCCCGGCAGCTCGCGGAGGAAGAAGTCGTAGAGGTCGTCGTGCATCGGCACGGTGCGCTTGACGTAGTCGAAGTAGCGCATCAGCCGCACGTAGTAGTCGGTCAGGGTCTGGTGCGTGATGTGCGCGCTGCAGCCGCCGGGCATGATCGTCGACGGGTGTGTGTGGCGGCCGCCGAACAGGCAGTACATCTCGCGCGTGTAGCGCGCCACCTGCAGCGTCTCGAGATAGAACTCGCCGGTGAACGGATTCAGCGAGCGCATGATGTCGGCGATCGTGCGGTAGCCGTGGATGTCGGAGTTCGGCGCCAGCTCCTGCTCGGCCTTCTCGAGCAGCGAGGGGTTGGTCTCCTTGACCATCTGCTCGCAGAAGTCGACGTTGCACATGCAGTCGTTGAAGATCGCGTGGTCGAACATGTAGTCGGCTGACTCGGCGAGGTTGAACGCGAGGTCGCCGAGCGGCGGCGGCTTCACCCCGTAGGCCATGTTCTGGTTCAGGCAGGAGCAGGTGCAGTGGTTGTCACCGCAGATGCCGCAGATCCGGCTGGTGATGAAGTGGGCGTCGCGCGGATCGATCCCCTTCATGAAGATGTCGAAGCCGCGGAAGATCATCGAGGTGCTGTAGCACTTCAAGACCTCCCGGTTGGAGAAGTCGATCTCGGTGTGGATGCCGAGGCTGCCGACGATCCTCGTGATCGGGTCCCACGACATCTCCTTGACCATCACCTTGGAGTCGCCGCGCGGTGTCTCTACTGTCGCCATTTTCGGGTTCCTTCCTGGGTTGGTTGTGCGCGGGTCTACGAGTAGTTGCGCGGCTGATAGCCGGTCTGCAGGCGCGAGCCCTTCGTCCTCCACTCGGGCTCGACGTCGTACTTGCTCTTGATGTTGCGGTGGCGGAAGTAGTGGAACAGCCGCCCGAAGGTGAACTGCTCGAGCGCCGCCGCCATCCGGCCGCTCGGGTCCTCGTCCATGAACGGCATGAACTTGTCGGGGAAGCCGGGCATCGTGCAGGCCATGCAGATGCCGCCGACGTTCGGGCAGCCGCCGTAGCCGTCGACCCAGCCACGGACCGGGACGTTGCACTTCACCACCGGCCCCTTGCAGCCGAGCTTGACCAGGCAGCGGGGATCGTCGCCGTACTCGGTCGCGAACTGGCCCTCCTCGGAGAAGCCGGCGCGGTTGCAGCCCTCGCGCACGGTGCGCCCGAAGAGCCAGCGCGGGCGCAGCTGCTCATCGAGGTCGGGCACCGGCGCGCGCCCGGCCAGATGCAGGGCGAGGTACAGCAGCACCTCGGTCATGTTGTCGGGCTGCGCCGGGCAGCCGGGGATGTTGACGACCGGCAGCCCCGCCGAGGACTTCCAGTTCCAGCCCAGGTAGTCGGCGACGCCCATCGCCCCGGTCGGGTTGTTCTTCATCGCCGGGATCCCGCCGTAGGTGGCGCAGGTGCCGATCGCGACCACGGCTGCCGCCTTCGGGGCGAGCCGGTCGATCCACTCGTTGGTGGTGATCGGCTGCCCGGTCTCCGGGTCGTCGCCGATCGCCGCCCAATAGCCCTCGCCCGACAGCGCCTCGTTCGGGACCGAGCCCTCGACGCAGAGCACGAACGGGTCGATCTCGCCGCGCTCGGCGCGCCACCACCACTCGATGAACTCCGGCCCGTTCTCGTAGGCGAGCACCGGGTTGTGGACGATCACCTTCGGCATCCCGGGGATCGCCTGGGTGATGATGTCCTCGAGGCTCGGGTTGACCGCCGACGTCATCGCCACCGAGTCGCCATCGCAGGAGAGCCCGGTTGTCATCCAGATCACGTGCGCCTCGACGGCCTCGGTCTTGGCCTGATCGGGGACGACCTCAGTGCTCAGTGCCATCGAACTCTCCTCCATCTCCGTGTCAACAGATCCTCGGCAACGGATCGCCGGCCAGCAGGTCCATCACCCGCCGGCCGCCGAACGCCGTCTCGACCAACACCATCCCGGGCGGCTCCGCCCGGACCTCGGCAAGCTCCGCCGCCGACTCGCACCCGGGGACCGAGCGCAGCGCCGCGAGCGCGGCGTCGGCCAGCGTCGGGCGCCACGAAGGCGACCATCACGCCCTCGTTGGCGACGTACATCGGGTCGATCCCCAGCAGCTCGCAGGCACCGGTGACCTCGGCGGTCACCGGGATCTCGGCCTCGGCCACCGAGACGCCGACGCCGGAGGCGCGGGCGAGCTCGTTGAGGACCGTGGCGACCCCGCCGCGGGTCGCGTCGCGCATCGCCCGCAGCCCGGCTCCGGCGGCCTCGAGCAGCGCCTCCGCCACCGGCCACAGCGAGCGGGTGTCGGACTCGACCTCGGCCTCCAGCCCCAGCTCGCCGCGGGCGAGCATGATCGCCGTGCCGTGCTCGCCGATCGTCCGCGAGACGAGCACGCGGTCTCCCGGCTCCAGCGCCCTCGGCGACAGCGCTGCGCGCGGGTCCACCCTGCCGATCCCCGTCGTCGTCACGTACATCCCGTCGGCGTGACCGCGCTCGACGACCTTGGTGTCGCCGGTGACGATCTCGACCCCGGCCGCGCGCGCGGTCCGCGCGATCGCCTCGACCTCGCCCCGCAGGATCTCCGCGTCGAGGCCCTCCTCGAGCACCAGCGCGAGGCTGATCGCGACCGGCTCGGCCCCCGCGGCAGAGAGGTCGTTGACGGTGCCGTTGACGGCGAGCTCGCCGATCGAGCCGCCCGGGAACCGCAGCGGCTTGACCACGTAGGTGTCGGTGGTCAGCGCCAAGTCAATGCCCGCCGCTGCCTCGGCTCCGCCTCCGGGAGCGGCGGGGTCCGCTGCGATCCGGACCGCGCCCGCGTCGGCGAGCTGGTCGAGCGAGTCGGAGTCGAAGGCGGGCGCCAGCAGGCCCTCGATCAGCGTCTGGGTCGCCTTGCCGCCGGCGCCGTGGGCCATCGTGATCCGCTCGTCCTTGAACCGCGGCCGCTTCGAGCGGGTCGTCTCGATGATCTCGAGGATCCGCTCCTCGCGGCCCTTCGTCTGGGTCTCGGTCACGCGACCCCCGCCTCCTGGCCGCGGTCGCGCGCGTAGCGGCCGTAGTTGTAGTAGGCGGCGCAGGCGCCCTCGGGCGAGACCATGCAGGTGCCGATCGCGTGCTCGGGGGTGCACGCGGTCCCGAACACCTTGCACTCCCAGGGCTTGATCACGCCCTTGAGCACCTCGCCGCACTGGCATGCCTTCGGGTCGGCGACCCGCACCCCGGGGACCTCGTAGCGGAGCTCGGCGTCGAAGTCGGCGTACGCCTCGCTGAGCTTGAGCGCGCTCTGCGAGATGAAGCCGAGGCCCCGCCACTCGAAGTGCGGCCGCAGCTCGAAGACCTCGGCCATGACCGCGAGCGCCGCCCGGTTGCCCTCGTAGGGGACGACCCGTCCGTACTGGTTCTCGACCTCGCAGCGGCCGTCGGCCAGCTGGGCCAGGATCATCCGGATCGACTGCAGGATGTCGAGCGGCTCGAACCCGGCGGTGACCAGCGGCTTGCCGTAGTCGGCGGGGATGAACTCGAACGGCCGCACGCCGACGATCGTCGAGACGTGGCCCGGGCCGATGAACCCGTCGAGGCGCAGGTCCGGGGACTCGAGCAGCGCCCGCAGCGGCGGCACGATGGTCACGTGGCTGCACATGCAGAGGAAGTTCTCGACCCCGTCGGCCTTCGCGCGCTTGAGCGTCAGCGCGGTCGAGGGCGCGGTGGTCTCGAAGCCGATCGCGAAGAAGACCACGGTCCGGTCCGGGTTCTGCTTCGCGATCCGCAGCGCGTCCAGCGGCGAGTAGACCATGCGGATGTCGCAGCCGGCCGCCTTCGCGTCGAGAAAGGTCCCGTCGGACCCGGGGACCCGCATCATGTCGCCGAAGCAGGCGAGGATGACGCCGTCCGAGCGCGCCAGCGCGATCCCGTCGTCGACGCGGCCCATCGGGATCACGCAGACCGGGCACCCGGGGCCGTGGACGAGCTCGACGTTGGAGGGCAGCAGGTCGTCGATCCCGTACTTGTAGATCGAGTGGGTATGGCCGCCGCAGACCTCCATCAGCTTGTAGTCGCGGTCGGGATCGACTCCGGCGAGGATCTCCCCGGCGAGGGCCCGCCCAAGCTCGGCGTCGCGGAACTCGTCGACGTACTTCACGACAGCGGCATCTCGACCGCGATCGCGGTTCCGGCGTGGACGAGCAGCTCGTCGTCGACGGCCACCGGGTGGACGAGGGCGATCTCGACCGTGTGGCGAGCGCCGTCCGAGTCGCTGCAGAGCGCCAGCTCTCGGTCATGGTCGATCCGGAGCACCGTCATGGGCTCAGCGACGTCCCCGCACGTGATGCAGTGATCGTCATCGCACTCGCCCGGCATCCCCGGACGCGAAGCGGAGGAGATGCCGGCGTATTCCGCCATCACTCGATCACGCTCGCCTTCAGCTCCTCGAGCTCGGCCTCGTAGTCGGCGCCCATCCCCTCGAGCAGCTTGCGGGTGGCGATCGCCTCCTCCTCGTCGACCTTCGAGATCGCGAAGCCGACGTGGATCAGCACCCAGTCCCCGGGCCCGACACCGCCGACGTCCTCGGCGTCGAGGAGGCCGATGTTGACGTTGCGCTTCACCCCGGCGACGTCGACTCGAGCGAGCCGGTTCGGCTCGTCCACGAGTTCAAGAATCTGACCGGGGATGGCCAGGCACACGCTCCACGCCCTTTCGCTCACGGGACCGGGGGGACCGATCACGTTGCGCGCGAACCTATTTGTGAGCAGCCGAACAGGTAAGTGTTCGCCGCAAGGTGTCGTCAACACCTACCGGCGAATGCGCCCCACACCTAGTCTCCGCGCCGCTAGAGCGGGTCGAACGACTCCCGCCGCGCCGCCGCCTCGCGATGGGCGGCCCAGCGCCCGTTGAGCGCCCGCCGGCGCCGGTTACCCGGCGGCAACCGGCGGGCCTTCAGGTAGCGGTCGAGGAAGGAGTCGATCCGCCGCTCGCCCTCGGCGAGGTCCGTCGCCCGCTTGTCGAGCTCCTCGATCCCGGCCTCGGTGAGCGAGTAGACCCGCTTCTGGGGCCCGGAGTCCGAGCGCTCCCAATCGGACTCCACCAGGCCCTGCGACTCGAGCCTGCGGAGGGCGCGGTAGAGCGCCCCGGGGTCGGAGTGATCGAAGCCGAAGGCGCAGAGGCTCTCGGCGAGCTCATAGCCGTGGGCGTCGCGCTCGCGCAGCAGCAACAGCAGGCACGGCCGGGCGAAGTCCTTCGGCAGCCCGGAGCTCAGCGCGTGCGGCATCTCGGCGCGAGTCTAACCACGTGGTGCGCGACGCCGCAAGCGCGCCGCGCACCCGGCGCGGCTCAGCCGCCGGCTTGCTCGAAGCGCCGCGCGACCTCGTCCCAGTTGACGACGTTCCAGAACGCATCGAGATAGTCGGGGCGCTTGTTCTGGTACTTGAGGTAGTAGGCGTGCTCCCAGACGTCCGCGCCGAGCAGCGGGGTCTGGCCGGCCGACACCGGCGAGTCCTGGTTCGCGGTGCTGGTGACCGCCAGCCCCGAGCCGTCGTGGACGAGCCACGCCCAGCCGGAGCCGAACTGGCCGACGCCGGCGTTCTTGAACTCCTCCTTGAACGAGTCGAAGGAGCCGAACTTGTCGTCGATCGCCGTCGGCCAGGTCACCGTCCGGCTCGCCGCCCCCGTCGGGGCTCATCACCTGCCAGAAGAAGGTGTGGTTGGCGTGGCCGCCGGCGTTGTTGCGGACGGGGGCCTGCTTGTCGGCGGGCAGCGAGTCGAGGTTCACGAGCACCTCGTCGACGTCCTTGTCGGCCCACTCCGTGCCCTCCAGCGCGGCGTTGGCCTTGTCGACGTACGCCTGGTGGTGCTTGTCGTGGTGGACGCGCATCGTCGCCTCGTCGATGTGGGGCTCGAGCGCGTCGTAGTCGTAGGGAAGATCCGGTACTTCGTAAGCCATCTTTTCCTCCTGTCGGGTCTGACCTAGAACTTATCCGAGCGCCTGCTCGAAGCCCTGGCGCCACGAGTCATACCTCGGGCTCCAATCGAGCTCGCGCCGGGCCTTCCGGTTCGAGGCGCCTCGAAGCGTCGTGGCGAACGCGGCCGCGTCGGCTCCGGCGATCAGCCTCGCGATCAGCTTCGGCACCCGCAGCGGCCGCTTGGCCCCGATCGCCTCGGCGTATGCCGGGACCCACTCGCGAACCGGCGCCGGGTCGGAGTCGCACACGTTGTAGATCCCGGGAGCGCCGCGCTCACAGGCGGCGATCGTCGCGTCGGCCGCGTCCTCCACGTGGACGAAGGAGAAGACCGCGTCGCCGCCGCCGACGATCGGGAACCTGCGCCGGCGCACCTCCGAGGCCTGGTGGCCGTCGAGGGCATAGGCGGTCCCCGGCCCGTAGAAGAACCCGTAGCGGAGCACGAGCCCTTCGACGGCCTCGGCCTCGAGCACCTGGCGTTCGAGCTCCAGGGTCGCCGCCACCGAGCCGGCCAGCTCGCCGCCGGCCGGGCTCATCACCGGGTCGGTCTCGCACTTGACCCAGCCACCGACGGGGGCGTAGATGAAGGCGATGCTCTGGGCGACCAGCCGCCGCGCGCCCGCGCCCTGCGCCGCGGCGACCAGGTTGCGGGTGCCCTCGCGGCGGATGCGGTTGTTGGCCTCCAAGGCCCCCTTCGCGGTCGGGTCGAGGTCCGGGGGCAACGAGGTGAGCTCGTGCACGACGACCTCGGGAGCGGCGGCGGCGACCGCCGCCGACAGCGCCGGCGGGTCGAAGACGTCGCAGACGGCGGCCTCGGCTCCGGCCGCCCGGACCTCCTCGGCGCGCGACTCGCGGCGCGTCATCCCGGTCACCTGATGGCCGGCGGCGACCAGGCGGCGGATCAGCGGCCGGCCGACGGCACCGCTCGCGCCTGCGACGAAGATCCTCATCCGGGCGTTGTATCGCAGGTTCTCGCTGCTATCGTCGCCCGACTGCAGGGACCGAAGGAGGAGAGAGCGTGAGACGGACCTCGAGGCTGCTCGCCGTGGCCATCGCCGCGACGATGACCTTCACCGCCGCCGGCGAAGCGGCGCCGA
This sequence comes from uncultured Solirubrobacterales bacterium, assembly GCA_963758665.1. Taxonomy (GTDB): domain Bacteria; phylum Actinomycetota; class Thermoleophilia; order Solirubrobacterales; family 70-9; genus WHSW01. The sequence goes on along the minus strand of CAVWWH010000011.1, from coordinate 13,605 downwards.
CCGCCAAGAAGGCGAAGCTGAAGGTGGCCACGAGCCAGAAGCAGGCGCTCAAGCGGGGCGGACTCAAGGTCAAGGTCAAGGGCCTGACCAGGGGCAAGGTCAAGCTCAAGGCGCAGTCCTCGACCTTCGATCAGCAGCAGCTGCGCAAGCTGACCAAGCCGGCCAAGGTACGGGCGCAGGGCAAGAGCGCAACCGTGCTGCTGCGGCTCACCTCCAAGGGCCGCCAGGCGATCGAGAGCTGCGAGGGTCGCAAGATCGTGGTCAACGGCAAGGGGGTCGCCAAGGCCAAGGTCGAGCTCGAAGCGCAACACCGCCGACTGCAAGCCGAAGCAGATCGACCTCAGCCGGGCGGCGAGCTGCGACTTCATCGGCGCCCAGCAGGGGTCGCTCTGCATGCTGCCGTTCCCCGACGACTACTACACGGTCAAGGACAAGTCCACGGCGACCGGGCGGCTGGTCAACTTCACCGACGCCGGGATGCCGCAGAACGTCGGCGGCACGCCGATCGCGGCCGCTCCGTACAACCTCAATGACGGCTTCAGCCCCGGGCAGGTGATCACCCTCAAGGTCCCCGGCCTCGACACCCCGGAGGCGCTGGCGCGGACCAACCCGATCCCGCTCAACGACCTGAGCCGCAACGAATCCCAGGACTCGAAGGAGCCGATCGTCGTCATCGACGCCGAGACCGAGAAGCGGGTGCCGATCTGGGTCGAGATCGACTCCAACGCGAGCACCCCGGAGGAGACGGCGGTGCTGATCCACGGCGCGACCCAGTTCGAGTCGGGCCAGCGCTACATCGTCGCCATGCGCAAGCTCCGGGACGCGAGCGGCAACAAGCTCGCCGCGCCCGAGGGCTTCCGCTACTACCGCGACGACCTGCCGTCGAAGGAGCAGGCGATCAACGACCAGCGCAAGCGCTTCGACAAGATCTTCCGCGGCCTGCGCCGGGCGAGCATCAAGCGGTCCAACCTCTATCTCGCCTGGGACTTCACCGTCGCCAGCGACGAGAACATCGCGCAGCGGCTCCTGCACATCCGCGACGACGCCTTCGCCGAGCTCGGCGACACCGACCTCGCCGACGGGGTCGTCCAGGGCACGACGCCGCAGTTCGAGATCGACACCGTCGACGTCAACCCCGACCCCGAGGTCGCGCGCCGGGTGCGGGGCACCTACACCGTCCCCTGCTATCTGACCAACAACTGCGAGGCGCCGGCGACGTTCACGCTCGACTCCGCCGGCAACCCGACCCGGCACGGCACCTACGAGGCGAACTTCGACTGCATCATCCCGCACGCCGCCGTCGACGACCCGGGCTTCTCCCCGGCACGGCCCTCGCTCTACGGGCACGGCCTGCTCGGCGAGGCGGACGAGGTCAACTCGGCCCCGCAGCGCTCGCTGGCGCAGACGCACAACTTCGTCTTCTGCGCGACCGACGAGATCGGGTTCGCGAGCGAGGACATCCCCAACACGATCGGGATCCTCCAGAACCTGGGGCGCTTCCCCGAGCTCACCGACCGGGTGCAGCAGGGGCTGTTGAACGAGCTGCTGCTCGGGAGGCTGATGGACAACCCCGACGGCTTCCTCAGCGACGTCGCCTTCCACGCCGGAGCCACGCTCGCGAGCCCGCCCGTGATCGACACCTCGAAGCTCTACTACAACGGCAACAGCCAGGGCGGCATCCTCGGCGGCGCGCTGACCGCCGTCTCGCCCGACTTCACCCGGGCCTCGCTCGGGGTGCCGGCGATGGGCTACTCGACCCTGCTGAACCGGTCGATCGACTTCGACACCTACGCGACGATCTTCAATCCCGCGTACCCGAACCAGCTCTCGCGGCCGCTGGCGCTGTCGCTGATCCAAATGCTCTGGGACCGCTCGGAGCCGAACGGCTACGCGCACCGGATGACCGACAACCCGCTGCCGGGGACGCCCGAGCACGAGGTGCTGATGAACATCGCCTTCTCCGACCACCAGGTGACCACCTGGCAGGCCGATGTCGAGGCGCGGACGATCGGCGCCTCGATCCACACGCCGGTCGTCTACGACGGGCGCTGGCCGGGCGTCGACGTGGGCTGGGGGATCGACCCGATCGCCAGCTATCCGTTCACCGACTCGGCGATCGTCTACTGGGACGGCGGCCCGATCCGCCCGGACCCGCTCGACCCGGGCGAGGTGATCGGCACCGACCCGCCGCCGATCCCCAACGTGCCGAACACGAGCGGCGAGGACCCCCACGGCCTGCCCCGGAGGACCCCGGCCGAGCAGCAGATGGTGTCCGACTTCCTGCGCCCGGACGCGGCAGAGCCAGATCACCGACACCTGCAACGGCGCGCCCTGCTACTCGATCGGGTTCAGCGGGCCGTAGGCAGTGGCCAGGGCCGCGCCCTGGTCTTGCGAGGTCATTCGGTGGCGGATGCGCGCTCGATCAGCGCGACGAGGGCCGCGACCACGTGCGGGTCTAGTTGGCCACCGGCGCGGGCGTTCAGTTGCTCGACCACCCGGCTGTGGGGCTGCCGCCCGGGGGCTGCCCGCCCCGCGAGTGCCGTCTCGCAGACACAGGCGGCGCGGATGATCCGCGATTCGATTGGGATCGCTTCGCCCGGGAAGCCGTCCGGCCCGGCGCCGTCGTAGCGCTCGCGCGCCCGAAGCAGCCAGCCGCATACGTGCTCTGGGACCCCGGCGCGGCGGGCCAGCCGGTAGCCGGCCTCGTAATGGGCCTCGAACGCCTCCTCATCGGCCTCGTCGTCCTCGCCCTCCGCCTCCGCCAGCACCGCCGCCGGGGCATAGTTCTGTCCGGCGCCGTGCAGCATCGCCGCCACCCGCACGGCTTCGCTCTGGGCCCGGCCGAAGCCGATCTCGACCGCCACCGCGAACGCGTACGAGGCGGTCCCCTCGGCGTGCTCGCGCGCTTCCCGGGAGTGATGTTCCAGCGCATCCACCAGCGGGCCGTCAAGTGTTTGCGGCGGCGGCGGCGCCGCGAGGCCGAGCCCGGGGTCCGGCTCGGGCGGTTGCGCGGCGCCGGCTCCAGGTGCGGCGCGGTGCGCTGCTGCTGACCCCTGCTCGTCCCGAACCGCCCCGTCGGCGACCCCGGCGCCGGCCTGCAGACGCGACTCTCGCGCCGCCGCCTTGGCGGCGCGGATCTCGTTCTCCTTGCGCGTGATCTCCCTGTCCAGATCCCGTAGGTGGGCGGCTGAGTGGACGGATCCGCGAACCGGGCGGGCATTCGCCGGCCGGGCTCGCTTCCTACTCATTTGCCTTACCCCGGACATTTGCTGTCACCGCATCGCGCTCCCGTTCGCGGAGTCCAACCCTAGCGCCACCCCACGCGTCGCAAGCGCGTCAAAACAGCCGTGGGAAAGCGGTCGCAGGGCTCGCCCGGGACGATGGTCGGGGCCGGCGACGTCTCGGTCGTGTCGAACGCGGTTAGCGGCTGGCTTGAGCGTGCTGTCCCTGGTGTTGAGGAGGATGGGGAACCGTTGGCGACCCCCGTCCCGGCGAAGTCCTGCCACTGGGGGATGTCCTTGCCCAAGAGCTCCTTTAACGCGGCCACGTCGTCCGCAAGTAGCTCGGCCACGGCCGCTCGATCCTCGGGCGACAGCTTCGCATCCTGCTGGACCATCCACTTCAGGTACACGAAGTTGAAGACTCGCCCGCGCTTGACGAATCGCTTGAGCCCTCGGGGCCCCCGATTGAGGGCTCGGCGGGCCTTGTGAAAGGCCGGGTTTCGCAACGTTCGATTCTGGCTCAAGGACACGGTGGCGAGCGGCCGGACGGGGAGGCCAAAGAACTCCAGGATCTCCGCCGAGACACGATCGGTTTGGGCGACCAGGTCCTCGAACAGCACGATCTTGAATTTGGACCGATCGAAGTGGGGAAACCAATAGTCCGTGAGCAGGTGGGCGTATCGAGCGCGGTCCAGCCACTCGTCGTACCGGCGCGCGAAGCCGAGGAAAGTCTCGGGCAGTTCCGGGTACCGGTCCCGGTCTCCCTCTAGCTGCCCCTGCCGAGCTTGCATCTGGTAGTGGGAGCGCGCGTAGTCGATCGGGTTGCGCAGGACCACGAGGAACCTCGGAGCCTCCGCGCCCACGGCCTCCTTGATCCGGGGGGCGGCAACGTCACCCCAACGGATGTACGTCGGCGACGTATCGACTCGACGCCCCTTGGCCGGGAACCGCGTCAGATACCACTCGAAACCCCGTTCCCAATTGCTGGTGTAGAAGTTGACCTTCTGCATCGGGCTCAGCGAAACGTCGGGATGCGAGCTCAGCAGGTTGAACAAGAATGAGCTCCCCGCGCGTGGAGTCCCGATGTGAAACAGGGTCGGAAGGTCCTTGTTCCGGCGCACGCCCACAGACTAGGGGTACAGGGAGCGCTCGGCTCGCTACGGCGAGATCTGCTCAGTTCCTGTCGATCTGACCCGTTGTTCGGCCATCTTTGGCACGCCGGGCCGACGCTAACATCACGCCGATGAAGAACCGCCTCGCGCATTTCCGCGAGTTGCGTCCTGATGAGTGAGGATCGCCTTGGTCTTCTAGAGCAGGTGCGCGAGGACTTCGCGATCCACGGCCGTGGGTGGATGCATCCTGGTTTTCACGCCCTCGCTGTGCATCGCTTGGGTGCCTGGCGCCGAACCTTGACCGGCTCCGCCCGGTTCTTCGCTTCGATGATCTACCGGCCCCTGTTCGTATTCATCCGAAACGCGTACGGGATCGAGCTGCCGGACACGACCGAGATCGGCCGCCGGGTTCAGATCGGCCACCACAACGGCATCGTCGTTCACCCGAGAGCAAAGATCGGTGACGGCTGCGCGATCCGGCAGAACTGCTTGATTGGCTCGGGCACCGGTGCGCCCGGACGCTACGACGACCGCGCTCCGGTTCTGGGCAACGACGTGTTGATCGGCGCCAACGTCGCGATCTTCGGCGCAATCACCGTTGGCGACGGCGCCAGGATCGGCCCCGGCGCCGTACTGACTCGGAGCGTCCCGTCAGGGGCGATCGTTGTGGCTCCAGCACCCCGGATCCTCAGCGCAGGAGGCGACGACCGATGACGATCGACGATCGGCTCAACGATATCTTTCGCGAGGTGTTCGCTGACGACTCGATCACGGTCAACGACGCCACCACCGCCGAGGACATCGACGCCTGGGACTCGCTCGCACACATCAACCTGATGTTCTCGCTCGAGGACGAATTCAGCGTCAAGTTCCCGGACGAGGAGTTCGCCAGCGTGCAGAACGTCGGGGAGATCAAACGGCTCCTACAGGAGCATGTCGGCTGATCCTCACGCAGCGCCCGACGCGCTGGGCCAACTGCGTTTTCACCATCTCGGTTTCGTCACGAACTCGTGCGCGCGGGAGGCCGAGGCGCTCGCGCTGCTCGGCTATGCGCCAGAGGGCAAGATCTTCGCCGACCCAGCCCAGGGGATCCGCGGGCAGTTCCTGGTCGGCGGTGGGCCCAGAATCGAGCTGCTCGAGCCGTTGCCCGGTGCGACGACCCTGGACCCTTGGCTACGCAAGGGGGTGAAGATCTACCACCACGCCTACGAAACGCGCCTGATCGAGGATGCGATCGAAGATGCCCGCCGGGCCGGGGCGAGACTCGTGTCCGCTCCTCAGCAAGCAGTCGCTTTCGACCAGAGGCGGGTGGCGTTTCTCATGCTTCCGTCGATGTATCTCTTTGAGCTCATCGAAAAGGCGGGTGGCGACGAGTGAGCTCGAGGAACGTCACGCTCGAGGTCGAGCAGAACGGTGATCGCCTGCGGCAGGAGGGAGACGTCGCTGGCGCGATTGCGGCCTACCAGGAAGCCATGCGAGACAAGCCGGACGGCCGGCTCCTGATCAAGCTTGCGCGAGCGCACATCGATCAGGGAGACGCCGAAGAAGCCCTGCGTTGCGTGCTCGCGGTCGTTGAGGCCGGAGACGACTATCGCAGCTGGCAATCGGCGGCAAGGCTGCTGCCGCGGCTTCCCACCGGTGAAGAGCGCCAGCAGGTTCGCGGTGCGCTCCTTGGAAGCTTCACCACGTCGCATCTGGCGCCGCTGATCGAGTTGGCCGCGCGAGCCACGGGTCTGGTGATCGGTCTCTACGAGGGCGGCTACGGCCAGTATCGGCAGGAGCTGCTGAACCCAGACAGCGGGTTGTACGCACACGATCCCGAGATCGTCATGCTCGCCGTGCACGAGGGCGAGCTGGCCCTGCCGGCGCTCGTCGACGCCGCGGATGCCGACGCCTTCGTCGAAACGGAGCTCGCCACCTGGACGACGTACTGGGACACGATCCGGGGCAACAGCTCGGCGCGGGTCGTGCAGCACAACTTCGCGTTGCCCGCGGAGCTGCCGTTCGGTCATCTCACGACCAGCCTGCCGGGTTCACGACCGGCCATGGCGCAAGCGCTCAACCTGCGACTTGGCGCCGCCGCGTCCGGCCGAGTCGGCATCGTCGACTGCGATCGGCTTGCGTCCTCGTTTGGAAAGGACCGCTGGTTCAGCCCGAGGCAGTGGCACTCGGCCAAACAAGCGGTTGCGCTCGAGGCCCTGCCGGTCCTCGCCCGGCATACAGCCGCTGTCGTCGGCGCGCAGTTCGGCATCAGCCGGAAGTGCATTGTCCTCGACCTCGACAACACGCTCTGGGGCGGGATCGTCGGCGAGGACGGGCTCGCGGGACTGCAGCTCGGGGGAGGAGCGACGGGAGAAGCCTTCGTCGACTTTCAGCGTTACCTGCTGCAGCTGAAGGAGCGGGGCATCCTCCTCGCGGTTTGCTCCAAGAACAACGACCGCGATGCGAGGGAGGTCTTCGAGGAGCATCCGGCGATGGTGCTCGACCTGGAGGACATCGCGTGCTTCGTCGCCTCCTGGGATCCCAAGCCCGAACAGGTGCGACGGGTTGCGCGCGAGCTCAACCTCGGGCTCGACGCCTTGGTATTCGTCGACGACAACCCGGCCGAGGCCGATGCGATTCGGCAGCTGGCTCCCGAGGTGGCCGTGGTTCGGTTGCCTTCGGATCCGGCCGAGTACGTCCAAACGCTCGCCGCCATGCCTTTGTTCGAGTCGGCTTCCCTCACACGGGAGGACTCCGAGCGCACGGCCCAGTACCGCGCCCGTTCCGAGGCGAGGCAGCTCGAGGAGTCGGCGGGATCAGTCGAGGAGTTTCTCGCGAGCCTGGGGATGGAGGCCACGCTTGCCGAGTTCGACGACGTCGACATGCCCCGCATCGCGCAGCTGGTCGGCAAGACGAACCAGTTCAACCTGACCGCGCGTCGGCATTCCCAGGCCGCGCTCGAGTCGTTCCGCGACGACCCGGCGGTGGTGACGATGAGCGCGCGGCTGCGAGACCGGTTCGCTGACCATGGCTTGATCGCCGTGCTCGTGGCCGAGCAGCGAGATGACTCTCTCGTCATCGACACGTGGCTCATGAGCTGTCGCGTGATCGGCCGAGAGCTCGAGCAGGCGATGCTGAACGAGCTGGCCCGACTCGCGAGGGCGCGGGGCTGCAAGGCCCTGCGCGGCATCTACGTGCCGTCTGCCCGCAATCAGCTCGTAGCCGACCTCTACGCGCGCCTCGGCTTCAGTCCGGCGACCGACGAGGTCGGAGACGGCGGGGCCGGTGCCGAGTCGACATCGTGGAGTCTCGAGCTGGATGGCGTTACGCCGGGTCCGGCGCCGAGCATCGAGGTCATGGCGCTCGGAGAGCGGCGCGGGCCGACGCCCGCCCCTTGATGTCCACGGCCCGGATCGTCACCTCGGTGGCGCCCGGCGTCAGCGCGCCGGCGGGGATCGACCACCGCGTTCGCCACTTATAGCCGGAGTCGTAGTCGCCCGAGAGCACCTCCCAGTCGAGCTCGGCGACCCCCGACCCGCCGCGGTCGTCTCGCCAGTGCACGGCCCGGATCGCGAGGTTGTCGTGGGCGGTTCCCTCGATCAGCGCCGATCGGCCCTGCTTTGAAACCCTCGTGACCTCGAGCGTCGGATCCTTGCCGTCGACTGCGGCTGGGGTCGAGGCGTTTTGCATCGCGCTCACGTAGGGCGAGTAATCGAACTCGTCCAGGGGCGCATAGGCGAAGTTTGCGAACTCGCCCCCCATGCCCCATTTGCGAAAGGCGAGCAGCTGCTCGCCGACGTAGGCCGGGGGACGGGCATCGTCGAAGCTCGAGCTACTTCGGCCCCTCGTCGATCCAGGCAAAGGGCGAGACGTTAACCCGCGACCAGGCGTAGTCCCAGTTGGAGAAGCGGCGTGAGAAGGTGGCGTAGACGCGGTTTTGGTTGTAGGTGAGGGCGCTGTCCCAATTGCCCTTGTGCGGGGCCTTGTAGAAGACCGAGTCGAAGAAGCGGATCGCGCCGTAGCCCTCGACGCTCGTCATCCCGTTCCAGAAATCGATGTCGAGGCGATCGGTCGACGTGTTGGTGAGGCCGTTGACCTTCTCTTGGATCAGCTCGCGCCAGTCGCCGGGAAAGAAGGCGTGATAGACCGCGAACTCGGCTTTCGGGAAGGCGGCGAGGATCGCCGCCATCGCCTCGGCCCCGCGCCGGCGGGCCTGCTCTCGCACCTGCGCCTCTGAGTGGGTGTTGCCCGGGTAATCCCACTCCCAGGTTGCGGTAACCGTGCCGCCCTTCTGTGGGTACATCTCCTGATCGAAGGCGATTCCGGCGAAGCCGAGCAGCTTCGCGGCGGCGGCCACGTCGCCCAGCTTCGGCAGCACCTTGGTTTTCCAGCCCCGGTCATCGAACCAATCCCGCAGCGGCGTCGACGGGTTGTAGTAGTTGGTGAGCTTGACGCCGAGGTACATCTTCATTCCCCGCGCCGCCGCCCGCTCGACCACGTTGGAGTCGCGCAGCGCTCGCTGCAGCCGGTAGTTGTCGGCGCTCAAATTCGCCGCGGGGTTCCCGGTGAAGTCCTGGCTGCCGCCCAGGTCCCGCAGGCGGTCGGCGCTGCAGACGAAGCCGTCGACGCCCCTCGACTTCCACTCGTCGAGCTCGCCGTCGGTGAGGGTTACGACATCTTCTTCGCAGCCGACCCAGAGGATGAGTCGAGGCCGCTCGCCCGGCGGTGGCGTCAGGTCTGCGTCCACGGGGGATGTCGCTGGAGCATCGCCGGGCCCACCTTGCCCTCCTCCCCCCGGAGCGGGGTCGGGCTGGGCTGTCGGCCGGGGTGCCTCTTCGGGGTCGTCCTGCCCGCACCCACCGACGGTCAAGACGCCGATCATGGCGAGCAGCGCGAGTCGAACGCCGAAGCGCATGCCTGCAGGATGCAGGATCGTGGCCGGCTACCGGCGCCTGAGCTTGAATCGGTACCGCATGGGGGCGTCGCCGGAATCCGTGGCGAAACCACTGCGAACTTCGAACGTGTGCCTTCGCCACCGGCGCCGCGCCCGAATCCGATAGGTCACGGTCCCTGAGCTGCACCCTGCCAGCGTCTCCGCTCGAGCCTGCAGGCAAAGCCGAGCGGTCCAGCGTCGCCGGTGAAGGCGAACGCGACCGTGGCCCGCCGCTGCTTTACGGTCAGCCGCCTCGGCGGCTTGGTGGTGATCTTCGGCGACCTGCCGGGGACAGGGGTCGCGCCGACCGGAGCTTTGCGTGGCGACCGAACGTCGCACGGCGACCTGACGCCCGCCCCTTGATGTCCACGGCTCGGATCGTCACCTCGGGTGGCGCCCGGCGTCAGCGCGCCGGCCGGGATCGACCACCGCGTCCGCCACTGATAGCCGGAGTTGTAGTTGCCCGAGAGCACCTCCCAGCTGAGGTCGGCGACCCCCGAGCCGACCGCGGTCGTCCTGCCAGCGCACGGCCCGGATCGCGAGGTTGTCGTGAGCGGTGCCCTCGATCAGCGCCGATCGGCCCTGCTTCGAAACCCTCGTGACCTCGAGCGTCGGATCCTCGCCGTCGACCTGGGCCGGGCTCGAGGCGTTCTGCATCGCGCTCACGTAGGGCGAGTAGTCGAACTCGTCCAGGGGCGCATAGGCGAAGTTCGCGAACTCGCCCCCCATGCCCCATTTGCGAAAGGCGAGCAGCTGCTCGCCGACGTAGGCCGGGGGACGGGCATCGTCGAAGCTCGAGCACTTTGGCCCCTCGTCGATCCAGGCAAAGGGCGAGACGTTAACCCGCGACCAGGCGTAGTCCCAGTTGGAGAAGCGGCGTGAGAAGGTGGCGTAGACCCGGTTTTGGTTGTAGGTGAGGGCGCTGTCCCAATTGCCCTTGTGCGGTGCCTTGTAGAAGACCGAGTCGAAGAAGCGGATCGCGCCGTAGCCCTCGACGCTCGTCATCCCGTTCCAGAAATCGATGTCGAGGCGATCGGTCGAGGTGTTGGTGAGGCCGTTGACCTTCTCTTGGATCTGCTCGCGCCAGTCGCCGGGAAAGAAGGCGTGATAGACCGCGAACTCGGCTTTCGGGAAGGCGGCGAGGATCGCCGCCATCGCCTCGGCCCCGCGCCGGCGGGCCTGCTCTCGCACCTGCGCCTCTGAGTGGGTGTTGCCCGGGTAATCCCACTCCCAGGTTGCGGTAACCGTGCCGCCCTTCTGTGGGTACATCTCCTGATCGAAGGCGATTCCGGCGAAGCCGAGCAGCTTCGCGGCGGCGGCCACGTCGCCCAGCTTCGGCAGCACCTTGGTTTTCCAGCCCCGGTCATCGAACCAATCCCGCAGCGGCGTCGACGGGTTGTAGTAGTTGGTGAGCTTGACGCCGAGGTACATCTTCATTCCCCGCGCCGCCGCCCGCTCGACCACGTTGGAGTCGCGCAGCGCTCGCTGCAGCCGGTAGTTGCTCGGCGCTCAGGTCCGCCGCGGGGTTCCCGGTGAAGTCCTGGCTGCCGCCCAGGTCCCGCAGGCGCTCGGCGCATGCAGACGAAGCCGTCGACGCCCCTCGACTTCCACTCGTCGAGCTCGCCGTCGGTGAGGGTGACGACATCCTCTTCGCAGCCGACCCAGAGGATGAGCCCGTCAGCGCTGTCTACGGCCTCCGAGGCCTGGGCGTCACCGGTCAGCGTCCAATGGCCGGTTCCCAAGATGGCGGCGGCGACGAGGGCAAGCAGGCCGATTCCGAGCGCGAGGGCGCGCCGACGTTCGCTCTCTCCGGGTTCCGAGCACACAGTTCGGCATCGGAGATAGCCGAGCGTAGGGCGAAGCGGCGTCGAAGAGCCTGGACGTATGTACGAGGGTCACCCGTGCTCAGCATGCCTCGTTATAGACCGCGATCGTGCGGTTCACCATCGCCTCCAGCGAGAACTCCTTGCGGGCGCGCCGATGCGCCTCATGACCCATCCTCGCGCGCAGGTCGGGATCCTCGGCCAGCCTCACGAGCGCCGCGGCGAGCTCGTCGCTGCTCTCGGGATCGATCAGGAAGCCGCTCTCGCCCGAAGCGACCACCTCGGGCAGGGAGCAGGTCGCCGTCGCCACGATCGGGCGTCCAGCGGCCATCCCCTCGAGCGCCGCGAGCCCGAACCCCTCGCCGAACGCAGGCTGCGAGGGGAAGGTGAGCACGTCGCAAGCGCCCATGAAGTCTCGGATCTCCCTGACGAAGCCGAGAAACCGCACGGTCTCGCCGAGCGGCCGCGCCTGGCGCTCCAGCTCGGGCCGCAGAGGACCCTCCCCGGCGATCAGCAGACGCAGCTCGGGTCGTTCTCGCACCGCCCTCCCGTGGGCCTCGAGCAGTAGGGAGTGCCCCTTGTGCGGGACCAGGCGCGATGCGACGCCGACGGCAATCGACTCGCGATCGAGCCCGAGCTCGCCCCGCGCCACGTCCTGCTCGTCCTCGGTGGCCGGCCAGCCCGAGGAGTCGATTCCGTAGTGGACCATGCGGACCGCTCCCCGACGGGAGATGCCGACGCTTTCGATAAACCGCTGCACGTGCTCGGAGATCGCGATCGTGAGCTCTGCCCGGTGCCCGGCGAGGCGCGCGAGGCTGCGGTATGGCTCACGCTCGTAGAAGTCATGGGTGCCATGGACGGACGAAACGCCGGTGACCCCGGCAAGCTGGGCCGCGAGCTGTCCGTGCAGGTCGGCATGGATCAGGTGGGTGTGCACGAGGTCCGGCCGAAACGCTCGGATCTCTCGCCACAGCGCCGCGACCAGAGGCGGGCTGACGTCGCGACCGGCGGGGATCACCGCGTGGGAGATGCCGAGCTCCTGGAGGCTTTGGGTGAAGTCCCGGGCGCGCCCCGTAGCCGCAACGCACATCCGCACTTCGACTCCGGCCTCGCCGAGCGCCGGCAGTAGGGAGAGGAGATGGCGCTCCGACCCCCCGATGCCGCTCACCTTCTGGACGTGCAGGACCCTGATGACTACCTCAGGCCGGCCCGGCCGCGGGCGCGTTGCCCTCGCGAGACGCGGTATAGGCCTCCAAGGTCAGCCTCAGGCCTTCGCGGAAATCGATCGCCGGCTCGTAGCCGAGCTCGGCATTCGAGCGAGAAAGATCGGCGAGCGAATGCCGAACCTCGCCCGGACGGCCGGGCTCGTTACGCACCTCGATCTCGCGCCCGGTCAGCGATCTGAGCTCGTCGACGAGTGCGTTCAGCGTGATCCGGTGCCCAGTGGCGACGTTGAAGACCTTTCCTGCCACTCCCGTTGCTTCGCTCGCGAGGAGGTTGGCATCGACGACGTTGGCGATGTAGGAGAAGTCGCGAGACTGCTCGCCGTCGCCGAAGATCGTCAGCGGCTCGCCCGCGAGGCAAGCGGTGATGAAGTTCGGAATCACGGCCGAGTATTGAGACAGAGGGTCCTGGCGAGGCCCGAAGACGTTGAAGTACCTCAGGGCGACCGTCTCCAGGCCGTATACCCCTGAGAAGCTTCGGCAGTAGCCCTCACCGGCCAGCTTGGCGACGGCATATGGGGAGATCGGCGTCGCCGGCAGGTCCTCGTGCTTGGGAAGCGTCTCGTTGGCCCCATAGACCGAGGACGAGGAGGCGAACACGACCCGTCGCACGCCGCTGTCGCGGGCGGCCAGGAGCACGTTGAGCGTGCCGATCACGTTTGCCGCATTGCTGGTCAACGGGTCCTGAACCGAGCGTGGCACGGAGGGCAGCGCCGCCTGATGAAAGACGACCTCACACCCTCGAACCGCGGTATTCACGCGCTCATAGCTTTGGATGTCGCCCTCGATCAGTTCGAGCTCGTCGCGGAAGGCGAGCAGGTTCGTGCGATTGCCCGTCGAGAAGTTGTCGAGAACCCGGACCTCGTGGCCCTGCGTGCACAGATGCCCCGCAAGGTGCGAGCCGATGAATCCGCCGCCTCCCGTTATCAGCGCTCTCATACCTTCGTCCACGACCAGGACCTGGTCAGTTTAGGATCGCACCGTTGCTGGGCGACTTCGTCCACGACTAGGGCCTGGTCAGTCTAGGATCTCACCGTTGCTGGGCGACGGGCGTTGCGAACTCAAGGGGCTGAAAGGCGGAACCGTTGCGATACTTGATCACTGGGGGTGCGGGGTTCATCGGCTCCCACCTGGCCGATGCCCTGACCACGCGGGGCGAAGATGTCTTGGTGCTCGATGACCTGAGCACCGGGAGCGCCGAAAATCTCGACGAGGTCGACGGTGGGGCCGCGGCGCTGGCCACCCGCCGAGAGAATCGTTTTGCGCCAGGCCATCCCCGCACGGGCTCGGTGGACCTGATCGAGGGCTCCG
>CAVWWH010000010.1:0-254756 GCA_963758665.1 uncultured Solirubrobacterales bacterium | reverse complement strand
GAATGGCGTAACGAGTTGGACGCTGTCTCAACGAGGGGCTCGGTGAAATTAGAGTCTCGGTGAAGATACCGAGTACGCGCGGCAAGACGGAAAGACCCCGTGAACCTTTACTGCAACTTGATATTGGAGTTCGGTACACCTCGCTCAGGATAGGTGGGAGGCTTCGAACCGACGGTTTCGGCCGTCGGGGAGCCAACCTTGAGATACCACCCTTGGTGTGCTGGGCTTCTAACACAGCGCCGTAAGCCGGGCTGTGAACAGTGTCAGGCGGGCAGTTTGACTGGGGCGGTCGCCTCCTAAAGAGTAACGGAGGCGCCCAAAGGTTCCCTCAGCACGGTCGGAAATCGTGCGAAGAGTGTAAAGGCAACAAGGGAGCTTGACTGCGACACCGACGGGTGGAGCAGGAACGAAAGTTGGGCTTAGTGATCCGGCGGTTGCAAGTGGAAGCGCCGTCGCTCAACGGATAAAAGGTACTCCGGGGATAACAGGCTTATCGCTTCCAAGAGTCCATATCGACGAAGCGGTTTGGCACCTCGATGTCGGCTCGTCGCATCCTGGGGCTGGAGTAGGTCCCAAGGGTTGGGCTGTTCGCCCATTAAAGCGGCACGCGAGCTGGGTTCAGAACGTCGTGAGACAGTTCGGTCCCTATCTGCCGTGCGCGTTGGAGAGTTGAGAGGAGTCATCCTTAGTACGAGAGGACCGGGATGAACGCACCTCTGGTGTACCAGTTGTCCTGCCAAGGGCATCGCTGGTTAGCTACGTGCGGATCGGATAACCGCTGAAAGCATCTAAGCGGGAAGCCGACCTCGAGATGAGCTCTCCCATCCCCTTGAGGGAGTAAGACCCCTGGTAGACCACCAGGTCGATAGGCCGGCTGTGTACGCGTGGCGACACGCTCAGCAGACCGGTACTAATGGGTCGAGGTCTTGACGGATTTTTTGAATCCTCGCTTACGGCCGGCTGGCGGTGCAGTTTTCAAGCCTCACCGAGGTCGGGCGGCTCCACGGAGCCGTGCGGTCTCGACCAATTTCGGTGGTCATAGCGAGGGGGAAACACCTCTTCCCATTCCGAACAGAGCAGTTAAGCCCCTCAGCGCCGATGGTACTTGGCCGGCAACGGCCTGGGAGAGTAGGTCACCGCCGTTTACTTCCACAAGAGCCGCCCCAGGGCGGCTCTCGGTCGTTGGGAGCCCCACACGAGCCCCGCGCGCCGCCGATGTCCACAGGCCCCCACCAGCCATGGCGGGGACGCCAGCCATGGCCTTAGGATCGCGGCGTGAGCGGCACGAGCACGATCGAGGGCGGCCTCTCGGCGAGGGCCGGAGACCTGGTCACCACCCTCGCCGAGGAGATCGGACCGCGGCGCCCCGGCTCGCGAGCCGAGGCAATGGCCGCGGAGGTGATCGCGGACGGTCTGCGCGCGGCCGGCGCCGCGACTCGGATCGAGACCTTCCCCGCGTACGCGAGCTTCGGCTACCCCTACGGCCTGATCGCGGCGCTCGCGCTCGCGCCGGCTGCTCTGCCCAGGCGGTGGCCTGTAGCCCGTGGCGCGATCGCCGCCGCCGCGGCGGCGGCCCTGGTGAGCGAGGGCGGCCTGCGCCACACGCCGCTCTCGTCAGCGCTCTCCCGCGGGGAGAGCCGCAACGTCGTCGCGTCGGTCGAGCCCCGCGGCCGGGCCGAGCGCACGCTCTGCCTGGTGGCGCACGTCGACAGCTCTCGCAGCGGGCTGCTGTTCCACCCGGCGCTCGCGCCACATCTGCAGCGCTGGATCGCGGCCCAGTCGCTGGCGACGATCGCCCTCGCAACGGAGCCGCTCCTGGGCCGTTCGGCGCCGGGCCTGGCACTCATGGGCGCGGCGCGCGCCGTCGTCGCCGCCGGCCTCGCGTTGCTGGCGGAGCGCGAGCTCCGCGGCCGGGACGTCCCGGGCGCGAACGACAACGCCTCCGGCGCCGCGGCGGTGGTCGAGCTGGCCACCGAGGTCGCCGCTCGGCCGCTCGAGTCGACCCGGCTCGCTGTGCTGGTCACCGGCTCGGAAGAGGCGGGCCTGCTCGGCGCCCGCGCCTTCCTCGACCGCCACGAGACGTCCGGCTGGCTGTTCCTCAACCTCGACGGCGTGGGCGCACCGGCGACGCTGCGCTACCTGCCCTCCGAGGGCGTGCTGTTGAAGTGGGACGCCGATCCGCGACTGCTGGCGCTTGCCGCACGCCTGCGGCGCGAGCGTCCCGAGCTCGGCCTCGAGCCGCTCGACGCCCCGATCGGGCTCACCTACGACTCCACCGCCGTGCTCGCTCGCGGTGGCCGGGCGATGACCCTGGTCGCCGGCGACGGTGGCCGGATCCCGAACTACCACCAGCCCGGCGACACCGTCGCGAACCTCGACGGCGCGGCGCTCGGGCGGGCGATCGCCGTCGGCCGCGAGCTGATCGCGATGATCGACCGCGGGGAGGCCGACTAGCGCGGCCCGTGGACGGGCACCCGCGAGGCGCGCAGCGCCGCAGCCCCCGCGGCGAGCCTTCGCGAACGTCTCCCACCCGGCCTGTCGGCCGGGCCGTTCGCGACAGGGCCCGTCCGCGGTGCCACCCGCGCCTGCGGGAAGGGGCTCGAGTCCGTACTCGCCGAGCGTGGCGAAGTCGATCGCCAGGTCGATCGCGCCGAGGATCCGCTGGCCGATGCAGTTGCTGTTGTCGCTTCTCGATCTCACGCGGGCCAGGCTAGGAACGCCCTCGGACAGAACATACGTTCTGCATACGATCTTGCACCGGCGCCCAGGGCCGCCGTCATCCCCGCCGGCCGAAGCTGTGCGGGCGCGGCGCCACGGCGGCGATCTCGCGACTCGGCCCGCCGCCCGCCGCCGCGACCCGTGCGGGCGCCGGCGCGTCGGCGTGGTCGGGATCGCGGCCGGTCTCGCGGTGCACGGGAGGCTCGATCCGGCGCACCTCGCCGCCGACCGCGTGGGCGGGCACCGAGAGCCGCTCGACCGAATCGGCGAGCACGTTGATCACCTGCTCTCGCCGCTCGAGGCGACCGCTGACGAGCGCGAAGGATGCGGTCCGAACCGCCAGCCGGCAGCGCTCGTACACCGGAGGCGGCACGATCACGTTCGCCACCCCGACCTCGTCCTCGATCAGCATGAACACGACCCCATTCGCCGTCGCCGGGCGCTGGCGGGCGACGACCATGCCGGCGATCCGGACCAGAGCCCGATCGCCGATCACCCGCAGATCCTCGGTGCGGACGAGCCCGTCCCCGAGCTCCGGGCGCAGGACCTCGACCGGGTGCTCGCCGAGGGTGACCCCGGTCGAGGCGTAGTCGGCGACGATCCGCTCCCAGGAATCGAGCGGGCGCAGGTCGGGCGGTGCGGGGAGCGGCAGCGCCAGCGCCAGCTGCGCGGGAGCGCCGCGCGCCCGCTCGCTGCCGCGCGCCACACCAAGCCGCCAGAGCTCGTCGCGGCGAAGCGCGGCGCCCGCGGGATGGCCGAGCCGCTCGCAGGCCCCGGCCCAGGCGAGCCGCTCGAGGCCGTCGCGGCTGACCCCCGAGCGCGAGGCGAGCTCGGCGAGGTCGCGATAGTCCCCGGCCCGCTCGCGCTCGGCGACCAGCCCGGTGGCCTCCTCCTCGCCAACCCCCTTGATGTAGCCCAGGCCGAGACGGACGGCGGGCTCGCATATGCCTGCTTCGACAGTGCACTCGACACCGCTCGCGTTCACATCGACGGGCAACACCTCGATCCCGCGCCGCTGGGCCTCGTGGGTGAGCGAGTCGGGTGGATAGAAGCCCATCGGCTGCTCGTTGAACAGCGCGCAGAGCAGCTCGGGGCCGTAGTGGACGCGCAGCCAGGTCGACTGGTAGGCGAGCAGGCCGAAGGCTGCCGCGTGCGACTTCGGAAAGCCGAAGCCGGAGAAGCCGCGGACCTGCGCGAACACCCTCTCTGCGAGCTCCCGCTCGACCCCCCGCTCGACCGCGCCGGCGACGAACCGCTCGCCGTACGCGTTCAGCGCCGCCTCCGAGCGGCGACGGCTCATCGCCCGCCGCAGCCCCTCGGCCTCGCCCGCGGTGAACCCGGCCATCGCCATCGCCACCTGGATCACCTGGTCCTGGAACACGATCGCCCCGAGCGTGTCGGCGAGGATCGGCTCCAGGCACGGGTGTTCGTAGGGGACCTCGTAACCGGGCTCTGAGCGCAGCAGCCGGCGGCGCTCGAGGTAGGGATGCACGGCGCCGCCCTGGATCGGCCCCGGACGCACCAGCGCCACCTGGACGATCACGTCGTCGAGCGTCTCCGGCAGGCTGCGCGGCAGCATCTGCATCTGGGCACGGCTCTCGATCTGAAACACGCCGGTGGTCTCCGCAGCCCTGATCGCCTCGAACGTCGGCTCGTCGTCGAGCGGGATTCGCGACAGGTCGACGCGCTCTCCGCGGGCCGCGGCGATCGACTCGACGCAGCGCTCGACCGCCGAGAGCATCCCGAGCCCGAGCAGGTCGATCTTGAGAAAGCCCGCGTCCGCACACGAGTCCTTGTCCCATTGGACGATCTGGCGACCTTCCATCGCGGCCGGCTGCACCGGGCAGATGTCGACCAGCGGCCGGGTCGAGAGCACCATCCCCCCGGGGTGCTGAGAAAGGTGGCGCGGCAGGCCCCAGGCCTCGCGCGCCAGCCGCGCCAGGCAGCGCCAGCGCGGCGTCGCAGCTCGCGCCGAGCCGATCGCCTCGGCGATGTCGCGCTCGACCTCGTCGCCGCGCGAGTACATGTCGGCGATCTGAGCGACGCGTTCGATCTCGCCCGGCGGCAGGCCGAGCGTCTTGCCAAGGTCGCGAACC
Source organism: uncultured Solirubrobacterales bacterium (assembly GCA_963758665.1). Classification (GTDB taxonomy): domain Bacteria; phylum Actinomycetota; class Thermoleophilia; order Solirubrobacterales; family 70-9; genus WHSW01. The sequence continues at coordinate 249,942 of CAVWWH010000010.1, read as the reverse complement.
GCGCCGCGCGAGCGATAGCAGGCGAAGGCGGAGACCAGCGCCGCCCGCTCGCGGCCGTAGCGATCGTGGACGCGAGGGATCAGCTGCTCGCGGATGTCACGCGGGAAGTCGAGGTCGATGTCGGGCATCTCGGTGACGTCGTCGTTGAGGAAGCGCCCCAGGAACAGCCCGGCCTTGACCGGGTCGACGTGCGAGAGGCCGGTCAGATAGCAGACGACCGAGCTCACGCTCGAGCCTCGGCCTCGCCCGGGGGGCAGCAGGTTGCGCGCCGAGTCGGGGCTGCGGACCTCGGCCGCGACCTCCCGCGCCAGCTCGAGCAGGTCGAAGTGCAGGAGGAAGAACCCCGAGAGCCCGAGCCCGCGGATCACCCGCAGCTCCTCCTCGAGCCGGCGCTCGGCCTCGGGCCGCTCCGGGGTGCCCGCGTAACGGAGCTCGAGCCGTCCGCGGCAGATCTCGGCCAGGGTCCGGTCGGCCTCGAGGTCCTCGGAGCCCGGGTAGCGGTAGCCGAGCTCGGCGGTGAGGTCGAAGCGCAGCCGCTCCGCCAGCCGCTCGGTTTCGGCGACCGCCTCCGGATGCTCGGCGAAGCGCGCCGCCATCGCCGCCGGCGGGGCGAGCACGGCGCTGGTGTTGCCGCGGCGCTCGGACTCGCACTCCTCGAGCGTCGTGTGGGCGCGGACGGCGACCAGGGCATCCTGGAGCTCTGACCTGGCGCGGTCGTGGGCATGGACGTTGCCGGTCGCCACGCAGGCGACCCCGAGCCGCTCGGCGACCCCGGTGAGCCAGCGGTTGCGGGCCCGGTCGCGCCGCCACTGCGGCCGCTGCAGCTCGATCCGCAGGCGCTCGCGGCCGAAGGCGGCGACCAGACTCCGCGCCAGGGACTCGGCGCGGCGCGGCTCGCCGCGTTCCCAGCGCGCCGGCGATGGCGCCGTCGCGAGCGCAGCCCGAGAGGCAGACGAGACCCTCGTTTTGCTCCAGCAGCGAGCTCAGGGCGAGGGCGGGGGGGAGGGCTTCACGACCGGGCCGCGGCCTGGTCTGCGAATGCGCCTCGGTCAGCAGCCGGCAGAGGTTGCGCCAGCCGACGGCCGACTCGACCAGCACGGTGAGGTGCCCGACGCCGTCGATGGTCAGCTCGGCACCGTGGATCGGTCGCAGGCCGATTCCCTTGCAGGCCTGGGCGAGCTCCATCGCTCCGCAGACGTTGTCGTGATCGGTGAGCGCGAACGCGTCGTAGCCGTGCTCCGCGGCGCGGCGGGCGAGCTCCTCGGGCAGCGAGGCACCGTCGAGGAACGAGTACGAGGAGTGGGCGTGCAGCTCGACGTAGGCCATGCCTGGATCGCCCATCAGGCCCGCTGCTCGTACCAGCGCGTGCCGTCGGGCGGCTCGCGGAAGACGACCAGGTTGCGGCCGTCGGTGAGCACGAGCTCGAAGTACTGCCTCCGCAGGGGCTTCGGCGTCCACCAGCGGTCCTCGACCAGCCACTGCTCGCGCACCGCCTCGACCTCGACCCCGCCGACCCGCACCGGGGCACCGTCGGCGGCGGCCAGCACCTCGATCGGGCGCGGCCAGTAGACCTGGGGCCTAGCCATCGTGCTCGCCGAAGGGGGCGAAGATCGCCCGGCGCTCGGGCACGCGCGAGCCGGGGTCGACCTCGAGCACCCGCAGGACGGCGTCGCGGCCGGCGGCCGAGCGTGCCTGGCGCACGGCCTCGGTCAGCCGGCTACGTCGCTCCTCGGCCGGCGAGCGCGCGAGCACCTCCTGCTCGCCGGCCTCCGGGCCGAGCTCGAGCGCCCGCAGCCCCAGCCACGCGGCCGGCCCCGGAAGCTCGGCCAGGCGCGGGGTGAGCACCAGCGCCAGCCGCTCGGCGTCGGCGCTGGCGCTGCGCAGGACGACCTCGGTGCGCCAGCCGCCGGCGCCGGCGAGGCCCGCCTCGATTCGCAGCCTGCGGATCGTCCTGTTCGCCCTGGCCGGGTGAGCCAGGAGGCGCTCGATCAACAGGCCGAGCGCCCGTGCGAACTGCTCGCCCGAAGCCGCCTCGCCGAGCCCGAGCCGGGACTCGATCTCGACCTGCGGACTGCGCGGGCGAAGCGGCTCGTCGGCGCCACGCGCCAGCCTCAGCGCCCGCAGGCCGAGCTCGCCGAAGCGATCGGCGACCGCCGCGGCCGGCAGGTCTCCGAGCTCGCCCAGGGTCGCGACCCCGAGCCGCTCGAGCGAGTCGATGCACGCCGCCTCCTCGGTTTCGCGGGCGGAGGCGTCATGGTGGGCGCGATCCCCACGCCCGCGAACCAGCCGGCCGCTGAGCGCGTGGACCGGCAGGTTCGCCAGCAATCGCCGCGCGGCGGCGTCGGAGAGCACGAGGGCGGGGCGCCGGGCGCGCATCCGCGTCGCCGCCGCGTGGGCGCTGAGCCGGTTCGGCCCGGCGCCGACCCGCGCCCCGGAGGTCTCGGCGAGCGCCCGCCGGGCTTGGGTGAGCACGGCCTCCGGCCCGCCACAGAGCGCCCGCAGCGGCTCGGTGGCGAAGAACGCCTCGCCAGGGCGCGAGGGCTCGACCGCGGCGCCGATCGACTCGAGGCTGCGCAGCGAGCGCTCCCAGGCGGCCTCGGCCCGGACCGGGTCGGGGGCAACCAGGCCGAGCGCGGGGCAGCGCGAGAGCGCCTCGCCGATCCGCATCCCGGCCCGCACCCCGTATGCCTCCGCCGCCCCCGACGCCTCACCGATCACCTGCGGGCCGCCGGGCTCCGGCGCCAGCGCCACCGGCTTCCCGAGCAGCTCTCGCCGATCACCCAGCGCGCTCGAAAGCGAGAGGCGGGGGATCAGCGCGCAGACGATCATCATCCGGAATCGAACACATGTTCGTATAGTGCACCGAGGATGTCAAGCCGGATTCACGCGCTCGTCAGAATCTCCATTCGGATGCTTCGATTTGCGATCCGGAAGCTGCGACCGAGCCTCCAAGCGCTGCCCGCCCTCGCGCTCGCCCTCGCGCTGTCAGCCTGCGGCGGCGGCTCGGCGGACGGCGAGGAGACCGTCGAGGTCACCGGCGCCGACGCGGCGGACGTCGAGGTGATCGACGAGTGGGCGCAGGCGCTGACCGCCGGCGACATCGACGGTGCGGCCGAGCTGTTCGCGCTCCCGAGCCTGGCCCAGAACGCCGGCCCTCCGCTGCGGATCGACAGCCTCGCCGACGCCAAGCTGTTCAACTCGTCCCTTCCCTGCGGCGCGGTCCTCACCGACGCGACCGGCGCGCACGGGCTCACGATCGCCACCTTCAGGCTCACCGAGCGCCCGGGCCCCGGCAGCTGCGGATCGGGGACCGGCGGCGAGGCCCAGACGGCGTTCGAGGTCGAGGACGGCGAGATCGTCGAATGGCGCCGCGTGGTCCCCGCCGATGAAGGCGATGACGGACGCCCGCCAGACACCGAGCAGCTCGGCCTGAGCGTAAGCTTGCGGGGACGCAGCACCGATTCTGATAGAGAACGGGCGCGCAGGGCCACTGAGGGCCCCGGGATGTCTTGAGAGAGAGGAGAGTTCATGTCAAGGATGAGGCTGGTCGTGTTGCCCCTGGTGGTGGCCGGCTTGTCGCTCGGGATTGCCGCCTGTGGCGACGACGATGACGACGGAGGCGATTCGGGCGGCGGGGAGACCTCGCTCGACATGACAATCGGCGTTTCGCTGCCGCTGAGCGGCGATCTCGCGGACTTCGGTCCGCCAGGCGAGAAGGCCGCGGACCTGGCGATCTCGGAGATCAACGCCGCGATCGAGGAGGTCGGCGCCGACCACACGATCGAGGCCGTCAAGGAGGACAACTGCGGCGCGGCCGATCCGCAATGCGCCGTGCAGGCGCAGCGCAAGCTGGCGACCTCCGACGGCGCGAGTTGCATCGCCGGCCCCTGGGGCTCCGCCGACGTGATCCCGAGCGGCCGAGTCGGTGTCGATCCCCGAGGAGGTCCCGCTGATCTCGCCATCGGCGACGGGTACGGAGATCACCGAGCTCGACGACGACGGCTTGGTCAGCCGGACGTCACCGCCTGACAACGCTCCAAGGCCCGACGCTGTGCCGACCTGGTCGAAGAAGCGCCTCGGCGGCGCCGAGGGCAAGACGATCAACATCGGCGCTCGCAACGATGCCTACGGCGACCGGCTTTGCCGAGCAGTTCACGACGCCTGGGAGGAGCTCGGGGGTGAGATCGGCGAGGCGATCGTGTACGACATCGACCTGCCGAGCTACGACACCGAGGCCGATCAGATCGTCTCCGGTAATCCGGACGGCATCGTGATCATCGACTTCCCGGAGACCTACAACAAGGTCGGGCCCGCGCTCGTCGGACGGGCGAGTTCGATACCGAGACGACGTTCATCACCGACGGGCTGGCCACAAGCGCCCTGCCCGATCGCCGGCGATGACGCAACCCTCGGCCTCCGGGGCACCGCACCCGGCACGCCGACCGAGGGCGAGTCCGCTGAGGCATTCGATCAAGCTGTGCAACGACCGAGCCGAAGGACGTCGATCGTCAGACGTTCGACGCGCCAGAACTTCGACGCCGTGATCCTCTGCTACCTGGCGGCCGTTGCCGCCGGCTCGACCGAGGGCGCCGACATGGCGGCCGCGCTACAGGACGTCACCGGCCCGCCGGGTGACAGCTACACCTGGGAGCAGCTCCCCGAGGCGATCGAGGCGCTGCAGAACGGCGACGACATCGACTACGTCGGCGCGTCGGGCGAGATCGATCTCGACGAGAACGGCGACCCACCGTCGGTGTCTATGACATCTACGAGGTGACGGACAAGGCGTTCGAGCCGTTCGGCGAGCAGATTCCCGCCGAGGAGCAAGCCCAGTAGCCGTAGCGAGCCGGGCTGACGACGCGAGCCGAGGGCGGCCGGGGCCTCAGGCCCCGGCCGCTCTCGTCTCGCGCAGCTGGTCCTGCGGCATCGGTCGACGTCCGAGCGGTCGCCGCCGAGGTAGAGCTCGGCGACCTTGGGGTCGTCGAGCAGCTCCTGGCCCGGGCCCTCGAAGCGGTCCTTGCCGAGGTCGAGGACGTAGCCGCGGTCGGACATCGCCAGCGCCCGGCGCGCGTTCTGCTCGACCATCATCACGTCACCCCGGACCGGTTGACCTCGCTCGTCTTCTCGAAGATCGCGTCGACGAACGCCGGCGCCAGGCCGGCGGAGGGCTCGTCGAGCAGCAGCACATGCGGGTCGGGCATCAGCGCCCTCGCCATCGCCACCATCTGGCGCTCGCCGCCGCTCATCGTCCCGGCCGCCTGCGTGCGGCGCTCGCCCAGCCGCGGGAAGAGCTCGTACATGCGGTCCTTCTGGTCCGCCGTCCGCGAGCGGTCGAGCGAGCCCATCTCCAGGTTCTCCTCGACGGTCAGGCTCTGGAACACGTTGTCGAGCTGGGGCACGTAGGAGAGGCCGAGGCGGGTGATGTCGTGGGGCCTGCGCCCGGGATCTCCTCGCCGCGGAACTCGATCCGCCCCTCGCGCGGATGCAGCAGGCCGAAGATCGTCTTGATCAGGGTCGACTTGCCCGCCCCGTTGGGCCCGACGATGGTGACGATCTCGCCCTCGCGGACGTTGATCGAGACGCCGTTGAGGATGTCGGCCTCGGGGATGTAGCCGGCGACCACGCCCTCGGTGCTGAGCACCACCTCGCTCGCCGGTCTCGGCCGCTCACGAGGAGGCCCCGTCTCGCCGCCCCCGCCGAGGTAGGCGTCGATCACGGCCTGGTCGGAGCGGACCTCGTGCGGCTCGCCGTCGGCGATCACCGCCCCCTCCGCCATCACGATCACCCGGTCGGAGTGGTTCATGACCACCTCCATGTCGTGCTCGATGAACAGGAAGGTGACGCCCGTCCTCCGAGCGCAGCCGCTGCATGTGGTCGAGCAGTCGCGCGTCCCAGGGTCGGGTTGATGCCCGCCATCGGCTCGTCGAGGAGCAGGAACCGCGGCTGCGCCATCAGCGCCCGCGCCAGCTCGAGCAGCTTGCGCTGGCCGCCGGAGAGCGTCCCGGCGTACTCGTCGGCGAGCCGGGTCGAGGTTGAAGACGTCGAGCAGCTCGATCGCCTGCTCGTGGACCTCGCGCCTCGCGCTTGCGCCAGCCGAACGGGCGAAAGACGACGTTGGCGCAGGCTGCTCGCCCGGCTGGTCGGGCGCGGCGAGCATCATGTTGTCGATCACCGGCATCGCCGCCAGCGCCTTGGTGATCTGGAACGTCCGCACCATCCCCAGGCGGGCGATCGTGTACGGAGGCCGGCCCTGGACCTCGCGCCCGTCGAACAGAGCTCGGCCCGCTGTCGGGCCGGTAGAAGCCGGTGATCAGGTTGAAGAAGGTGGTCTTGCCGGCGCCGTTCGGCCCGATCAGCGCGGTGATCGAGCCCTGCGTCGACGTCCATGGTCGCGCCGCGGACGGCCTGGATGCCGCCGAAGCGCTTGTGGATCTCCGTGGCCTCGAAGAGCTTGCGGCCGCTCGCGGGCGGCGGGTGCGGCGGCGTCGCCGGGGCGTCAGTCACCGAGGACCATCTCCTCCCGCTTGCCGAAGACGCCCTGCGGCCGGAACGCCATCAGCCCGATCAGGACGAGGCCGAGGATGATGAACCGAAGCGCGGCGATCTTCGTCTCCGACAACGGCAGCTCGAGGAAGCGCAGGCCCTCGAGCACCGTCCACATGATGATCGCGCCGATCGCCACGCCCCAGTAGTTGGCCAGGCCGCCGAGCAGCAGGACGACGTAGCCGATGAAGGTGACCAGGGGCTGGAACTCGTCGGGAACGACGAACTTCAGGTTGAGCGCGAGCAAGAAGCCGGCGAGGGCGCCCGACGTCGCCGCGAGCGCCAGCGACTGGAGCTTGTAGGAGAACACGTTCTTGCCCAGCGCGCGGGCGGCGTCCTCGTCCTCGCGCACCGCTCGCAGCACGCGCCCCCAGGGCGTGCGCTGGATGCGCGTGAAGACGAACATCAGCAGGATCGCCAGCCCCCAGGTGACCAGGAACAGCGGGAACAGGGCGTCGGGACGTCGGTCCAGCCGAGGTCGACGATGAAGTCCTCGATCGACTCCGAGATCGAGTCCCAGCTGTCGTCGAAGCCGAAGATCCCCTGGGCGCCGTTGGTGAGGTCGCGGGCGTTGAGCGCGACCAGCCGGATCGCCTCCGCCGCGGCGATCGTGACGATCGCGAAGTAGTCGGCGCGCAGGCGCAGCGACGGCAGCCCGATGATCAGCCCGAAGCCGACCGCGACGGCGATCGCGACCGGCAGGCTGAGCCAGAAGTTCCATCCCTCTTCGGCCGTCAGGATCGCCATCGCGTAGGCGCCGATCGCCATGAACCCGACCTGGCCGAAGTTCTGGATCCCGGTGAAGCCGACGTTCATCTGCAGGCCGAGTGGAGAAGACGACGTAGATCCCGGCGATCACCCCGACCGAGGTCCAGAACTCGAGGTCGGTGAAGGCCTCGAACGAGACCGCGAGCTGGAAGATCTGCAGCCGGGTCGCTCATACGGCCCTCGCCTGGCCGAAGATGCCCTGCGGCCGGATGATCAGGACGATGATCAGGATCAGGAACCCGACCGCCAGCTTGAGGCCGCGGCGCGACGATGAAGGTCGACCACTCGATCACGAGGCCGAGCACGATCCCGGCCGCGAGCGCGCCGAACGCGTTGCCGATCCCGCCGAGGACGACGGCGGCGAAGATCGGCAGCAGGAGCTCGAAGCCGAGCTCGGGCTGAAGCTGGGTGAGGGCGCCGGCGAAGACCCCGGCGAGCCCCGCCAGCCCGGCGGCGAACACCCAGGTGTAGAGGATCACCCGCGCGGTGTTGATCCCCGAGGTCTCGGCGAGGTCGAGGTCGTCGGAGAGGGCCCGCATGCGCTTGCCGAGCAGGGTCATCCGCAGCATCAGCCCGGTCGCGAGCAGGGTGACGAAGCCGACGATGATCACGATCAGCTGCGTGCGGCCGATGCGCAGGTCGAGGAAGTTGACGGTGTCGGTGTTGTTGACGTCGAGCTGGCGCAGCTCGGTGCCCCAGACGAACTGGATCCCGTAGCGGATCACGAAGGCGAGGCCGATCGTCATCAGCAGGAGCTGCAGCATGCCCGCGCCCCGGCCGCGCATCGGCGCCCACATGATCTTCTCCAGGACGATCCCGAGCAGCGCCGTGGTCGGCGATCGCGAACGCGATCCCGAGCACCAGCGGCAGCTCCCAGGTGACGTTCACCAAGTACGCCATGTAGGCGCCGAAGGTGAGGAAGTCGCCGTGGGCGAAGTTGACCAGCTTGAGGATCCCGTAGACCAGGGTCAGGCCGACCGCGCCGAGCGCGTAGATCGCGCCCAGCGAGAGCCCGTTGAGCCCGCGCTGGGAGACGTCGTGGAGGCCGTGGTAGAGGACCAGGACGGCGACGATGTTGGCCAGGACGATCGCGGCGAGCGCGGCCGGCCGGCGCTCGACCGGGACCATCGCGGCGACCGTGAGCCCGTAGATCGCGAGCAGCAGGATCCACTCGCCGGCGGAGTCCGGGAAGCGGTCGGCGAGCACCAGGATCAGGTCGAGGACGAAGACTCCGGCCGCCGCCTTGACCGCGAACGGCGCGTGTTGATGCGGTTGACCGCGTCGGAGAAGCGCTCGCCCATCGTGCGGTCGCTTCCGGCGGTCAGGCTTCCTGCCTCCATACCCGGGCTGATCCTATCCGGGCTTGGACGTCCGCAAACTGCGACCTACGCGGCCGATCACCGCGTCGGTGAACTCGCTCGTGCCCGCGTGGCCGCCGAGATCGGAGGTGCGGACGCCGCGCGGCGACCGGTTTCCAGGACGCCCTCGTAGACCGCCCGCGAGGCTCGATCGTCGCCGCCGTAGTGCAGCAGCGCGGCGCCGGCGAGGATCATCCCCATCGGGTTGGCGACGTCCTTGCCCTCGAGTGCCGGCGCGGTCCCGTGCGGTGCCTCCGACATCGCCACCTTCGGGCTCAGCTCCGCGTCGAGCGCCAGCAGCACCGACTCCGCCCCGGCGATCGAGCCGAACAGCGGCAGCACCAGGTCGGAGAGCAGGTCGCCGTCGCGGTTCAGGCACGGGATCACCAGCGGCTCCGAGGCGGCGCCCGAGACCAGGCCGGCGAGGGTGGCGTCGATCAGCACCGGCTCGTAGTCGACGTCCGGGTGGCGCTCGGAGGCGGCGTCCATCTCCTCCTTCAGCATCCCCTCGTAGACCGGGCTCACGGTCCACTTCGGGCCCGCCGTAGACGCGGCCGTCGAAGCGCTCGGCCTCGCGAAAGGCGTACTCGGCGACCGCGCGGCAGTCGGAGCGGCGGATGGTCTCGGTCCGATGCGCGAGCTCGTCGTCGCCGGAGGCCTCGCGCGACTCCTCGGCGCCGTAGGCGTCGCCGACCGCCATCCGGCAGATCGAGATCGGGTGGTGGACCCCGGCGACCGGGGTGACGCCGGGGAGCCGCCGGCCGGTGCGGACGATCACCTTGCCGCCGATCGCCTCGCGCAGGATCCGGTTCGGGCTGCCGACGTCGTCGGCGCCCTCCGGCGTGATCGTCGCCGCCTTGATCCCGAGCCCGGTCTCGAGCATCGCCTCGGCCGCCTCGGCGCAGACCGCGTTCGCCGTCGCGCGGCGGTTGGCGAGCGAGAGGTCGCAGCGGTCGACCTCGAGCTCGATCCCGAGCACCGCCGGGTCGAGCACCCGCAGCGCCTGGTCGAGCAGCTCCTGGCCCGTCTGGTCGCCCTCGAGCGCGACTATTCTCAGCGGGTCCATGGAGACGCAATCTATGTGCTCGTGGTGCGGGGTGGCGGTCGAAGCCGACGACGGATTTCGCGCCTACGAGCCGGCCGGGGAGCGAGCGGCCGCCTTCTGCCGGCTCGAGCACGTCGTCCCCTGGGCGATCCAGGGAGCGCACTGGTCGCCGGGGGCGGTCGCCGAGCCGCCCGAGGTCGTGGAGGGTCCGCGGCGCTGCTCGCACTGCGACGCCGAGCTCGGCGACGTCCACGTGCTCCTCGTCCGCCATCGCGGCAGCCACCGGATCGCCGACGACTTCTGCTCGGTCGAGCACCTCAACGAGTGGGCGAAGGCTGGAGGCCGCTGGCAATAGGGCCGACGATCACGGTTGCGATCGCAAGCTGCCGCGATAGGGTCGGATCGTCATCGAGGAAGGGAGCGTTCATGGCTGAAGCAGGACTGTTCATCGGGTGGGGGCAGGTGGTACGCGGCCGCGAGCAGCTCGCGCTCGAGGTCTTCAACGAGAGCGTCGAGTACTGGGGCGGGCTCCAGGGCGACGGCAAGATCGAGGACTTCGAGGTCGTGCTGCTCACCCCGCACGGCGGCGATCTGGCCGGCTTCGCGTTGCTCCGCGGCAGCGCCGAGCAGATCAACGCGCTACGGGTCGACGAGGAGTTCGAGCGCCGGATCGCTCGCGCCGATCTGATCGTCGAGAGCCAGGGAGTCGTCGACGCGGCGCTCGGCGAGGGGCTCGGCCGCGCGATCGGGATCTACGAGGAGACGATCAAGGCGGTCGGCTGAGGGACCTCAGCCGGCGCCGGCCGCGAACCGCTCGATCAGCGCCGCGGTCTCCTCGGGCCGCTCGACGTTCGGGGAGTGGCCGGCGCCGCGCACCTCGGCGGTCCGAGCGCCCGGGACGGAGGCGTAGGCCGCCTGTGACGTCTCCGGGTCACAGATCTGATCCTCGTCGCCGAAGATCGAGAGCAGAGGCACCGGGATCTGGCGCAGTCGCTGGTCGAGGGTCGCCTCGTTCACGTAGTCGGTGGCGGCGTGGCGGGCGTCCTTGAACGAGGTGTAGGTCATCGCCCGGAAGTCGTCGACGACCTGGTCGGGGTTGGGAAAGCCGTCCGCGAGGTCGTAGCCGGGAGCGAAGGCCTCCGAGTAGCCGTCCTCGATCGCGAAGCTCGGGGTCACCCGCCACATCGCCTGGCCGATCACCGGCGTGTAGCCGAGCCTGGCGATGAACGCCAGCGAACAGGAGTCCTCGCTGGGGCCCGCGTCGATGTTGACCAGGCGATCGACGAGCTGGCTGGCCCGGTCGGCGAGCGCGGTCGCGACCACGAAGCCGATCGAGTGCCCGACGACGACCGCGCCCTGGACCCCGAGCCGGTCGAGGGCGCCCGCGACCAGCCCCGCCTGCTCGTCGATCCCGTAGCCGCCCGACGGCTTCTGCGACCCCCCGTGGCCGAGCAGATCGATGCGGATCACGCGCCGATCCTCGGCCAGGATCGGCGCCAGCCCGTCCCACCAGTGAAGCGAGCACGAATAGCAGTGAAGGAGCACGATCGGGGCCGCCCGCCGGCGCCCTCCTCGTACACCTGGACGTCGCCGCCCGGGAGGCTGAGGATCCGCCCGCCGTCGATCGTCACCTCGGCGTCCTTGGTCTCACCGTCGACGACGAGGGTGTTGACGACGAGCAGGACCGCGAGCCCGACCAGCAGCGCGATCAGGATCTTCCAAATGCGCCTCAAGCGGGTTCGCTTCGCTTCGGCTCGAGGCCGAGCGCGTCGGCGCGGTCCGCCATCGCCGCGATCACGAACGCGACGTGCTCGTCGAAATCGACCCCGAGCTCGTCGGCGCCCTCGCGGACCTCGTCGCGGTTGACCCCGGACGCGAACGACGGCTGCTTGAGCTTCTTGCGCACCGACTTCGGCTTCATCCCCTCGATCCCGGTCGGGCGCACCAGCGCGCAGGCGGCGATGAACCCGGAGAGCTCGTCGACCGCGAACAGGGTCTTCGCCAGCTCGGTCTCGCGCGGAACGCCGAGGAACGTGGCGTGGCCGGCGACCGCGTCGATCAGCTCCGGCGGCCAGTCGAGCTCCGCGAACAGCCGCAGCGCCGTGCGCGGATGCCCGTCCTCGGTGTCGTCGAGGTCGGGGAAGCGCTCGTAGTCGAGGTCGTGGACGAGCCCGGTCACCGCCCACAGCTCCTCGTCGCCGCCGCGCTCGCGGGCGTAGGCGACCATCGCCGCCTCGACCCCGAGCAGGTGCTTGCGCAGGGAGTCCGATCGGACCCACTCGCAGACCAGGTCCCACGCCTCTGCTCGCGTCGGTTGCGGCACCGACCCCATTTAACTGCTCCCGGCGGCGTACCAAACGCGACGTTGGCCACCGCCGCGAGCAGTACCCTCCGCGCCGATGGAGAAGTTCGTGATCAAGGGGGGGTCGGCGCTCTCGGGCGAGATCACCGCGGCCGGCAACAAGAACGCCGCGCTGCCGATCCTCGCCGCCTGCCTGCTCACCGACGAGGAGGTCGTGCTCACCAACGTGCCGCGGATCCGCGACACCGAGACCCAGGTGGCCGTGCTCGAGCAGCTCGGCGTGAAGGCGGACTGGAGCGACACGCGGCTGGTGCTCGACGCCGGCGGCGTCTCGAACACGGCGCCCGACGAGGGGCTCTCCGCGAACATCCGCGCGTCCTTCCTGCTCGCCGGACCGCTGCTCGCCCGCTTCGGTGAGGCGCGGATGCCGCCTCCGGGCGGCGACTTCATCGGCCGGCGCCGGCTCGACCCGCACCTGGACGCGTTCAAGGACCTTGGCGCCCGGATCGAGGGCAACCGCTCGATCGACGTCCTCGCGCCCGACGGGGGGCTGAAGCCATGCGCGATCTTCATGGACGAGCCGTCGGTGATGGGGACCGAGAACGCGCTCATGGCCGCCGCGCTGACGCCCGGGCCGACGACGATCGCCAACGCGGCCTCCGAGCCCCACGTCCAGGATCTGGCGCGGCTGCTGGTCAAGATGGGGGCCCAGATCGACGGCGTCGGCTCGAACGTGATGACGGTCCACGGCCGTGACAAGCTCGCCGGCGCCGAGCACCGGATCTGCGCGGACCACATCGAGGTCGCGAGCTTCATGGCGCTCGCCGCGGCGACCGGGGGGGAGCTGCGGATCCGTGACGCCGAGCCCCAGGACCTGATCACGATCCGGCGCCAGTTCCGGCGCCTCGGCCTACAGTCGATGATCGAGGGCTCGGACGTGCTCGTGCCGCCCGAGCAGAAGCTCGAGGTCCGCGACGACCTCGGCGACGCGATCCCGAAGATCGACGACGGGCCCTGGCCCGCCTTCCCGGCCGACCTGACCTCGATCGCGCTGGCGCTGGCGACGCAGGCGCGGGGTACGATCCTGATCTTCGAGAAGATGTTCGAGAACCGCCTTTTCTTCGTCGACAAGCTCGTCGCCATGGGCGCTCGGATCACGCTTTGCGATCCCCACCGGGCGATCGTCAGCGGTCCGAGCCGGCTTCACGGTGAGCGCGTCGAGAGCCCCGACATCCGCGCCGGCATGGCGATGCTCATCGCCGCCCTGTGTGCAGACGGCACCTCGGAGATCGGCAACGTGGTCCAGATCGACCGCGGCTACGAGCGCATCGATGGTCGGCTCCGCGAGCTCGGGGCGCGCATCGAGCGCGCCAGCACCCAGCCGGTGCCAGCCTAGGGCGGCGCCTGCAAACCGTCGCATTTCGGCGTCCTCGGCCGATCGTCTCGCTCACGTACGGTTCGACTACGCTCGCGTCGCCGATCGGCCTGCGTCCTTGAACTGCTCGGTTTTCGCCGCCGTTCGCCTACCGACTGACACGCCATGACGCACCCGATTCCGCCAGGCACACGAGACATCCTGCCGGACGAGATGCGCGAGCTTCGCGCGCTCAGCGTGGCGCTGGTCGAGGCGTTCGAGCGCTTCGGCTACGGCGAGGTGGCCACCCCGACGATCGAGTACGAGCAGGTGCTCGCCCGGGGCGAGGCCGAGCGCGGCGCTCCGGTCGCCTATCGGTTCTTCGACGAGTCGGGCGAGCTGCTGGCGATGCGCTCGGACATGACGATCCCGATTGCGCGATTGGTCGCCAACCACTTCGCGGGCGCCGAGCCGCCCTTCCGGCTCTGCTACCTGGCGCGCGCCTACCGCGCGATCCGCCCCCAGCGCGGCCAGATGCGCGAGTTCACCCAGGCCGGCGTCGAGCTCGTCGGCTCACCCGCTCCGGAGGGCACCGCCGAGGTCGTCGAGGTGCTCGCCGCGGCACTCGACGCGGCCGGACTGCGCCGCGCGGTGATCGGGCTCGGGGACGCTGACCTCTACCGCCAGCTGCTCGACGAGCTCGGCGTCGACGCGGCTTCGCGGGGTCGCGTCCTGGACTGCCTGGCCACGCACGACCACGTCGGGCTCGAGGCCGAGGTCGGGGCGCTCCACGTTTCCGAGGGGGCGCGCGAGATGCTCGTCCGGGTGCCGATGCTGCGCGGCGGACCCGAGGTGCTCGATGAGGCGCGCGGGCTCTGCGGCGAGGTGACCCAGCGGGCCACCGGTCGCCTGGCGGCCACCTTCGAAGCGCTGCGCAAGCGCGGCATCGCCGACCGGGTCCGGCTGGATCTCGGGCTGTTGCGGGACCTCGGCTACTACACCGGCGCGATCGTCGAGGTCTACGACCCCGCCGTCGGCCACATCCTCGGTGGCGGCGGGCGCTACGACGAGCTCATGGGGCGCTTCGGGCGCCCGCTCCCCGCGGCGGGCTTCTCGCTCTACCTCGAGCGCCTGCACGTCGCGCAGGCCGAGGAAGAGCGACTGCTGGGCGCCGAGCGACGCGGTGGGGAGGGGCCGCCGTGACCGGGGTGGCGCGGCCCCTTCGGACCGGCTCCGATCGCCGGCTCAGCCTGGCGCTGCCGCGCGGGGCGCTGTTCGGCGGCACCCTCGACCTGCTCGAGCGGATCGACGTCGAGACCGCCGACCTCCGCGGCGACTCGCGCTCCCTCGTGTTCGAGTCGGACGCGCTCCGGCTGGTGACGATGCGCCCCTCCGACGTCCCGACCTATGTCGAGGCCGGCGCCGCCGACCTCGGGATCACCGGCAAGGACGTGCTCGCCGAGCAGTCCGACCGCGCCGTCTACGAGCTCGTCGACCTCGGCTACGGGACCTGCCGGATGGTGCTCGCCGCGCGCCGCGGCGACGACAGCCTCGAGCAGGCCGAACGGCGCCTCGGAGCGATGCGGATCGCGACCAAGTACCCGCGGACCGCCGAGCGCCATTTCGAGCGCAGCGGCCGCCAGGCCGAGGTCATCGAGGTCAAGGGCTCGGTCGAGCTGGCGCCCTTGGTCGGCCTCGCCGACGGGATCGTCGACCTTGTCGACACCGGTCGCACCCTGGAGGAGAACGAGCTCGAGGTGCGCGAGGAGATCGCCGTCAGCACCGCGCGCCTGATCGCCAACCGCGTCGCCCACAAGCTGCGCGCCGCGGAGATCGACGGTTTCGCGGAGCGCCTTCGCGAGGCATCGGGATGAAGGTCGAGAGGATCGATTGGGACGGCGCGGACGCCACCGCCCTGGCCCGGCGAGTGCGCGACCTCGCGCCGGCGCTGGAGCAGGTGACCGAGGAGGTCGCCGGGATCATCGCGGCAGTCCGCGAGCACGGCGACCGGGCCCTGCGCGAGCTTGCCGAGCGCTTCGGCGAACCCCTGACCGAGCCGTTCCGGGTCGATCCCGAAGTCATCGCGGTGGCCCCGGCGCTGGTCGCGCCCGAGGTCCGTGAGGCGCTCCGGACAGCGGCGCACAACGTCGCCCGGGTGGCGGCGGCGCAGGCCGAGGCGGAGCTGCGCCCGACCTCGGTCGAGCTCGCTTCCGGCCAGCGGGTCGAGGTGGGGGCGGCGCCGGTCGCCGCCGCGGCGGTCTACGTGCCCGGCGGGCGGGCCCCCTACCCGTCCTCGGTGCTGATGGGCGCGCTGCCCGCGCGGGCGGCGGGGGTCGGACGGCTGGCGGTCGTCTCGCCGGCCGGGGCGGGAGGGAGGCCGGCGGACGTGGTCCTGGCCGCCTGCGCGATCGCCGAGGTCGACGAGGTCTACTCGGTGGGCGGGGCTCAGGCGATCGCGGCGCTCGCCTACGGGACGGAGACGATCGCGCCCGTGGACGTGATCGTCGGCCCGGGCAATCGCTACGTCACCGAGGCCAAGCGCCTGGTCGCGGGCAGGGTCGGCATCGACGGGATCGCCGGCCCGACCGAGCTCGCCGTGGTTGCCGACGGGACCGCGACCCCGGATTTGATCGCCCTCGACCTCTGCGCACAAGCCGAGCACGGCGACGACGGGCTGCTGATCGTGATCGCGCCCGATCCGGCGCTGCTCGATCGGATCGCGGAGCTGGTCGCCGAGCTGGCGAGCGAGCGGGCGAGCGTCGCGAAACCGCCGCTGGCGCTGGTCACGGCACCCGGCCTCGAGCTCGCGCTGGGTCTCGCCGACGCGCTCGCCCCCGAGCACCTCGAGCTCGCCTTCCAAGGCGCCGACGAGGCCAGCGCGCGTGGCCGCGTCGCCGGCTGCGTGTTCGTCGGGGCCGGTGGGGCCGCCGCCTTCGGCGACTATGCGGCCGGCTCCAACCACGTGTTGCCGACCGGTGGCGCCGCCCGCTTCGGCGCGCCGCTGGGGCCGGGCGCATTCATGCGGCGCACGGCCGTCGTCCACGTCGGGGCAGCGGCAGCAGCAGAATTGGCGCCGAGCGTGGCCGCGATCGCCGAGGCCGAGGGCTTCCCGGTCCATGCGGAGTCCGCGCTCGCGAGGGTGAAGCGATGAACGAGAGCAAGCGAAGAGCGGCGCGGGTCGAGCGCCAGACCCGCGAGACCAAGATCAGCCTCGAGCTCGCGCTCGACGGCGGCGACGTCTCGCTCTCGACCGGGGTCGGCTTCTTCGACCACATGCTCGAGCTGCTCGCCCGCCACGCTCGCCTCGGCCTCGTCGTCGATGCCGCCGGCGACCTCGGGACCGGTGCCCACCATACGGTCGAGGACGTCGGTATCGCCCTCGGCCAGGCGCTCGATCAGGCGCTCGGCGACCGCGCCGGGATCCGCCGCTACGGACACGCCGTCGTCCCCATGGACGAGGCGCTGGGCGAGTGCGCGATCGACATCTCGGGACGGCCCTGCTGCCGCTTCGAGTCGGAGCTGCCGCTGGTCTCGATCGCCGGCTTCGACGCCGAGCTCGCCGAGGAGTTCTTTCGCGCGCTCGCGTCGAACGCCAAGCTGACCCTGCACGTCGGCACCCGGTACGGCTCCAACGCCCACCACCTGATCGAGGCGGCGTTCAAGGCGTTCGCTCGGGCACTGCGCGAGGCGGTGGCGATCGACCCGACCGAGACCGGTGTGCCGAGCACCAAGGGAACCCTGACGTGAGGGGTAGGCAGTCGGTGGGCGGCAGTACGCGAGTTGCGATCCTGGACTACGGGATCGGCAACCTGCGCTCGGTCGAGAAGGCGCTTGAGCGGGTCGGGGTCGAGGCGATGATCACCGCCGACGGCGACGTGGCGCGCGAGGCGGACGGCGTGATCCTGCCCGGGGTGGGCGCGTTCGCGAGGGCGATGGAGCGAATCGGCGAGCTCGAGCTTCACCGGCTGGTCTCCGAGCGGGTCGAGGCCGGGACCCCGGTACTCGGGATCTGCCTCGGCTTCCAGCTCCTGTTCGAGGCCTCGACCGAGCTCGGGGGGTCGCGGGGTCTGGGGCTGATCGAGGGCGAGGTCACCGAGCTGCGGGCGCCCGGGCTGAAGGTCCCCCACATCGGCTGGGAGCCGGTCGCGTGGACGCGGGAGTCCGAGCTCAGCGAGGGCATCCCCGACCAGACGCCCTTCTACTTCGTCCACGGCTTCGCTCCGCGCCCGGCCGACGACGCCGTCCTGCTCGGCACCGCGGCGCACGGCGAGCGCTTCGCCTGCGCGATCGCCCGTCCGCCGGTCTACGGGGTCCAGTTCCACCCGGAGAAGTCGGGGTCCGCCGGCCTCGCCCTGCTGGCGAACTTCGGGCGGATCTGCGCGGCTGTGCACACGAGCCGCCTCAACGGCGGCGGGGCTCGGCTTCGCCCTTCGGGCTCCGCCTCACAGCATTGATCCTCTACCCGGCGATCGACATCCGCGGCGGGCGGCGGTGCGGCTGGTCCAGGGCGACTACGAGCGCGAGACCGCGTTCGACGCCGACCCCCTGGAGGCGGCACTGCGCTGGGTGGACCAGGGTGCGAGCGCGCTCCACGTCGTCGACCTCGACGGGGCGCGGGCGGGCGCGCCGGTCAACATCGAGCACCTGACGCGGATCTGCGCCGGGGTCGAGGTCCCGGTCCAAGCCGGCGGCGGCCTGCGCCGGGCCGAGGACGTCTCCGCGGCGCTCGCCGCCGGCGCCTCCCGTGCCATCCTCGGCACCGCGGCGCTCGCCGACCCGGCGCTGGTCGAGGCGCTGGCCGCCGAGCACGGCGAGCGGATCGTCGTCTCGGCCGACGCGCGCGGTGGTGCCGTGGCGGTTGAGGGCTGGGAGCGCGAGACCGGGCTCAGCTCGCCCGCGGTGGTCGCCGACCTCGCGGCTCGCGGGGTGCGGGCGTTCGTCTTCACCGCGGTCGAGGTCGACGGCACGCTCGAGGGTCCCGGCCTCGCGGCGCTGCGACCGGTCGCCGAGGCCGCGTCGGCCGGCGATGCGGAGCTGATCTACTCGGGCGGCGTTGGAACGATCGAGCACCTGCGGGAGCTGGTCGCCGCCGAGCTGCCGGCCGTCACCGGAGCGATCGTCGGCCGGGCACTCTACGAGGGCAGGTTCACGGTCGCCGAGGGCCAGCGGGCCCTGGCCGGCGGAGGGGCCTGACCCGGCGCGACGAGCGCCGCCTGCGCGGACAAGCGTGCGAGACTGGCCCGGACCAACAGAGGAGAAGCTTGTGGGTGCGTACGACGTCATCGTCATCGGAGCGGGCCCCGCCGGCGAGCACTGCGCCGACCGCCTCGCGGGTGAAGGCTTGAAGGTCGCGGTCGTGGAGAGTGGCCTGATCGGCGGCGAGTGCGACTACTGGGCATGTATTCCGTCCAAGACCCTGCTTCGCCCCGGCGAGGCGCTCCAGGCCGCGCGCGAGGCGCCCGGCGCCGCCCAGGCCGTGGACCGGAGAGCTCGACGCTGCGGCCGCCTTCGAGTGGCGAGACTTCATGACCTCGAACTGGGAAGACGCCGCGAAGGAGGAGTGGCTGCGCTCGAAGGGCATCGACGTCCTGCGCGGCTCGGGCTCGATCGCGGGGGCCGGCCGCGTGACGGTGGACGACCGCGAGCACTCCTGCGAGCACGTCGTGCTCGCCACCGGGTCCGAGGCGATCGTCCCTCCGGTCCCGGGGCTTGCCGAGCTGGATGGCGTCTGGACCAACCGCGAGGTGACCGAGCTGCGCGAGGTGCCCGAGCGGATGTTGGTGCTCGGCGGCGGTCCGGTTGGCGTGGAGATGGCGCAGGCGGTGTTTCGCTTCGGCGCCTCGGTGGCGCTGGTGGAGGGCATGGACCACGTGCTGCCCCGCGAGCCGAAGGCGCTCGGCGACGCCCTCGGTGAGGCGCTGGCCGCCGAGGGCATCGAGCTGCACTTCGGCCAGCACGCCGCATCCGCGCGCCGCGACGACGACGGCTACGCGCTCGAGTTCCCCGACGGCACGGAGCTGCGCGGCGACCGTCTGCTGGTGGCGACGGGCCGACGCCCGCGCACGGACGGCCTCGGGCTCGAGCACGTGGGCGTCTCGCTCGAGCAGGGCGGGGTCCCGGTCGACGAGCGCATGAACGTCACCGACGGCGTCTGGGCGATCGGCGACGTGACCGGCGTCTGGCCGCTGACATATGTCGGCAAGTACCAGGGCCGCGTGGCAGCCGCGAACATCCTCGGGCGCCGACGGGAAGCGAACTATGAGGCGGTGCCGCGCGTCGTGTTCACCGATCCCCAGGCGGCGTCGGTCGGCGCGGCCGATGGCGAGATCACCGGGACGGCACCGATCTCATCGGTGCCGCGCACCTCCACCTACACGCGCGCATACGCGGAGAAGAACGGCTTCCTCACGCTGGTGTCGGACGGCGAGCGGCTGATCGGGGCGCACGCGCTCGGCCCCGACGCGGGCGAATGGCTGCAGCAGGCCACCGTCGCCATCCGTGCGGGCGTCCCGCTCGCGGTGATGAACGACGTGATCCAGCCGTTTCCAACCTTCTCGGAGATCTTCCTGCTCGCGCTCACCGAGCTCGAGTCGAAGCTCCCGGCCGCGGTCTAGGCGCGAGCACGACACGGCGGTTGGACTCGCCGCCGTGCGCCGGACTACCGGGCCTCACCGAGGCAGAACTCGCGCACAGCCTCGTTGAGGCGCTCGGGCTGCTCGAGGTTGCTCATGTGCCCCGCGTGCGGGATTACCACCAGCCTGGCGCCCGGGATGGCGTCCCGAAGCTGCTCTGCCACGTGCAGCGGGGAGCGAGCGTCCTCCGCGCCCCAGATCAGCAGCGTCGGCACGTCGACGCGCGGGAGCAGGTCGCGCTGGTCGCACGCCGCCATCGCGAGCACCACCCGCCGCAGGGCGCCCGGCCGCGTGTCGGCCATGATCTTGTCGAGCTCGGCGACGACGGCCGGGCCCGCGTGCTCGGAGAACAGCCCGGGGAGGGACGGCGCGAACTCCTCCGCCGGCGCGCTCTCCTGAGCCAGCGCCAGCTCGACGCGCCGATCGCACTCGGCCTGCGAAAGCGAGCCCTTCCAGCCGGCGTAGGTGTCGACGAGGATCAGCGAGCGCACGGATCCGGGGTGACGCCGGTAGAGCTCGAGCGCAAGCGTGCCGCCCCACGACAGGCCGCAGACGTGCGCCGGGGAGCAGCCGAGCTCTTCGATCAACCCGGCGAGGCAGTCGGCGAACTCGGTCAGCCCGAACTCCTCCGGGGGGTCGGAGGAACCTCCCGCGCCAGGCTCGTCCCAGGCGATCACGTCGAGGGTGTCCGCCAGCCCGGCGAGCTGTGGCCGCCACTCCCTGCCGTCGGAGGCGCCCCCGTGCACCAGCACGAGCGGCGGGCCCGCGCCCGCCCTGCGGTAGGCGATCTCGAGATCGCCCACGCGAATGGTCGCCGTCGGATCCACCACCGTTTCCGCGCTTTCGATCGGTTGAGCGGATCCTAGGTCACGATTGCGCATAGGATCGCGCGACTGTGAAGTTGCCGCCGCTGCTGACGGAACAGCCCCGCTCTTTGCAGGTTTTGCTCGCCGTCGTCCTCCCGGTTGTCTACGGGGCGCTCACCGGCTACTTCCTCGGCGTCTCCGAGCCGACTTACCTGGTGCTCTCGATCCTCGGCGTCCTCGGCGGGATCGGCGCCGGCTTCGACCATCACGGCGCCGCCGCCGGCGCCAAGCGCGGCCTCCTCGCCGGCTCGATCTTCGGCGCCTCGATCCTGATCGCGCACGAGATCCACGGCGCCGAGGCGGAGGCCCACCTGCCCGATCCGGCGATCCTGCTGGTCGTGGTCACCACCTTGCTCGGGGTCGCGTTCGGGGCCCTCGGTGGCTGGCTGCGCGAGCGAGCCGCTCGCGGCGCGTAGAGCCCGGATCGCGCCCAGGTAGCCTCAAGCCATGTTCTGGTTTCGCGTCCTCGCGATCGCCCAGGTGGCGCTCTTGGTCCGCCACCACATGACCCTGCTCGAGCGCGACGAGCGCAACCGGCTGGCGATGCTCGTCGCGCAGTCGAAGGGCCGGCCGCACAAGAACCTCTCGGCGAACGAGCGCGAGGAGCTGCTGCGCCTGGCGCAGAAGCTGGAGCCCGGCGCGTTCGCGCATGGCGCCTGGGGCGCCGTGCGCGGCAGGCTGCGCGGAAAGTCCTGACCGGGAGCGGGCCGTGGCGCTGAAGCGGGTCATCCCCTGCCTCGACGTCGACGGCGGCCGGGTGGTCAAGGGCACCAACTTCGTCGACATCCGCGACGCGGGCGACCCGGTCGAGCTCGCCGAGCGCTACGACGCCGAGGGCGCGGACGAGCTCGTCTTCCTCGACATCACCGCTTCGCACGAGCGGCGCGAGACGATCACCGAGCTCGCCCGGCGGACCGCCGACAACGTGTTCATCCCGTTCACGATCGGCGGCGGGATCCGGTCGGCCGCCGACGCCCAGGCCGTGCTCGACGCAGGCGCCGACAAGGTCGCGGTCAACTCCTCGGCACTGGAGCGCCCGGAGCTGATCTCCGAGCTCGCGACGGTGTTCGGCTCGCAGTGCGTGGTCGTGGCGATCGACGCCAAACGGCGAGGCCGCGGCTACGACGTCTACGTCAACGGCGGCCGCACGCTGGTCGAGGGCCGCGACGCGGTCGCCTGGGCGCGGGAGGGAACCGAGCGGGGGGCGGGCGAGGTGCTCCTGACGAGCATCGATCGCGACGGGACCACCGACGGCTACGACCTCGAGCTCACCCGCGCGGTCACCGAGGCGGTCGCGGTGCCGGTGATCGCCTCCGGTGGCGCCGGCGAGCTGCGACACCTCGTCGAGGCGATCAGCGAGGGTGGCGCCGAGGCGGTCCTCTGCGCCTCGATCTTCCACTACGGCACCCATACGGTCGCCGAGGCGAAGGCGGCTATGAGCGGCATGCGGACGCGGGGGTCGAGCGGTCAGGCGGTCTGCCCCGGCACCGTCCGTTCCGGGATGCCCGCTCCGCCACGACGAAGCGACGCCGCGCGTGGTCTGCCGCCCTAGCGCGCCTTGGATCGACGGGCTGTCCATGTAACGGCAGCCCGATCGGCGAGACTGTGGCGCCATGGGCTTCTACGGCGATCAGTTCCTGCCTCGGATCGTCAACGCCGCCTGCGGGATGAAAGCGGCCGCCCCGCTGCGCGAGCGCGTCTGCGACGGGCTCGGGGGCGAGGTCGTCGAGATCGGATTCGGCTCGGGCCTCAACGTCCCGTTCTACCCGGACTCGGTGACGCGGGTCGCGGCGGTGGAGCCGGCCGACCTCGGCTGGAAGCTAGCCGCCAAACGCCTGCGGGCATCGAGCGTTCCGGTCGAACGGTCGGGCCTCGACGGGCAGTCGCTGCCGTTCGAGGACGACAGCTTCGACACCGCGCTCTCGACCTGGACGATGTGCACCATCCCCGATCTCGAGCAGGCGCTGGGCGAGATTCGGCGCGTGCTCAAGCCCGGCGGCACGCTGCGCTTCGTCGAGCACGGCTTAGCGCCTGACGAGGGGGTGCGCCGCTGGCAGCATCGCCTCGAGCCGTTGCAGAAGCGGGTCTTCGGAGGCTGTCACCTGACACGCGAGATCCCTGACCTGCTGCGCGACGCCGGATTCGAGATCACAGAGCTCGATGTGTTCTACGAGGATGGCGCGCCCAAGTTCCTCGCTGCCGACTCGCTCGGCGCCGCCGTCTCGCCCTGACTCGGGGGCGATTCGAGCATGGCATGCCGTGGGCGGGTGGCGCCCATACCGCAGCGATGCGGCCCTCGAGCGCCGTCGGGCTCGAGCCCGGCGGCGGCGCGGCCTTCACGCTGATCGGCTGCCGCCCGCGACGACGCCGGCGGGCCTCAGGCGTCGTTCTGCCCGCGCTCGTCCCGCTGGGCCGCCCGGTGGGCCTCGCGCTGGCGCTCGCGCTTGGCCTCATGGGCCTGGCGCTGGCGCCGGCGCTTGTCGGCCGCCCGCTGGCGCTCGGCGCGCCGGCGCTGGGCGGCGCGCTTCTGCTCGGCGACCGTCTCGTGCTCGAAGGCGCGGACGTTCGAGGCCCCGGTCAGGTACATGCGCTCGCCGTCGGAGATCACCGGGTTGTACTCGCCGAGCTCGGACTCGAAGGTGGTCCGCCCCGTCCTCACGTTGAACCCGGTGGTGCCGATGTTCGGCCCCAGGCCGGCGACGTAGACGTTCTCGCCGAGCACCGTCGCGGCGCCGAGGATCACGCCGCCGATCCGTTCCTGCCAGCGCACATCGCCGGTCTTCGCGTCGAGCGCATAGAAGGTCTGGTCCTTGGAGCCGACGTAGACGGTCGGGTCGGTCTTGGGCGTGTCGGCGACCGCCGGGGCAGCGTAGACCCAGTCGCCCGTCGAATGGCTCCAGAGGAGCTCGCCGGTGTCCTGGTCGAAGGAGTAGACGCGGTTGTCGATGCTGCCCAGGTAAACCCGGCCGAAGGCTACGGCGGGCGTCGAGTACACCGGGCCGCCGCGGTCGAAGCTCGACCCCTGGGTGCTCGAGCGCCAGACGAAGGCGCCGCTCGAGGCTCGCAGGGCGAACACCTCGCCGGCGTAGTTGGCGCCGTACAGGACCCCGTCGTCGAGTGCCATGCCGCCCTTGACCGCGCCGGCCGTGCTCACCTGCCAGTCCGGCTCGCCGGTCTTGCGATCGAGCGCGTAGACGTCGCCCGATTCGCTGCCGACGATCACGTTCGAGCCGACGACGATCGGCGAGGTCTCGCTGCGCCCGGGGAGCGGGAAGCGCCACAACAGCTTGCCGTCCTTGGCGCGCAGTGCGAACGCCTCGCCCTCGTCCACTCCGGGGGCACGCTGCAGCGTGACCGCGTAGACGACCCCGTGCGAGTAGGCGGGCGAGGCGGCGCCGAGGGCGCCGATCTGCTTCTTCCACTCGACCTTGCCCCGGTCCGCGCTGAGGGCGTAGAAGAGCGCGTCCTTGTCCTGGAAGTAGAGCGTGCCCTTGGCGACGATCGGCGAGAACTCGAGCAGCTTGCCGGCCTGAAAGCTCCACTCGGAGGCGTCGAACGGCGGCTTGACCCGCTTGGTCGGCAGATAGCGCGTGCGCTGGGCGTCGTAGCCGTAGAGCGGCCAATCGACGGTCTTGACCTCTTCCGCGTGGGTGGACTGCTCCTCGCCGACGTCGAGTGTGCACGGCGGCGGGCAGCTGCGGTCGGCGTCGCGCTTGAACGCGGCGTAGGCGCCGAAGGCGGCGCCGAGGCCGATGAAGCTGACCGCGGCGATGATCGCCAGGTGCGCGGGGTCGCGCCACCCGGCGGCGATCTTGTGGAGGTCGGGCATCGAGGCCATCATTGCCGGCGGACGTCGTGAGGAGGTCCGCAAGCGTCGTCATGGTAGGGAAGCGACCTCAGGGCTCCCTCAAGCAGCGATTCGTGGCAGCGCAGCGAGAGATATCGACCGACGGCCTCGGTGAGAGGATCGCGCGGCTGCCCGGCTTCGCCGACGTCCGCGAGGCCGCCGAGCGAGCCGGCGTGGTGGCCCATCTCGTCGGCGGTGCGGTGCGCGACGCGCTGCTCGGGCTCGAGGCGACGAACCTCGACCTGGTCGTCGACGGCGATCAGATGCCGCTCGTCGAGGCGCTCGGCGCCGAGGCGGTCGTCCACGACCGGTTCGAGACCGCCACCGTCCGGCTCGCCGGCGGCCCGGTCGACGTCGCTCGTACGCGCGAGCGAGCGCTATCCAAGCCCCGGGGCTCTGCCCGAGGTCACGCCCGGCGGCGCTCGCCGACGACCTCGGCCGCCGCGACTTCAGCGTCAACGCGATGGCGGTCCCGCTCGACGACCCGGGCGCCCTGGTGGACCTCCACCACGGCGTCGAGGACCTGCGCGCGGGGTTGCTGCGGGTGCTCCATCGGGAGTCGGTCGTCGACGATCCCGACCCGCGCCCTTCGCGCCGCCCGCTATGCGGCCCGGCTGGGGCTCGAGCCCGAACCGACGACGCTGGAGCTGATCCGCGATACGGACCTCGGCTCGGTCTCGCGCGACCGGGTGGCCGCCGAGCTCGGCAAGCTGGCGGCCGAACCCGACCCCGCGGCGGGCTTCGAGCTGCTCGACCGCTGGGGCCTGGTCGGCCTCGGGCCCCGCGGGCGTGAGCTGATCGAGCGGGTCGCCTCCCTGCTGTCCGAGGAGACGTGGGCGGAGATCGCGCCGCGACCCGCGGCGATCCTGGCCGCGGCTCGCGGCCCGACGCCGTCGGCGCTCGAGCTTGCGGCGCTCGAGCCGGCCGCCCCCTCGGTCGCCGTCGCCGCGGCGCGCGGCCGCAACGGAGTCGAGCTGACGCTCGCGCGCGCCCTCGGCGCGCTGTGGCTCGACCGCTACCTGCGGGAGTGGCGTCAGGTCGAGCTCGAGATCTCCGGCGAGGACCTGATCGCGGCGGGCATCGGGGAGGGCCCGGCGGTAGGTCGCGGCCTCGCCGCGGCGCTGCGGGCGAAGCTCGACGGCGAGGCGCCGACACGCGAGGACGAGCTTCGCATCGCCCTCGACGCGGCGCGGGCCTAATGCCCCTCGGCCGACACTAGCCTTGCTGGATGGAGTGGCGCGAGCGAGATGCGGTCCGATGGCTCGAGGCCGAGCTTCCGGGCGCCCGAGCCGCGTTCTCGACCCGCATCGGCGGGACCAGCGAGGGGCGCGTTCGAGTCGCTCAACCTCGGCCTCTACACCGATGACGAGCCGGCCGCCGTCCACACCAACCGCGCGCGGCTGACGCGCCGCCCTCGACCGCGATCCCGAGCGGCGTCCTGTTCGGCTTTCAGGTCCACGGCGCCGAGGTCGCGCGCCGCGAGCGGGCGCCGCAGCCGAACCCGTTCACGGCGGAGCATGGCGCCTCAACGGCGGCGCGGCTCGCCACGCATCGCAGAAACGGCCGACATGGCGACGGCCAGGTGACCTCCAACCCGCGGCTGACGCCGCTGGTCCAGGTCGCGGACTGCCTGCCGGTCGCGCTCGCGGGCGAGCGCGGGGTCGCGATGCTCCACTGCGGCTGGCGCGGCCTTGCCGCCGGGATCGTCGAGCGCGGCGTGTCGGAGGTCGAGGCCGTCGCGGCGGCGATCGGGCCCGGCATCGGGCCCTGTTGCTACGAGGTCGGCGACGAGGTCCTGGCTGCGTTCGCGGACTCGGCGACGGGGTCGCCGACGGGCGGATGCTCGATCTCGCCGAGCAGCCCGCGCGCCGGCTGCTCGCCCGCGCCGGCGTGACCGAGGTCGAGTCCAGCGGCCTGTGCACGAGCTGCGAGCCGGAGCTGTTCTTCTCCCACCGCCGCGATCGCGGGCGCACCGGGCGCCAGGGCGGACTCGCCTGGCTCGAGCGTGGCGATGGCTGAGCCGATCCGCGGGATCGACCCCGAGGACGGTACGCCGCAACCTCGAGCACGTGCGGGAGCGCTGCGGGTCCGGAGGTCGAGATCCTGGCGGCGACCAAGTACGTGGCGGCGGAAGAGATGGGCGGCTCGCCGAGGCGGGCGTCGAGCTGGTCGGCGAGAACCGCCTCCAGGACCTCGAGGCAAAGCACGGCGCTGCACGGCGAGCGCTTCGCCTGGGACTTCATCGGCAACCTGCAGAGCCGCAAGCTCCGCCGGATCCTGCCCCTGGCGCGGCTGATCCACTCGGTCGCCACCGACTCGGCGCTCGAGCAGCTCGCCCGTCACGGTGACGCCGAGACCGAGGTCCTGGTCGAGGTCAACGTCGCCGGCGAGGCCGGCAAGGGCGGGGTCGAGCCGGAGCGCCTCGGCCGGGTTCCTCGCCCGCTGCCCGGTGCGCGTCGGCGGGCTGATGACGATGCCGCCGTTCACCACCGACCCGCAGGCCTCGCGACCGCACTTCGCCCGGCTCGCCGAGCTCGCCGCCGAGCACGGCCTCACGCGGCTCTCGATGGGCACGAGCCAGGACTGGGAGGTAGCGGTCGAGGAGGGGTCGACGCTCGATCCGGCTCGGAACCTCGCTCTACCGCTGAGCCGGGCGGCTTCGTTGCTACATAATCCGGGTAAAGGAATCCGCGCGCAGGACGCGAAACCCGCAGCCGTATGGCACTTCGAGACACATGGCATCGCGCGCTCGTCTACTTCGGCCTCGCCGAGGACCCCGACTACCAGGAGCACGACCTCTACGAGCCCGACACGGCGCCGCACGGCCAGGTCTACGAGGGGGGTTCGGCGCCGCGCTCGGCGACCGTGAGCCGGATCTCCGAGCGCCGTCGCGCCCGCGACGAGATCGACGACATCTTCGCCGACGACGAGCCACCGCGCCGCCGCGTCCTCGAGCCGGTCGGCGGCAACGGTGGGGCGCGACGTCCAGGTCCACCTGGTGACGCCGGGGAGCTTCAACGACGCCCAGGAGGTCGCCGACCGCTTCAAGCGCGCGATCCCGGTGATCCTCAACCTCCAGACCACCGAGGGCGAGCTCGCCAAGCGCCTGATCGACTTCGCCTCCGGCCTCACCTACGCGCTCGACGGCGGGATGCAGAAGATCGCCGAGAAGACCTTCCTGCTCACGCCGCGCAACGTCGAGGTCTCGGCGGAGGAGAAGGCACGGCTGGTCGAGAAGGGCTTCTTCAACCAGAGCTGAGTGCGCCGCCGTGGCGCGCGGTCCCGAGGCGACCGTACGGAGCGACGGCCGCTGCGCGCGTGCGCCGAGCTGAGCCGCGAGCCGGAGGGCGAGCGGTGGGACTCCGCCGTGACAGGACCCGCGCGCCACAGCGTCGATTTCCTACGTAGATCGCACGTCATGAAGATCGGCTTCGCCGGGGCGGGCAACATGGCGGCGGCGCTGGCGCGCGGGTGGGCGCAGGCCGAGCACGGGCCCGAGGCGATGCTGTTCGCCGACGCCGGCTCCGGGCGCGCCGCGGCGCTGGCCGAGCGAGGTCGGCGGCGAGGCGGTCGAGCGCCTGGCCGAGCTGGCGCTGCGCTCCGACGCGATCCTGCTCGCGGTCAAGCCGGCGGCGCTCGAGCGCGCCGCCGAGCAGCTCGGCGGCGCCGGCGACGCGATCGCCTCGGTGCTGGGCGCGACCCCGCTCGCGCGGCTGCGCGAGCTCTTCCCGGGCCTCCCGGTGGTGCGGGTGATGCCGACGGTCACCGTCGAGGTCCAGCGCGGCGTGATCTGCCACGCGCCGCTCGATCCCGAGCTCGACGGCGACGCCGGCGCGCGGCTGCTGAACCTGTTCGGCGAGCTCAGCCACCTGGTCGAGGTCCCCGACGAGCTCATGGACGCGGCGACCGCGGTCATGGGCTGCTCGCCGGCCTACCTCGCGGTCGTCGTCCAGAACCTGGCAGAGGCGGGCGCCGCCGAGGGACTCGACCCCGAGCAGGCCTACGAGCTCGTGCTCGAGTCGTTCGACGGCACGATCGAGGTGCTGCGCCGCTACGACCCGATCAAGGTGCGACAGACGGTCGCATCACGGGGCGGCAGCACCGAGGCCGGCCTCGAGGCGCTTGCCGACGCCGGCGCCGGCGATGCCTTCCAGGCGGCCGTCCGCGCCTCGCTCGAGCGGATGCGCCCGTGAGGCGGAGCCCGACAGGGCGAAGCCGAGCCGCGCCGCCATTGAGGCGCCTTCGTGACGGTCGTCGCGCTCACCCGCGGCGACATCGCCGACTACGTCTCGGCGCTGCTCTTCGTCTACTTCGTGCTGATCATCGGCAACGTCGTGCTGAGCTGGGTGCAGGCGTTCCGACCCGATCCCCTACAACCTCACCCTGCGCGCCGTGATCGGCTTCATCGAGGAGACCACGAACCCGTACCTGAACCTGTTCCGGGCCTTCGTGCCGCGGATCGGCCCGCTCGACATCAGCCCGATCATCGCGATCATCGTGCTCTCCGTGGTCGGCGGCCTGGTCGTCAGCCTGATCCGCGGGTGAGCTCGCCCGCGCGCGCGCGCCTGGCTCGGGATGCTCGCCGTCTGCGGGCTGGTCGATCGCCTGTCGACCAGGCGCTCAAGGCGGTGGTGGTGGGCACGATGGAGCCGGGGGAGCGCACCGATCTCGCGCTCGGCTTCGACCTCGCCCGGGTGACCAACAGCGGGATCGCCTTCGGCCTGTTCAGCGACGCCGGCGACGGGCTGGTGCTCGCTGTTCACCGGCGCAGCGCTGGCGCTGATCGTCGGCTGGTTCGCGCTCGACACCACTCGGCCCTGGCTCTGGCTCGGGGTCGGGCTGCTCAGCGGGCGGCGCGCTCGGCAACCTGGCCGACCGGATCCGCGACGGCGCCGTCACCGACTTCCTCGACCCGCCGCTGTGGCCCGCGTTCAACCTCGCCGACGTCGCGATCACCGCCGGCGTGCTGGTGATCGCGCTCGCCGCCCTGGCGCCCGCGGCGGCCCCGGCGAGCGAGCCGTGACCGAGCGACCCCGGCTGGTCTACGTCGACGACAGGCTCGGCGGTGATCGACAAGCCCGCCGGGCTGGTCGTCCACCCGGCCCCCGGGCACCGCGGCGAGACGCTCGTCGACGCGCTCGGCGACCTGCTCGGCGGCGGCGAGCCGCAGCGGGCGGGGATCGTGCACCGCCTCGACAAGGACACCTCGGGACTGATGATCGTCGCCCGCGACGACGAGGCCCACCGGCGGCTGTCGGCGATGATCAAGCGCCGCGAGGTGAGCCGTGCCTACCTGGCCCTGGTCGAGGGCCGCCCCCGCTCGCGCATCGGGGACGATCGACGCGCCGCTGGGACGCGACCACCGGGCGCCCGAGAAGCGCAGCGTGCGGGGCCGCGGCGCCGCGCGAGGCGCGCACCCACTTCACCGTGCTCGAGAGGCTGGCCGCCGACAGCCTGGTCGAGGCCCGCCTGGAGACCGGGCGCACCCATCAGATCCGCGCCCACTTCGCCGCCATCGGCCATCCCGTCGCCGGCGACCCGCGCTACGGCCACGCCGGCCGCCACGGCCTCGAGCGCCAGTTCCTGCACTGCGCCCGGCTCGGGTTCGAGCATCCGTTCACGCGGCGAGCGGGTGGAGGCTCGAGTCGGAGCTGCCGCGCGGACCTCGCGGAGGCGCTCGAGCGCGCGCGCGCGCGGCCGCCTCTACACTCACCGCCGACCGGTAACCGACCCCCAGGCGCGAACAAGGGGCCCTGCCCGGCGCACGAGACAGCCGGGTCCCCGGAAGCGGCCAGGGGAGCAATCCGCAACCCAAGGGAGCATCGATGTCCGAGCCCGGGCTCAAGGACCTGCTGCAGGCGGGCCTTCACTTCGGCCACCAGACCAGGCGCTGGAACCCGCGCATGCGCCGCTACATCCACGGCGAGCGCGACGGGATCCACATCATCGACCTGCTGCAGACGGAGGAGCTGCTCCATCGAGGCGCGCGATTTCGCCGTCGAGGTCGCCGGCAAGGGCGGCTCGGTGCTCTTCGTCGGGACCAAGAAGCAGGCGCGCGACTCGGTCGAGCGACTGGGCCGAGCGCAGCGGCATGCCGTACGTCAACCAGCGCTGGCTCGGCGGCCTGCTGACCAACTTCCAGACCATGTCGGCGCGCATCGACCGCCTGCACGAGCTCACCGGGCTGAAGGAGGACGGCCGGCTCGAGCTGCTGCCGACCAAGGAGCGGATGTCGATGGAGGCCGAGCTGGACAAGCTCGAGTACAACCTCGGCGGCGTGCGCGACATGAAGCGGCTGCCGCAGGCGGCGCTGATCATCGACCTGAAGACCGAGGCGATCGCGGTCGCCGAGGCGACCCGGCTCGGGATCCCGATCCTCGGCCTGGTCGACTCCAACGTCGATCCGCTCGGGGTCACCTTCCCGATCCCGGGCAACGACGATTCGATGCGCTCCTGCGAGATGGTGATCGGGACGATCGGCGAAGCGGTCGAGGGCGCGGCCACCACCTACCGCGAGGCGGAGGCCAAGCGCCGCGCCGAGGAGGAGGCCAAGCGCCGCGCCGAGGAGGAGGCCAAGCGCCAGCGCGAGGAGGAGGAGCGGGCGCGCAAGGAGGCCGAGGAGGCGGCGAAGGCCGCCGAGGCGGCTCGGGCGGCCGAGCAGCAGGCCCAGCCGCAGCCGGGCGGACAACCGCCGCAGGCCGCCCAGCCCCCGCCGGCCGCGCCTCAGCCCCCGCAGGCCACCCCGCCGCCGCGGCAGGCCCCGCCGCCCGAGAGCGGCTCGCAGGAGGGGTCCTGATGGCGGTCGCGGCGGGCGAGGTGAAGGCGCTTCGCGACCGCACCGGCGCCGCGATGATGGATTGCAAGGCCGCCCTCGAGGAGGCCGACGGCGACCTCGAGAAGGCGGTTGAGCTGCTGCGGGTCAAGGGCCAGGCCTCGGCCGAGAAGCGGAGCGGGCGGGCTACCAGCGAGGGCACCGTCGCCTCCTACATCCACGCCGGCGGCAGCCCCGGCGTCCTCGTCGAGGTCCAGTGCGAGACCGACTTCGTCGCCCGCAACGACGACTTCCAGGAGTTCGCCCGCGAGGTCGCGATCCACGTCGCCGCCGCGGCTCCGCTCGTACGTCTCGGCCGACGAGATCCCGGCCGAGGACGCGCGAGGCCGAGCGCCGGGTGTTCGAGGAGAAGGCCAGCAGGAGGGCAAGCCCGACGAACGTGGTCGAGAGGATCGTCGAGGGCCAGCTCGGCAAGTGGACCGCCGACGTCGTCCTGCTCGAGCAGGAGCACGTGCGCTCGGACCGCTACGAGGGCAAGACGATCGAGCAGTTGCGCGCCGACCTCGCCGCGAAGACGGGCGAGAACATCCGCATCGCCCGCTTCGTCCGCTACGTGGTCGGCGAGGAGTAGCCGCGGGGCGGATGAGCGCGGCGGGGTAGGGTTGCCGCCGATGGCGGACCCGGTGTTCAAGCGGATCCTGCTGAAGCTCTCGGGCGAGGCGCTGATGGGCTCGCTCGAGTACGGCACCGATCCCGAGCGCATCGAGCAGATCTCCGGGCAGATCCACGACGTCTGCGAGCGCGGGGTCGAGATCGCGGTCGTCGTCGGCGCCGGCAACATCTACCGCGGCCTCGCAGGGCGCGGCGCAGGGCATGGACCGGGCGACGGCCGACTACATGGGGATGCTGGCGACGGTTCTCAACGCGCTCACGCTCCAGGACGCGCTCGAGCGCCGCGGCACCTACACCCGGGTGATGTCGGCGATCGCGGTCACCGAGGTCGCCGAGCCCTACATCCGCCGGCGGGCGATGCGCCACCTGGAGAAGGGCCGGGTGGTGATCTTCGCCGCCGGCACCGGGAACCCGTTCTTCACCACCGACACGGCCGCCGCGCTGCGGGCGCTCGAGATCCACGCCGAGGCGATCCTGATGGCCAAGCACGGGGTCGAGGGCGTCTACGACGCCGACCCGCGCTGGTGCCCGGACGCGAAGTTCCTGCCCGAGATCACCCACATGGAGGCGATCGAGCGCGGGCTGCGGGTGATGGACTCGACCGCGCTCTCGCTGTGCATGGACAACGGCCTGCCGATCCACGTCTTCAACATGGCGGACGCGCGCAACATAGATAGGATCGTCGGCGGCGAGCGGGTGGGCACGATCGTCCGCACCGCGCCCTGAGAGAGGAGAGGCGGCCTTGTCCGAGATCACCGACGAGTTCATCGCCGACGCCCGCGAGCGGATGGCGAAGTCGGTCGAGTCGTGCCGCCACGAGCTCGCCACCGTGCGCACCGGCCGCGCCTCGCCGCACCTGCTCGACCGGCTGATGATCGACTACTACGGCGCCGAGACGCCGATCAAGCAGCTCGCCCAGGTCTCGGCGACCGACGCTCGCCTGCTGACCCTGACCCCGTTCGACAAGAGCTCGATCTCGACGATCGAGAAGGCGATCATCGAGTCCGACCTCGGGCTGACGCCGTCCAACGACGGCAACGTGATCCGGCTGCAGATCCCGGAGCTCAACGAGGAGCGGCGCCGGGAGCTGGTCAAGGTCGTCCACGGCGTCGGCGAGGACGGCAAGGTCGCCGTCCGCAACATCCGCCGCGACGTGATGCACGACCTGCGCGAGCTGAAGAAGGAGGGCGAGGTCGGCGAGGACGACGAGCGCCGTGCCGAGAGCGAGCTGCAGAAGCGCACCGACGAGGCCACGCACGAGATCGATGGCCTGCTGAAGGCCAAGGAAGAAGAGATCCTCGAGGTTTGAGCGCTCCAGGTACGTCGCGATCATCACCGACGGCAACGGCCGGTGGGCGGCGGAGCGCGGGCTGCCCGCGGTCGAGGGTCATCGCGCCGGCGCCGACACGGTCAAGGCCCGCCTCCGCGACGCGGCCGAGCTCGGAGATCGAGGAGCTGACCGTGTTCTCGTTCTCGACCGAGAACTGGCAACGCCCGCGAGCCGAGGTCGACGGCGCTGATGGCAGATGTTCGCCGAGCGCATCGACCGCGAGACGCCGGAGCTCGACGCGGAGGGTGTGCGGATGCGGTTCATCGGCCGTCGCGAGCGGAGTCGCCGCCGAGCTGGTCGAGCGGATGGACTGGGCCGAGGAGACGACCGCCGCCAACCGAGCGGATCACCCTCTTCGTCGCCTTCAACTACGGCGGCAGGGCGGAGATCGTCGACGCGGCGCGGAGCTTCGACGGCGACTCCGAGGACGCGTTCCGCGACCACCTCTACGCACCCGGAGATGCACGATCCCGACCTCCTGATCCGGACCAGTGGCGAGCAGCGGATCTCCAACTTCCTGCTCTGGCAGTGCGCGTACTCGGAGCTCGTCTTCAGCGACGCCTCTGGCCCGAGTTCGACCGTGCGGCGTTCGAGGCGGCCCTGGGCGAGTACGAGTCCAGGCGGCGGCGGTTCGGGGGACGCTAGGGCGCCGATGGAGGGATCACGCCCGTTCGACTCCGAGCTCGACTTCGACCAGCCACGGCGAAGCCGCCCGGTCGACCCGCCGCCGCTGCGCTCGGGCCGGCGCCGCGGCGCAGCGGGGGCGCGGACGGCGAGCCGCCTCGGCGCCGCCGCTCCGAGACCCTGGCGCGGATCGCCTGGGTGGTGCCCTGGATCGCGATCCTGGTCACGATCGTGGTCGTCGGCGGGGAGCTGTTCGCGGTCGCGATGATCGGCCTCGCCTGCGTCGGGATCTCGGAGCTCTTCCGCATGACAGGCGAGGCACGGCCGTTCCTGATCACCGCGTTCGTTGCCGCGGCGGCCCTTGTCGCGACCGCGTTCTACGGCGACCAGTACGAGATGATGATCGCGCTCACGGCGAGCGTCCCGCTGATCTTCGTCTCCGCCGTCTCGCGCCCGGATCGCGCCGGGATCACGCTCTCGATCGCGATCACGGTGCTCGGGATCGTCTGGATCGCAATCCCGTTCGCCCACGCGGTGCTCCTGCGCGAGCTGCCCGATCACGGCGCCGCGCTGCTGGTCGACGTGCTCGTCGCCACCTTCGTCGCCGACACCGCGGCCTACGCCGGCGGTCGGCTGTTCGGGCGCCACCGCCTGGCGCCGGCGCTGTCGCCCGAACAAGACCCTCGAAGGGCTCGCGTTCGGCGTCGTCGGGGGCACCGCGGGCTTCTGGTTCGCGGGCCTCTACCAGGACTGGCTTCCCGGAGTCGACGCCCTGGTGATGGGGATGTGCATCGCCGTGCTGGCGCCGGTAGGCGACCTGTTCGAGTCGATGATCAAGCGCGACCTGCAGATCAAGGACACGGGCACGATCTTCGGTCCCCACGGCGGCCTGCTCGACCGCCTCGACGCGGTCCTGTTCACCGTCGTCGCCGGCTATTACCTCGCCGTCGCGTTCGTCTACTGACCGGCCGTTCGCTACGGAGCTCCGTTGGCTTCAGTGTCCCGCGACTCAGCCGGCGGCGATCGCGGCGCGGACGAACTCGAGGTCGGCGGCGCAGGCCGTCGGGTGTGCGCGGCGTTTCGACGATCACCGCGGCCCCGGCCTCGGCGCCGGCGCGGATCATCGCCCGCAGCGCGTCGGGGTCGAGCTTGCCCTCGCCGAGGCGCTCGTGGCGGTCGGCGCCGGTGCCGGGAGGGTCGCGCGAGTCGTTGGCGTGCAGGAGGTCGATCCGGCCGGTGATCGCCAGGATGCGCTCGACCGCGTCGCCGAGCTCCTCGCCGGCGGCGTGCGCGTGGCAGGTGTCGAAGCAGAAGCCGAGGTCGACCCCGGTGTCGGCGCCGCCGATCGCCTCCCAGAGCATGCGCGATCGCGTCGAAGCGCCGGGCGACGGCGTGCTCGCCGCCGGCGGTGTTCTCGAGCAGCACGAAGGCGTCTGTCTCGAGCATCTCCAGCGAGCGCAGCCAGCGTCCCGGCCCCTCGGCCGGATCGTCCTCGGCGTGGCCGCCGTGGACGATCACCGCCGCGGCCCCGATCTCGACCGCCGCATCGCAGGTCTGCTGGAGGATCTTCCGCGAGCCGTAGCGAACGTTGGGCTTGGGCGAGCAGACGTTGATCAGGTAGGGCGCGTGCACGTAGAGGTCGATCGGGCTGGCGCGGATCTCGTCGGCCTCGGGGTGGGGAGGGGGCTTGCGCCAGGACCCCGGGTCGGAGAGGAAGATCTGCATGCAGTCGGCGTCGAGCTCGTCCGCGGCGGCGAGCACCCCCTGGCGGGAGACGTGGGCGCCGATCGGGACGGAGGCCGGCATCGCCGCCAGCATAGGCGGGAGCCTTTGCGCGGAGCGGTCAAGGTCACGGAGGTCCAGGCGCTCACCGACGACCGCACCGGCCGCCGACGCGCTCGGCTACGCGCTGCGCGGCGAGCAGGCCGCGCGCGGGTTGGGGGTTTATGCGGCGCTGAAGGCCGCCGCTACGCTCCGTGCGTGCCGAAGCGTGTCCTCATCGCTCGGCTCCACCGGCTCGATCGGCGAGCAGGCGCTCGACGTGGTCGCCGGCTCGGAGGAGCTCGAGCTCGCCGGGCTGAGCGCGGCGACCAACTGGGAGCGCCTCTGCGCGCAGGCGCGGGAGACCGGCGCCCCGGCCGTGGCGCTCACCGACGCCGCCGCGGCCGCGAGCGCTCGCTCCGAGCTCGACGGCGTCCGCGTGCTCCCCGGCGATCGGGGCGTGCGCGAGCTGATCGCGACGTCCGGGGCCGACCTGGTCCTGAACGCGATCGTCGGGACGGCGGGCCTCGGCCCGACGATCGTCGCCCTCTCCGAGGGCATCGACGTGGCGCTCGCCAACAAGGAGAGCCTGGTCGTCGGCGGCGAGCTGGTCACCGCGCTCGCCGAGGCAACCCAGGCGCGGATCCTTCCCGTCGACTCCGAGCATTCGGCGATCTTCCAGCTCCTCGCGCGGCGCCGGGCCGGGAGCGGCCGAGCGGCTGATCCTGACCGCGTCCGGAGGTCCGTTTCGCGGCCGCGCCGAGCTCGCCGGCGTGACCGTGCGAGGAGGCGCTCGCCCACCCGACGTGGGAGATGGGCGGGCGGATCACGATCGACTCGGCGACGCTGATGAACAAGGGCCTCGAGGTGATCGAGGCCCACCACCTGTTCGGCGCTGCCTTATGAGCGGATCGATGTCGTCGTCCACCCGCAGTCGATCGTCCACTCGCTGGTCGAGCTCAACGATGGCGCCCAGCTCGCCCACCTCGGGCTCCCCGACATGCGGGTGCCGATCTCCTACGCGCTGCACTTCCCGGAGCGTGCCGACGTCACCGTCCCGCGTCTCGACCTGGCCGAGGCCGGGCCGCTCGAGTTCGAGCCGCCCGACCTCGACGCCTTCCCGTGCCTGCGGCTGGCGCGCGAGGCGGGCGAGGCGGGCGGGACGGCGCCGTGCGTGCTCAACGCCGCCGACGAGGTCGCCGTCGCGGCCTTCCTCGACGGCACGATCCCGTTCACCGGCGATCGCCGAGGTGATCGCGGGAGGCCCTCGAGGCGCATCGAGTCGCAGCCGCTGGCCCACTTCGACGAGCTCTACGAGTGCGACGCACGGGCGCGCGACGCCGCCACCGCGCTGGTCGAGCGACGGGCGGTGAGCCTGTGAGGCGGAGCCCGACAGGGCGAAGCCGAGCCGCGCCGCTGTTGAGGCGCCTGCCTGTGAGGCGGAGCCCGACGTGAGCTGGCTGCTCGCCTTCGCCGGCTTCGCCTTCCTGATCATCGCCCACGAGGCCGGCCACATGGTCGCGGCAAAGGCCGTCGGGATGCGGGTCGAGCGCTTCTTCCTCTTCTTCCCGCCGAAGCTCTGGAGCGTGCGGCGAGGGGAGACCGAGTACGGCGTCGGCGCGATCCCGCTCGGCGGCTTCGTGAAGATCACCGGGATGAACCCCGACGAGGAGCTCGACCCGGAGGTCGCTCCTCGTGCCTACTACCACCAGCCCGTGTGGAAGCGGATCGTCGTGATCGGAGCGGGCCCGCTGGTCAACCTCGTGATCGCGTTCGTGATCCTCTACTTCCTCGCCTTCAGCGTCGCCGAGGCCACCAACGAGGTCGAGAGCGTGCAGCAGGGGTCGCCCGCCGGCGGCGGTGCTGGAGCCCGGCGACCGCCTGCTCGCGGTCGACGGCGTCCGCGGCGACCTGCCCGAGCTGCGCGAGCAGATCGCGACCCACGAGTGCGCCGGCGAGCAGACCGACGGTTGCCTCGCCGAGACCCCGGCCGAGCTGACGCGTGCTGCGCGACGGGCGCGAGATCACGATCGAGGCGCGACCGGAGTACGACGCCCAGGCCCAGCGGCCGCTGCTGGGCTTCCAGTACGGCACCGTGCCGCTCGACCCCGGGATCGGCGGCGCCGCGAGCTGGTCCGCGGACCGGATGTGGGAGGTGACCTCGCAGACGGTGAGCATCATCGGGAGGATCTTCGACGCCGAGCAGCGCGAGCAGATCTCCGGCGTCGTCGGCAGCTACGAGGTCACCCGCCAATCGATCGAGTTCGACACCCGCCAGGCGCTGTTCGTGATCGCCCTGATCAGTCTCTCGCTGGCGGTGATCAACCTGTTCCCGTTCCTGCCGCTCGACGGCGGCCACATCTTCTGGAGCCTGGTCGAGAAGGTGCGCGGCAAGCCGGTCTCGTTCCGGGTCATGGAGCGCGCCTCGGTGGTCGGCTTCGCGCTCGTCCTGATGCTGTTCGTGATCGGGCTCACCAACGACATCGACCGGCTGTCGGGCGAGGGCTTCGACGTGAGGTGAAAAGCCGCGCTCAGGCGATAGTTTTCCGGTTGACGTTGCGAACTTCCTGAGGAGGAGAGATGGAGGCGACGGTCGCGGAGCGGCATGCGAGCGGTGGACCGGGCAGAGGGCTTTACGCACAGAACCTTGCGCTGGCCTTCGAGGCGACGGTCGAGCGGCTCGCCGACGACCCCGCGATCGTCTCGGAGGACGGCGACGAGCGGCGTTCGGTCACCTGGGCCGAGTACGGCGCGCGGGTCCGCCGGATCGCCGGTGGGCTGGCGAAGCTCGGGGTCGGCAGAGGCGACACCGTCGCGCTGATGATGAACAACCGGCCGGAGTTCTTCGCCATCGACATGGGCGCGGTCTCCCTCGGCGCGGTGCCGTTCTCGATCTACCAGACCTCGTCGCCCGAGCAGATCCAGTACGTCTGCTCGGACGCCGGCGCCAAGATAGCGGTGGTCGAGCGCGCTTTCCTCGACGTCTTCAACCAGGCGCGCGAGAACCTGCCGGCGATCGAAACGCTGGTCGTCGTCGACGGCGAGGGCGGTGACCACACGCTCGCCGAGCTCGAGCAGATGGACCCAGAGTTCGACGTTGGGGCGGCGGTCGCGTCGATCGAGCCTGACGACCTGCTCACGCTGATCTACACCTCGGGCACGACGGGACCGCCGAAGGGCGTCCAGCTCTCGCACCGCAACCTGATGTGCCTGGTCGCCTCGGTGAACGGGATCGTCGAGTTCCCGGACCGCGGCGGCAAGGTGATCTCCTGGCTCCCGAGCGCCCACATCGCCGATCGTGGCGCCAACTACTACCTGCCCGTGATCCTCGGAGCGACCATCTACGTGCTCTCCGACCCGCGCCAGGTGATCGACTTCCTGCCCAAGGTGCGGCCGACGTTCTTCTTCGCCGTGCCGCGGATCTGGGAGAAGCTCAAGGCGGGGCTCGAGGCGAAGATGGCCGCGATTCCCGGCGAGGAGGGCGAGCAGGCGCGCCAGGGGCTCGAGGCGGCGCTGGAGAAGGTCAGGCTCGAGCAGGCGGGCGAGCCGGTCCCCGAGGCGATCGCTGCCGCGGCGGCGGCGGCCGACGCCGCGATGTTCTCGCAGCTGCGGACCGCGCTGGGGCTGGACGAGGCCTTGTCGGTGAACGTCGGCGCGGCGCCGACGCCGCTGGAGGTGCTCGAGTTCTTCCACGCGATCGGGATCGAGATCGGCGAGCTCTGGGGCATGTCGGAGACCTGCGGCGTCGTGACGATCAACCCGCCGGACAAGGTCAAGCTGGGCACCGTCGGGCCACCCGGCCCGGGATGGGAGATCCGGCTGGCCGAGGACGGGGAGGTCCAGGTGCGCGGCGACGCGAACATGGTCGGCTACCGCAACCAGCCGGAGAAGACGGCGGAGACGATCGACGACGACGGCTGGCTCTCGACCGGCGACATCGGCGAGCTCGACGCGGACGGCTACCTGAAGATCGTCGACCGCAAGAAGGAGCTGATCATCAACGCGGCCGGCAAGAACATGTCGCCGGCGAACATCGAGGCCAAGCTGAAGGCGGCCAGCCCGCTGATCGGCCAGGCGATCGCGATCGGCGACGCCCGGCCCTACAACGTCGCCATGATCGTCCTCGACCCCGACTTCGCTCCGGTATGGGCGAAGAAGAACGGCAAGGAGGGCGCCTCGCTGGAGGAGCTCGCCGGCGACGAGGAGCTGATCGCGGCGGTCCAGGCCGGGGTCGACGAGGCGAACGCGAAGATGGCCAGGGTCGAGCAGATCAAGAAGTTCACGGTGCTGCCGACCGAGTGGGCGCCCGGCGGCGACGAGCTGACGCCGACGATGAAGCTGAAGCGAAAGCCGATCGCGGAGAAGTACGCGGCGGAGATCGAGGCGCTGTACGCGGGTTGAGGGTCCGGCGCGGATTTCGATGAACTACGCAACGTTTTCCGCCCGTCGGGGGCGGCAGCGCGGGCGTCGTTCGCGTCGTCCTAGTCCCCGAGGACCTTGAACCGGTAGGTGGCCGGGCTCGGGTCCACGTTGCCGGCGGCGTCGGTGGCGAAGACCGAGAACTTGTGCTTGCCGGGGTCGAGGTTCTTGTAGGTCTTCGGCGAGCCGCAGCCCTTGAACTTGCCCCGGTCGAGCTTGCACTCGAACTTCGAGCCCTGCTCGTTCGCGGTGAACTTGAACTTCGCCTTCGTCTTCTCGGACTTCTTCTTCGGCTCCTTGGTGATCTCGGTCTCCGGTGGGTCGGTGTCGGCGCCGCCACCGCCGCCACCGCCACCGCCGGCTCCGCAGGCGGTCTCGGTGGGGGCGACCGAGCTCGGGCGAGGGGTCGGGGCCCCGAGCGCGAAGTCCGCCGCGGAGCTGTCGGTGTCATCGGCGGACTCGAGCAGGGTGGCGCAGCCGGGCGCGATCGACCGGCTCAGCGACTGCCCGGCCGCGAGGGCGGGGGCGTTGGGAGCGACCGCCCTGCAGCGTCCCGGCGAACGTGCCCCAGGCGACGCAGTCGGGGGGCGTGGCATCGGGAAGCAGGCCGCCCCGCCGGCCGCGGGGATGGTCATCGGCGTTGCGATGTCGGGGCTGACGCCGCCGGCGATCCCGGCCGCGTCGCCGATCAGGATCGTGGTCTGCGTCGGCGCCGCCCCGGGCACGTTGGTCAAGAGGATGGGCGGCTGCGCGATTGCCGGCGTTGTTGTAGATCACCAGCTCGTGGCTCGTTGAGGAAGTTCTGGCCGGGCGAGAACATCTGCAGCTCGACGAAGTCTCCGGTGCCGAGCGGGTCGCCGGCGGACACCTCGCTGATCTTCATCAGGTGGAAGGCGGCAGGGGCGGACGCCGGGAGCACGCCGAGCGCGACCGCGGCGAGCACCAATGCGATCC
Organism: uncultured Solirubrobacterales bacterium; assembly: GCA_963758665.1. GTDB lineage: Bacteria > Actinomycetota > Thermoleophilia > Solirubrobacterales > 70-9 > WHSW01. Next base: position 208,695 of record CAVWWH010000010.1, on the reverse strand, counting down.
CTTTGCGCACGACCATCACCCTCTCATACGGGCGCCGCAGGCCGAGGGGATTGGCGACTCGGCGACCTCGAACGACATTCGTGCCCGCTCGAAGCGCTCGAGCGCCGCCGTGCCGAGCGCCAGCGCCGGGGTCAGGCAGCCGGCGCGCTTCCGGCGTCGCGCCGTCGGTGGCGAGCATCAGTCCCGCCTCGCCGAGCATCCGCGCGGTCGCCAGGTAGCCGGGGTGCCCTCGGCCTCGACCCGGACGCCGACCCCGTGCGAGCCCGACGTGCGCGCGTCGACGTCGAAGCGCCAGCGCCAGGGCTCGAGCCGGTCGGGAGCGGGGCCGAAGCCCGACGACGGCAGCGCCGACCGGAGCGCCCCGGCGAGTCGCTCGCGGACCGCGGGACGTGCCCGTGACAGCGCCCGGAAGCCCAGCTGCGTGCCCGCGAGCGCCCCGGCGGCGCCGAGGCGAAGCGGCAGGGTCAGCGGCGAGCCGCCCAGCGCGACCCCCTCGCGGTAGCGGAACGGCTCCAGGGTCACGCCGCGCTGCGCGGCGGCCAGCGCGGCGGTGCGGTGGATCACCGCCGGGTTGATGAAGGCGGCCGGCGCCATCGGGCCGATCACCGCGCCGTGGGCGTCGCGGCGCGGCCGGAGGACGATCGGGCTGCGGCGGCGGACCGCCTCCGCGAGCTGCGGGTCGGCGATCAGGGCCGCCGGGTCCGAGAGCGCCTTCGGGTCGTGGTGGCCGACCATCTCGGCCATGCTCTGGAACGTCCCGCCGGAGATCAGGTCGGATGCGCGCGGCAGGCCGGGCGGACCGGACACGGCGACCGAGACGTCGACCTCGCTCAGCTCCTCCCCCCAGCGATCGCGCGCGCTCTCCGTCGCCAGCAGCACGGCGAGGTCGGGCGGCAGCGCCTCGAAGCCGCACACCTGGACGATCTTCACTCCCGCCTCGACCGCCGCGAGGTCGAACTCCTCGATCATCTCGCGCACGAACGGGATCTCCCCGGTGAGATCGGCGTAGTGCGCGCCGCCGACGACGCACGCGGCGATCACCGGCCGCCCGCGGGTGCTGTAGGGGCCGACGAGGTTGAGCACGACCCGCGCTCGCGCGGCGATCGCCGCCAGCGACCCGGCGTCGTCGAGCTCGGCCGCGATCGTCTCGGCCGGCTTCGCGCCGACCTCGTCCAGGATGCGCTCGAGCTTCGCCGGGTCGCGCCCGGCGGCCGCCCAGGTGGCGTCGGTGCCGGTCAGGTAGGCCGCGACCTGGCGCCCGGTGACGCCTGTGGCGCCGAACACGACGACGTCCAGATCTCTCGGAGCCTCGGTCAACTCACCTGCAGCCTATTGCCCGCCCTCGCCGTCGTCCACGTCCGCACGCGCCGGCCCGGCTGCCGCCCGGGCCTCCGTTTCGTCCGCGAACACACGGCGCTTGGCGATCCTGCCGGCCTCGAACCAGTAGACCGAGAAGATCCGCATGTCGACCTCGGCCCTGCTCTCGCGCCCGCGCCCGCGCAGCCGCTCCGAGATCACCAGCACGTCCTCGTCCGTCACGAAGCACGTCGTCGACCTCGACCTCGAACGACTCCCACGCGGACCGCACCGTGTCCATCCAGCGCTCGATTCCATCCGGCCCGCGATAGGACGGCTCGAGGCCCGGAAACGCACCGGCCGTCCCCCAATCGACGTCCTCGGCGACGATCCCTCGGATCGGCCCGATCTCACCCCGCGTGAACCCGGCGTGGCCTCGTCGCACGGTCTCGAGATTTCCCCGCGACATCGCTCACGCAGTATCGCGTCATCGCCCCCGATCACAAGCCAAGCGGCTATCTGCGATACGACCGCGTGGGCTCCACGGCGAAGCGCGGCCGTTTCCGAGCCAGACCAACGCCCCGACCAGCGTCATCATCCGGGCGGAGACCATCCGCAGGCCTCGGCACGCGGACCCGCACATGCGGAATCCCATCAGTGACGCCGCCGGCCGTGGTCTCCACGTCTCGCGACGCTCGCGCCCCCGTCCTCATCCGTCATCCGTGATCCCTCCAGGCGACTGTCGATTGGCCAACCCGTCCGTGCGGCCAAGCTCCGTGCATCTGAACAACTACCCACCGGCGGGCGGAATCACGGCCGACTCCGGAAAACGGGACGGTCGGATGATCCGACGGCCCTTCGACCGCACGAAGCCGCAGTGCACGATCGGGTCACGCCCCACAGCCCAGGGCTCTGAGCTGCCGGTGTACGCGACCGCTGAGCTACTCCGACAGCCCGGCGGCTTCGAGGGCCTCCGCATGAGTCAAAAAGTCGCGGATGCGAACGATCTTCCCCGCTCGAAGGTCAAAGACTTCTCCGACTTCCTGGCTGAACTCGATGCCGGTCGTCCGGGCGGTCAACTCCAAATGACCGAGCGCGAGGACCGACTCGCCGAAGTCGCGGAACTCCTGAGGCCGATTGGTGAGGCGCTCCCACGCCCCGCCGCGGTTCTCCCCCCAAATCTTTTGCGCGTCGTCATGACCTCGGTAGGTAGTTGCCCTTACCTCAAGGCCCGGCTCGATCGCAGGGTGCCATTCGACGTCGACATCGAGCTCGGCCAAAAAGGCTTCCGGATCATCGGCATTCCACGCCTCAACGGCGCGTTGGACGGTCTCCACGTTCTCCTGCGACATCGCCTACTCCAGTCCGGCAGCTTCCAGGGGTTCGGCCTTGGACTGGTAGAGCTTGGCGCTCTGGAGCTTGCCATCGGCGATCGTCCAGATCGAGGCTCCCGTTGCCGCGACCGCTGCTCCACTGCCTCGCCCGCGGCCTCGCACGGTGACCACCGCGATTACCCGCTCTGGATCGATGGCGACCGTCCCCTCGACGACCCATCCGACCTCGTCCCAGGCTTCAACGAATGCCGACCAGAACGCTCGAGCTTCCGCGTGGCCCCGGTAGACGCCCTTGGTCGGGCCTACCGCGTCAGACCAGTCCATGACCACGTCTGGATCGGTGTACCCGAGCGCCTGATCGACATCGCCGGAACTGAGCAAGGCGTAGACCTGACGGACAAGCTCATCGTTCTCCTGCGACATCGCCTACTCCTGAAGCCCGGCGGCTTCGAGGGCTTCGTCACGACTGGCGAAGAAGTCTTGTCGGATGATCTTGCCGTCGCGCATGGTCAGGACCTCTCCCGTCTGCATGGAGATTGGTATCCCGCTGGCCCGACCGCTTGCCCGGTGGTCAGTCACCACCAGGACACGATCGCCCCAGTCGCGGGATTCTTCGATCTCCATCCGATAGTCCGGGTCGAATCGGCTGAACCAGTCCGTGAGCCAATCGATGGCCGCCTTCCTTCCCGAGACAGTCTCGGCTCCGGCGAAACTGCGCATCTTGCCGTGAAAAACGAACGTCACGTCCTCGGCGAGAGCACCAATCGCTTCAGCAAGGTCGGTGGCTTCGAAATACCGAACTGCGACCTCCACGTTCTCCTGCGACATCGCCCGCGCAGTATCGCGCGAGCTGCCGGGATCACAAGCGGAGCCGGATCAGGCGGGCTGCGGCGGACCCGACCTGGACTCCCAGAACTCCTCATGCAACCGCCGAGCGTGATCGAGAAACCGGGGAGCGTCGCGGTCGGAGAGGGTCGCGGGGATCGGCGTCAGCGTGACCCGCTCGAGAAGCGCCTTGCGGTCGTCGCGCTGAATCGCTGCATGGCACTTCTCGCAAGTCCGGCGGTCGCCCCCGGCGGTTGGATAGACCCACCTGACCAAGCGAGAGCCACAGAAATCGCAACGGGGCACTCCCGGACCCTATCGAACATCTGTTCGTATCGCACGACGGCGGAAGCGCTCGATCGGGCGCTTGAATGGGCAGCAACCGGCACTGAAACGGCCTCGGTGCCGTCCGGGCGCCTGCAAACCGCACAGACAAGCGGGGTTTCGCGACGCCTCGCTGTCACAATGTCCGCGTGGCCTCCAAGCGCCAGATCTTCGTCGGCGGGGTGCCGATCGGCGGCGGTGCCCCCGTCGTCGTCCAGACGATGACCAAGACGGAGACCGCCAACCTCGAGGCGACGATGGACCAGATCGAGAAGGTCGCCGACGCCGGCGCCGACCTGGTCCGGGTCGCGGTTCCGCGCGACGAGGACGCGGTGGCGCTGAAGGCGATCGTCAAGCGATCCCCGATCCCGGTGATCGCCGACATCCATTTCAACCACACCCTGGCCCTGAAGGCGATCGACGCCGGCGCGCACTGCATCAGGCTGAACCCAGGCAACATCGGCGGGCGCGAGAAGGTCGCCGAGGTGGCCGCGCGCGCGACTGAGGCCGGAGTCCCGATGCGAATCGGGGTCAACTCTGGATCGCTGCCCAAGCATCTGCATGAGCTCGAGCGCTCCGACCCCGTCGAGGCGCTGGTCGGCGCGGCCGTGGAGTTCGTCGAGATGATGGAGTCGCTCGAGTTCGAGGACTTCAAGGTCTCGATCAAGTCGACCAACGTCCCCAACACGATCGCGGCCAACCGGTTGCTGGCGCAGCGGATCCCGTATCCGATCCACCTCGGGATCACCGAGGCGGGCACCAAGTGGTCCGGCTCGCTGAAGTCCGCGGTCGGCCTCGGAACACTGCTCGCCGACGGCGTCGGCGACACGATCCGGATCAGCCTCTCGACCTTCCACGCCGAGGAGGAGGTCAAGGTCGCCTGGGAGATCCTCAAGGCGCTGCAGCTGCGCGAGCGCGGCCCGGTGTTGATCGCCTGCCCGACCTGCGGTCGGCTGCAGTTCGACATGGACTCGGTCGTCGCCGAGATCGAGGCACGGCTCGAGGCATACTCGGAGCCGATCGAGGTCGCGGTGCTCGGCTGTGCCGTCAACGGCATCGGCGAGGCCTCGCACGCGGACTTCGGCATCACCGGCGCCAAGAACGAGGGCCTGATCTTCGCCCACGGCAAGCCGCTGAAGAAGGTCCCCCAGGACCAGCTCGTCGACGCGCTCTTCCGCGAGATCGACGCGTCGCTCGACCGCGGCTCGGTCGCGGTGGATGAGTCGAAGGCGGCCGAGGGGGCCGAGTGGCTGGCTCGCATCGAGGAGGAGAACGCCGGCGAGCTCACCCCTGAGCGGATCGCGAAGCTGGAGGCCGAAAAGGCACGCGCCGAGGGCAACGACGTGACCGCTGAGCCCTTCCTGAAGCCGGTCAGGAAGCCCGTCCTCGACGAGGACGCCTCGCCGACAGCCGGGCGGCGTTTCACCCGCGCGTAGGAGGGCCGTGGCGACGCTCGAGACCGTCCGGGTCGCGGCCGTCCAGGCGACGCCGGTGATCCTCGACGCCGAGGCGAGCATCGAGAAGGCCTGCGGCCTGATCGCCGAGGCTGCGGCTGAGGGAGCGCGGCTCGTCGTCCTGCCGGAGTGCTTCGTGGCGGTGTACCCGTCGAACGCGTGGGCTCGCGACGCATCGGCGTTCGGCGGCTGGGACGAGCTCTGGCGGCGCCTCTGGGAGAGCTCGGTGGACGTACCGGGCCCCGGCGTCGACCGGCTGGTCGCCACCTGCGCGGAGCACGAGGTATGGGTCGCGATCGGGGTCAACGAGCGAGAGAGCGAGCGCCCGGGCACCCTCTACAACAGCCTGCTAGTGCTCGGTCCCGAGGGGCTCGCGTCACGCCACCGCAAGCTGATGCCGACCCACCACGAACGCCTCTTTCACGGAATCGGCGCCGGCGACGACCTCGAGGTGGTCGAGACCTCGGCGGGCCGGGTCGGCGGGCTGATCTGCTGGGAGAACCGGATGCCGCTCGCGCGTTACGCGGTCTACAGGCAGGGGCCGCAGATCTGGGTCGCGCCGACCGCCGACGACAGCGACGGCTGGGTCGCGAGCATGCGCCACATCGCGATCGAGTCCGGCGCCTACGTCATCTCGGTGCCGCAGTTCATCCCGGCAGCGGCGTTCCCCGCCGATTTCCCGGTTCCGCTCCCGGAGGGAAGGGACGCCTTCGGCCGCGGCGGTGCGGCGATCGTCGAGGCCGCGACCGGCGAGGTGATCGCCGGGCCGCTGTACGGTGCCGAGGGCGTGCTCACCGCCGACTGCGACCTCGCGCACGGGCTGGCGGCCAAGCGCTGGTTCGACGTCGCGGGCCACTACAGCCGCGAGGATGTGCTGGGGCCCGGCGCCGACCGCCCCTCGGCCGCGTGAGCGGCGCCGCCCTCCGACATCGGCGTAAGCATGGTTCCAGGGCCGGCGGCCGATCGGGGCGCCTCGTGCACCGCCGCCGGTGAGCAGATCCGCCCGCGAGCTGTGGCGCTACGCCGTCGCGTCGGCGTTCTCGTTTGCCTTCGTGGTAGCCGCGACCGCGCTCTTCCACGAGCCCGTCGGCCTGAGCCAGTCGGTGGCGCCGATCCCGGCGCTGGCGCTCGCCTTCGCCGCCAACTTCACCCTGCTGCGCCGCTGGGTCTTTCCCGGGCAACGGGTGGGGGTCGGGCGCCAGGCGCTCGAAACCGCGTTCACCTCGATCACCTTCCGGGTGCTCGAGTACGGGATTTTCCTCTCCCTGCACCTCGGTGTGGGCATCGACTACCTGGTCGCGACCGGTGCCGCACTCTGCATCTCGTTCGTCGGCAAGTTCTTCGTCTACCGGCGGCTGATCTTCGACCCCGCCCGTGGATCCGCCCGATCCTGAGCGTGCCGGCGAGCGCGCTCGAGTTCTCGGGTGGGGCCCCCTCGGTACGCTGGCCGCCGCGTGACCCGTCTCTCCACCTACTTCCTGCCGACCCTGCGCGAGGACCCGGCCGACGCCGAATCGGTCTCGCACCGGCTGATGGTGCGCGCCGGGCTCGTGCGCCAGCTCGGCGCCGGGCTGTGGACCTGGCTGCCCGCCGGCTACCGGGTGATCAAGCGGGTCGAGGCGATCATCCGCTCCGAGATCGACGCGATCGGCGGCCAGGAGATGCTGATGCCGGTGCTGCAGCCGGCCGAGCCCTGGCGCCGGACCGGGCGCTACGAGATCGACGAGCTGTTCAAGCTCTCGGACCGAAAGGGCTCCGAGCACGTGCTCGCGATGACCCACGAGGAGGCGCTGACCTTCCACGTCGCCCGCGAGATCCGCTCGTATCGCGAGCTGCCGAAGATCCTCTACCACCTGCAGGTCAAGGAGCGAGATGAGCCGCGCCCGCGGGCCGGGGTCCTCCGCACCCGCGAGTTCACGATGAAGGACTCGTACTCGTTCGACCGCGACCCCGAGGGCCTCGATCGGAGCTATGAGCTCCATCGGCGTGCCTACGCGCGGATCCTCGACCGCTGCGAGCTGCGCTGGTACGAGGTCGAGTCCGACGTCGGGATGATGGGCGGCTCGGGCGCCCACGAGTACATGGCGCCGTGCGAGGCCGGTGAGAACGAGGTCGCGCTGGCGCCCGGATACGCCGCCAACGTCGAGGTCGCCTCGGCGCAGGCGGCGCCCGTCGAGCTGCCCCCGGCGCTCGACCAGCCGCGCGAGGTGCCCACGCCGGGCCTGACCACGGTCGACGAGGTCTCCACCGCGCTCGGGGTCGCTCCGGCCGCCGCCCTGAAGGCGATCCCGGTGATCGTCGAGGGTCGGGGGATGGTGGTCGCGCTGGTGCGCGGCGACCATCGCCTGAACGAGGTCAAGCTTCGCAACGCCCTCGGGACCGACTTTCGCCAGGCGACTGCCGAGGAGATCGAATCCGGGCTCGGCCCACCGGGGTTCATCGGTCCGGTCGGGGCCGAGGTGGAGGTGGTCAAGGACGCCGCGATCCAGGGCAGCGGGTTCTTCGCCGGCGCGAACCGCCCGGACGCCCACCTGATCGGGGTCGAGCCCGGCCGCGACTTCGACTTCACCGAGCTCGACTTTCGCTCGGTAGAGGCCGGGGACCTGTCGCCGGGCGGCGATCCGATCGAGATCGAGACCGCGATCGAGGTCGGCAACATCTTCAAGCTCGGGACCCGCTACTCGGAGCCGCTCAACGCCACCTACCTCGACCCGGACGGGGCCGAGCGGCCGATCTCGATGGGCAGCTACGGGATCGGTCCGGCGCGGATCGTCGCCGCCGCGATCGAGCAGGGCGCGGACGAGCAGGGGATCGTCTGGCCGCGCGCGCAGGCGCCCTGGCAGGTTCACCTGGTGGCCCTGGGCAAGGCGGGCGAGGACACGGTCGAGGCCGCGGAGAGGCTCTACGAGCAGCTCGTGGACGCCGACCTGGAGCCGCTGTACGACGACCGCGAGGCCGGGCCGGGCGAGAAGCTCACCGACGCCGAGCTGCTCGGCTGCCCGCTGCGGATCGTCGTCGGCAAGCGGGCCCTCGCCGAGGGCGAGGTCGAGGCGCGCGAACGCCGCTCGGGCGCCGATCACCGTCTCGCGGTCGACGACGCGGCCCGGCGCGCCGGCGAGATCCTCGACGCGCTCGGGTGAAGCTGAGGTGGGCACCAAGCGGCGCCTGTTCGGGATCGACCGCTCCGGGCCGCTGCCGTCGCAGACCCGGCGCGGGGCTCCGCTGCACCCGTGGACGATCCCGAACCTGGTCGGCTACCTGCGGCTGGCGGCGATTCCCGTCTTCTGTGTGCTCGCCTTCGACACCGGCGACGGCCGCGCGACCGCGCCCGCGCTGCTCTACCTCGCGATCACGGCCGGCGACTACCTCGACGGGTTCCTCGCCCGCGCAACCGGCCAGTACTCGCGCATGGGCGCGCTGCTCGACCCCGTCGTCGACCGGCTCGCGGTGCTCGCCGGCGCCGCCGTCTGCTGGCACTTCGAGCTGCTGCCGCGGCCGGCGCTCGCGGTCCTCGCCGCGCGCGAGGTGATCACCCTCGCGCTCGCGCAGATCGCGCTCCGGCGGGGAGTCGACATCGAGGTCAACTGGATCGGCAGGATCGGGGTCTTCTTGGTGTTCGGGGGAATCTTCTGGAGCATGGTCGTCGACTGGTGGATCATCCGCGCCGGGTTCGTCGCCGGGGTCGCGATGTCGGTGCTGGCCACCGTCGTCTACGTCCGCGTCGCGCTCGGCAGGCCGCACGCCCGCGTGCAACCGTCAAGCTCAACTTGAAGTTTGCGGATCGGCCCTATAATCGCCGCAGCCGGCAGACGCCGGATGGCCCCGCGACCTTCCAGGACGAGATGAGCACCGACTACGAAGACACCTTTCCCGACATGGGGTCGATGAGCGACCAGGAGCTCAAGGACCTGATTTCCGAACTCACCGACGAGGAGCGAGAGGTCTCCTACCGCCGCCGGGTCCTGCACGGCAAGATCGACATCCTGCGCGCCGAGCTGGTCAACCGGCTCAAGACACACCGCGAGGAGGGCGATGCCGCACTCAGCGGCGCCGACGTCCAGCAGCTCACCGACATCCTGCTCGGCAAGGTCCCTGCGCCCGGGGACGAGGTCTGATGCCACGGGCCGGGGGAGAGAGCTAGCGGATGGCGGTCCACTGCCCGGAGTGCGGCTTCGTCAACCCCGAGGGCGCCAACTACTGCCAGAAGTGCGGTGCCTTCCTCGGTCGGCCCGACGGCGCCGACGAGCCGACGACGATGACCTACAAGGTCGACGAGACCGGCGAGTACACGCCGGTGGACATCGACGAGGAGGTAGACAAGTCGGGGGCGGCGCTGGTGATTCGCTCAGGCGGCGGCAGAGCGGGGGAGAGCTTCACCGTCGACCAGGAGCGGATGTCGATCGGGCGGACGCCGGACGCGGCGGTGTTCCTCGACGACGTGACCGTGTCTCGAAACCACGCTCTGCTGGTGCACCGCCAGGACGGCTACTACATCGATGACCTCGGCTCGCTGAACGGCACGTACGTCAACCGCCGTCGGATCGAGTCGCATCGTCTCGATGACGGCGACGAGATCCAGATCGGCAAGTACAAGCTCAGCTACCTGGAGAAGTGAGAGACCGCCGATGGCCGTGATCGCGAGCAAGACGTCGGCCGGGCCGCAGGGGTCGGCGGCGCGCGAGAGCGGTGACTCGCGGCCCCGCAAGGCGCTGACGATCGGCGCGGTGGCGAAGATCCTCGGCCAGGAGTTCGACGACATCTCGATCTCCAAGATCCGCTATCTCGAGGACCAGAAGCTGCTGGCGCCGCGGCGCACCGCCGGCGGCTATCGCCTCTACAGCCAGGCCGACGTGGAGCGCCTGCGCGCGATCCTGCGGATGCAGCGCGACGAGTTCCTGCCCCTGCGGGTGATCCGCCAGGAGCTGGCGACCGGTGACTTCACCGGGCGGCGCCCGAGCGACGAGAGCCAGAAGCGCCGCGCCGCCTCGGTCGGCGAGACGGTGACCACCTTCTCGCGCGAGGACCTGCTCGCCGAGGCCGGCGTGGGGGACCAGTTCCTGCGTGAGCTGCAGGAGTTCGGGATCGTCGCGGCCAAGCGCCGCGACGGCCGCGAGGCCTACGACGAGACCGACCTGGAGATCGTCCGCGCGGCCGCGGAGCTGTCGAAGTTCGGCGTCGGCGGGCGCAACCTTCGGGTGTTCAAGACCTCCGCCGATCGCGAGGCGGCGCTGCTCGAGCAGCTGCTCAGCGCTCAGCTGCGCTCGCGCAGCCAGGCTCGCCGCAGGGAGGCGGTCGAGAACCTCGAGAGTCTCGCCGCCGTCTGCGGCCACCTCAAGCACCTGCTCTTGGTCCGCGACCTGCGCCGCCTCAAGTCTGCCGCTGAGTAGATCCCAATGCCGCGCGTGTCGCGAAGCCGGGTGATCGCAGCGGATCAAGGCCGGGTCTGGGACCTCGTCTCGGACCCGCACAACCTCCCGCGCTGGTGGCCGCGGACGGTGCGCGTCGAGGATGTTCGCGGCCCCGATGGGGAGCGCGCCCATTGGACATCGGTGCTGGAGACCGAGCGCGGGACCTCGGTCCGCGCCGACTACCGCTGCACCGCCGCGACCGCCAATCGGCGCTATGAGTGGGAGCAGCAGATCCCGGGCACCCCGTTCGAGCGCGTGCTGCGGGCGGCCCGGCTGGAGATCGGGCTCAGCGCCGAGGAGGGCGGGACCGCGGTCACCCTGACCAGCGAGGAATCGTTGCGGGGCATCTCGAGGCTGGGCGCGACGATGATGCGCGGCGCGGCCCGCTCCCGCCTGGACGAGGCCCTGTCGGCGATCGAGCGGGTCGCTGGTCGGATGACCGCACCGGCGGGGAGGTGGTGGGGCTGGGGCGATCGCGCGGGTGGCACGCCGCTTCGGCGAGCGGGCTCGCGATGCTGCGCTCCGAGCTCGGGGAGGGGGTCGCGTCGCCCGCGGTCGAGCTCGATCAGGTCGCGGTCGCCCAGGCGCGTGAGCTTCCCACCGCGATCGCCGACGCGGTCAACGAGGCGAGCGTGCTCACCGCGCACGAGCACCGGATCCGCCGCGCGGCCGGCAAGGGCTACCCCGACCTCGTGCGGCTGCGCTCCGGGGCGCTCGGACCGGCCCCCGACGCCGTGGTCATGCCCGGCTCCGCCGAGCAGGTCGCCGCCCTGCTCGAGGTGTGCGCGCGCGAGGGAGTCGCCGTGGTCCCGTTCGGCGGCGGCACCAGCGTCGTCGGCGGGGTCGAGCCGATCGCCGGCGCGCACGAGCGGGTGATCGCGATCGACCTGCGCCGGATGCGCGCGGTCGAGATCGACCCGGTGTCGATGACCGCGACCCTCGGGCCGGGCCTGCGCGGCCCCGAGGCCGAGGACGCGGTCCGCGCCCGGGGGTTCACGATCGGCCACTTCCCGCAGTCGTTCGAGTACGCGACGGTCGGCGGCTTCGCCGCGACCCGCTCCGCCGGCCAGGCGTCGGCCGGCTACGGGCGCTTCGACGAGCTCGTCACCTCGCTGGCGATGGTCACCCCGGCCGGCGAGCTGCGCACCCTGGCGACCCCGCACACGGCCGCCGGGCCGGCCCTGCGCGAGCTCGCGCTCGGCTCCGAGGGCGTGCTCGGGGCGATCACCGAGGTCACCGTGCGCGTCCGCCCGGCGCCCGCCGTGCGCCGCTACGAGGCCTGGATCGTCGCCCGACTTCGCCTCCGGGCGCGAGCTGGTGCGCTCGCTCGCGCAGGCCGACGCGCTCGCCGACGTCACCCGGCTCTCCGACGAGGCCGAGACCCGGGTCACGCTCGGCGCTCGCGGGCGACGGGGGCGCGAAGCGGGCGCTGCTCGGCGCCTACCTGCGCCTGCGCCGCCGCGATCGCGGCTGCCTGGTGATCTGCGGCTGGGAGGGCGAGCGGGAGTCGGTCGAGCGCCGGCGCGCGCTGGCGGCGCGGCTGCTGCGCCGGGGCGGCGCGGTGTCGCTCGGGCCAGGCGCCCGGCCGCGCCTGGGACCGCGGCCGCTACCACGGGCCCTACCTGCGCGACGAGCTGATCGACCGCGGCTACCTGATCGAGACGCTGGAGACCTCGCACACCTGGTCCGCGCCTCGACGACCTCTACCGCGGCGGTCGGCGGGGCGCTCGAGCGCGCGCTGCGCGACCAGGGCACGCCGGGGATCGTCATGTGCCACCTCTCGCACGCCTACCGCGACGGCGCCTCGCTGTACTTCACCTTCGTCGCCCGGGCTCGCCCGGGCGAGGAGATCGAGCAGTGGCGGGCGGTGAAGGCCGCCGCCTGCGAGGCGATCGTCGCCGCGGGCGGGACGATCACCCACCACCACGCGGTCGGCCGCGACCACGCGCCCTACATGGCCGCCGAGGTGGGGGAGACCGGCCTCGAGGCGCTGCGAGCGCTGAAGCAGCGCCTCGACCCGGCCGGGATCATGAACCCGGGCAAGCTGCTGCCCGAGCTAGTTGCCGCTCGAGCCGCCCGCCCCGGAGCCGTCCCCGCTGCGCGGCCGCCGTCGGGACCTCGCCGCGAAGGACGACCTCGCCGGGTTCCTCGAGCACCAGGGCGCTCTCCTGGTCGGCGTCGCGGACGAGCTCGCGGATCGTCGTCACCGGCGCGATCGAGACGTCGACGAACCGCACCCGCGCGACGAGCGGAGCACCGCCGGCGGGATCGAGAAGCGGTCCTCGAGGCTGCCGTTCTCGGAGACCGTGATCGGCGAGAGCGGATAGCCCTCGGTCTCGGTCAGCATCAGCCAGATCGACGTAGGTCTCGGTCCGCCGGGCGCCGGGTCGAGGCCGTCGATCGTCGACGTCGACGAACGGCTGATCGCCGGTCGCGAGGCCGAAGACGCCTCGCCCCTGGCGTCGCCGCCGCCGACGCTGCGCAGCAGGCACCGCTGGACCTGCTCGTCGGCGGCGCGCGGTCGCGCCGGTCGGTGGTCGCCGCCGTGGTCTCGTCGTCGCCGCCGCCGAAGACGCCGGCGATCGCGAGCACGACCACGAGCAACAGCACGCCGGCGGCGCCGGCGATCGCGATCAGCCGCGTCTGCGACTCGGAGAGGCCCGCGCAGCGAGCGATGCTCGCGCCGGGGCCGCCGCGCCCGGCGGCTGCCGGCGGCTGCTCCGGCGCCGGCGCCCGCCCGACCGTGGCTCGCCCGGGAGCCGCGGCAGCTCGGCGGCCGGGAACATCGCCCGCAGCGCTCCGCGAGCTCGGTGGCCAGCTGGTGGTCGGCCGGGTCCTCGCGCAGGTGGCGCGAGACGTCGGCGCGGCCGATCGGGTCGGCCTGGCCGAGCAGGTAGTCGGTGAGCCCGACGCTGCGGTCCGGGTCGGCGCCGCCGAGCTCGGTCAGCGCGCCCCGCGCCCGGGCGCGCACCTCGTCCTCGTCCTGGCCGAGCAGCGTGGCGAGGTCGCCGTAGCTCTGGCCGCGCTCGAGCAGCAGCTGCAGGGTCGCCTGCTGGTCGGCTGATGATCGCCATCGGGCGCGCAAGCCTACGGGTTGCCGCCGCGCCGGCCACGCCGGTGGCGCGGCCGGTCGGCGGATAGGCTGCGCCGATGGCCGAGCCGAGCTCACCTCGCGGAGCTGCTCGGGATCGAGATCCTCGATCCCGGCCCCGACCGGCCCGGGCGCGGCTCGCGGTCACCCCGGGCGTCTGCCAGCCGTTCGGGATCGTCCACGGCGGGACCTTCGCCGCCCTCGCCGAGACGCTCTGCTCGCTGGCCACCGTACGAGGCGGTCAAGGACGAGGGCATGCTGGCGCTCGGGCAGTCCAACCAGGCGACGTTCCTGCGGCCGATCAGCTCCGGCACGGTGCACGCCGAGGCGCGCCCGCGCCACCGCGGCCGCACGAGCTGGGTCTGGGACACCGAGATCACCGACGACGACGGCCGCCTCTGCTGCCTCGTCCGGATGACGGTCGCCGTCCGCTCCCGGCCCCCTGAGGCGCCGAAGCCTAGCCCCCGAAGCGGTTGGTGATCGGCAGCCGGCGGTCGCGGCCGAATGCCTTCGACGTGATCCGGATCCCCGGCGGCGCCTGGCGGCGCTTGTACTCGGCGCGGTCGACCATCCCGATCACCTCGTCGACGACCTCGGCGGGCAGCCCCTCGGCGATCAGCTCCTCGCGCGAGCGGTCGCGCTCGACGTAGCCCTCGAGCACCCGGTCGAGCAGCTCGTACGGCGGCAGCGAGTCCTCGTCGAGCTGGTCGGCGCGCAGCTCGGCCGACGGCGCGCGCTCGATCACCGAGCGCGGGACCAGCTCGCGCGCCGGCGCGAGCGTTGCGGCGGGCGACCAGCTCGTAGACGAGCGAGCTTCGGCACGTCCTTGATCACCGCGAACCCGCCCGCCATGTCGCCGTACAGGGTCGCGTAGCCGACCGACATCTCGCTCTTGTTGCCGGTGGTCAGCACCAGCCAGCCGCGATCGTTGGAGAGCGCCATCAGCAGGTTGCCGCGGATCCGGGCCTGGATGTTCTCGGCCGCCAGCCCGGCGCCCGACCAGTGCTCGCCGAGGAGGGCGCCGTAGGCGTCCATCGCGGCCTCGATCGGGATCTCGATCAGCTCGGCGCCGAGGTTGGTCGCGATCGCGCGCGCGTCGGCCTGGGTCGCGGCGCTGGAGTGGGGGGAGGGCATGACCACGCAGGTGAGCCGGTCCGGCGCCCGAGGGCGTCGGCCGCGACCATCGCGACCAGCGCCGAGTCGATCCCGCCGGAGAGGCCGACGAGGACGCGCTCGAAGCCGTTCTTGCGCGTGTAGTCGCGCACGCCGAGCACCAGCGCCGCGTAGACCTCGTCGAGGTCGGCGAGCGGCTCCTCGATCCGCGCCGGGCCCTCGCCGCCGAGCTCCCAGACCAGCAGGTCCTGCTCGAACTGTCGCGCCCGGGCGACGACCTCCCCGCCGGCGTCGACGACGAAGCTGTGGCCGTCGAAGACCAGCTCGTCCTGGCCGCCGACCAGGTTGCAGAAGGCGATCGGGACGCCGTAGGCGCGGGCTCGCTCGCCGAACATCCGCTCGCGGTCGGCGCCCTTGCCGCGCAGGTACGGCGAGCCGGACGGGTTGACGATCAGCTGGGCGCCCGTGCTCGGCCTCGAGCGAGGCGGGCGGCCCCGGCTCCCACAGGTCCTCGCAGATCGTCAGCCCGACGCGCACGCCGTCGACCTCGATCGTCGACCGGCTCCGACGCCCGGCTCGAAGTAGCGGACCTCGTCGAAGACCCCGTAGTTGGGCAGGCGGTTCTTGCGGTAGACGGCCTCGAGCCTCGCCGTCGCGCAGGACCGCGAGCGAGTTGTGGACCGCACGGCGCGCGGGCCCGTCGCGCCGGCGCTCGTCCTCGGCCGCCCCGTGCGCGGCTCGGCGAAGCCGACCAGCGCGGTGATCCCCTGGACCCGGCCCGCCAGCTCGGCGATCGCGCGGGCGTTGCGCCTCGGCGAAGTGCCGCTTGAGGTACAGGTCCTCGGCCGGGTAGCCGGGCAGGCAGAGCTCCGGGCGTCACGACCAGGCCCGCGCCCGCCTCGCGCGCGGCGCGGATCCACTCGGCGATCAGCGCCGAGTTGCCGGCGAGGTCGCCGACGGTCGGGTTGATCTGCGCCAGCGCAACGATCAGTCCTCGGCGGGGGTTCGTTCATCCGCACAGTATGTTCCAGCCCTTGACCCAAGCGACGATCAGCCGGCTGCGAGCGGGCGCGCTCGTAGCCGCGATCGCGGTGCTCGCGCATGCCGCCCCGGCCGCTGCCCAGGCGCCCTCGACCGGGCTGTCTGCAGCCGACGCCACCGAGATCCTCGAGACCGCGACGGCGACGGTGGCCCCGGCGCAGGCGCCGGCGGGCGCCGAGCCGGCGCTCGACGCGACGCTCGCCCTGCACGACCTGGCGGCCGCCTACCCGGAGCTCGATCAGGGCGAGCGCCGGCAGGCGACGGCCCTGCTCGCGCGGCCGACCGACGGCGCCGGCGACCCGGTGCGCGACGGCTACCCGGCGGCCGCCCCGATCGCCAGCGCCGAGAGCGAGCACTTCTGCGTCTTCTGGGTCAACTCGGCGAGCTTCGGCGACGCACCGATCCTCGACGACGCCGACGCCGATGGCGTCCCCGACTACGTCGAGTTGCTGCTTGCAGATCGCGGAGTACTCCTACGGCGTCGAGGTCGGCGCCCGGGCCGCTGGGTGGGAGCCGCCGAAGCGCGATCTCACGGGTTGCGGCGCCAACCCGGGCACCCACTCCGACATCTACCTGAAGCAGCTCGGCAACAGGGGACTGTTCGGCTACCAGAGCGTCGACCCGGGCCAGGGCCGGGCGCGCAGCCAGTACGGCTACATGGTCCTCGACGATGACTACGCGCGCTCCGAGTACGGCTACGACGACCCGGCGATCCCGCGCCAGCGTCACCTTCGCCCACGAGTTCAACCACCTGCTGCAGGCCGACTACGACATCTTCCAGGACCTCTGGATGAAGGAGTCGACCGCGACCTGGGCGGAGGAGAAGGTGTACCCCGACGCCGACGACTACGTCGGCTACCTGCCGTACTTCGCCAGGTTCCCAGGCGAGCCGATTACGGCGACCTTCCCCCCGGATGTCACCAAGTCCTTGCGGATCTACGGCGCCGCCGTCTGGAACCACTGGCTCGACGGCGGCGGCGGCGGCTACGGCGCCGGACGCCGTCCGCCGAGCCTGGGAGCTCTCCGACGTCGCCAAACCCGCCGACTTCGCGCTCGTCCGCCTACGACCGCTCGATCGAGCGAGACGGGGGCAAGAGCTTCAGCCGCGAGTTCGCCGCCTTCGCGGCCGCGACGGCCGAATGGCGCAGCGGGTTCGGCGGCTTCCCGGACCACGCCCGCGTATCCCGGACGTCAGCCGCAAGGGCTCGTTGGCGAAGGGCGGCAAGCAGCGGTTCAAGCTCGACCACACCGCCTATCGCCTGTTGACCGTGAGGTCCCGGCGGCGGCAAGCTCAAGCTCAGCGTCGAGGTCGATCGGGGCGTGCGCGCGGGCCTGGCGCTGGTGGCCCGCGACGGGGATGCGCTCAGCGGGCGATGTGACCCGGAGGCTGCGCTTTCTCGGCAAGCGGCGGGCGCGACTCGGTCACGCTCGCGAAGCCGCGGCGCTTCGAGCGGATCACCGCGGTGCTCGTCAACGCCGACGATCGCGTCGATGGGTTCGCCGGCGGCGATTGGGTCTACACCAGGGACCGGGTCCGAGTTCACCGCCAAGCTCTCGGGCTAGCGAGCCTCGCCCGCGAGGCGGGCGCGGAGCGCGGTCGTACGGGCGCAGGAGGCGACCACCGCGTCCCGGTCGAGCTCGCCGCTGCGAATCGCGCGCACCAGCGCTTCACGGGCCGCGGCGCCGTCGCTCAGCGCGAACAGCAGCAGATCGGCCCCCGCACGGGCTGCCCCGACGGCCGCCTCGCCCTCGTCGAGGCCCGCGCCGGTCAGCGCCCCGGCGCCGAGGTCGTCGGTGATCACGACCCCCCGGTAGCCAAGCCGCCGGCGCAGCAGCCCCTCGATCACGCGTCGCGATTGCGACGCTGGGAGCTCGGGGTCGAGCGCGGGATAGGTCGCGTTGGCGATCATCACGAGCTCGAAGCCGGCCTCGATCGCCGCCCTGAACGGCTCGAGCCCCGCCTCGAGCTCGGCCCGCGAGGCGTCGATCGCGCTCGGCGCCAGGTCGGTGTTCTCGGTCGCCAGGCCGAGGCCGGGGAAGTGCTTGGCCGTCGCTGCGACCCCGCGCTGCTGCAACCCGGTTCCGAACGCGGTCCCGAGCGTCGCGACGCGCTCCGGATCGGACGAGTAGGCGCGCGAGGCGATGAACGCGCCCGTCGATCGCGGGCACGTCGAGCACCGGGGCGAGGTCGACGTCGATCCCGAGCGCGGCGAGCGCACGCCCGGTCGCGTGGCCCTCGGCGCGAGCGGCGCGCTCGCCCGCGAGCGCGATCTCGGCCGGTGAGCGATCCGGCGCCAGCGCCGGGAGCCGCTCGACCTCGCCGCCCTCCTGGTCGATCGCCACCAGGGGCGCCTCGACGCCCGCCCGCTCGGCGCTCCGCCGCAGCGCCGCCACCTGGTCGCCGAGCGCGCCGGGGTCGGCGCCCTCGGGCGGGAACAGGATCACGCC
Source organism: uncultured Solirubrobacterales bacterium (assembly GCA_963758665.1). Taxonomy (GTDB): domain Bacteria; phylum Actinomycetota; class Thermoleophilia; order Solirubrobacterales; family 70-9; genus WHSW01. Next base: position 190,361 of record CAVWWH010000010.1, on the reverse strand, counting down.
GCCGATCTCCCCGGCTCGGACCAGACGCCGCAGGTCCCCCGTCGCGCTCGCCTCCATGCGGACGATCAGCATCTGCCCGGCGAGGCGGCGCGGCTCGGAGGCGATCTCGTCCGGGCAGGCGGGCGGCTCGACCGGCGACCTCGGCCGTGGATGGGGCGAGGGGGCTCGATCCGGGGGCAGGATCGTCGGTGTCGTTGGCGCCGATGATCGCCCCGGCGCCGAGCGCCGCGAGCGCGACCCCGCCGACGGCGAGCCGCCGTCGGCGCACCTGACTGGGCAGCTCGCCCGCGGGCACCGGGCCGCTCAGCGCGGGACGCGCGCCCGGCCGAGGTTGCCGACGATCAGCGCGACGATCGTGACCAGGTAGATCTGCCCGATCAGCGCCTCGCTGATCGCCAGCGACCGGCCCAGGTCATGGGCGGCGGTCAGGTCGCCGAACCCGGTCGTGGTCATGGTCGTGAAGCTGAAGTAGAGGAAGTCGGCCAGATCACCGCCGCTGATCTCGGCGAAGAAGCCGCCGTCCTCGGCTGCGGAGATGATCGCGTACGCGTAGGCGAAGGCGCTGCCGATCAGCAGGTACACGCAGAGCACCCCGAACATCGTCCGCACGGTGATCATCCCCGCCCGGCGAGCCTGGCGGATGACCCCGACGAGGATCGACGGGGGCGCCAAGGCGATGAGCAGGAGGCCGATCACGCGCCCGCCGCCGAGATCGAGGTCGCCCGACCCGATCACGACCCCCACGGCGCTGACCACGGCGATCGCGGTCACCGCGGCCGCGAGGTGGACGAGCCACCGGCGCACGCCGGAGACCGCCAGCGCGGCGATCAGGGTGAAGCCTTGGAGGAAGATGGTCAAGATCCGCGCTGCGTCGGTCTCGGGCGCGGCCATCTGGAAGCCGAGCACCAGCAGGATCAGGCACAGCAGCCAGCCGTAGCCATAGCCGTCGCCGTGAAAGTGACGCCGCCACACGGGCGCGTTGGCGGGCAGCATTGCCTGGGCGGCCATCGAGGCCCTTCATAGGGTCTCGCCCGGACGGACCGCGGCCTTCGCCTCAGTGCGCGCCGGCGACCGGGAGACCGCGCGCGAGCCGGCTCAGGCTCCAGAGCGAGACCGCCGCCCAGACGGCCTCGAGGAGAACGAAGCCCCACTGTCGTTCCTCGAGGGCCAGGTAGGCGAGCACCGCCGAGCCGACCAGGTTGAGGAGCAGGTAGGCGAGCGAATCGACCCGCAGGCGCCCGAGCTGCGCGCCGGCGAACCCCGCGAGGATCAGCAGCGCGCCGACGATCTGGATTACCTGGTCCATGGCGGCGCAGGTTAGGAGAACGAGTGGGGCTCGGCTCCGCCCGGGACCAGCCGCCTCAACCGCGGCGGGGCTCGGCTTCGCCTCGCGGTGGGTTGGTAGCCTCGCGCCTCGATGGCGGACGAATACAGGGTCGAGGTCGACATCCACGAATCGGTCCACGGCAAGCTCAGCGAGCGGCTGCGCTCGCTCGATCTCGACGACGAGGTCGCTGAGCGCCTCGGCGACCGGGTGATCGTCACCCGCGACGGCGAGAAGCTCTACGTCTACGCCCAGACGGCGACCGCCGCCGCCGAAGCCGAGCGCGTGGTCGGCGACGTGCTCGCCGAGGACGAGATCGAGGCCGACGTGCGGCGGCGACGCTGGAACCCGGAGGAGCGTTTCTGGCAGGACGCCGACGAGCCGCTGGCCGAGGCCGACGACACGACCGCGCCCGACCCGGCTGAGCGGGCGACCAACAAGGACCTCCCGCACCCGTTGTTCGTGTTCATCGAGGGCCACGAGCCCGAGTTCCTGCGCGACCTCGGCGTATAGCGCCCCCGCCGGCGCGGGGAGCTCAGCCGGCGACGACCTCGAACTGGGACATCAGGCCGTGGTCCTCGTGGTCGAGCATGTGGCAATGGATCGCGTACTTGCCGGTGAAGTCCGAGAAGTGGCCGGCGACGACCACGCGATCGCCGGGGTCCAGCAGGAAGGTCTCCTTCAGGCATCGCTCGTGGGCCGGCGGGCTCTTGCCGTTGCGGCGGAGCATGTACCAGTCGGTGTGGTGCATGTGCATCAGGTGGGCGACGGCGGTGCGGTTGTGAAGCTCCCAGGTCTCGGTGGTGCCCAGCTTCGGGAAGGCGTCGGAGCGGGCCGGGTCGAAGGTCTTGCCGTTGACGAGCCAGGTCGCGATCAGGCCCTTCGAGATCGTCAGCTCCCACTTGCGCTGCGGCGCCTGGGGGGCGTCGGCCACCCAATCCGGCAGCGGTCGCAACGCGCCGGGGATCACGGTCGTATCGTCGGCGCGGCTCCCCGACGCGGAACTCGATCAGCGGGCCGCGGTGGGTCTTGGACTCGATCCCGCCGCCGCGCTTGCGGCGGGCGCTCTGCAGCACCACCCGCTTGCCCGCGAGCCGGCTGAAGTCGAGGACCACCTCGATCCGCTCGCCGGGGCCGATCAGGGCCTTGCGTCGGGCCACCGGACGCGGCATCAGCCCGCTCTCAGTGGCGATCTGGGTCAGCTCGTCGCCGTTGGAGAGCTCGAGGTTGTAGAGGCTGAAGTTGGCGGCGTTGAGGATCCGGACTCGGTATCGGGCGGCGCTGACTCGGTGGTAGGGGAGGTGGACGCCGTTGACGAGCGCCAGCCGGCCGACCACCCCGTCGTTGGGCGCGTGGGCGCCGGCGGCGAACGGATCGGTGAGCTGGTTGCGCTTGGTGAAGCTGCGATCGACGATCATCAGGGGCAGGTCGCGGTCACCGCGCGGCAGCGGCAGCGAGGCGTCGAGCTCGTCGTCGATGATCATCATCCCGGCGAGGCCGCGCCAGACGTTGGGAGCCGTGCGCTCGAGCCGGTGGTCGTGGTACCACTGGAAGGCAGCGCGCTCGGGGCGTCCGTCCTCGATCAGGTCGTAGGTGTAGGTGCGCCGCCCGCCGGGCGCAATCAGCAGGTCGTTGCCGGACTCGCCCGGGGCCAGCCGGTCGGAGATCCGGCAGAACATCGCCCGGGGCTGGCGGCGGGTGAGGCCGCCGGGTTGGCCGTCCTCCGAGGCGCGGTTGTGCCCGCCGTGCAGGTGGACGGTGAGCTCACCCGCCTTCGCGGGCAGGTTGTGGACGAAGCTGACCTCGGTGAGCTCCCCCGCCGGCCGGCGGATCGTCGGCCCGGGAAAGCTGCCCGCATAGGTCCACATCTTCGTCTTGCGGCCGCCGAGCACGGCGACCTTGGCCTCCCGCATCTCGATCTCGATCTGCGAGCCGGTGAGCACCGGCGGGACCCGCAGCGGGGCCTTGAACTTCGCCTTGGCGGCGGCGCGCTGCGCGGCGGCGCCCAGCGCGCGGGGCCGCACGCGCACCGGCAGCACCAGTGCCAGCGCGCCCGCGGCTCCGGCGGCGAGCACGGCGCGGCGCGTGAGGCGCCCGCCGTGCTCAGCCGAAACGCTGCGAGAGGTCCTGCTAGCCCTCGGTGACGGTGATCTCACCCTGCATCTCGGCGTGGACGCCGCAGATGAAGTGCAGGACCTTGCCGGGCTGGGCGGTCACCTCCCGGGCGAAGGCCTGGCCCTTCTGCTCGGAGACCCAGGAGTCGCCCTTGCGCTTGAGGCTGCCCTGCCTGTCCCAGCCCTGCTTGCCGACCTCGACCGGGTTCTCGCCGACCTCGCCCGTCTGCAGGTCGACGTCGTGCCAGAGCACGATCGCGCCGCAGATCCCCTTCAGCTTCTTGGAGCAGGCCTTGATCTTCTTCGGCTTGGTGGGGATGTCGTTTTCGCGCACGAGCGAAAACGTATGCGGCCCGACCTGGCGCGGGTTGGTCTTGTTCTTGATCTTCAGATCGTCGCCGGCGGCCACCGTGTCCGGGTAGTCGAAGAACAGGGTCTTGCCGTCCCTCTCCATCGTGATCACGGTCGCCCCGGCTTTGTCCGCCGTGCTCGCGGAGGCCCCGGCCCCCGCGCCGACGATGCTCAGCGCTCCCAGCGCCGCCAGCGCTCCGACAGCGCCCACAGTTCGATTCTTCTTCAACTCGATTCCTTCCCGGGGCCACCTCCGCGGCCACCTCTCTGAGAACTCCCGCCGGACCCCTTCGGCGTCTGCGGCGGCAGCTTATCCGCAATTGGCCGGACCGTGGGCTGGCAGACCGTGGGCGGCCGGGGGGCGGATGGGCGCCGCCCTGGGCCGCCGGATCAGGCGCGAGTCGCTCGCGCGGGCGACGCTCGCCGGATCGAGGGTCGGCGCCGCTTCTTGTCCTCGGGCGCGAGCTCCGCCAGCTCCGCCAGCGAGGCCTCGAGGTCGCCGGCGAGCGCCTCGAGGTCGGTGAGCGCGTCGAAGTCGCCGATCAGACCGAAGTTGACCTGGCCGTTGTAGCTCATGATCCCGAAGCAGACCGCCTGGCGCTTGGCGAGCGGCACCATCGGGAAGATCGCCTCGAGCTCGCGCCCGAGCAGGTAGAGGGGGAACTGCGGGCCGGGGACGTTCGTGACCACGAGGTTGAAGAACCGCTGGCGCGACTGCAGCCGCGCCGCCTGGCCGGCGATCGTCGGCGGGGCGAAGTCGGCGAGCTCGGTCATCAGGCTGGCGCCGACCGCCTGCTTGGACTGCTTCAGGTCGCCCATCGTCTCGCTGACCAGCCGCAGTCGCTCGGCCGGGTCGTCGCACCAGACCGGCAGCGGCGCCATGTACGAGGAGACGCGGTTGCCGAGTGCCCCGTGCTCGTCCGCGCCGCGGACGCTGATCGGGACCATCGCCCGCAGCTCGAGCTCGCGGGTGGAGTGGCCGTGCTCGCGCAGGTAGCGGCCGAGGGCGCCCGCGACGGCGGCGAGGACGACGTCGTTGACGGTGCCGCCGGCGGCGTTCTTGATCCGCTTCAGCTCGGCGAGGTCGGCGCGCACGGTCGCGAACCGCCGGTACGGCCCGATCGCGACGTTGAACGGCGAGTCGGGCGCGGCCAGACCCGCGCGGGCGAACGCGCCCGCCGCCTCGGCCGCGTCGACGGCGGCTCGCGCGACGCGGCGCGGGGCGCGGAAGAGGGCACGGACGCCGCGCAGCGATCTCGGCCGGGCTGGTCGCTCGCTCGACCAGCGCCTCGCCGAGCATCTGCGCGTCGCTCGGCTCCGGCCGCGGGGTCCACGGCTCGGCCTCGGGCACCGAGTCGGGCTCCGCCGCGGTGTCGAAGAGGACGGTGGTTATGTCAACCCCGGAGACGCCGTCGACGAGGCAGTGGTGGCTCTTGGTGACCAGCGCGAACCGGTCCGCCGGCGACCTTGTCGACCAGCCACATCTCCCACAGCGGCTTCGAGCGATCGAGGCGCTGAGAGAAGACGCGGGCAGCCAGGATCCGCAGCTGCTCCTCGCTGCCGGGCTCGGGGAGGGCGGTGTGACGGATGTGGTACTCGAGGTTGAACTGGGGGTCATCGACCCACTTCGGACGTCCCTGGCCGAACGGGACCATGCGCAGCTTCTGGCGAAAGCGGGGCACCAGGTGGAGGCGGGAGTCGGATGTGCTCGACGAGCTCGTCGTACTCGGGCGTCGGGCCCTCGAAGAGGGTGGTCGAGGCGACGTGCATGTGCGCGGGGCCGCGCTCGAGGTGAAGGAAGGACGAGTCGAGGCCGCGAGAGCCGGTCGGAGCTCATGCACGTGATCTTCTCAAAGCCGGTCGGCGGGCGCTAGAGTCGCGCTTCGGGGGCCAATCGAACCCGAAGGAGCGCGATGGAGGAGATGGACGAGCGCGAGCTGGCTCGCGAGCACCGCCACGAGGAGGAGCAGCGGGCGGTCCGCGAGGGGGGCGGGGGCGAGGCCGAGGGCTTCGAGCTCGCCGAGGAGGAGCTGATCGAGCACGCATCGCACGGCGACCCGGGCCCGACCCGAGCCATCTCGCCGGCCGGCCCGAGGACTACCGCGGGGGCGAGTACGGCGAGGCCGACCACGAGCACTCGAGCTCGGACGACGAGGACTGAGACAGGGGGAGGGCTTGGGCTCGGAGGCGAAGAACCTGGAGGCGATCTCGAAGGCGATCGACCAGCACAACGCGAGCTGTCCGTGGCCGGCCGCGGAGGTGCGGATGAACCCCTACGAGATCGAGCGCCTCGGCTGGGAGCAGATTCGCGGGCTGCCGCTGGTCGGCGACCCCGAGCTCGGCACCGGGCGCTTCCGGATCGTCTGCTCGCGCGAGGGCCAGGACCGCGAGGAGGTCGAGAGCACCGAGGCGATCGGGACCCCGGTCGAGGTCGGCGTCGGCTCCGACCCTCCGCTCACCCCGCCCGTGTAGCTAGAGGTTGAGCCCCAGGTCCGACGTCAGCTCCTGCGCCCAGACGTTCAGCTCGGTGAAGCCGCCGCTGAGGATCAGGACGCCCATCGCGATCAGGATCCCGCCGCCGACGGCGACGATCGCGCGATAGTGGCGCTTGATCACCGCGAAGGCGGTGGTCGCCCGCGAGAAGGCGAGCGCGGTGATCAGGAAGGGCACCGCGAGCCCGAGCGAGTAGACGGCGAGCAGGAAGGCCCCGTGAGCCGCCTCACCCTGGATCCCGGCGAGGGTCAGGATCCCGCCCAGCGCCGGGCCCGTGCATGGGGTCCAGGCGATCGAAAAGGCGGCGCCGGCGACCACCGGTCCGCCCTTGCCGGCGCGCGACAGCAGCGCGTCGATGTGCCATTCGCGGTTCAGGCGGTCGACGAAGGTGGCTGCGATGAACAGCACGCCCATCACGATCAGCAGCACCGCGCCGATGTCCGTGAGCAGGTCCTGGTTGTCCCGCAGGCGCTCGCCGAGCGCGGTCGCGGTCAGGCCGAGGAGGATGAAGACGGCGGAGAACGAGGCGATGAACAGGAGGCTGGGGACGAGCACCCGGCGCCAGTCCGTGTCGTCGATCTCCTCGACGCTGACGCCGGTGATCACGGAGAGGTAGCCGGGGACGAGCGGCAGCACGCACGGGGAGACGAACGAGACCAGGCCGGCGATGAAGGCGACCGGAACGTCCGCTCCGTTGACTGGGTCCATGCGGGTTCGACCGGCGCGGAGCCCGGATCAGTTCAGCGCCGCCGCCAGGCGACGACGGTGCTCGCGCGCGAGCTCGTGGTCGGCGCCGAGCTCGGCGAAGATGCCGACCATCGCCTGGCGGATCAGGTCGCGGCGCTCGGGGTCGGTCGCATCGGCGATCGCCTCCTGGAGGGACTCGAGCGCGGCCGCGAAGTCCCCCGCGTCCCAGGCCTCGAAGGCCGCCTCCAGCTCCGGGCCGACCGCCTGGTCGCCGTTGGGCCGGGAGAGCCGGGCGCGCGCCGCGAGGCCCTCGGCGCGGAAGTCTCCCCGCAGCGGCTCGAGCAGCTCCAGGGCCGCGTCCGGTTCGCCTCGCTCGAGCAGCAGCTTGCCGAGCCCGGCTGCGGCGACTCGATGGCCGGGTTCGAGCTCGAGCGCCCGGCGGAGAGAGGCCTCGTCTCCCTTCACGGCGAGCTCGTCGGCCGCCGAGGGCACGAGTGCGTCGAGCCAAGCCTCGATCTGGGCGGGTGGGATCGCCCCGGTGAACTCGGCGACCACCTGGCCGTCGCGAAACGCCTTCACCGCCGGGATGCCCTGGACCCCGAAGCTGGCCGCCAGGCTCTGATTCGAGTCGACGTCGACCTTGGCCAGCTCGACCTTGCCGGCGCGCTTGCCGATCGCGGCCTCGAGCGCCGGGCCGAGCTGGCGGCACGGCCCGCACCACTCGGCCCAGAAGTCGACGACGACCGGCAGCTCGCGCGAGCGGTCGACCACCTCGGCGATGAAGCTGGATTCGCTCACGTCCTTGACCATGACGCCTCCGAGATTAGCGACCGGGCAGAATCCGGCCAATGGCTGCAGAGCGGTCATCGGAACCGTCCGGCGATCCCGCGGAGTCCCTGCGCGGACGCCTGCTGATCGCCTCGCCGGCGCTCGTCGACCCGAACTTCGCCCGCTCGGTGGTGCTGATCACCGAGCACGGGGAGGAGGGGGCGATGGGCGTCGTCCTCAACCGCCCGTCCGAGGTCGAGGTCGGGGCCGTGGCGCCGGAGCTGGGGGAGGTGGTCGGCGGTGAGCCGGTGTTCATCGGCGGCCCGGTGCAACCGCAGGCGCTGGTCGTGCTGGCGGAGTTCAACGACACCGACGCCGCGGCGTGGATCGTCGCCGCCGACGTCGGCTTCGTCGCTGCTCACACCGAGTACTCGGAGCTGCCGGACCTCGTCCGCAGGGGCCGCGTCTACGCCGGCTACTCGGGCTGGGGCTCCGGTCAGCTCGAGGGCGAGCTCGCGGAGGAGGCGTGGATCGTCGAGCCGCCGCTGCCGAGGGAGCTCTTCTGCGACGATCCCGAGGCCCTGTGGCAGGACGTGCTCGCCCGCAAGGGCGGCCAGTTCGCGCTCCTCGCGCGGATGCCCGACGACCCGAGTCAGAACTGAGATGGCGGCCTCGAGCGACAAGATCTGCGTGATCGGCGCCGGGTCGTCCGGGATCGCGACCTGCCAGGTGCTGCACGCCCGCGGGATCGAGTTCGACTGCTTCGAGGTCGGCTCGGAGGTCGGCGGCAACTGGCGCTACATGAACGACAACGGGATGTCGTCGGCGTACCGCTCGCTGCACATCAACACCTCGCGCCGGATGATGGCCTACGCCACCTACCCGATGCCCGAGGACTACCCCGACTACCCGAACCACTGGCAGATCGCCGAGTACTTCGACGCCTACGTCGACCACTTCGGCTTTCGCGACCGGATCCGCTTTCGCACCGAGGTGACCCGGGTCGAGCCGGCCGGCCGCGCGTGGCGGGTGAGCTGGCGCGAGCGAGATTCGGGCGAGCAGGACTCGGAGGTCTACGCGGCCGTGTTCGTTGCCAACGGCCACCACTGGGACGCGCGCTGGCCCGAGCCCCCGTTCCCGGGCCAGGAGGCAGTTCGAGGGCTCACAGCTCCACGTCCACGACTACAAGACGCCCGACGTGCTCGAGGACAAGCGGGTGCTGGTGCTGGGGATCGGCAACTCGGCCACCGACATCGCGGTCGAGGCCTCGCGCGACGCCGAGAAGACGTTCCTGGCGATGCGCCGCGGCGCCTGGGTGCTGCCCAAGTACCTGAAGGGCAAGCCCGTCGACGAGCTCGGCAACGCGGTCGTCAGCCGCCTGCCGCTGGCGGTCAACCGGGCGCTGTATCTCCAGGCGCTGAAGACGGCGACCGGGGAGCCCACGGACTACGGCCTCCCGCAGCCCGACCACAAGCTGCTCGAGGCCCACCCGACCCTCTCGGCCGAGCTGCTGCCGCGGATCGGCCACGGCGCCGTGGCGGTGAAGCCGAACATCGCCGAGTTCGCCGGCGGGCGGACGGTCCGCTTCGTCGACGGCTCGGAGGAGGAGATCGACCTGGTGATCTGGTGCACCGGCTACAAGATCACCTTCCCGTTCTTCGACCCCGGGCTGATCTCGGCGCCCGACAACGAGATCCCGCTCTACCGCCGCGTCGTCAGCCCCGAGCACCCGGGCCTCTACTTCGTCGGCCTGCTGCAGCCGCTGGGCGCGATCATGCCCCTCGCCGAGGCGCAGTCGGAGTGGATCGCCGACGTGCTCGAGGGCAAGGTCGAGCTGCCGAGCGCCGCCCGCATGCGGCGCGAGATCGCCCGTGACCGCGCCGCGATGGCGAAGCGCTACGTGGCCTCCAAGCGCCACACGATCCAGGTCGACTTCGACCCCTATCTGCGCTCGATCGAGCGCGAGCGGCACGGGAGCCCGTTGAAGCGGCTGCTCGATCGCCGGCGCGGGTCCGACCCTAGCTCCGGGGTGGGCGCGCCGCGCTCCGGGGCGGCCTGACGGCGAGGGTCGCCTCGCGCCTGCCGGCCGCTTGGGGCCTGCGCGGCGAGCCGCTGCCGGCGATCCGGCGCGGGCTGCTGGTCGCGCTACCGATCGGGATCGCGCTGCTGGTCGAGCTCGAGCGCGACTACGCCGCCGCCGGGGCGCTGAGCACCGCCACCCTGATCTGCGGCTTCATCGCCTTCGACGCCCCGGCGCGGGTCAGGGTGCGCTGGCAGCTGCTGTGCGCGCCGCTGGTCGGGGTCGCGGCGGCGCTCGGGGTGCTCTCGAGCGCCACGGCGGCGACGGCGGTGGCGGTGATGGCCGTGGTCGCGGGGCTCGCGGGCTATCTGGTCGCGATCTCGCTGCGGATGGCGATCGCGGGCCTCTCCTGCGTGCTCGCCTTCCTGATCGCCCAGGGCCTGTTCCTCGACCCCGGCGACGCGTGGCGCGCGCTGGGGTTCGGCGCCGGGGGCGGCCTGCTGCAGGCGGCGACGGCGCTGGTCGCCGCGTTGATCTCGGATCGAGGCCGGGAACCGTTCGCGCTCCGCGCGGCGGCGGGGGAGGCCTGGGCCAGGCTCCGCGGCGCGTGGAGCATCCGCAGCACCCCCATGCGCCACGCGCTGCGCTTCGGGGCCGCGCTGGCGATCGGCGTCGCGGTCTATCGCCTCGCCGGCTTCGACGACCACGGCTACTGGGTGCCGCTGACGATCCTGTTCGTGCTCAAGCCCGACGCCGACCAGACCGGCGAGCGGATCGCAATGCGCGCCGTCGGGACGGTCATCGGCCTGTTCTTGGCGACGGCGCTTGCGGAGGCGCTCGGCGAGGCACCGATCCCGACCACGCTGCTGCTGACCGCCGCCGCCGCGCTCGCATACGCGCTGCTGGCGATCGAGTACGCGCTGTTCACGACCGCGATCACCGTCTACGTCGTCCTGCTCACCGACACGCTCGGCGCCTCGCCGTTCGACGCCGCCGGCGAGCGCGCCCTGGGCACGGCGCTCGGGATCCTGGTCGCCGCGCTCGCCTTCAGGGCCTTCGGGGAGGCGTCGCGGCCGATGCCCGAACCCAGCGCACGAGAACCGTGATTATGTCTACCTGGGCGTGGAACCGGCCGCGCCGGCGTCGTACGCCCTCAGCAACTGCTTGGGCGCCTTGCGGCACCATGACTCGATCAACAGCTCCCTGAGCTCCCCGACGTCGACGCGCTCGAGGTTGACCAGCATCGCCGGGTAGTCCTGGTAGTGCGGCGTGACGTAGAAAGTCGCCGGGTCCTCCTGCATCAGCGCCTCACGCTCGAGGATGTCGATCATCACCACCAGCGCGCCGTCCTCGCGCAACCTGGCGAAGCCCTTGCCGCGCACCTTCAGCGCCGGCGTTCGGTACCAGGTGCTCCGATCGACCTCGGGCAGCTCCGCGGCGAGCTCGCAGACCGTCTCCCAGGTCGTCACCGGCCGAGCATAGCCCGCCGGCACAGCCGGCTCGCCGCCGCGCCGGGTTGTTTACACCCGTTATCCGGGTGTTTCGCATCCCGAACCCCGGGTAACGGCCGCATACGCCCTTGAACGCGCGACACCGCGCCTCGAGGGCACGTCGAGGGCCCCAGGTCACCCCCCACCTGGGGCCTTCGTTCTGCGTTCGGCCGGGCGCCACTATCTTGCGCCTCGACGATGACTCGCGAGCATCGCCAGCGGAGACGACCAGGAGACCTGCCACCGCCCGGCGGGCCCACGGACGCGCTCGCGACCGAGGAGCAGCTGTTGGTCGACTACGCGCGCACTCGCGACGAGAACGCCCGTGAGGAGCTCGTGCGGCGCTTCTTGCCGTTCGCTCGCAGCCTGGCGATGCGCTACAGCGGTGGAATCGAGCCCAGCGACGACCTGTTCCAGGTCGCCAGCCTCGGACTCGTCGCGGCGCTCGAGCGTTACGACCCCGAGCGCGGCGTCCCGTTCGCCGCCTTCGCCGGGCCCACGATCCTCGGCGAGCTGCGCCGCCACTTCCGCGACCGGGTCTGGACGCTGCGCGTCCCGCGTGGCCTCCAGGAGAGCATCAGGGCGGTCGAGGGGGCGATCACCAAGCTCAGCCACGAGCTCGAGCGATCGCCAACGGTCGGCGAGATCGCGGAGCTGCTCGACGTCGGCGAGGTCGACGTGCTCGAGGCGTTCGAGGCCGGCGCCGCACGGCGGATGGTCTCGCTCGATCGCCCGACCGCCGGCGCGGAGCCGGGTGACGAGGCGCCGATGGCGGAGCGGATCGGCGGCGATGACCCGGGGTTCGAGCTGGTCGAGGACCGCGCCGCGATCGACGCCGGCTCCGAGGTCCTCGACGACACCGAACGCGAGGTCCTGCGGCTGCGCTTCGCCGAGGACCTGACCCAGTCGAAGATCGCCGAGCAGGTCGGCTACTCCCAGATGCACGTCTCGAGGATTCTCCGCCGGGCGCTCGTCAAGCTGCGCGAAGCCGCGATGAGCGACGAGCGCGATGCCGAGCGCGGCGGGTGACGGGGTCGCTCAGCCGGAGCGGCCGATGCGGATCGCGACCACCTCGCCCGTCTCCTCCGGCTCGACCCTGACCTCGTCGGCGAGCCGCTCGAGGGAGGCGTCGAGGGTGGGGATCCGCATGCCGTCCAGAAGCCGCTGCCCGCCGCCCTCCTGGAGCGGGCCGACCCGGATCTCGAACGCCCCCGACTGCTCGCGGACGACGAGCCGGGCCGTCCCGTCCGGGAACCTGTCCGGCCCGCCCGCCGAGATCGCGTCGCTGAGCAGGACGGCGTCGGAGAGCTCGTCGACCGAGAAGTCGGCGCGGGTGGCGAACATCGAGATCACCCGCGAGAGGATCGGCGCGAGCAGCTCCCCGGCCGGGAGCTTGATCCGGGTCTCGTCGCCGATCTGCGGCGTGGGCGCCGCGCCATTGCTCGAGGCCGCGAACGGCACCTTCATCCGCACCTCGGTGCCGTGCCCGGGCGAGCCGCTGATCTCGAAGCTGCGGGTCAGCGCCGCGATCAGCGGCAGGCCGAGTCGCAGGCTGCGGTGCTCGACGTCGGCCAGGGGCCGGATCCCGGCGCCGTAGTCGCGTACGGTGACCACCAGGCAGCTCTCCTCGGGCCAGGCGTCGACGTCGAGCACCCCCTGCTCGGTGTCGTCGTAGGCGTGGACGACGACGTTCATGCAGGCCTCGGTGACGACCGTCTTCAGGTCCGCCACCTCCGGCGGCTCCATCTCGATCGCCTCGGCGAGACCGGCGAGCGCGTGGCGGATCAGAGGCACGTTCGCGGCCAGGGCCGGAACCGAGAACTCGACTCTGGCCTCCGGGTCCATCGGCGCTCAGATACCCCCGCCCGTGCGGGACTAATCGCGCTTCCAGGCCCGTCCGAAGAGCCGGCTCAGGCGCCCGGTGCGGACGTTGGCGCTGAAGCTGCCGGCACCGCTTTCGGGCGGTGGCAGCGAGCCGATCCGGTCGGCCGTGATCGTCAGCGTCACCCCGCGCTCGGCGGTGCGGCCGACCTCCGGCGCGTCGACGAACCGCAGTCCCTGCGCCTCGGTCTCGATCACGATCCCGTCGAGGATGTGCTCACGGTAGTTGTCTACCACCTGGTCGACCACGCCCACCCTGGTCTCGTCCGACGCGTAGACCGGCGTCCCGCGCGAGACCGCCGTGTAGTGGACCGCCTGGCCGTCGTCGATCACATCCAAAGCATAGATTGACGGCGTGGCCGGGTACTCCGGTACGCCGCTGCCGAGCAAGCTGGGCATCCACGAGGGCGCCGCGGTCGCCTTTCCCGGCGCCCCGCCCGAGTTCGCCATCGCGCTCGGCGACCTGCCCGCGGGGGTGACGATCAAGCGCCGCACCGTCGCGCCGCTCGACGTCGTCGTCGCCTTCTTTGTCCGCAGGAGCCGGCTGGAGCGGCGCCTGGCCCCCCTCGCGCGAGCGATTTTCCCCGACGGCGGCCTCTGGATCGCCTGGCCGAAGCGCTCCTCCGGGGTCGCCACCGATCTGACCGAGGACGTCGTCCGCGAGCTCGCGCTAGCCGGCCGGCTGGTCGACAACAAGGTCTGCGCGATCGACGAGACCTGGTCGGGCCTGCGGCTCGTCTACCGGCTCGAGCATCGTGTCTAGATGAGTGGTTCGACGCAGCTAGGCGCTGAGCCTGGCGACCACCTCGGGGCGCTCGCAGAAGGCGGCGATCTCGCGCGACAGCCTCCCCCCTGCCAGGCGAGCGGCGACGCCCCGGGCTGCTCGCTGACCAGGGTGGCCCGTGGGAGCCGCTCCGCCCAGGCCTCGGCGACGGCGTAGGGATGGCCCGGGTCGGCCTCGTCGTGGCTGGCGACGACCAGGGCCGGAAGGTCGAGGAACTCGAGCTCGGCGAGGTCGCCGAACGGGCTCGAGCGCGGGACGTCGCGCAGCGCCTGCGCGACCGCCTCCGGGTGCTCGTGCAGTGATAGCCGGTCGCGGGTGATGCGCAGCAGCGTCTCGCGCCACTCCGGGTCGAGGTCATGGTCGTATGCGGCGACGAAGCCCTCCACCCCACCCCGCGCGAGCCCGTCGGCGAGCGAGTCCCAGTAGGCGAGACTCTCCCCGCTCGCCGGGGTGCCGCGGAAGACCGGCCCGATCGCCACGAGGGCGGCGACCCGGTCGGGCGCGGACAGCGCCTGGGCGGTGAGCGTGTGCGCTCCCATCGAGTGACCGGCGAGCACGCACCGGCGATCGCCGGCCTGTTCGGCGATCACCGCGCCGAGGTCCGCGGCGAGCTCCTCGTAGCCGTAGCCGGCGCCGGCCGGCGCCGGCTCCGAGGACCCGTGGCCGCGAGCGTCGTAGGCGATCGCGCGAAAGCCGCGCCGCGGCAGGACCCGCGAGCCGTGGACGACGTAGCGGCGGGTCGCGGTGAGCCCGTGCAGGAGCACGAGCGGGTGCCCGTCGCCGTCGGCCTCGCCGGCGAGCCCCGACGCGGGCCCGGCGACCGTGAACGGGACGGGGCTCGTCCTCACTCGGCGGTGGCCGCGTCGCGCGCCAGCGAGAGCGCCGAGGCCAGGTGCTCGACGTCCTTGTAACCCAGCCCGAGCAGGGCGACATGGCGGTAGCGGACGATCCCCTCGGGGTCGACGATGAAGATCGAGCGTCTGACCAGGCCGCCGGGACCGACGACCCCATAGGCGCGCGAGGTCTCGTGGTCGGGGTCGGCGAGCAGCGGCACGGTCAGCCGATGCTCGCTGGTGAACCGCTCGTGCGAATCCACCGACTGCGGGGAGATCCCGAGCACCTCGGCGTCGAGGTCGTCGAGGTGGTCGGCCGCGTCGCGGTAGGAGCAGAACTGGCGCGTGCAGACCGGGGTGAAGTCGCCCGGATAGAAGGCGAGCACCACCCAGCGCCCGCGCAGGTCGGCGAGCCGATAGGTGTGGTCGCCGGTCCCGGCGAGCTCGAAACCCGGTGCTCGATCACCGATCTCGACGCGGGACATGACCCGCCGAGCGTAGCGCCGGCTCGCTCACGCGGGCGCTCAGCCGGCCTCGACGGTCACCTTGTCGATCGTGACCACCTGGGTCGGCTGCTCGGTCGGGTCGCCGAGCTTGCCGATCGCCTCGACGACCTCCGTTCCCTCGCCGACCTTCCCAAGGACCGCGTAATCGGGGGGCAGGCCGGCATCGGCGGGCGCGGTGACGACGAAGAACTGGCTGCCGGAGGCGCCGGGCGGCTCGACCGCGGTCTTCGCCATCGCCACCAAGCCCTTCGCGTAGGTGGTGTCCTGCGGCGGCGCCTCGACCACCGTGTACCCCGGGCCGCCGCTGCCCGTGCCGGCCGGGTCGCCGCCCTGGATCACGAACCCGGGCGCGATCCGGTGGAAGATCGTGCCGTCGTAGAAGCCCTCCTCGGCCAGAAAGGCGAACGAGTTCGCAGTCTTCGGCGAGCTCTCGGTGTCGAGCTCGATCGTGAACGTGCCGCAGCTGGTCTCGACCGTCGCCGTCGCCGGCTCGCCGCGCTCCAGCACCCGCTCGGGCTGCTTGAACTCGTCGGTCTTCGGCGCCGGCGCCTCGACCTCGGCGCACTCGCCGTGCGGCGGCGGTCGCGGTCGAGCTGGCCGCGTCGTCCTCGTCGTCGCCGCAGGCGGCGAGCGAGAGTGCCGCGACGGCGGCGACCAGCGCCGCGGCCCGGCGGCGAGCTCGGGCGTGGTTGCTCATCGGCGGGAGCGTACAGGCGCCCGGGGGCGCGACCGCGGGCTGGCCGGTACCGGCAGCGGATCGCCGAGCGCCTTGCGATCATCCGCCGGTGTCCGAGCCGGACCATCAAATCCCGACCCGGATCAGGCTCGGCGGCCGGGCGCTCAACGCGATCGTCACCCACGCGCCCTGGCTGTGGCCCGTGGTCAGGCGGCCGATGCAGGGCTTCTTCGATCGCGCCGCCGACGGCTGGGACGAGCGCACCGGGGCCGGCTCGGTCGAGCACCTGACGGCGCTCGCGGCCGCCACCCAGCTCGTCTCCCCCGCCCCCGAGCGCGTGCTCGACCTCGGCACCGGCACCGGCGAGACGGCCCTGTTCCTGGCGCGGGAGTTCCCCCGGGCAAGCGTCCGCGGCGTCGACATCTCCGAGCGGATGATCCGCGCCGCGCGCGGCAAGGTCGACCTCGACCCCGACGGCCGGCTCGCCTTTCGGGTCGCCGATGCCGCCGCACCTCCCCTACGACGACGGACTCCTTCGACCTCGTCTCCCAGGTCAACATGCCGCCGTTCTTCGGCGAGATCGCGCGTCTGCTGCGCCCCGCGGGCCACGTCGTCGTCGTCGCCAGCCTCGGGGCGCGCGACCCCGTTCTTCACCCCCACCGCGGTGCTCGAGCGCGGCTTTCGCCGCCACGGGATCGAGCCGCTGGACAGCGGCTCCGCGGGGCGCGGGCACGCTTCTTCATCGGCCGGGCCGGCCACGGGTAGGCTGACCGGTCGATGTCCGCGGAGCCGACGCGCTACCTGCTGCTCGTCAACCCCTCGGCCGGCGCGGGGCGCACGCGCGAGCTGCTGCCCAGAGCGACCGAGGCGATGCGCGCCGCGGGCCTGGAGCATCGAACCGTGCTCACGACCGGGATCGAGCACGGCTGCGCGGAGGCCGCTGCGGCGGCGGAGGCCGGCGAGGCCTGCGTGGTGATGAGCGGCGACGGCCTGATCGGCCAGGTGGGCGGCACCCTGGCCGGAACGCGCGCGCCGCTGGGCGTGATCCCCGCCGGCCGGGGCAACGACTTCGCCCGGGTGGTCGGGATCCCGGACGACGTCGAGGCGGCGGTGGCGACGCTCGCCGGCGGCCGCATCCGCGAGATCGACGTCGGCGAGGCGAACGGCAAGCGCTTCCTCTGCATCGCGAGCTGCGGCTTCGACTCGGACGCCAACCGGATCGCCAACGAGACCAGGCTGCTCAGGGGGCCGGTCGTCTACGCGTACGCCGCCCTGCGTGCGCTGGCGACCTGGAAGCCGGCCACCTTCACCCTCACCCTCGACGGCAACCGCGAGCGGGTTACCGGCTACACCGTCGCCGCCGCCAACGGCAAGGCCTACGGCGGCGGGATGATCGCGGCCCCGCACGCGGAGCTCGACGACGGCCTGCTCGACGTCGGGGCGACCGGCAACGTCGGCAAGCTCCGCTTCCTGCGCGGGCTGTCGAAGATCTTCAAGGGCGAGCACCTGGAGGCCCTCGAGGTCCGGCTCTGGCGCGCGCAGGAGGTGACGATCGAGGCCGACCGCCCCTTCGCCGTCTACGCGGACGGCGACCACCTCACCGACCTCCCCGCGACCGTCCGTCTGCTGCCGCGGTCGCTGCGGGTGATCGTCCCCGGATGAGCGCTGGCCGCCGCATCGGGCCGGGCATGCGCGCGAAGATCGGGATCGCCAGGGCCACCGGCGCGGTCAGCCGCCGCAGCGGGCGCGGCGGCGGCACGACGCTCCCGGGGCGTTTGCTGCTGCGGCTCGCGCCCGACGCGATCTCCCGGCTCGGCGGCGGTCTCCAGGGCGGCTCGACGATCATCAGCGCCACCAACGGCAAGACGACGACCGCGGGCATGCTGGCGGCGGCGCTGCGGGCGGCCGGCCGCGAGCCGGTCCACAACCGCGCCGGGTCGAACATGAGCTGGGGTGTCGCCACCGCGCTGCTCGAGCAGCGCGGGCACGAGGGCCTGTTCGAGGTCGACGAGGCGTGGCTGCCGCGGATGGCCGACCGAGCTCGATCCCGCGTTGATCGTGCTCGGCAACCTGTTTCGCGACCAGCTCGACCGCTACGGCGAGCTCGAGCACCTCGCCGACGAGTGGCTGGCGATGGTCGCCGAGCGCAGCGGACGCTGCGGCTTCGTCCTCAACGCGGATGATCCGCTGGTCGCCGACCTCGGCCGCGACCGCGAGCTGCGCCGCCGTCCCGAGGTCACCTACTTCGGCATCGAGGACCCGTCCCAAGCGCTGGCCGAGCTCCAGCACGCCCACGACGCCAAGCACTGCCGCCGCTGCGGCCATCCGTACGCCTACGCCCGCGCCTTCGTCGGCCACCTGGGCCACTACGAGTGCCCGAACTGCGGCGCCGATCGGCCGGTCCCGGACGTCTGCGCCGCTGAGATCGAGCTGCTCGGGATGCGCGGTTCGCGGGCGCTGATCTCGACCCCCGAGGGCGAGGCGCGGCTCGAGCTGCCGCTGCCCGGGCTCTACAACGTCTACAACGCGCTCGCGGCGATCGCCGCCGCGCTGCGGCTCGGGATCGGGCTCGAGCGCGCGGTGGGCGCGCTCGCCGCGGTCGAGGCGGTATTCGGGCGGGTGGAGACGATGCCGATCGCCGGCAAGGCGGTCTCGATCCTGCTGATCAAGAACCCGGCGGGGGCCAACGAGGTCCTGCGCACGGTGCGGCTCGAGGTCGACGGAGGGCTCGGCCACGCGTCGCAGGCGCTCGACCTCTGGATCGCGCTCAACGACGGGATCGCCGACGGACGCGACGTCTCCTGGATCTGGGACGCGGACTTCGAGCTCCTCGCCGGACGCGTGCGGCGCGTCGTCTGCTCGGGGACCCGGGCGCCGGAGATTGCGCTGCGACTCAAGTACGCCGGGGTCGAGCAGAGCGCGCTGGTCGTCGACGCGTCGATCGAGCGGCTCGCTCGACCGCGCGCGTCGCCGAGACCGAGTCGGCGCTGTTCGCGCTTCCGACCTACACCGCGCTGATCGAGTTGCGCACCCTGCTCGCCGCCCGCGGCCTGGCAAAGGAGTTCTGGCGATGACCGCGCCCGCCCAACCGCTGGACGCGATCTGGCACGACGTCGAGTGCGGCGGCTACGGCGCCGACCTGCCGATCTGGGCCGAGCTCGCCGGCGCGGCGCACGGGCCGACGCTCGAGCTCGGCGCCGGCACCGGCCGGGTTGCGCTGCGCCTGGCGGCGGCCGGGGTCGACGTCGTCGCGCTTGATCGCTCGGCGGCGCTGGTCGAACGGCTGCGCGTGCGCGCAGACGTCGCCGCCGTCGACCTGCAGGCGATCTGCGCCGACGCCCGCCGCCTCGACCTCGACCGTCGCTTCGCCGCGATCCTCGCCCCGATGCAGCTCGTCCACCTGCTCGGCGGCGTCGCGGGACGGGCCGAGGCGCTCTGCGGTGGTCCGCCGCCACCTGGCCCCAGGCGGGACCTTCGCCGCGGCGGTCCTCGCCGACGACGCCGGCGCCCTCGCGCCGGCGCCGGGCGCGCCCCCGCTCCCGGACGTCCGTGAGGTCGACGGCTGGATCTACTCGAGCCTGCCGACCGAGGTCGTCGCCGTGTCCGGCGGGATCGAGGTCAGACGCCTGCGCCAGATCGTCTCACCCGCCGGTGAGCTGAGCGAGGAGCTCGAGACGATCCGGCTCGACCGGCTGACCCCGGCGCAGCTCGAGGCCGAGGCCGAGGCCGCGGGACTGACGGCGAGCCGCCGGCTCGAGGTCGCCGCCACCGACGACCACGTCGGCTCGACCATCTGCGTGCTGGAGGCCGGGTGATGGAGCTTCGCCTGCTCGCGCTCTATCCGGAGCAGATGAACATCTACGCCGACCGCGGCAACATCCTCTTCCTCCAGCGCCGGCTGCGAGTGGCGCGGGATCCGCTTCGCGGCTCGCCGCGGCGGGTCCGGGCGAACGCTTCGACCCCGGCGGCCCACGACCTGATCTACGTCGGCGGTGGCCAGGACCGCGACCAGGAGCTGGTCGCCGAGGACATGCTGAGCAGCAAGCGCGAAGCGCTGGCCTCGGCTGCCGCCGACGGCGCCGTCGTGCTCGCCGTCTGCGGCGGCTACCAGCTGCTCGGGCACAGCTATCAGCTCGGCGGCCGACGGATCGCCGGCCTCGGCCTCGTCGACCTGGAGACCGTGCGCGAGCCCGGGCCGCGGCTGATCGGGAACGTCGCGATCGAGGCCGAGCTCGGCGGCGAGCGGCTCGAGATCGCCGGGTTCGAGAACCACGGCGGACGCACGTACCTCGGCGCCGGCGCGGAGGCCCTCGGGCGGGTGATCACCGGTCACGGCAACAACGGCTCCGACGGCCTCGAGGGGGTGCGCCGCGACAACCTGATCGGCACCTACCTGCACGGACCGCTGCTGCCGAAGAACGTCCACCTCGCCGACCGCCTGATCGAGCTCGCGCTCGCGCGCAGCGAGGGCTCGAAGCCCGAGCTGGCGCCGCTCGACGACGAGCTCGAGCGCGCCGCTCACCGCAGCGCCCGCGAGGCGGCCGCGCGCGGCTAGGCCAGGGTCCAGTCGAAGCGGCCGAACTCGGTCGCCGGGCTGCGATCGCGGACCCAGGCCGCGTCGTCCGGCTCCAGCCGCGCGACCGCGAACTCCACCGGGTCGTCGAAGTCGGCCCGGTAGAGGCGCATCAGATACGGGAGCCGGAGCCGGGACCGGTCGCGATCGAGCCTGGTCTCGGAGCGGATGTAGCTCGCCGTCGCCGCCTCGAGCTGCTGCTCGAGGTCCCTCGCCTCGTAGGCGCGGATCGGCGGGCATGAGACGGCGCCGCAGTTGAGGGCGAAGTGGACCCGAGGCTCGAGGCGCGACGGCGCGCGCCGCGCACCGCGGATCAGCCGCGTCGAGCAGCGGACGGAGGCGGTACGGCGGCCTCGCGTTGCGACGCAGGACCCCGTGCTCGACCACGTCGAGCGAGTAGCCGTGGCCGCCCACGTGCGCCACGGCGGCGCGGAAGAGGCGGCGGTGGCGAAGCAGCGAGCCGCTCGGCCTGCGCCGACCGAGCTCGGCGAGCACGAAGGCGTTGTAGAGGTTGAGCCAGAACGCGATTCGGGCGTCGTCACCACGGATCTCCAGCGGGTCGAGCGACGCGAGCCGCTCGGCGTGCTCGCCGAGATCGTCACCCGCGAGCGCCCGCTCGAGCACCGCGCGCGAGAGCCCCGGCTCGCTCACCGGCACGGTATCGCCCCGCTACCTGCCGGACGAGCCGAAGCCGCCGCCGGCTCGAGCGCTGGCGCTGAGCTCGGCCACCTCGATCGGGCGGGCGGCGTCGATCGGTGTCACCACGAGCTGCGCGATCCGGTCGCCGGTGTCGACCTCGAACGCTGCCGTCGGGTCGGTGTTGAGCAGCAGGACCCGAATCTCGCCGCGGTAGCCGGCATCGATCAGCCCCGGGGCGTTGACGAGGGCGAGCCCATGGCGGGCGGCGAGCCCCGAGCGGGGCAGCACCAACCCCGCGTGCCCGGCAGGGATCTCGATCGCGATCCCGGTCCCCACGCTGGCCCGCTCGCCGGGGGCGACGCTAGCCCGCTCGACCGCATAGAGATCGAGGCCCGCGTCGCCGTCGTTGGCGCGGGTCGGCAGGCGCGCCTCGTCGTGCAGCTTCAGGCAGGCCAGGTCCACCGCGCGAGCGTAGCCGCGGCTCAGGCGCCGGTCGGGCGCGCCCCGTTGGCCCCGACCGCAAAGTCCGCGAACCGGTGGGCGTGCGCGGCCGGAATCCGCGCCTGCACCAGCACCCCGTCGGCGCGTTCGGTGCGCTCCAGGTCGCCGGCGAGCTCGTAGAGCTCCGACAGCCGGGCGCCGTCGGAGTACGGGACCAGCAGCTCGACCTCGCGCAGGGTCTCGGCGAACGCGGCCTCGATCCGCCTTTTGAGCTCCTCGATCCCCTCGCCGGTCGCCGCCGAGACGCCGATCGCCCCGGGCACCCCGACCAGCAGCTCCCGGCGAGCACCATCGTCGAGCAGGTCGAGCTTGTTGTAGACCAGCAGCCGGGGCTGCCCGCCCGCCCCGATCTCATCCAGCACGGAGTCGACGGCGCCGATTGCCTCGGCGCGAAGCGGCTCGGGGTCGGACCCGTCGACGACGTGCACGATCAGGTCGGCGATCCGGGTCTCCTCGAGGGTTGCCTTGAACGCCTCGACGAGCTGATGGGGAAGCTTGCGGATAAACCCGACCGTGTCGGTGACCAGGTAGCGGCGGCCATCGTGCTCGTAGGCGCGCGTGGTCGGGTCGAGCGTGTGAAAGAGCCTCTCGCCCACGCTCACGCCCGCCCCGGTGAGCGCGTTCAGCAGCGTCGACTTGCCGGCGTTGGTGTAGCCGGCGAGCGCCACGGCGGGGACCGCGGACGACTCGCGGCGCGCCCGCATCAGGCCCCGGTTTCGCTCCACCCGCGCCAGCCTGCGGCGCAGGGCCGAGATCCGGTCGCGCGCCAGCCGACGATCGGTCTCGATCTGCGACTCGCCCGGGCCTCGGGTGCCGATGCCGCCGTCGATGCGCCCGGCCCCGAGTCGTTCGAGGTGGGTCCACAGGCCCCGCATGCGGGCGAGGTTGTACTCGAGCTGGGCGAGCTCGACCTGGAGCTTGCCCTCGGCCGAGTGGGCGTGGTCGGCGAAGATGTCGAGGATGATCGCGGTGCGGTCGATCACCGGCACGTCGAGCGCGGCCTCGAGGTTGCGCTCCTGGCGGGGGGCGAGCTCGTCGTCGCAGGCGACGAGGTTGGCGCCGGAGCGCTTGATCTCGGCCTTCAGCTCGTCGAGCTTGCCCCGGCCGAGGTAGCGATTCGGGTCCGGAGCCTCGCGCACCTGGAGCCAGCTCGCTCGCGGTCGCCACGCCGGCGGTCCGCAACAGCTCCTTGAGCTCGGCCAGCGGGTCGTCGCCCTCCCCCGGGGCGCTCGACAGCACCCCGACCGCGACCGCGCGCTGGCGCGCGCGGGCGTTGCGCACGCCCGCCGCGTCGCCGTTCACGACGACCGTGCCCGCCCCGCCGTTTCGGTCTCGCTGCATTCGCCCAAGTGTAGGCCCGCGTTCGTCGCGCGGACTATGGAGCGTGCCCACGGGTAGGCTGGCGGCGTGAAGGTGTTTCTCACCGGGGCGACCGGGTTCATCGGCGGCCACGTCGCGCGCAAGCTGCGCGGGCGTGGCGACGAGGTCCGCGCCCTGGTCCGCTCGCCCGCGAAGGGCGGGCCGCTCGAGGACCTGGGGTGCGAGCTGGTCGTCGGCGACCTCTCCGACCAAGCCGCGATCGGCGCCGGACTCGACGGCTGCGGCGCCCTGATCCACAACGCGGCGGTCTACGAGGTCGGGATCCCCGAGAGCGAGCACCGCGCGATGTACGAGGCCAACGTGCTCGGCACCGAGACCGTCCTCCGGGCGGCGCTCGCGGCCGGGATCCCGAAGGCCGTGTACGTCTCCACCGTCGGCGCCTTCGGCAACACCCACGGCGAGGTCGTCGACGAGAGCTACGTCCACCCCGGTCGGGAGTTCACCTCGTACTACGAGCAGACCAAGTACGAGGCCCACCAGGTGGCCAAGCGGCTGATCGCCGAGGAGGGGCTGCCGTGCGTGATCGTGCAGCCCGGCGGCGTCTACGGCCCCGATGACCATTCCGCGATCGGCAGCCAGATCGACCAGTTCCTCGACGGCAAGATGCCGCTGCTGGCGTTCCCGGACCTGGGTATGAACATGGTCTACGTCGAGGACGTCGCCGACGGCATCCTGCTCGCCCTCGACAAGGGCGCGCCCGGCGAGGCCTACGTGCTCGGCGGCGAGATCACGACCATGCGCGAGCTGATCGCGACCGTGGGCCGGGTGGCCGGCAGGAAGCCGCCGACACGCGCGCTCCCGGTCGGGGTGCTGAAGCTGCTCGCCCCCGCCGGGCCGGTGGTCGGCAAGCTGATGGGCCAGGGGCCGAACCTGCGCGAGCTGATCTCCTCGGCCGACGGCGTCACGTTCTGGGCCAAGCACGACAAGGCGATCGCCGACCTCGGCTACGCACCGCGCGGCCTCGAGGCAGGCCTCCGCGAGACGCTCGCCGCCGAGGGCAAGCTGCCGGCTTCCTAGGCGCGGGGCGCTAGGCCGGCGCCGCGGCCTGCGGGCGCGGCATCAGCGCGACCGCCCCGATCACGGCGGCGAAGGCGAGCCCCCGGGCGAGGCCCTCGAGCAACCCGGAGCCGATCGGGTCGCCGAACACGACCACTCCGCCGAGGATCGCGGCGCAGTTCGAGGACACCGAGGCGGTGGCGATCACGGGGATCGCCTCGCCGAGCTGCATCCCGCGGGCGAGGGCGAAGAACGCGCCGAGCCCCCCGATCACGGCGAGCACGGTCCACGGGCTCAGCAGGGCGACGATGCCGCCGACGTCGATCGCCTCGGTGAGCGCCTTGATCGCCACGTTGGAGACGCCGATCAAAAGGCCGGAGGCGAACCCGAGCACCGCCCCGTGGCAGATCGAGCCGCGGCGCAGGATCCCGGAGGCGAACAGCGCGCAGCCGGCGCCCACGGTGACCGCTTCGAAGCCGGCCAGGGTAACGAGCGAGTAGCCCTCGTTCTCGCTCGCGTGCGGGACGGTGACCGCGAGGAAGGCGAGCCCGGCGGCGGCGAGGCCGAGGCCGACCCACTCGCGAGGGCTGAGCGTGTGGCCGAAGTGACGGGTGGCCGGATAGGCGATCAGCACCAGGCCGCCGGCGATCACGGCCTGGACCAGCGACAGCGGCGCGACGGCCATCGCCGCCACGTGTAGGACCCAGGCGACCGCGGCGACGGCGAAGCCGATCGTCCACCAGCGCGACCGAAACAGCCGCCCGATGCTGCGCAGCGGCGCTCGCAGGCTGATCTCGGGCGACTCACAGGCCCCGCGGTGCTTGCAGAGCATGCCCAGGTTCGCCATCGCGGCGCAGGCGAGCGCGAGTGCTATGCCGAGAGTGGTCATCCGTTATCTCTGGATCGGTGAGGATTCGCGAGGACTTGAATCTCCCCCCTGTCCCCAGCCTGCCGCTCGCCGGGGGGAGCGCCCGCGCGACGGCACATTGTTAGCAACTCCTAACAGTGCTTGCGTGGCGGGACCTCGGCCTCGGCCTCGATCTCGACCAGCCAGCGGGGATCGAGCAGTCCCGCGACGACCACCATCGTCGCCGCCGGCTCCGCCTCGCCGAAGAACTCCCTGTGCACCGCGCCCACCGTGCCGGAGACCTCGGGATCGGTGATGAACATGCGCGTTCGCACGACGTCCCCGGCCGAGGCGCCGAGCTGCTCCAGGGCGGTCACGATGATCTCGCAGCAGCGCCGCGCCTGGGCCGCCGGGTCGGGGTCGCAGCCGCCGTCCGGCCGGATCGGCGCCGTGCCGGCGACGATCACCCGATCGCCGACGCGGACCGCGCGGCTGAAGCCGTAGCGGCGCTCGAACTCCGAGCCCGAGCGCACCCGCCGCCGCTCGCCCATCGATCAGTGCAGGTGCTCGCGCAGGCGCTCGACCGCCTCCGCGATCCGCTCGTCCGGCGTCGTCAGCGAGATCCGGAAGAAGCCCTCGCCGCTGGGGCCGTACATCGACCCGGGCGAGACCACCACCGCCGCCTGCTCGAGCACCAGCTCGGCGAACGAGGTCGAGGTGTGCCCCTCCGGGACAGGTGCCCAGACGTAGATCGTGCCCCTGGGCGCCGCGACCTCGACCCCGATCTCGGCGAGCGCGCCGACGACCAGGTCGCGCCGTCGACGGTAGGTCGCGTTCATTTCCTCGAGCGGCCCCCGCGGGCCCTCGAGCGCCGCCACCCCGGCGAGCTGCACCGCCTCGAACAGGCCCGAGTCGACGTTGGTCTTCAGCCGCCAGTAGGACGAGATCGCATCGGGGTTGCCGAGGATCGCCGCACAGCGCCAGCCCGTCATGTTGTAGCCCTTGGACAGCGAGAAGACCTCGACCCCCACCTCCTTTGCGCCCTCGGTCGCGAGGAAGCTCGGGGCGACGTAGCCGTCGTACGTGGTCTCCGAGTAGGCGTTGTCGTGAACGACCAGGATCTCGTGCTCGCGCGCGAGCTCGATCACCCGCTCGAAGAGGCCGTCGGGGACCACCGCGCCGGTCGGGTTGTTCGGGTAGTTGAGGAAGATCAGCCGGGCCCGGTGCAGGTGCTCGGGGTCGATCGCGTCGAGGTCGGGGGCGAAGCCGCGCTCGGGCACGAGCGGCAGCACCACCGCCTCCGCGCCGGCGAGCACCGGCCCGCCTGTGTACACCGGGTAGCCGGGATCGGAGGCCAGGGCGACGTCGCCCGGGTCGAGGAAGGCGAAGCAGAGGTTGTAGATGCACTCCTTGGCGCCGATCGCAGGGATCACCTCCGTCTCGGGGTCGATCTCGACCCCGAAGCGGCCGTCGTAGAACCGCGCGAACGCCTGGCGAAAGTCCGCTCGGCCCCGGTTCGACGGGTACTGGTGGGTGCCGGGGTCGGCGACCGCTGCGCGCATCGCCTCCACCACGTGCGGGTAGGTGGGCGTGTCCGGGTCGCCGATCCCGAGGCTGATCACATCGATCCCGGCCTCGCGCTTGGCGGCCACCTTGCGCTCGAGCTCGGCGAACATGTACGGCGGGATCGCCTGCAGCCGCCGGGAGGGATCGGTGAGCGCCATCAGAGTGCCTGCGCCGTCAAGCGCGGGAGGCTAGCGGAGCCGCGATACTGGCAGCCGCGCTTGCTGGCGGCCGCGCTCGCCCGGATGAAGCTGACCCCAAGAGAGCTCTCGATCCTGTTCGCCATCGGCGCCGCCGGGGGCCTGATCGGCGACGCCGGCCACGTGCAGTCGGGCACCACCACCTACCTCGACGACGCCAGCCCGTTGGTCTGGGAGAGCGCGTTGTGGTTCCCGATCCTCGTCGGGCTGGCGACCGCCTCCCTCGGCGAGCTGCGCCTGCGGCTGGGTCCGCCGAGGCCGGGGTTCGACCTGCGCGTCGGCCTCGCCGCGATCGCCTCCGTGCTGGCGATCTACGCGGTCACCGCGCTCGTCTTCGACCAGCCGGAGGGCCCTGCGACGGTCCTGGTGGTGACCCTCGCCGTGCTCGTCGCCTGCGGGCTCGGGGGCGGCATGCCGGCGCTCGTCTGCGGGATCGCCGCGGCGATCGCCGGGCCGGTGGCCGAGATCGTCATCGTCGAGCTCGAGCTGGCCGCGTACGCCCCCTCCGCCGACACCCTGCTCGGGGTCGCGCTCTGGCTGCCGGCGCTCTACTTCGCCTTCGGCTTCGTCGCGGCGCGGCTGGCGGAGCTGCTGATCGCCGGGCGCCGGCGCGCCTCAGCGCTCGATCGCGGCCGCGGCGTGCGCTGACGCCTCGACGAAGGCCGAGAAGAGCTCGGCCTCCGGCCCCCGCTCGGCCATCAGCTCCGCGTGCCACTGGACGCCGAGACAGAACGGGCGATCCGGGTCCTCGATCGCTTCCACCACCCCGTCGGGCGCGCGGCCGACCACCTCGAGCCCGGTGCCGATCCTGTCCGGCGCCTGATGGTGAAATGAGTTGACCGCGAGCGAGTTCACGCCGAGCACGCGGGCGACCAGGCTGTCCGGTTCGAGCTCGACCGGATGCGTGGCGACGTGCCCGGGCTCGTCCTGGCGGTGCTCGATCCGCCCGGAGACATCCGGCAGGTGCTGGATCAGGGTCCCGCCCCGGGCGACGTTGAGCGACTGCATGCCCCGGCAGATGCCGAGGATCGGCAGCTCGCGGGCGTCCGCCCTGCGGGTCAGCTCCTGCTCGAAGCGATCGAACTCGGGCTCGGTCGGGCCCAGGGCCGGATGGTGCTCGGCGCCGTAGAGGCCGGGCTCGAGGTCGGGGCCCCCGGAGAGGCAGAGCCCGTCCAGCCGGTCGAGAAGAGCTTCGATGGCCTGGTCGCGGACCGGCGGGACGACGATCGGCACGCCTCCGGCCCGGTCGATCACGCGCATGTAGACCAGCCCCAGGGCGATCTCCTTTCGCGGCGGCTCGGCGTGCTCGATCCGCGGCGCCCTACCGGCTGGGCGAACCTCCGATGTCGTCACGCCGACTAGTGGCGCTCCCGCTTGCCGCTCCGTGCTCATGAGAGCACCCAGGTGTCCTTGGCGCCACCGCCATACGAGGAGTTGACGATCATTGAGCTCGGGTCCGGCGCATAGCGGGTCAATCCCCCACTCGGGACCCGGTAGCCGGCGGCCGACGCGTAGGCGAACGGTCGCAGGTCCACCCGGCGCGGTTCGAGTCCACGTGCGCCGAGGCAGGGATGCGTCGACAGCGATACGCGCTCCTGGGCGATCAGGCCGGCCGGGTCCGCCTCGATCCGGGCGCGCGCACGCTCCGCGCCCTCGGCTTCCTGGCTCACGATCAGCACGCTCTCGCCCCCCGAGCCGAAGCGCGGCTTGACCACCAGCTCGTCGAGCCGTTCGAGCGCCTCGGCGCGCCGTTCGGGCACCGCGAGGTCGTAGGTGGGGATCGCCGCGATCAGCGGCTCCTCGCCGAGGTAGAAGCGGACCATCTCCTCGCTGTAGGCGTGTGCGAGCTTGTCATCCGCTATGCCGGCGCCGAAGGCGTTCACGACGCCCAAGTTTGCCGCTCGCATCGGCTCGAACAGCAGTGCGCCCAACGGTGTCAGCTCGCCGTCGTCCTCGCTGAGGCGCGAGTCGTCTGTCCGCCGGTAGACGACGTCGATCGGCCCCGACTCACGGTCGCCGCGCATCCACAGGTGCCCGTCGGCGCTCCGAAGCTCCGCGGGCGTCAGCAGCGGGGCGCGGATCGCCTCGGCGATCGCGCGGTGCTCATACGCCGCCGCGCTCCCGGGGCCGTCGGTCAGCACGACGATCCGTGGCTCCGCCTCGACGCCCTCCGGCGCCGCAGCGCGCAGCGCCTTCGCCAGCAGATCGAGGGCCGGCTCGATCGGTTCCGGTCGCAGGTCCGCGTGGCCGATCAGGTGCTCGGAGATTCGCCGGCCGGCCACCGCGTAGGCGTGCCCGGACGGGGTCCGCACGTTGTCCTCGAGCACGACCATCTCCCCGCTCGCCCGCCGGGCGAGGTCGAACCCGCAGATGTCGACCCAGCGGCGGGCCCCCGCCAGCTCGGCCATCCGCGGCTCATGGAGAGGCGACGCCTCGATCACCCGCTCGGGGACCCGGCCCGCGGCGAAGATGCGACCCTCGCCGTACGCGTCGGCGGCGAACGCGTCGAGGGCTGTGGCGCGCTGGACCAGGCCCGCAGCGATCGGTTCCCAGTCGACGGCGTGGATCAGCCTCGGGAGCGGGTCCAGATCCCACGGTGCGCCGTCCTCGCCGAAGCTGATCTCGGCTTCCCGGACGCACCGGCGAACCTCGTCGGCCAACGTCTCGGGCCGGCGCTCCGCGAGCGCCGCGAGGATCGGCTCGTAGGCGGGCCGTGGGAGGTCCTCGCCGGCGAACGCCTCGTCGGGGACGCCCTCAAGGGGCTGATATGTGCGGGTCCACTCGATGGTCGCGAGCTACCCGCGCGCGGCGGTCCCGAACGCTCGGTCGAGCTCGCCCGCGTAGACCCTCGACGCCGTGCCGATCAGGGTCAGGTCCAGCTCCGGGGTGATCTCCACCACCAGCTCGCCGCCGTCGAGCTCGACCGTGATCGGGCTCGGGGCGCCGCCGAGGAAGGCGGCGACCGCTGCGCCGCTCGCGCCGGTCCCGGAGGCGAGCGTCTCCCCCACCCCGCGCTCGAAGATCCGCGCTCGCACACGCGACCCGTCGACGCGGGTGAACGAGACGTTGGTCCGGTTCGGGAACAGCTCGGTGTTCGCCTCGATCGCCGGCCCGATCGCCGCCAGGTCGAGCTGCTCGAGCTCGTCTCCGACCTCGATCACGCACTGCGGGTTGCCCACGTTGACGTGCTGGAAGCGCCATTCGCGCCCTGCCGACTCCACCACCCCGGACCCGTCCTCGGGGCCCGACGGGTAGTCGGTGGAGGCCACGGCGGCGCGGCCGATCGCCATCGCCGCCTCGCCCGGGCCCGTGATCGTCGCCGTCACCTCCCCCGCCATGGTCAGGATCGTGAACGTGTCGGCGCCCGTCCAGCCCGCCGCGCGCAGGTAGAGCACCGCCTCGCGGGCCCCGTTGCCCGAGAGCTCGGCCTCGGAGCCGTCCGGGTTGAAGATCCGCAGCTCGGCCACGTGACGCTCATCCGCGGCCTCCGCCAGCAGCAGGATGCCGTCGGCGCCGACGCCGAAGTGCGGCTCGCAGATGCGCCGGATGCGCTCCGCGGTCAGCTCCCAGGGCAGCGCCCCGCGTTCGACCACGATGTAGTCGTTGCCAAGTGCCTGCCACTTCTCGAACCGCACGGTCGGCGAGCCTAGCCGCTGCCGGCGCGATCGAGCATCGAGACGATCTCCGCGGCGACGTCGGCGTCGCTGCGGCCCGTCCGGTCGATCCGGGTCACGTCCTCCATCCGCCGCATCCACGTGAGCTGGCGGCGCGCGAAGCGCCACTGGGCGCGCATCATCGCCTTCGTGTCGCCGGCGAGCAGCTCGTCGAAGCCGATCGCCGCCCGCGCCGTTCGCCCGACGCCGCCCAGGTTGGCGCTGCGCACCTCCTCAACGGCGCCCAGCCGCACCATCTCCGCCGCGCGCGCCTCGATCCGAACGCGCAGCTCGTCGCGATCGACCGTCAGCCCGGTCAGCAGGGTCGGCACCCGCATGCCCTCGCTCCACAGGCGCGCTCCCTGCGGCGTGGGCGGCGATCCCGAGCCGCGAGAGCTCGGTCACCCGCACGATCCGCTTGCGGTCGTTCGGGTGCACGCCCGAGGCGAGCTCGGGCGCGAGCTCGGCGTGCAGGGCGGCGGGGCCGCGCTCCGCGAGCTCCGCCTCGACCTCGGCGCGGACGGCCGACGGCACCGGGGGGCGCAGCTCGAGCTCGGCCAGCGCGGCCCGCATGTAGAGCCCGGTACCGCCGACGACGATCGGGCGCCGGCTCCTCCGCCAGCAGCCCATCGATCTCGGCGTGCGCGAGCGTCGGCGAACCGGCCCGCCGAGAACTCCTCTTCGAGCTCGGCGATCCCGAGCAGCCGGTGCTCGAGCCGGGCGCGCTCCTCGGCGTCGCCGCCCCGCTGAGGATCTCGAGCCCGCGGTAGACCTGGATCGAGTCGGACGAGATCGCCACCGGATCCTCGCCGCGGCCCCGCAACAGCTCCGCGACCTCGATCGCAACCCCTGTCTTGCCCACCGCCGTGGGGCCGAAGATCGCGAGCACGTGCACGCGTGCATTGTCGCGCGAGCGCGAGGTGCGGCTCAGACGCGGCTGAGCAGCCGCTCGTGCCCGGTGAGCGTCTGGGAGGTCGCCGAGTCGATCTCGACTTCGACCAGCTCGCCCGGGCGCGCGGTGCCCTCGAAGTTGACCGCCTTGTTGTGGCGGGTGCGGCCGCGAAGCTGCGCCGGGTCGCGGCGGGCGGCGCCCTCGACCAGCACCTCCATCGAGCGGCCGACGAAGCGCTGGGCGCGCTCGCGCGCGCGTCGCTGCACGGCCTCCACCAGGCGCTCCATGCGCTCGCGCTTGACCGGGTGGGAGACCTGCTCGCCGAGCGTCGCCGCCTCGGTCCCGCGCCGCGGCGAGAAGACGAAGGTGAAGGCCCCGTCGTAGCCGACCTGCTCCACGATCTCGAGCGTCTGGGCGAAGTCCTCCTCGGTCTCGCCCGGGAAGCCGACGATGATGTCGGTGGTCAGCGCGCAATCGGGGACGTGCTCGCGGATCATCGCCACCCGGTCGAGGTAGCGCTCGCGGTTGTAGGTGCGCCGCATCGCCTTCAGGATCCGGCTCGATCCCGACTGCAGCGGCAGGTGAATGTGCTCGCACAGCGCCGGCAGCTCGGCGTGGGCGCGGACCACGTCCTCGCGCATGTCCTTGGGGTGCGGGCTGGTGTAGCGGATCCGCTCGATCCCTGAGATCGCGTCGAGCAGCGTCAGCAGCTCGGCGAACGTGGTCCGCCTCGCCCCCAGGTCGCGCCCGTAGCTGTTCACGTTCTGGCCCAGCAGGGTGACCTCGCGGACGCCGTCGGCGGCCAAGGCCTCGACCTCGGCGATCAGCTCGTCCGGATCGCGGCTGCGCTCGCGCCCCCGCGTCGAGGGCACGATGCAGTAGGAGCAGCGGCAGTTGCAGCCCTGCGAGATCTGCAGCCAAGCCTGGAACTCGCGCTCGCGCTCGCATCGGCAGGTGGCCGGCGAAGTCCTCGAACTCGAAGTAGCCCTGCGCGGTGAGCGAGTCCGAGGCGAGGAACTCGGCGAGGCGGGCGATCTGCCCGGGACCGAAAGCGACGTCGACGAACGGGAAGCGCTCGAAGACCTCGTCCTTGACCGACTGCGCCCAGCAACCGCCGACGCCGACGACCCGCTCCGGGTCCTCCGACTTCAGCCGCTTCGCCTCGCCCAGGTGGGCGATGAAGCGGCTGTCGGCGCTCTCGCGGATCGAGCAGGTGTTGAACAGGATCAGGTCGGCCGCGGCGCGCTCCGGCGCCGGCTCGTAGCCCAGCGACTCGAGCATGCCCTTGCATCCGCTCGGAGTCGTGCTCGTTCATCTGGCACCCGAACGTCGTGACGTGATAGCGCTTGCCGCTCACGCGGCCAATCTTAGGAGGACGAATGCAGTACGAGCAGATCACCTACGAGCTCGCGGACCACGTCGCGGTGCTGACCTACGACCGGCCCGAGCAGCGAAACGCGGTCTCGCGGCGGATGAACTCCGAGCTCCACCACGCCTGGCGGCGGTTCCGCGACGAAGACGACGCGTTCGTGCTCGTGATCACCGGCACCGGTGATGCGTTCTGCGCCGGCTGGGACCTCCAGGACGCGGCCGACTGGCCGCGGCCGGAGTGGGACGAGTTCCGCACCCACGTCTATGACTCCGCCGGCGACTGCGGCTACACGCGCCGGGTCGACGTGTTCAAGCCGGTGATCGCTGCGGTCAACGGCTGGGCGGTCGCCGCCGGGCTCGAGAACGCGCTGCTCGCCGACATTCGGATCGTCGCCCGCAACGCCGTCTTCGGGGCCCTCGAGCGGCGCTGGAACATCGTCGCCGGGGATGGGATGACGGTTCGCCTGCCGCTCGTCGTCGGCTACGCGAAGGCGATGGAGCTGATCATCACGGGGCGGCCGGTGGACGCCGAGGAGGCGCTCCGGATCGGGCTCGCCAACGAGGTGGTCGACGAGGGCGAGGCGCTGCCGCGGGCGCTCGAGCTCGCCCGCGAGATCGCCGCCCTGCCCCAGGGGGCGATCCGCACCGACAAGGAGACCATCGTCCGCAACGTCGGGCGCACCTACGAGGAGCGCCTGCGCCAGGAGGTCGAGGCGGCGCTGTCGATGTTCTGGCGCCGCGACTCGCATGCGATCGGGGCCTCGGCCTTCAAGCGCGGCGAGACACCCGTGTGGCCGCACCACGGGCTGTAGCCGCTCGACTGCCGGCCGCGGCACCTAGGGGCGCGACCCAACGGGTTCAGCCCTTGCCGCTCGTCGCTTCGGCGAGGTAGGCGACCAGGGCGTCGAGCTCCTCGGGGCTGAGGTCGTCGCCGTAAGTCTGCGGCATCACGTCGGGCGGGAAACTGTCCGCGACCTCGGCGTTCGGGTCGATGATCGACTCGCGGATGAACGCCTCCGACTGGCCCTCGAGCGCGCCGTCGAGGTCGGGGCCGGTGGTCCCGGTGGAGCCCGCGTCGGCGAGGGTGTGGCAGCCCGTGCAGCCCGCGGTCGCGAACACCTGCGCGCCGTCGACGGAGGCCGTCGCCTCCTCGGCCGTCGTGGTCTCCTCCGCCGGCGTCGTCTGCTCCGCCTCCGCCGCCGCGCTGCCGGCCTCCTCGTCGGCCTCGACCGTGTTGCCCTCCTCCTCGTTGGCCTCGACCGCCTCCGCCAGCTCGGCCTCGCGGTGCTCCTGCTCGTCCTCCGCGTTGAGCCAGGCGAAGGTCATCGTCCCGAGGACCACGGCGGCGACGGCGAGCGTGCCCGCCACCAGCAGCCCCCGCGACGCCGGGAACTTGTCGAAGCGCAGGCCGACGAACGAGGCGACCAGGGCGATCGCGACCAGGGCGAGGCCGAGGACGAAGAACAGGGTCTCGTTCATGCGGCGAGGATCCTAAAGTAACGCCGCGGACATCCTCCGCTTCGCTTCCGGTGTGCGCGGGTGACTCTCCTCAGTCGGCATAGCTCGTGGACCGGCTCTCGCGGATCACGGTGATCCTGATCCTTCCCGGATAGTCGATCTCCTTCTCCACCGCGCTCGCGATCTCGTGCGAGATCAGCGCCGCGCGCTCGTCGTCGACCTCGCCCGGATCGACGATCACCCGGATCTCGCGCCCTGCCCGCATCGCGTAGACGCGCTCCACGCCCTGCTGGCGGGTCGCGATCTCCTCCAGGTCGCGCAGGCGGGCGACGTACTGCTCGAGCGCGTCGCCGCGCGCCCCGGGGCGGGCGCCGGAGACGGCGTCGGCGGCCTGGACGATCACGGCCTCGACCGTGCGCGGCTCGACCTCGGCGTGATGGGCTTCCATCGCGTGGGCGACGGCCTCGGACTCACCGCGGCGGCGGGCGATCTTGCCGCCGACGAGCGCGTGGGGGCCCTCCACCTCGTGGGTCACGGCCTTGCCGATGTCGTGGAGCAGCGCGGCTCGGCGGGCGGTCTCCACGGAGGCGCCGAGCTCGCTCGCCATCAGGGCCGCCAGCTCCGAGCACTCCACCAGGTGGTCGAGCACGTTCTGGCCGTAGCTGGTCCGAAAGCGGAGCTGACCGAGCAGCCGCAGGAGCTCGGGGTCGAGGCCGGTGACCCGCGCCTCGAGCGCCGCGCGCTCCCCCTCCTCGACGATCTTCGCGTCCACCTCCTCGCGTACGTGCTCGTAGGTCTCCTCGATCAGCGCCGGGTGGATCCGCCCGTCGGCGATCAGGCGCTCGAGCGTCTCGCGGGCGATCTCGCGGCGGACCCCGTCGAAGCTCGAGAGCACGACCGCCGAGGGCGTCTCGTCGATGATCACGTCGACGCCGGTGAGCTTCTCCAGCGCCCGGATATTGCGCCCGTCGCGGCCGATGATCCGACCCTTCATCTCGTCGTTGGGCAGCTCGACCAGGCGCGTGGTCGATTCGCTCGAGTGCTTGGCGGCGAGTCGGTGCATGGCCACGGAGAGGATGCTGCGCGCGCGCCGCTCGGCCTCGACCCGGGTCTCCTCCTCGATCTGCTGCAGCCGCAGGCCGGCCTGGTGCCTTGCCTCCTGCTCGACCTCGGCGATCAGCATCTGCTTCGCCTGCGCGGCGCTCAGGCCGGAGAGCCGCTCGAGCTCGCGGCGCTGGACGCGCTTCGCCTGCTTCAGCTCCTCGACCTCCTTGACCAGGTTGCGCTCGCGGTCCTCCAGCGCCTGCACGCGCCGATCGAGGTCGGCCCGCTGGACCGCCAGCGACTCGGTCTCGAGCAGCGCCCGCTCTTCGATCCGGGCGATCTCCTCGCGCCGAGCGCGCAGCTCGTCGGTCGCTCCGGCCCCGTTGGCGCCGGCGCCGGCGGGTGGCGCCGGCGCGGGCTCGGTCGGAGCCGGCGCATCGCCGGTGCGTTCGCGCCGCCACGGTAGCCAGAGCCCGCGTTGCGCCATCGCTTCCTCTCCGTAGCCCAGCGGCGAGGCCCGTGTCGTCGAACCGCTGTCCGGCGACCCATCCCGGGACGCCGCGACCGTCGGCCCAAAGCTCGCTCGTGAACTGCTGAATCTCGGCGCGCGGGGAGCCCGCGCGCGTGGGTCGGCGGACTAGGTCCGCCTCGGAGTCGACCTCGTGATCGTCGTGGTCACCAACAGATGGATGGAACCGGGTTTCAGCTTGTCGCTTGCGTGTTTCAGGCGGCAACGGCCGCACGACGATCGTAGACCCGGATCGGCGATCTGGCAAGCGCGCAACCGACCGCCCGGCGCCGAGCGCGCTCAGGCGGCGCGGCGGGCGAGCCCGCGGACGGCGTCGTGGGCGACCTCCGAGCCGTAGCCGCGGCGGGCGAGGTAGGCCACCGCCCGCGCTCGGGACGGTCCGTCGACGGGCCGTTCTGAGCGTCGCTCGAGCAGCCCGATCGCCCGCTCGAGCTGCTCGGCTTCGTGCTCGCCGGCGAGCGCCGCCTCGATCAGGCCCGGCTCCAGCCCCCGGGCGGCGAGCGCCTCGCGGATCCGCTCCGGGCCCCAGCCGCGAAGCTCGCGCTTGTCGGCGGCGAAGCCGACGGCGAAGCGCTCATCGTCGAGCGCACCGGACTCGATCAGCCCGCCCACCGTGCACTCGACCTCCTCCGGGTCGAACCCTCGCTCGAGCAGCCACCCGGTGAGCTCGGCGGCGGTGCGCTCGCGGCGCGAGAGCGCCTCCAGGGCGCGTTCGAGTGGCTGCTCGGACACAGCCCGGCCGCGATCCGGCTAGGCCGCCTTGCGCTGCGGCTGCGCCTCGGGCTCGGCCTTGGGCGCCGCCTCGGCGGGCTCGCCGGCCGGCTCGGGCACCGCCCGCGGCGGCGCCGCGCGGCGCTCGATCCCGAGCTCGGAGAACACCTTCGTCTCCAGCTCCGCGGCCAGCTCCGGGTTCTCGCCCAGGTACTGCTTGGTGTTGTTGCGTCCCTGGCCCAGTCGCAGCTCGCCGTAGGAGAAGAACGAGCCCGACTTCTGGACCAGGTCGTGCTCGAGCGCGAGATCGAGCAGGCAGCCCTCGTGGGAGATCCCCTCGCCGTAGGTGATGTCGAACTCGGCCTGGCGAAACGGCGCCGCGACCTTGTTCTTGACCACCTTGACGCGAACCCGGTTGCCGACCGCCTCGGTGCCCTCCTTGAGCGTCTCGATCCGGCGGATGTCGAGCCGCTGCGAGGAGTAGAACTTCAGCGCCCGGCCGCCGGGTTGGGTCTCGGGGGAACCGAACATCACCCCGATCTTCTCCCGGATCTGGTTGGTCAGCAGGCAGACCGTCTTCGCCCGGTTGAGGTTGCCGGCGAGCTTGCGCATCGCCTGCGACATCATCCGCGCCTGCAGGCCGACCTGCTGCTCGCCCATCTGCCCCTCGAGCTCGACCCGCGGGGTCAGCGCCGCAACCGAGTCGACGGCGACCACGTCGACGGCGCCGGAGCGCACCAGCACGTCGACGATCTCCAGGGCCTGCTCGCCGTAGTCGGGCTGCGAGACCAGCAGCTCGTCGGTGTCGACGCCGATCCGCTTGGCGTAGATCGGGTCGATCGCGTGCTCGGCGTCGACGAAGGCGCAGACCCCGCCGCGCGCCTGGGCCTGGGCGATGATGTGGTAGACGAGCGTCGTCTTGCCCGAGGACTCGGGGCCGAAGATCTCGACGATCCGCCCACGCGGCACCCCGCCGACCCCGAGCGCGAGATCGAGCGACAGCGCCCCGGTCGGGATCGTGTCGACCGGGATCGCGGCCTTGTCTCCCAGGCGCATCACCGAGCCCTGGCCGAAGTCCTTCTCGATCTGCGTCACCGCCGCCTTCAGCGCCGCGCTCTTGGCCTCGGCCTCCTTATCGGCCGCCTTCAGCTCGGCCTTCTTCGCATCCGCCATTGATTCGATCACCTCTTCAAGTCGACGCCCGCAAGGGACACGTACTCAGCCCCTTGGGGCCTGAGATTGGAACGGTAGAGAGCGACCCGGACGGCCCCGAAGGGCTCGGTCAGCGCCGGCGGCAGCGGCGAGGGCGCTCGCTTCACCCGGCGCGGACGTCCCTTGCCCCGGCGCTCGCCGGGTTGCGGAGCGAGCCGCTCGGAGCGCACCCGGGCGACGGTCACGTGCGGCCAGAAACCCCGCTTCTCCGGCTCGTAGTAGCGCGCGGCCGCGAGCGCTTCGGCGAGCTCGGCCTGGAGCGCGGCGGCGCTCTCGCTGCGGCCCCCGATCGCGTACAGCCGCGGCCGGCCCTTGGGCCGCGGCGACGGCTCGGCGTCGAAGCGCAGCTCGACCGGGCGCGGCGAGACCGAGGAGATCAGCTCCGCGATCCGCGGGATCGCCCGCTCCGGGTGGTAGGAGAGGAAGCAGAGGGTGACGTGAAGCGACTCCGCGGGCATCGGCCGCAGCGCCGGGTCGGTGACCGCCTCGGCCTGCCATTCGGCGAGGCCCGCGCGCACCGGCTCGGGAAGGTCGAGGGCGACGAACAGGCGCGCCCGGGGGCTCTTTAGCCGCGGCTTGGCCACGCCTCAAACCTACGGCCCGAGGCGGCGCCAGTCGTGCGCGGACTGTCCCCGGAGCGAGCCGACTTCGGGCGATCTGTGTCACGCCGTGAGTGCTCGCTGCGTTCGAGCGGATGACAGGCGACTTGGCCACCGCCGGGTGGCTACGTTGCGTTTCGTCAGGCCGACTGCGACCGCCCATCACGAAAGGCGCACGTGCTCGAAGCGGATCTCGGCGCGGTCGAGTTCGGCGACGCCCATCGTCCGGCTCGGCGCCCGCCGGCGCTCGGTCGGGCTGCCCGGGTTGAAGATCTGAAACCCGCCGGCGGAGCCCGGCTCGCCGCCCGCCCGCCCGTGCAGCGGCAGGTGCGAGTGGCCGAAGACGACCGCGTCGGCCTCCGGGAAGGCGCGGCGCAGCCGCGCCAGGCGCCCGCGCGCCGGGCCTGCGTCGTGGATCACCCCCAGGCGCACGCTCCCGAGCTTCAGCTCGAGGCGCTCGGGCAGGCGCCGGCGCAGCTCGGCGTCGTCGACGTTGCCGTGGACGCCGACGAGCTCGCGGCAGAGACCGCGGATCGCCTCGTAGGCCGCCACGGTCGAGAAATCGCCCGCGTGCACCACCAGGTCGGCGGCCCGCAGCCGCTCCACGCACGCCTCCGGGAGCCGGCGCCGGCCGCGGGGCAGATGGGTGTCGGCGATCAGCGCCAGCGTCAGCGAGGCGCTCAAAGCTCGGCCAGGAACTCGGTCAGGTCGCCGGCGAGCAGCTCGGGCTCCTCGAATGCGGCGAAGTGACCGCCGCGGTCGAACTCGCTCCACCGGCGCAGGTCGCCGAGCACCCGCTCGCTCCATTCGCGCGGGGGCCGCACCAACTCCGCCGGGAAGTCGGCGACCGCGGCCGGGACCGCGATCCGCTCGCCGGCGGCGAGCCGCCACCGGTCCCGGGCCTCGGCAGCGTAGATCCGCATCGAGGAGGCGATCGTCCCGGTCACCCAGTAGAGGGTGAGGAAGTCGCAGAGCTCGTCCTTGGAGAAGCGGCGATCGACCTCGCCGCCACAGTCCGACCAGCGCCGGTACTTGTCGACCAGCCAGGCCGCGAGGCCGGCCGGCGAGTCGTGCAGGCCCGGCGCGAGCGCGTCCGGGGCCGCCCCCTGGGCGAGCAGGTGAAAGCCCTCCCGCAGGCGCCACCTCTGGGCCTCCTGGGTGAAGGCCGCCTCGGCCTCGGTCATCGGGGGTTCGGAGAGGTCGCCCGGCAGGGGCAGCACGCCGGGGGCGTTCAGGTGCAGGCCGGCGACCGCGCCGGGGTCGTCGAACGCCATCCGGGCGCCGATGATCGACCCCCAGTCGCCCCCCTGGATCGCGTAGCGGTCATAGCCGAGGGCGGCGACCAGCGCCCGCAGGCGCGCCGACACGCCGGCGACGTTCAGCGGCGGCTCGGGGGCATCGGAGAAGGCGAAGCCGGGGAGCGATGGCACGATGACGTCGTGGCCGGCTCCGACCAGCGCCGGGACCAGGTCGAGAAACTCGATCGGCGCGCCGGGCCAGCCGTGGAGCATGAGCACCGGCGGCCGGTCGGCCGCGGCGACCCCTCGGAGCTCCTGCGGCGCCCGCTCCCAGATCAGGTGGATCCCCTCCCACCGCCAGTTCGAGAGCCCGTTCAGGGCGCGCTCGAGCTGGCGCCAGTCGTAATCGGAGCGCCAGTGGTCGCAGAGCTCGCGCAGGTAGGCGAAGTCCGCTCCGTGCTCCCAGCCGACGCCCCGCGGCTGCGCGGGCCAGCGGGTGTGGGCGATGCGGTCACCGAGGTCGTCGAGCGCATCCTGCGAGACGGCGATCTCGAACGGCTCGGGTTCCGTCACGGAGCCGCCTCAACGACGGCGGGGCTCGGCTTACGCCTCACAGTGGGAAGTCCTCGCCTCGCAGCAGGCGCCGGATCAGGTGCAGGGCCAGGGTGCAGGTGCGGTCACGGATCTCGTGGCGGTCGCCGGGGATCACGGGGTCGCGCGCGATCATCGGCCCGCCGGTGACCTTGGCGCATACGCAGACGTAGCCGACGGGCTTCTCCTCGCTCCCCCCGTCGGGGCCGGCGATGCCCGTGATCCCGACGCCCAGGTCGGCGTCGAAGCGCGCCGCGGCGCCGTCGGCCATTGCCTCGGCCACCTCGGGCGACACGGCGCCGTGGCGCTCGATCAGCTCCGCCGAGACCCCGAGCAGCTCGACCTTCGCCTCGTTCGAGTAGGCGACCACCCCGCCGAGCAGATAAGCCGACGCCCCGGGCGGATCGGCGAGGCGCGCAGCCAGCAGGCCGGCGGTGCAGGACTCCCCGAGCGCGATCTTGCGCCGCGCGCGCAGCACCGACGCCACCTGCTCGTCGATCGTCGTCCCGTCGGTGCTGAACACGAACCGCTCATGGCGCTCGACCAACCCGGCGACCACGGCCCTCCGCTCCGCCTCGGCTCCGGGACGGTGGCGGATGTCGATCTCGAGCTCGCCGCGGCGCAGGCAGGTGGTGATCTCCAGCGGCGAGAGGTCGGTCTCGTCCTCGATCTCGCGCAGCGACTTCGCGATCTCCGACTCGGGGATCCCGAACATGCGCACGGTCTCGACGACGTACGGCTCCGCGCGGGCCAGCACCCGTTCCACCGCGGGGGTCCCGACCGCCGACTCCCACATCTTCTGCAGCTCGCGCGGCGGACCCGGCAAGACGACCACGGTCGGGCCGTCCTCGACCGGGACCACGAGGCCCGGCGCGGTGCCGGCGGGGTCGATCGCCTGCGCGCCACGCGGGACCATCGCCTGCTTTCGGTTCGCCGCTCGCAGCGCCTCGGGGTCGAAGCGCATCCGCCGCGCGAACTCGGCGATGATCCGGGCGATCTTCCTCTCCATCCGCTCGTCGAGCTCGAGCTCGACCCCGGCAAAGCGGGCGACCACCTCGGCGGTGAGATCGTCGGCGGTCGGG
Source organism: uncultured Solirubrobacterales bacterium (assembly GCA_963758665.1). Lineage (GTDB taxonomy): Bacteria > Actinomycetota > Thermoleophilia > Solirubrobacterales > 70-9 > WHSW01. Next base: position 149,355 of record CAVWWH010000010.1, on the reverse strand, counting down.
CCGAGCCCGCCGCTGGTGACGATCAGCTCGCATCCCTCCGCGGCGATGAAGCGCAGGCCGGCCTCGAGGTCCTGCGGGCGATCGCCAACGACGAGGATGTGGGCGACCTCGACCCCGAGCGCCGCGAGGCGTTGCGAGACCCAAGGGCCGTTGCGGTCGCTGATCCGGGCGGTGATCACCTCGGTGCCCGTAACGAGGATCCCGGCGCGCACGGTCATGGGCAGCGCATCCCGGGCGGGCCGAGGGCGCGAACGCGCGCCGGAGACGTGATCGAGTAGGCCGCGGGCCCGTCCCGGCGCGGCAACGCTGCCGGCTCGCCACCGACCCTGACCTCGAGCTGATCGGCGGCGAACCCGGCCGGGAAGCGCAGCTCGAAGCGCTTGCGCTCGAATCGCTCGCGACTGCCCGCCGGCAGCACCTGACCGTCGATCAGCGCCTCTCCGCCGCCTCCCAGGAGGCAGACTTCGACCGGCTCCCTGACCTTCAGCGCCAGCCCGACCGGGCCCGCGGCGACCGTCTCGCCGCTGCCGCCGTGGCCGCCCCCCCGGCCGCCGTCGCGCGGCCGGTCCGCCGCCCCGGGCTCCGCCTTGTCGGGTTCGTCGTCGCCGGCGATCAGCGCGATCGCGAGGACGGCGGCGAGCGCGACCACCCCGCCGACGCCCGCGATCAGCCCGATCCGCGGCCCGCCGGCGCCGGGCGTGGCCGGAGCCTCGTCCCCCTCGACCTGGCGCCGGTACTCGTCGACCAGCAGGTCCGCGTCGACCCCCAGCAGCTCGGCGTAGGTGCGCAGGAAGCCCTTCGCGTAGGCGCTGCTCGGCAGCTCGTCCCAGCGCTCTGCCTCGAGCGCGCGCAGGTACCGGGCGCGGACCTTGGTCCGCTCCTCGACCGCCCCCAGGTCGAGCGAGGCGGCAACGCGAGCAGCCTCGAGCGTCTCGCCGATCCTGATCTCACCGGGCCGCTGGTTGCTCATCGCGGCCTATTGTCGCGGTCGCCGCCCGGGCGAGATGTGCCGAGCGGTTAGCGCTAGCGCTCGACCGGCTCGAGGTCCGTCTCGGTTCCGCCCCCCTCGGGATCGGCCACCTCCTCGATCAGGCCGCTGGCGAGGCGCTCGAGCAGGCGCGGCAGCTCGGCTTGCGAGACCAGCACCTGGCGCGGCTTCGACCCCTCGTAGCCGGAGATGATCCCCCGCCGTTCGAGCATGTCGATCAGCCGCCCGGCGCGGGTGTAGCCGACCCGCAGCCGGCGCTGGATCATCGAGACCGACGCGGTCTCCGACTCGACCACGATCCGGGCCGCGTCGGCGAGCAGGTCGTCCTGGTCGGGCGAGAACTCGCCCTCGGCGCCCTCCTCGATCTCGGGTTCCTTCGCTTCCAGCAGCTCCTCGTCGAAGTCGGGCTCGCCCTGCTTGGCCCAGAAGCCGCATACGCGCGCGATCTCCGCCTCGGTGACGAATGCGCCCTGGATCCGGTTCATCTTCGAGGTCCCGACCGGGCGAAACAGCATGTCGCCCTGACCGAGCAGGGTCTCGGCGCCGCCCTGGTCGAGGATCACACGCGAGTCGACCTGAGAGGCGACCGCGAACGCGATCCGCGATGGGATGTTGACCTTGATCGTGCCCGTGATCACGTCGGTCGAGGGCCGCTGGGTGGCCAGCACGAGGTGGATGCCGATCGCTCGCGCCTTCTGCGCCAGGCGGATGATCGAGTCCTCGACCTCCGCCGGGGCGACCATCATCAGGTCGGCGAGCTCGTCGATCACGCAGAGGATGTGGGGCAGCGACGGCTTGCCCGCCCGCTTGCGCGCCCGATTGAGCTCGACCAGGTTGCGCGCCCGGGCCTCGCTCATCACCGCGTAGCGGCTCTCCATCTCGCCGATCAGGTTGGCGAGCACGTTGGCGGCCAGGCGCGGGTTGGTGACCACCGGCGTCAGCAGGTGCGGGACGCGCTCGTAGTGGTTGAGCTCGACCCGCTTCGGATCGACGAGCACCAGCCGGACCTCGTTCGGCGAGGCGTGCATGAGGATCGAGGTCAGGATCGCGTTGATCGAGCCCGACTTCCCCGAGCCTGTGGTGCCGGCGACGAGCAGGTGAGGCATCAGCGCCAGGTCGGCGTTCACGGATTGGCCGGAGACGTCCTTGCCGAGCCAGGCCAGCAGCGGCGAGGCGCCCTTGGGGCGCTCGGTGTAGAGGTCGCCGAGGCGGACCAGGCGGCGGCGCTGGTTCGGGACTTCGACCCCGACGGCCTTCTTGCCCGGGATCGGGGCGAGGATGCGGATGTCGGTGGAGGCGAGCGCGTAGGCGAGGTCGTCCTTGAGCTGGGCCACCTTCGAGACCTTGGTTCCCGGGGCGAGCTGGAGCTCGTAGCGGCTCACGTGCGGACCGCTGACCGTGCCCAGCAGGCGCGCCTCGACCCCGAAGTGGCGCAGGGATTCGAGCAGCGCCTTGGCGGTCGCGTCGCGGTCGCGCATGTCGGGCCCGGGGTCGGCCTTGCCCTTGTCGAGCGCCTTCGTCGGCGGCAGCGTGTAAGTCGACCTCCTCCGACTCGGTGACGCCGTCGCGGGAGCGCGGCTTGCCCATCGGGGTGGTTCCGGGGGCCGAGTCGGGGGTGTCGCCCGCGGTGGCTGCGGGCTCGGGCTGCTCGTTGCTCGTTGCTCGTGGCTGGTCGGCGACCTCGTCCGCGGCGCCCTCCTCCGGCGTCCACTCGGGTTCGTCCTCGGAGTCTGCGATCGCGACCGTGTCAGCCTCGTCGTCGAGCAGCCGCTCGGTCTCGAAGGTCTCGGTCTCGCGGGCGCGGCTGACCGCGATCTCCTCGCCGGGGGGGTCGCCCCAGGCGTCGGGCTCGGCGCCGAGTCGCTGGGTCCGCACGGTGCGCGCGACCTCGCGGGTCCCGGTGCCTGCCCTGCGCACCGCCCGGCCGGTCGCGCCGAGCACGGCGGCGACCGTGGTCCCGGTCAGCAGCAGCGCCCCGGAGACGAACATGAGCAGCACGAGGATGTGGGCCCCGAGTCGCTGGAACAGGGTCGTCGAGGCCCAGTAGAGGCTCTCGCCGACGGCGCCGCCGTGCTCGGCCATGAACTTCTGCTCGAAGATGTCGTGGCGGTTCGGGCGCTCCGGTCCCAGGCCGGCGGTCTCGGCGGCGAACGCGAGCAGCAGTGCCGCGAGCACCAGGATGCCGCCGGCGTTGAGCGCCGTCGGAGCCTCGATCAGCGGCCGGGCGATCAGCGATCCTCCCCACGCGCCGAGCGCGATCGGGACCACGTAGGCGACCCGGCCGAACGCCTGCGCGAGCCCCTCGGCGACCCAGCCGCCGACCCGGCCGCCGTCCCAGCCGAGGTAGAGGACGAAGGCGAGGTAGACGGCGGCGGCGACCAGGGCGAGGCCGATGACGTCGTAATGGCGCTGCTCGAGCCCCTCGACCAGGTCCCGGGGGTCGCGGCGCCGAGCGCGCCGGCGGCTGGCGGGCCTGCGGTTCGAGGGCCTGCGCCTCGACGCCGAGCTCGTGCGGCGCCGCTTGCGGGTCTGCTTGGTCCAGGGGAAGATCATGCTCAGGGCAGAGCGCGCGGACGCCCGCTCCGTGCCTGAGCATTCGACGGCCGGCGGCCGACCCCTGCGCGGGACGTGGGTGCGCGCGCCCGGGGCGCTAAACCGGCGCTAAATATCCGGCTCGAGCCCGGTTTTCGGCTCTACTCTCTGGGTTGTGCTGAGCGACGAGCTGCATTCCGGCCGCGTGCTCGTGGTCGAGGACGACGAGGCGATCGCCGACGTCCTGCGCCGGACGCTGCGCCAGGAGGGCCATGAGGTCCGCTCCTCGGGCGACGGGATCGACGCCCTGCGGGCGGCGGAGGAGTTCGTGCCGGACCTGGTCATCCTCGACCTCGGCCTGCCGGGGCTCGACGGGGTCGAGGTCTGCCGGCGGTTGCGGGCCGAGTCCGACGTCCCGATCCTCATCCTCACGGCCCGCACCGATCTCGATCACCGCGTCGAGGGCCTCGATTCCGGCGCCGACGACTACCTCGGCAAGCCGTTCGAGCGCCAGGAGCTGTTGGCGCGGATGCGGGCCCTGTTGCGCCGCCGCCCGCCCCGTGGCAGCGCCGCCCTCGTGGTGGGCGACCTGCGGCTGAACCCGGACACGCGGGAGGTCAACCGGGGCGAGCGCTCGATCGAGCTCACGAACCGTGAGTTCGAGCTGCTCGAGTACCTGATGCGAAACCAGCGCCTGGTGGTCTCCCGCGAGCGCCTGCTCGAGGAGGTGTGGGGATACGACCCGCTGGCGATGACGAACACGATCGACGTCTTCATCTCCAACCTCCGGCGCAAGCTCGAGCAGGACGACGAGCCTCGCCTCCTGCACACCAAGCGCGGCGCCGGCTACGTGATCCGGGCCGCCCCCGGGGATGGCTGAGCGCGGGCTGACCGGGGCCGTGCTCTCGGTCAGGCGCTGGCCCGTGCGCTGGCGGCTCGCCGGGGTTTCGGCCGGGCTCACGCTGCTGATCCTGGTCGTGTTCGCGCTGATCGTCGGGCGCCTGGCCACCGATCGGATCAGGGACGAATTCGAGCAGGAGCTGACCAGCGCGGCCAGCGAGCTCCGCACCCAGTTGCTCGAGGGAGCTGTTACCGACACGCCCGCGATGCGCGGTGTGGCCGACCTGATGATGGCCGGCGACGCGGGGTTCCGGATCGTCGACACGACCGGCCAGGTGTTGTCAGAGTCCGACCCGGCGCTCGACCTCGGGTCCCCGAACCCCGACGGGATCGCTCGTGCCGGCGACTTCGAGGTCGCGACGCTCGAGCTCTCGAGCAGCGCCATTCCCCCCACCTACCTGCAGTACGCGCGCAGCCGCGCGTCGATGGAGGAGACGGTGAGCAAGGTCTGGCTGTTCCTCGGCCTCGGCGTGGCCGTCGGCACGATCCTGGCCCTGCTCGCCGGGCTCGCCGTCGCCGGCCGGGCGATGCGCCCGATCTCCTCGCTGACCGCCGCCGCGCGCGGGATCGCCACAACCCGTGACCCCTCCCGGCGGATCCCGATGCCCGAGTCGTCCGACGAGGTCGCCGAGCTGGCGCAGACGCTGGACCTGATGCTGCGCGAGCTCGACGCCGCGCGCTCGGAGACCCAGCAGATGATCCAGGCCCAGCGCGACTTCGTCGCCGATGCATCGCACGAGCTGCGCACCCCGTTGACCAGCATCCTCGCCAACCTCGAGCTGCTCGAGGCGAGCTTCGCCGAGCGCGGCGCCGACGCCGACGAGGAGGAGATCGTCGCCGGGGCGCTGGGCTCGTCGCGCCGGATGCGGCGCCTGGTCGCCGACCTGCTGCTGCTCGCCCGCGCCGACGCCGGCCGCACGGGTCCGCGACGGAGCTGCAACCTGGCGGAGATCGCGTCCGCGGCAATCGCCGAGGTGCGACCGGTCGCCGAGGATCACAGCCTCGAGCTCGCCGCCTCCAGCCCGGTCGCGGTCGAGGGCAACCCCGACGACCTGCACAGGCTGGTCGTCAACCTGGTCGAGAACGGCGCCCGCCACACGCCCCCCGGCTCGACGGTCACCGTCTCGGTGCGCGCCGAGGCCGGCGAGGCGGTCCTCGAGGTCGCCGACGACGGCCCCGGGCTCCCGGCCGGGCTCGGGGACCAGATCTTCGGTCGGTTCGTGCGCGGCGATGGACCGGCGGACCTGGCCGCCGATTCGGGCACGGGGCTCGGACTCGCGATCGTCATGGCGGTCGCCGCGTCCCACGGCGGTCGAGTCGAGGTCGGCCCCTCGCCGGCCGGAGGCGCCCGCTTCGAGGTCCGCCTGCCGCTGGGCGACCCGGTGCCCGCGGCCGTCGCGATCGTTTAGCGGCCCTTTACAACCCGCTCATAGATTTGCGATCAGGACGAGACACCGCCCGACGAGGCGACCCCCCGACAACTGCCTCGCCGGGCACCGATTGGCCGGTTCCGAGTCTGAGAGCTTGAGCCAATCCGGCCCGCCGGGGGTTCTCCCCTCCCTGAACCCCGGCGGGCCATTCTTTCGGGACCTGCAAACCGGCGCAGCTCGCGGTCATCGGGCGATCGTCTCGCTCACGTGGGATTGAGCCACGCTCGCTTCGCCGATCGCCCTGCTTCCCACGATCTGCTTGGTTTTCGACCCCTCCGCGCGGTGGATGGCGGTGGGGATCATCCGCTGTGACTCAGCAAGCCGCTTTGCAGAACTTCCGCGCGGTCATCGTGGCCTGGATCTGGGCGACGTGGGCGCCGCCGTAGACGAGCTGGTCGGCGGCGATCAGGGCCGCCCCGCCGTCCCTGAAGCTCGAGCGCCCGGTGAGCAGGAAGTTCGACTCGAGGACCACCTTGTCCATGATCCACTCGCCGCCGGCGCCGGTGCCGAGCGCGGTGCGGAGCTCGAACAGGGTCGAGGCCCAGACCTGCCCGACGCAGTGGATCTGCTTCCGGCACCTGCGCTCAGCCTTCTCCACGTCGAGCGTCAGGTTTGCGAACCTCCCGCAGGTGCCGTCGGGGGAATAGGAGACCCCGTCCCAGTCGAAGATGCAGGTGTCGAACCGGCTGGGGCCGGTGGTGAGGTTCGACATCGCCGCCGCCATGTAGTCGCCGAAGCCCTCTCCCATCGTCGCGCGCTCGCGGGTTCGCAGCGCGCCCGGGGAGGCCTGGTCCTGGAGCGAGTGGCCGTACTCGTGCACGATCACGTCGGCGTCCTCGCCGTCGTCGACCCCGCCGGTGCCGAGCACGAGCTCATGGGTCATGTGCGAGTAGAACGAGTTGTCGTCCGTGATCGCGTTGGCCAGCACCTGCTGCGGCTTGCGTCGCAGCGGCTTGGAGAGCCCGAGGCTGTCGGCGTAGAGGCGGGTGCGGTCGATGTGGAAGTACGCCATCACCGCCTCGAACCTGTTGCTCGATCGGGTCAGCCCGCTGAAGTCGGCGCCCGGGGAACAGACCTTCTTGCCCCGGTCCGTGACCCGTGCGTCCGCGTAGAGCCCCTTGAGGCAGCCGTTGGTCACCTTCAGCCGCTCGAGCGCGACGGGCACCAGCAGGGAGCTGAGCAGCGCGTAGTCGCGGTCGCGCTTGTCCTTGAGACCGGAGTAGTCGCCCTGCTGGACGACCGGGTTGGGGTTGAAGATCGACGCCGCGCCGGTCGCCCGCATGAGCACGTCGCGGGAGCGCAGCCGCTCGCCGCCGCGCGCATCGATCGTCACCAGCAGGTCCGCGACCGGATCCGCCGCCGGCAGCGAGACCTCCCAGGCGAGCCGATCGGTCCCCGGATCGATCCCGAGCTTCGCCGAGGCGGGGGCGCGGAGCCGCCCGACGCCGGTCGCCGAGCGAGCGGCTGCGACCGCCTTCCCGCTCGAGATCGCGTCGGAGGCGTCCCTGGCCGTCAGCCCGGCGACGGTCGAATCCGCGACCAGGGTCGGGGAGCTCGCGGTGGCGTCGACGGCGACCAGCTCGGCGCCGAACACGGGCAGGCCGCCGACGCGCTGGGCGTAGCGCTGTACCAGCCCTTCCTCGCCGACCGTGGTCGAGCGCGTCAGCGCGAGCTGCGAGCGCGGTGCGTCCGCGCGCGCCGCCGTGCGCGCGAGCGGGTCGGCGGAGTCGGCGCCGGCGGCCGCCGCATCCGGCGAGCCCGAGTGCGAGACTCGCGGCGAACGCGATCGCCGCCACGAGGGCGGTAAGGGCTCTCCCTGCCATGCGCATACTCTAGCCCCCGAGTCTCCCGCCGGTTCCGGGTCCGTCAGACCTCGACCACGACCGGGAGGATCATCGGCCGCCGGCGCAGGCGGTCGTAGACGAAGGCGGCGATGTCGTCGTGGAGGTCCTGCTGCAGGAGCACCGGCTCGCGCACGCCGTCGCGGGCGGCGTCGGCGAGCGAGTCCTCGACCACCTCGCGAAGCTCGTCGCGAAGCTCGTCGTTGCCGGAGTCGTCGAGGAACGGGACCCCGCGGAAGATCAGCTCGGGCGCGGTCACCGAGCTGCCGTCCTCGGCCGAGACCGTGGCGACGACGATGAACACGCCGTCGCCGGACATCGTCCTGCGGTCGCGCAGGGCGACGTCGTCGGGATCGCCGATGTCGACGCCGTCGACGAACATCATCCCCGCGCGTGTCGTCTCCCTCAGACGCGCACCGCGCTCGTCGATCTCGAGCGAGACGCCGTTGCGCCCCCGGAAGACGTTCGCGGCCTGGACGCCGACCGCCTCGGCGAGCTCGGCGTGCAGCCGCAGGCGACGGTGGTCGCCGTGCGCCGGGATCACGTACCGGGGCTTGGTCAGGTTGAGCATCAGCTTCAGCTCCTCCTGCCAGCCGTGGCCCGAGGCGTGGATCGGCGCGTCGGCGGCGGTCACCACCTGGGCGCCGATCTCGAAGATCCGGTCGATCGTCTCGTTCACCGAACGCTCGTTGCCCGGGATCGGGGTGGCCGAGAAGACGACCGTGTCGCCCGAGTGCAGCTCGATGTCGCGATGGTCGTTGTAGGCCATCCGGCGCAGCGCCGAGAGCGGCTCCCCCTGGCTCCCGGTCGAGATCGCGACCACCTTGTGGTCGGGGAAGTCCTCGATCTCCTTCGGAGAGATCAGCAGTCCCGAAGGGGCCTCGGCAATCCCGAGGTTGGAGGCGATGTTGAAGTTCTTGCGCATCGAGCGGCCGACGAGGGCGACGCGGCGGTCGAGCTCCGCGGCGGCGTCGATCACCTGCTGGACGCGGTGGACATTGGAGGCGAAGCAGGTGACGATGATGCGTCCCTCGATCCGCGAGAACTCGTCCAAGAGCGCCGGCCCGACCGCCGACTCCGACGGAGCGACGCCGGGACGATCGGCGTTGGTCGAGTCGCCGAACAGGCAGAGCAGGCCCTCGCGGCCGAACTCGGCCAGTCGCGAGACGTCGGCCGGGACCCCGTCGACCGGGGTCTGGTCGAACTTGTAGTCGCCGGTGAGCAGGATCGTGCCCAGTGACGTGGTCAGCGCAACGGCGCGCGCGTCGGGGATCGAGTGCGACATGTGCACCATCTCGAGCTCGAACGGCCCCGCGCTGACCCGCTCGCCGGCGTCGAGGACCTCGAGCGGCGCATCGCGGATCTTGTGCTCCTCGAGCTTCGAGCGCACCAGGCCGATCGTCAGCGGGCCGCTGTAGATCGCCGGCGGCAGGCCGATCTCGCGCAGCACGTAAGGCAGGGCGCCGACGTGGTCCTCGTGACCGTGGGTGAGCACGATCGCCTCGATCTCGTCGGCGCGCTCGCGAAGGTAGGAGAAGTCGGGCAGGACCAGATCGATCCCGAGCATCTCCGCGGTCGGGAACATGAGCCCGGTGTCGACCACGACGATCCGGCCGCCGTGCTCGACGAGGGTCATGTTCTTGCCGATCTCCCCCAGGCCACCGAGCGGGAGCAGGCGGATGGAATCGCTCAACTGCGGGCCCCGCCGGCGATCGGCAGGCCCTGCTCCTCGAGCACGGCTCGGATCGCGTCGCGCTCGGCCTCGGACGCCGGCGCCATCGGCAGCCGCGCGTGCGGCGGGATCACCCCGAGCAGGTCGAGCGCCGTCTTCGCGGAGACGGCCGGCGGGGCGATCGACATCCCGGCGTAGAGAGGCGCCAGGGACGAGTCGAGCTCGGCTGCACGCTCGCGCTCGCCGGCGATCGCGGCGTCATGGAGATCGCGAAGCCGGCGCGGGGCGACGTTCGAGGCGACCAGGATCCCGCCGGCCCCGCCGAGCTCGAGCGTGCGCCTGAAGACGTCGTCGTTGCCCGCCAGCAGCGCGAGTCCCTCGATCAGGCCGAGCTCGGCGCTGTTCGCCTGCTTGACCGCGACGATGTTGCCGTGCGCGGCGGCGAGGTCGGCCAGCAGCTCGGGCGAGAGGTTGATCACGCAGCGCGAGGGGATGTTGTAGAGCACGATCGGCGTCTCGCCGGCGGCCTCGGAGACGGCGGCGAAGTGCGCGCGCAGACCGGCCTCGTTTGGCTTGTTGTAGTAGGGGGTGACGACGAGCACGGCGTCGGCACCGACGTCGCGGGCCTTGCGGGTGAGCCCGACCGTGTGCGCGGTGTCGTTGCTGCCGCTGCCCATGATCACGGTCGCCTCGCCCCCGATCTCGTCCAGCACCGCGTCCAGCAGGCGCACCTTCTCGTCGTCGGCGAGCGTCGCCGACTCCCCGGTGGTCCCGGCGACGACGACGCCGTGGCAGCCCTCGTCGACGAGCCGTCGCGAGAGGGACCGGGCCGCGTCGAGGTCGAGCCCGCCGTCGGGCTCGAACGGGGTCACCATCGCGGTCAGCACTCCGCGGATCTCGCTCATCGGCCCAGGGTAACGCGCCTGACGCCCCGCTACGCGGCGAACACCGGCGGGCGGCGATCGGCCCACGGCCGCGCACGCTCGAGCTGCGCCGCGGCCCGGATCAGGAGGTCCTCGCGGCCGAAGGGCGCGACCAGCTGCACCCCCACCGGCAGCCCGTCCTCGGTCCAGTGGAGGGGCAGCGAGATCGCCGGCTGGCCGGTGGCGTTGAACAGGGCCGTGAACGCGCCGGCCGGAATCGCCCGCCGGAACGCGTCCAGCGGGTCCCCCTCCGAGTCGTCGTAGGTCCCCAGTGCGACCGGGGGCTCGGCCATCGTCGGCGTCAGCAACAGGTCGAACCCGCCCTCGTACCAGCCGGCGATCGCCCGGGCGACGACCTGATGCAGGCCGTGGTCGCGCAGGTAGCGCCCGCTCGTGCGCGCGCGGCCCTCCTCCGCCAGGGCCCAGGTGAGCGGTTCGACGTCGTCGGAGGTCAGGCCGCGCCCGAGCAGCAGCCCGAACAGGTCCAGGCTCGCCTCCTGGCTCGCCGCCCAGCGGGTCAGGAAGCTGTCCTCGAGGTCGAGCGCCTCGGCCATCCCCGGCTGCATCGGCGAGGAATCCGAGACCTCGTGGCCGAGCGACTCGAGGAGCTTCACCGTCTCGCGGACCGCCGTGACGCACTCCGGATGCGAGTCGAGCCCCTCGACCGGAGGCTCCTCGAGCACGCCGATCCGCAGGGTGCCGTCGGCGCTCAGCTCCTCGACGTAGGGCCGGGTGGGCGGAGGAGCGACGTAGGGGTCCCCCGGCGCCGAGCCCTCCACGGCGTCGAGGATCGCCGCGGTGTCGCGCACCGAGCGGGTGACCGCGAGCTCGGCGGTGAGCCCGGTGGCGTTGTCGCCGACCAGCGGCCCCTCGCTGATCCGCTGGCGAGTGGGCTTCAGGCCAACGAGGCCGCAGATGCTGGCCGGGATCCGGATCGACCCGCCGCCGTCGTTGGCGTGCGCGGCGCTGACCATGCCGGACGCGACCGCCGCCCCCGAGCCGCCCGAGGACCCGCCGGTGGTGCGCTCGAGGTCCCAGGGGTTGCGGCTCGGCCCGTAGGCGTCGGGCTCGGTCGTCGGCAGGATCCCGAGCTCGGGCACGTTGGTCTTGCCGATGACGACGAAGCCGGCGGCGCGAAAGCGCTCCGCGAGGTAGGTGTCGGCGGGGGCGCGGAAGTCCGCCTCCTTGAGCGCCCGCATGCCCATGTGCAACGGCTGGCCGGCGTACGCGGCGCCGAGGTCCTTGAACAGGAACGGCACGCCCTTGAACGGGCCGTCCGGCAGCTCCGGTGACGCCGCCTCGGCGCGGCCCTGCTCGAACAGTTCGTGGATGACCGCGTTGACCTCCGGGTTCAGCGCCTCGACCCGGGCGATCGCCTCCTCGACCAGCTCGGTGGGCGACGCCTGCCCGGAGCGCACGAGCTCGGCCTGGGCGGTCGCGTCCATGGCGGCGGATTCCATCACAACCCTTTCTACAACAGGGCTTCCAGCCCGACAGTGAGGCGCTGGTCCAGCTCGCCGACGCGGCGGACGGCGAGCACGACCCCGGGCATGAACGAGCGCCGATCGATCGAGTCGTGGCGGATCGTCAACGTCTCGCCGAGCCCGCCCAGCAGTGACCTCCTGGTGGGCGACCAGGCCGGGCAGGCGTACCGAGTGGATCGGCTCGTGGACGTTGCCGCCGGCATCGGCGATCAGGCTCGCTGTCCGCTTGGCGGTCCCCGACGGAGCGTCGAGCTTGGCCGCGTGGTGCAGCTCGACGATCTCGACCTCGGGCAGGTGGGCCGCCGCCTCGGCGGCGAAGCGCATCATCAGTACTGCTCCGATCGCGAAGTTCGGGGCCACGAAGGCGTTCGCAGTCGCGCCCTCCGCGATTGCCCGCAACCGCTCGAGGTCGAAGCCGGTCGTCCCGATCACCGCGTGAACGCCCGCCTCGAGGCTGATCTGGGCGTTCGCCAGCGCGGTTTCGGGGGTGGTGAAGTCGACCACCACGTCGGCATCCGGCAGCACCTCCGCGAGCTCGACCCCGAGCGCCGGATCGGCACGACCGCTGAGCTCGAGACCGTCGGCCTCCTCGACCGCCTCACAGACGGTCTGGCCCATCCTCCCGGCCGCCCCAGCGACCGCCGACCCGAATCACGGGCAACGAGCAACGAGGAGCGGGCAACGGGTCAGATACAGGCGCCTCAACGGCGGCGTCGAACAAGGCGCCTCAACGGCGGCGCCCCTGGGGCTTCGCCCTGTCGGGCTCCGCCTCACGACACCAGCGCCTCGGAGACCGAGCCCGCCGCGGCCCGGAAGCATTCCTCGTCGGCGCCGACGCAGGCGGCCGCGAGGCCGGCCGGGTCGTAGAGCTCGGCCGCCAGCGCGCCGACGTCATCGGCGCTGACGGCGTCGACGCGGGCCAGCATCTCGTCGAGCGAGAGCAGCGGGACCTCGAACAGGATGCTGCGGGCGAGCCTGCCCATCCGGGCGCCGGTCGCCTCCAGCCCCAGCACCATCCGGCCCTTGACGTGCTCCTTCGCACGGGCGAGCTCGTCGGCCGAGACGCCGTCGTCGCGCAGCTTGACCAGCTCACGCCCGATGATCTCGCATGCCTCGCCGACGTTGTCGGCGCGGGTGCCGACGTACATGGCGACGAACCCGCGGTCGACGAACTCGTGCGTGTAGGAGCCAACCGCGTACGCGAGCCCGCGCTTCTCGCGCACCTCGCGGAAGAGCCGCGAGGAGACCGAGCCGCCGAACACGGTGTCGAGCACCGCGAGCGCGAACCGGCGCTCGTCCGCCCGCGCGATCCCGGGCCCGCCGAAGCAGATGTGGTACTGCTCGGTCTCCTTCTCGTAGAAGCTCAGGCGCGCCTGCTCGACGGCTGCGTCGCCGGCCCCGTTGGCCGAGCGGCCGACACCGGCGGGGCCCAGCAGGCGCTCGGCCAGCTCGACGATCCGTGCGTGCTCGAGATGCCCGGCGGCGCCGACGACGATGTTCTCGGCGGTGTAGCGGGCGTCGTGGTAGGACGCGATCTCGGGCACCGGGATGCCGCCGATGACCTCGGCGCGCCCGAGCACCCGGCGCCCGAGCGGATGGTCGCCGTAGATCGCCTCGGCGAGCACGTCGTGGACGCGGTCCTGGGGCTCGTCCTCGTACATCGCGATCTCCTCCAGCACGACCTCGCGCTCCGAGTCGATCTCGTCGGCCGGCAGCGATGGCGCCAGCAGCATCTCCGCCATCAGGTCGAACGCCTCCTCGGTGTGCTCGTCGAGGAAGCGCGCGTGCAGGTGCGTGGTCTCCTTGCCCGTGGCGGCGTTGGTGGACGCACCCATGCCGTCGAAGAGCTCGGAGATCTCGATCGCCGAGTGGCGCTCGGTGCCCTTGAACAGCAGATGCTCCAGGAAATGCGAAACGCCGGCCTGTGCCGGCGTCTCGTCGCGCGATCCTGTCCTGACCCAGAGGCCGAGGGCGACCGAGCGGACCGAGGGAACCACCTCGGTCACGACCCGGACGCCCGAGTCGAGCCTCGTCAGCTCAACGCCCTCGGGAAGGCCGGAACCAGGCGCCTCAACAGCGGCGCGGCTCCGCTCCGCCTCGCCCCGCGTCACTGATCAGTCCAGGCGCTCACGCTGGCGACCGCCGCGGCCGCCGTCGCGCCCGCCACGTCCGCCGCCGCCACGTCCGCCCCTGCCGCGATCCCCGCGATCCCCGCCGTTGCGGCCGCCGCGGCCGCCGCCCATCGTCGGGTCGCCGGTGCCGAGCTTCTGCAGCTCCTCCGGGCTCTTGCCGGCGATCTGCGGATCGGCGGAGAGGCGCAGGCCGATCCGCCCGCGCTCCTTGTCGACCTCGGCGACGGTGACGTCGATCTCATCGCCCTGCGAGAGCACGCTCTCGACCGTGTCGACCCGCTCGCCGGGCTTCACGTTCGAGATGTGCAGGAGGCCGTCGGTGCCCTTGACCAGCTCGACGAAGGCGCCGAAGGTCGTCGTCTTGACCACCTTCGCCTTCGGGAACTGGTCACCGACCTCGGCCTCGCGGGTCATCGACTCGATCCGCGCGATGCACGCTTCGACCAGCGCCACGTTCGGCGCGTAGATCCGCACCGTGCCGTCGTCGTCGATGTCGATCTCGGCCTCGAACTCCTCCTGCATGCCGCGGATCGTCTCGCCGCCCTTGCCGATCACCGCCCCGATCTTCTCCGGGTCGATCTTGATCGACTCGATCGCGGGCGCGAACTCCGACAGCTTCTCGCGCGGGCCGTCGATCGCCTCCGCCATCTTGTCGAGGATGAACAGGCGCCCCTTGCGGGCCTGCTCGAGCGCGTCGGTGAGGATCTCGAAGGTGACGCCGGTGATCTTGATGTCCATCTGCAGGGCGGTGATCCCGTCCTTCGATCCGGCGACCTTGAAGTCCATGTCGCCGAGGTGGTCCTCGACGCCGGCGATGTCGGTGAGCACGATGTAGTCGTCGCCCTCCTTGATCAGCCCCATGGCGACGCCGGCGACCGGGTAGTGGACGGGCACGCCCGCGGCCTGCAGCGCCATCGAGGAGGCGCAGACCGAGCCCATCGACGAGGACCCGTTGGACTCCAGCGTGTCGGAGACGACGCGGATCACGTACGGGAACTCCTCCTCGTCGGGAATGCTCGGCACCAGGGCACGCTCCGCGAGCGCGCCGTGGCCGATGTCGCGCCGCTTCGGGCCCCGCATGAAGCCGGCCTCCCCGACCGAGAACGGCGGGAAGTTGTAGTGGTGCCAGAACTGCTTCTTCTCCGTCAGGCCGAGGTTGTCGACCTTCATGTCCATCCGCGTCGTCCCCAGCGTCGCGCTGGAGAGGATCTGGGTCTCCCCGCGGGTGAACAGGGCCGAGCCGTGCACGCGCGGCGCCAGGTCGACCTCGGTCTCGATCGGCCGGATCTCGTCCTGGGCGCGCCCGTCGGGCCGCTTCTTGTCGACCGCGATCCGTCTGCGGATGATGTCCTTCTCCAGCTTCGCGAACGCGCGCGTCACCTCGGGGGCCTTCTCGGGATCGACCTCGACGTCGCCATCGCCGGCGGCGAGCTCGGCCAGCGCCTCCGCCTCGATCGCCTCGATCGCGTCCTGGCGCGCAAGCTTCTCCGGGACCTGGGTGGCCGCGTCGAGCTTGGCGCCGTACTTCGACTGGACCTGCTCGAGCAGGCCCTCGTCGACGGTCGGCGCATCGACCTCGACCTTCTCCTTGCCGGCCTTCGCGCGCAGCTCCTCCATCGCCCCGATCAGGGTCTTGATCTCGGAGTGGGCGATGTCGAGCGCGTCCAGGACCTCGGCCTCGCTGACGCCGTTGGCGCCGCACTCGACCATCAGGATCGCCTCGTCGGAGCCGGAGACGATCAGGTCCATCTCGAGCGCGTCGAGCGTCTCCTCCTCCGGGTTGACGACGAAGTCGCCGTCGAGCTTGCCGATCCGCACCGCGCCGACGTACTTCGCGACGGGGACCGGGGAGATCGCGAGCGCCGCCGAGGCGCCGTTCATCGCCAGGATGTCGTACGGGTGCAGGTGGTCGACCGAGAGCGGCTGGGCGACCAGCTGGGTCTCGTAGTGCCAGCCCTTGGGGAACAGGGGGCGGATCGGGCGGTCGATCATCCGCGCGGTCAGGGTGGCCTTCTCCCCCGCCCGCGCCTCCCGGCGGAAGAACGAGCCCGGCACCTTGCCGGCGGCGTAGTGCTTCTCCTCGACGTCCACCGTCAGCGGCAGGAAGTCCACGTCGCGCAGGTTGCCCATCGTCGCCGTGCAGAGGACCATCGTGTCGCCGGCGCGAACGACGACGGCCCCGCCCGCCTGGCGGGCGAGCTTGCCGGTCTCGAAGGAGATCTCGTTGCTGCCGACCTCACACGAGACGCGGCTGACGTCAAACATGCTCATGTATTTACTTGTCCTTTCAACCGCCCGGATGGCGGCCTTTTTTCACAGAACTCTCGTTCTCTAACGCGTGCGATCTTACAAGGACGGCAATTCGGCGAGTCGACGCGCGAGGTCGCCCTCGTGACCGACTCCGCCGACGAACGCGGTCGGCGTCGCGGTGACCCCGGCGCGGATGCCGCCGGCGAAGTCCGCGTGCACGCGGGCCGCGACCGCCTCCGAGCGGCGGTCGGCCTCGAATCGCTCGAGCTCGAGGCCAATGGCGCCGGCCCGCTCCCAGAGGTGCGGGTCGTCGGTGTGGGCGTGGTCGGCGTAGAGCGAGTCGACCATCGACCAGAAGGCCGCCTCATGCTGGCGTGCGGCGCCCTCGGCGGCGGCGTGCAGGGCGGGCGAGCGAGGGCGCCTCGAGGCGATCGGGAAATGGCGCACGCACAGCCGCAGCTCGAGGGTCGACGCGGTCGACCAGAGCGCGGCGCAGGCGCGGCAACCGAGATCGAGGTAGAGGACGACCTCGGGCCCCGAGCCGCGAACGTGGTCGCCGGGGCCGACCGGCGGGACCGCGGCGCTGGTGAGCTTGGTCACACCAGGCGCCTCAACGGCGGCGCGGCTCGGCTTCGGCCTGGCGGCCTCCGCCTCACAGGTGCTCCAGGGCGTCGAAGATCAGGTTCGCGCCCGGGATCGTCAGCGGCGTCTCCTCGGCGTGGACCCAGCGCACGATCCCCTGCTCGTCGACCAGCACCAGGGAGCGGTTCGGGGTCCCCCACTCCTCCAGGTAGGCACCGTAGGCGCGGCAGACCTCGCCCTTCGGATGGAAGTCCGAGAGCAGCGTGATCTCGAGCCCCAGGTGCTTGCGAAAGGCGTTATGCGCCCAGCTCCCGTCGGTCGAGATCCCCACCAGGTCGACGCCGGCCTCGGTCAGCTCCGGGAGGACCTCCTGGTAGACGGAGAGCTGGTCGGAGCAGACCGGGCTGAAGTCGTTGGGGTAGAAGCAGAGGACGAGGCGTCGTCCGCGGTAATCGGAGAGTGCGACCGGCTCGCCCCGGTGGTTGGGAAGCGTGAACTCCGGCGCCGGGACGCCCGGCTCGATCATCGCCCGGATCGACCCACTCGCCTACCGGCGCAGGCCGAGGTCCGCGACCAGTGCCCGGTAGCGCTCGACGTCCGAGCGCTCGAGGTAGCGCAACAGGCGGCGGCGCTTGCCGACCAGCATGAGCAACCCGCGGCGGGAGTGATGGTCCTTCTTGTGGCCGCGGAGGTGCTCGGTGAGCTCGTTGATGCGCTCGGTGAGCAGCGCGACCTGGACCTCGGCGGAGCCGGTGTCCCCGTCGGAGCGCCCGTACTTGCCGATCAGCTCCTGCTTCTTGTCCTTGGTCAGGCTCATCGCGGGCGACAGGTTAGCGGGGCGGCTCGAAGCGGGCGCAGAGCGCGCGCGCCGCTTCGACGTCGCGGCCCATCTGCGCGACGAGCTCCTCGACTCCTGAGAAGCGCTTCTCGCCCCGCAGCCGGCCGATGAACGCAATCCGCAGCTTCTGCCCGTAGAGATCGGAGTCGTGGTCGATCAGGTAGGACTCGATCAGCACCCCGCGGCCGGTCTCGAACGTCGGCCTGACGCCGACGTTGACCGCGGCCGGGATCCCGTTGGCGAACGCCGCGTAGACGCCGTGGCCCGGGTAGGCGTGCTCCTCCGAGGGGACGACGTTCGCCGTCGGGAAGCCGAGCGTGCGCCCGCGCTTGTCGCCCTCGACCACCCTCCCCTCGAGCAGGAACGGCGCTCCGAGGCAGCGCATCGCGCCCTCGACGTCGCCGGCCGCCACCAGGGCGCGGATCCTCGTCGAGGACACCGTCTCCCCATCGACCTCGACCAGCGGCACCACGGCGGTCTCGAACTCCGCGTGGCCGCGGAGCATCTCGGGGTCGCCCTTCGCCCGCTTGCCGAAGCGGAAGTTCTCGCCCACGGAGACCCGGGTCGCCCCCAGGGTCTCGATCAGGATCCGGGAGCAGAACTCCTCGGCCTCGATCGTCGAGAAGCCGCGGTCGAAGGGGATGATCACGAGCTCGGAGACGCCGAGCCCGTCGATCACGTCGCGCTTGATCTCGAACGGCATGATCAGCTTGGGGGCCGCCTCGGGATGGATCACGCTCAGCGGGTGGGGCTCGAAGGTGAGCACGGTGTCCGCGCCGCGGATCACCTTGCGGTGGCCGACGTGGACGCCGTCGAAGGTGCCGATCGCGATCTCTCGCGGGCGCTGGGTCGGCGTCGGGCAGCGGCGTGACGGCGATGCTCATGGGCTGGGAACTCTCGCAGCTAGAGGCGTGCGAGCGCGGCGGCCAGCGCGATCGGCCTCTCCTCGTCGGCCTCCGCGACCCAGAACGGCCCGATCGCGGTCCGGCGCAGCTCGGTGCAGTAGGCGTCCCCGAGGTCGGCGATCAGGCTGCGCACGTAGGTCCCCGAGGAGCACTCGATCTCGAACTCGCGCTCGGCGCCCAAGGTGTTCGAGCTGCTCGAACCGGTGCACGGTCACCAGCCGCTCGGGCATCTCCAGCCGCTCCCCCCGGCGGGCTCGCTTGTAGCGCGCTCGCCGCCGACCCTGACCGCCGAGTAGGCCGGCGGGCGCTGGCGGATCTCACCGGTCGGCAGCTCGAGCGGCCCGTCCGGGACGCGGCCGGTCTCGGTGATCTCGCCGTCGCGGTCGCCGGTGGTCGAGACGACGCCGAAGCGCGCCCGCACCCAGTAGGTCTTCGGCAGCGCCATGAACCGGCGCTGCTCCCGGGTTGCGGGCCGGCCGAGGAGCACGATCAGCAGCCCGGTCGCGAAGGGGTCGAGGGTCCCGGCGTGGCCGCCCTTGGCCTCGTATGCGCGCCGGACTCGGGCGACCAGGTCGTGCGAGGTGATCCCAGCGGGCTTGTCGGCGAGCACCACCGCGCCGCCGGCGATCGGAGCCCTAGCCAGGGCCACCAAGCTGTGCGCCGACCTCCGCGCGCAGGAACTCGACCAGCTCCGCGTACGGCAGGTCGCTGCCGAAGCCCGCCGCGCGCCGGTGACCGCCGCCGCCGTGCGTGCGGGCGATCGCCGAGACGTCGACCTCGGTGGAGCGCAGGCTCACCTTGCGCGCCGAACGCCCGCCGTCGGTCTTGTCGCGGATCATCGCCGCGACCTCGACCCCCTCGAGCGCGCGCAGGAAGTCGATGATGCCCTCGGTCAGCACCTCCCCGGCGCCGCTGAGCTCGTAGTCGGAGGCGCTGATGTAGGTGACGGCGAACCGGCCCTCGTCGAACAGCTCGATCTTCTCCAACGCCCGCGCCGTCAGGCGCCACTTCTCGATCGGCACCCGCTCGTAGAGGCGCCGGTAGATGTCGTTGACGTCGACCCCGGCCTCGATCAGCTCGGCGGCCATCCGGTGCGACGCCGGTCGCGTGTTCTCGTACATGAACTTGCCGGTGTCGGTGATCAGGCCGACGTAGAGCGCCTGGGCGATCTCCGGGGTGATCTCGGCGCCGAGCCGCTTCGCGACCTCGAGCACGATCTCGGCCGTGCAGGAGGCCTCGGTGTCGACCAGGTTGACGGTCGCCGAAGCGGGTGTTGTCGTGGTGGTGGTCGATGTTGAGCAGCCGGCCCCGTCGCGCTGCAGGAACTCGACCGGCATCCGGTCGATGTTGCCGCAGTCGAGGAAGACGAGCGTGCGGTCGACGATGTCGGCGGGCGGCTCGTGGAAGACCTCCTCCAGCGGCAGGAAGCGGTACTCGACCGGCGAGCGGGAACTCCTTCGCCGCCAGGAACATCACCGAGTCCTTGCCGAGCTGCGTCGAGCACGTGGTGCATCGCCAGCAGCGAGCCGAGCGCGTCGCCGTCGGGGCCCTCGTGGGTCGGTGAGCAGGAACCGGTCGCCGGCGCGCAGCTCGTCGACGACGCCGGTCGAGGTCGGACGCGAGTGGCCGCGGTCGGCTCGCTCATCCGGCTCGTCCTCCAGCAGCCGGCTCAGGCGCATCGCCGCGCTCGAGGCTCTCGTCGTAGTGGAAGTTCAGCGTCGGCGTGTGCTTGATCCGCGACCTCGCGCGCGATCGCGGCCTGCAGCTTGCCGTGCGAGGAGGCGAGCGCCGCCGAGCGTCGCCTCGCGCTCGTCCTCGTCGCCGAGCACGCTGACGTAGACGCGCGCCGAGCGCAGGTCCGGGCTGGTCTCGACCGAGGTCACGGTCACGAATCCGATCCGTGGATCCTCGAGGTCGCTGGCGATCGCCGAGCCGATCACCTTGCGCATGACCTCGTCGATTCGGCGCATGCGGTCGCCCCGGCCATACGCAGGTCAACATAACAGGCTGACTAGCGGCCGGTTGCGAGGGCCGGATGGCTGTCAGCCGCGCATGTCGTCGAGGGTGAGAAGGTCGCGCTCGAACGTGCACCGGTCTGGACAACGCGCCTCGACGAAGCGCTCCAGCTCCGCGGCCCGCTCGCGCACCTCCGCGCCGCCGACCAGCCCGCACACCAGCACCGCCCGGCGGCCGGTCGTCGTGGGCGTCGATCTCGGCGATCGCGGCGACGAACCGCTGGCGCACCTGCGCCTTCAGCGAGCTGACGACCTTGCGCTTCTCCTTCAGGTCCTGGCGTCGCGGAGGTCGAGCCGGATCTCGGTCAGCGAGATGTATGTGGTGGGGTTACGGGGCATACGGGCTCCCGTGGAGCGTAGGTCGGAGCGCGGAACCGGGATTGGCTGGGTAGGGTGACCAACCCGATCGGGGTCGGAAAACCCCACACGAGTCGCCATCCGACGCCCTACCGCCAGCCTCGTAGACGGTTCGCACCTGGCCGCGGCCCCTCGAGAGGGCGCGAGCGCTACTCCAGCGTCTTCTCGACCTGCTTGGTCTCGAAGGCCTCGAGCACGTCGCCGACCTTGACGTCCTGGAAGCCCTCGAGCACGATGCCGCACTCGAGGCCCGCCTCGACCTCGCTGCACGTCGTCCTTGAAGCGGCGCAGCGAGCCGATCCTGCCGGTCCAGACGACGGTGCCCTCGCGGACCAGGCGCACGCTCGGCGTCGCGGATGACCTTGCCCTCGGTTGACGATGCAGCCGGCGATCGTGCCGACGCGCGAGGCCTTGAACGTCTGCTTGACCTCGGCCTCGCCGACCGCCTCCTCGACCTCCTCCGCCTCCAGCATGCCCTCCATCGCGCCGCGCAGGTCCTCGGTCACCTTGTAGATCACCGAGTAGGTGCGGATGTCGACGCCCTCGCTGCTCGGCGGCGCGGCGGGCGTCGGCGAGCGGGCGGACGTTGAAGCCGATGATGATCGCGTCGGAGGCCGACGGCGAGCATCACGTCGGACTCGTTGATGCCGCCGGGCGCCGGCGCGGATGATGTTGATCGCGATCTCGCTCCTGCGGGACCTTGGCGATCTCGTCCTGGAGCGCCTCGAGCGAGCCCGAGACGTCGCCCTTGAGGACGATGTTGAGCTCCTTGATCTCGCCCTCCTGGGCCTTGGCGAAGACCTCGTCGAGGCTGACCTGCGGGCCTGGCGGCGCGCCAGCGCTCGGTCTTCAGCCGGTTGGCGCGCTCCTGCGCGAGCTGGCGGGCGCGGCGGTCGTTCTCGACCACCTCGACGCGCTCGCCCGCCTCGCAGACGCCGTCGAAGCCGAGCACCTCGACCGGCATCGCCCGGCCCCGCCTCCTCGACGCGGGCGCCGGTGTAGTCCTGCATCGCCCGCACCCTGCCCCACTGCGGGCCGGCGACGAGCGAGTCGCCGACGTTCAGCGTGCCGCGCTGGACCAGCACGGTCGACGACCGGGCCGCGGCCGGGGTCGAGGTGGGACTCGATCACCGTGCCCGACGCGGGCGCGTCCGGGTTCGCCTTCAGCTCCTCGAGCTCGGAGACGAGGAGGATCATTCTCGAGCAGGTCGTCGAGGCCCTCGTGCGTCTTCGCCGAGACGTTGACGAAGACCGTGTCGCCGCCCCAGTCCTCGGGGTTGAGGCCCTGGTTGGCGAGCTCGCCCTTGACCTTGTCGGGGTTGGCGCCGTCGAGGTCGATCTTGTTGACCGCGACCAGGATCGGCACGTCGGCGGCGCGGGCGTGGTCGATCGCCTCGACCGTCTGCGGCATCACGCCGTCGTCGGCGGCGACGACGACGACGGCGATGTCGGTGACCTTCGGCGCCGCGGGCGCGCATCGCGGTGAACGCGGCGTGGCCGGGGGTGTCGAGGAAGGTGATCGTCTTGTCGTCCTGGTGCACCTGGTAGGCGCCGATGTGCTGGGTGATCCCGCCGGCCTCGCCCGCGACGACCTCGGTCTCGCGGATCGCGTCGAGCAGCGAGGTCTTGCCGTGGTCGACGTGGCCCATGATCGTGACCACCGGCGGGCGCTCGGCGAGGTCTTCGGCGGCGTCGTCGTACACCGGCTCCTCGGACTCCTCCTCGGCCGCGCTGACGATCTCGACCTTGCGGTCGAACTCCTCGGCGAGCGACCTCGATCGTCTCGTCGGAGAGCGTCTGCGTGAGCGTCGCCATCTCCCCCAGCTCCATCAGCTTCTTGATCACCTCGGCGCTGCCGAGGCCGAGCGTCTCGGCGACCTCGCGCACGGTCGCCCCGGAGGGGACCTTGGTCGCCGCGGGCTCGCTCCTGCTCGACCACCGGCGCCACGGGCGGCTCCTCGAGCAGCGGCCGGCGGCGCCGCCCGCCGCGGCGGCGCGGCGGGCGGCGCGGCGGCGGCGCTCTGCATCTGGTCGCGGCGCGAGGCCTGTGAGTCGATCACGACGCGGCGGCGCTTCTTCTGCCCGCCGCCGCCGGCGCCGTCGCCCGCCGGCTGGCGTGCGGGCGCACCGGCTTCGCCGGCGCGGCGTCGCCCGCCGTTGGCTCGAGCCGGCGCGGGCTTCCTCGCCTCGCGCGCGGCGCCTTCGTCGCCTCCGCGGCGGCCGGCTTCGGCTTCGGGGCGGCAGACGCTGCGGTCGGCGCCCCCGTTGGCGGCTTCGAGCGCCTTCAGCGCGTCGGCCTCCTCGACGCTCGAGGCGGCTGCCTTGGCCTCGATCCCGGCGGCGTTGAGCGCGGCCAGGACCTCCTTGCTGGTCAGGCCCTGCGCCTTGGCGATCTCATGGACGCGCTTCCTGGCCACCTAGGGCTGCGCCTCCGTCGCCTCCTTCGGCCTCGGGCTCGCTCGGCCGGGGCGTCGCTCTCGGCCTCGTCCACGGCCGCTTCGGCCTCCGCCTCGTCAGTCGCTTCGACCGCCTCGGCGGCCTCTTCCTCGATCTCGGCGACCTCCGCCTCGGGCGCGACCGGCATCCTCCGCCGGAGCTTCGGCATCCGCCTCGGGCGCGACCTCCTCGGCCGGAGCTTCGACTCTCGGCCTCGGGCGCGACCTCCGCCGCCCGGGCCTCCGGCGCCCTCGCTCGTCGCCGGCCTCGGCCTCGGAGAACTCCGCCTCGGCGCGCTCGACGAGCGCCGCCACCTCGGCATCGGCCGCGTCCGGATCGGCGAGCACCGCGACCTCCTCGTCGGTGAGCGGCGCCAGCACGGTCACCTGGTTGGTCGCGAACCGCGCCAGCGCCTGGTGCTGCGGCAGGCCGCAGTAGCGCGAGCCCGCGAGCGCCGCGTTCGGGCAGCGGCGGCCGGCCGAGAGCACCGCCGCGCAGCGGCCGTCGGCCTGCTCCTCCTGCTCGTACTCGATGTCCTCGGCCTCGACGAACTCGGTCTCGGACTTGATGTCGACCCTCCAGCCGGTGAGCTTGGCGGCGAGGCGGGCGTTCTGGCCCTCGCGGCCGATCGCCAGCGAGAGCTGGTCGTCGGGGACGATCACGGTCGCCTCCTTGGTCCTCGTCGTCGACCAGGACCTCGCGCACGCGGGCCGGCGAGAGCGCCTTGGCGACGAACCGGGCGGGCTCCTCGTTGTAGGGGATGATGTCGATCTTCTCGCCGCGCAGCTCGGAGACGACCATGCGCACGCGCGAGCCGCGCGGGCCGACGCAGGCGCCGACCGGGTCGACGCCGTCGGCGTGCGAGATCACGGCGATCTTCGACCGATAGCCGGGCTCGCGGGCGACGCCGACGATCTCGACCAGCTCGTCGGCGATCTCGGGCACCTCGAGCTCGAACAGCTCCTTGATCAGCTCCGGGCTGCGGCGCCAGACGACGATGCTCGGGCCCTTGCCCTCGGCGGAGACGTCGGTGATCACCGCCTTGACCCGCATGCCGTGGTCGTAGCGCTCGTTCCATACCTGCTCCGAGCGTGGCAGCAGCGCCTCGACGCGCTCGCGCAGCTGGACCAGCGTGTAGCGGTTGTCGGACTGCTGGATGATCCCGGTGATCAGCTCGCCGACGCGGTCCTGGTACTCGTCGTACATCATCTGCCGCTCGGCCTCGCGGATCCGCTGCAGGATCACCTGCTTGGCGGTCTGGGCGGCGATCCGCCCGAAGTCGTCCGGGGTGACGTCGCGCGACTTGATCTGGTCCTCGTAGGGCGCGAGGATCTCCGGATCGAGCTCGGGCTCCTCGGGCTCGCGCAGCTCGCCGGTCTCCGGGTCGACGGTCGGCTCCTGCTCCTCGGCGACCTGGGCCAGGAGCTTCTCCTCCAGCTCCGGCGGCAGGATCAGCTCGAAGACCCGGAAGTCGGCGGTGTTGCGATCGAGGTCGACGCGCGCGTACTTGGCCGCCCCCGGGCTCTTCTTGTAGGCGGAGAGCAGGGCGTCCTCGAGCGCCGCCATCAGCGTCTCGGCATCGATGCCCTTCTCCTGCTCGAGCCCGTGCATGGCCTCGACGATCTCGCGGCTCAAGCGCGACCTCCTCCGAATTCGGGTACCAGGTTCGAGCGGCGGATGCCGGTCAGCGGGATGCGAACGTCGGAGCCGTCGGCGTCGAGCAGCACGCCCTCGTCGTCGGCATCGGTCAGCGTCCCGGTGAAGTTGCGGCGCCCGGCGATCGCCTCGCTCGTTCGCACCCGGACCCGGCGCCCGAGGAAGCGGCGAAAGTGCTCCGGCTTGGTGAGCGGCCGGTCGGCGCCCGGCGAGGAGACCTCGAGCGCATAGGACTCGAGCAGGTCGCGAAGCTCGCCGGTGACGCGCTCGCAAAGCGCCAGGTCGACCCCGTCCGGGTGGTCGATGTAGATCCGCAGCGTCTCGGCGGCCGGACGCTCGAGCGCGATCAACTCGACGTCCGGATCGAACCGGGCGATCCGCTCCTCGATCGTGCTCTGAAGCTCCTGCAGGTCGCTCACTGTGCTCCGTTTCTCCTCGTCTCCTAAGTCCTTCCCAGGCTCGAAACCGCGAAAAAAAAGGTGGGCCCGGGCCCACCATTCACAGGGTTCGGGTACTTGAGAAGGTGCGATCAGTATAGCCCCGCGACCCCGCCTCGCACCCCTGGATCGAGGTCGCGATCACGCCTCCAGCAGCAGGGTCACCGGGCCGTCGTTGACCAGCTCCACCGCCATCCGGGCGCCGAAGGCGCCGCGGCGCGCGCCCAGCCGCTCACAGAAGCGCTCGTAGAGAGGCTCGGCGAGCTCGGGGCGCGCCGCCGCGGTGTAGCTCGGACGGTTGCCCTTGCGGGGGTCGCCGTAGAGGGTGAACTGGCTGACGCAGAGGACCTCGCGGTCGCCGAGCGGCTCGTTCATGCGCCCGTGCGCGTCGTCGAACACCCGCAGCGCCCGCACCTTGTCGGCCAGCCGGTCGGCCTCGCCCTCGCCGTCGGCGACGTGCACGCCGAGCAGCACGAGCAGCCCGGGGCCGATCGCGGCGAGCTCGGACCCGTCGACGCGGACCGCCGCCCGCCCGACCCGCTGGACGAGCGCCCGCAAGCTAGCTCGCGCGCCGCAGCCGGTCGCGATAGAGCCTGTAGTCGCGGCGCTCGGGCCGCAGGTTCGAGGCCAGCGCCAGGTGATGGCGGGCCCGCTCGCGATCGCCGGTCAGGCTCAGCGCCCGCCCGAGGCAGAAGTGCGCGTAGTCGTCCACCGGGTGGCTCTCGACCACGGCCTCGAACTCGGCCGCCGCCTCGGCGAACTGGCGGTTGCGAAAGTAGGCGCGCCCGAGCGCCTCGCGGACCGAGGTCTTCTCCGGCGCCCGGCGGGCGACCTCCGCCAGCGGCACGGTCGCCGCGTCGAAGCTGCCGTCCTCGAGCAGCTCGACGCCCTGGCGGTAGAGGGTGTAGGTATCGGGCGTCGAGTCCATGGCCTCAGTTTAGAAGCCGCTTTCGCGGGTTCCGAGCAGGTAGCAGGCACGGGCGAAGGACGGCGCTCTACCTGCTACGCGCCACCTGCTCACGGATCGCCTCCACCCGATCGAGGATCGCCTCCGCGACCACCTCCTTGGAGGCCCGCGGGACCTGCCGCTCGCCGTCGCGCTCGACGATCACGACCTCGTTCTCGGCCGAGTCGAAGCCGATCTCGGGCCGCGAGACGTCGTTGAAGACGATCGCGTCGACGTCCTTTGCCTCGAGCTTCGCCCGCGCGCGCTCGATCGCTTCGGCGCCGGTCTCGGCGGCGAAGCCGACCAGGGTCTGTCCCTCGCGGCGGACGGCGGCGACCCCGGCGAGGATGTCCTCGGTCGCCTCCAAGCTCAGCTCCAGGCCGGTCACGCCCTCGCGCGAGATCTTCGCCGTCGGGCTCGCCGTGGCGCGAAAGTCGGCCGGAGCCGCGGCCATCAGCAGGACGTGCGCGGAGTCGAACTCGGACCGCACCGCGCGGTCGAGCTCGGCGGTGGTCTCGACCCGGATCGTCGCGACCCCGGCGGGCGGCGCCAGGGTGACGTTGGCCGCCACCAGGGTGACCTCGGCGCCGCGCCGGGCCGCGGCGGCGGCGAGGGCGAGGCCCATGCGCCCGCTCGAGCGGTTGGCGATGAAGCGGACGGGGTCGATCGGCTCCCTGGTCCCACCCGCGGTGACCAGAACTCGCAGCCCGTCCCAGTCGCCGCGGGTCGGCGGCAGCATCGCTTCGATCTCGCTCAGCAGGCGCTCGGGCGGAGGCAGCCGGCCGATCCCGTGCTCGCCGCGGGAAGCGAGCGCACCCGAGTCGGGCTCGATCACGACCACGCCGCGCTCGCGAAGCGTCGCCAGGTTCGCCTGGGTCGCGGGGTTGCCGTACATGCGGTCGTTCATCGCCGGCGCGACGGCCTGCGGCGCCGTGCAGGCGAGGAACGAGGTGGTC
Source organism: uncultured Solirubrobacterales bacterium (assembly GCA_963758665.1). Taxonomy (GTDB): domain Bacteria; phylum Actinomycetota; class Thermoleophilia; order Solirubrobacterales; family 70-9; genus WHSW01. The sequence goes on along the minus strand of CAVWWH010000010.1, from coordinate 122,075 downwards.
AGCATCGAGTCGCAAATCCCCGCAGCCAGCTTCGCGATCGTGTTCGCCGAGGCGGGGGCGACGAGCATGGCGTCGGCGTTGGCGACCAGCTCGAGGTGGCCGATCGGGTCGTGGGAGGGCGGCTCGTCGCCGGGAAACGCCCCCCGCAGCGGATCGCGCTCGAACTCGTCGGTGAGCACCGGGGCGCCGACGATGCCCTCGAACGACGCCGCGCCGACGAACCGCCCGGCCGCCGGGGTCATCAGCACGCGCACCCCGTGACCGGCCTTGGTCGCCAGGCGCGCGAGCTCGAGCGCCTTGTAGGCGGCGATGCCGCCGCTCACCCCGAGCAGGATCCGGGCCATGGGCAGATGGTACGCGCGAGCGGGCGCGTTGCCGGGCGCCGGGTTGCGGGGCTGTCCGGCTTGCGAGCGCCGCTAGCTGCGGTCGCGGTAGTGGTACTCGAGCTTGCCCTGGGCAGAGCTCCTCGAGGGCGATCGTCAGATAGTTGCCGGTCTGGGTCTCGACCATCGGCGGCGTGTACTCCTCGTAGCTGCCCTCGCCGAGCGCGCGGTAGTAGCTGTTGAGCTGCCGGGCGCGCTTGGCGGCCACCAGCACGGCGGCGTAGTGGCTGTCGGTGCGCTCGAGGAGTTCATCTACGCGGGGCTTGATCATCGCCGCGCAGTGTAGGGCACGGATCGCCGGAGCTGGTCAGGTTGCGAGTTCCTCACGCACGATCCGCTCCAGCTCGCCGGCCGCACGCTCCACCTCGTCATTGACCACCACATGCGCGAACTCCTGCTGTGCGTCGAGCTCGATCTCCGCCGTTCGCAGCCGCTCGGAGATCGCCTCGGCGGCGTCGGTGCCGCGCCCCTCGAGCCGCGCCCGCAACGCGGCCGGGTCCGGCGGGGCGATGAACACGAGCACCGCCTCGGGCATCGCGGCGCGCACCTGGCGCGCCCCCTGGACCTCGATCTCCAGCAAAACCGACTCGCCGGCGGCGAGTCGACGCTCGACCTCCGAGCGCAGGGTGCCGTAGCGGTGGCCGCTGTAGGAGGCGTGCTCGAGGAACTCGTTGGCGTCGGCGCGCGCGGCGAACTCCTCGCCGGAGAGGAAGTGGTAGTCGCGACCGTCCGCCTCGCCCTCCCGCGGCGTCCGGGTGGTCGCCGAGGTCGAGAGGCCGAGCTCCGGCAGGCGCTCGCGCAGGATCCGGATCAGCGTCCCCTTGCCCACGCCGCTCGGGCCGGTGATCACGAAGACCTTGGCCATTCTCCAACCCTAGGCCGCGAAACCGAGCAGGTCGCGGGACGCATGCCGATCGACGAAGCGGGCGTACTGGAGGCGTACGTGAGCGAGGCGATCGGCCGAGGACCGCGAGATGCGACGGTTTGCAGCGGCCTACCTGCGGAGGAACTGGACGAGCTCGGCGCGCTGCCGCTCGGACAGGCCGCCGATCGTCTTCGACGGCGAGATCCGGCACTGGGTCAGGATCTTGTTCGCCTTCACCCGACCGTACTTGGGCACCGCGAGGATCATGTCGAAGGCCTTCGCCGAGAGCACGTAGTCCGGCGGGTCGAGCAGAAGTTGCTCGATCTTCGCCTTGCCGCCCTTGAGGTCGCGCTTGAGCTGAGCGCGGGCGGAGCGGATCTCGTTCGCGCGCTGCAGAGCCCGCATCCGCTGCTCTCGAGACCTCTCGGGGACGGCGGCTGTCATGTCGACGGAGGCGGGGGTCACCGGCGGCGGCGAGTATATCCTCGCCACGGCGGCGCGCAAGGGGGGTGAACGCGTTTTCGGCGAAATTCGCTTCGACCTCAGGTTGAGGTCGACGCGAGCGCACCCCCCGGCAGCCGGTCGAGCCCGCGAATCGCCAGCTCGGCGTCCAGCTCGGCCCGGATCCGCTCCGCCGCCAGCGGATCGCGAAAGCTCGCCGTGCCCACCGCGACCGCGGCCGCTCCCACCGCCAGGAACGCGAGCGCATCGGCGCCGGTCTCGATCCCGCCCATGCCGATCACCGGGATCGAGACGGCCGCGGCAACCCGTCGCACCTGGTCGAGCGCGACCGGGCGCACCGCCGGCCCTGAGAGGCCCGCCGCCGCCGCCCCCGAGCCACGGCCGCAGGGTCGCCGGGTCGATCCCGGTGGCACGCAGGGTGTTGATCAGCGAGACGCCGTCGGCGCCCCCGTCGGCCGCGGCCAGCGCGACCGCCGCGGGGTCGGCGCAGTTGGGCGTCAGCTTGACGATCAGCGGCTTCTCGGTCAGCGGGCGCATGGCGCCGACCAGGGCCAGGGTCTCGGCCGGCTGCTCGCCGACGATCAGCCCGGACTTGACGTTCGGACAGGAGACGTTGAGCTCGATCGCCGCGACCTCCTCGCGGCCGCCGACGCGCTCGACGAGGGTCGCAAAGCCGTCGCGGCTCGGCGCCATCACCGAGACGCAGAGCGGGACCGGCAGGCGCGCGAGCTCCGGCAGGTCCTGTGCGAGAAAGCCCTCGAGCCCCTTGTTGGGGAGCCCGATCGAGTTCACCATTCCGGCCGGCGTTTCGTACAGGCGCGGAGGCGCGTTGCCGGCCCGCGACTCGAGGGTGATCGTCTTCGAGACGAAGAGGCTGAACGGAAACCGCTCGTGCAGCGACTCGCCGAACGCCCGCCGGGCGGCGATCGCGTCGAACGTCCCGGAGCCGTTGAGGATCGGGTGCTCGAGCTCGAGACCGCAGAGCTTGAGGCTGAGATCCATCAGCGCCAGTCAATGTCCCGACCCGGCGACGAGCGCGGACTCGATCTCGTCCGCCCTCACGGTCGGGCCGTCGACGCAGAGGCGGATGTAGCCGCCGGCGCGGACCGGCACCGCGCAGCCGAAGCACGCGCCGAACCCACACGCCATCGGCGTCTCCATCGCCAGCTCGGCGGGCACCTCGCGCCGCTCGCAGAGCACCCGGACCGCCTCCAGCATCGCCGGCGGCCCGCAGGCGTAGACCGCGGCCGTGGCCGCGTCGTCGCCGTCGAGCACCACTGAGAGCAGGTCCGTGACGTAGCCCTGGTGGCCGGTGTGCCCATCCTCGGAGGCGGTCCGCACCTCCGAGCAGCGGAACAGCTCGAGCCCGCCGGCATGGGACCGGTCGCGAAACCCGAGGAGCACCCGCTGGGGGATCCCCCGCTCGGCGAGCCCGCGCCGCAGGATCGCCAGCGGGGCGATCCCGATCCCGCCCCCGACCAGGATCGCCCCGGCCGCCCCCGGCGCGAGCTCCGCGGGCTCGGAGAACGGCCTCCCGAGCGGGCCGGTGAGCTCCAGGGCGTCGCCCGCTTCGAGCGCCCCCAGGATCGCCGTGCCGGGGCCGACCGCCTCGAGCAGGAAATCGAGCCTTACCCCTTCCGCGCCGGCCTCGGCGTCGGCGACCGAGAACGCCCGCGGCAGGTAGGGGCGCCCGCCGGGTCCACCCCAGCCGTCCGCGGAGAGCATGTAGAACTGGCCTGCCCGTGGCTCCGGGCCCTCGCGATCGAGGGCGGAGACGATCCGGTAGCCGCCGCTGCTCACGCCGGCGACCACCTCGCAGCGCCGCCGCCCGACCGGGGCGAGCACTCGCTCGGTCACGCGCCGTCCGGCGCAAGCCGGCTGCCGACCGCGGGCTCCATCCCGTGCAGCTCCTGCAGCGACACGGGCTGGTCGGCGACCTCACGCCCCGCCGACGATCGCCCGTGAGGCCGCCGTGGCGCCGGTCATCGTGGTGATGCAGGGGATCCCCTGGCGCACCGCCGCGGAGCGGATCTCGTAGCCGTCCGAGCGGGCTCCGCTGCCGGTCGGCGTGTTGATCACCATGTCGACCTGCTCGTTGCGGATGTAGTCGACGACGTGCGGCGACCCCTCGGCGATCTTGTTGATCGCCTCGACCGGGATCCCCATGCGCCGGATCGCCTGGGCGGTCCCCCGGGTGGCAATGATCTGGAAGCCAGCGTCGTGGAAGCGCAGCGCGAGCCCGGTCGCGGCGGCCTTGTCGGCGTCCGTGACGCTGAAGAACACGGTCCCCGACTCGGGCAGCGAGACTCCGGCCGCCGCCTGCGCCTTGCCGAACGCGGTCGGAAAGTCCTCGGCGATCCCCATCACCTCCCCGGTCGACTTCATCTCCGGGCCGAGCACGGCGTCGGCGCCGGCGAAGCGCGCGAACGGCAGCACGGCCTCCTTGACCGAGACATGGCCGTTGTGCATCGTCGGCAGCTCGATCTCGCTCAGCGCCTCGCCGAGCATCAACCGGCAGGCGAGCTTGGCCAGCGGCGCACCGATCGCCTTGGAGACGAACGGCACCGTCCGCGACGCCCGCGGGTTCGCCTCGATCACGTGCAGGCGTCCGCCGGCGACCGCGTACTGGATGTTGATCAACCCGACGACCCCGAGCTCGAGCGCCAGCCGCCGCGTCGTCTCCTCGATCTCCGCAAGCATCCCCTCGCCGAGGCTCATCGGCGGGATCACGCAGGCGGAGTCCCCCGAGTGCACGCCGGCCTCCTCGACGTGCTGCATCACGCCGGCGACGACGCACGTCGCGCCGTCGCAGAGCGCGTCGACGTCGACCTCGATCGCGTCCTCGAGGAAGCGATCGAGCAGCAGCGGGTGCTCCTGGTCGGCCTTCACGTGGCGCTCCAGGTATTCGCCGAGGCCTTCGGGCGAGTAACAGATCTCCATCGCGCGGCCGCCGAGCACGTAGGACGGCCGGACCAGGAGCGGGAAGCCGACGTCCTCCGCGATCATCGCGGCCTCGTCGGCCGAGTGCGCCGTCCCGTACGGAGGGTGCGCGATCTCGAGCCGGCGCAGCAGGGCCCCGAAGCGCCCGCGGTCCTCGGCGAGGTCGATCGCGTCGACCGGCGTGCCGAGCAGGTTCACCCCCGCCTCCTGGAGCGCCTTCGCCAGCCGCAGCGGGGTCTGTCCGCCGAACTGGACGATCACCCCCTGCGGGCGCTCGACCTCGATCACCGCGAGCACGTCGGCGGCCGTCAGCGGCTCGAAGTAGAGGCGGTCCGAGGTGTCGTAGTCGGTGGAGACGGTCTCCGGGTTGCAGTTGATCATCACCGCGTCGCGACCCGACTCGCGGACGGTCATCGCCGCGTGCACGCAGCAGTAGTCGAACTCGATCCCCTGGCCGATGCGGTTCGGGCCCGAGCCCAGGATGACGACGGATTCGCGGTCGCCACGGCGGACTTCGCCGGTCAAGAAGTTGCTCGTTGCTCGTTGCTCGTTGCTCGGGCCGCGCTCGTGGCCGGAGTAGTAGTAAGGGGTGCGGGCCTCGAACTCGGCGGCGCAGGTGTCGACCGAGCGAAACGTCCGCTCGAGCCCCTCGGTGCCGTCCCCCTCATCCGCCAGCGCCCGCAGCTCGGCGAGGAACCACGGGTCGATCGCCGTGCGCGAGCCGATCTCGTCGATCGTCGCCCCGCGGCGAAACGCCTCCGCGATCAGGTCGAAGCGGTCCGCGCGTGGGGTCTCGAGCGACGCCAGCAGCTCGTCGAGCTCGGCCGGCAGCTCGGGCTCGGAGTCGAGCTCGCGCGAGCGCATCGCCTTCGCGAACGACTCGCGGAAGGTGCGCCCGATAGCCATCGCCTCCCCGACCGACTTCATGTGGGTCGTCAGCTCACCCTCGGCGCCGGGGAACTTCTCGAACGCGAAGCGCGGCACCTTGGTGACCACGTAGTCGATCGTCGGCTCGAACGAGGCGGGCGTTACGCCGGTGATGTCGTTGTCGATCTCCTCGAGCGCATAGCCGACGGCGAGCTTCGCGGCGATCTTCGCAATCGGAAAGCCCGTTGCCTTCGACGCCAGCGCCGAGGAGCGCGAGACCCGCGGGTTCATCTCGATCACGACGATCTCGCCGGTCTGCGGGTTGACGCCGAACTGCACGTTGGAGCCGCCGGTCTCGACCCCGACCGCGCGGATCACGCGGATCGCCTGGTCGCGAAGCTCCTGGTAGAGGGGGTCCGTGAGCGTCTGCGCCGGCGCGATCGTCACCGAGTCACCGGTGTGCACTCCCATCGGGTCGACGTTCTCGATCGAGCAGATGATCACCACGTTGTCGTTGCGGTCGCGCATCACCTCGAGCTCGAACTCTCCCCACCCCAGCACCGACTCCTCGACCAGGACCTGGTTGATCGGGCTCGCCGCGAGCCCCTCGGATACGACCCCGAGCAGCTCGGTCTCGGTCTGCCCCACTCCCCCGCCCTGGCCGCCGAGCGTGAACGCCGGGCGGACGATCGCGGGCAGTTCGATCTCGCCGGCGGCGAGCCCCCGTTCGATCTCACCGACCGAACCGACGATCACCGACCACGGCACCCGCAGCCCGGCCGCCGCCATCGTCTCCCGGAACGCCTCTCGGTCCTCCGCCCGGTGGATCGCGTCGTAGTCGGCGCCGATGAGCTCGACCCCGAAGCGCTCGAGCGTGCCGTCGTCATGAAGCGCCTTGGCGAGGTTGAGCGCCGTCTGGCCGCCGAGCGTCGGCAACAGCGCGTCGGGGCGCTCGCGCTCGATGATCCTGGTGACGCTCGCGGGCTCGAGCGGCTCGACGTAGGTGCGGTCGGCGAACTCTGGATCGGTCATGATCGTCGCCGGGTTCGAGTTCACGAGCACGACCTCGTAACCGTCCGCGAGCAGCACCTTGCACGCCTGGACGCCCGAGTAGTCGAACTCGGCGGCCTGCCCGATCACGATCGGCCCCGAGCCGATCAGCAGGATCTTCGAGATGTCGTCGCGCCTAGGCATGGGCGGCCTCCCTCGCCTCCCGGTGTGAGTCGTACGCCTGGTCGTGCACGATCAAGCCTTCGCGCAGCCTGAAGACGATTCCGACTTCCTCGTCGATCTCTGCCCCGCTTGACCGTCCCCGCGCGCGACTGCGGCCGAGGAGCAGAACGACCTCCTCGTCCACCGCCGTACAGGACGTGATCTCCACGCTCGCTTGCTCGAGCGCGTCGTCGCGCTCCGCATACCAGCGGCGAAAGCCATCGCGACCGTGGTAGGCGGTCCGTTCGAGGCTGCCGACGATCGCCGGGATCCACTCGCAGTCCGGATCGAAGAACTCGTCGTAGCGGGCCAGGAGTTCCCTTGGGCCGGAGTTGTGAGCCGCCATCAGCCGTCGTACGAGGTCCACGTTGTCCTCGCCGCGCCTAGGCATCCGCCGCCTCTCGCGCCTCTTCGCGCGCGAGCGCGGCGGCCATCTGCTCTGCCACGGCGAGGTCGAATGACGCCCACGTCCAGCAAATGCGGCCTTCCCTCACGCGTGCCAGTGCGACGAGCGGCGCGTCGACGGTGACGCCGCTCGTCGGCCCCTGGCCGTGGATCAGCACGTCGCTGCGAACGACGTCGGGCGCGATCTCGGCGATCTTCGTCGGATCGGCCCTGATGTCGGTGAAGCTCTCCCGCAGGTCCGCGAGGTGCCCCGCGAGCCCGGTGCGTCCGACGTAGCTCCGTCCGGTCATCTCGGCGACCGGCGAGTGCCACTCCAGGTCCTCGGTGAAGAAGTCGTCGTAGCGCGAGAGCAGCTCGTCGAAGCCATCGTTGCGCCACAGGCCCCAGAACTCGCGGACGAGCTCGACGTTCGTCGTCGCGCTCACGCCGCCAGCTCCAGAAACCGATCGAACAGGTAGCGGGCATCGTGCGGGCCCGGCCCGGCCTCGGGGTGATACTGGACCGTGCAGCCGAGGACATCCTTGAGCGCCAGGCCCTCGACCGTGCGGTCATAGAGGTTCAGGTGGGTGAGCTCGGCGGCGCCGAAGTCGGTCTCCCAGCGGACCGGCTCGTCGGTCGCGATCGTCTCGCCCCCGTCGGGCGTTCGGACGGCGAAGCCGTGGTTCTGGGAGGTGATGTCGATCTTGCCGCTGTGGAGGTCCTTGACCGGGTGGTTGGCGCCGCGGTGGCCGAAGGGGAGCTTGAAGGTCTCGAGCCCGACCGCCCGGCAAAGCAGTTGGTGGCCGAGGCAGATCCCGACCACGGGCCGCTCGCCGACCAGATCGCGGACGGTCTCGACGACGTACTCGAGCGCCGCCGGGTCTCCGGGACCGTTGGCGAGGAAAACCAGGTCGGGCTCACGGGCGAGCACCTCGTCGGCCGCGGCGGAACAGGGCAGCAGCGTCATCCGCGCCCCCCGCTCGCGGAACTGGCGAATGATGCTGAGCTTGATCCCGGTGTCGAGGGCGACGATGTGCGGGCCCTCGCCGTCGAGCTCGATCGGCTGCTCGGGGCTGACGCCGCGGGCGAGGTCGGCGCCCGCCATCGCCGGCTCGGCGACGACCCGCTCGCGGGCTTCGGCCTCGGGCGCGTCGGCGGGAAAGATCCCGCCGCGCATCGCGCCCCGCTCGCGGATCCGGCGCACGAGCGTGCGGGTGTCGACGCCGCTGATCGCCGGCACCCCGCAGGCGTCGAGCCAGTCCAGCCAGCCCCCCTCGGCGTCGGCGGAGGCCTCGCCGTTCTTGGCCTCGCGCATGATCACCGCCCGCGCGTGGACGCGGTCGGACTCCATCGCCGGGGCGCAGACCCCGTAGTTGCCGACCAGCGGATAGGTGAAGGTGATGATCTGGCCCGCGTAGCTGGGGTCCGTGACCGCCTCCTGGTAGCCGGTGATCGAGGTGTTGAAGACGACCTCGCCGAGGGCGGAGTCGGCAGTCTGCACTCCGCAGAGCTCACCGTCGAAGCGCGACCCGTCCTCGAGCAGGACGTAGCCCTCGCGCCGACTGCCGACTGCCGACTGCCGACTCACTTGACCAGTCCCTGGACTTGCTTGAACGCGTCGGCGTCGGAGCCGCCCAGGAGCTCGAACAGCGCCATCTCGACGCTGGTCAGGAGCGCCCCCGAGCGCTCCATCCTCGCCAGCCCGAGCTCCCGGTTCGAGTCGGTCCGCGAGCCGACCGCATCGGCGGCAACGTGGACCTCGACGTCCTCGTCGATCAGGTCGAGGACCGTTTGGTTGACGCAGACGTGGGCCTCGATCCCGCAGACGAGGGCCTGGTCGCGCTCGCCGAGCTCGAACCCCTCGGCCTCGGCGGCCGAGAAGCGGACCTTGTCGAGCCGTGTGGCCTCGTCGGGCAGCTGCTCGGCGATCTCGGGCACCGTTTCGCCCAGGCCGCTCGGGTACTGCTCGGTGACGATCACCGGGATCCCGATCGCCCCTGCGCCGCGCACGAGCGTCGCGCTGGCGCCGGCGACGGCGTCGAAGTCCGGCAGCGCCTTGCGAAACGCCTCTTGGACGTCGATCACGACCAGCACCGCCCGCTCTGGGTCGAGCTTCATGCAACCCCCAGGGCGAAGCTTCGCTGCCGGTAGGCGACCCGCCCGGCGGCGACCGTGATCAGCACTCGGCCCCGCAGCCTGCGACCGGCGAAGCAGGAGTTGTCCGAGCGGCTCTCCCAGCCCTCGGCCCCCGCCTCCCACTCGGCGTCGAGGTCGCACAGGGTCAGGTTTGCCTCCGCACCCGGCGCGATTCGCGGCGCCTCGAAGCCGAGCGGCTCGGCGCCCCCGCCCAGGCGCTCGATCACGGTCGCGAGCTCGAGCACGCCCGGGACGACGAGCTCGGTGTAGAGGGCCGAGAACGCGGTCTCGAGGCCGGTGACCCCCATCGCGGCCTGCTCGAACGGGACCTCCTTCTCGTTCGACGTATGCGGTGCGTGATCGGTCGCGATGCAGTCGATCGCCCCTGAGCGGATGCCCTCGATCAGCGCCTGTCGATCGGCCTCGGCGCGCAGCGGCGGGTTCATCTTGAACCGCGAGTCGAGGCTGCGGACCTCCGTGTCAGTGAGCGTCAGGTGGTGCGGCGTCGCCTCGCAGCTGACCTCTACTCCGAGGGACTTCGCCTGCTCGATCACCGCCACCGACTCCGCGGCGGAGAGGTGCTGTACGTGGATCCGCGCCTGCTCGAAGGCGGCGAGGGCGCAGTCGCGGGCAATCATCGTGGACTCGGAGACCGACGGCACGCCGGCGATCCCGAGCGCGGCCGAGACCTCGCCCTCGTGCATCGAGCCCCCGGCCGAGAGCTCAGGATCCTCCTCGTGCAGCGCGATCGGCAGCTCCACCAAGCGCTGGTACTGCAGCGCGCGGCGCATCACCCGCGCGCTTCCGATCGGCAACCCGTCGTCGGAGAAGCCGACGGCGCCGGCCTCGGCGAGGTCGCTCATCTCGCTCAGCTCGAGCCCCTGCATCCCCTTGGTCACGGTGGCGATGAAGCCGGTCGGCACGGCGGCCTGCTCACGCGCCCGCTCGCGCAGGGCGGCGACGTCGGCTGCGCTGTCAACGGGCGGGTCCGTGTTGGCCATCCCCAGCAACCCGCAAAAGCCCCCGGCGGCGGCGGCGCGCGACCCGGTCTCGATGTCCTCCTCGTCCTCGCGCCCGGGGGTACGGAGGTGGACGTGCGGGTCGAAGAAGGCGGGAAACAGCGCCAGGCCCTCGGCCTCGATCACCTCCCCCCCGTCGGCGTCGCCCTTGCCGCTCTCCAGCAGCTCGGCGATCTCGCCGCCGCGGACGACGACGTCACGCACGACGTCGATCCCCTCGCGCGGCTCCACCACCCGGGCGCCGCGAATCACCAGCGAGGTGGCCGGCTCCTCGTCGGTCCCGCGCCAATCGAGGGACGAGATCGAGCGTCGCGCCGACACTAGGCCGGCTCGCCGATCGGGGTCGGTGCGGGGAGCTCGGTGGCGCTGTCGGCGCCGCGCGGCTGGCCTCCGTCGGCGAGCAACTCGTAGAGGACCGCCATCCTCACCACCAGGCCGCTCTCGACCTGCGACGTGATCAGCGACGCCGGGCCGTCGATCACCTCGGGCGAGAGCTCGACTCCCCGGTTGACGGGCCCGGGGTGCATGAGCAGCTGTCGCGGCCCGAGCCGGCGCGAGTCGATCTGGTAGTTGACCGCGTACTCGCGGATCGACGGCACGAACGTGTCGGTCATCCGTTCGCGCTGCATCCGCAGCGCGTAGACGACGTCCGCCTCGCCGAGCCGGTCGAGCGTGTAGGCCACCTCGACGCCGAGGGCGGTCTCGATCCCGCGGGGGATCAGGGTCGGGGGACCGCAGACGGTGACCTCGGCCCCCATCAGCCGGAAACAGAGCGCGCAGGAGCGGGCGACGCGGCTGTGGAGCACGTCGCCGACGATCCAGATCCGCTTGCCCTCGAGGTCGGTGCGGGCGCGGCCTTCGAGGGCGCCGAACCGATCGAGCAGCGTGTAGGTGTCGAGGAGCGCCTGGCTGGGGTGCTCGTGCTTGCCGTCCCCGGCGTTGACGACCCCGGCGTCTGTCCACCCGCTGATCAGCTTCGCCGCGCCCGCATGCGGATGGCGGACCACGATCGCCTCCGGCGCGTAGGCGGAGAGGGTCGCGATCGTGTCCTTGAGCGATTCGCCCTTGTCGACCGAGGAGCCGCTCGACTTGACCGAGACCACGTCGGCCGAGAGCCGCTTCGCGGCGAGCTCGAACGACGAGCTGGTACGGGTGCTCGACTCGTAGAACAGGCTGACCACGGTGCGCCCTCGCAGGGTCGGCACCTTCTTGATCTCGCGCCTGCCGATCTCGGCGAAGCTCGCGGCCCGGGCCATGATCCGCTCGACGTCGGCGCGATCGAGGTCCTCGATCGAGAGCAGATGCCTCATCGCGGCACCTCCGCCGTCGTCGGCTTCGACACCTGCTCGATCGCCACCTCGTCGCGCTCGTCGCTCTCCTCGAGCCGCACGAAGACGCGCTCGTCGCGGGCGGTCGGGAGGTTCTTGCCGACGTAGTCGGGCCTGATCGGCAGCTCGCGATGGCCCCGGTCGGCGAGCACCGCGAGCTGCACGCGCTCGGGGCGTCCGTAGTCGAACAGGGCGTCGATCGCCGCGCGGACCGTGCGGCCGGTGAAGATCACGTCGTCGACGAGGACCACGGTGCGGCCGTCGAGCTCGAAATCGAGGTGTGAGCTGTGGACGACCGGCTGGCCCGACGGCTCGCGCCCGGGCAGGTCGTCGCGATAGAAGGAGATGTCGAGGTCGCCCAGCGGCACCTCGGAGCCGGTCAGCTCGCCGACCAGGGCGTGCAGGCGCCGTGCGAGCACCGCGCCGCGGGTGTGGATCCCGACCAGAGCGAGGCCCGGCGGCTGCTCCGCTTCGCGTCCGCCGCCGGGGTCGGCAACAGGACCGGGGTTCTTCTCGACGATTTCGTGGGCGATCCGCACGAGCGTGCGGCGCAGATCGTCGCGATCGAGGACAACCCGTTCGGGCTGGTTTTCCATGCGCGCCCCTTCCTGGCCTCTCCGGACCGGGTTAAAGGAACTGACGGGCCGAGATTATCAGCGGCACCCTCGGAAGCGCACTAACGGATTGGGGCCGGTGATCGGGGCCCGATATGTGGGCATCGGTCGAAGAGAATTCCACGCGCTTAGCGCGATCGCGCCTGCGGTCGCTGGGACTCACGGCCGAGGGCGCGAAGCGGGGCGCTGCCGATTCGTCTGCCGATTCGCATCCTCAACAGAGCGCCTTTGATCGTCCGCCCGCAACGACCCAGCGCTTCGGCCTACCGTCTGCGATCGCCCCGAGGTCGCCGAGCGCACCGCGCGCCGCCGAGCTTCGAGATCAGCTGATCGGGCTTGTGCCAGCGGCGAGCGACTCCGACGCCCCGGCGGTCACCTTGCTGGCCTGCAGCTGGCGAGGATCGAGCGGGCGGCCGCTTTTCTCGACGAGCAAGTGCTGCTCGACGGCGACGGCGCCCCGAGACCGGTGCTCAAGGTGCTTTCGACCTGGGGAAACCCGGCCGCCCGCCTCTGCGATGCGCTCGGGCTGACCCCCACATCGCGGGCGTGCGTAGGACTCGATTTGGCTCGGGGCGAGTCGGTGATCGCCGACCGGATGGAGCAGGCGAAGCGCGCCGGGGCTAGAGCCGAAGCCCGGATCGGGACGACGGGGGGTGAGCGCCCTACTCCGACAGCCCGGCGGCTTGGAGGGCCTCGGCTCGGTCGGAGTACATGTCCATGCGCGTCTGGTTGCCGTCCCGCAACGTCCAGACCATTGCGAAGGACATTTCGACCGGCATCCCGGCCGTCTTCGAGCGGCCGTGCTGGCGCACTAGAGCGACGACCTTGTCACCCGCGTCATGAATGGCATCAACCTCGAGCTTCCAATCGTCCCAGGCGCTCATCCAATCCTTGAGGAACCCCTCCACCTCGTCGCCACCCTCGTAGGTCTGCTGCTCGGGCCAGCCGTGGAAGTTCGACATATCCCACACGAACTCCGGCGAGGCGATTTCCGGATCGATCTGCCCCGTGGCCGCGAACCGCTCGAAGCCCTGGCGGACAATCTGCACGTTCTCCCGCGACATCGCCTACTCCGACAGCCCGGCGGCTTCGAGGGCTTCGGCCTCAGTCCGATAGATGCCCCACCAGATCGCCTTTCCGTTCCGCGCGCGGGTGGCCTGCCACATCCTTTGTGGCACCGCTACGTCGCCCATTCGACTGGTGACAAGGACCGTAACCACTGCCCAATCGCCCTCAGTGCGAATCGCCTCCGCCTCGAACCGAAGGCCTCCGAGCGAGCCCTTGACCTGTTCCCACCACTCCCTGACCCCGTCGTGGCCTCGGTACGTCCGGCCCTCCGCCTCGGCAATCAGGGAGTGAAACTCGACCTCCGGATCGGTCACAGACAGGAGCCCGTTGAGGTCACTGCGGCTGATCGCCGCGAAGGCGTCCTTGAGCAGCTCCACGTCCACGTTCTCCTGCGACATCGCCCGCGCAGTATCTCCTAGGACGCCGGGTGACCACCGCGCTCGACATCCTCGCCAGCCTGCGGATCGAGGACGGCCGCACCTGGGGCGACGCTGGTCGCCTGAGCGCGCTGCATGTGGCTATCCGTGTGGCGCGGAGGTGGCGCGCACCCCGTAATCCGCTCTTTTTAACTACAAGCGCTCCTCGTGCAAACGCGCTATCCCGACAGCCCGGCCGCTTGGAGGGCATCGTCGCGGGACAGGTACGACTCCAGGCGGATCAGCTTGTCGTCACGAATCGTCCACGCCTGAAAGATCCGGAACTCGCCTTCCACCCCGCTGGCCCTGCCGGCCGCGCGGAGCTTCAATGCCACCAACAGCCGGTCACCCCCGTCGAGGATCTCCTCGGCCTCCCAGTGGAGCTCTGTCAGGGACTCGCCGACCTTCTCAAACCAGGCTCGGACGCCCGCATGCCCGTGGAAGTCCTCGGCGTCAGGCAAAAACCCGGGGATCGCGATCCATTCGACCGCCGGATCGCAGAGGTCGATCACCGCGTCCGGCCCGCCGCGGTTCAGCGCCTCGAGTCCTTTGCGAGCCAGCTCGACGTTCTCCTGCGACATGGCTCGCCCAGTATCGCGCAGCCGATCTGGGCGTTCCATACCAAGCCGCCCGTGTCCAAAGCGCGATGTGATGGGTGAAAACGTTGCGTAGTTCAACGTTTTCCAGCCGTCGCGGACCGCGGCCGAGAAGCCGCCCAACGGTCATGATGATCGGTGTGAAGCCCGAGGTCGCCCAGGTGATCGACATCCACAGCGCCGCCGGGCGCCGGTTCGAGGCGGGCGGCGTGCGCAGCTTCGTCCGCGAGCAGGGCGAGGGCCCGAACGTCGTCCTGGTCCACGGCGTGCCGGCGAGCTCGTTTGTGTATCGCAAGGTGATCCCGAGGCTCGCCGACCAGGGATTGCGTGCGATCGCGCTCGACTTCCCCGGGCTCGGGCTCGCCGACCGCCCACGCCAGTTCGACTACTCGTGGTCGGGGCTGGCGGGCTGGCTCGGCCAGGCGATCGACGCGCTCGAGCTCGAGCGCTGTCACCTCGTCGTCCACGACATCGGCGGCCCGATCGGTTGCGAGTGGGCCGTCCGCAACCCCGATCGGGTGCTTTCGCTGACGACCCTGAACACCGATCTCAGCCCGGCGACCTTTCACCCGCCCTGGACCATGCGGCCGTTCACGGTCATGGGCCTCGGGGAGCTGTGGCTGCGCGCGACCCCGACCCCGCTGTTCGCGGCGCTGTTCCGCCTCCAGGGGCTGGGCGATCGCTCGGCGATGTCGACCGCCGAGATCTACGCCTATCGCGAGCTCCTGATGCGCGTCGACCGGGGACGGGCATTCCTGGAGATCATGCGCGGCTTCGAGCTCACGGAGGCAAAGCAGCGGCTGCTCTGGGAGGGCCTCGCCGAGCGCCCGTACCCGGCGAGGATCATCTGGGGCGAGCGCGACCCGGCGCTCGGCCTCGATCACATGGCGGGCGTCCAGCGGGCGCTCGGCGTCGACGAGGTCGTGCTGCTGCCGGCCAAGCACTTCCTCCAGGAGGACCAGGCCGCGGCGCTCGCCTACTCGATCGCCGACCACGTCGCACCCCTGGGCTAGCGCCGACCTCCCCTGACCGGGGCGCAAGCCGGTCGCGGCCGTTAGGCGGGGGTCGTGGGATCACTCATCTAGTGCTCGGCGGCGTCGAGGACCGCGGCGGTGGCGTCGTCGAGCTCGGCGGAGTCGAGCTCGACCCCGGGCGGCAACTCGACGTGCAGCTCGCCCGAGAGGTCTAGCCGGGCGACCGCGTGCTGCGGCCGGCAGTCGAGCACGTGTCCGCCGCGTTCGCGATCGGTGCTGATGAAGTGCAGGTGGTATCCCTCGGCCTCCAGCCCCCGGGCGTAGTCGGGAAACCGGAACCCGACCACGGTTCCATCGATCGGGCCGAGCTCGAACACGTGCTGCTCGGCCACCGCCTCCGCCAGCGGCCGGTAGGGCGGGTACTGGCGGGGGACCGAGCGTGCGCGCACGCCCTCGAACTCGCCGTCGATGCGGAGGGCGCAGCACGCATCCGGGTCGGCGGCGACGGCGTCGAGCTCGCCCAGCATGCGTTCGTAGGAGATCGGACCCTGGATCGTCCGCTCGAGCGACGGCTCGAACCAGGCCATCGCGGCGAACGGCGTCCGCTCGCTCGGCGGAATCTCCTCGACCAGGCCGTCGACGTCGGCGCGGTAGAAGCGGCCGTCGAGCGCGATCATCTCGCCGTCGAGTCCGTTCAGGGTCCCGAGCCCGAGGTCGCCATGTTCGGCGAGCTCGGCGAAGGTGACGTCGCCGTCGAACGCGCCCTCGAGCAGAGCGCCGATCGTCGAGGCCTGGAACAGCACGTGCGGGTCGTGTTCGGGGTGGAGGTCGCGGTGGCGAAGCGACTCGACGTGCAGGTGACGGGCGAGGCGCTCGTCGAGCATCAGGCGCCGGCCGCCTCCGCCGGCGCTGCGACGGCCGCCGCAGCGTCGGGGCGCTCGCGGGCACCGTTTTCGATCAGGCGTGGCTCGCCCCGCTCGGGGAAGGGGATCTCGACCAGGTCGAAATCCCGCGGCGCGAACGCGCGGTCGAACGCCTGCTGCGCCTCCGCCAGGACGGCGCGAACGTCGTAGCGGGTCGAGACGTGGACGAGGGCGAGCAGGTCGACCGCCGCCTCTGCTGCGAGCTGGGCCGCCTGGCGGCCGGTCGAGTGGCCGGTCTCCGCGGCGCGGGCCGTCTCCTCGTCGGCGAAGCTGGAGTCGTGGACGAGCAGTTGCGCCTCGTGCGCCGCTACCCGGGTCATCTCGCACGGAGCGCTGTCCCCGCTGATCACGATCTTGCGCCCGGCCCGCGCCTCCCCCATCACCTGCTCGGGCCCTACCGGGCCGGCGCTGCCCTCGACGACGTGGCCGTCCTGCAGGCGCTTGAAGTCCGGGCCCTCGGCGACCCCGAGGCGCTCCGCCTCCTGCGGGTCGAAGCGCCCGGGACGCT
The DNA here is from genome assembly GCA_963758665.1 of uncultured Solirubrobacterales bacterium. Taxonomy (GTDB): domain Bacteria; phylum Actinomycetota; class Thermoleophilia; order Solirubrobacterales; family 70-9; genus WHSW01. Next base: position 105,380 of record CAVWWH010000010.1, on the reverse strand, counting down.
CGTCCTCGACCAGCGCGTAGCCGTACGCCCGCATCCGGTGCTCGACCTCGAACGAGCGCACCTCGTAGCCGCCGCGGCGTACCGCCTCGCCCGGATCGAGCTCGATCAGATCGACCTCGTAGCCGAGCCGGCCGAAGATCCGGCGCAGCGCCTTGAACAGGTCGAAGAGGCCCGGCGGCCCGATCACGCGCAGCGCCTCCTCGCGGCCGTTGAGGTCGTACGTCTTCAGCAGCCCGGGGATCCCGAGGTAGTGGTCGGCGTGCAGATGGGTGACGTAGATCTCGTCGACGTGGACCAACCCGGTCGAGCGCTGCATCTGGCGCTGCGAGCCCTCGCCGCAGTCGAACAGCAGCCGGTCGCCGCCGACCCGCGCCAGCAGGCATGCGGTCGAGCGCCGAGCGCTCGGAACCGAGCCGCCGGTGCCGAGGAAGACCAGGTCCATGTCCATACGAGAACCGTAGTCGGGCGCGGCGCACCGGGACGCGACAGCGGGGATCGTCGGGCCGGACGTCCCGCCCGGCCCTACACTGACCGCTTCGAGCGCCCGTAGCTCAGTGGATAGAGCGCTCGCCTCCGGAGCGAGAGGCCGCAGGTTCGAATCCTGCCGGGCGCGTACGGACGTGAGAGGCGGGCATCGAGGACCTGTCCCAGACGAGCGATTGCCGCTCAGCGGGCAGGGCGAGCCTCGGGGTGCTCCCGGTACCACTCGATCGTCCGCCGCAGGCCCTGCTCGAGCTCGACCGCGGGCGTCCAGCCGCCAGCTCGCGCAGCTTCGTCGGGTCGACGTACTGGCGGTCGATCTCGCCCGCGGGGTTGCCGGTGCCCTGGATCTCGGGCTCGACCCCGGTGCCGGCGAGCTCGGCGATCGTCTCCACCACGTCGCCGACCGCGTGAGGCCGCCCGCCGCCGGCGTTGAAGGCCTCGCCGCGGACCTCGTCGCGGCCGAGGTTGTCGGCGATCGCCAGGTAGGCCTCGGCGGCGTCCTCGACGTAGAGGAAGTCGCGCTCGGGGCGAGCCGTCGGAGCGCAGCACCGGCGCGCCGCCGTCGAGCGCGGCGCTCGACCGCCTCCGGGATCAGGCGGGAGAAGTTGAGGTCGCCGCCGCCGTAGATGTTCGCGAACCGGGTCACCGCGACCGGCAGCCCGTAGGCGGGCCAGTAGCTGCGCGCGATCACGTCGGCGGCCGCCTTCGACGCCTCGTAGGGAGCGGTCGGCCTGCAGCGCGAAGTCCTCGCGGTAGGGAAGCTCGTCGTGGGCGCCGTAGGCCTTGTCCGAGGAGGCGAAGACGACCCGCTCGACCCCGGCCGCGGGCAGGCCTGCAGCAGGTCCAGGTGCCGCGGACGTTGGTCTCGAAGCCCGCCGTCGGCGACGGCCTGGACCGTGCCCACGATCGTCTCGGCGGCGAGGTGGAAGACGGCGTCGACCCGCTGCTCGGCGAGCACCCGCGAGACCTCGCGGCGTCGCGCAGGTCGGCCTCGACCTGGACCAGCTCGCTCCTCGATCCCGAGCAGCCCGATCGCCGACGGCCGCTCGGTCGAGCGCCGGCGGTCGAACGAGACGACGCGTCGCCGCGCTCGAGCAGCGCCCGCGCCAGCCAGGCCGCCGACGAAGCCGCGGCCGCCGGTGACCAGCGCCGTGCCCACGTCAGGCGCTCGACCCGGTCGCGCTCCCAGACCGCCCACGGCGCCTCGCCCGCCGCCCAGAGGTCGTTGAGCATGACCGCGTCCTTGTAGGTGTCCATGCAGTCCCAGAAGCCCTCGTGGCGGTAGGCGCCGAGCCGCCCGTCGGCGGCGAGCCGCTCGAGCGGCTCGCGCTCGAGCACGCTGCGTCCTCGACGACCAGTCGAGGAAGCCGGGCTCGCAGACGAAGAAGCCGCCGTTGATCCAGTAGTCGAGCCGCGGCTTCTCGCGGAAGCCGGCTGACCCGCTCGTCCTCGTCGATGCAGCGCGATCCCCCACTGGCTGTACGGGCGGACGACGGTCATCGTCGCCGCCGCCCCGAGCTCCTCGTGGAGGCGAGCCGGGCGCCGAGGTCGATGTCGGCGACGCCGTCGGCGTAGGTGAGGCAGAAGCGCCCGCCGGCGAGCCGGTCGGCGGCGCGGGCGACGCGTCCGCCGGTGTTGCGTCTCGAGGCCGGTGTCGACGCACTCGACCTCGACCGGCTCCGGCCACGGCTCGGGGTCGGCGGCGAACTCCTCGACCTGCTCGCCGAGATAGCCGGTCAGCGAGCAGGAAGCGCCGGAGCCCCTGGGCGGCGTAGATCCGGATCACGTGCCAGAGGATCGGCCTGCCGCCGATCTCGACCAGCGCCTTCGGGATCGCGTGCGTCTGCTCCTGCAGCCGCGTGCCGCGCCCGCCGCAGAGGATCACGACGGGGACGTCGGCCGGGGCGCTAGCCGGCCACCGGCGACGGCGGGGAGGATCGTCACCTCGTCGCCGTCGGCGAGCTCGGTCTCGAGGCCCTCCTGGAAGCGGATGTCCTCGCCGGAGACGTAGACGTTGACGAAGCGGCGCAGGTCCCGTCCTCGGTGATCCGCTCGCGCAGGTCGCCGTGCGCGTCGAAGACCGCGTCGAGCGCCTCGCCGACGGTCGCCCCGTCGACCTCGAGCTCGGCCTCGCCGTCCGGTCGCGGCGCGCAGCTGGGCCGGGATCTTCACCGTGACCGCCATCGGCGGAAATCTAGCGAGTGGCGGTCTACGCGGTGGTCGCGAAGGCGCCATCGGAGAGCGGCGCCTCGAACGACTCCAGCGTCGGCTCGATCTCGTGCATCTCGAACCCCTCGCGGGCCGCGTCGAGCGTCTTCAGGCCCTCGCCGGTGATGACCGACGACCACGCGCTCGGATCCGCCGATCTCGCCGCGCTCGGCGAGCTTCGCCAGCACCGCCGTGGTCACGCCGCCGGCGGTCTCGGTGAAGATCCCGGTGGTCTCGGCGAGCAGCCGGATGCCGGCGCGGATCTCGTCGTCGGTGACCGAGTCGACCGAGCCGCCGGTCTCGCGCGCGAGCTCGAGCGCGTAGGGGCCGTCGGCGGGGTCGCCGATCGCGAGGCTCTTGGCGATCGTCTCCGGCCGCTGCGGGCTGCAGACGTCCTACCCGCGGCGAACGCCTCGCCACCGGGCCGCAGCCCGCGGCCTGGGCGCCGTTGAACGCCGGCAGCTCGCCCTCGACCAGGCCGAGCTCGAGCCACTCGCGGAAGCCGCGGCCGATCTTCGTGAACAGCGAGCCGGAGGCGATCGGGCAGACGACCCGGTCGGGCAGCTCCCAGCCGAGCTGCTCGACCATCTCGTAGGCGATCGTCTTCGAGCCCTCGGCGTAGTAGGGGCGCAGGTTGACGTTGACGAACGCCCAGGGCCGCTTCTCGCAGAGCTGCGGTGCAGAGCCGGTTGACGTCGTCGTAGTTGCCGTGGACGCCGACCAGCTGGGTGCCGTAGACGCCGGTCGCGAGCAGCTTCTGCTCCTCGAGGTCGGCGGGGACGAAGACGTAGGAGTCGAGGCCCGCGGCCGCCGCGTGGGCGGCGACGGCGTTGGCGAGGTTGCCGGTCGAGGCGCAGGCGACGGTCTCGAAGCCGAGCTCCCGCGCCTTCGCCAGCGCGACGGCGACGACCCGGTCCTTGAACGAGTGGGTCGGGTTGGCGGCGTCGTTCTTGATCCAGACCTCGCCGCAGGCCGAGCCGCTCGGCGAGCCGGTCGGCGCGCACCAGCGGCGTCAGGCCGGGCTGCAGCGGGTCGCGCGGGCCGCTCGGCGAAGGGCAGGAAGTCGGCGTAGCGCCAGATCCCCGGCGGGCCCGGCCTGGATCTTGCGCTTCGCCTCGGCCGGGTCGAGCCCCGAGTGGTCGTAGGCGACCTCGAGCGGGCCGAAGCACTGCTCGCAGACGTAGCGCGCCTCGAGCGGGTAGTCGTGGCCGCACTCCTTGCACTTGAGGGTGCTGGGTGCCATCTGATCAAACTCCTTCCGAATTCCTTGTCGCCTACAAAAAAACCTCTGCTTGTTGCGAGCAGAGGTCCGGAATCGGACTTCCACTCACATCTCCCAGGCTCTTCGCCTGCTGGAATTGGCACCTTCCCTCGGATCTATGGTCCTCGGTGGTTGCCGGGGTTTCATCGGGCCAGTCCCTCCACCCCTCTGGATGCAGTGGGTATGTGGGGCGACTATACCAGCGCGTCAGCGATCGCCTGACACCGGATGCGGCCGTTGCGCCGGTCGCCGTGGCGGTCGCGTACCCTGTCGCTGCGCAGCGATGAACGAGCCGACCAGCGAGACGAGCAACGATGCCGAGCCTTCCGAAGCCCAGGCTGCGCCGCCAGCGCGGCGGCGAGCTCGTCGCGCCGGCTGAGCCGCGCGAGCGCCAGCCCCAGGTCGAGCAGTCGAGGCCGCCGGCCTGCGCTGGGTCAACATCGAGCGCCCGACGCCGCTCGAGCGCGCCTGGCTCGAGGAGCACTTCGACTTCCACGCCCTCGACCTCGAGGACGTGCTCTCGCGCAACCAGCGGCCGAAGATCGACGAGTACGACGACTACCTGTTCATCGTCCTGCACTTCCCGGTCTTCGACCGCCACGTCGGGCGCCTGAACGCCGGCGAGCTCGACATCTTCGTCGGCCCCGACTACCTGGTCACGATCCCGAACCAGCCGCTGCAGCCGGTCGAGTACCTGTTCGAGCGCTGCCGCGCAGAAGGAGGAGCTGCGCGAGCAGCTCTTCTCGCGCGGCTCCGGCTACCTGCTCTACCGGCTCGTCGACGACAGCTTCGACTACTGCTTCCCGATGCTGCGCAAGATCGGCAACAAGCTCGACGCGCTCGAGGACGAGATCTTCGAGGGCCGCTCCGAGGAGATCGTCCGCGACATCTCCAACGTCAAGCAGGAGATCATCAACTTCCGCAAGGTGATCCGCCCGCAGCGCACGGTGCTGCGCGACCTCGAGAAGCTCAAGCAGCGCTTCCTGGCCCCCGAGGCCTCGACCTCGAGATCTACTTCGACGACATCGTCGACGCCCACGAGCGGATCTGGGACATGCTCGAGAACTACAAGGAGGTCGTCGAGGCGCTCGAGGAGACCAACGAGTCGGTGATCTCCCACCGCGTCAACGACATCCTCCGCGTGCTCACCTCGATCAGCGTGATCGTCCTGCCGCTGACCCTGATCGCCAGCATCTGGGGGATGAACGTCGGCGTCCCCGGCGAGGGCGACCACGACCGACTTCTACGTCATCGTCGGCGCGATGGTCGCTGATGCTGGTCGGCGATGGTCGCCTACTTCCGCCGGCGCGGCTGGCTCTAGAGCCGAGCCGGACGCCACGCCTCGCGAACGCCGGGTTGAGCACCATGGGGTGGTCAGCGGCGTCACTCGGCTCGTGGGGGATCCGGGTAATGGCTCCCGAGGGCGGTGTCTAGGATCCCGCCGTGTGGCCAACCAGCGGATCTGGGCGCCCTGGCGCCTCGCCTACGTGAAGGACGCGTCCAAGGACAACGAGGAGGAGTGCATCTTCTGCGCCAAGCCGGCCGCAGGACGACGACGAGGCGAACCTGATCGTCCACCGCGGCGAGCGCTGCTTCGTGATCCTCAACCTCTTCCCGTACACGAACGGGCACCTGATGGTCGCCCCCTACGAGCACATCGGCTCGCTTGCAGGACCTCGACGCCGAGACGATGGCCGAGATGATGGCGCTGGCCCAGCGGGCGATGGCGCGGCTCGAGGACGAGTACGACCCGCACGGCTACAACGTCGGCTTCAACCAGGGCCGGGTCGCCGGCGCCGGGGTCGAGCACCACATCCACATGCACGTCGTCCCGCGCTGGGGCGGCGACACCAACTTCATGCCGGTGCTCGCCGACACCCGGGTGATGCCGCAGTCGCTCGAGCAGAGCTACGAGGCGCTGAAGGGCGCGCTTTGACTGAGCGTCGACGCCGCCGGGATCTTCAAGGCCTACGACATCCGCGGCCTCTACGGCTCGCGAGATGGACGAGACGGCAGCGCACTGCGATCGGCCGCGCGTTCGCCCGCGTGCTCGCCGACCTGCGCGGCAAGCAGCCCGGCGAGCTGCGGGTCGGCCTCGGCCGCGACATGCGCCTGCACGGCGCCGGCGATGGCGGCCGCGCTGCGCGACGGGCTCGTCGCCGAGGGCGCGACGGTGCTCGACGCCGGCATGGTCGCCACCGAGATGCTCTACTACCTGGTCGGCTCGCGCGAGCTCGACGGCGGCGCGATGGTCACCGCCTCGCACAACCCGAAGGCCTACACCGGCGTGAAGCTGGTCCGCGAGGGCGCGCTGGCGCTCTCCGGCGACGCCGGGATCGGCGACGTCCGCGAGCTGGGATCGAGCCGGGCTGCCGCGACGCCGCCCGGCGGCGGCTCCGTCGAGGCGGTCGACGTCTACGACGAGTTCCACGCACCACGCGCTCTCGCTTCGATCGACCCGGCGAACGTGAAGCCGCTGAAGGTCGTCGTCGACGGCGGCAACGGGATGGCCGGGCCGATGGTCGGGCCGATCCTCGAGCGGCTCGGCCTCGACCTGGTCGAGATGTACTTCGATGCCCGACGGCGAGTTCCCCGACCACGAGCCGAACCCGCTGCTGCAGGAGAACCGGCAGTTCGATCATCGACCGGGTGCTCGGCGAGGGCGCCGACCTCGGGATCGCCTGGGACGGCGACGCCGACCGCTGCTTCTTCATCGACGACAGCGGCGAGTTCTGTCGACGGCGACTTCCTCACCGCGCTGCTCGCCCGCGCGGTGCTCGCCAAGAAGCCCGGCGCGACGATCCTCTACGACGTCCGCGCCAGCCGCGCCGTCCCCGACACTGGTCGCGGCCGCGGGCGGCACCGCGCACGTCAACCGGGTCGGCCACGCCTTCTTCAAGCAGGCGATGCGCGAGCACGGGCGCCGCCTTCGGCGGCGAGGTCTCCGGCCACTACTACTTCCGCGACTTCTGGTGCGCGGACTCGGGCACGATCCCGGCGCTGCTGGTGCTCGAGCTGCTCTGGGTCGAGGGCCGGCCGCTGTCGGAGCTGGTCGGCGAGTTCCGCGAGCCGCTACTTCATCTCCGGCGAGATCAACTCCGAGGTCGCCGACCAGGAGGCGAAGATGAAGGAGATCGCCGAGCGCTACGCCGACGGCGAGATCACCTGGCTCGACGGGGTCTCGGTCGACTACCCCGACTGGCACTTCAACGTCCGGCCCTCGAACACCGAGCCGCTGCTGCGGCTCAACCTCGAGTCGCTGGTCTCGCGCGAGGACATGGAGGCGAAGCGCGACGAGGTCCTGGCGTTGATCCGGGCGTGACGCCTGACGCCCCGAGCGAGGCGCTCGGAGCAGGCCGAGCGCGCGCCGGGATCCACCGCCTGCGGATCCCGACCCCGTTCGCGGTCGGGCGGGTCAACTGCTACCTGATCGAGGACGAGCCGCTGACCCTGGTCGACACCGGGCCCAACTCGGGCAAGGCGCTCGACGAGCTCCAGCGCCAGCTCGGCGAGCGCGGGCACTCGATCGACGACATCGAGCTGATCGTGATCACCCACCAGCACATCGACCACCTCGGCCTGGTCGAGATCGTCGTCGCGCACTCCGGCGCCGAGGTCGCCGCGATCGACGTCGTGGCGCCGTTCGTGGAGCGCTTCGGCGACGACGCCGAGCGCGACGACGAGTTCGCCGGCGAGCTGATGCTCCGCTACGGGATCCCCGAGGAGGTGGTCGACGCCCTGCGCAGCGTCTCCGCGCAGCTTCCGCGGCTGGGGCGCGCGCGGCGACGGTGACCCGGCCGCTCGCCGACGGCGAGCTGCTCGAGCTTCGCGACCGCACGCTCGAGGTCCAGCACCGCCCCGGCCACAGCCCCTCCGACACCGTCTTCTGGGACGCCGAGCGCGGGATCCTGATCTGCGCCGACCACCTGATCGCCCACATCTCCTCCAACCCGCTGATCTCCCGGCCGCTCGACGGCTCGGACGAACGCCCGCAGGCGCTGGTCACCTACCTCGGTCGCTGGCGCGGACCCGCGAGCTGCCGGCCGAGATCGTGCTCCCCGGCCACGGCGATCCGATCACCGACCACGCGGCCTGATCGACGAGCGCTTCGCCATGCACCGGCGCCGGGCGGAGAAGCTCCGCGAGCTGATCGCCGAGCGCCCGCGGACCGCCTACGAGCTCGCCCAGGAGATGTGGGGCAACGTCGCCGTGACCCAGGCCTTCCTCACCCTCTCCGAGGTGGTCGGCCACGTCGACCTGCTGATCGACGCCGGGCGTCGTCCGCGAGGTGGCGACGGCGAGCGTCGTCCGGTTCGAGGCGACCGGCGCGGACGGCGAGGTTACGATCCCGCCGTGAGCGCGCGCGACCACCCCGACCGCCGCGACCGCCGGGAGCGGATCGTGCCCTCGCCCAACGGCGGCGGCGAGCCGGCGCGCCCGCAGAAGAAGCGGATGCTGATCATCGTCAACCCGTACGCGACCACGGTCTCGGACCGGCTCAAGAACCTCGTCGTCTACGCGCTCCAGGGGCGCTACGAGGTCGAGGCGGTCTCGACCGAGGCGCAGAACCACGCCACCGAGATCGGCCGCGAGGCGATCGACGGCGGCTACGACATCGTCGTCGCCTTCGGCGGCGACGGGACGCTGAACGAGGTCGCCAACGGGCTCGCCGGCACCGACGTGCCGGTCTCGGTCCTGCCCGGGGGCTCGACCAACGTCGTCGCCCGCACGCTCGGGATCCCCAACGACGTCGTCGACGCGACCGAGCACCTGCTCGGGCTCGCCGACCGCTTCGAGCCCCGCCGGATCGACCTCGGGATCGCCAACGGGCGCCGCTTCGTGTTCTCCTGCGGCTCCGGGCTCGACGCCACGGCCGCGATGCGCGTCGACCGCAATCCGAAGCTCAAGGCGCGAGGCGGCCCCTACTTCTACACCTGGGTCGCCGTCTCGGCGTTCTACCGCGAGTACCTGCGCAACCCGATCCGGATGCGGCTCGAGACCGGCGACGCAGGTCGCCGAGGGGGTCACGGTGCTGGCCCAGAACTCCGACCCGTTCACCTACTTCGGCCGGCGCCCGGTGCGCGTCTGCGAGGGGATCGCGATCGACGACGGCACGCTCTCGGTCGGGGTCCTGCGCCGCGCCGCCCAGCGCGACATGGCGCCCGATCGTCGCCCGGGTCCTGACCGAGCGCCTGCGCGCCTCGCGCCACCGCCAGATCGACCACTTCGACGACGTCACCGAGGCGCGCGTGAGCTCGATCTCGACCGACGTCGAGGGCGTCGCCCGGCCGTTCCCGATCCAGGTCGACGGCGACTTCATCGGCGCCCACGCCGAGCTCGAGCTGGCGATCGACCCCGGCGCCCTCACGGTCGTCGCCTGAGCGACGGGCGGAAAAGTTGCGTAGTTCATCGAAATCCGCCCGTCGCGATGGCTGACTGCCTCTTCTGCCGGATCGTCGCCGGCGACGAGGCGGCGGAGATCGTCTTCGCCGACGAGATCTCGGTCGCCTTCCTCGACGTCCGCCCGGTCTTCCACGGCCACTCGCTGCTCGTCCCTCGCGCCCACCACGAGACGCTCGCCGACCTCCCCGACGAGCTGATCGAGCCCTACTTCCGCAACGCGCGCCTGCTCTCGCTGCGCGGTCCGCGACGCGATGGGCGCTCAGGGCTCGTTCGTGGCGATCAACAACGTCGTCAGCCAATCGGTGCCCCATCTGCACACGCACGTCGTCCCGCGGGTGCGCAAGGACGGCCTGCGCGGCTTCTTCTGGCCGCGGACCAAGTACGAGGCCGACGACCACGCCGCCGAGACCGCGGCCAAGGTGCGCGCCGCGGTCGAGGCGCTCGGCGGCTAGCCCGGCTCCGCGCTCAGCGCCAGCTGAACCGGATCTCGATCCCGGCGAACTCGGCGTAACGGCGGCGGTTGAACACGTGCGGCATCGCCTCGGTGACCAGGCGCGCCGCGGGATCCCAGAGCGCAACCCAGCCAAGCAGCAAGAGCGCCTGCGAGAGCCCTTGGAGGAACGGGTTCTCGCTCAGCTGGTCGAGCGCGGTCGAGGCGACGATGCAGAGAAAGAAGGTCGCCAGCCCGATCAAGCCGGCGACCCGGTCCGAACGCGATAGCGGGTCGAGGTACCGCAGCGGTCCCGACGCCGCGTCGAGTGTGGTGCCAATCGCCGTCCGCACCGCCTGCTCGTCGGTCGCCTCGCGCTCGCCCTCGGGGCCTCGAGGGTGAGGAACGCGGGCTCGGAGTCGCGCGATCGCTCCCAAGCGTCGAGCAGCTCGGTGCGGGCGTCGTAGTTCAACGGGCGCTCGGCGACCGGGCGCGCGTCGTAGGGCTCGAACAGGTCCTCGACCGAGCTCAGGCGGATCGCGAAGCGCTCGGGCGGATCCTCAGCCATCCCGCCTCTCGAGCGGCGACAGGTCGGGCTCGCCGCCGGACCAGACAGCTCCCGGCGCCGGCGGCGGATAGGTGCGGACGCGGGTGCGGTCGTCGGTACCCGCGCGGCGCATGTGCCGGTACCAGCGGCCGTACAAGGGAGCCAGGACCACGGCGAGCGCGGTGAGCAGCGCGAGGCCCGCGAGCAACAGCAGGTGCCTGCGCAACGGCTCGGCCCCGCCGTCGGCGACAGCGGCGAGCCCGGCGAGGCCGATCGAGAGCCCGATCCCGCTGTAGTAGTCGAGCGGGAAGCGCCAGATCCACGGCACTTCGAACCACCAGACGGTGCCGCGCTCAAAGCGGGCGACCGTGTACGCCGGATTGAGCACGAACCACAGGTAGTCCCAGATCACCGCGAGCGCGAAGAAGGTCGCCAGCGTGCGCAACTCTGCCGCGACCGTCCACTCGACGCCCATCGTGTACGGCAGGTGAAGGACGGCGAGGGGGATCGTGAACGCGAACACGTGGTAGCCGGTCAGTGGTCGGTGACCCATCACGACCCCGTAGACGCGCCCGACGGCACCGCGGCTCAGCCACCAGGTCGGCAGCCGCTCGGCCCAGCCGTAGCCGCCCTCGATCTCGATCTCGATGCAGGCGAGGCCGAAGCACCAAAGCCACAGCAGCACGATCCGGCCGACCTCGAGCTCGTCCACCGGCGCCGTATGGTCCTAAACGCGTCGGATCGAGCCGCGCGACGCCGGTCCGACCCGTGACGATCAGCGCAGTCCGGTCCTCACCTCGTCCAGCTCAGACCTCGTTGCTCGCCCGATAGCCGAGGTTGTGAGCGACCAGGCCGAGCCCGTCGATGGCGCGGAAAGCCGCCGGCTCGAGCCGGCCGCGGACGAGGTGGGCGCCGACGTCCCGGGTGCTCCCGACCAAGCCGGCAACCAGCGGCCAGCGTGGGGCGACGCCGGGGTGGCGGCGATTGAGCCAGGCGGAGCCGGCGCCGTAGCGGGCGATCATCGCCAGGAACGAGGCCAGGTCCTCGCGGTGGTGGTGCTCGACCCGCGCTCGCGGGCGCTGCTCGAGCGTCCACCCCGCCTCGCGCATACGCCAGCAGAAGTCGACGTCGCCGGCGGAGCGGATGCCCTCGGCGAAGCCGCCGAGCCGCTCGAAGGTCGCCCGGCGGACCAGCAGGTTGCCGGTCGCCGCCGCGATCCCGTCGGCGCCGTGCATGCCGTCCTGCTGGTCGAAGAACCTGACGGTCGCGGGTGTAGCGGGCGAGCAGCGAGCCCTGCTCGGCCACGCCGACGATCGCGCCCGCCACGGCTCCGCACCGATCGCCGACCGGCTCGGCGAAGAACCGGTCGAGCAGATCCGGGATCCGGGACGCAGTCGGCGTCGACGAACAACAGCCACTCGTTCGCGGCCGCCTCGGCGCCGGCGTTGCGCGCGAAGTACGAAGACGCCTGCCGCGGCGCGGCGACGACCCGCGCTCGCTCGCCGAACACCGCCGCAGCCACCCCGTCGGCGGTGTTGTCGGCCACGATCAGCTCGTCGTCCGCCCGGAGCACGAGCCCCCCGAACGCCGCCGCAGCGCGCCGCGCAGACCGCTCGTTCCCCGCAACGGCACGACCACCGAAACGGCCGGCCGAGAGCGCCGACTGCCGACTGCCGACTGCCGCCTAGTCAGTCGGCGTCACCCGATAGGCATCGAAGACAGCATCGAGGCTGCGCAGGCGGTTGACGCACTGCTTGAGCTGCTGGGAGTCGCCGACCTCGACCACGAACCGGTTGCGGACCATCGGGTGCTTGGTCGAGCAGTTGGCCTCGAGGATGTTCACGCCCGCCTCCGAGAAGGTCCTCGAGAGGTCCTCAAGGAGGCGAGTTCGATCCCACGCGTCCACCTGGAGCTCGACCCGGTAGGAGGTCGCGTTGTCGCCGGCCCAGGAGACGTCGGTGAACCGCTCCGGCGCCTTCATCAGCGCCTCGACGTTGCGGCAGTCCTCGCGGTGGATCGTGATCCCGCGCCCGAGCGAGACGTAGCCGACGATCTCGTCGCCGGGCACCGGCCGGCAGCACTTCGCCAGCCGGACGACGACGTCGTCGACGCCGGCTCGACCTTGATCCCGTAGTTGGAGGCGTCCTGGGTCCGCCGCTGGCGCTCGTCGCGGCCCTCGAGCACCCCGGCGAGCCTCGCCTCGGTCTCGTCGCCGGCGACCGCGTCGCCGGACTTCAGCCGTTGCATGACCTTGTTGACGACCGTCTTGGTCGCGATCTTGCCCTGGCCGAGGGCGATGTAGAAGTCGTCGGCCTTGCGGAAACCCATCTCGCGGGTCAGGTCGGCGAGCAGCGGCGAGCCCGCGATCCGCTGCGGCGGCAGGCCGTTGCGGCGCAGCGCCTTCTGCAGGTCGTCGCGTCCTCGGTGCTCGGCGTCCTCGCGGCGCTCGCGCTTCAGCGAGGCGCGGATCTTGTTGCGCGCCCGGCTCGTGCGCACCAGCGCCAGCCAGTCGCGCGACGGACCGCGATCCTGCTTCGAGGTCAGGATCTCGACGATGTCGCCGCTGCGCAGCGAGTAGTGCAGCGGCACGATCTTGCCGTTGACCTTGGCGCCGACGCAGCGGTGGCCGATGTCGGTGTGGACCGAGTAGGCGAAGTCGAGCGGGGTCGAGCCGGCGGAGAGGTTCTTGACCTCGCCCTTGGGCGTGAACACGAACACCTCGTCCTCGAACAGGTCGACCTTGAGCGTCTCGAGGAACTCGGCCGGGTCCGCGTCGGGGTCGGTGTCGAGCAGATGCCGGAGCCAGGTCATCTTGTCGCGCTGGGAGTCGCCCTTGCCCATCGCGCCTTCCTTGTAGATCACGTGGGCGGCGATCCCGTACTCCGCCGTCTCGTGCATCTCCGGGGTGCGGATCTGGATCTCGAGCGGCCGGCCCTCGGGGCCGATCACCGTCGTGTGCAGGGCCTGGTAGAGGTTCAGCTTCGGGGTCGCGATGAAGTCCTTGAACCGGCCCGGGAGCGGCTTCCAGATCGAGTGGATGATCCCGATCGCGCCGTAGCAGTCCTTGACCGAGTCGACGATCACCCGCATCGCGGTCAGGTCGTAGATCTCGTTGAACTCGCGGCCCTTCTTGGACATCTTCGAGTAGATCGAGTAGAAGTGCTTGGCCCGACCGGAGATCTGCGCCTCGATGCCGACCTTGCGCAGCTCGCCGGCCAGGAACTCGCCCGCGTCGGTGACGTAGGACTCGCGCTCGTTTCGCTGCTGGGCGACGAGCTTCTTGATCTCCTCGTACTTGCGCGGGTGCAGGCGCTGGAAGGCGAGGTCCTCGAGCTCCCACTTGATCGCATGGATCCCGAGCCGGTGGGCGAGCGGGGCGTAGATCTCGAGCGTCTCGCGCGCCTTCTCGATCTGCTTCTGCTTCGCCAGCGCCTCGAGCGTGCGCATGTTGTGGAGCCGGTCGGCGAGCTTGATCAGGATGACCCGGACGTCCGTGGCCATCGCCACCATCATCTTGCGGTAGTTCTCGGCCTGGTGCTCGTCGCGGCTCTGGAACGTGATCCCGGTCAGCTTCGTCACGCCGTCGACGAGCCCGGCGACCTCGTCGCCGAACTGCTCCACCACCTCGTCGAGGCTCGCCGAGGTGTCCTCGACCGTGTCGTGGAGCAGCGCAGCGCCCAGGGTCTCGGTGTCGAGGCGCAGGCCGGCGCAGATCTTCGCCACCTCGACCGGGTGGGTGATGAAGTCCTCGCCCGACTTGCGCCGCTGGTCGGCGTGGCGGGCGCAGGCGAAGGCGAAGGCGCGCTCGATCGTCTCGCGATCGACGCCGTCGTCGCCGTTGGTCGTGTGCTCGCCGACGACCGCGAACAGGTCACCGAGCAGCGCTCGCTCCTCGGGCGTCAGGTGCTTGGTGACCTCGTTGACCGGAGCCGCGGGGCCGCGGGCGTCCTCGCCACCGACCTGGATGTGACCGCGACGATCGGACGGGGCGGCCGCCCCGTCCTCGGGCACTACGTCTGTCTTCGTTCGCTCAGGTATCGCCGACCCTCCTCGTAGCGGTCGCGATAGGCACGGAACGCCTCGGATCGCTCCAAATCGGTGCCAGACGAGGATACGACGCTGAGCGTGCGATTTGGCCCCGAACCCTCCCAGCGCAAGAGCTCGAGCTCGGCCAGGACCCTGGCCGAGCGGGCCGCCACCTCGGGCGAGTGCGGGTGGGCGCGCCCCTCGCCGCAGAGCAGCTCCCGCGCAACGGCCGGATCGAGCCCGCCTGCCTGGCGGGTCCCGAGGGCGCGGTAGAGGGCGGCCAGCGATCCGCGCGACGGCCACTCGTCGACGTGCACTCGAAGCGCGAACTCGGTCGCGGCTCGGTCGCCGAGCAGGTGCAGATAGCCCTCCCCGGTCTCGGCCAGCCGCTCGAGGTGGGCGAACGGCGGCGGGTCGATCACGACCACGTGGCGATACCCGGTGGCCAGGCGCGGGTTTCGCGCCAGCGCCGCCCAGTCGGCGAGCACCACCCCGGCGCCGGCGGCGATCACGCGGCCCTCCGCCGCCGCGACCGCCGAGTCCGAGAGCCGGGTCGAGACGATCGCCAGCTCCCCGCCCCCGAACCGGGCCGGGCGTGCAGCGCTTTCGACCAGCCCCCGGCGGCGGATGGCGTCGGCGCACAGCGCCAGCACCGTCTCGCCGCTGGACGCCAGCGCGGCGATCGCCGCGGTCGCCGACGCCGAGCGGCGCTCCACCCGCCGCCGGCGGGGGCCGGCGATCACCGGCGCTGACCGGTCGCCGAGCGCGAGCCCGAGCTCGAGCCGGTGGCGGCGCCAGAACTCCTCGTCCCCGATTCGCTCCGCGTCACCGTCCGGCGCCTCGGCGACCTCGCGGGGATAGACCGCGCCGAGCACGACCCGCGGCTCGACCGCGCCGTTCCAGTGGTTGAGCTCCAGGTTCACCGAGACGTCGACAGGCCCCTCGGTGGCCCGGGCGAGCGAGCCGTCGACGCCGAAGGCCACCCCGAGCGCCCGCCGCGAGCCGCTGGTGATCGTGAACCGCGCGTGCCTGTCGCCATCGCCCATGGGCCTGACGTCGCTGACCTTGGCGGCCGGCACCAGCAGCCTGATCCCCGGGTTGCCGTTGCCGAACGGCGCGAGCCGCGTGAGCTGCTCGGCGACATCGTGGTCCAGGCTCTCGCCGCCGACCACCGCGTCGACGATCTCGGCCGGCCGCGACGGCGCGTCGGCGAGCACCGACCCGCAGTGTTCGGCGAAGGCGGCCCGGAGCGCCTCCAGCTTCCCCGACTCGATCTCGAGCCCGGCGGCCGCCCGATGGCCGCCGTACCGGGCCAGATGAGCGTCGCACGCCCGCAGGCCCTCCAGCAGGTCGAAGCCCGGCACGCTGCGGCCTGAGCCGCGGCCGCCGCCCCCGGCGTCGAGGGCGACCACGATCACCGGGCGGTGGTGGCGCTCGACCAGCCGCGAGGCGACGATCCCGACCACGCCCGGGTGCCAGCCCTCGCCGGCGAGCACGAGCCCGCCCGCCTCGCCGAGTCCGTCCGGCAGCTCGCCGCGACTGCGCTCGGCGGCGGCGAGCACCTCGCGCTCAACCGCACGGCGCTCGTGGTTGGCGCGCTCGAGCTCGGCGGCGATCTGGTCGGCCCGCGCCTGGTCCGTCGTCAGCATCAGCTCGACCCCGGCGTCGGCGCGATACAGCCGCCCGGCGGCGTTGATCCGCGGCCCGAGGCGAAAGGCCAGGTCGCCCTCGTCGAGGCGTTCGGGCGCCAGCGAGGAGCCGGCGATCAGCGCCCGCATCCCGGGTCGGCGGGCGCCGCGGGCGACCGCCAGCCCGCGGCGTACCAGGGCCCGGTTTTCGCCCCGCAGGGGGACGAGGTCGGCGACCGTCGCCAGGGCGACCAGGTCGAGCTCGGCCGCGACCGCCTCGGCGCCCCGCAGGGCGACCGCGAGCTTGTAGGCGACCCCGGTGGCGCAGAGCTCAGCGAACGGGTAGTCGCCGAGGCCGGGATGCAGGATCGGGCACGCCGGCACCTCGGGCCCCGGCTGATGATGGTCGGTGACGATCACCTCGAGCCCGGCCGCGATCGCCGCGTCGACCTCCGCCACCGAGCCGATCCCGCAATCGGTGGTCACCAGCAGCGAGGTGCCGCGTGCCGCGAGGAGCTCGACCGTCGCCTCGGTGAGCCCGTAGCCGTCCTCCTCGCGCCCGGGGATCAGCCAGTCGCACTCCCCGCCGAGCTCGCGCACCGCCCGCACGACGATGGCCGTCGAGCAGACGCCGTCGACGTCGTAGTCCCCGTGCACCGTGATCCGCCGGCCGCTCGCGATCGCGGCGCGGATCCGCTCGCAGACGTCCGCCATGGCGGCGAACTCGAACGGGTCGTGATCATCGTCGGCGTCGAGAAACGCCCGCGCCTCGGCGACCGTCCGGTAGCCCCGGCGCACCAGGGTCACCGCCACCGGCTCGGCCAGCTCCAGCCCCTCGACCAGCGCGCGCACCGTGGCGTAGTCGTACGGCGACAGGGTGAACGCTTTCGGGACGGTCGACGACACGCTGCCAGGCTAAGAACCGCCTGGGACGGAATCGCCCCCTCACCGGGGCCGCAACTCGGGAACTGGGCCTGGCCTGAGCGCTCCGCTCAGGCGGGCTCGGCGACCTCGGGCTCCTCGCGGGAGCCGATCGCGTAGATCACCGCCAGGCCGAGCAGCGCGCCCGGGATCGCGAACAGCACCGTCTCGATCCCGGTCTGGCCGATCGAGTCGCCGATCGCGATCTGGGCGAGCGCGCCGGTGATCATCGCGCCCGTGACGGCGCCCAGCAGCGCGCCGACGATCCCTGCCCACCAGCGATCCGGGAGGAAGACGGTGAAATGCCAGAGGGCGACGCCGGTGGTGAACCAGACCAGGGCCGCCATCAGCGGTTCCTCCCGTGCTTGCGCCGGCGCCGGGACTGCTTCTTGGGCCGGGCCGCCGGTTTCGTCCGCTCGGCGCCGACCTCGGGGCGTCCCGCGACGCCCTCGCCGGACTCCTCGGCGGTCGGCTCAACCGGCGCTGCACGCTCGACGGGGGCCGGGGCCTCGACGGCCGCCGGGCGTTCGGCCAGCGGCTCGGCGACGGCGACCGGCGCCTCGACGGGCTCCGGCGCCTCGGCCGCCTCGCCGCCACCGTCAACCGCGGGGCCACCGACGTGCCGCTCGACCTCGTCGATGCGGGCGACCACGTTGTCCTCGGGGAACGTCGGAACCCGGCCCATCGCCTCCTCGATCCGAGCCCGGCGCGATCGATACGCCGGCTCGCGCTCCTTCCACTCGGTCAGCACCGGGGCGGCGATGAAGATCGACGAGTACGTACCCGAAGCGACCCCGACCATCATCGCGAAGGCGAAGGCCCGCAGCGTCTCGCCGCCGAACACCAGCAGCACCCCGATCAGGAACACGGTCGACAGGCCGGTGATCAGCGACCGCGTCAGCACCTCGCTCATCGAGCGGTTGACGATCTGCGAGAAGGCGGCGCGCGGCATCCGGGGTACGTTCTCGCGCACGCGGTCGAAGACGATGATCGTGTCGTACATCGAGTACCCGAGGATCGTGAGGAAGGCGGCGACGGTCGCGCTCGAGACCTCCGCCCCGACCAGGGCGTAGACGCCGGCGGTGATCAGGATGTCGTGGATCAATGCGATCAGCACCGGGACCGCGTACTTGGCCTCGAACCGGATCGCGACGTACCCCGAGATCACGAGCAGGCTGAAGATGATCGCGATGATGGCCTTGTTGGCGATCTGCTCGCCGAAGGTCGGCCCGACGCTGGTCGAGTCGAAGCTCTCATCGCCGCTCTCGAGGCCGAACGACTCGTCGAGCAGCGCCTGCACCTCGGTCACCTGATCCGGCGGGATCTGGGCCGAGATCTGGATCACGTTGGCGCCGAACTCGGGGTTCTCGGCCTCCTGGATCTTCGCCGAGTCGGCGTCCTCGATGCCCGCGTCGGAGAGCGCTGAGCGCACGTCGTCCACGCTCGCGGGCTCGGCGAGCGCGACCTGGATCTTGGTCCCGGACTCGAAGTCGATCCCGAGGTTGAGCTGCTTGGTCGCGAACGCGATCGCCCCGATCGCGAGGATCACGCCGGAGGCGGAGAAGAAGTACCTGGAGGCGCGGGTGAAGTCGAACTTCCACTGCTTGCCCTCGCCGCCGGCGCCGAGGAAGCTGCGGCCGGCGGAGGAGCTGCGAGCGGCCGAGCAGCCCGAGCACCGCCTGGGTGAAGAGGACGGCGGTGAACAGGGAGACGATCGTCCCGATCCCGAGCGTGAAGGCGAAGCCCTTGACCCCGGCGGTCGCCAGCCCGAAGAGGATGAACGCGGTCAGCAGCGTGATCACGTTCGCGTCGATGATCGTCGCGATCCCCTTGCGGTAGCCCTCCGAGATCGCCGAGAGCATCGACCGCCCGGCGCGCACCTCTTCCTTGATCCGCTCGAAGATGACGATGTTGGAGTCCGCGGCGACGCCGATCGTCAGGATCAGGCCGGCGATGCCCGGCAGCGTCACGGTGATCGGCAGCGCCTTGATCAGGGCGAAGTAGAAGATCGAGTAGACGATCAGCCCGAGCCCGGCGATCAGCCCCAGGAACCGGTAGTAGAAGATCAGGAACACCAGCACCAGGGCGATCCCCACGAGCCCAGCCTTCAGCCCCTGGTCGAGCGCCTGCTGGCCGAGCGTCGCCGAGATCGTCGATTGGCTGATCAGCGCCAGCTTGATCGGCAGCGCGCCGATCTTCAGCACCTCCGCCAGGTCCTCGGCCTCCTGCGCGGTGACCCCGGAGATCTGGGCGCCGGTGCGGCCGTCGATCCCGTTCGGGTTGTCGACGAAGTTGATGATCGGATTCGAGACCAGCTCGCCGTCGAGGACGATCGCGAACGAGCCCGAGAACTGCTCCGCATCGGCCGCGGAGATCCCGCCGCAGGGGCTGCCGGTGGCGGCGAAGCACTCGTCGGCGCCGCGCTGTGCGATGTCGGCCGTGACCGCGGCGAACGCCGCCTGGCCCTCATCGGTGAAGTTGAAGTCGACGGTCGGCTGGTTGAACTGGTCGGTGCCCGGCTTCGGGTCGGTGATCTGGTCGCCGGAGAGCCCCGGCTTGTCCTTGAGGACGAAGAACTGCGACGGAGCGGCGGACTCGTCGACGTCCTCGGTCGCCGGATCGTCGTCGGGCTTCGACTCCAGCACGACCGTCCCCCGCGGGACCGCGACCACCCTGGTGTCGGCGCGATCGGTCCCGGACGGCAGGTTCGCGTACAGGTCGGCCTTGACCTCCGACGGCTCGCCGATCGGCTCGAGCGTGTTGGCGTCGAACAGGTAGTAGGTGTCGTCGCTCGCGGTGCAGCCCTGCTTCTCGCACTGCTCCTTCGAGACCTCGGGCTGCTTCGCAGCCGCCTCGACCGCGTCGATCAGCCGGTTGTACGGCCGGTCCTCCGCGTTGGCGATGTCCGGGTTCGGCGGGATCACGTTGGGCTCGAAGTCGTAGAGGAAGAGCTGCGCGGTGGTCCCGATCTGCTCGGTGGCGCGGTCGGCGTTGGAGACGTTCGGCAGGCCGATCTGGACCTGGTCCTGTCCGACCCGCGAGATCTCGGGCTCGGAGACCCCGAGCGAGTCGACGCGCTCACGGATGATCTCGATCGACCGGTCGATGTCCTCCGGCGTGACGTCGGGGACCTGAGGGCTCGGGCGGCCCTGGTAGACGAGCTCGGTGCCGCCGCGCAGGTCGAGCCCGAGCACCGTCTCCTTCGAGGTGATGACGTAGACCGAGACCCCGAGGAGGGCGAGCACGAGCGCGAGGATGATCAGGCTGTTGCGCCGCTTGCCCATGCGCGACGCTCTTACTGCGGTGTCAGCACGAGCAGCAGCCCGCCATCGTCGTCGTAGGCGGGAAACACGTCCGCGACCGCCTCCGCGGGCAGATCGCCCTCGGCGTTGACCGCGACCCGCTTGCCGAGCGATCGCACGCCCCACTCCAGTGTGGTCTCGATCGGGTCGGTGCTGCCGTCGCCATCGACGTCGGCGGTCTCGCCGCCGTCGCCCTCGTCGATCCACTCGAGCCCGAGCACCTCCTGGACCGGGCGGCCGATGACCTGCTCGTCCTTGAGCCCGGTGAGCTCGAAGCCGTTGCGCCCGACGTCGAGCAGTCGGGCGTCCTGGTCGCAGATGAAGAAGGCCGCGTCGGGCGCCGGGTAGTAGTCGTCGAGGAGCTCGAACAGGAACGGCGCCCCGCACTTGGAGCACGTCTTCGGCCGCGGGCTGAGGCCGGTCCGCTCGCCGGAGAGCGCGCGGTTGCCGCAGTTCGGGCAGATGAAGAAGGGCACGGTTTGAAGCCTAGCGAGGGGTCTTAGGTTGCGATAAGCGCGGCCCGCGACCTCGCCAGGGCCGTCGCCACCGTGACCGGGAAGGGCTGGGTAGGGGTGGGCCTGCCGGACACCCACGCGAATAACACCGCACGCGCCAACAGAACCGCGGCCAGTGCGGTGTTCTGGTCGCATAGCGGGGCAAACACCGCAACCGCCGTCTTGGAGCGCGATGCGAGCGGTGTTCTTCGACCGCGCTCGCGCCAACCCCTCCCCTACCCAGGCCCCGTTAACGCCTCGCATTCAAGTGCCGCCCCTCGCGAGGCCGCAGCGGGACGTTCAGAACAGCGACGCCGCCCGCTCGGGCACCTCGAGCCCGAGATGCGCGAACGCGCGCTCCGTCGCGACCCGCCCCCGCGGGGTGCGCTTGATCAGCCCCTGCTGGAGCAGGTAGGGCTCGTAGACGTCCTCGATCGTCTCCTGCTCCTCGTCGACGGAAGCGGCCAGGGTCGAGAGCCCGACCGGCCCGCCCGAGAACTTGACCGCGATCGTCTCCAGGATCGTGCGGTCGTGGCGGTCGAGGCCGCCGGAGTCGACCTCGAGCAGATCGAGGGCCTGGGCCGCGACCACGGCCGTGATCACGCCCTCGCCGCGCACCTGGGCGTAGTCGCGGACCCGCTTCAACAGGCGGTTCGCCACCCGCGGGGTGCCGCGCGAGCGCTCCGCGATCACCCGCTCCCCCTCGGCCTCGATCTCGACCTCGAGGATGCCGGCCGAGCGCCGCACGATCTCGGCGAGGTGGTCGGGGTGGTAGTGCTCGAGCCGCTGTGAGACCCCGAAGCGGTCGCGAAGCGGCGTCGTCAGCAGCCCGGCGCGGGTGGTGGCGCCGACGAGCGTAAACGCCGGCAGGTCGAGGGTGACCGTCCGCGCCCCGGCCCCCTGGCCGAGGACGATCGGCAGCTGGCGGTCCTCCATCGCCGGGTAGAGCGTCTCCTCGATCGCGCGGTTGAGGCGGTGGATCTCGTCGATGAAGAACACCGAGCCCGGCTCGAGCGCGGTCAGGAACGCGGCCACGTCCGCCTTGCGCTCCAGCGCCGGGCCCGCCGTGTGCACGAACGGGGCGCCGAGCTCGGCGGCGATGATCTGCGCGAGCGAGGTCTTGCCGAGCCCGGGTGGCCCGGCGAGCAGGACGTGGTCGAGCGATTCCTCGCGACCCTTGGCCGCCGCGATGAAGACCTCGAGCTGGGCGGTGACCTGCTCCTGGTTGACGAAGTCGGTGAGCCGCCGGGGTCGCAGCGAGCGATCCAGCTCCTCGTCGCCGCCGAGCCGGGCCTCGGCGATCGGGTCGGCGGCGATCGGGTCGTCGATCCCGCCGGCGAAGTTCGGGTCCCGAGCGATGCTCACGCGGCCTCCCTGGTGCCGGCGGTGCGGAGCGCGGCCCCGATCAGCTCCTCCGGGGTCTCGCCGGTCGCCCCCTCGAGCAGCTTCTCGGCCTCGACCAGGGTGTAGCCGAGGTGCATGAGCCCGTCGCGGGCGAGCGATCGCGGGTCGTCGTCGGGGCCGGGTGCGAGCGCCGGCACGCCTTCCTCGAGCTCGCCCGCGACTTTCTCCCGCAGCTCGACGATGACCCGCTCCGACGTGCGCTTGCCGATCCCCGGCACGGCCTGGAAGCGCTTCGCGTCGCCGGCCGCGATCGCTCGCAGCAGCTCGCGGGGCGTG
This sequence comes from uncultured Solirubrobacterales bacterium, assembly GCA_963758665.1. Taxonomy (GTDB): domain Bacteria; phylum Actinomycetota; class Thermoleophilia; order Solirubrobacterales; family 70-9; genus WHSW01. Next base: position 82,997 of record CAVWWH010000010.1, on the reverse strand, counting down.
CCGCCCGAGAGGATCGCGATCGCGACCTTGGGGCCGACCCCCGAGACCGAGGTCAGATGGCAGAACAGGTCGCGCTCCTCCTCGGAGGCGAAGCCGTAGAGCTGGATCGAGTCGTCGCGGGCAACGAGGTGCGCGTGCAGGATCGTCTCCTTGCCGCTCGCCGGGACCGCCTTCAGCGTCTCCGCAGAGACCGTCAGCCGGTAGCCGACCCCGGCGGACTCGATCACCACGTGGTCGGGGCGCCGGACCAGGACCTCGCCGCGGACCGAGGCGATCATCCGACGCTCACCGCCGGCCCGCCGGCCGACTCGACCGCCTCCGCCATGCGGGCGTGGCCCGCGTGACAGATCGCGACCGCGAGCGCGTCGGCGGCGTGGTCCGATTCCGGCGGGCTCGCCAGCCCGAGCAGGGTCCCGACCATGTCCTGGACCTGGCCCTTCGCGGCGGAGCCCGATCCGCAGACCGCCATCTTCACCGCCTGCGGGGTGTAGTCGAAGCAAGGGATCCGGCGCTGCCCGGCGGCCAGCATCGCCACCCCGCGCGCCTGGCCGACGGCGATTGCGGAGCGCACGTTGCTGCCGAAGTAGAGGTCCTCGATCGCGACCGCGCGCCGGCTCGTGCCAGGAGATCAGTTGCTCGAGCTCGGCGTGGATGCGGGCGAGCCGGGTCTCGAGCGGTGTCTCGGCCGGCGACTCGATCACGCCGCCGTCGACGGCGGTCAACTGGCCGCCCGCCACCCTGACGACGCCGAAACCGGTATTCGCCACGCCCGGGTCTATGCCCATGACGAGGATCACGCGCTACTGATTCTGCGCCGGGTCTCGGACGCCTCCCCTGGTCGGTCATCCTGCCCTGGATGACCGATCCGACGTTTCGCGACTTCACCGGCGACGATCTCGAGGTCATCGTCGACCTCGTCGTCCGCTGTGACGCCCTCGTCGGATCCTGGGCGCCCCCCGGATGGTCGCTGCCCGCGGACTGGAGCGAGTCCGAGCTGCGCGTCTGGGAGCGGGATCTGGCCGACCCGGCGCTGTGGCGCGAGGTGGCGTGCGACCGCGCCGGGACCGTGGTCGGAGTGGCGGTCACGGAGGTCGATGAGGACGGCGGGGCGGCCGGCGCCGGGAATCTGATCTCGCTCTTCGTCGAGCCGCGCCTGCACGGCCGCGGGATCGGTGGGCGCCTGCTAGCCAGGGCGGAGCGGTGGATCGAAGAGCAGGGGTGCGGCCGAGCGACCGTCACCGCGCTCGCCGGGGCGCCGGCGGTCGGCTTCTACCTCGCCCACGGCTTCAGTCCGGATGGCCACCGCGGCACGTACGAGCCCTTCGACCTGCCGACCGTGGGGCTGGAGAAGCGGCTCTAGGCCGAGGTTCAACGAGCGCCGCTCAGGCGACCTGCTCGAGCAGCGTCTCGGGGATGTCGAAGTTCGCGTGCACCGCCTCGACGTCGTCGTGGTCGTCGAGCGCCTCGATCAGCCGCATCAGCGCCCGCGCCTCCGGCTCGCCGGCGATCTCGACCACGGCATTCGGCTCCATCGCCAGCTCGGCCGACTCGACCTCGACCCCCGCGCCCTCGAGCGCGGCGCGCACGGCGGCGAGGCTCGGCGGGGGCGGTCGTGACCTTGAGCACGTCGCCGTCGGGCGCCACGTCGTCGGCCCCGGCGTCGATCGCGGCCATCAGGTCGTCCTCGGAGTAGCGGTCGCCGTCGACCAGCACGACGCCCTTCTTCTCGAACTGCCAGGCGACCGACCCGGGCTCGCCGAGGCTGCCGCCGGCCTTGTCGAAGGCGTGGCGGACCTCGGCGCGCGGTGCGGTTGCGGTTGTCGGTGAGCGCCTCGACCAGGATCGCGGCGCCGCCGGGGCCGTAGCCCTCGTAGACGACCCGCTCGATCTGCTCGTCGCCGCCGCCTGCCCCCGTGCCGCGGTCGATCGCCCGCTGGATGTTGTCCTTGGGCATCGAGTAGCCCTTCGCCTTCTCGATCGTCGCCGCGAGGGTGAAGTTGGAGTCCGGGTCCCCCCCGCCCTCACGCGCGGCGACGGAGATCGCGCGTGCGAGCTTGGTGAACAGCTGACCGCGCTTGGCGTCGGTGGCGGCCTTCTTGTGCTTGATCGACGCCCATTTCGAGTGCCCGGACACGGGTCGATTCTAGGACGGGCGCCCGAACACCCGCCGGCCGCGACCGGACCCCCGGTCCGGCCGCGGCACAGCGTCGGCATCCCATCGATGGCGCCGCCTCTGGAGACCCCCTCGCGCCCTGGCACAAGGCTGGGTAGCGACGCGCTCAGATAAGAACAGCGGCGCGCGCTCGAAGTTGCGCGCGCCGGGTGCCGCGATCAGCTCGTCAACGTCGCCTTCACGGTCATCGTTCCGATCGGGATCCCCTTCCGGAAGGGGAAGTCGAAGACCTCGCTGAGCACCTCCGCCGCAGGCTTGGCGAGGGTCGCCTCGGCGTCCTTGATCTTCAGCCGGCTTCCGGGGTCACCACTGATGTTCGCGTCCGACAGATCGAGGTCGAGAAAGCGCACCTCCGAGCCGCCCGACTTCGCGAACAGCTTCGCCTTGTTGGGGCCGAGCTTGAGCCTGTATTGCGTGAACTTCACGACCCCGCCCGCGGCGGTGTTGCGGGCGAACACCAGCCCGCCCCGGTGCTCGATCGTGCCGGTCGGGCCTTGATCGACGTCGCCGGAGCGGATCGGGAAGCTGATGCCCCTCCGCCCGTCCTTGGCGGCCCCGGTCACACCCACCGACATGCTCATGTCGGCGAGGCCCTCGAAGGTGTCCGCGTCCGGGTGGAGCACCGACTTGCCGTCCGTGACCGGGTCCGCGCCGCTGCTCGCCACCGGGACCAACGCGACGATCAGGCCGGCGCTCAGCGCCGCGGCGATCCGCGTGCGCGCGCTCAAACGCTGCATCTCTCCTCCTCTGCTCGGTCAGACGGCGAACTTGCCGTCCTCTTGCAGGACTTCGCCATCGACCACCAATCGTCCTCCCCGGCGCAGATCGCAGACCAGGTCGGTGTGGACGGCGCTCTCGTTGACGCCGCCTGACTCCGGGTAGCTGGCGCCGACGGCCAGGTGGACGGTCCCGCCGATCTTCTCGTCGAGCAGGACCGAGCGGGTGCCGTTCTCGATCCCGAAGTTGGTCCCGATCCCGAGCTCGCCGAGCCGCCGGGCGCCCTCGTCGGTGTCGAGCATGCTGATCAGGTACTCCTCGCCGCGCTCGGCGGTCGCCTCGACGACCTTGCCCCCCTCGAAGCGCAGTCGCACGCCGGCGACGTCGCGGCCGCCGATCGTCGCCGGCAGGTGGAACGTGACCTCGCCTTCGACCGAGTCCTCGACCGGGCCGGTGAAGAACTCGCCGTCGGGCATGTTGTGCTCGCCGTCGCACGGGATGAAGTGCCGTCCGGCGATCCCCAGCTTCAGGTCCGTGCCCTCGGCGGTGATCCTCACCTCCTCGCGGCCCTCGATCCACTCGGCGAGCCGCCGGCATTCCTCCGAGGCGCGCTTCCAGGCCCCGAGCGGGTCGGTGTCGTCGGCGAGGCAGGCGTGGTAGTAGAAGTCCTCGAAGTCCGCGAGGCTCATCTCGGCATCCGCCGCGTGGGCGTTGGTGGGGTACATCGTCCCGACCCACCGGTGGTGTCCCTGTGCGGCGCGCTTCATCATCGTCTCCATCAACTCGCGAGTGGCGGCGCGGCGCAGCGTCTGGCGTTCGGGCGCGACCCCGGAGAGCTCGCGGGTGTTGGTGTCGGCCCAGATCGCGATCCGGCAGTCCGACTGCTCGGCGGCCCAGCTCGAGAGCGGCGAGATCCACTCGAGCTGGCGATCGGAGGCGTGCTTGAAGTAGGCGGCCTGCTGGCCGTCGAAGCCGACAGAGAGCACCGGCAGGCCCCCCGCCTTCAGCACGTGCTCGTAGATTGCCGCGATCAGCGGCTCGGCCGCCGAGGGCCCCTCGATCAGGCAGGTGTCGCCTTCCTTGACCTCGGTCGAGTACCCGACCAGGATCCTCGCCAGGTTCTCAACCCTCGGGTCCCTCATCCGCCGTCTCCTCTCGGCTCGCTCACGATGCCCCCCGCATCCTCGCGCCTTTGCCTCGCCGAGGTCGCCATCGCCATCAGCAGCGCGTGGACGCGCGAGTCGTCGGTCAGCTCCGGATGAAACGAGCAAAGCACGAGCTGGCCCTCGCGAACGGCGACGGCATGGCCGTCGAGCTCAGCCAGCACCTCGACGCCGCGACCGATGCTGCCCGCCTCGACCCAGGGCGCACGGATGAACACAGCCTGCAGCGGCTCGGGCCCGATGCCGGCGAGCGCGAGCTCCGCCTCGAAGCTGGCGATCTGGCGACCGAACGCGTTGCGACGACAGACGACGTCGACGAGCCCGAGATGCTCGCGATCGCAGACGATCATGCCCGCGCAGGTCCCCAGGATCGGCGCTCCGGAGGCCGAGTGGGCCCGGATCGCCGGCTCGAGCCCGTCGCGCTCGATCGCCTTCATCATCGTGGTCGACTCGCCGCCGGGGATCACCAGCCCGTCGAGCCCGGCGAACGCGTCGGGCGTGCGAACCTCGAGCGCCTCGGCTCCGAGCTCGCCCAGCATCCGCGCATGGGCGGCGAAGTCGCCCTGGCTGGCGAGGACCCCGATCCGCAGCCGCTTCGCCTCCGCGGCCACCGGTGGCCGCTCAGGCACCGCGATGCTGGAGCAGCTCGCCCCGCGCCTCGAGCTCGGCGATGTCGTCGCCCCGCATCGGCTCGCCGAGCCCGTGCGATGCCGCCGCGACCCGCTCGGGGTCGTTGAAGTGAGTCGTCGCTTCGACGATCGCGCGGGCGCGGCGCTCCGGATCCGCGGACTTGAAGATTCCCGAGCCGACGAAGTTGCCCTCGGCGCCGAGCTGCATCGTCAGCGCGGCGTCCGCCGGGGTCGCGATCCCGCCGGCGCAGAACATCGGCACCGGCAGCCAGCCGCTCCGCGCCACCTCCTCGACGATCTCGACCGGCGCCCGCAGGTCCTTGGCGGCCGCCGGGAGCTGCCCGGAGTCAAGCGTCCCGAGGCGCTTGATCCCGCCGACGATCTCGCGCAGGTGTCGGACCGCCTCGACGATGTTGCCGGTCCCGGCTTCGCCCTTGGAGCGGATCATCGCCGCGCCCTCGCCGAGTCGTCGCAGGGCCTCGCCGAGATCGGTGGCTCCGCACACGAACGGGGTCTCGAACGCGTGCTTGTCGATGTGGTTGGCCTCGTCTGCAGGCGTCAGCACCTCGGACTCGTCGATGTAGTCGATCTCCAACGATTGGAGCACCTGCGCCTCGGCGAAGTGGCCGATCCGCGCCTTCGCCATCACCGGGATCGTCACCGCCTCCTGGATCTTGGTGATCATCGCCGGGTCGCTCATTCGCGCGACCCCGCCATCGCGCCGGATGTCCGCCGGGACCCGTTCGAGGGCCATCACCGCGACGGCTCCCGCATCCTCGGCGATCCGCGCCTGCTCGGCGGTGACCACGTCCATGATCACGCCGCCCTTGAGCATCTCGGCGAGTCCGCGCTTGACCCTGAAAGTTCCCGTTTCGCCCATCGCGGCCAAGGATAGAGGCGTGGGCGCGCGATACCGGCCGCGGGCGGTCCAAACTGCCGCCGGGTGGTTGTCCGCGTCGTCAGGCTGCAACGAGCCGGCCTCTCGCGACCGCTACGCCCCCTAGTACCCGGGCGGGTGCACGGCGACGAACCCGGCCGGGTCACGCGGGCCCTGCCAGCGCGGGCCCGCGCCGCCCGAGGTGTCGAACCGAAGCCCGGCGATGACGATGTAGGCATGGCCCGGGTGCGCGTAGACGGTGATCCAGCTCCCGGCCCCGCTCTCGCCCCAGGTCATGAAGCCGGTCGAATCGAGCGGCGTGGCGAGGAAGCCGCCGCCGTGGAGCGCGTAGCTCACCGACCCCGAGCAGTCGTAGCCGGTCGACTCGAACGAGCCGTGACCGCCGCCCCACTGGTATGGCGCATTGGAGATCGCGTTTGCCGCGGCGATCGCGTCCTTGACCGCCTGCGGCGCATCGGCCGGAGCCGTCGCGGTACCGTCGGAGTTGATCGTGGCCGCGGACTGGCCGGGAGGGGCCACGTTCTCGGTCGGGGCCGATTCCCCGTCCACCGGCGCCGGATCCGGAGCCGACAGCGCCCGGACGAGGCTTCGTTCCTCGCCCTGGAGCTCGGCAAGCTGCTCGCGGCGGTCCTCCTGCGCGGACCTCAACTCGGCCTCGCGCGCCTCGAGCGTCGCCCGCGAGGCCGCGAGCGCCTCCTGACGCTCCGCGATCGCCGCACGGGCCGCCTCCATACGCTCGATCGACCCCTCGATCTCCTCGACGTAGGAGCTCGCGGCGTCGCGGAGCTCGCGGACCCTGATCACCACCCCCGTCTCGTAGTCCCGGATGCGATCGAGATATGCCGATGTGGTGGCGAGCTCGTCGAGGCCGTCGGAGTTGAGCAGGACGGTGACCTCGTCGACCTCGCCGTGCCTGTAGATCGAGACGAGGAGCCGCTCGAGGTCGGCGACCGCGCCCTCGAGCCTGCGCTTCGTCGCGGCGAGCGCGTCGCGCGCCTCGGCCAGGTCCACCCTGGCCGCCGACAGCTCGGCCTCCTGCTCGGCGAGCTCGGCCGCGACCCTCTCCTCGCGCACGCGGAGGGTGGAGACCTCCCCGATCAGCGCGTCGACCGCCGCGTTCTGCTCCGCGAGCGCCCCTCGGACCTCGGCCTGCTCGGCGCGGACCGCCTCGAGCTCTTGAGTCTGCGCGCTGCTGCTCGATCCCGCCGCAAGCGCGATTCCGAGCGCGCCGACGAGGACCGACAACGCCAAGGCGAACCGGGGTCGAAATGGGCGGGCGTGGGGCTGCGCGCTCGGCATGAGCTCGCCGGGCTGCGAGGCCGGCGGCACGCGCCACCCTAGAGGCCGCCTGCCCAAATATCAGGGTTTTATGAGCAACTGCAGGATCCGTTGCATGGGAGAAATCTCCCAGGCATCCCGACACCTGGAGCGAGCCCTCTCCAGACCCGCGATCTTGACGCCCGGACCTCGGGTAAAGCGGCCCGGTAGGCGGGTAAGGATCGCGGCCGTTACTTGATTTTGAAGGCGCGGATCCGGTCCTTGTACGCGCCCTTGTCGCGGGCGTAGACGCCGTGGGCGAGCGCCTGCACGATCGCGAGCAGCGAGGTGTTCGAGCGCGTGAACGAAGGCCCGTTGGAGGAGTAGTAGAGCGTCAGGTCGGAGTGCTGGCCGATGTCGGAGAGGGTGGCGTCGGTGATCGCCATCGTCGCGGCGCCCCGGTGCTTGGCGAGCTTCATCGCGCGGACCACGATCGGGTGCGCCCGGCCGGCCGAGAAGGCGATCACCAGCGCGTCCTCGTCGACGCGGGAGAGCCGGGTGATCGAGTCCTGGCGCGGGCTGGCGACGACCTCGGCGCGGATGTCCAGCAGCGCCAGCAGGTGACGCAGGTAGCTCGCGAAGAAGGCGAGCTGGTCCATGCCGACGATCATCACCCGGTGCGCGGAGCCGAGCGAGGTGACGCAGGCCTCGACCTGCTCGCGGGTGAGGTTGCGGACGGTCTCCTCGACGTTCGCGTGGTCGGCCGCCAGAGAGGCCTCGAACTCGGAGTGGTCGAAGTCGAACAGGGGCGCAGTCGAGGCGCCGTTCTCGGCCGGGCCGCGGCTGCGGTACTCCTCGATCGCGGCCTGCTGAAGCTCCGGATAGCCCTCGAAGCCGAGCGCCTGCGAGAAGCGCACGACCGTGGACGACGAGGTATCGGCGCGGCGGGCGAGCTCCTCGGCGGTCTGGAAGGCGGCCTCGTCGAGATGGTCGACGATGTAGCGGGCGACGTCCTTCTGCGAGCGTGAGAACTCGTCGAAGCGTTCGGTGATGTAGGTCGAGAGCGCCTTTCCGTTCGGGCGAGTCGCCGGGCGGCGCGAACTTCCCTGGGCGGAGGTGGATCGAGGGCGGGCGGGGCGGGTCTTGGTGGCGGTCTTGGTCACGGCCGGTTGATTCGCCTCACCAGGCGTTTTTCCTTTTCCGGCCGCGACGAATGCAAGCGCGCGGCTCCAGGCTCGCGGGCCCGCCGGCCGCCACCTCGCCGACCGGCCCGGCTCGGCGTGCCGACCCGCCTACTGGTAGAGCAAGAAGTCCGGCTCGGGCTCGAGCGCCAGCACCGACCCGGGCTTCATCAACGGCGTGTCGCGCCTGTAGAAGAGCGAGAAGCCGTTGAACAGCGTCGGGCTCGAGAGCGCCGCATAGCCGGCCGCCTTCGGCGCGGGCGCGCCGATGCCGTCGAAGTTGAGCACCACCTGGACGCCGCGGCGCGGCTTGATCTTGCCGCGGCCGCGAACCATCGCGCGGCGGAACTGGTGCACGACGAGCAGTTTCGGCGGCAGGTCGTGCTCGCGCACGGTCGCGGCGAGGCTGCGGGAGACCGCGTTCACCTCCCTCGCCCGCACCCTCCCGGGGGTCATGCCCGGTACGCCGCGGCGGCCGACGTTCCACTCGGGATCGAGGGCGACGTCGACGTCGGGCTGGGCGACCCACTCGCGAAGCGCGCCGAGCTCCACCTGGAAGCTCGAGCGGCCCGGCTGGATGTCGAGCATCAGCCGGCGCGTCGGCCGCCCTGGCCTGGGCGAGGTAGATCTCGATCACCTCATCGGCCTGACGGGTGCGGTAGAGCCCGTCGGGACCACCGCCGGCGGTGGCGAAGACGGAGACGAGGTCGAGCAGGCCGACCACGGGGCGATCGCCGAGCGCCGTGTACGGAGCCGACTGCGCGCCGAGCTTCCGAGCAGCGGCCGCCGGCGAGCGCAAGCCGAGGATCGTCTGGCCCATCTGCGGGGCGCCGTAGAAGGCGACCACGCGATTTGCGGGCAGCACGCCGCGGGTCTCACCGCCGCCGGTCCCACCCGTCCCGCCGTACCGCTCGGGAGCCGGCGGCTGGCCGGCGAGAAAGCGGTCGGTCGCACGGCGAAGCTCGCCCGCCCTCGGCGGCTCGGCGGCGCGAGCCGCGCCCCCCGCCCCCAACAGCGTCATCGCCAGCAAGGCGGCCAGGGCTATCCGTCGGCGGACCATCTGTTGCCCCAACAAGCTACGGCGCTCGGGGTAGCGATCCTCCACGCGGGCGGCGACCGGATGCGGCGACCGCTGCCGGGGTCAGCCCTGCGGCGCCCGATCCTTGAGCACTCGCCGGAGGATCTTGCCCGATGGCGACTTCGGGATCTCGTCGACCGTCTCGACCAGGCGGATCCGCTTCTGCGGCGAGACCTGGCCGCCGACCCACTCGGTCAGCTCGTCGGGATCGAAGTCGTCGCCGGCCGCGACCACGAAGGCCTTCGGCAGCTCGCCGGCCTCCTCGTCGGGGACGCCGATCACGGCCACGTCGCCGACCTGCGGGTGGGTGATGATCAGCGCCTCGAGCTCGGCGGGGGCGACCTGGAAGCCCTTGTACTTGATCAGCTCCTTGAGCCGGTCGACGATCTCGAAGTAACCGTCGGAGTCGACCACGGCGACGTCGCCGGTGTGCAGCCAGCCCTCGGGGTCGACCGTCGCCGCGGTCGCCTCCGGGTTGTTGAGGTAGCCGCGCATCACCTGCGGGCCGCGAATCCAGAGCTCGCCACGGTCCCCGACGGCGACGTCCTCACCGCTCTCGGGGTCGACCAACCGGCACTCGGTGCTCGCCAGCGGCGGCCCGATCGTGCCCGCCTTGTTCTCGCCTTCGGGCCGGACGACGTGGGTGACCGGGCTCGTCTCGGTCAGCCCGTACCCCTGGATCACCGTGCACCCGATCCGCTCGGCGACCCGGTCGGCGAGCTCGCCGCCGAGGGGTGCGGCGCCGGACATGATCGTCCGCAGCGAGGAAACGTCATGGTCGTCGACCGCGGGGTGCTTGGCCAGCGCCAGCGCGATCGGCGGGACGACGTACGCGCGGCTGACCGAGTGCTCCGCGATCAGCCGCAGGAACTGATCGAGGTCGAAGCGCGGCATGGTGACGATCGTCGCGCCGGCGCGCAGGCCCTGATTCATGATCACGGTCATCCCGTAGATGTGGAAGAACGGCAGCACGCCGATCAGCGTGTCGTCGGGGTCGATCGGGAACGCGTCCTGGATCTGGCACAAGTTGGCGACCAGGTTCGCGTGCGAGAGCATCACCCCCTTTGGCAGGCCGGTGGTGCCGCTCGAGTACGGGAGCACGGCGAGGTCGGCCTCGGGATCGATCTCGACCTGCGGCGCCGCGGCGGGATCGCCGAGCAGGTCGGCGAACGGGGTCGCCCCCTCGGCCTCGCCGAGCACGAAGACCTGACCCGCGATCCCGGCCCGCTCGGCGGCCTCGAGCGCGGCGTCGAGAAACGGCGGCACCGTGATCAGCATCCGCGCGCCCGAGTCGCTGAGCTGATGGGCGAGCTCCTTGGCGGTGTAGAGCGGGTTCGACGGTCGTGCACTTGCCGCCGGCGGCTGCGGCGCCGTGGAAGGCGACCGCGTACTCGGGCACGTTCGGCATGTAGACGGCGAGCACGTCGCCCTTGCCGAAGCCCCGCTTCGCGAGCCCGGCGGCGAGCGCGGCGATCCCCTCCGCCAGCTCCGCCGTAGCTCAGCGTGCGGCCGGAGGGCCCGTCGATCAGCGCCGCCTTGTCCGCTCGCCGGGCGGCGTGCTCGAGCACGAACGAGGTCACGTCGGCGGCCGGGATCTGGACTTCGGCCGCGGTGGCGCCGGCGCGGTGGATCACCCCGTGAACCTACCGCGATCGCCTGTGAGCCGGCTCATCTCAGGCCTTGGCGCTCTTCGACTCGCCCGGCCCCGTTCGCCGGGATCGCGGCCCCCATCGCGTGAAAGCCGCCGTCGACGTGCAGGAGCTCGCCGCTGATCGCCCGCGACCAGTCGGAGAGCAGGAAGCACACCGCACGCGCCACCGGGGTCGGGTCGCCGGCGTCCCAGCCCAGGGGGGCTCCCTGCGTCCATGCCGCGGCGAGCTCGGTGAAGCCGGGTATGCCACCCGCGGCGGCGGTCTCGACCGGACCGGCGGAGACGAGGTTGACGCGCACCCCGCGGGGCCCGAGATCGCGGGCGAGGTAGCGGGAGGTGGACTCGAGCGCCGCCTTCGCGACCCCCATCCAGTCGTAGGCGGGCCAGGCGACGGTCGCGTCGAAGTCGAGCCCGACGATCGAGCCGCCGTCGGCGCGTTCGAGCAGGGGCGCCAGGTGACGGGCAAGCGCCTGCAGCGAGTACGCGCTCGTGCGAAAGGCCTGCGCGGCGCTCTCGTAGCCGGTCTCGAGGAAGGCGCCGCCGAGCGCGTCCTCCGGGGCGTGCGCGATCGCGTGCAGGACGCCGTCGACCGCACCCCAGCGCGACTCGAGCGCCGCCGCGACGGCCGCCAGGTCACCCTCGTCGTTGACGTCGAGCTCGAGCACGTCGGGCGTCCGGGGCAGCCGGGTCGCCGAGCGCTCGGTCAGCCGCCGGCCGCGTCCGAACCCCGTCAGCACGACCTCGGCGCCGGCGAGCTGGGCCTCGCGGGCGACGGCGAAGGCGATGCTGTGCCGCGTGATCACGCCCGTGATCAGCAGGCGCTTGCCCTCGAGCATCAGATCAGCACCCCGTCGCCGCTCACCGGCGAGAGCTCGATCTCGGCGCTCGCCGGCGAGGCCGAGCCCGGGGCCGGGCGCTCGCGCTTCCACAATGCCTCGATCGTCGCCCGCACCACCAGCTTGCCGTCGGCGTCGCGGACTCGCAGCGCCAGCTCGACCAGGCCGTGGTCCGGATCGAGCGGGCGCAGCGCGGCGATCTCGGCCTCGGCTTGGATCGTCGTCCCGATCGCCACAGGGCGCTTGAACACGACCTTGTGGATCCCGCGCAGTGCCGTCACGCGCTCCGGGTCGATCGGCAGCAGTCCGATCGCGAACGAGAGCACCAGCATCCCGTGGGCGATCCGCTCACCGAACGGGCTCGCGGCGGCCCAGTCGGCGTCCGCGTGCTGGGGGTGCCAATCGCCGGTCAGGGCGGCGAACGAGACCAGGTCGGTCTCGGTGATCGTCCGCCCTCGGGTGCGAAGTGCGGCGCCGATCTCGAGCCGGTCGAAGTCGAGCGCGAGCGGGTCCAGGGTCATGGTTCTCCTTCCCGATCCAGCTCCAGCAGCCGGGCGAAGCCGGTCGCGGCCTGGTCGTGTCCGTGAGCCGACGGATGCAGCCCGTCGGCGACGAAGTTGTCGGCGTCGTCGAGCCCGGGGTGAGCGGCGACGTCGAGACACGGGACGTCGAGCTCCTCGGCGACCGCGCGGGTGGCCTCGTTGAAGGCGACGATCCCGCGCTCGAGCCGGGCCCGGGTCCGCGGCCCGAGCTCGAGGAAGCCCCAGCGCTCGGGCGCGGTCGCGGTCAGCAGCCGGATCCCGGGGTCCGAGTCGCTCAGGAGCCTGAAGATGAGGCTCAGGCGCCGGGCGTAGGCGCGCGGCGTCGGGGCGGATGGAGAAGAGCACGTCGTTGGCGCCGCAGACGACCGTCGCGAGGTCCGGGCCGAAGCGCAGCGCCGGGCCGACCTGGTCGAGCACCTGCTCGCTGGTCGCGCCCTCGACGGCGAAGTTGCGGTACACGAACCCGGGCCGGCCGGCCGCGAGTCGGGTCGCGAGCCGGTCGGCCCAGCGCGCGCCCGGGCCGCAGCCGGTGCCGGCGGTGAAGCTGTCGCCGAGCGCGGCGAACGAGCGCACGTCCGGGCCCACGCGCCAGCGAGACGGCCGGGCCCGCGGCGCCGCCGGCCGTCGCGCCGTTAGCTCGAGCGGCTCGACCGCGCTCATATGAAGCCGCCTCAACAGCGGCGGGGTGCGGCTACGCCTCACCGTCGCCCCAGGGTCGCCAGCGCCCATGCGAGGCGGTCATGGGTGGCGCTCGGCTCGATCACCTCGTCGACGAAGCCGCTGGCGGCGGCCGCGTCGGCGGTCAGGTGCTCTGCGGCGTAGGCATCCGCGAGCCGCCGGCGCAGGTCGGGGCCGTCGGCCTCGGCGAGGCGCCGGCGCTCGGCGATCCCGACCGCCTGGGAGGCGGCCATGATCCCGATCTCCGCGCCGGGCCAGGCGAAGACCATGTCCGCGCCCAGGTCCTTCGAGTTCATCGTGATCACGGCTCCGCCGTACGCCTTGCGCAGGACCACGGTCAGCTTCGGCACCGTGGCGGACGCGAAGGCGCGCAGCAGCGAGGCGCCATGGCGGATCACGCCCGCTTCCTCCTGGCGGCGGCCGGGCATGAAGCCCGGGGTGTCGACCAGGACGACCAGCGGCATGCGGAAGCGATCGCAGGCGTCGACGAACAGCGCCGCCTTCTCGGCGGCGGCGGCGTCGATCACCCCGCCGAGGCGCCAGGGCTGATTGGCGAGCACGCCCACCGGGCGGCCGTCGATGCGGGCGAGGGCGGTGACCATGTTGCGCGCCCAGTCGTCGCCGAGCTCGAGCGACTCGCCGCCGTCGACCAGCTCGCCGATCACCTCGCGCACGTCGTAGACGCGACGCGCTTCGGCGGGCACGCAGGCGGCGGGGTCGTCGCCGGCGGCCAGCGGCAGGGCCCTGGTCGCGGGCGCGCAGATCGACGCCGGCAGGTAGCCGAGCAGCTCGCGAGCGATCCGGGCGCCATCGTGCTCGTCGGCGGCGAGCAGCTGGCAGACGCCGTTTCGCCGGTGCACCGCGGGTCCACCGAGGTCGTCGATCGAGACCTGCTCGCCGAGCGCCTCACGAACCACGCGAGGGCCGGTGAGGAACATCCGCGCGCGCTCGGTCATGATCACGAAGTCGTTGAGCGCCGGGGCGTAGGAGCCGCCACCGGCCGAGACGCCCGTGACGATCGAGATCTGCGGGACCTGCTTCGAGAGCGCCACGGTCTCGCGGAAGATGCGCCCGTAGCCAGCCAGCGCGGCGTGGCCCTCCTGCAGCCGCGCACCCCCCGACTCGACGAAGCCGACCACCGGCGCACCCGCCTGGCCGGCGAGCCGCATCACCCGGACGATCGTCTCCGCGTGGGCCTCGCCGAGCGAGCCGCCCATGAACGTCGGGTCCTCGGAGTAGCAGAAGATCGGCCGCCCGCCGGCCATCCCGGCCCCGGCGAGCACGCCGTCGCCGGGCCGGGCGCGCTCCCCCGCACGGGCCGAGAGCACGCCGGTGCGCAGCGGGCGGAAGGTGCCCGGGTCGCAGAGCGCCTCCAGGCGGTCGAGCGGCTCGGCGCGCGCCTCCGCGGCCGGCCTCGATGCGGAAGCGACGGCGACGCTCACGCTGCTGCCTCGATACAGAGCACGACGTTGTGGCCGCCGAAGCCGAACGAGTTCGAGATCGCGACCGGGCCGCGGCCGTTGCCGGCGATCGGGCGGGACTCGCCGGGGACGTAGTCGAGGTCGAGGCCGTCGTCGGGCTGCTCGAGGTTGATCGTCGGCGGTGCGACGGCCCGGTTCAGCGCCTGCACGGTCGCCACCGCCTCGACCGCGCCGGCGGCGCCGAGCAGATGGCCGATCGAGGACTTCAGCGACGAGACCGGGATCGCGCCGGCGCGCTCGCCGAACACCCGCTTGATCGCCTCGGTCTCCGAGCGGTCGTTGAGCGGCGTCGAGGTGCCGTGGGCGTTGACGTAGTCGACCTCGCCGGGCTCGATCTCGGCGTCGGCGAGCGCGGCCTCCATCGCCCGCGCGGCGCCGTCGCCGTCGGGATCGGGCGCGGTCAGGTGATAGGCGTCCGCCGTGGCGCCGTACCCGGTCAGCCGAGCCGAGGATCGGAGCGTCGCGCTCGGCGGCGCGCTCGGCGTCCTCGAGCACCAGCACCGCCGCCTCCCTCGCCGATCACGAACCCGTCGCGGCGGCGGTCGAACGGGCGCGAGACCCCGAGCTCGGAGGTCGCGCCCATGCCGGCGAACGCCGCCACCGAGAGCGGGGTGACCCCGGCCTCGGTCCCGCCGACGACGCAGGCGGCGACGTCGCCGCGCTCGACCATCCGCATCCCGGCACCGATCGCCTGCGCTCCCGCGGCACACGCGGAGACGGTGCCGTAGCACTCGCCCTTGAGCCCGTGGCGCATCGCCACGGCCCCGGCGGCGGCGTTGGGCATCATCTGCGGCACGCACAGCGGCGACATCGCCCCCGGCCCGCGCTCGAGCATCACCTGATGCTGGCTCTCGATCGTCGCGATCCCGCCGATCCCGGTGCCGATCACGCATCCGATCTCGCGTCGCCTTCGTAGGGCAGCGACTCCCAGCCGGCCTCGCCCAGCGCCTCGTCGGCGGCAACGAGCGCGAACTGGGTGAAGCGGTCGGCGCGGCGCGCCTCGCGGCGGGTGAGCACCTCGGTCGGCTCGAAGTCGAGGCAGCGGGCGACGCCGTCGGCGATGCCCGACTCACCGGCGCTCCAGCGCTCGATCAGGGCCGGGGCGCCGACCCCGAGCGGGGTCACGGCTCCGAGCCCGGTGATGACGACGTCGCGGCTCACGCTGGCTCGTTTGGCGACCATCTCCACCACGTCGCCGACGGTCTCGATCTGGTCGAGGTCGGAGTCCTTGACCTCGATCCCGTACTCGTCTTCGACGATCTGCGCGAGCTCGACCAGGTCGAGGGAGTCGACGTCGAGGTCGGCGAACTTGGCGGTCGGCGACAGGTTCTCGCGCTCCTCGCCGAACTCGACGAGCGCCTCGATCACCCGCTCCTGGATCTGCTCCTTGCTTGCGTTCTCTGTTTCAGGCACTGCGTTCGCTCCTTGTTGGGTTCAGGCGGTCATGCCGCCGTCGACGGTCAGCGTTGCTCCGTTCACGTAGGAAGCCTCGGGCGACGCGAGGAAGCCGACGCAGGCGGCGACCTCCTCGGGGGTGCCGGCGCGCCGCGCCGGGATCGCCTCGGCGATCGGCCCCGAGACGCCCTCGGTCATCTCGGTCTCGATCAGGCCCGGAGCGACGGCGTTCACGGTCACGCCCCGGCGCGCGACCTCGACCGCGACCGTGCGCGTGAGCGCGATCAGTCCCGCCTTCGACGCCGCGTAGTTGGCCTGGCCGGCGTTGGCGCGGACTCCGACGACCGAGGCGACGTTGACGATGCGACCGAAGCGCGCCCGCATCATCGGGCCGATCGCGCGACGGGTGAGGCGGAAGGCGGCGCTCAGGTTCGTCTCCAGCACGCGGTCCCAGTCCGCGTCGGCGAGCCGCATCGAGAGCCCGTCGGCGGTCAGGCCGGCGTTGTTGACGAGGACGAGGACCTTGCCGAGCTCATCCTCGGCGGCGCCGATCAGCCCGTCGATCGCCTCCGGGTCGCTGACGTCCGCTCGCACCGCGAGCGCCTTGCCACCGGAGGCGTCGACACTCGCCGCGACCCGCTCGGCGCCGTCGCGATCGGCCCGGTAGTTGATCGCCACCGGCCAACCGGCGCGGGCGAGCTCGGTCGCGATCGCGGCGCCGATCCCTCGCGAGGCGCCGGTGACGAGGGCCGAGCCGCCCGGCCGCCGGGACTCGGAGACAGCCTCGCCGGCATCCGGGACGGCTTCGCGCACGTTTGTCGGCGTCGCCGCCATCAAGCTCTCCCCCACTCCACCAGGCCCCCGCCCCAGGTGAGCCCGGCGCCGAAGGCGCCCAGGAAGACGGTCGAGCCGCCGCCGATCCGTCCCTCGCGAAGCGCCTCGTCGAGGGCCAGCGGGACGCTGGCGGCGGAGGTGTTTCCGTGCGTCGCGATCGAGTCGACGACCCGCTCCGGCGGCAGGCCAAGGCGCTCGCCGACGGCGGAGAGGATCCTCGTGTTCGCCTGGTGATAGATGAACAGGTCGATGTCCTCGAGCGAGGTCCCGGCCTCGGCGACGACCTCGTGGGTGACCTCGGTCAGCCGGGCGACGGCGGCGCGGAAGGTGACGCGACCATCCATGCGGACCTTGTTCTCGGCGTGGGTCGCGATCACCGCCCGGGAGCCGCTGCCGTCGGCGCGCAGGCGGATCGGCCCGATCGCCCCAGCGCCCCCGGGGACGACGACGGCCGCTCCGGCACCGTCGCCGAACAGTCCCGCCGTGCGCCGGTCGTCGAGGTCGAGCACGCGGCTCATCAGCTCGGCGCCGATCGCGAGCACCGTCCGCGCGCGGCCCGACTCGTTGGCAGCAGCCGCGAGCTCGAGCGCCGAGAGAAAGCCGGTGCAGGCCGCGCCGACGTCGATCGCGCCGGCTGACTCGGCGCCGATCCGCTCTGCGACCAGCGGCGCGGCGTTGGGGACCCGCTCGTCGGCGGTGGAGGTCGCGACCAGGATCAGGTCGACGTCCGCCGGCTCGATTCCGGCGCGCTCGAGGGCCAGGTTGGCGGCCTCCGCGGCGAGCTCGGCGAGGGTTGCGTCGGCGGCCGCATGACGGCGCTCGAGGATCCCGGTGCGAGCTGGCGATCCAGTCGCCGTCGACGCCGAGGCGGGCTGCGATCTCGTCGTTGGTGACCACCGGCTCGGGCAGGGCCGCTGCGACGGAGGCGATCCCGGCGCGGGTGGCGCTGCGATCGGTCCGCTCGGCGGCGGCAGCGGGAGTCGCGATCAGGGTCGGGGCCGAGCTAGGCACGGGCAACCACCGCCGCGGCGCTCTCGGCCTCCGCCCCGTCGAGGATCCGCGGGACCAACTTCGCCAGCACCCGGCCGGGCCCGACGTCGAGGAACCGCCGGGCGCCCTCGGTTTGCAGGTATCGCATCACGTCTCGCCCACCGCACCGGGCCGGTCAGCGAGTCGACGAGCTGCGGGCGGGGGTCGTCCGCAAAGGGAGACACGGTGACGCCCGAGATCACCGGCGCCGAGCCGGGCTCGAAGTCGATGCCGTCGAGCAACCCGCCGAACGGCTCGCTCACCGGCTGCATGTCCGGCGAGTGAAAGGCGCCGGCGACCGCCAGGCGCTTGACCCGCAGTCCCAGCCCGCGCGCCTCGGCGCGAGCGAGCTCCAGGCCCGGCTCGGCGCCGCTGAGGACGAACTGCTCGGGTGAGTTCTCGTTCGCCAGCGCCAGCCCGGTGCGATCGGCCAGCTCCAGCGCCTGCTCGCGGTGGCCGCCCACCGCGAGCATCCCGCCGGGCGCGGCCGCGTCGGCGGCGAGCTGCATCAGCCGGCCGCGGGCGGCGGCGATCCGCAACCCGTCGAGGTCGTCGACCCGGCCGGCGGCGGCGAGCGCTGCGACCTCGCCCAGAGAATGGCCGGCGTAGGCGATCGCGGCCGGTCGTCCGAGGCGCTCGAAGCCCGCGAGGCGCGGCGCAGTAGATCGCCGGCTGGGCGAAGCGCGTGCCGTCGCCGATCCGCTCGAAGGGATCCTCGTCGACCAGCTCGCACGCGAGCCGAGCAGGTCGGGGCGCTCCGCCCGGACCAGCTCGGCGTCGCCGGGGTCGCCGACGCCCTGTCCGGGGAAGAGGATCGCGCGGGTCTCTCCGTCTTGGGCCATCGGGATACACCTACCGCGCCGGCGCCGAGAGTTAAGCCCTCCCGGGCGCCAACCCCCCGATTCGGGGGGTGGAGGGTCGAAGGAGCGGGGGGTCGCGTCAGTCGGGTCATCGGGTGAGCCCGAGTCGCTCGGCGCGCCGGGCCGCCTCGGCGCGGTTCTTGACCCCGAGCTTGCGGTAGAGCGAGCTGGCGTGCTCCTTGACGGTGTGCGGCGAGAGGTAGAGGCTGGCGGCGATCTCGCGGTTGGTCTGCCCGGAGGCGATCAGGCTCAGGACCTCGCGCTCGCGCGGGCTGAGCGGGATCGCCGGCGCCTCCTCCTGGCGTCCGAAGACGGTCATCCCCTTGCCCACCATGCGCACGGCCATCGCCACCTCGTCGGCGCTCCAATCCTTGGAGACGAAGCCCGAGGCGCCGGCCGCCCGTCGCGGCCTGGGGCGAGATCCAGCCGACGCCGGAGATCAGCAGCACCCTGGTCTTCGGCGACGCGGCCGCGGATGGCCTCGCACAGCTCGGCTCCGGAGCGCTCGCCGAGGAACAGGTCGACGAGCGCGACGTCGGGCCTGAGACGAGCGGCGGCCGCGAGTCCCTGCTCGCCGATCGGAGGCGACGACAACAGCGCTCGACCCAGCTCTGGCGGCCGAGCAGGACCTTGAACCCCCACTGCACGACCGCGTGGTCGTCGACGATCAGGACCTGCAGCGGCTCGTCAGCCACGAGCGGCGGCCCCGCCGACGAAGCCCTCGACGTCGCTGGCGGGCAGCACCAGCCGCACCCGCCACTCATCGTCCTCGGGGCCGAACTCGAGCATCCCGCCGCGCTGCATCGACTCGTAGGCGGCCAGGCGCAGGCCGAGGCCCGATCCCGCGCCGGGCCGCGGGCTGATGCCGTCGTTTCTCACCTCGAGCGCGAAGGCGCCGTCGAGGCTGGTGATCGCGATCCGCACCTCGCTCGGGCTCGGCGTGCTTCTCGGCGTTGCGAAGCGCCTCGCCGAGGACCGAGACCGCGAGCGGCTCGAGCCCCTCGGGCACCTCCACCCCGCCCCCCACCGGACGCTGATCGGGACCGCCTTGTACTGACGCCCGAGCCGGTCGAGCTCGGCGCGCAAGGTCGTCTCGCACCGGCTCCGCGGTCGGCTCGAGCGAGCGATCGAGCGCATCGCGAAGCTCGCCGATGGCCGCCTCGACCTCGGCCGCGGAGCGCTTCGCGTCGATCGCGCTCAGCTCGCGCCCCGAGCCGAGCACCATCGAGACGCCGAAGAGGCGCTGCATGACGCTCTCGTGGACCTCGCGCGCGAGCTCGACGCGCTCGAGCAAGAGCGCGTCCGCGCTCGTGGTGGGCGACCGCCTCACGGACCGTGGTCGCGAGCGCCGCCGTACGCCCGAGGGCTCGCATCGTGCGCAGCTCCTCCTGCGTCGAGCTCCAGCGGAGCGCCGATTCGATCGGCGAAGATCACCCCGAGCCAGCGGCCTGCGGCGGCGACCGGCGTGCAGGTGATCCCCGTGACGGTCGGCACCTCCGCGTAGCGGTCGGGGACGTGGCCGGCGAGCTCGTCGACGGAGATCACCGCGTCCTCACCGAGCGCGCGCTGGGCGATCGGCGTCTCCTCGAGGCTCCCGTAGACGTGGGCGAGGATCTCCGGCGCGACCCCGTGGCTGCCGGCCGGAACGACGAGCCGGCGACTGTGGTCGTAGAGCACCAGGACGGCGCGGTCGAGCGAGGTCAGGCGGCAGATCGCCTCGCAGATCCGGTCGTCGAGCGGGTCCGACTCGGCCGCCTCGTCGCCGAGCTCGAACAGCAGCCCGACGACCAGATCGACCGCGTTGCCCGGCAGCGTCTCCGGCTCGGAGGTCACGGACACGCAGGCTAGTTGCAATCCGGCCTCGGGGATGGCCGCCGCGTAACGTTCGCCGGGTGATCCGCTCACCAGACCACGACCCCTGGGGACGCGACCTCGCCGGCACGCTGCACGAGCTCAGCTTCGAGAGCGAGGCGCTGGAGGGCAACCCGCTCGGCGACCCGGCCTCGCGGCCGCTCTACGTCTACACGCCGCCCGGCTGGCCCGACGACGGCCCGTACCCGGCGGTCTGGTCGATCCAGGGGATGACCGGGCAGATCGACATGTGGCGCAACCGCTCCCCTACCACTCGACCTTCATCGAGGACGTCGACCGGCTGATCACCGCCGGGGACTGCCGGCCGGTGGTGATCCCGATGCCCGACTGCTGGACCGCCTACGGCGGCTCGCAGTTCATCGACTCGGCCGGCACCGGCGCCTACATGACCTACCTCTGCGACGAGCTGGTCCCGTTCGTCGACGAGCGCTTCAACACGATCGCCGAGCGCGACGCGCGCGCGGTCCAGGGCAAGTCGTCGGGCGGCTACGGGGCGCTGGTCCTGCCGATGCTGCGACCCGAGCTCTGGGGCGGGCTCGGCGACGTCTCCGGCGACTCGGCGTTCGAGTACTGCTACATGCCGGACTTCCCCCGCGCCTGGGCGATCCTGCGCGAGCACGACTCGATCGAGGAGTTCTGGGCGTCGATGCTCGAGCAGGCCCGAAGCCGTCGCCGGCGGTCTTCGCAGCGGTCAACACGATCGCGATGGCGGCCTGCTACTCGCCCGGCCCCGACGGCGAGCCCGAGCTGCCGTTCGAGCCGGACGACTGCTCGCTGCGCGAGGACGTCTGGGAGCGCTGGCTCGAGTGGGACCCGGTGCGGATGCTCGCCGACCATCTCGACGACCTGCGCCCGATGCGCGCGATCTCGCTCGAGTCCGGCCTGCAGGACGAGTACAACCTGCACGCCGGGACGGCAGATCCTCCACGACCGCCTCGACGCGAGCCGGGATCGAGCACCGCTTCGAGCTCTTCGAGGGCAAGCACGGCCACCTGACCGCCGCTATGCCCCGCTCGTCGCCTGGCTCGCCGAGCGACTGGACGGGGCCTGAGGTGAGCTCGGTCCGCCGCGCCGGCGTCGAGGACGCTGCAGCGGTCGCGCGTCTGCTCGACGCGTTCAACCGCGAGTACGAGGAGGAGACCCCGGGCGTCGAGGTGCTCACCGAGCGTGCCGCGAAGATGATCGGCAGCGACACGATCATCGCCCTGCTCGCGGGGGACGGGCCGGACGGGATCGCGCAGTTTCAGTACCGGCCCTCGATCTGGAGCGACGCGCCCTTCGCCTACCTCGCCGAGCTCTACGTGACGCCCGAGCGGCGGGGCCAGGGCCTCGGCCGCGATCTGCTCGCGGCCGTGATCGAGATCTCCCGCGCGGAGGGCGCCGAGTTGATCGACCTCAACACGTCCACCGACGATCGCGCGGCAATCGGCCTCTACGAGAGCGCCGGGTTCACCAACCGCGAGGGCCGCCCGGACGGCCCGCGGATGCTCTATTACGAGCGCGACCTCTAGCGGCTAGCGGACGCCGGAGGGACTCCAGGTCAGGAGCCGCTCCCGCTCTTGCGGCTGCCCTTGCGCTGGCCCTCCTTCGTGCCCCCGCCGCTGCCGCCCTTCGACTTCTTGCCGCCCTTCTTCGAGGCGTTCTTCGTGTTGGCGATCTTCGCCGCCCGCTCCTTGCTCATCCCCTTCTTGCGCAGGCCCTCGTACTGCTTGTCGTCCTTGACGCTGGCGCCGTGATCCTTCGCCATCGCGCCTCCTCAGTCGGCCGCCGAGATCGCTTCGACCAGCTCGCCGACCTCTTCCTCGTCAACGCTCTTGGCCAGGTCGCCCTGGCTCACGATCCCGACCAGCTCGTGGCCGTCGATCACCGGCAGCCGCCTGACGGCGTGCTCCTTCATCGTCTTCAGCGCCTCGCCGACCGAGTCGTCGGCCCCGATCGTCACCGGCTTGCCCTCGCCGAGCTCGCCGGCCTTCGTCGCCTCGGGGTCCTTGCCCTGCCGCCAGCACCTTGAGCACGATGTCGCGATCGGTGAGCATTCCCTTCAGCCGGTCGTCTGAGCCGCAGATCGGCAGCACGCCGACGTCGAGCTCGGCGACATCTTCTTTGCCGCGTCGAGCACGGTCTCGTTCTCTCCCACGCATTCGCAATCTCCGGACATCACATCTCTCGCGGTCTTCGCCATCTCCGCTCCTCGTCGCTAGTTGTTCTTCTTGCGCGTCTTCTCGACCGCGGCGGCGATGTCGGACGCCTGCTGTCCGTAGGCGCTGACGCGCTCGGCTGCCGACTTCACCGAGTCGAGGTCGACCTTGCTCAGGTCGAGGTTCGCGACGGGGTTCGGGATCGACACCCCGCGGAGCCGGGTCAGCGGGCTCTTCGACTGGTTGGCCGTGAGCCGATCCTTGATCAGGACTCCGGCGGCCGCGCCGGCGATCGCGGTCCCGCCGGCGAGCAGCGGCGTTCTCGCCTTCGACGCCGCCTCGGCCACGGCGTGCCCCGCGGCCTTGCCACGATCGCGTGCCGTCTCGAGCATCGATTCGTTGCCGCTGCTGCTCTGCGCCGCTGACCGCGACTGCGCCCGGGGACGAGTGCGCTTGGATGCGCCGGTGCGCTTCGAGGCGGTCCTCTTCGTCGCCGCGCCGGTCCGCTTGCTCGCGGTCTTGTTTGTGGCCCGGCTTCCGTTCGAGCTCGTTCGCTTGGCGCCCGAGGTCGAGCGCTTCGCCGTCGTGCTCTTGCTCGAGCCGCTGGATCTGGCCTGCGAGCCGTTCCGGCTGGTCGAGCCCTTGCGCGTTGATTTAGTCGTTGCTGCCATCTCTCTCCTCAAACTTGTCGGGTCGACGATTACGGTCCTGTTGACGATCAGCTTCGCCGCGAGGTGAGCCCCTGGAGGACGACCTCGATCGGGGAGCGTGTGCGGCTTTGCGCGACGCCCTCGCGAACCATGCGGACCTCGTTCGCGAGTTCCCCGACGCGCTCGCCGAAGCTGCCGATCTGCTTCGCGGCCTCGGCCAGGTTCTGTGAGGTCGACTGAGCAGCACCTCCGGCCGGCACCCGGACCCCGAGCACCTTCTTGCGGGAGCCGCGCCCCGTGAGAGCGATCCCACCCGCCAACCCCGCAGCCGCCGCGCCGGCGGCGATGGCGGGGGTCTTCAGCCTCTGCGCGAGGGTGTTTGCCTGCGTTCGAGCGCTCGACTTCGGCTGACGACTGGTGGTCGAGCGCCCGTTCGCGGCAGCGCGTTTCGTCGACGAGTTGGCGCTGCCGGCGCGCGATCCGCTCTTCGTCTGCTGGGCCATCCGACCCCCTCCTCCTGGTGGTCCGCTTGCTATCTCCCACTACCCGGGCGGGTGGGAGCTAAGCCGGCCCACCTACTTCGCCACCCCCGCCGCCGCGAGCGCCTTTGCTGCGGCTGGAGAAGACCTCGAGCCGGATCGCACCGGTCGCAGCGCGTCGACGTTCGCCCGCTCGGCGCTCTCGGCGCCGGCTGGGGTCGACGTGCGGGTCATGCACGCCGACGTCACGGCCCGCGCGAGGCAGGGATCGGCCGACGTCGAGGTCGCCGACACCGAGCCCGACGCGATCGCCAGACTGATGAGGTTCGATGAGCGCTTCTACCGGATTCGTCGCGCCTGACCGAGCATCGCAGGGCCTGGATCCGGCCCGTTCGCTACGCCTGAGCACCCGGAAGACCGGGCTGACCTCGATCTGCGGAGTTACGCGATCCGCTTGGCCTGCGTTGTGCCGCATGCCTGCGGGCCAAGCCGGGTATAGAGAACCAATGGCCCTGTCAGAGCCCACGTGTTTGAGGTTCGAGCTTCCCGCGATGCCGGAGAGCATTCCTGCGGCGCGGCACGCGCTCAGCGACCTCGCCGACCGCCTCGGCGCGGATTCGGGGGCGGTCCGGATCGTGGTCAGCGAGCTGGTCGGCAACGCCGTGCAGCACGCCTACATCGGTCGTGATCCGGGACCGGTGGTCGTCCTCGCCGAGGTCATCCGCGGCCGCCTCGTCGTCACGATCGCCGACCGGGGCAAGGGCATGGCCCCGCGGCCGGATTCGCCCGGCCTCGGCATGGGGCTCCCGGTGACCAGCAAGCTGGCGCGCGAGGTAACGATCGAATCCGGCGCACACGGAACGACGATCTCCGTCACCTTCGACATCGAGGCCTCGGCCGAGCGATCGGCGGCGGAGCTGCGCTGCGGCCGTTGGGCGCGAGCTCGCTCGGGCTCGCAGGACCGCCCGCCCAGGCGGCCGGAGGCTGTTCCGCGGCCGGTCCGCTAAGGAAAGCCGCGGCGCACCGGCGAGCCGTCCACGAAGAGCCCGGAGATCTCAAATACCCTCGCGACATCTCCTCGATCGTTGATCACGTACAGCTCGCCGCCGGTGTCCCGGCACCTGCGGGCGTTCCCGACCACGACCTGGATCCCGCTCGAGTCGATGAACGTGCAGCGCTCGAAGTCCAGGCGCACCCTGGTCGCTGACTCAGCGACCTCTGAGATCACTTCGGAGAGCTGGGGCGAGACCGAGAGGTCGACCTCCCCCGCGATCACGACCGTGACCACCTCGCCGTCCCTCTCGACGGTCGCTGAGAACGGTTCGATTTCGTCGACGATCGCCATTTCGGTTCCGGTTCGCGGATGCAGAGCATCCAACGCCTCTCTGGCTGGAGGCCGCGCGGTCAAGAAAGAGAGACGCAGGACTCGAAGGGCGGCGAGGTACTGCGAAACAATCGTACTCCCTTCCTACGCGAGTGCAGGCCCGGGCGCGTTGCGATCATTGCGCCGCCGATCGACGCCGGTCGCTAGGCGACCAACGCGCTGAGGTAGGTCTCGACTGCCGCTGGATCGCCGCTGTCGTCGCGCAAGCCGACGTAGCGGTCCGGACGGATCCCGAGCACCGTCACGCCGGCGACTCCGAGCTCGGCGGCCACCGATTCATCCATCCTCCCGACCTGCGCACCGCCCGGGTGCGTGCACAGGCCGACAACCGCATCGACGGCCGCGTCGGAGCGCTCCTCGAGCTCCTCAACGAGCCGGGCGACCCGCGCCGGGTCCGCCTGCGGACCGCCGAGGACGATCAGCGTGTGCCCGCGCCGATGGGCGAGCTCGTGGAGCGGCCGCGGATCGCCGTCCGCGGGCTCGACGAGGGGCGTATCCGGCACCAGCCGGCCAGGTGTCGATGAGCGAGCCGTCCTCCCCGGCGACCGCCCGCGACCTTGGATACGAGCGGTCGAGCTCCGACGCGGCCGCCGCCTCGTGGTGCGCGATGTCGGGATCGGCGATCGCCCGGCGGATCTCGGCGTCACGCGCGGCTCGCTCGCCGGAGTCGGTCAGCGCGTGCGCGCTCTCGACGTCGGCGCCGGATGAGACGACGGTCTCGGCGACCGGTCGGCGCTCAGCCTCGTAGGTGTCGAGCAGGCCGGAGCCCGCCTCCCCACGGCAGACCATGGCGAGCTTCCAACCGAGGTTGAACGCGTCCTGAAGGCCGGTGTTCATCCCGTGGCCCTCCGCCGGGGTGCAGGCGTGGGCGGCGTCGCCGGCGAGCAAGACGCGGCCGGACCGATAACGATCCGCAATCCGGGAATGACAGTGGAACCTCGTCGGGCTCTCGATCTCGGCGAAGGTGGCTCCCGGGCGTGTAGCGGTCGAGCACCGCGCCGGCCTCGGCGACGAGATCGCTCGCGTCGGACGTCGGCCGCACGTAGACGCGCCACCGTCTGTGCGGGAGCGGGGTGAGGATCAGCGGCGGCTGGTCGAGGTGGGCGAAGACGAGGTCGTACTCCGCGCTCCAGCCCTCGATGGTCGCGTCGAAGACGGCCCACTGCGCCTGGATGTCGCGTGCCGGGAAACTCGATCGCGGCCGCCTCGCGAACCACGCTGTGCGAGCCGTCGCAACCGACGAGCCACTCCGCGACGACCTGCTGGCGCTCTCCGTCGCGCTCGAGCGTCGCGTGCACCGCGTCCTCTCGCGGCGTCACGGCGACCAAGCGGGTCGAGCGGGTCACCGCCCCGCCCTGGGCCTCGAGATAGTCGGTGAGCGCCGACTCGGTGACCTCCTCGGAGATCCCGAGCTGAAAGCCGTAGCGGCTTCCGGTGAGGCTCAGGTTCAGCTCGGCGAGGACCTCGCCGTCGGAGTGAAAGCGCGCCCCCCGGGTCTTGACACCCTCGGCGATGAACCGCTCCGCGATCCCGAGCGCTTCGAAGATCTCGAGGGACCGTTCGTGCACGACCGTCGCCCGATCCCAGCCGCGAGGAGCGTCGAGCGCATCGATCAGGAGGCATGAGACGTCGCGGCGCTCGAGCTCGGCCGCCAGCAACAGCCCGGTCGGCCCGGCGCCGACAACGAGCACGGGGTTCTGAGCGCCTACCTCGGGCATCGGCGCCGGTCGTTCCGAGTCATCGCGATCCCCGTCTTCTCAGCCGCATTCCGTGGTCGCTGGAGGCTACTGCGGCTTCGAGAGTTCAGCTGCTGCGCGGCAGCCCGTCCGGCATGCCGTCTCGGCGAGGTTGACCCGCGAGCCTGCCACGGGATAGGCTCGCCTCGCGAGCGAGGACAGCCCGCACAGGGGGGTCCCTGGCATCACCGAAAGAGAGGAACACATGCGCCGATTGCTCGTCACTGGGGTCGTGACCGCCACAACGTTCGCCGCCGTCGCGCTTCCGGCATCCGCTTCGTTTGATTCGCACTTCGCGGTTATCTTGGAGACCGTCGAGTCAGCACAGGACCGACGACGGCTTCCGGTTCAGGGAGCAGCTCTTCCAGATCGACAACCCGAGCAACCAGGTCGGGCGCGATCAGGGCCGCTGCGCTGAGCGGCCGCACCGCAAGCTCAAGTGCAAGGCCTCATCCACCTGAACGGTGAGGTTGGTGGCCTCGGCTTCCTGCGGGTCAACGGCAACCTCGGCCCTGGCGACAACCGCCTGAACGTCACCGGCGGCACCGGCGACTTCGCGGGAGTCGGGGCAAGCCGTGCTCTCGGGCCCGCGCGAGAGGGTGCTCTCGTTCTCACTGGTCGACTAACGCTCGTCTGAAGTTCCTCACGCCCGGCCCGGGGCGCCCCAATCCTTTGGAGCCCCGGGTCTCGGCGTTGAGGAACTGCGAGACGAACTCGTTCCAGGTCGGGACCGCCGCAGCCCGCCTGATCCGGCTGCGCTTGTGATCCCGACAGGCCGCGAGATACTGCGCGGGCGATGTCGCAGGAGAACGTCCAGCTGGCCCGTCAGTCCTATGACGCCGTCAACCGGCGCGACCTCGACGCCTTCCTGGATCTCATGGACGAGGACGTCGAGGGCGTCTCGCGGATCGCGGCGATGGAGGGCGGCCTGCATGGCCATGACGGAATGCGTCGCTGGTGGAGAAGCTGGTTCGAGGCCTTCCCGGACTATGCGATCGATGTCGCCGAGATCCGCGAACGTGGAGACGTGATATTCGCGGCCTTCCGCGCACACGGCCATGGCGCGGGAAGCGACCTGCCGCTTGAAGACAACATCTGGCACGCCAGTCGGTGGCGGAATGGGAAGTGCGTCTGGTGGCGGGTCTTGTACAGCTGGGAAGAGGCCCTCGAAGCCGTCGGGCTTCAGCAGTAGGCGATGTCGCAGGAGAACGTGGAGATCGTGCGTCGCGTGTCGGACGCCTACAACCGCCGCGACGTGGAGGCGATGCTCGACGACTCCACCCCGAGATCGAGTGGCACCCCTGGTTGCAGGTTCAGCTCGGCGGGGGAGCCACCGTGTATCGAGGGCACCAGGGCGTCCGCGAGGGAATCCGAGACGCCGAAGACGCTTTCTCTGAAATCCAGGCAGAGCAATCAGAGGTCCGGGACCTTGGCGAGCGAGTCGTCGCCATCGGTCACCTCCGGGGACGCGGCAAGGAGAGCGGCGTTGTGACCGAATCGGCACTCGCTTGGATCGTGGAGTTCAAGGGTGGCAAGGTGATTCGGGTCCGCGAGTATCTCGACCCTAAGGAAGCCCTCGAAGCCGCCGGGCTGCCGGAGTAGGTCAGCGGGCGCCGCATACCATCGCCCGCGTGCGCGCCGCCACCGTTGCCGTGAGACCGAGCGCCAGCGGACGACCGCCACTGGCGGCTTACCAGGACACGCTCCAGGCTCGTCTCGCGGCGGTGGTCGGCGTTCAGCGAGCCTTCGCCGAGCGCGGTCGGCTGCGGCGCGCAAACGTCCTGACCGAGCTTGAGGGACGGCTGCACGTCTGAGAGATCGCCCGGGAACTCATCGAGCCTCGGGAGGAAGAGATGTGGGCCATTGTGCGTCGCTACGAGGGAGTCACGAATCCTGATGAGGCGGGAAGGCAGGTACGCGAGGGTTTCGTTCCGTTGATCAGCGAGCATCGGGGCTTCGCCGCCTACTACTGGGTGGACGCTGGAGGCGGCGTCATGTTCTCGACCAGCGTTTTCGAGGATCAAGCCGATGAGGAGGATTCGAACGCCCTGGCCGCGGAGTGGGTCAAGGCGAATATCGCGGCTCTGTTGCCGAACCCACCGGTGATCACGGCGGGCCACGTGGTGGCTCAGCGCTAGCCGACTCCCTGCCGATCATTGTTTGGTCGCGTGCGCGTCGCGGCTTCGACGCCTTGATTGATGCAGGGTTGCGTTGCCCGTTTCGATCGGAGTGCCGCTTTTCGTCCAGAGCAGGCCGTGACCCAGGAGCGCAGGGCGGCTAGGATGCGCCGAACCCGCGCGGCCGCGGTTACCCCAGAGAGGATGTCTAGATTGCGGCGAGCACCTCGTTTCTATCGAATGGCGACTGTTGCGGCCCTGTTCGTCTGCGCTCTGATCGCAGCCGGATGCGGCGATGAGGACGAGACGACGACGACCACATCCGTCGGCGAGAACGCACAGCAGACGGTCGACGAGGCCCTCGCGTCTTGCACCGACGCGGCCCAACAGATCGGCGGTACGGCCGGAACCAAGGTTGAGGGCGCGTGCACTTATCTCGCCAGTGCGGCCAAGCAGGTTCTCAGCGGTGCCAGCGAGAACGTGAGCGAAGGGCTCTCAGGGGTGGCGAAGAACTGCCGCAAAGCGGTCGACCAACTGCCATCGGGCCAGGCTCAGGACGCGCTCTCGCAGTTCTGCGACGCCGTCGCAAGCGCCGAATAGACGCGGCGAACTCGACGCCTACTCGCATGTCATGCCCGGCCTGCAAGAGGACGCCGCCGCGACCGTCGCGGCGCTCGTAGTCGACTCGTAGGCTTGCAAATGGTTGCAGTCGCCGTTCGAGCGGCTGCACCCGCCGTGTGGAAAGCCTCGCATTAGCGGCGCTTTCTAGTGGGCCGGGGAGGGATCGAACCTCCGCCCTACGGATTATGAGTCCGCTGCTCTACCAACTGAGCTACCGGCCCTGAGCCGCATGCTAGAGCGGTTTCCTCCCCCTCCCCGCTCCGCTCAAATCACCGAATTGCTAACCGATTGCTAACCGGCGGTTTCACTCGAGCAGCTTCGCGACCTTGGCCGCCGTCTCCTCCTCGAGCGCCGGCACGCTGGCAGCGTAGACGTCCATCGTGAACGCGGTGCTCGCGTGGCCGAGGCGCTCTGAGACCGTCTTCGGGTTGGCGCCGCTCGCCAGCATCAAGGTCGCGCTGGTATGGCGAAGATCATGCAGCCTGATCCGCGGCGCCGCGAGGCCGCGCTGGTGGCGGTCGAACATCTGCGAAAACGAGTCCGGCTTCACCGGCTCGCCGAGCGGGTCCGTGAACCGACCCGGCTGCGAGCGATCGAGCGGGCTGGGGGTCCGGTAGGGAGGGTCGGAATCCGATGAGGCGTGATTCAAGACCGCCGGTTGGCAAGCTGCGAAGACAAGGCTGAAAAATGGACGAGCGTGAATAGCGCGAGATCCTTGAGGAGATCGCCCGCGACGAGTCAGTGAACCCGACCGCTGCGCAAGCCCTTTGGAGATGCAGCCGGCCAGGTGTACGGTCGGCACGCAGATTTGGGCCGCGACGAGAAGGAGTGCCCATGGATCTCCCGCTCAGGACGACGGTACGAGGCATTTCGCTGGCGATCTTCCTCGCCGTCACGGCGCTCGCCAGTCCGGCGCAGGCTCGGGCGCCGCTCGACATCTCGATTCCTCGGCCGACCGGAGCCAACGCGGTCGGCACGCGTGCGATCGAGCTTGTCGACCGCTCGCGGCCGATGGGCTTCGGACTCGAGGGGCGGAGACGGCTGATGGTCCAGCTCACCTATCCGATCGACAGCCAGGCCACGTGCCGGCCCGCCGCATACGCGCCCAAGCCGATCCTCCAGCGTCTGCAGGAACAGACACTTGTCGCGACACCGCTCAGTGTGGACTCCGGCATCTGCGACGGAGGAAGGATCAAGGGCGGAGCCCGCCCGCTGGTGATCTTCTCTCACGGCTTCGCGCTCGATCGCCTCCTGTACGCCGCGCTGACCAGCGATCTCGCCTCGAGAGGCTTCATCGTCGCGTCGGTCGATCACACCGGCGACGCATTCTCCGTTCGGTTCCCGCACACCGGTTATGTCGACGGTGTCTTCGGAGGCCCGTTCACCGACCGTCAACTCACCGGCGACGAGTTACAGGCGTTGGTGGACGTGCGAGCTCCCGACCTGAGCTTCGTGCTGTCGCGGATCCGCAAGCTCGGCAGGGATCCAAAGGGTCTCCTGGCGGGACACGTGGGCAAGCGGGCGGGGGTTTTCGGCCACTCCCTCGGCGGTGCAACGGCAACTCAGGCGGCCGTCGTCGACGAGCGCTTCGATGCCGCGGCCAGCCTCGATAGCCCGCTCTGGGGCGGGCCGGCCACGACCACCGGGGCAACGATCCCTTACCTGCTCGCGATGGCCGAGGGTGGTTTTTGGCGGACGTTTCGCGCCCGGACCATCTGCGACTTCTACTCAGCCTCGACCGGGCCGAAGGACGCCTGGCTGCTGAGTGACGCCCTCCACAACAGCTTCAACGATCTCCAGGTGCTCGCGCCCGAGATCGCCCGTCAAGACCCCGCGTGGCCGCTGGCAAACTCCTACCAGACCTTTGTCGGCACGATCGATCCGACGGCGTCGATCGACTCGCAGCGCAGAGCCCTCGGAGCTTTCTTCTCCGCGCACCTGAAACATGGCGGGAAGCCGGGTGGCCCCTCTCCTCCCGGGAGCTTCGCCGAGGCGCCGGCCGCCGGGCTCGTCTGCGGGTAGCTCAAGTCCGCCCTGAACCGCAGCGCGTGCGCGCACTCGCCTGAAGCCCTCGAAGCCGCCGGGCTCCAGGCGTAGTGCTTTGGACGAGAAGCGGAACTCCCCGAAGTCACGCCTCTATGCGGTGTGAACGCGGACGGGCATTGGGGAGGGTCGTGCCTGAGCGCACCTGTCGTCGCTAGTCGCCGCGTAGCAGGCTGTGAAGAAAGGGCTGAAAAAATGAACGAGCACGAGCAACGCGAAATCTTGGAGAAGATCGCCCGCGACGAGTCGAACTACCCGCGCGACCGGATCGCCGCGGTGCGCGCCCTGCGCGAGGTCGACGCCACGCCGGCGACCCGCTCGAAGAGGAGCTTGAGGGCCTGATCAAGACCAAATGAAACCGGCTGAGTTCATGGCGGATCGACCCGAGCCGCCCCTACGTCCTGATGGGCCTCGCGGACGACCCGATCGTGAGAGGCGGCGGGCGAGCAGGCGAAGAACAACTATGCGCTGGCTTTTCGGCACAAGCGGCGTATTCTTTGAGCTAGGTGTGCCGGGAAGTCTGGTCGGCGGCGGTGTCGTCGATCGATCTCGGAGGTACTTCATGGCACGCCAGGCAATGCGCACCGGCGCGTTTGACCTCCACGAGCTGCCGGGCGCGCACGGCAAGGTACGTGACCGGCCCAGCCCCCTAACTCGGCTGCTGGTGAGGATGCGTGGCGCGCGACTGGATGCGGCGTTGGCCGCAGGTGCCAACCCGTGCGAGTCCTCGGCGCTCGCGTACCGCGCCGCGCGGTTGACGGCCGATGACAATCGCCTGAAGATGGCCGCTTGGATCGCCCACGTCCTGGCCGCGGTCGATCATCCCCCTCGCTTCATGGGTGCGGCGATCCAGCCACACCATGACGCGGTGCGGTCAGCAGCACCGCGCTTGGAGGAGTTGGATGAGCGCCTGCGTTCGAGCGCCCCGGTCTACGCGCGCGGCGTCGCTATGCTCGGGTGTCTGCTCAGAGACGGTGGTGGCGCGGTCTACTACCCGGTCCGACACGAGCAGCTGAACGCGGAGCTTGAGGCGATCGCGGATGCGCTTGAGGGGCGATAATCGAACACCGCTGGGACAGCCGCTAGCTTTCTTAGAGCCTGTCTCCCGGTCACAGTGCCAGCGACCGGCGCGCGCCGTCCTTCGTCTCGTTCCGGAGGATCTTCCCGCACGGCTCAGATGGGAGGCGACGTGGTGCCCTAGCTGAACCTCTGCTGCACTTTGACCTCGCACAGGTCGACGGAGGCACGGTTGCCCGGGGTCTCGGAGGAGTCCATCTGCTCGAACACCGCGCTCGCCTCGCGCATCTTCTCCTCCGTTTCGAAGTAGCCGACGAAGAGGGCGGTGCCCTGTGCCCCGTCGACAAAGAGCTCGAATCCAACCGGATCCACCCCAGGGGGCGGTCCGTCCTCGTCCTCGACTCGGGCGACGATCTCGGAGATCCTCTCCGGGGTCACACCGGTGAATCTGACAACGCGTGCGTGCATCCACACCTCCTGTTCGCGGGCTTGCGCAGGATCCTAATCGCGCCCTGGCACGACCTACGCCGTGGTTCCGCTTTCCATGCGAGGGGACATGTCAGCGACCGCCCCCGCAATGAGCGCCAGCCCCGATTGCAGCCGGCGCACGATGGCCCGCAGATTCGCCAGCGAATCGCCCCCCGACGGCGATCGGGGTCAGGTGGTCGATCTCGGCGGCGGCTTCCCCGCAGTGGATGCAGACCCGGCCATAGCGGCGAAGACCCGGGACGGGCCCCGGGCCGGCGCCGCGAACTTCCTAGCCGGACGCATCAGAGCGGGTCGTGAAAGTCTCCGTCGCAGCGCCGCCACGCACCGCGGTCGGCGCGTCGCGCCTTGCGCTCCGCCCGCCGGTAGCTGGTCACGCGCCTAAACCGACTCTCGAAAACGTAGACGGCAGCCCAGCCGCGCCGCAGCTGCACCCGGCCCACGTCGCGCCCCTGGTGGACGACGTAGCGGAGCAGGCGGTCATAGGCGTCGCGGTGTCTTGGCTGCGGTCGCGGAGGAGTCGCACCTGGTCGCCGGGATGCAGCAGGCGCTCCATCGACCGGGAGGCACGAGCTCCGCCGCACTCCTCGCCGAAGTAGACCTCGGGTGTGTCGATGCCGATCAGCCGGACGGCCCGCTCGCGACCACGCAGCTCGACGTCGATCGTGTCCCCGTCGGTCACTTCAACGACGGTCGCCTTGCTGCGGATGCCGAACGCAGCGGCATCCGCGCTCGCCGGTGCCGTGAGGGCGATAACGATCAGAGCTGCGGCTAGGTACGGCATGGGCGCGCGAGCGTAGTGCGGCGGTGTGACGCGATCGCGATGATCCTGCGCCGATGATCTCCGACGAGGCCGACCCGGGCCTACTCCTGAAGCCCGGCGGCTTCGAGGGCCTCGGCGGCATCCAGGTAGGTTCGAATCCGGATCACTCTGCTGTTCTCAAAGTCACAGACGACGCAGTAAGGCGACTCCGTCTCGGCTCCGCTCCCTTGCCGCGTGCATGCAGTCGACCGGTTGCGAGGACCCGGTCGCCGAGGTCGCGGATCTCTGCGAATCCGACGCGCCTCTCTTCGAAAACGTCGTCCAGGTCCCGCCACAGGTCGCGGACTCCCTCATGCCCCCGATACACGGTCGCACGTCCCCCAAGCATCATCGGGACGGCGTCGTGCCACTCGACGGCAGCGTCGAGCGCCCCAAGCATCGCTTCGAAGTCTTGGCGGTCGAATGCATCAACCGCCCGGTTGAACACCTCGACGTTCTCGCGCGACATCGATTACTCCGACAGCCCGGCGGCTTCGAGGGCCTCGGCATGTTCGGTGTAAGTGACGATCCGAGTCAGCTTGCCCGCCCGGAAGGAATCCAGATGAGCGATCTGCTGACGGACCTCGATGCCGCTACCCCGCCCCTTCCCGGACAGGGTCATGAGCAGAACCATGGTCTGGTCATCGACCTCGATCAACCGTTCCACTTCGACCCGGATGTGCTCCCAGGTGTCGAGCAAATCCTGGTGCCAGCGTCTGAGCCCGACGTAACCACGGTAGACACCCCCATATCCATGAAGCGGGAGTGGAACTCGATCTCCGGGGCGCACTCGCCCATGAAGCCGTCGAGGTCGTCGGCATTGAACGCTTTGATCGCCCGGAGTGCGGCTTCCCCGTTCTCTTCGGACATCGCCTACTCCGACAGCCCGGCGGCTTCGAGGGCCTCTCTGGGATCGAGGTAGGTCCGAATATGAGTCACCTTGCCGTTCTTTCCACTGGGAGATCGTCCAGACAGGCGACTCGATCACGGCGCCACTTTCGTTGCCACGCGCGCGCAGGCGGCCGATTGCGACGGTCCGGTCGCCAAGGTCCTGGATCTCCGAATACTCGCTGTGAATCTCGGCGAAGGCGCCGAACAGGTCTCGGAACAACTCGCGGACACCCTCATGTCCCCGATACACCGTCGCTTCACCCCCGAGCATGAGCCCAAATACGTCGTGCCATTCGACCTCGGGGTCGATTTCCTCCAGCATCGCATCGACGTCTCGGCGGTTGATGGCCTGAATACCGCGTTCGAAGGCTTCGACATTCTGCTGCGACATCGTTCGCGCAGTATCTCTCCCGTCGTCCGGGATCGCTACGGGTGCGCTGGTGACGCGCGTTGCGAGAGCCAACTGGAGGGGCGGCGAGACTCCTACTCGTCGTCCAATCACCTACTCCGACAGCCCGGCGGCTTCGAGGGCCTCGGCAGGATCGAGGTAGGTCCGGACCTGAATCGGCTTGCCGTTCGAGGTCGGTTATGGAAGCGAGCGGCGACTCGGTCTCGGCCCCACTTTCCCTGCCACGCGTGCGAACGTGACCTATTGCGACGACTCGGTCGCCGAGGTCGCGAATCTCGGGGAAGTCGGCGTGCCACTCGTCGAGAGCTTCGTCCAGATCGCGAAAAAGCTCGCGAATGCCCTCGTGTCCCGATACACCGCCGCATCCCCTCCCAGCGGCACAATGATCGCCGAGTGCCACTCGATCTCGGGGTCGAGGGTCTCCACCAACGCTTCGGTATCTCGGCGGTTGTACGCCACAACCGCCCGCTCGAAGGTCTCAGACGTTCTCCTGCGACATCGCCTACTCCGACAGCCCGGCGGCTTCGAGGGCCGCTTGGCGCTCCCCGACTCCCTCTGGCGCACGATCATTCCATTGCGCAGGGTCACGACCTGAAACAGCGTATATCGAGGGCGATGCCGCTGCGCCTGCCATGCCCCGTGGCGCGACTAACACCGAGGAGCCGGTCACCCAGGTCGAGTATCTCCTCGGGCTGGTACGCGAGGTCCTCCCACGCCTCGACAACGGCCTCGAACATGCGTCTGTAGCCCTCGCGCCGGTGAAGAACCGGGGGCAAGTCTGGGAACAGGTACCCGCCAACCAGGGTCTTGGCCCCCTCAAACTCGACGTCCGGGTGAAGAAACGGCAGAAAAACATCGAAATCCCGGCGATTGAAGGCGTCGGCAAATCGGCCCAGGAGCTCGCGCGGTCAGCCGCTCGGCGCAGCCGAGAGCTGGGCGACATCCGCGCATAGACGAGGCCGAACGCACGGACAAGCGCCGGAAACCGGATGAACATCCGTTCATCCAGGGTTCGCCGCGTTGGCTCAACAGAGAATGCGACCGGCGTTCGCACCCCGACCACCTTCCCGGCGTTCTCCTGCGACATCGCCTACTCCGACAGCCCGGCGGCCTCGAGGGCTTCCTGAACCTCTTGATAGAGGCAGATCCGCACGATCAACCCGTCGCGGATCGTGCAGAGCCAGGTCCCGCGAGCCTGCACCTCGATCCCGTCCCGACCCCGGAGGCGGTTCGTGAACGGTATCACCACGTGCTCCCCGGCATCGATGTATTCCTCGGCCCCGACCTGAATCGTCTCCCAGGCCTCAAGGAGCTCCACATGTTGAGACGTCGCATCTGGTCGAGGCTGTGGATGCCTCGGTCTGTGCCGATCGCTCGCGACATGTCGAGCTCGAAATCTGGCGCAAAGTCTTCGAACCCAGCGTCAAGGTCGCGGCGGTGCAGGGCCTCAAAGTTCCGGCGGGCCATCTCGAGGTTCTCCTGCGACATCGCCCGCGCAGTATCGCGCCATGCCTGCGGCAGCAGCGCCACGGCTTCCACCCATTCACAGATAAGCGGGAGGGACTCGCTCTGCCGGTGATCGAGGTCGCGGCGTGACCGCGCAGTTACTCCGACAGCCCGGCGGCTTGGAGGGCTTGGGTCTTCGACGTGAACGCGCGATCCCGGACGATCTTGGCGTCCCGCATCTCGTAGACGAAGGCAGCTGGTGCATCCATTGGAGTACCGCTGCCCGGACCGCTACCGGACATCTCGGCCACCGCGACCACGACACCGTCGCCCGCGTCGATGAACTCCACAGCCTCGATGACGAACTCGCCCCAAGCGTCGGCGAAGTGCCGATACCGATGGAGGCCTCCCTTCCGTCCGCGATAGGTCGCGCTGTCGGGCAGCTCCGGGAAATCTTCAGAGACCCAATCCGCCGCGTAGTACTCAACGTAGCCCTCGATGCCCTGCTCGCGGTAGACCTTCCAGGCCTCGCGCACGACCTCGACGTTCTCCTGCGACATCGCCTACTCCTGAAGCCCGGCGGCTTCGAGGGCTTCCGCTCGATCAAGAAAGCTGTGCACCTGACTGATCAGTCCCTTTCTGAACGCGAAGAGGTGGCACCACGGCCAGTCGACAACAGGCCCACCCGCAGAGACTCCGTGGAACTGGGTAATCCCCAATGCCCCGTCGTCGAGGTCGATGATTTCCTCGACGTCGACCGAAACCTCGTCGTAAATCCAGAGCTCTGTCAACCAACGCCGAACGTTCTCCTTGCCGGTCTGCGTC
Source organism: uncultured Solirubrobacterales bacterium (assembly GCA_963758665.1). Lineage (GTDB taxonomy): Bacteria > Actinomycetota > Thermoleophilia > Solirubrobacterales > 70-9 > WHSW01. The sequence goes on along the minus strand of CAVWWH010000010.1, from coordinate 45,679 downwards.
CCCCCGCCGGGAAAGCGCGGATCGCTGATCCAGACGACGTCATCGGTTGCCAGCTCCAAAGTCCCTCGACTCCTCGGGCCTCAACGAGCGCGTAGACCCGACGCACGATCTCCACGTTCTCCTGCGACATCGCACACGCAGTATCCCGCGGAACGTCGGCTTCTCCATAATGCGCGCTTCTCGTCCGAAGCAGCAGTGCGCACCTTCGCAGCACGGCAGCTTCGAGAGCTCATCGGAACTGGAGTTCCCGGCGAAAGGAAGCGCCTATACGGTAGGTGTGAGGACTGGAACTCACGACCTGGAGGTGCATCAGATGTTCGCTCGGTTGACCCGTTACGAGGAAGCCTCGCCCGACGCGATCGAGGACGCGCTAGAGACGAAGAAGAAGGTGCTGCCGACCGAGTACGGGCAGACGGAGGGCATGAAGGGCACGGTGTTCCTGGTCGATCGGGACAGCGGCACGATCCTCGTCATGTCCCTGTGGGAGACCGCCGAAGCATTGAACGCGAGCGAAGCGGAAGCCGCCCGCCTCCGCGACGAGGTGACGAGCTCCGGCGAAACGGCTTCGGTCGATCGCTACGAGGTCGCGATCTTCGCCGTCGAACAGGCGCCTCCGATGGCCTAGTCCCCCGAAGCTCGCCCGTCCTCAGGCCGATACCGCTCCTCGTCCAAAGCGCTACTTCTTCAGACTGACGCCCAGGACACATAGGCCGAAGTCCTCGGCCTCGGATCAATAGAGGACTGACGGAAACCAGGAGCCCTGCGGATCTCGGTAGTCCCCGAGCGCCATCACGTTCATTGGCTTCACCAGCCGCAGCCCCTGTTGGAGAGACCACCTAAACAGCTCGGAGCGCAATGGGACTAGGAACGCGAGCGGCTCGTCAATCGACGCTGCTGTACCAACCAACAGCGCCTGCATGTCAGCTGCAGTCTCGGCGACGCCGTGATTCATCGGCCAGAAGCTGACTGCGGAGGCATAGGCGACGATCCGACCGTCGCGAAGCGCTACGAACGGCGTAAATGCCTGCTTTGCGTCGCGAAGCTCGTTCGTGCGCTCATACCCATGAACCGCCAGGCACAGCTCTTCGCATGCGTCGAGGTCCTGGTCTTCGAGCGGACGGACCTCGTGGTCTGAGAGGGCGCGCTCGCGGGGGTTCCCGGTAACGACTGCGACCCCCTCCTTGACGTCGAACCCAAGCATTTCGTAGAGCGCGAGTGAGCGCATGTGAAAAGCGTCTTGAAGGAGGCGGATGCCCGGGGCTTCCTTGCCACGCTCGAGCACTGCCTCCATGAGCCGGCGCCCCACGCCGGAGTCTTGCCCCTCAGGAGCCACCGTGATTGGCCCGACGCCCCGGATGGGGCTGCGCTCATCGAGGAAATTCGAGCCCATGATCTGCCCATCGACCTCCGCGAGAACGCCCCAGATTTGCGGATGGGCGATGAACATGTCCAGCAACCCAGCCGCCGCCTCGAGCGCGGGGAAATCGCGCTGAAAACGGTGATGGTCCTGGATGGCACCGAAAGCTTCGAAGACGATCTCGGCGCACCGTGCCGCATCGGTGGCTTCGGGCTCCCGCAAGGTGATCTTGTCCGCGGACGCCATCGCCATGTTGAACCTCCTCACGGCTGTCTCATGATGAGCCTACGTGCGGCCTTCGCTCGGGTCAATCGTCACGGGGGATGTTGCGCTTTTCGTCCAAAGCAGAACGATCCGCTCTGTTCTCGAACCGGGAGGACTAAGCACCGGAGTGACCGCGCACCTCGACCCGAGTACCTGCCGCAGGCCCACAAGCTCTACGAGCGCGGCTGGTTCGACATCGGCCTGACCGACGACCGGGTCGTCTACAGCCTCAGCACCGCGGGGGTGACCGCGCTCGAACTCGGCGTCACGCTCGCCGAGGCTCGGGAGGCGATGAACTGAATCCCTACTTCGACAGCCCGGCGGCTTCAAGCGCTTCGGCTCGCTCGGCGAACGTCCGCATCGCGACGATCTTGTGATCGCGCAGCGTGAACACGTGGAATGTCGGAAGGCGGACGTCGAGGCCGCTTTGTCGGCCACGCCCAACCTGGAGGCCCGCGATGAACACGTCCTCTCCCTGACTGCGAGCGTCCGTCACCTCAAAGGCGTGGCTCTCCCATGCCTCCAACCATCGGGCGAACTGCTCAGCTACCTTGGCTCGCCCTCGAACCACGCCCGACTCCGGAGCATCGAGAGCCGCCACGCCAGGCACGTGCCATTCCACCTCCTCGTCCAAGGCCGCGAGCGCGGCGTCCCAGTCAGTGCGGTTGTAAGCGTCGATCTGCGCGCGCACGATCTCCACGTTCTCCTGCGACATCGCCTACTCCGACAGCCCGGCGGCTTGAAGGGCGTCACGTTGGTGGCTGAAACTCTGAAAGCCCACGATCCTGTCCTCGCGGAAGCGAGCGATCCACCCCGCAGGCGTATCAAGGACAACGCCGCTGTCGCGACCGCGGACATAGACACGGCCGAGCACGAGCACTGCCGCGCCGAGATCCCGGAAGTCTTCGGGCGCGATGCGAAACTCAGCCCAGGCGGCGTCGACGTCGGCCCAGAACTGCTTCATCCCGGCCGGGCCGCGATAGACGGTGCCCTCGGGCCCTCCGACGATCGCTGGACGAACCTCCACCGCGGGATCAAGAAACCTGGCTCCCGCCTCGAAGTCTCGCTCTGCGAACGCTGCGAGGAATGTCTTGGCGACTTCCACGTTCTCCTGCGACATCGCCCGCGCAGTATCCCGCGCCCGGGGGGAGGGTGCCGAGGGAGACCTGCCCGCTCGAAAGACCGCCGGTTGGCAAGCTGCGCGCGCAAAGGCTTTTACTGCCTGATCCAGCGGGGAGGGTCGCGTGCGGATTCGCGCGACTCGTAACACCGCCGCTTGGCAGGCTGTGAAAAAAAGTGGGGATTTTCGGGACCGCGAACCGTCTGGACCGAGATCGCGCCTCTTGCGTCAAGGCTTGGAGACGTGCTCGCACCCGTTTTGGCCAGCACTGATCGGGTCCTGTCGGTCGGCGATCACGGTGTCGTCGCCAAAACCGCACGAGATCGACGCGTCGATGTCGGCGTCGAACCAGGGGATCGCGCTGCGGGCATTGATCGTGTCGTTCCCGGAGGCTGTGGTCAGGGCGTCTCGCCCGGGACCGCCGGTGAGCGTTGTGGGGCGGCTCCTGGAAGTGAGCGAGTCGTCACCGCTTCCGCCGTCTATCGTGGCTCCGTCGGGCCATAACCCGATCCCCGCCTTGTCGTCGAGATCGCCCAGCTTGATCGCGACTGGGTGCGACTGGCACACGACCCAGGAATTCTCCGAATTTTGCCCTTCGCTGCAGCTGGGGGCCACGATTTGAGAGCCGCAGGTCCGCTCGGCGCAATAGTGCTCGGAGAACAACTGCCCGTATTCGAGCAGGTCTACAATGAGATCGCTGTTGACCCCAGGATCGTCCTGGAACTCCCATCTCCCCGTACTGCCGTTGTAGTCGAGGTGCGAGTGGGCCGCGCCGGTGTTGAACTGCCTGGTGCTCGTGCAGATCGGGTTCTTGCCCTGGTCGTTTCCGCAGACCCGGTAGCTGTAGGCCGTGCTCTCAGACAGATGCTGCGGGCGCTCGGAGATCGAGCCTTGGGCCCCGGCGGGCCAGTTGCGCGTCGGGGTCTTCAGCTTGTTGGCGGGGTTGGCCGTCTTCCAGTACTCGAAGTAGCTGAAGGCGGGGCCGCTGTTGGCCTGTCCGTGGCCGTTTAATTGCGCGCTGTGCGCGCCCACGTTGGTCGCCTCGTCGGTGTTGCCGGCGCAACCTGCGCCGAGCAACGCGGCTCCGCCAATGGCGATCACCATCGCCGCCTTGATCATCTTCCCCCTTGCATGAGCGAGTGGTTAGGCCAACCGGACTCGAAAGATGGTATCCGCCCGATTTGCACCCCATGTAAGGCGGCGTAAGATCCCCGCCCGCCATAGAAAAGCAAGGGTCACCCAGCATTCGCCGTTTTTGGGCTAGGTGGCGCGAAAGACCGCCGGGTAGCGCGCCGCGCAGAAAGGCCTCGATGGGTGGCCTACTCCGACAGCCCGGCGGCTTCGAGGGCCCGCTGCCAGCCGTTGTGCTCGACCATCCACTCCTGGCGTGCGATCTTGCCCCGCGAGGAAAGCTCCATCAGACGTCAACTCGGTCTTCACGCCGCTGCCGCGCCCGTAGCCGACGAAGTCGCCTCGCACCGCGACACGATCGCCGTCATCGACCAGCCGATCGATCGTCCACGACCAACGCTCGAACGCCTCATCGATCTCGCGGTAGAGCTTTCGACCCCCTCGCGTCCCCAATAACAACCCCCGACGCCCACGCCGTCCATGCCGTGCATCCAGACCTCGGTGTCAGGCTCGTAGACGAGCACGATTACGTCCAGGTCGCTGCGTGCCATCGCGCTAAAGCCCCGCTTGCGTTGCGCGCGCATCAACCGTCGCCTGAGCGGCGAGCCGAGCCTGAGCCGGACCGTGCCGGTCGATATCGCCGTCCCGACGGCGGGCGCTCGCACCAGCAGCCGATCAAGCAGGTCGCGTTCTTCGCGGACATCGCCTGCGCAGTATCTCGCGCTCGGGGGGAGGTGCCGAGGGAGACCTGCCCGCTCAGAACACCGCCGGTTGGTGGCCTGCGAAAAAAAGTGGGGATTTTCGGGACCGCGAACCGTCTGGACCGAGATCGCGCCTCTTGGATCAGGGCTTGGAGACCTGCTCGCAGCCGTTTTGGCCAGCACTGATCGGGTCCTGTCGGTCGGCGATCACGGTGTCATTACCGGCGCCGCACGAGATCGACGCGTCGATGTCGGGGTCAATCCAGGGGATCGCGCTTCGGGCATTGATCGTGTCGGCCCCGAAGCCTGTGGTCAGGGTGTCACGCCCGGTACCGCCGGTGAGCGTTGCGCCGGTGAGAATTGCGGAGGATTGACCGGAAGTGAGCGAGTCGTCACCGCTTCCGCCGTCCAGCTCGACCTTGTCGTTGGCATAGGCCACGTTCGCCACGTCGTCGAGGTCGCCCAGCTTGATCGCAAGGCGACCGCCGAGATTGCAGCTAACAACGGTGTCCGATATTCGGGAGCAGGAACCGAGGTCAGTCACGATCTGAGAGCCGCAGGTCTGCCCGCCGCACTTGGTCTCTGTCAAAAGCTGCGCGGGACAGAGGCTTGGCGCGCAGTCCGCACTCATATCAAGATTGCTGTTGACCCCAGGATCGTCCTGGAACACGTTCTGCCCCGCAATGAAGTCGAGGTGGGAGCGCGCCACGCCGGTGTTGAACTGCTTGATGCTCGTGCAGATCGGGTTCTTGCCCTGGTCGTTTCCGCAGACCCGGTAGCTGTAGGCGGTGTTCTCAGACAGATGCTGCGGGCGCTCGGAGATCGAGCCTTGGGCCCCGGCGGGCCAGTTGCGCGTCGGGGTCTTCAGCTTGTTGGCGGGGTTGGCCGTCTTCCAGTACTCGAAGTAGCTGAAGGCGGGGCCGCTGTTGGCGTGTCCGTGGCCGTTTAATTGCGCGCTGTGCGCCCCGACGTTGGTCGGCGCCTCGGTATTACCGGCGCAGCCGACGCCGAGCAGCGCGACTCCGCCAACAGCTATCAGCATCGCCGCCTTGATCGTCTTTGCCCCCTTGCATGAGCGAGTGGTTAGGCCAACCGGACTCGAAAGATGGTATCCGCCCGATTTGCACCCCATGTAAGGCGGCGTAAGATCCCCGCCCGCCATAGAAAAGCAACGGTCACCCAGCATTCGCCGTTTTTGGGCTCGGTGGCGCGAAGGACCGTCGGGTAGCGCGCCGCCCAAAAACGATCTGCCGAATCGCGCCGCGGCCGGCGTCCTAGGGGTGTGGTCCAGGCGCTCGCCACCGCGTCTCGACGGTCGGCCGCGGCAGCTGCTCGGCGAGCAGCTCGCAGACCGAGGCGAGGTCGACCAGGCACTGACGCAGCGCCCGGTCGGCGCCGAGCTCGCGATCTATGAACGCCTGCCGAGCGCCGAGGACCGCCGCGAGTCGAGCCTGAAGCGTGTCCTGGTAGGCCCGCCAACGGCGGTCGAGCGTCTGCTGCTGGGCGAGCTCCTGGCGGACGCCGGCGGGCGTTCGAGTGCTCACGGATGGAAACCGTAGTCCGGGGCTCGGCGGTCACCGTCCGCATGAGCAGGGTCCGCGCGGGTCGCGAACCCTACTGTTGGGATGGAACGGCGCGAGTTGTCGCTCGCGTGGCCTAGTAAAAGACCACGGTGAAGTTCGCGCGAGTGATCCAGTAGCCCGTCTCGTCCAGGACGACCACCCGTGCGTCGCCTCCCCCGCAACCCTGAAAGGTGCCGGCCTGAGCCTCGATCGAGTCGCTTCGGGTCCTGGGCTGGAACACGTCGAAGCCCAGCGAGCCGACCGCGATCTTTGGCTCGAACGGCAGGTTGTGGAAGCAAAACTGCGAGCCAAGAAGCGGGTTGGGGGGAGTGACCTGGACGTTCGCGGCGGTGACGTTCTGGGATCGCGCCTCGACCAGGGTCCCGGCCTCGAAGTTGGCGAACCCGAGCGGTGCCACGGCGGCGGGGTCGGGGCGAAGCTTGATCGGCGTGACGGCGCCGGAGGCGATGTCGCTGGCCTTTACGGCGCCGGGTGCGATGGTGCGGCTCTTGACGCTGTTCTTCGGAAGCTTCGAGATCGCGTAGGCGCCACTGCCGAGGGCAATGAAAACCGCGAGGGTCGCCATCACGTTCGCGTAGGTGAGGTGGCGGCGGAATCCGAGCAACGGGCCGCACCCTAACCGGAATCCTGAGAGAAGATCGGCGGAGACGCGAAGTTCGCGATCATCTCAGACGGAACCGCCTCCTCGGCGGGGACCCCGAAGCCATAACTGAAGCACGACGTTGGCCAGGAGGACGCGGCGGGGAGGAATAACTCCTCCGAGCTAGCCACTAGCCCGCCGCGCACGCTCTCGTCATCGGTCGGAGCGGCCGGGGCGATTGAACCGCAGCCACGTCTCATGCTCCTGACGCCCTTCGCTTTCGGCTATCTCGCGGCGACGCGCGCGACCCTCGAGCTCGCCCTCGATCCACTCCACTCGCACGTAGCCGACCTCGCGGCCGTCAACTACAAGCCGAATCCGGCCGTCGAACTCCTCTCGGTCGAACGGCCCGCGCCGCCCAACCGGAGGCACGGCATCGAGGGCGTCTCGCAGGTCGCGATCGCTCGCCCCCTCCATCAACCGACGCAAATGTCGCTCCTCGGGGTTCATGCGACGTCTTGCTCGCGGATGCACCTGCCGCACTGCGGGCAGATCGGCGGTGGCTTCGATCTATCTATGCCGCCGACACTAGCGGCTGGCCCCGCTACGCCGGGTGCCCGATGAGGGCGTCGGTTGCTAACGGGTTTGCTAACGGACACCGTCAGAATGACCGGAATGGACGCTATCCGGGCAAGTCAGCCCGAGTGCCGAATCTCCCGATTAGCAGCCATTTCCGGGATTGAGCCGATTTGAGCAGATGACCGCGGCTGAATTATGAGTCCGCTGCTCTACCAACTGAGCTACCGGCCCCGGATACTCGATTTCCGCTCTACGGTGCGGTTTCCTGCTCTGACGCTAGCGCGCCTGGCTCCCCGGGAATCGCCATGGTCGATGGACCGCCCTTGCCGTCGAGCGCTCGTCAGTGTTTCGGTGGCGGTTCGCCTCTGCGAGTTCTTCGAACGGCACCTTGGCCACGTACCGAAGTCCTGCCCGCCGCCGCCTCGCTCGACCCAACGAATAAGCAGGCTCGTCGGCGGGTAGATGCATTGGTGCAACGGCGATTCCCCATTGCAGGCAATCCCCCCACGCTTGTGAGTTGAACGTCGTTGCCTAGTGGTGGCGGAGCGGGTCGTCGCGCAGCGATGGCCCGCTCCTCATTTCGCCGGCCGTCTACTCGGGCACGCCGGCGGCGGCGCGCGCGGCGGCGCGGTCGCGAAAGTTCTCCAGTCGGACCACCTTGTCGGCCCTGAAGGACCAGACCTGGAAGTAACGGAACCCGGTGGCAGCGCCGCTCTCGCTCCCGACGCCGCTCTGGCGGACGGTTGCGAGGACCGCATCCTCGCCGTCGGTGATCTCCTCCGCCTGGATGGTGATCTGGCTCCAGGGCTCGAGAAAGCCTCGCGTGTACTCCGCGACCGCCGCGAGCCCGCGGTAGTGCCCGGCGTCCGGAAACCCAGGCCCGATCACGAATGAGATCTGCGGGTCGAACGCATCCATGCTGGCTCGGAAGTCCCCGATCGCGAACCGGTCGTAGACCGCGCGGATCACCTCGACGTGCTGCTGCGACATCCCGACCAGGGCCCGGCGTCTACGCCGCGGCGCCCAAGGGCGCCCGGCCGCGGATCAGGTCGGCGGCGCGCTCGGCGACCATGATCGTCGGGGCGTTGGTGTTGCCGCCCGGGATCACGGGGAAGATCGAGGCATCTACGACCCGCAGCCCCTCGATCCCGTGGACGCGAAGCTCGGAGTCGACAACCGCGTCCTCGCCCTCGTCGGCCATCCGGCAGGTGCCGACCGGGTGGTAGATCAGCTCGACGCGCTCGCGCAGGGCGGCCTCGATCTGCATCGGTGCCCTGGACGTCCGGACCAGGCTTGAGCTCGCGGGCGACGACCTCCGCCAGCGGCGACGTGGCGGCGATCTCGCGCGCGATCTCCATCCCGGCGACCATCGAGGCGACGTCGTCGGGCTCGGCGAGCGAGTTGGTGAGGATCCTCGGCTTTGCCAGCGGGATCGGCGGAGCGCAGCCAGACCTGGCCCCGCGCCTGCGGGCTGACCAGCACCGGGGCGATCGTCATCGCGTCGCCGTCGAACTCCTCCTCGCCGTGGTTCTCGAAGTAGAGCGCTCCCATGTGGAACTGGATGTCCGCCGCCGGCAGCCCGGCACGCGTACGGACGAAGGCGACCACCTCGGCAGCGGTAGAGGTCAGCGGGCCCGAGCGGCGCAGCAGCCACTCGAGCATGTACCTGGGCTTGTCGGCCCCGTAGAGCGTCCGCCCCTCCGAGACCTCCCAGAGCATGGTCAGGAAGGGGTGGTCCTGAAGGTTTCGCCCGACCCCGGGCAGCTCGTGGCGGGGGTCGACCCCGGCGGCGCGTAGGTCTTCGCCGGCGCCGATCCCGGAGAGCATCAGGATCTGCGGGGACCCGATCGCGCCCGCCGACAGGACGACCTCGCCGGCGGCGCGGGCCACGGCCTCCGTCCCGCGCTTGTTCCGGTAGCGGACGCCGACCGCGCGGTCGCCGTCGAGCTCCAGGCCGAGCACGGTGGCGCCGGTGATCAGCTCGAGGTTGGCGCGCTTTGCGGCCGGGCGCAGGAAGGCGTCCGCGGCGCTCCAGCGGCGCCCGTCCTTCTGGAACACCTGGAACATCGAGACGCCGTCCTGCTCCGGCCCGTTGTAGTCGGCGATCCGCGGGATCCCGGTGGCGGCGCTGGCCTCGATCAGGCGGCGGTCGAGCGGTCGCGGCGAGCGCTGCTCGCAGATTCGCATCTCGCCGCCCGAGCCGTGGAACTCCGAGGGGCCGCGGACGTTGTCCTCGGACCGCAGGAAGTAGGGCAGCACGTCGTCCCAGCCCCAGCCCGGAGCGCCCTGCTCGCGCCAGAGGTCGTAGTCGAGCGGCCGGCCGCGGACGTAGAGCATCGCGTTCATCGAGCTCGAGCCGCCGAGCGACTTGCCCCGCGGGATGTAAAGGGAGCGTTCGTTCACCGCCGGCTCGGGCTCGGTCCAGTAATCCCAGTCGAGCGCGGTGTGAAACTGGTTCGGGAAGGCGGCCGGGATCTTGATGTTCGGGCTGCGGTCCTTGCCTCCGGCCTCGATCAGGAGCACCCTGCGTCGAGGGGTCCTCGGTCAGCCGGTTGGCGAGCACGCAGCCGGCCGAGCCCGCGCCGACGATGACGTAGTCGTGGGAGCCCATCGCCCGGATCTTATGGCCGACCGCGCGGTGCGCGCCGGTCGAGGGCTCAGTTGGCCTGGTCGAGCGCCTGGTTGAGCTCGTCGACGCTGAGCGCGCCCTCGATCCGGCTCGAGACGGTGCCATCGGAGTTGAGCACGAACGTCCACGGCTCCGACCGCAGGTTGTAGTCGAGGACCTGCGGCCGCGCCCCCTTGTTGGGGTCGTTCTGGTTCCAGATCTCCATGTGGATGTAGGCGGCGTCGTCGGGGCGGTCGCGCTTGACCTGCTCGGCGACGTCGACGACGGGGCCGCAGACGCGGCTCTGGCAGAGCGCCGGGGTGGCGAACATCAGCATCACCGGCTGCTTGCCGACGACGTCCGCGTAGTCGACGTCGTGCATCGTCGACGGCGGGATCCGGGTGTCGATCTGGGTCAGGTTGCCGACCTCGTCGGCGGTCGGGGTGTGGATCACCGGCGCCTTCTCGCCGGGGGCCGGGACCTTGTCCTGGGCCGGCGTGGCGGCGACGATGCTCGGCATCCGCACGGCGGCGAAGCCGTCGTCGCGCTTGACCAGGGCGACCAGGCGCCACTCGCCGGGCTGGTCGAGCTGCAGGTCGGTGACGTAGACGGCCTGGGCCGCGTCGGGATCGCCGGAGGTGGTCTGGGCGGTGAACGCGGGTTCGGTCTCGAGGCTCTCGACCCGGGCCGGGAACGGGCCCTGGGCCTTGCCGTCGGCGCCGTGGGCGGCGTAGATCGCCACGGTCGCGTCGGTGATCTGCTCGCGGTCGACCGTGAACACGGCGAACCCGAGCCGGTTGTGGCCCTCGACGAAGACGCTGGTCGCCGGAGAGACGACCAGGTCGTCGGCCGATTCTGCGCCCGCGATCAGCTCGTCGAGCGTGCCCTCGGCCGGCGGGAACGCCGACGCCTCCGGCGCTGCCTGGGCGGGGTCTTCGGCCGCGGGCTCGTCGTCACCACCGCAGCCGGCCGGTGCGAGGGCGAGCAGCGCGACGAACGCGATGAGGATCGTGGTGCGGGTGCTGGGCGAGCGCACCGGCGGCAATATAGGGCGGCCGGCTAATCAGCGCCTAAGCGGTGCCCCGCCACCTCCCCCGATAGGGTGGCGCGCCGGGCGGCCAACGGCGAACGAACGAGGAGGACCAGGTGGCGGAACGCGCGGCGCTGATCACGGGGGGCTCGAGCGGGATCGGTCTCGCGATCGCGCAGGCGCTCGGCGAGGACGGCTACGGCGTGACCGTCTCCGCGCGCCGACCCGAGAAGCTCGAGAGCGCGGCCGAAGGGTTGCGCTCGGCGGGGATCGAGGTGCACTCGGTCCCGGCGATGATGACCGACGAGGAGCAGATCGTCGCCCTGGTGGAGTCGCACCGGGAGCGTTTCGGGCGCCTCGACGTGCTCGTCAACAACGCCGGGGTCGGGATCGGCGAGGCGATGCACGAGATCACGACGAAGAAGCTCGACATCCAGGTCGGCGCCAACCTGCGCGGAGTGATCCTCTGCACGCGCGAGGCGCTGCCGATGCTCAAGCGCGCCGGCGCCGAGCACGGCAAGGCGTTGATCGTCAACACGGCGTCGATCGCGGGCAAGCGGGGCCAGGGCTGGCTCTCGGTCTACTCGGCGACGAAGGCCGGGGTCGTCGGTTTCAGCCAGGCCACGCAGCAGGAGCACCAGAACGACGGCATCCAGGTGACCGCGCTCTGCCCGGGGTTCGTCGACACGCCGATGACCGAGTTCGTCAAGGAGCAGGTGGCGGCGGAGGAGATGATCCGCCCCGAGGACATCGCCGAGTCGGTCCGCTTCCTCCTGCGCACGTCGCCGGCCTGCCTGGTGCCGGAGATCGTCTTCGCCCGGCCGGGCGAGGGGCTCTGAGCCAGGTGCGGCCGACTAGGAGCGGTTGAGCTCGCGCTCGGTCGCCGAGAGCAGGTCGCTCTCCGGCGCCCGCCGGCGGACGCGGATGGGCGCGTCGGCGGGCTCGGGCGGGACCACGGTCACCGCGGGCTCGACGTGGCCCGCGCGCTGACGGCGCTCGGCGCGGATCTGGGCGGCGAGCTCGGCGATCGGGACATGATCGAGCGACGTGTCGAGCGCGAGGCTTCGCTCGAGTAGCGAGCGCAGGCGGGCGACCTCGCGGCGGGTGGCGCGGCGCGGGCTCCGCGGGTTTGTGTACTCGTCCCAGGCGCGGGCGAAGGCGGCGACGTCGGTGCGACCGCCGTTGCGATGGGCGGCGAGCATCGGGCAGATGCCTCCCGACCCGGTGTCGACGTAGGCGCCGACGATGATCCGGTTGGCGGAGATGCCGCGCAGCATCGCGAGCTTGGTGTGGCGGGGCAGGCGCTCGACTGCGATCCGCAGGCGGCGCGCCGGATCACGGGCGGGGCGGCGCATCTCGCACAATGGTGGGCGAGATGCCGGCGGTGGTCAATTCGCCCGTCAGGGCAGGAAACGGATCTTGCAGGGCCGCGCGGGAGCGGCGCGGATGAGGCGTCCGCGCTTCCTGGTCGCGGCGTTCGGCGACGCCGGCCACGCGTTTCCGGCGATCGCGCTGGCGCGGGCGCTCGCGCGCCGCGGCAACGAGGTCATGGTCGAGACCTGGGAGCGATGGCGCGAGCCGGTCGAGGACCTCGGCCTGGCGTTCACCGCGGCCGAGGAGTACAGGACCTTCCCCCCGCCACCGCCGGGCTCGGCCGACGGGCGGTCGCCGGCCGACGCGGCGCTGGCGCTGCTGCCCCTGATGGAGCAGGAGCGCTTCGACGTCGTCGTCAGCGACATCCTCACGCTCGCGCCCGCGTTGGCGGCGGAGCGGGCGGGGTTGAGGCGCGCGACGTTGATTCCCCACGTCCACCCTGTGCACGAGGACGGCTGGCCGCTGTTCGGGGTCGGGGCGCTGCCGGCGCGAACGCCGGTTGGCCGCGCGCTCTGGCGCGCGACGGCGCCGATGCTGGCCCGTGGGCTGGAGCGCGGCCGCGAGGATCTGAACCGGTCGCGCGCCGTCGTCGGCCTGGCGCCGACCGAGCGCTGGCACGGCGGCATCTCCGAGGCAGCTGGCGATGGTGGCGACGTTCCCGCAGCTCGAGTATCCGCGGCGCTGGCCGGCGGCGGTGCGGGTGGTCGGGCCGATGGCCTTCGAGCTGCCGTATCCCGACGTTGAGCTGCCCGAGGGCGACGGGCCGCTGGTCGTGGTGGCGCCGTCGACGGCCCAGGACCCGGAGTGCCGGCTGGTGCGGGCGGCGCTCGAGGCGCTCGCCGACCTGCCCGTCCGGGTGCTGGCGACGACCAACGGCCACCTCCCGGCGCTGCCGCTGCCGCCCCCGCCGGCGAACGCGGTCGTTGTCGATTGGCTCAGCTACACGCAGGCGATGGGGGCGGCGGACCTGGTGATCTGCCACGGCGGCCACGGGACGGTCGCAAGAGCGCTGAGCGCCGGCGTCCCGGTCCTGTGCTGTCCGGCGGTCGGCGACATGGCCGAGAACGGGGCGCGGGTCGCCTGGTCGGGCGCCGGGCTGATGCTGCCGTGGCGGTTGCTGAGCGCCGGGTCGCTGCGGCTGGTGGTCCGGCGCCTACTCGACGAGCCTGGCGTTCAGAGCCCGGGCAGGCGAGATCGCCGCCTGGGCCGCCGAGCACGACGGCGCCGAGCGGGGCGCCGAGCTGGTCGAGGAGCTGGCGGCTGCTGATGCAAAAGCCCGCATTTGCGGGGTTAGCACTCCCCCGACTGGATTCGAACCAGTACGCCTTGATTAACAGTCAAGTATGCTGCCATTACATCACGGGGGATTCGACGTGCCTGTCACGGAACAGTCACGCGCCGGAGATTGTCGGGCTAGCAGCTCGAGTCGGCCCGCCTCCACTTCGGCGTGGCAGTTCGCGCAAAGCAAAGCGCACTTCGTCGCCTCTTCCCGCAGCTTGTCCGATCGACCGCGTGACGCCGCGCAGCGAGAGCGCAAACGACTTCTTGGCCGGATCGAGGTGGTGGAACTGCAAGGCGGCGAGGCAGCGGTGGTAGCCGCAAACCTCGCACCTGCCGCCGGCCTCCTCGACCAGTCGCGCCTTCGCGCGGCGACGCCACTCCGCCACCCGCTCCATTCGGCACTTGCGACACCGGGCGCGGCCGCTGTTCTCGATCACGAAGACCGTCCAGCCGTGCCGCGTGCACTGCCGATGCAGCGTTCGCCGCCCCTCCTGGATCGCGCGACTGATCTCCTCGCGTCGGATCGTGTGCGGCCGCGGAAGCCTGTACCGCCCAATCCAGTGGCGAACAGTTGAGATGCTTACGTCGAAACGTTCCGCGATCACGGCGAGCGTGTTGCCCTGCTCGACCAACGCGGCCAGTTTGTCGCGCGGAATACCACCCTTTGCGGAGTGCTTCGCTGACCCGTTCGCCCTGAGACCATGACGTGTGAGCCAGTAAGCAACCGTGGACGGGTGGCGTCCGACCATGGCGCCGATCTGCTCCAGGGAAAGTCCCTCGGCGAGGAGTCGAGAGAGATCGTCGCGGTCCATGCAGGAATTGTCCGACGCCGATCGGACGGAAAAGCGAACGTATGTTCCCCTGCCATGCTCGCACCCCCGCCGGGCGTTCGGTCGGCCGCGACTAGGACTGCGCCCGGGCGATCCGCTCCGTGAGCTCGGCGCGGCGGCGCTGAAGCTCGACCGGCGGCGGGCCGCCGTTGGTCTCCGCGGCGGCAATCTCGTCGTCGACCTTCGCCCGTTCGAGCTCGAGGAAGCTGAGCTCCATCGCCTCGGCGCTCGCCGGCTCCGCATCCGCGCGCAGCTTCAGCTCGGTCACGTACGAGTAGAGCTCCCCGTCCGAGCGCGGGAGGCCGTCCAGCGGGTCCTCGAGATGGTCGCCAAGCCAAGTCCGGGCGCGGGCGGCGACCGGGCTGGAGAAGTGGTCGTCGGTCAGCCTCTCGATGTACTCGCGGCCCTCGGCCGGCAACTTCACGCACATCGCCAGCAGGCCGAGCTCCCGGCGCTCGCGCGCGTTCAGCGCCCGCGGCGCGGCGGGCGGCGCGTCGCTCGTGGGCCGGCGCCTCGACCGCCGACCGCCCTCCCCCGCCCCGCCCCGCCGTCGCCGTTCGCCGCGCGACCAGGCCCGGATCCGCGTCGAGCCTGTCGGCCACCTCGCGCATCAGCTCCTCGCGGGTGATCGAGTCGGGCATCTGCGCGACCACCGCCACGACCTCGTCGAGCGCCCGGTCGCGCCCCGCCGGCGAGCTCAGGTCGCCGTCGTCGAGCAGCGTGTGGACGTGGAAAACCGGCAGGTCCTCGGCGTCCTCGATCGCCTCCCGGAACGCGGTCGCGCTCGACCCGTCGCCTCCGGCGAGCAGATCGGCCGGGATCCTCGCCCTCCGGCATGCGCGCCACCCTCAGCCGCAGCCGCTTGCCGCCCACCGCCTGCGCGCGGAGCATCGCCTCGCGACCCGCCCGGTCGGCATCGAGCGCCAGCACCGCCTCGGACGCGTACGCCGAGAGCAGCTTCACCTGCTCGGGCGTGATCGCCGTCCCCATGATCGCGACCGCGTCGCGGATCCCCGCCTGGTGGCAGGCGAGTACGTCCGTGTAGCCCTCGACCACCACGGCCCGCCCGCCCTTGACGATCTGCGGCCGCGCCCTCTCGATCCCGTAGAGCGTGCGCCGCTTGGAGTACAGCTCACCCTCCGGCGAGTTGACGTACTTCGGCCGCTGGTCCGGCAGCAGGGCCCGGGCGCCGAACCCCTGCACCCGCCCGCGGGCGTCGCGAATCGGGAACACGATCCGGGAGCGGAAGCGGTCGTAGTGCCCCTGGCCCTTCTGGCTCTTGAGCACCAACCCGGCCGCCTCGATCTCCTCGACCGAGTAGCCCGCGCGCTGGCCTCGCGTGAGCACGGTGTCCCAGGTCCCGGGCGCGCACCCGACCGCGAACTCCTCCAGCACCTCAGCCGCCAGGCCCCGCCCGGCCAGGTATTCGCGCGCCCTCTTCGCCTGCGGCGCGTCGCGCAGGAACGTCGCGTAGAACCCGGCGGTGCGCTCGAGCAATTCGGTGAGCCGCGCGCGCGTTCGCCGCAGCTCCTCGGCCCTCGGGTCCTCCGCCTCGCGCTCGAGCTCGACCCCGTAGCGGTCGGCCAGCGCCTCGACCGCGTCGGGGAACGCCAGCCCCTCCTTCTCCTCGACGAACTTGATCACGTCGCCCCCGACGCCGCAGCCGAAGCAGTGGTAGAGCTTCTCCAGCGGATCGACCGAGAACGACGGCGAGCGCTCGTCGTGGAACGGGCACAGCCCGGTGTAGCGGGCCCCGGACCGGCGCAGGTCGGTGTGAGCCGAGATCACCTCGACTATGTCCGAGGCCTCCTTGACCCGCTCGACGCTCGCGGAGGTGAACAGGGCCATCAGAGCTTTGATTCCTCGGGAAGCGCGATTCGCCGGTAGGTCGCGATCGCGAACCGGTCGGTCATTCCCGCGACGTAGTCCGTCACCCGCTGCAGTTCGTCCCCCTCGGCGGGCACCCCGTCGAGATAGTGGTCGAACAGCCCGCTGAGCGTGCGGTGCACCCGGTCGTGCTCGCTGCGCGCCGCCGGCCCCAGGTAGACGCTGTCGAACATGAACTTGCGCAGCCTCAACATCGCCCCGCCGACCTGTTCCGACTGTGCGATCTCGCCGCGCGCGCGCGAGGTCTCGACGATGTCGCGCACCAGCGTGTCGATCCGCGCGGAACCGGTCGGCCCGAGCAGCTCGATCTCACGCCCGGGCAACTCTGCCTCGGCCAGGATCCCGGCCCGGACCGCGTCGTCGATGTCGTGGTTGATGTAGGCGACCCGGTCGACCAGCCGCACGATCCGGCCCTCCAGCGTGGCCGGCTTCTCCGGTCCTGTGTGGTTGAGGATCCCGTCGCGCACCGGCTCGGTCAGGTTCAGCCCCCGGCCGTCGCGCTCGAGCACGTCGACGACGCGCAGCGAGTGGCGATTGTGCTTGAAGCCGTCCGCGCCGCGCTCGCGCAGCGCCCGGTCGAGCGCCTCCTCGCCGATGTGGCCGAAGGGCGGGTGGCCGAGATCGTGGCCGAGCCCGATCGCCTCGGTCAGGTCCTCGTTCAGCCCGAGCGCCCGCGCCACCGTCCGGGCGATGAAGCAGGTCTCGAGCGTGTGCGTGAGCCGGGTCCGGTAGTGGTCACCCTCCGGGGCGATGAACACCTGCGTCTTGTGCTTGAGCCGCCGAAACGCCTTCGAGTGCGCGATCCGGTCGCGGTCGCGCTGAAACGGGGTCCGCACCGGGCTGTCGGGCTCGGGCTCGCGCCGGGCGGCAGGGTACGACGGTGTCGCCGGCTCCCAGAGGAACTCGCGCTCCCAGGCGCGCACGCGCTCCTCCAGGGCCACGGCGGCGGGCGGATGGCGACCGGGGTCGGACAAGTCCGGTCAAGAATAGGCTCACGCCGAGGCACGCCTGCCGTCCGCCGCCCCCGGGTTGAGGACCAGGTAGGAGAGCCAGATCGCGACCAGGAAGATCGGCAGCCCCATGGCCGTCTTCGCGATCCCGAGCGCCAGCAGTGCCCCGGCCAGGTAGAGGGGCAGCTGGACCGCGAGCCGCAGGGTGAAGACGCCGACCCAGATCCAGCTCGCGCGCGTGTAGAGGCGCAGCCGCTCCGGGTCCGAGCGCCACGTCTTGCCCTCGCCGAGGATCGGGGCGACGATGATCCCCAAGCAGCGGCCAGCGGACCAGGATCGACACCAGGTACGCCGCCGCGTAGCCGGCGTTCAGCAGCAGCCCGGGAAGGAAGAAGTCCTCCGCCCTGCCGGTGCGGTCGGCGATGAAGGCCGAGAGCGCCACCCCGGCGAAGCCGGCGAGCGCGAACTGCACGGTCTCGCGGCGCGCCAGCCGGATCACGGTCATCAGCGCGCCGACGCCGACCGCGACCCAGATCGCAAACGTCAGCTCGCTGCCGCTCGCCGTGTAGGCGACCACGAAGGCAAGCGCCGGCAGGCTCGAGTCGGCAATCCCCTGGGGGCCGCCGAGCGCCTCCAGGAGGTCCGCCCTGTCTCCGTGCTGTCGCGCCTCGGACTCGATCAGACGATCCTTGCGGATCGGGCCGGCCGGCCGCCCCGCTGCGCGCTCAGGCCGCGGAGCGGAGCTGGACGTGCGCGTGGTATTCCAGCGTCTCGGAGACCGCGCGCTCGGCCTGGCGCAGGGCGCGGTCGCCGGCATCCGGGGTCTGCGCGAGCGGACGCCCGAGCGCCTCGACCATGAACCCGTGCGCCTCGCCCGAGAGCGGGAACCCGTCGCGCTCGCAGGCGCCGCAGACGACCCCGCCGGCGCTGCCGGAGAAGCCGACCAGCTCGTCGGCCTCACCGCAGCGGGCGCACGACGCCAGCTCGGGCGCGAAGCCGGTCGCCAGTGCCAACTTGAGCCGGAAGGCGAGCGCCGTCGAGAGCCCGGCGGCGCCGTCGGCTGAGCCGACGCCGTCGAGCGACTCGGAGCCGTCGAGGATCGCGAGATAGCGGCAGAGCAGGTTGTAGGCGGCCGGATTCGGCTCCTCGGAGTCGCACAGCCGCAGGACGGCGTCGCAGGCGCGCGCCGCTGCGCCCAGCGCCGCGCCGTCGGCGCGCAGGTTCGGGTGCGCGGCGATCGTGTTCGCCGCGGTCACGGTCAGCAGCTCGCCGCGCCCCTCGTGAAGGACGAGGTCGAGCCGGAAGAAGGGCTCGAGCCGGCCGCCGAAGCGCGAGCGCGGCTTGCGCACGCCCTTGGCGATCGCCCCGATCCGCCCGCGGGTGGCGCTGTAGAGGTGGAGGATCCGATCCGCCTCGCCGTAGCGGATCGAGCGCAGGACCACGGCCTCGGTCTTGAGCTTCCCCGGCACCCGCCCAGCTTGCCCGAGCGGCCGGACATACCGGGTGACTCGGCGGGCTACCCGACCGCGTAGTCCGAGGCGCCGAGGAAGTGCAGCGAGACGTACGGCTCGTCGCCAACCACCCAGCTGTCGTGGCCGGGGGGAACGGCGAAGATGTCGCCCGGGCCCATCACTTCCTCGTAGTCGGGCCCGGCCACCGCGGCCCGCCCCGAGACCACGAGCCCGAGGTGCTCGACCATGCAGCGCTCACCCGGCTCGGAGCCGACGTGCTCGCTCCACTTCCAACCCGGCTCGTACGTGGCGCGGCCGATCGTCATCCCGCCGATCTCGACCAGCTCGAAGCGCCCGAGCGGGAACTCCCGCACCTCGTCGGGCTGCTCGAAGCGCCGCAGCAGGAACTCCTCGATCGCCATCGTCCGGCGATCCTACGCGCGCGCCGAGTCGCGGATCGCCGCGGCCGTCAGGGTCGCCGCGACCGTGCCGACGGCGAGCGCGGCGAAGCGATCCGACTCCGGCGGCGTACCGGATGCGATGCAGAATGCGACGTCACCGTCGACGTCGGAGAACACCGGGTCGACCGCGCGCGCAACCCCGGCGCTCGCCATCCGGGCGACCCGCGAGCACGCCGGCTTGTCGAGCGGCGCGTCCGTGAGCACGCAGACCAGGGTCGTGTTGCGCTCCTCGAGCCGGCGCCAGTCCGGCGGCGTCGCCATCGCGGCGATCGTCGCCGCGGTCGATCTCGCCGCCCCGCCGTCGGCGGCGCGGATGCCGGCAAGCACCTCGCCGTCGGCGCCGATCACGTCGCCGAACGCGTTGACGACCGCGATCGCGGCGACCAGGTGCCCGAGCCCGGTGCGACCGGCCGCGTAGCCGATCCCGGCCGGCGTGGCGCTCTCGCGGCCGCCGATCTTGCCCACCGCCGCCCCGGTCCCGGCGCCGACCCGGCCGCGCTCGGGAACTCCGGCCGCCGCCGCCTCGCAGGCCGCATAGCCCGCGTCGGCGTCCGGTCGCGCCCCCGGGTCACCGGCGGCGAGGTCGTAGATCACGGCCGCCGGCACGATCGGGACCAGCCCGCCCGGGGTCGCGTAGCCGCGCCCGCGCTCCTCGCACCAGCGCATCACCCCATCGGCGGCGCCGAGGCCGAAGGCGCTGCCGCCGGTGAGCGTCACCGCGGTCACCTCGGCGGTCCCGGCAAGCGGCCCGATCACCTCGGTCTCGCGGGTGCCCGGGCCGCCGCCGCGCACGTCGACCCCGCCTCGGGCGCCGGCCGGCGCGATCACCACCGTGCACCCGGTGACCCCGACGGGGTCCGTCCAGTGCCCGATCAGAAAGCCCTCGGGTGGCGCCGGCTGGGGGCTCAACCTCGCCTCCGTCGCCGCCGCCTGGGCCGCGCCCGCAGCCGCTTCTGGCACCCGGGGCAGAAGTAGGTCGAGCGGCCCGAGACGACCACGCGGCCGATCCGCTCGCCACAGCGAAGGCAGGGCTCGCCCTCGCGCGTGTGGACGAGGAACTCCTCCTGCATCGAGCCGCGCTCGCCGCGGGCGTCGCGATAGTCGTCGATCGAGGAGCCACCCAGGGCGAGACCCGCCTCCAGCGCGTCGACGATCCCGTCGCGGAGCTCCTCCGCGTGCTCGAGCTTCATCGACCCCGCGGGCGACAGCGGATGCAGGCGGGCGCGAAAGAGCGCCTCATCGGCGTAGATGTTGCCGATCCCGGCGACCCCGGCCTGGTTGAGCAGGAACGACTTCAGCGGCGCCCGCCGGCCCTCGGCTAGGTCGAGCAGCGCCTCCGGGGTGAGCTCGCCGCCCAGCGGCTCGATCCCCAGGCGGGAGGCGAAGTAGGCGTCGAGCTCGTCGCCGGCGAGGACGACCGCGTGCCCGAAGCGTCGCGCGTCCGTGAACCAGAGCTCGCTGCCGTCGTCGAGCGCGATCCGGGCGCGCAGGTGGCGGGGCTCCGGGTGGGACTCGTACAGCCGCGGCCCGCCGAGCCTGTCGGTCGCCATCAGGTCGGCGACCCGCTCGGAACCGGCCGGGCGAACCAGCAGGTTGCCGGTCATCCGCAGGTGCATGACGAGCGCCGAGCCGTCGTCGAGCGCGACCACCAGGTACTTGCCGCGCCGGCCCACCGCCTCGACCCGGCGGCCGGCGAGCGCCCGCTCGACCACCACCGGCAGCTCGGGTCGGGTCCAGCGGGGATCGAGGACCTCGACGCTCGCGATCGTCCGGCCGGCGACCTCGGGCTCGAGCTGGCGGCGCACGGTCTCGACCTCGGGAAGCTCGGGCATGCGGACATGATCGCTGCTATTACGACGTGCATGCGGATCGTCGAGGCCACGCCGGAGCACCTGCCGGCGATCGCGCGCATCTACGCCGACATCGTCGCGAGCTCGCCCGCCACCTTCGACCTCGAGGCACCCGACCTCGAGGCATGGACCGAGGCGCTCGAGAGCTGCGACGCCGAGCGCGGCCGGTTCCTCGTCGCCGCGCTCGACGACGCCGGCGAGGTCCTCGGCTACGCCAAGAGCGGGCCGTTTCGCGATCGCGCCGCGTACGACCTCACCTGCGAGACCTCGATCTACGTCGCGCCCCCGGCCCGCGGCCAGCGCATCTCGAGCGCGCTCTACGCCCGGCTGCTCGAGCTGCTCGCAGCGTCGCCGCTTCGCCTCGCGATCGGCATCGTCACCGAGCCGAACCCGGCCAGCGTGGCGCTCCACGAGGCGCTTGGGTTCGAGCGCGTCGGCACGCTCGCCGGGGCCGGGATGAAGTTCGGCCAGCCGTGGAGCGTGACCCTGTACCAGCGCTCGTTGCTCTGAGCCACGAGAGCCAAGCGCGACAAGGCAGCAAGGAAGCGACGTATGCTCCGCGTCGAGTCCGCGCTTGCAGGCCTGCACGCCCTCCTGCGATATCGGGCTACTCCGGAAATCGTCGAAGGTTGCGAGCCAGTCCCTCGCGTAGGCGCGCAGGGCGCCCTTGCCCTGGATCGGACCCTGGTCGTCGAGGGCACTCTCGACCGGTCGCGAGATACTGCGTGGACGATGTCGCAGGAGAACGTCGAGCGGGCTAGGAAGGCCTACGAGAGAGAAGGCATGGACGGCTGGATCGCCCTCCTCACCGAACACGCACGCTCGGACGTTGAGTGGATTCCCGACCGTCGCGTCGGTGAGGGGGCGATCCGGGGCCGCGACAAGGTGATCGAGTTCTTCACCGACAGGGCGTCGGTGTTTGGCGAGATGGAATTCGAGGTCGAGCAGACATGGGACCGGGGTGAGCAGGTGCTCCTGTTCCTTCGCGTGAGCGGCAGCGGCTCCACGAGCGGTGCAGGCTTCGACATCCGAATCGCCCACCTGTGGACCCTCAAGGACGGCGGCGTCGTACGCGGCGAAGGCTTCGGTGACCGAGACGAAGCCCTCAAAGCCGCCGGGCTTCCGGAGTAGGCGATGTCGGAGGAGAACGTCGAGGCAGTCCGGAAGGTCGCCGACGCCATGGCGCGTGACGACCTTGACGAGGTGCTCCGCTGCTGCGATCCAGACGTCATCTACAAGCCCGCCCAGGAGGCGGCGACCTGCGGCCAACAGGGCCTCCGGCGAGCCTTGGAACGGTGGGGAAGCGATATCGAGCGGCTCGAGCTGGTCACCGAGGAGCGTCTTGATGCCGGAGATCGCCTAGTCCTGACGATCTTTCTTCGTGGCCGAGGACGCAGCAGCGGGGTCGAGATCGCCACGCGCTTCTACGAGGTCTTCAAGCTGCGCGACGGCGCGATCGTTCGCTGGGAGGAATTCACCGATCGAGCTCCGGCGCTCAAGGCCGCCGGGCTGTCGGAGGAGGCGAGGGTCGAACGGCGCGCGCCGGTCGCTGCCACAGTGAGCTGGGCGAGAGCTCGAAAAACCCTGGGCCTCGCTGATCCTGGCTTAGCGCCGCCCTTCGGGGCCGGTAACGGGCGACCGCGGCGCGAGGGCTCGGCGAGTAGGGAGAGCGGGGGCGCTTGACTGCGGAGCAAGGCGGTAGGTTGGTTCGTGTGCGAGCTCGCCGCAGTCGCGGTCCCCGGTTCGTGGCTTTGATTGCCATCGCCGGAGCGCTGACCATCAGTGCGGGCTTCGTCGGGGACTCATCCCCATCCCCGCTTGCTGTCGAATCAGCATGGGCTGCTTGCGCCGGTCCCTCCGGCAAGACGATCTACGACCGCTCGCATGTGAGCTGTCGCGATGCGCGCAGGGTGCTGGTCAAGGCCTTGGATGGCAATCTGACCCCAGGCAAATGGCTTTGCAACAGGAGTGAGAGGATCTGCGCCCGAAACAGGCCCGAAGGCGCCAGCTCGTTTCGCTGGCGCCGCTAGGGCCCGTCGAGTCCAGGGAAGAAGACGCGCGCCTGTCGGTTGTTCCGATGACGCGTGGGGGCCCTTGGGGCTGCAGCGCAGCCCCCAAGGACTCTGTACGCCTACTTCGGGACGCCTACTTCGGCGGTGGCGGAACGAAGCAGGTCACCGACTGCCCTTCCACCGAGGTCACGACGAGGTCGCCGGTTCCCGTGATGTGGAAATCGACGGCGCCCGCTTGGCCGTTCTCGCTGCCGATCTTCTTCACGCTCGGCTCGGCACCGTTGGCCTCGGTGTACTTGACCTTCGTGCCACTCGGGAAGGTGCCGAACACGTTCCCGTCGGTGTCACTCAGGATCACCGCCGTACCTACGTCGGTGCCGACCTTGTAGAAGCCGTCGTCGTTTTGCCCGCCGTTCGGGCCGGGCAACGTGGTCGATCCTGCCGGCGGCACGTTCTGACCGTGAGGGTTCACGGTCTCGGTGCAGAACGGCACGTGCGCCTGGGCGGGCGCAGCCAGGACCAACGCGGCTCCTATCGAGGCCAGCGCGGCCACGATTGAGATTCGTCGCATGGGGTCTCCTCCTCCTCAGGGGCGCTCGGCTCATTGCCAGGCGCCCCTGGCATCTGACAGGGGGTCAATACCCACGATTTCGGCTTCGTAACGCCCGACTCGGCTCTGTAACGCTCTTCGTCCTCTGGCTCGTCCCAGGACTGGCACCCGCTACCGGCGGTCGCGGTTCGGGGAATTGGCGAAGCCCCCTGGTCTCGGTTCAGTTGTTCTTCGCCTGCTCGGCCGTCGCCGTCACGATCGGATCGTCGGCCAGGCCCGCTGGTCTAGACGCGTCGCTGTCCCAAACCCCGGACCATCATCCGCTCGCGGTTTCGCCCTTGTCGTCGCGGGCGATGAGGCGCTCGCGTTCGTCATCGAGCTCGTCCGACCGGCCGCCCGCACAGTCCTGCTCGATTCGCAGCAGGGTCCTGATCGCGGTACAGCGGGCGGTCGGGTTTGTCGCCTCGTCGAAGATGATCGACTCGAGGATCGTTCATCTCGTCAGTGTTCATGCGTTCCGCTCTTTGGGGGGACAGCTTTTTTGCGCAGCCTGCCAAGCGGCGGTCTTCGGAGCGGGCAGTTCTCGCTCGGCACCCTCCCCTGGGTCGCGAGATACTGCGCGGGCGATGTCGCAGGTATCGCCCGACATCAAGGCCCTCGTGGACAAGGGATTCACCTGCTGGAACGGAGGTGAGATCGACTTGATGGTCGACGACTATGCCGACGACGCCGAAGTGGACACGACAACCGCCGTTCCGGGCGGCCGCTGCTACAAGGGGCGCGAGGAGTTCGTCAGGTACTTCCACGACATGTGGGATGCATGGGACCGCCTGCGCATGGAACCTCTGGATGTTGTCGAGGTCGGCGGGGGAAGGTTCCTCGTCGAGGTCCGGCTGACGGGTACCGGCAGGAGCAGCGGGATCGAGATCGACCAGCGAGCGGGGTTTCTCTACACGCTGCACGAGCAGGACCGCAAGGTCGCGCGAGTCCAGATGTTCCCGAGCAAGGATGCGGCCCTCGAAGCCGCCGGGCTGTCGGAGTAGGCGATGTCGCGGGAGACCGTCGAGCTTGTTAGACGCGGAGTTCCTCTGTAAACCCCCAGTTGTAGGTAAGGCGGCGGTCCTCGTCCAGAGCCACCTTTCACCGCCCAGCAGAAGCGAGCCGGGGTTGCCGCCCGAGCGGTCGATGACGACCATTGACCCGTGTCTGACTGGCGAACGGACTGGCGAACGGGGAACCGGCTGCTAGCTGAGAACCGCCTATCTATGCGGTTCTGTCGCCCGCGGATGGGCCTTGAAGTAGACCTCCTTGATCTTCTCCCGCGAGAGGTGCGTGTAGAGCTGGGTCGTCGCGACGTCGGCGTGGCCGAGCATCTCCTGGACCGACCGCAGGTCGCAGCCGCCGGACAGGAGATGGGTGGCGAAGGTGTGCCGCAGCGTGTGCGGGCTCATCTTGCGATCGAGGCCGACCGCCTTTGCGTGGCGCTGGATGATCTTGTAGAGGCCCTGGCGGGTGAGCGCGCCGCCGCGGAAGTTGACGAACAGCTTGCGCTCGACGCCGCCGCGGACGAGCTCCGGCCGGCCGCGAGCGCAGATAGCGCTCGATCGCCCGGCTCGCCTCCCGGCCGAGCGGCACGATCCGCTCCTTCGAGCCCTTGCCGTGCGGGCGGACGAAGCCGCGGCGGATGTCGATGTCGCCGAGCTCGAGCCCGATCGCCTCCGAGGCCCGCAGGCCGCAGCCGTACATGACCTCGAGCAGCGCGCGGTCGCGAAGCTCGATCGGATCCGAGCCCCGCGCGCTGTCGAGCAGCCTCGTCATCTCGGCCTGGCTGAGCACGTGTGGGAGCTTGCGGCTCTTCGCCGGCGGGTGGAGGGTCGCCGTCGGGTCGTCGGCGATCAGCTCCTCGCGGCGCAGGTGGCGGTAGAACGAGCGCAGGCAGGCGGTCTTGCGGCTGATCGTCGCCGGCGAGCACGCCGCCCGCCCGGCGTTGCCTTCGGCGTCCGCGGGCGCTCCGGTCGCGAGGTCGGCGAGGAAGTCGGCGACGTCGGCGCGCTCGACCGCGACCGCGTCGCGCCCGCGCGCATGCAGGAAGGCGCCGAACTGGAGCAGATCGGTCCGGTAGGCGTCGAGCGTGTTGCGGGCGAGACCGCGCTCGAACTCGAGGTAGGCGAGAAAGTCGAGCACCAGCGCCTCGAAGTGGGCATCGGTGCGCGCCTCTGGCTTGGGGACGGCGATCGCCATGGCGCCTGGTTTCTGGCGGCCGGGCGCCGCACCCTGCCGGTGCAACGGCCGCTGGCGCGCTCCCGATCGCCCGCGGAGCTACACGGGCGACTGCAGCAGCAGCATCCCGATCAGCGTCTTCGAGTCCTCGCACTCGCCGATCGCGCCGTCGAGCTCGGCCAGCGGCCAGGTGACGATCTCGATCCGCTCGTCGGGGTCCGGCCGTGGTCGGGGATCGGCTCGAGCCCGGTCGCGAGGAACAGCGTCACCTGCTCCTGGGCGAAGCCCGGGGTGGTGTAGAAGCGCTTCAGCTCGCTCCACGACCGGGCCCGCATCCCGATCTCCTCGGCGAGCTCGCGGCGCGCGCACTCGAGCGGCGTCTCGCCCTCGACGTCGAGCTTGCCGGCCGGCAGCTCGAGCAGCGCCGGCTCGCCGACCGGCTCGCGCGGCTGGCGCACCAGGTAGATCGACTCGCCGTCGTGGGCGACGATCCCGACCGCGCCCGGGTGGACGACGATCTCCCGCTCGGCCGGCTCCCCGTCGCCGTGCGCGTAGGTGTCGATCCGGACCTCGACGATCCTGCCCTCGTAGACGGTCCTGGACGAGATCCGCTCCACGGCTCCTCCCTACCCCCCGGCCGCGGCCGCCAACGCGCGCCCGGTTGCAAGCGGGGCGGCGAAGAACAGCGGGTCCTCGGCGATCGAGCGCCCCATCGTCCGTGCCGGCAGCCCGCTCTCGGCGTAGCCCGAGAGGTCGATGGGCTCGACCGCGAGGTCGTGACGGCCGGTGCAGAGCGCGATCAGGTCGTCGAGCGCCGCCTGCGCCGAGCCGCCCTCGGGCGCCTCCTCGCTGAGCAGCGGCCAGCCCTCGAGCGCGGCCTCGGGCACCGGGACGCGGACAGGCGCCAGCAGCAGCTCGAGCACCGAGGCGGTGTGGTGGCTGAGCCCGCGATGGCGGTCGCGCTCGTCGGAGCTGGAGAGGCGCGGGCAGAGCAGGGTCGGGCAGGCCGAGCGCGAGCGCCGCGTGGGCGGCGTCGAGCGCCGCCATCCCGCCGTGGCCGAGCCGGGTCGCCGAGCCCAGGATGCCGGGCCCGGGCCCGACCACGATCGCCTCCCAGCCCAGCCGTCGCGCTGCCGCGTCCAGGCCGCCGACGAGGCTGATCGCCTCGTGCTCGCCGCCGTAGGCGGGGCCGGCGGTCACGTGGCCGCAGAGCAGCCCGCGCTCGCGCAGCTCGGCGACGTCGCGCGACAGCGCCCCCGGGAGCGCCGCCCCCGCCCCCTGGATGAAGCCCAGCCGCAGGCCGGGGCGGGCCTCGGCGGCGGCCCAGGCGATCGGCGCCAGGTGGCCGTGGAGGGAGATCACCGCCGTCGGCGGCTTCGGGCCGAGGTTCGGTTCACCGTGCTCGATCTCCACCGGGTCGACGGGATGCTGGAGCGAGGTGTAGTTGAGCTTGATCACGTGGACGCCCTCGTCCCCCGGCGCCGCGAGCCCGCGGCTGAGGTTGACGTGGACGAGGTCGAAGCCACCCGAGCCGAGCCCGAGGTCGCGCGCCTGGGTGTTGACCACGACCTCGTCGCCGACCTCGATCTCGCCGACCATCGCGGTGTCGGCCCAGGCCGGACGCTGCTCGCCGCCGATCTCGACCTGCAGCGGGTCGACCGAGGTGACGACCCCGCGGCGCAGCTTCAGCATCCGCGGCTCACCCGTGCCCCTCGCCGGCGAGCTCCGCGATCGCCTCGCAGACCGCGTACATCTCGGAGATCCGCGCCGCGGCGACGCTCTCGGCCGGGGTGTGGTTGTCCTCGGTGCCGTTGGCGAGCAGCACGCACTCGAACCCGCGGGCGACCAGCGCGTTGGCGTCGCTGCCCCCGCCGGTCGCGACCTCGCGCGGCTCGATCCCGCACCGCTCGAGCGCCGCGCGCGCGAGGGCCACGGCCGGTGAGCTCCACGGCTGGCGATAGCCGCGGAAGACCTCGTCGAGGTCGAGGTCGACGTCGCAGCCGCGCTCGGTCGCCGCCCAGGCGCAAGCGTCGAGCATCGAGGCGGTCGCCTCGGCGACCTTGCGCTCGTCGAGCGAGCGCGCCTCCGCCTCGATCCGGCAGCTCCCGGCGACCACGTTGGAGGCCACCCCGCCCTCGACCACACCGACGTTCGCGGTCGTCTCCGGGTCGAGGCGGCCGAGCCGCATCGCTCCGATTGCCGCGGCCGCCGCCTCGATCGCCGAGTGGCCCGCCTCTGGGCGGATCCCCGCGTGCGCCTCGAGCCCCTCGAACTCGGCCACCAGCCGCTGGTAGGTCGGCGCCGCGGTGATCACCTCGCCGACCGGGCTCGCGTGGTCGAGGGCGTATCCCGACGCTCGATCGCAGCGAGCCCAGCTCGAGCTCCTTCGCCCCGCGCAGCCCGTCCTCCTCGGCGACCGTGAACACCAGCTCCAGCCCGGCCGCCGCCGGCGTCTCGGCGTGTCGCGCGGCGAGCTCGACCAGGACGGTGACCGCCGCCTTGTTGTCGGCGCCGAGGATCGTCTCGCCGCGGCTCCGAAAGACACCGTCGGCGAGCTCGACCTCGATCGGGCCTGCCTCGGGGACGGTGTCGAGGTGGCAGCAGAGCATCACCCAGCGAGCGCCGCGCCCGGGCACACGGGCGATCAGGTTTCCGGCGCCGGCGCGCGCCGGCGTCGCCGCCGCGTCCTCGCTCACCTCGACCCCGAGCGCCCGCAGCTCGCCGAGCACGTCGTCGGCGACCGCCCGCTCGGCCCCCGTCGGGCTCGGGATCTCGCACAGGCGCACGAACCGGTCGAGCATCCGCTGATCGCTCACGCGCTCTCCTCTGCGGCGCGGCGGGCCTTCGGCCCGATGAAGTTGCGGATCAGCCGCATGCGCCCGTTCCGTGTCTCGATCAGCCAGCTTGCCGGCTGATCGAGATCCACCCCGCTCTGGCGGCCGCGGGCTCGGATCGTCCCGTGGACGATCCAGCGGTCGGGGGCGAGCTGGCGAACCTCCTCGATCCCCAGCTCCCACTCGTCGAACTGCTCGTCGATCTCGGCCACCCAGCGCCGCAGGCCGTCGTGACCCGTGAAGATCCCGCCCGCGAGCACCGAGTGGACCTCGATCTCGGGGTCGAAGCTCTCATCGTCGGGCTCGCGCTCGCCGGCGTTCCAGCGCCGCCAGACGTCGCGGATCAGGTCCTCGCCGGTCATTGCGGCGAAGGCTATGCGCTCGCGAGCGGCCCGAGGCCTACTCGGTCAGGACCGCGAGGGCGACGCCGTCGAGCCCCGCTGCATCCTCGGCGAGCCGCTCCTCGACCCGGCCGTGGACGGCATTGCGAACGTCGTCCTGTCCCTCTTCGGAGAGCGAGCCGAACGCGTCGGCGATCGGGGCGGCGAGTGCGAGGGTCTTCTGCCAGTGCTCGTCCGAATCGGTGTAGCCCCACTCGATCCGAACCTCCTCGATCTGCGGCTCGGCGAAGCCCGCCCCTGTGACCAGCTCCCGGATGCGGTTCGGGTCTCCCAACGCGAAGATCCCGGGCGCGCCCGGCTCGGGCGGCGGCAGGTGCCCGCGCTCGACCATCGTCATCCCGGGGATCGCCGCCCAGAGGTTGCGGTCCGGGCCCGCCCAGACCGCGAACGAGAGCCGGCCGCCGTCCCGCAGCACCCGCCGCGTCTCCGAGAGGGCGGCGGCGGGATCCGCCATCAGCATGTAGCCGAAGCGACAGAGGACGCCGCCGACGCTCGAGTCCTCGAGGTCCATGCGCTCGGCGTCGAGCACCCGGAACTCGATGTTTCCGAGGCCGCGGGCCTCGCCGGCCCGGCGCGCGACATCCACCATCGACGGGGAGAAGTCGGTCGAGATCAGCCTCCCGTCGGAGCCGATCCGCTCCGCGGCCGCGAACCCGGTGTCGCCCGTGCCCGCCGCGAGCTCGAGCACCGTGTCACCCGGCTCTGGATCGAGCCGCTCGACCAGGCGGTCACCCAGCGAGCCCGTTCGCGACCACAGGTAGTCGTGCTCGCGCTCCCAGTTGCCGGCAAAGCGGTTCCAGGAGTCGAGTGAGCGGGTGCGGTACTCGTCGAGGTCGGGCGGCACGAGCCAACCTTATGCGTCGCGGACGCGCTTCTCAACCCCGGGGAATCAGCCCTCGTGGCGCACGGGGACGTCCTCCCCCGCTGCGGGCGCCTCGACCTCGACCTCCTCGGTCACCGGGCGGTCGCCGCGCTCGGCCGCGACTCGGGCGGCGGCGCCGACGAACTCGCGGAACAGCGGCTCCGGGCGATTCGGGCGCGAGTTGAACTCCGGGTGGAACTGCGAGGCGACGAAGAACGGGTGGTCGGGCAGCTCGATGATCTCGACCAGGCGCTCGTCGGGCGAGGTGCCGCCGCAGACGAGTCCATCGTCCTCGAGCCGGCGGCGGAGCTGGTTGTTGACCTCGTAGCGGTGACGGTGGCGCTTGTAGATCACCGCCTCGCCGAAGATCTCCCGCGCCCGGGTGCCGTCGTGGAGCTTCACCGGGTCGGCGCCGAGGCGCATCGTCCCGCCCATGTCGGAGACCTCCTTCTGCTCGGGCAGCAGGTCGACGACCGGGTACGGGGTCTCGGGGTCGAACTCGGTCGAGTTGGCGCCCGCCATCCCGGCGACGTGGCGGGCGAACTCGACGACCGCGATCTGCATCCCGAGGCAGATCCCGAGGTAGGGGATGCCGCGCTCGCGCGCGATCCGCGCGGCCTCGATCTTGCCCTCGATCCCGCGCTCGCCGAAGCCGCCCGGGATCAGGATCCCGTCGGCCCACTCGGCGATCCGCCCGGGGTCGAAGTCCTCGGAGTCGACCAGCTCGACCTCGACCTTGATCCCCGTGGTGGTAGCCGCCGTGGTTGAGCGCCTCGATCACCGACTTGTAGGCGTCGGCGAGCTGCACGTACTTGCCGACCAGGGCGATGCGGATCGTGCCCTCACAGCCGTCGGCGCGGCGGATGAGCTGCTCCCACTCTCCGAGCTCGGGCGCCGGCGCGTCGACGGCGAAGTGGTCGAGGACGAGGTCGTCGACGCCCTCGGCCCGGAACACCAGCGGCACCTTGTAGATGTTGTCGACGTCGCGGGCGGAGATCACCGCCTCCTCCGGGACGCTGGCGAACAGCGCGATCTTCCTGCGGATCTCGCGGTCGAGGCCCGCGCTCGGAGCGGCAGATCAGGGCGTGCGGCTGGATCCCGATGCGGCGCAGCTCGTTGACCGAGTGCTGGGTCGGCTTGGTCTTCATCTCGCCGGCGTGGCCGATGTAGGGGACCAGGGTCAGGTGCAGGAACATGCAGCGCTTCGCGCCGAGGTCGGTGTAGAGCTGGCGGATCGCCTCCAGGAACGGCAGCGACTCGATGTCGCCGACCGTGCCGCCGATCTCGGTGATCACGAAGTCGACCGCCTGCGACTCGGCGACGATCAGGATCCGCTGCTTGATCTCGTCGGTGATGTGGGGGATCACCTGGACGGTCGCGCCGAGGTAGTCGCCGCGGCGCTCGCGCCGGATCACCGAGTTGTAGACCGCGCCCGCGGTCACGTTCGAGGCCCGCGAGGTGTTCTCGTCGGTGAACCGCTCGTAGTGGCCGAGGTCGAGGTCGGTCTCGGCGCCGTCCTCGGTGACGAAGACCTCGCCGTGCTGGAACGGGCTCATCGTCCCGGGGTCGACGTTGATGTAGGGGTCGAACTTCTGCAGCTGGACGCGGAAGCCGCGGCTGACGAGCAGGCGGCCGATCGAGGCCGCGGCGATCCCCTTGCCGAGTGACGAGACGACGCCGCCGGTGACGAAGATGAAGCGCGTCTCGCCCGGCTTCATCGCTTCAGATCGCCTTCACTCACTCTGCCGAGCGAGTCTAGCCAGCGCAGTGGCGGAATCGACTCGATCGTTTTCGAGATCGACCGAAACTCGCCGAAGATCGTCAGCGCAGCGATCAGCGCCAGGGCGATCCAGCGCCCGGTGTCGCCGAGGGTGACCAGCAGCGCGACCCCGGCGAGCGCCCCGACCAGGTTCGAGCCGGTGTCGCCGAGCATCGCCCGCTCGCGCAGGGTGAAGGCGCCGCGCCGACCAGCACGGGGCCGATGAAGACGCCGAGCAGCTCGAGCGGCGCGACCGTCCAGGCGCCGAGGCAGAGCCCGGCGAGCAGCGGCCGCGAACGCCTTCTCCACCCGCCCGGGGCGCAGGTCGAGCAGGTTGAAGAGGTTGGTCGCCAGCAGCAGCAGCGCGAGGTCGGCGACGTACTCGATCCCCTCCCGGCCCGAGGCCCGAGATCGCGTAGGCGGCCAGCGCCAGCGCCCCGACCGCCTTGATCGCCCCGGTCGAGAAGCCGGCCCGCGAGCACGGCCCGGGCGTGGCCGCGCCAGCCGCGCGCGGCGTCGGCAGCGCCGCCGCGCCCGAGCGCGTCGTCGAGCAGGCCGAGCAGCGCGACGCCGAGCACGTAGACGATCCAGCGGCGCAGCTCGGGGTCGAGCAGGTCGAGGTCGGCGCGGTCGTCGAGGACCGCGAGCGGCGCCAGCGCGACCAGCGAGCAGGCGACCAGCGCCGCTCCGGCCGGGAACGCGACCCGCCGGCCGGCATAGTTCTCGCGCGCGAGCCCGGCCCGAAGCATGTCGGCGAGCCACGGGCCGAGGGCGAGCGCGGCCACCGCCGCCGAGACGAGCAGCCCGGAGAGCATCAGCGCCGCTGGTCGGCGCCGGGGCCCGCGGGCGTGAGCAGGTCGGGCAGCAGGGCGTCGGCCGTCTCCTTGACCCCGAACTCCCCCTCGGCGCCGCCGAGCGCGTAGACGAGCGCGACCCTGCCGGGAAGTTGATCGACGTTGTCGGCGCTGGCGAAGCCCTGATCCGAGAAGAACCCGATCGAGCTCGGATCGGTGGTCGTGCGCTCACCGCCGACCACGGTCACCCGGCGGCGGCCCGTCTTCGCCTCCTGGATCCCGGCGATGATCCCGTCCTCGACCGCGGCGGTGTCGGCGGCCGCACGTTCGCCGAGGTCGGCCGGTTGCTGGCGGACGACGACCACCCCGTCGAGACCGCCGGGCTCGCCGCTGTAACGGCTGAACAGGGCTCCCCGCAGCTCGGCGAATCGCGGCCCGCCGCGGACCAGGGCCCGCCCCGCCAGCCGCGAGGCGCGCGCGAGCTCCTGCTCGCGGGTCTCGGCGCCGGGCCGGCGCCGGCGCACGACCGCGGTCGCGGCGGCCACGTCGGGCGGCTCGCGGACGACTGCGATCTCGCGCAACTCGGCCCCCGTGAGCTCCACCGCGGCTCGCACCTCGTCGGCGAGCGCATCGTCGAGCGCTCCGAGCGCCACCACGCCGACCTCGCTGCCGCGCAGGCGGTTCTCGACCACGGCCGGGGTCAGCGCCTCGCTGAAGTCGCGCTCGGTGGCGAGGTCGCCCTCGAGCTCGTCCACCTGCGCGCGGGCGTCGTCGAGGTCGGAGGCGAGGCTCTGCTCGAGGTCGTCGGCGGTCCCGCTGACCAGGTCGGAGCCGAATCCGACGCCGATCAGGATGCCGACCGCGAGCGCGAGGAACACGGCCGCAAGCGAGGCGGCGTGGTAGCGGCCCGAGTAGCCCATCAGAGATCCAGCGCGACCTTGATCTTCAACCAGACCAGGTCGAAGAACTCGCCCAGCGCCGGCGAGCTGATCACCACGATCGCGATCAGGATCAGCGAGAGCGCCAGGAACGCCCACAGGTGCCAGCCGCGGACGCCAGGGTTGTAGAGCCGGCTGACGCCCTTGGCGTCGACCAGCGTCTCGCCGATCCGCAGCCGGGTGAGGAAGGTCGAGGACATCCCGGCGCGGTTCTTGTCGAGGAACTCGGTCAGGTTGAAGTGGGCGCCGACCGTGACGATCAGCTCGGCGCCGTTCTCGTGCGCGAGCAGCATCGCCACGTCCTGGCTGGTGCCGATCGCCGGCGCGACGACCGGCTCGAGCCCGAGCGCCTCGAGCCGTTCGCGGCCCGGCGCCGTGCCGTCGGCGTAGGCGTGGACGACGAGCTCGGCCCCGCACGTGAGCGCCGCGTCGGTGGCAGAGTCCATGTCGCCGAGGACCATGTCGGGCTTGAAGCCCTCCTCGAGGATCGCGTCGGCGCCGCCGTCGACTCCGACCAGCACCGGGCGCGTGTCCTCGATGTAGGCGCGCAGGGTCCTGAGGTCGTGCCGATAGGTCGTCCCGCGCACGACGATCAGGGCGTGGCGGTCGCGGAACTCGGTCCGCACCTGCGGGAAGTCGATTCTCCCGACCAGCAGCTCGCCCTCCTTCTCGACGTGGTCGATCGTGTTCTCGGCGAAGTCGGAGAGCGCCTCGTTGATCCGCTCGCGCTGGCGCTCGATCTGCGCGCCCGCGGTCGCCAGGTCGATCACGCGCCCGGTCGCCAGCAGGGCGCCGTTGGAGCGCACCTCGGCACCCTGGACGACCAGCTCGGCGCCGTCGGAGAGCTCCTCGAAGAGCGGCGCCGACGGGGCGTCGAGGAGCACGACGCCCGCCCGCGCGAGCATCAGCGGCCCGGGGTTGGGATAGCGGCCGGTCGACGACGGGGCGACGTTGATCACCGCCGCGACCCCGCTGGCGGCGAGGTCCTCGGCGGCGATCCGGTCGAGGTCGGCGTGGTCGATGACCGCGATGTCGCCGGGCCGCAGCCGCTTGACCAGATTCTTGGTCTTGCGACCGAGCCGCGCTCGACCGGCGATCGTCGGCGTCTCGGCCGGCCGCAGCTGGATCTCGGGCCCGCGCAGCAGCGCGCGGGCCCGGCTACGCAGAGCCATGCGCCGATTATGCGGAAAAGGCCGGCGCTTGGCGGGCAACCGCGGCCAGCCCGCCGCTCAGGCGGCCTTCAGCAGCTGCTTGGCGTGGCGGCTGGCCGCCGCATCGCCGCGCTCGGCGCCGAGCATGCGGACGATCTCGGCGACCAGCTCGTCGCCGCCGACCCGTTCGACGGTCGCCCGGGTCTCGCCGTCGGCGACATGCTTGGAGATCCGGAAGTGGGTCGTCGCCAGCGACGCCACCTGCGGCAGGTGGGTGATGCAGAGGACCTGGCGCCCCTCGGCAAGGCGCCGCAGCCGCTCGCCGACCGCGCGAGCGGTGTTGCCGCCGATCCCGGCGTCGATCTCGTCGAAGACGAGGGTGCGCTCCGGGTCCGCGCTCGCGAGCCCGCAGAGCGCGAGCATGATCCGCGACAGCTCGCCGCCCGAGGCCGCGTCCTTGAGCGGCGAGGTCGGCAGGCCCGGGTTGGTCGCCACCAGCAGCTCGACGGTCTCGGCGCCGTTCGGCCCGAAGCCGTCGGAGTGCGGCTCCAGCGCGACCTCGAGCCGCGCCCCGTCCATCGCCAAGCTCCGCGAGCTCGGCCGCGACGCGCTCCGAGAGCCGCTCGCCGGCGAGCCGGCGGGCCCGGCTCAGCTCGCCGCCCAGCCGCCCGCGCTTGGCCTCCGCCTCGGCGATCCGCGCGGCCAGCTCCTCGGCGGCCTCGTCGGCGTGCTCGAGCCGCGCGATCTCGGCGCGGCAGCGCTGCGCGTGGGCGAGCACCGCCTCGATCGAGCCGCCGTGCTTTCGCTGCAGCCGCTCGAGCGCGTCGAGGCGCTCCTCGACCGCCTCCAGCCGCCCGGGCTCGGCCTCGACCCGGTCGAGGTAGGCGCGCAGCCCGCTCGCCGAGTCCTCGAGCTCGAGCGCGGCTGATCGCAAGCGCTCGGCGAGGCCGTCGAGCTCCGGATCGACTCCGTCGACCGCCGCCAGCCCGGCGTCGGCCTCCGCGAGCGCGGCGCGCGCTCCGCCGCCGTCCTCGGCCTCGCCGCTGACCGCGGCCAGCGCCCGAGCGGCCGCGGTGCGCAGGCCCTCGGCGTTGCGCAGCAGGGCGGCCTCGGCCTCCAGCTCGGCCTCCTCGGCGGAGTCGGGCGCGGCGGCCTCGATCTCGGCGAGCTCGAACCGCATCAGGTCGAGGTCGCGCTCCCGCGAGCCCTCTCGCTCGCGCAGGTCGGCGAGCTCGCGCGGCGAGGCCGCTCGCCTCCGCGTGCGCCGCGCGGTAGCGCGCTCGGAGCTCGAGCTGCGGCTCGCCGGCGAACCCGTCGAGGATCTCGAGCTGCGCCGAGGCCAGGGTCAGGCGCCGGTGCTCGTGCTGGCCGTAGAAGCGCGAGCAGCCGCGAGCCCAGCAGCGCGCAGCTCGGCGGCCGAGGCCGAGCGCCCGCCGATGAAGGCGCTGGTCCGCCCCGAGGCGCCGACCCGCCGCCCGAGCACGATCTCCTCGGCGTCGGCGGGCAGCCGCGCGGCGATCTCTGCCAGCTCGGGATCGTCGAGCAGCCCCTGCGGGCAGCGCGAAGACCCCCTCGACCCACGCCTCCTCGGCGCCCGGGCGGACGATCTGCGGCCGCGCCCGCCCGCCCATCAACAGGTCGAGCGAGTGCGCGAGCACCGTCTTCCCCGCGCCGGTCTCGCCGGTGATCGCGTTCAGCCCGCCCTCGAGGCGAAGCTCCGCGCGCTCGATCAGCAGCAGGTTCTCGATTCGCAGCTCGTTGAGCATCAGGCGTCCGTTTTAGCGGCGGCCTCCGACGGATCCGCCCCGGAGGGCGGTCGCGCTCAGGCGGCGGGCGCCGGCTCGGCCTCGCCGGCTGCGCCTCGGCGGGCGCGCCGGCGGGCTGGCCGACCAGGTCTCGGCTGCGGACCAGCAGCCAGGAAGCGATCCCGCCGACGCAGCGCGGTCGCCGCGCCGACCAGGAGGATCTCGTTCAGCCCGCTGACGAAGGCCTGGTTCGCGGCGTCGGCCGCCTGTGCCTGAAGCTGTGGCGGCAGCGACGGGATCGCGTTCTGCGCGGCCCCCGAGGAGACGGCCTCGCCGAACGCCGGCGGCGCGTTCGGCAGCAGCTCGCCGAGCTTCGACTCGACCCGTGACTGGAAGATCGCCCCGAGCGCTGCGGTCCCGGTCGCGATCCCGACCTGGCGGAAGGTGCTGTTGATCCCCGACGCCATCCCGGCGCGCGCCGCGTCGACGACCCCGATCGCGACCGAGGCGATCCCCGGGTTGGTCATCCCGATCCCGATCCCGGCGACCACGGAGCCGGCGAGCAGGTCGTCCAGTCGTCGCCGACCTTCGATCCCGTGCATCAGCATCAGCCCGAGCCCGACCAGGATCAGCCCGGTCCCCATCATCGCCCGCGCCGGGACGCGGCCGAGCAGGCGCCCCGAGATCGGCGCGACGACGAACGAGAGCACGGTCAGCGGCAGGAAGCGCAGGCCGGCCTCCAGCGGCGAGTAGCCGAGCACGCCCTGGATGTAGAGGGTCAGGTAGAGGAACATCGCGAACATCCCGGCCGAGAGGCGTGAAGGCGACGATCGAGACGCCGGTGAAGGAAGGCTTTCGGAACAGCGACGAGGTCGAGCATCGCGTTCTCGCGCCGCGCCTCGATCACCACGAAGGCGAGCAGCAGGACGACGGCGCCGCCGAGCGAGGCGACGATCGCGGTGCTCCCCCAGCCCTCGGGGTTGCCGCGGATCAGCCCGAAGATGAGCAGGAAGAGGCCGCGCGAGAAGGTGACCAGCCCCGGCCAGTCGATCGGCTGCGGGTCGGTCGCCTTGACGTTGGCGAGCTTGCGCCTCGGTGAGCACGATCGCGCCGATCCCGATCGGGACGTTGACGAAGAAGATCCACTCCCAGCCGAGGCCCTCGGTGATCACGCCGCCGAGCAGCGGGCCGATCGCCACCGCGCCGCCGACCGTCGCGCCCCAGACCCCGATCGCGTTGGCGCGCTCGCGGCCCTCGAACTCCTGGGCGATCAGCGCCAGCGAGGTCGCGAACATCGCCGCCGCCGCCGACTCCCTGGAAGCCGCGGGCGAAGTTGAGCACGGTCGGGTCGCCGGCGAGGCCGCAGGCGAACGAGGCGACGGTGAAGAGCGCGAAGCCGAAGCGTGAACACCCGCCGGCGGCCGAGCCGGTCGCCGAGCGAGCCGGCGACGAGCAGGAACGAGGCCAGCGTCAGCGCGTAGGCGTCGACCACCCACTGCAGGCTCGAGAAGCTGGCGTCGAGGTCGCGCTGGATGTCGGGCAGCGCGACGTTGACGATCGTGACGTCGAGCAGCAGCATGAACGTCGCGACGCAGACGGCCAGCAGGGTCCACCACTTGCGCTCCATGGCGCACCTAACGTTAGTGAGCGCAGCGCGCCCGAACTTCTCGCGGATCCGCCGGTAGAAGTTCGCGCCGGGCAGCTGGGCCAGGCGGCCGACGCCGTCGCGGAAGCGGACCTCCATCTCCGCCGCCGCTGGCGAGCTCGCCGACGTGCTCGCCGTCGAGGACGACGTCGACCGGCTCGCGGCCGGCCGGCGTTGGTGACCGAGAGCACGTCGTCGGGCGCGACGACCAGCGGCCGCGCGGTCAGCGTGTGCGGCGCGATGAAGCTGACCACGTAGCCCTCCACCCCCCAGGCCAGGATCGGGCCCTGGTTGGCGAGGTTGTAGCCGGTCGAGCCGGCGGGGGTGGCGGCGACCAGCCCGTCGCAGCGCACGTGGCCGACCTCCTTGCCGCCGAGCCGGTAGCGCGAGCTCGGCCACCCGGCTGTGCGGGCCGGCGGATCAGCGAGACGTCGTTGAGCGCCATCGGCGGCCGCGCCTCCACGGTCGCCTCGAGGCCCGGCAGTCGACATCACCTCGAACTCGCCGGCGAACGCGCGCCGCAGCCCGTCCGCGAGCTGGTCGCGCTCGACCGCGGCGAGGAAGCCGACGGTCCCGAAGTTGACCGCGAACACGGGCACGCTCGCGTGCTCGCCGTAGGCGCGCAGCGCCTTGAGGATCGTGCCGTCGCCGCCGAGCACCAGGCAGAGGTCCGGCTGCGCCGTCGCAGCGCCGACGAGCGGCTCGAGCCCGGCTGCCGGCGTCGCCGTGCTTGGCGCGCTCGTCGTCGGTCGCGTAGCAGCCGGCAGCCCGCGGCCGTCGCGGCCGCGACGGCGCTCGGCGAGCGCCGCCGCCGTCTGCTCCGGCTGGGTGTGGGTGAGGACGACCACGTCCGGATCCGCCGTGGCTCGACGTCGTCGCTCACGGCTCGACCTCGGCGATCGCGGCCTCGAGGTCGGCGACGCGGCTCGCCGTCGAGCGCCGCACCAGATGAAGGTCTCGCGGTTGCCCTTCGGCCCCGGCAGGCCCGAGGAGGCGAAGCCGCGCACCGCGAGGCCGGCGCTCGGCGGCGGCGCCGGCGACGCGACGGAGCGCCTCGCGGCGGTCGGCGGGTCGCGGACGACGCCGCCCGCTGACCCGCCCGCGGCCGAGCTCGAACTGCGGCTTGACCATCGCCAGCACCTCGCCGTCGGGGGCCAGGCAGCGCGGCGACCGCCGGCAGCACCTTGGCCAGCGAGATGAAGGAGACGTCGATCGTCGCCAGGGCGGGCCGGAAGGGCAGCTCGGCCGGGCTCGAGGTCGCGGGCGTTGAGGCGCTCGATCACGGTCACCCGCGGATCGTTTCGCAAGCCGCCAGTCGAGCTGCCCGTGGGCGACGTCGAGCGCGATCACCCGCGCGGCGCCGCGCTGCGAGCAGGCAGTCGGTGAAGCCGCCGGTCGAGGCGCCGACGTCGAGGCAGTCGAGGCCCGGCGACGTCGATCCCGAGCGCGTCGAGCGCGTTGTCGAGCTTGATCCCGCCGCGCGAGACGAACCGGCGGCGCCTCGTCGACGAGCAGCTCGGCGTCCTCCGGCGACGAGCTGGCTCGGCTTCAGCGCCAGCGGCCCGTCGTTGCCGACCCGCACCCGGCCGGCGCGCACCGACTCCGCCGCGCTGGTCCGCGAGGAGGCGAGCCCGCGCTCGGCGAGCAGGGCGTCGATCCGCTTGCCGGCTCATGCGGCGGACGGTACCGGCCGACGTGCCTGCCCTACCGTGGCCGGGGCGCCACTACCCCGGCGCGCCCGCGGCCTTCAGGGCCTCGTGCTCCCTGATGTAGAAGCTCAACTTCGCGACCGTTCCCCCGCGCACCTCAAAGACGAACCAGAAGTCCTCCTCGATCGCGATCCCGCTCGCCTGGCCCCGGATCCGCTGGCGAACCCGGGCGATCACGCAACCACCGGCCTCGCGGAACTCCTCGGGTTCCACGGACCACTCCGAAAACCCCTCGGTCCACTCCGCCAGCGCCTCGAAGAAGCCCTCCTTGCCGTGGTAGGTCGCGCCGTCCGGGTCAGCCCGATAGGTGACCAGGTCGTCGGCCATGAGGCCGAGGACGTCGCCGACCTCCCCTCGTTCCCACGCTTCGAACGCCCGCTTGACGACCTCGATCTTCTCGCTCGGCATCCGGCGCGAGTATCGCACCGGGCGAGGCCCTGACCTGAGCGCTAACCCGGCGGGCCCGCGGCCTCGAGCGCCTCGGCCCAGGTCCGGAAGATGTCGAGCTTCACGGCCTTGCCGTCCTCGATCGTGTAGACGTGGCCGACCTCCTCGTCGATCG
Source organism: uncultured Solirubrobacterales bacterium (assembly GCA_963758665.1). Taxonomy (GTDB): domain Bacteria; phylum Actinomycetota; class Thermoleophilia; order Solirubrobacterales; family 70-9; genus WHSW01. Next base: position 5,460 of record CAVWWH010000010.1, on the reverse strand, counting down.
GCAGCGCGCTGTGCTTGCCCCGCGCGGTCATCCGCACGCGGACCAGCACCCGATCTTCGAGGTCGACGATCTCTTGCGCTTCCCATTTGAGTCCGCCGAAGGCGTCCGTTACCCCCGCCCAGATTCGTAACCAGGGCGCCGGGGCCTCGCTCGGTCGGGTTGGCCTCCGGCGCGACCCGGTCGTTGACCTCGAAGCTCGGGTCGATGTGCTCGAGGGCGGCCTCGAAGTCGCCCTCCGAGAGTGCGTCGAAGGCCAGCCTGACCCGCTCCACGTTCTCCTGCGACATCGTCGACGTAGTATCCCGCGGCCCCCTCCGCGGAGCGGGGAAGACCGAACGCCAGTTTCCCACCCTCACGAGGCAAACTCGCCGTTGATCGGAACGGTCGGCCCGGCTTGCGCGGCTCGAGCTGGACGATTGGAATCCTCCGGTTCGCCTTCGCCGCGTCGCGACGGTAGGTGGCGTAGGGCGCGAAGACGCGGTCGGCGAGCGTCCACAGCCACTGGCGCTCGGCCTCGTCGCCGATCACCGTGGCCCGCTTCCCGATCCCACCGAGCGTGACCTCGGGGTGGGCGCGGTCGACGTGCTTCGAGCTGCGCTGGCATCTTCGCTTTGCTCGGTCGGGCCTCGGCAGTCTCTGGAACTATCCGCTTTCCAACCGACTAGGTTTTTCCGCTCACCGCACCGCCATCCACAGCTTCTCGCTGTGGGCAGGACGAGGCCAAATGGAAGCCCTGGCTTGTGTTTCACGAGGTAGACGACGTCGACCACTGGCTCGCTTCACCGAAACGAGAGGAGGCGTAGCGCAGCGATGAGCCAGTCCACCCGACACAGCACGGGAGCGCCTGGAAGCGCTGGTCGGGGAATGGACGATGAAGGCCACGCCCCCGGAAGGGCCGCCGTGGCCGGGCGGAGGAGGTCTGCTCGAATGGCTCGAGGGGGCACCCCTGCTGATCGAGCGCTGGCACGTTGAAATGTCCGAGGCCCCCGACGGAGTCGCGGTGATCGGCTGCGACCGAACGAACGACACCTACTACAGCTCTACTCCGACGAGCGAGACGTCCAGCGCGTCTACGAGATGAGCCTTGCCGACGGCGTATGGAAACTGTGGCGCAACGGCCAACCCTTCTCCCAGCGGTTCACAGGCACGTTCTCGGCGGACGCGAAGACGATCACCGGTCGCTGGGAGACGGCCGATGATGGAAAGACGTGGAGGACCGACTTCGACCTGACCTACACGAAGGTCCGATAGATGGAGCGGCTACCCGGAAGTCGACGAGTGTCGTCTGAGTACCGGAAGCCGGAGCTCAAGCGACCTTCGCCACTCAACCCGCGGCCTCGATGGCTTGCTCGGCCGAGCTGTAGAGCTCGGTCCGGGCGACCTTGCCGTCACGGACGCTGACGAGCGCCGTGCTCGCGTGCTTCACCGGCACACGGCCGCGCTTGCTGAGGCCGGTGAACACCGTGTCGACCAAGACTCGGGTCGGCGTCGATACCTTCGCACCTTTCCCAAGCTTGATCTCCACCGGTCCCAGTACTCGTCGAGCTCGGCAAGCCAATCGCGGAAGCCCCGTCCACCCTCGGCGACCCCGCCCTCGATCCGCTGGATCAGCGAGGAGAAACTCGTGATCCGGGCTGTAGACGGCGTTGATCGTCTCGAAGTCGGGCCTTGGCCGGCGGCAGACCGGCCTCGAAGGCTTCGCCGCACGATCTCAACTTCTCCTGCGACATCGCCGCGCAGTATCTCCCAGCGGCGGGCTTCGGTCATGACCGGCGGTAAGGTGCCCCGCCTGGGCCCGGCGGCTGCGCCAGGACGCCAGCAGCCGCCCCGGCTAGGGGTTGACCCGCGAGGTTGCGCGGGATAGGCTCGGCCCCGCCAGCGGAGACACCCGTCGAGGGGTCCGCGGCGTCATCGGAGAAGAGAGGAGCATCGATGCGCAGAATGCTCATCGCCGGGGTCGCGGCCATCGCGACGTTCGCGACCGTCGTGCTTCCGGCATCCGCTTCGTTCGATTCGCACTTCGCGGTTATCTCGGAGACCGTCCAGTCGCACGAGACCGACGACGGCTTCCGGTTCAGAGAGCACCTCTTCCAGATCGACAACCCGAGTAACCGGATCGGGCGCGATAAGGGCGGCTGCGTCCGCGGCCGAATCGCAAGTTCAAGTGCAAGGTCCTCGTTCACCTGAACGGTGAGGTCGGCGGCTTCGGCGACCTGCGGATCAACGGCAACTTCGGCTTTGGGGACCGCCGCCTCAACGTCACCGGCGGCACCGACGACTTCGCGGGCGTCGCGGGCAAGCTCGTGGTCTCGGAGCGCGGCACCGTGCAACGTTCTCGCTGGTCGACTAAACCTCGCTGAGTTCCTTACGCCCGGCCCGGGGCGCCCTCAATCATTGCGAGGGCGCCCTGGGTCTCGGCATGAGGAACTCCGAGCCGAACATGAAACTCCAGCGGCCGTGAAGCGTGCAAACCGATCACAAGCCCGAAATCGAAACGCCCGGCACATTGCCGGGCGTCTCGGGTACAGGGAGGAGAGACTTGTCCCACCCCGCTTGCCTAAGCGCCGTATGTCGCTTGAACAAGCCCATTTATGTGGTCGCCTGGGGTCGTCTCGGGGCGCCTAAACTGGCGCTCACTGGCGCGCAACTGGCGCGCACTTGGCGACAGCTCACCGTCCAGAACCCGCTCATAGAGCTCGGGGTGGTCGCGGTGAAGGCGGGTGAGGGTGGCCGAGCGGTAGCCCTTGCCCTTCTCTATTCGGTGGGTATTACCAACCGAATTCCCCACCTTCGGCCCCGGCTTGCCCTTCAACACCTCCCGCAGCTGGCGTTCGGCGTCGGTTCAGCGTTACCCCGGGGTAACGCGCGACTGGCAGCGACCAGGCGCTGGTCTATCCTTGCGAGGTGACGGCGCCGCCGGCGGTCAGCCGACTAGCTCCATAGCGGTCACGCCAGGGGCCGCGGAGAAGCACCAACGAAGGGACGCCCCCGATGGGCCTCCTCCGCTATCTCCGCGGCGACGACATCACCAGACGCGCACCGAGTCCCGGTCCCTGCCCCCGGCCGAGAACGAGCTGCCGCTGCTGAGCGCGCTACGCGTCCTCGCCGATCTCCCCGACCCAGGCGCTCGCGATCGCCGACGTCTGGGCGGCGGTGCGGGTGCTCGCCGACGCCGCCTCGAGCCTGCCGCTTCACGTCTACCGCAAGGCCGCCGACGGCCGCGAGCGGGTCGACTCCGGGGCGCTGTACGACCTGCTCGAGCACCCGGCCCCGGCGACCACGCAGGCCGACCTCGTCTCCTCGCTGATGACCCACCTGGCGATCTGCGGCAACGCCTACCTCGCGAAGTACCGCTCAGGCGGCGAGATCGTCCAGCTCGGCCTCCTGCACCCCGACCGGGTCCGCCCCGAGCTTCAGGGCGGTCAGCTGCGCTTCCGCTACTCGCCGCCCTACACGCGGGGCCCGCAGCAGCTGCTCACCGAGGCCGACGTCGTCCACGTCAAGGGCCTCACCGTGGACGGCCTCGTCGGCCTCTCCGCCGTCTCGCAGGCAAGCCGCGTGCTCGGCCTCTCCGACGAGCTGGTCAAGCACGCGCTCTCGCTACTTCGACACCGGCGCCGCGGGCGGCACCGCCCGGCCCGCCGGCGTCCTGCGGCTCGGCGAGGGCGCCGCGTTCGCCGACCAGAACCGGACCAAGGAAAAGCTCAAGGCCGAGTCGCGGCCGCACGGCATCCTGGTGATCGAGGGCGAGGCCGAATACCACGCCGATCGCCGAGCAAGCTCGACGACGCGCAGTTCGTCGAGCAGCGCCGCCTCGCCGCCCAGGAGATCGCGCGGGTGTTCCGCATCCCCGCCGCACATGCTCGGCGCGCCGACCGGCGACTCGCATGACCTACTCGCAACGTCGAGCAGGAGTCGATCGACTTCGTCCGCTACTGCCTCACGCCCTGGCTGCGCCGGATCGAGCTGGCGATCTCCGGCGACCGCGATCTCGACCTTCCAGCAGCAGTTCGTCCGTTCGAGCTCGACGGCCTGCTGCGCGCCGACGCCGACACCCGCGCGCGAGGTCTACGCGCCGCGCGCTCGACCCGGTCACCGGCTGGATGACCGCGACGAGGTCCGGCGGCTCGAAGACCTGCCGCCGAGAGCGCGGCGCGCCGATCGGCCGACCGACCAACGGCAACGGAACACCAACGCAACGTGGAGGCGATGATCGCCAATGCCAGCAGCTAGACCAACCGCCGGCGCGGTCGAGACCCGCCACTTCGAGATCGCCACCGAGGGCCGCAAGATCCGCGGCGTCGTCCCCTACGGGGTCGAGTAGCCGCGACATGGGCGGCTGGAAGGAGGTGATCGACCGCCGGCGCCCTGCGCAGCGCCAACCTCGACGAGCTGATCGCCCGCGTCGACCACGCCGGCGTTCCGATCGGCCGCTTCCCGAAGACGCTCGAGCTCGAGGAGCGCTCGCGACGGCCTGCACTGGGCGGTCACCCCGCCCGAGTCCCGCGCCGACCTGCTCGAGGCGATCGAGCGCGGCGACCTGCGCGCCGGCTAGCTGGCAGATGGTCGTCGGCAAGGACCGCTGGGACGGCGACACCCGCCACGTCGAGCCGATCTCCGAGCTTCGCGACGTCTCCATCGTCAGCAACCCCGCTTATCCCGCGGCGACGGTCGAGTACCGCGCCGCACCAACCACAACCAGAGGAGGACGACATGTCCGAGGAAAGCACCCCTTCGGTGCCCGCCGAGGAGGCGCGCGCCGAGGACAGCAGACCGAGAGCGATCGCGCACGCGCTCCCGAGGTCAAGGTCGACCAACGAGCCGGCGCCCGCGCTGCAGGTCGAGGACCGCTCCGGACGCGCGATGTTCCACTCGCTCGCCGACGCGTTCAAGCAGCGCGGGTTCCCGGGCGAGACGGCGACGCTCGAATGGGGCGAGGCCCGGGCGCTGACGTTCGGCGGCACCGTCGACGACCTGAGCCCGATCCGCCGCGACGGCGTGCCGCTCGGCGCCGACACGCGTTACGCTCTGGCCCGCGTTCCCGTCGGTCGCGGTCGGTGCCGACGTGACCATCGTGCAGGTGTTCAGGCAGGCGACGCAGGACGCTCGGCACGGCCACCGACGTGGTCCGCTCGATCACCGCCACGTCGACCAAGCCGAGGCGCAGACGGCCGGGACGGTCACCACGGTCAGCCTCTCGCAGGTCGCCGCGATCGAGAGCGGAATCCCGAACGTCTATCTCGAGTCGCCAGGGCATGGCCAGTCGATCGTCGAGAACGATCTGCGGCTGACGGTCAACGGCGGCCTCGACTGCTGGTCACCACCGGCCTCGCACCTCGCGGCACGGTCTCGCAGGGGCACGTTCGACGTGCTGAACGCCGATCCGCCGCGGGATCACCGCGGTGACGGCGGGCGGCTACTCGCCCGAACTCCTCGCCATCGACGCGGCGGGTGCCGAGG
>CAVWWH010000009.1:0-401787 GCA_963758665.1 uncultured Solirubrobacterales bacterium | reverse complement strand
TCGGAGACGATCGCCGCTATGCGCTCGAGAAATCCGCCGTCTTCGGGATCTGCGGGGGCGGGGTCCCGATCACGATCGCGATCTCCTTGCCGCCGGTCAGCTCGATCGCGCGCGGGTCTTCCTTGTAGGGCTTGCCGTCGACGTAGAACGCGATCGGCTCGGGGCTGCAGTACTCCCCGACGCAGGAGTCGCTGAGACGCACGCCCCACTCGCTGAAGAACTGGCCGAGCCTGTTCGGCTCTGGGCTCGCCGACTCGGTGTGGATGATGCCGGTCCCGTCATGAGTGTGGAGGGGCGAGATGCAAGGCTTGCGACACTGCCTGATGCCGCCGTAGCCGACCGAGCCGTCAGGATCCTCGAACCGTTGAACCTCCGGGTCGTCGATCTCGATCCCGATTCCCGCTGGCACCGCGATCGGCTCGCCATCGATGAAGACGTCCAGATGCGCGTGGACGTGATAGGTCAGGTGCTCTTTTCGCTCGGGCTCCAAGCCGGCGGCGACTGTCCGCTCCAGGGGATCCGGCGGGGCGGGCCAGAGGACGGCCGCATCGGCGTCTGACGAGGCAGAGTCCTGCTCGGCCTGGGGCGCCTGGGCCGGGGACTCCCCGGTCCCGCCGTCCTCGTCGTCGTCCGCAGCCGGCGACGGCGAGGACGAGGAACGCGGCGCCGATGGCTAGCGGCACGGCGAGTTGCCTACGCATCGCCCGTCATCTCTGACTCCGGTCTCCGTCACCCGGGCCGTTGCACGGGCATTGCCGATTGGTGCGCTCGAAGATCGCCCGCGCGCCCGTCGACAATGGGCCGACGAAGGGACCGGGGCCCTGGTTTCCGAGGACGAGCATGCACCGGCCCTGCACCCAGAAGAGGTTGCCGACGTCGCGGCTCGCCGGCTCGCCGGGCAGGGACGCGGTCCAGCCGCGCGCGCCAGGAATGCCCGGGACGGGAAAGAATCGGAGGTTCTCGACGGGGCCAAGCGCGCGGATGACGTCCGGGCGCAACTCGTGCGCCAGGCTGTGCTGGGCGCCTTCCGGGGTTTCGTACAGGGCGACGTTCGTGATGCCGGCCGCGCGCGGGCCGCGGATCGGCTGGACGGTGAACGAGATGAACCCCTCGCGGCGAAGTCGCCGCGCGTCGGCCGGCGTCAGGTGCATCTCCGTCGCGAACGCCTTGACGCCCGTGATGGTCTCGCGCGATGAAGGCGTCGCTCCGGGAGCCGCCTCCGGACGGAACCCGGGCTCCTCGTCATTCCGCATGAGGTATCGGCTGAGGTCCACGGCACCCGACCGCGCGCTCCCCGTTCGCCGCTTCATGCGCCGTGGTCTCGTCACCGTCATCGCCGCCGCAGGCCGCGAGGCCGATCACGAGCGCGGCCAGGGCCACTGCCCCAAGCCTCGCTCCGGCGCATCTCGCATCTCAGAACCTCCTGTGGATCGCTCATGTCCGAAGCATCCGCTCGGGTGAGCGCGCGCGCCATGGGCGCTCAGGGGCCAGCGCGCTGACCGGAGGTAAGGTCAATCTTGCCCGCGGGCCCATTGCGTGAACGGGCGCCAGCGCAGATGATGTCGCCGTGGGCTCGGGTGAAAACCTCGCGACGTCCGCGGCACCGCTGATCAAGGGGCGATACGAGCTGCTGGGGACGCTGGGCGTCGGCGGCGAGGGGCGCGTCGTCAAGGCGCTCGACCGCCAGCACGACCGAGTCGTCGCGCTGAAGATTCGCGAGGTCCGCGACGACCGCGTGCGAGAGGAGCTGCTCAACGAGGCGCGGACCCTGCTTGCGATCCCGCCCCATCCGGCGCTGCCGCTGGTGCGGGAGGACTTCTTCGACGGCGAGCGGTACGTGATGGCGATGGATTGGGTGGACGGCACCGACCTCGCCACCCTGCTGCGCGAGCGGGGCCGACCCGGTCTGGCGCCGTCGAGCGTGCTCGCCTACCTGGCCCAGGCGGCCGAGGCCCTCACGCACCTGCACTCCCAGGACCCGCCGGTCATCCACGGCGACGTCAAGCCGGCGAACCTGATCCTGACCAAGGGCGGGCGCGTGAAGCTCGTCGATTTCGGCATGTCCTCGGCGCCCGGCGCGGCGCGCCCCCGCATCGGCACGCCGGGCTTTCGCGCGCCCGAGCTCGCCGCCGATGGGATGCCGTCGCGCGCCAGCGACGTGTATTCGCTTGCGGCCACCGCGTTCGCGCTGCTGAGCGGGTCGGCCCCATCGGGCGTACTGCCGTCGTGGGCCGGCATCGAATCCGCGCAAGCCGAACAGCTCGAGGCCGCGCTGCGCGTCGGCCTGGCCACCGATCCCGCGCGCCGCCCGGCGACGCCCGGCGAGCTCGTGCAGAGCCTCCGGAGCGGCTGGGGCGCCGCACTGCCGACCGGCGCGATGACGTTCTGCCTATCCGACATCGAGGGCTCGACGGCGCTTTGGGAGAGCGATCCCGCGGCGATGGCCGAGGCGCTCGTCCGCCACGACGAGATCATCGCCGAGCACGTCGAGGCGCGCGGCGGTCGGTTCCTCAAGTCCATGGGCGAAGGCGACTCGACGGTCTCGGTGTTCGAGTCGGCGCCTCAGGCGCTCGACGCCGCGGTTGCCGCCACCCACGCCCTGCAAGAGGAGCAGTGGCCCGCCGGGCTACGTCTCGCGGTCCGCTTCGGGCTGCACACGGGCGAGGCCGAGCGCCGCGACGCCGACTACTTCGGGCCGACCCTCAACCTCGCGGCCCGGCTGCGCGGACAGGCGGACGGCGGCCAGGTCTTCGTCTCCGCCGCGACGGCCGCGCTCGTGGCCCGACACCTCCCGGCCGGCTGCGAGCTGGTCGACCTCGGTCCGCACCGCTTGCGCGGACTCGGCGCGCCGGAGAGGATCCACGCCCTCAAGGGACCGGGGATCAGCGCGCCGCTGCCCGCCGGCGAGTCCCCGTATCGCGGTCTGCTCGCCTTCGAGCCCGACGACAGGCGGTTCTTCTTCGGGCGCGAGGAGGTCGTCGAGGAGATCCTCGCGCGCCTGGCGCCCGGCCGGCTGCTGGCCGTGACCGGCGCCTCGGGGAGCGGCAAGTCCTCGGTGCTGCGCGCCGGCGTGGTCGGCGCCGTGCTGGCGGGCGAGGTCGGTGGCGTTGAACGGGCCCGGATCCTGACGCCCGACGCCGAGGCGCGGCTCGAGGTGGCCGACGACCCGCGCGAGCTGGTCGTCGTCGATCAGTTCGAGGAGCTCTACACGCTGTGTGAGGACCCGGCGCGCCGCGACGCCTTCATCGACGGCCTGCTCGCGCTCTCGTCTCCGGTCGCGATCGGCGTCCGCGCCGACCTGTACGGAAGGCTTGGGGGACCACCCGGAGCTCGCGCGAGCGGTCGCAGACAACCAGGTCCTGCTCGGGGCGATGGGCGACGACGAGCTCGAGCGCGCGATCACCGAGCCCGCACGGGTGGCCGGCCTTCGACTCGAGCCGGGCCTCGTGGAGCTGATCCTGCGCGACGTCGCGCGCGAGCCTGGCGCCCTGCCGCTGCTCTCCCATGCGCTGCGCGTGACCTGGGAACAGCGCGACGGACGGACCCTCACGGTCGAGGGATACCGCGCCAGCGGCGGCGTCGCGTCGGCGCTCGCGCAGACCGCCGACTCGGTCGTGGAGGCGGTGCCGCCCGATCGCCAGGCGCTGATGCGCAACCTCTTCCTGCGCCTGACGGAGCTGGGCGAGGGGATCGAGGACACGCGGCGCCGCGTCGCGGTCGAGGAGCTGGTTCCCGAGGGAGCCGCCCCGGAGGAGGTCCAGGCGCTGCTCGACCGGCTGGCGGAGGCGAGGCTCGTGACGCTCGGCGAGGGAACGGCGGAGGTCGCCCACGAGGTCCTGATCCGTGAGTGGCCGACGCTGCGCACCTGGCTGGAGGAGGACCGCGCCGGTATCCGCCTGCACCGCGAGCTGGGCGACGCGGCCCGTCGCTGGGAGGCGGGGAGCCGGGAGGCCGGCGATCTCTATCGCGGCACGAGGCTCGACGCGGCGGTGGAATGGGCGCAGTCGCACCCGGACGCGCTGAATGCCACCGAGCGCGCATTCCTGGACGCGAGCGTCGCGGAGTCGGAGCGCGAACGCCGCGCGCAGCTCCGCGCCAACCGGCGATTGCGGATGCTGCTCGGCGGCGTCGGCGTCCTGCTCGTCGCCGCCGTGATCGCCGGGGTGCTCGCGCTGCGCCAAAGCGACCAGGCGCGCGACTCAGCCCGCACCGCCGACGCGCAGCGCCTCGGCGCCCAAGCGCTTCTCGACGAACGCTTGGAGCGCAGCCTCCTGCTCGCACAGGCGGGGCGCACGCTCGATGACTCCGTTGCCACCCGTGGCTACCTGCTCTCGGCCTTGGTACGGCGCCCAGCCGCGATCGGGGTGATCGAAGGAGACTTCTTCGGACTCGCGGCGCTGGCCCTCAGCCCCGACGACAAGGTCCTCGCGGCCGCGGGGTTCAACGGAAAGGTCGTCCTTTTCGACACCCGGACGCGTGAGCCCATCGGCCCGCCCCTGCAGGCCAGTGGCGGGCTCGAGTTCTCGCCAGACGGCAGGCTGCTCGCGGTCGCCGGCCGCCAGAGCGTGAAACTCATCGATGTCTCCACCGGCGAGACAGTCCGCGAGATCGACGTCGGCGCCTATCCAGGCGACCCGGAGCTGGAGACATTCGTCGAGGCCCGCTTCGCCGACGACTCGCGGACCCTCGTCGTGATCCAGCAGTCGAATGGGCTCGAACCGGGGCCGGCGTACGCCGAGGCGCTACGACTCGCGCACCGGCGAGCCCCTGGGTCCCGCCGTTCGCATCGGCTACTTTGCGGGCGCAGTCCCGACGGTACCGTCGCAGCGCGACCGCCTGGTCTTCATCCAGCCCGATTCCATCCTCGTGGTCGACGCGGCAACGCTGCAGGTGCTGCGCCGGATCCCGGTCGGCGGCTACGTCGGCGGGCTCTCGCCGGACGGGCGCAGCGTCGCCCTCGGCGCCCCGAACGGAGGCGTCTCCATCCTCGATCTCCGCTCGGGCGAGCTGCGGACGCTGAAGGGCCGGCACGAGGACCGGGTTCACGGACTCGTGTTCACGCCGGACGGCCGAACCCTGATGACCCGCAGCGACGACGGCAAGATGCTGGTCTGGGACGTCGAGTCGGGACGGGTTCGGGAGACCCTGGCGGGCCATACCGGCCCCGTTCCCACCTTCACGCTCGACGAGGACGGGCGCACGCTCTACACCGGTGGGTTGGACGACCGGATCATCGTCTGGGATATCGCCGGCGATCGTCGCCTCGCACGTCCTTTCGCGGAGCCGTCCCAGAAATCCGGGCTGTTGCTCGATTACCCGCCGCCGCTCGCGGTCAGCCCGTCCGGCGAGACGGTTGCCGCCGGGCTCCCGGACGGCGGCATCCGCCTGCACGACGCCCGCACGCTGCGTCGCCTGCCCGACCTGCCGGGGCTCGAGGATGAGCCCGTCTGGGTGGTCGAGTTCAGCCCCGACGGGGAGACGATCGCCGTCACAGGCGAGAGCGGCACCACGGAGCTGCGCGACGCGGCGAGCGGCCGGCGGGTGCGGCCGCCGCTGCCCGGCCTCGGCGCGCCCGCGCAGGCGATGGCGTTCTCACCGGACGGCGGCCGCCTCGGCGTTGCGGATCTCGACCGCAACCTGCGGGTCCTGGATCTGGAAACCGGCGATGTCGAGCGGACGCGAGCTGCCCGGCTTCCCGATCAGCATGTCCTTCAGCCCCGACGGCGCGCTGCTGGCGATCGGGCTCAGGGACGCCGACACTGAGCTGCGCGACGCTGATTCGCTGGAGGTCGTGGACCACCTCGAGAACCCCACAGGCGATATCGATCGCTGGGTCCGGTTCTCGCCCGACGGCAGCTTGCTCGCCGTCAGCAGCGATGCGGGCTACACGCAGCTGTGGGACGTGTCCAGCCGCGAGCCGATCGGCGCTCCGCTGGCCGGCCACGAGGGCTGGGTGCTCAACGCGGAGTTCTCGCCCGACGGACGGATGCTCGCGACGAGCAGCGACGACGGCGGCGTGATCCTCTGGGATGTCGAGTCGCGTCGTGCGCTCGGAACCCTCCCCGGGCGCTTCAGCGCCGTGTCTGCCCGCTTCTCCTCCGACGGCCGCCGGCTCTTCGTGTTGCACGACAACGGTGAGGCGGAGCGCTGGGAGGTGAGCCCGGACGCGTGGTCGCAGTACGCGTGCCGGATCGCGGGGCGGGAGCTGACGGAAGCGGAGTGGGAGGAGCTGGTCCCGGACCAGGACTACCAGCCGGTCTGCTCCTCCTAGCCCTCTTCGGACTCGCTCGCCCGCAGCTGCGTCAGCGACACGGCGCCGCGCCGCAGCGCCTCGTTGGCGAGCCGGGCACGGCGGTGCGAGTCGCCGGCCGGGACGCCGAACTTGTCGTAGAGGTTGGCGAGGTGCTGCTTGACGGCGGCCTGGGTGATCACGAGCTCGTCGGCGATCGCGCGAGTCGAGGCGGGCTCGGTGAACATGTCGCGGTCGAGCAGCGGGCGGCAGAGGGCGACCAGGACGTCGCCTTCGCGCCCCGTCAGCCCAGGTGGGGCGTCCTCGGCCTCGGTCGCGGTACCGCCGGCGCTCAGGGGATCGCGGAAGATCAGGCGGGTCTCGCCCACCCGGATCTCGTCACCGTGGCGCAGCCGATGCGAGGACCAGATGCGCTCGCCGTTGACCCGCGTGCCGTTCGAGGAGCCGAGGTCGGTCACACACCAGCCCGCCGGGAACCGCTCGAGGACGGCGTGGAGGTGACTGGCGGTCGGATCGTGCTCGAGCGCGACGTCGTTCTCCGCTGCCTTGCCGATGGTCGTCCGATCGGCCTCGAGCGAGAAGCGCCAGCTGCGAGCGCCGGACATCACCTCGATCTGCGGATGCACGCGCCAAAGCCTAAGCCCGTTCAGCCAGCGCGCGAGCGACGATATTACACAATGGCCCCGGGGCAAGGTTGACCTTCCCCGCAGTCAGGGTGCTGGCCCCTGGCCGCCCATGGCGCGCGCGCTCACCCGGGCGGATGCTTCGGACATGAGCGATACGCAAGGAGGCACGATGCCCATCACCACCAAGACAGCAGCAGGCTCGTTCCGGCTGGGGGCCGTCGCGGCAGCCGCGGCGCTGGCGTTGGCTGCCGGGTCCACCGCGTCGGCGGGGGCGGATCAGCCGCGCTGCTTCGGCAAGCAGGCGACGATCACCGGCTCGGGCACGATCAACGGCACCGCGGGCGCCGACGTGATCGTCGGCTCGGCCGCCGACGACGTCATCGGCGGCCAGGGCGGCAACGACCTCATCTGCGGCCTTGCAGGAGCCGATCAACTCGTCGGCGGGCTGGGCAACGACCAGGTGGACGCCGGCGCTGACGATGATCTTGTCGTCGGTGACGTCTTCGCAGAAAGCGGGGACGTTGTTGGCGGCGGTAACGACCGGCTCTTCGGCGGCGACGGCGCGGACAACCTCACCGGCGACTCGCGCACCCACTCCGGGAACGCCACGGGCGGCGGGAACGACGAGATCTTCGGCGGCGACGGCGACGACGAGCGGATGCAGGGTGACAGCATCACCCTCGGCGGCGGCGACGCCACGGGCGGCGGAAACGACTATCTGAACGGCGGCGACGGCGACGACGGTCCGATCGGGGATTCGGTCGCTCCCTTCGAAGGCACTGCCACGGGCGCGGGCAACGACGTGATCTTGGGCGGTCCGGGTCGCTTCGACTTCCTCATCGGCGACAGCGAGGGTGTTGCGGGTGCAAGTGGAAGCGGCAACGACGTTCTCGACATGGGCGCCGACGGCGGAATCGTGGCGATCGGAGACCACAACATCAATGCTGAAGATGGTGGGCCTGCCATCGGCGCAGGCAACGACACGATCATCGGCGGCGACAACCCGTTCGAATTCCTCTACGGCGATAGCTCCGTGCCGGACGCCAGCGTCACGTTCGCCGGGAACGACTCCATCCGCGGCCGCGGCGGCGACGACACGATCTTCGGGGACAACGTGAATTTCAACGGTGATGCCAGTGTCGGGACGGCAGGGGGCAACGACTCGCTCGACGCCGGGGACGGTGCCGACTTCGTGAGGGGCGGACCCAGGAACGACTTTCTCGACGGCGGGGCCGGTAGCCCTGACGACTGCGACGGCGAGGCCGGGAACGACCACGCGTCAAGGTGCGAGATCCTCGCCGGCGTCCCGTAGTCGCCGGGGTCCCATTCGAGGGCCCAATCTGCACGTAACTCAGCGGAACTCAAACGAACTCCACACGCCTGGACAGGCGTGGGACGCAACCCGGCGACACCGCGATTCACTGGTAGCGCACTCGGCTGGGGGCCGAGCGGTCGCTGGTTCAAATCCAGTCGCCCCGATGCCAAGTTGAACCGGCAGTCGCCTTGCGGTAGGGGCAGTCCTCCGTCCGCGCTGCTGTCGCCTATCGCGCGAAGCGACAGCGCGCGACGCTGCCGGCACCGCTTACGCTGCTCGTCCCGTGCGAGAGCTTGCCGGCACCCACGAGCGATGCCCGGATCTGTTCGACAGCGAGAGGACTGCGTGTCCCGTTAAGGGATCGGCTACAGGGATGCTGCCATCGCGTCGTCGCCGGTAGTGCAGCGTGACCGATGAGTTTCGGCCAGCGCGGCAGTCAAGTAGGGCATCGGGCAAGTGGAGACCCAAGCCCAAGTGATCAGGGGGCCGCTGACAGCGTGGCCCGTACCACCCGCCAGAAGGAGCGACAAGTGATGTAGTTCTTCTTGACCGTGCCCCACGACTCGGCCGAGGAGCCGACCATGGCGTCGATGGACCCGGCCGAACTAGAGGCCGCGCTGGCCGCCGTGGAGGAGTTCAACACCGATCTACACAAGTCCGGGGCGTTTCGCTTCGCCGGGGGCCTGCACCCGCCGTCGTCGGCCAAGACCGTCGACGCCACCAGCGGCGAGCCCGTGGTGGTCGACGGACCGTTCGTTGAGGCGCCGGAGTACGTCGGCGGCTTCTGGGTGATCGAGGCCGCAGACCAAGATGCCGCGGTCCGGTGGGCGACGCAGGCGTCGAAGGCACTGGGTGGCCGCATCGAGGTGCGCGCCTTTCAGGACCCGCAGGACGCCTGATCGAACGCAGATCGCCGGCAGCGGGTACATGAGGCGGACTGGCGCTATGGGGGACCGAGCCGCGATCGTGACGCAGTGAGCCCGCGCCCAAAGCGGCTTTCGGTATCTGGGCCGCTGCGGATAGTAGGGACCGCGAGCGCCGTGGTGCCGACCGCGGTGGGCTGGCGTCCATGAGACCAAGCGAGGCCCGCGACTGTGCACGAATGCATACCCGGGCTGTGCACGAGTGCGTGGTCGAGGCCGCGTCGCGCGCCTACGGTCGGTGGCCAGATGACCGCCGACGCGACAATCGCCGATCCGCAGGCGAGCACGAGCCTCTCGACGCTCGTCGACGAGATCACCCGGCGCTCGATCGAGCACTCGATCTCCGAGCTCGGCCCGCCCCCGTGCCCGCTGACCTGGTTCGCGCTCGGCAGCCACGGGCGCCGGGAGCCGGCGCCCGGCTCGGACATCGATTCCGCGCTCGCCTGGGACGGCGACGAGGATGACGAGCGGGCGCGGAGCTACATGCTCGCGCTCGGCTTGCGAGTCAGCGAGGCGCTCGCGCTTGAGGGCTATACCGCCGACGACCGCGGCGCGAGCGCCGGAGGGGACCTCTTCAACCGCTCGGTCAGCGGCTGGCGGCGGCTGATCCGCGGGTCGATCGAGGATCCGACCGAGAACAAGGGCCTGATCGTGATCTCGCTGTTCCTGGACGGCCGCGTCCTCCATCGCGAGGGGGGCGAGGCGCCGGACCTCGAGCGGGAGTTCGAGGCGGCACAGCAGCGGAGCGGCCTGCTGCGGCTGATGCTGAGGCTGGCGCTGGCGCAAAGGCCCGCGGTCGGCCGTCTGCGCGAGTTCGCCCTCGAGCGCTCCGGCGAGTACCGCGGCCGGCTCGACATCAAGCACGGCGGGCTGCTGCCGGTGACGACGATCGCCCGCTACGCGAGCCTCGCCGCCGGCGCGATCGCGTCCCGCCTCGACGCCCGCGCGCCTTCGCGCCGCCGCGGCCGCGGGCACTCTCGAGGACGACGACGCCCGCTCGCTGAGCGAGGCGTTCGAGCTCTGCCACCGCCTCCGGCTCGAGCACCAGGCCGGGCAGCTCGAGCGCGGGGTCGAGCCCGACGACTTCCTCGATCCGAAGGCGCTGGAGGCCGCCGAGCGGCGCCGGCTGCGCGATGCCCTGCGCGAGGTGCGTGCGGCGCAGAGGCGAATCGGCGACCGGCTCAGCGGCGAGACCGCGTTCGGATCCGGCGGCCTTGAGCCGCCGATCGCGGGAACGGCCCCGCGACGCTGATTCCGGCGGATTGCAGCCGCTTCCCAGCGCGCTTCAAGCCGCCTGAACTGCGCTGGCTCGAGGCCGCCTCCCGAATCGAGCGGAACACCCACGCGTTCGCAGAGGACGCTCAGGTGCTGCTGCCCCTCCTAGTGCCGACGTCCGGGCGCTAGGCACTGCTCAATCGTGCTGCTTCTCGTCCTAAGCGGCTAACCGGGGTCTGTTGTTAGCGCATTTGTTTGCGCGCACTGCAGGAAAGCGGCAGCTCCGCTTGGGGCCGCAATCGGCCGGGTGTAGGGTCGGAAGACACAGATCTAGCCGCGACGAGCGGAGACGCCCGGCGGATCGCTGAAATGCCGTCGTCGGTTTGGCACCAAGCGAAGGAGTTTCTCGATGAGCGCCCCGACGACCACACCCGACACGATCGTCTTCGTCCACGGCTTCTGGGTGACGCCGCGGTCCTGGGAGAACTGGATGGCCCGCTTCGAAGCGCGCGGGTACCGAGTCCTCGCGCCGGCCTATCCCGGCTTCGAGGTCGAGGTCGAGGCGCTCAACGCCGATCCCACCCCGATCGAGAACGTGAGGGTGCCCGACATCATCGCCCACTTCGAAGAGGTGATCGATGGGCTCGATGCTCCACCGATCCTCATCGGACACTCAGCGGGCGGTGCCTTCACCCAGGTCCTCCTCGACCACGGACGCGGCGCCGCTGGTGTCGCTCTGAATTCAGCTCCCACTGAGGGGGTGCGGGCGATACCCGCGGCGCAGCTCAAAGCGACGCTGCCGGTCCTAAAGAACCCGGCCAACCACCACAAGGCGGTCGGGTTCACGTTCGATCAGTGGCGCTATGCGTTTACCAACACCTTCCCTGAGGACGAGGCCCGGAGGCTCTACGAGCGCTACCACATCCCGGCCTCCGGAAGGATCTTCTGGGACAGCGTCCTCGCCAACCTGCAGCCGGGTCATCAGGAGGTGTGGGTCGACTACCACAACGACGATCGCGCCCCGCTGCTGTTCGTTTCGGGCAGCGAGGACCATCTGATGCCGCCGAAGGTCCAGCAGTCGAACGCCAAGCACTACAAATCCGACACGATCACCGAGATCAGGGAGTACGAGGGCTTCGCCCACCTGCTCCCGGCGCAGACCGGGTGGGAGGAAATCGCCGACTCCGTCGTGCAGTGGGCGGTCGAACATGCAGAGGTTCCGAGTCGGACGTGACGGCTGATGGCGGCCGCGGCGACACTAGTCATGTGGTTTCACCTCCGCTCGCCGGAGCTAGCCGAGGACTTTGAGCGTCTGATGGCCACCGATCGGGACATCGTTCATGGCTCGCTGGAGACCATGGCGGATTGGCGATTGACGCGGCCGATGGACGTACCCGGACAGGCCATTGAATCAGCCGATTACGTGCTGATCGCGGAGATCGTCAACATCGAGCACTGGCAGCAGCAAGCGGAGCTACGGGTCCAGGACTTGGCGGATGACTTGGAGCATCTGGTGTCCAGCCGGAGGATGCTCGTCCTCGAACGCATCCTTTGAAAACAAGCTTCGCTCTGACGGACAGGAGCTGCAGATCGCTGGCTACGTCTCAGACGGCCTCTCCAACAAAGAGATCGCGGCCCAGTTTCACGAGACCCAGACAACCTCGGGCGGCCCACGGGCGTAGTGTTCATCGCAGAGCCGCCATGGACGTCCCCCGCGAGACGAGCCGCCAGCTCGACGAGACGTTTGCCCGGCTCAACCGTGAGCATTTGCTGGTGCTCGAACTGGGTGATCTCGCCCATCTGCTCGTGGAGCCCGACACGGAACCGTTCGTCCCGCAACGCGGCCCGGCGCAGCCCGGAGTCGACGACCTGGCCGCGACACTGGCCGCAGCGAAGGCGCTTCCGGATGAGTTGACGGTTCGTGTGATCCTCCCTGAAGGCGCTTCGCCGGACGTGCCCGTCGCCGAGGCCCAGGCTGCGCTTCACAGCCGGGCCGCGCAGCTTGCCTCGGTCGCGTGGCGCGACGCCGAGGCCGTTCGCAACACGGGTCGCCGACAGTTGCCGCTCGGCCTCGTAATCGCCTTCGTCAGCTTGGTAGGCGCATATACCGCCGCAGCCGCCGCCAAGGAGGCCGAGAAGGACGACAGTGGCTTCTTCGCGATCGGAGTGCTCGTGTTCGTGGCGGGAGTCCTGCTCACGATCGCCTGGGTGGTCAGCTGGATGGTGATCGAGTACCGCTACTTCGACTGGCGCGAAGCCGGCCGCAAAGCGTCGGCCTACGAGCTGATCGCACGATGCACCCTGGAGATTTCCGAACAGGCTCGCTAGAGGCGGTCGCGGCAGGCGTTAGTTCAGCGTCGCGAACCGCCGGGCGTGCTGGCGGGAACCCGAAGCGCAACGTCGAATAAGCGGCCTGATGAACGAGCGAAACGAGCGGATGCGGGTCCACGGGCTGTTGCGCCTGTTCTCGACGCGCCGCGTCCTCTCGCTTGCGGGAGTACGAGACGCGGCTGTCGTCGCGGCGGCCCTCACGCTCACGTCCGGAGTCGCCTTCGCGGTGATCGAGGGGGTAAGCCCCGCGAGCGGCGTCTGGTTCGCGCTGAACATGGTGACGACGGTCGGCAACCCTGGCTATAGCGCCGAGACGCTCGGGGGCCAGCTGATCGCGGTGCTGGTGATGCTGGTTGGGATCGGGTTCGTGGCGATGGTGACGGCGTTCATCGCCGAACGCTTCATCCGCGTCGGTCGGTCGGGGGAGGCCCAGGACCTGACGCTCTCCAAGCTCGATGCCATCGAGCGTCGCCTCGAACGGATGGAGGGCGATCGGCAACGCTAGCTCCGGCCTCGCCCAGAAGCGCGTTGGGCGTTTTGCGCAGCGCGGTGCGGCGGTGGGAGCGCCGGAGAGCGCGCTCCGCGTGGCTGGGGACATCCAGACGCCGGGCGCCCCACTCCGACAGCCCGGCGGCTTCGGGGGCTTCCTTCTAGGAAAGCGCTTCGGCCTTGATCGTGTCGAACTCCGCCTGGGTGATCACCCCGGAGTCGAACAGCTCCTTCGCCTTGGCGATCTCGCTCGCCGAGCCTCCGGCGGTCTGGCGCACGTACTCGTCCACGGCCGCCTGTTGGCTCTTGGCCTGCTCCATGGTTCGCTCGCGCATCCCGTCGTGCTGGGCGATCAGATAGACGAGCACGCCAAGGAACGGGATGACGATGATGAACACGACCCAGGCCGCCTTGTGCCAGCCGCCGCGCCGTCTCCACGTTCTCCTGCGACATCGCCCGCGCAGCATCCATGCCCGGACCTTGGAGACCAGAGGCCGAGAACCCTTGAGTCGGGTCGGCCGGCGCAGTAGGGTCGGCCGGAGGGGAGGCAAGAGATTCCGAGACGGACGATCGGACTAGCCGTGAGTGGCCTGGCATTTCTCGTCCTCGCGCTGGGTCCGCAGGCCCACGCCCGCGAGACCGCGAAGTTCAAGGTGCTCTCCATCAGCGGCGCGACGACGGCAGATCGCGCGGTGGTCTACGAACCGACTCAATACGGCGACACCTGCGCCTTCACCCAGACCGAGCGCGTCAGCTTCCACAGCACGAAGCCGATTACCGCCTACGCGTTCACGAGCAAGGCGCACGGCCGCGCGCGGGTGGAATGGTGGTCGAAGCCCACGTTCCCCGGCAACCTCACCTTCGTCGAGGTGCCGGGCGTAATGACGGTGTCGCGCTCGGCCGCGTACCAGCAGTCGATCAGGGTGGACCCGGATACGGGAGAGGTGTCCAACGGCTGTTTCTACGAACCGTCGCCGGTGGACTGCGCGGTCGAGAAATCCTTTCCCGTGACGCTGAGGATCGGGGGCACCTCCGATAGCGATGGGAGCACGTATGTGTCGCCGTCGGGGGCATCGCACGACCTGGATGCCCTCGACGCGGCGTGTCCGGTCGAGATGTTTCCGGGCCTTGGAGACGCGCCGGGGCTGTTCCCCCGCGCCGAGCTGTTCGGCAAGCAGAAGAGGATCAGCGACGCGGATCGCGCCGAGACGCCGGCCTTCGACAACACCACCGACACCGCGACTGTCACCGGAGTGACCGTCGACGAGCTCGCGGGCGCGCTGAAGCGCAAGAAGCTCCGACGCCGCTGATGGGAGCTAGTGCGAGCCTGCGAGCTCTAACAGGCGCTCGGCCTGCTCGGCGCCGGCGATCGGAAGCCCGGAGGGGTCCAGGAGACCCAGCTGGACGAGCACCGTCGCTTGGTCCCAGTAGATGTGTTCGTAGGCCACCTTGCCGCCCTCGAACCCCATCACGACGAGCGTGGGAACCCGCGCCTTTCGCCCAGTCGGCGCGACCCCGGGCAGCATGAACGGGATCTCCGCGTCGTGGTTGAACTCGAGCGCGAACTCGTCGATCACCCGATCCGCGGAGACCGTCCGCGAGATCCGGTGCAGCACGGCGTCGAGCGGCGTGTGGCCGATGAACTGCGTGGAGTAGAACCGCCGCACCTCCTCGCCGCCGGACGCTCCCGTGAGCACCGGCACGTGCCAGACGTATGGCTCCTCGACCATCTTGCGCATGGTCGCGTCGATGTCCTTGGCCTCGAACTCGCCGGCGACGTGCTCGTCGAAAACCGCTCCGAGGTCAGGGGCAGCGCTCATCTGGCACCTCCAGTGGTCGGAAGGGTGGGGGCGAACCAGGATTGTCTCAAGGCGTCGCGCCCGCTCCATTGCGCGACGGCGATGAACCAGGCCAGTCGCCACGGACGGCTTCAGGTGCCCTCCGCTTTCCGGCAGATGACGAGGGCTTCGATGTAGTCCCGGCGGAACCGGTCCGGGCCCACCGCGACGCGCCTCTCGAGCTCCGCGAGGAACTCGGCGAGTAGACCGCGTGCGCGGCCCTCGCCCTCGAGCGCGAACGCAGGAAGGAGGAGCGGTTCGCCCCACGCGGTGATGCTGCGGACGTAGGCCCGAGCGAACACAGCGGAATCGTCATCCCAGTAGGGGTTTTCGAGATAGAACAGTTCGGCGCGCTCGAGTTCGAGGCCCGCGAAGCGCCCGCCGCCCGCCTCGAAGGGGACCCGGATCTCGTCGACCGTCCGCATCCAGACCGGAACGACCGCCGCGGCGACGGTGGCTGCGCCGATGCGCCCTGCGCGGCGCCAGTCGGAGAGCAGCCTGTTCATCTCCCCGATGACCTCAACGTAGGGCCCGGTCCTCCCGGGGTCCGGAGCGGGGGAGGCCGGGACGGCTGCGATCAACCGCGCGCCCGGGGCGAGCTCGATCGCGCGCATCTTGAGCACCCGCTCCCAGAGCCGCGCGGCGGCCACGCCCCAAGCGCGCCGCTCCGCCTCGTCTTCGTGGTTCGGGTAGCCCGGGAACACGGACCCCGTCGAGGCAAGGCCCGCCGCCTCCGCGATCCAGTGCATCGCCGTGCCACTGACCGCAACGTGCACGCTCTCCGGGGGGAGACAGGGCGCCTGCTGAATCGGGATGCCCGCCAAGCTGACCACGACGGACGGCGGCGGACTTTGCTCGAGCGCTCGGCGGCAGCCCTCGCCATGGGCATCATGCGACGCCCAATGCACCCCTGTACCGACGTCGGCGACCCCCGGGCCGCCGTCGCCGGGCCCTGGGATCACCACGGCGCCCGCCCCATCCGCCGCGCCGCCGAATGCGTGCCGCAGGTGGTCGGCGGCGACCGCCCACGCGTTCGTCGGCAGATCGACGAGCGCGTAGACCAGCGGCCGGCCGGCGCGCTCGGCCATCAGGTCGCGGATCAGGCCGTGCGAGTTGACCCCGTCCGCGGCGCCGAGGTCGACCACGCGCAGCACGGGCTCGTCGGCGAACAGTCGCGCCGTGGCGAGCGCGGCCGGGTGGGTCGCCTCGAAGGCAGCGCGCTGGGAGAGCGCGTGGCGCGCGTAGTCGTCCGCCATGCTCGAAAGCTCGGGGCGATTTGTCAGCGAAACGCCTCCTTCCGGACGGCAGGACCCGCTCTCCGGGCTGCGACGAGCATCGTCCCACAGGTCCGCGTGCCGCCGGCCATATCCGGCCGAGCGGTCGCTGGTTCGAATCCAGTCGCCCCGACTTCCCCGCACCTCGGCCGCCGAGGCGAAACGACTACGCGGCGGTAGCCGCGCCGTGATCCGGCCTTCCAGCGCGCGGCGTGCACGGTCGATCGGTGCCGATTCCTGGCTGATTGCGAACTGCGCGTTGGCGAGGTCCAGGTAGGCAGCGAGTTCGAAGGCGAGCTGCCCGGCATCCGTCGAAGGATCGATCGCGCCCTCGGCCTGGGCGTCGCGAACGGCCCCCTCGAGCTGCCGGCGGAAGTCGTCCAGGACCTGAACCGCACCGTCACGCACCGGGCCCGGACGCATGGCCATCTCGGCGGCGACCGACGCGAAGAAGCAGCCACCCGGGTAGAGGCCGCCTTCGACGTATCGCAGGAAGCTCTCACCGAGCTGGCGCAGTCGCTCGAGGCCGGTCGGAGCTGCGAGCGCCGGGTCGATCACCTGTTCAGTGAACACGGCACGCGCCATCTCGATCGTCGCGATCTGGAGCTCCTCCTTGGAGCCGAAGTGGGCAAAGAGTCCGCTCTTGCTCATCCC
Source organism: uncultured Solirubrobacterales bacterium (assembly GCA_963758665.1). Classification (GTDB taxonomy): domain Bacteria; phylum Actinomycetota; class Thermoleophilia; order Solirubrobacterales; family 70-9; genus WHSW01. The sequence goes on along the minus strand of CAVWWH010000009.1, from coordinate 384,872 downwards.
AACGGCGTCTGCCAGCCGACTGATCGAAAGCCCGCTGATGCCCTCGACGGTGGCGAGCTGCCCGGCTTCACGCAGGATCACATTGCGGCTCCGTTCGCCGTCGCTGCGGCGCCTGCGCCTACGGGGCTTAGGTCCGCGGCGGGCATCTGTGTCACTCATCACTGACAACTTAGCACGATCGGTCGTACGCTCTCCTAGTGAGCACGAACGATCGGACTTCTTTCAGGAAGAGAGGCGCCATGAACTCAGCAACCGATCCGCACGCCGACACGATCCACCTTGGCCCGATCGGCCGGCTTGGCCGGCTGGCGGCGGAGCATCGCGGGCGGGTCTTCGTCGCCTGGGCGCTGATCGCCGTCGGCCTCGGCATCCTTGCCCCGCGGGTCGAGACGGCGCTCTCGGGCGCCGGCTGGCAGGCGAACGGCTCGCAGTCAGTCGAGGCGCGCGAGCAGATCGATCGCAACTTCGCCGGCGCCGGCAACTACGCGCTGCAGGTGGCCGTCCACTCGCGGGGCCTGGTGGCGACCGCGCCCGAGTTCCGGCAAACGGTGGCCCGTTCGCAGCGGGTTCTGCGGCGCGATCCCGCCGTGGGTCGGGTCTCGCCGCCGCAGCCGGGCCTCTCGATCTCGCCCGACGGCCACACGGCTGTGATCCGGGCCGGCGCGGCAGCCGATCCGAACGCGATGGTCGAGGCCGCCGACCGCCTCGAGACCAAACTTGCCGACGCGGCCGGCCCCGGAGTCGCCGTCAACCTGACCGGCGCCTCAGCGATGTGGTCGGACTTCAATCACGCGAACCGGGACGCGATGCTCAAGTCCGAGCTCATCTCCTGGCCGGTGACCATGGCGATCCTGGTGCTGGCCTTCGGCTCGCTGGTGGCCGCGGGCCTGCCGCTGATGCTGACCATCGTGGGCCTGATCGCCTCCGCAGGCGCTGCTCTTCCTCGGGACGCTGGTCTCGCCGATCTCGATCTGGGCGATGAACTTCGCGTTGATGTTCGCTCTCGCGCTGGGTATCGACTACGCCCTCTTCATCGTCAGTCGATTCCGGGGCGCCCACTTCGGCCAGAGGCTCGGTCCCGTCGAGGCGGTGGCGACGACGATGGACACGGCCGGTAAGGCCGTCCTCTTCTCGGGCCTTACGGTGCTGGTCTCGCTCTCGGCGGTGATGCTGGTGCCCAGCCCCGCCTTCCGCTCGACGTCCCTGGGCATCATCGTCGCGGTCCTCTTCGTGCTGGCCGCGACGCTGACGCTGCTGCCCGCGGTGCTCGCCAAGCTCGGGCCCAAGGTCAACCGCCTGTCGCTTCCCTGGATGCAGAGTGGCGAGCATCGCTCTCCGCGCTCCGCCCGCTGGGGCGAGCTGCTCTGGCGGCGGCCGTACCTGTTCGGTGGCTTCGCTGTGGCGGTGCTGCTGGCCCTTGCCCTACCGGTGCTCTCGATGCGCACCGCGATGCCCTCGATCAAGGTGGTGCCGCCCGGAGACCAGTCTCGCGCAGGGTTACGAGCAGATCCAGGCGGGCTTCGGGCCGGGCGCACCGGGCGCCCTCCAGATCGTCGCCCCGGCCTCGGAGCGCCAACGGGCCGTCACCGCAGTGCAGGCCGACCCGGGCATCGTGCAGTCGCTGCCGCCCCGGCCGGGCGGGGGTCGGCCAGGTGCTGATCGAGGCGGTCCCGACCAGCGATCCCTCCAGCCCTCAGCTGGGCGCGACGATTGATCGCCTGCGCTCGCGGCTTCCCTCCGGCGCCCTGGTCGGCGGCCCGGCGGCCGAGAACCACGACCTCGATGCCGCGCTGGCGGCCAAGACGCCCGTGGTCATCGGGGTCGTCCTGGCGCTCGGCTTCCTGCGTGCTGCTCCTTGCATTCCAGGCTCCTGTCGCCGCCGCGATCGGCGTGATCAGCAACCTCCTCGCCACCGGCGCCGCCTTCGGGATCGCCAAGTGGATCTTCCAGGACGGCCACCTTTCGGGATTGCTCGGCTTCGAGCCGCAGGGCTTCCTCGATGCCTGGGCGCCGGTGTTCTTCTTCGCGATGATCTTCGCGATCTCGATGGACTACACGGTCTTCCTGCTCTCCTCCGCCAAGGAGCACTGGGACGCCGAGGGCGACGCTCGCAAGGCGATGGTCGGGGGGCTTGCCGACTCCGGGCGTGTGATCCACGCCGCCGGCGCGGTCATGGTGGCGGTCTTCTTCACCTTCGCCCTCTCCGGGCCGCTGCCGCCCAAGGAGATGGGCGTCGTCCTCGGCGATCGCCGTCCTGCTGGACGCCTTCGTGGTCCGGCTGCTGTTGATGCCGGTGCTGCTTCGGCTCGCGGGACCCGCCGCCTGGTATCGGCCGCGCTGGCTCGATCGCATCCTGCCCGAGGTGCGGGTCGGCCACGGCGCCGCCACGCCGGCAGTTGGTCAGCAGGTTCGCCCGAGGTCGCGGGTGGTGGCGAGCGACGAGTCGGCGGTACCACCGTCGCCGGTCTGATCGCGCCGGCTGGGGGCGGAGCGATCGCTGGTTTCAAGTCCAGTCGCCGGCGGACGAAACGACCGGCCGGGCTGGCGCACCTCTGGGCGCGGCTCACCGACGATGGCCTGCCCGAGCTCGGGACCTGCGCGGATGCTCACGCCGTCGAGAGGGCTCGCGAGGGCGTTCCGCTCAACGGCTGCCGCCGACCGTGTCTGCGAGTGCCGCGCTCGCTCGATACTCGCGGTCCGCATGGAATGCGGCGCTGTGGAAGAGTCCACCCATGCCCGCCGAACCCGAATCAGAGACACCGTCTGAGCTCATCGACGCGAAGATCGAGGAACTGGACGATTGGCGCGGAGAGATGCTCTCCCGAATCCGCGGACTCACCAAGCAGGCCGCTCCCGAGGTCGTCGAGGAGATCAAGTGGCGGAAGCCGTCGAACCCTTTCGGCGTCCCGGTGTGGTACGCCCACGACGGGATCATTCTCACCGGTGAGACCTACAAGGATAAGCTGAAGCTCACCTTCGTCAAGGGAGCCTCCCTCGAGGATCCAGCCGGCCTCTTCAACTCCAGCCTCGAGGGCAAAGCGAGGCGCGCCATCGACCTCCAGGAGGGAGACGCCCTTGACGAGGAGGCCTTCAAAGCCCTCGTCCGTTCTGCGTCTGAGCTGAACGCCTCGTAGCCGCGGCTGGAGTGCCGCTTTGCAGGACGCGGCCGGCGTCTCGTGCGTTTCGGGTCAGGCGGACGTGTCGTATCGACGAACCGTCTTGATGTGGGCGGCGTTGATCTGACGCTCCCGACCGTCAGGGCCATGCACCCGGATTAACGGGACACGTCCCGTGCGCAGGTCGCCGATTGCCCGATCAATCTCGTCAACGGTGTCTTGCAGCTCCAGCTCGTCGCCGTCGATGAAGTCGATCACCGATTCGATTTGCCCTTCCACGACCCCGACCCTATACGGAGGGAAGGGGTTCAGCGAAGCGAGCCTGCCCTAAGGAGTACCCTGGACCCAGCCGCCCGTGGGGCTCTCCGTCCTCTTCTTCCCTTTTGAGCGGTGCTCTACGAGAGAGGACGAGGAAAGGGGACGGCCATGGTCGACTCGGATGTGAGGTCGCTGGTTGCTGCGAATGCCAACGGTCAGATCATCCTGGTGCTGCGCAATCTGCTCAATCAGCGCTACCCCGGCGTGGGCAAGCACGTCAACAGGGTTGCGCGGCTGTGCGAGACCATCGCGCCCCAGGTCGGCCTTCCTGACGACGAGCTTGAAGCCCTTATTCAGGCGGCCAGCCTCCATGACATCGGAAAGCTTTCGCTCCCCGAATCGATCCTGACCAAACCGGGCCCATTGAACGAGGCCGAATGGAGGCTGATGCGCCGGCACCCGGTCATCGGCGAACGGATCCTGCTCGCAGCCGGGCTGCGAGGAAAGGTTCTTGATTTCGTTCGCTCAAGCCACGAGCGCATCGACGGAGGTGGTTACCCGGCAGGCCTGGTGAGCGAGGAGATCCCACTCGGCGCACGGATCATCGCCGTATGTGATGCCTACGACGCGATGACCTCGCCTCGCCCGTCTAGGCCGATCCCGATGTCGATCGGGGGTGCCTCGCTCGAGCTGATGCGCGGGTCCGGCACTCAGTACGACGCAGCGGTGGTCGATGCGCTATCCGCGCTTGTTCTCCACGAAAGCCACCCGATCTGGCACGGGCCGCGGGAGTAGGCGATGGCGCAGGGAGAAAGTCGGTACGCCGAACGCCACACGCGGCTGCAGCTCGACGGGACCGGGCGGACGTCATCGTAACCGCAGCTTTCGAAGGAGCCGCCCACCGGCCCTCTTCAACCTCGCACCGAAACCCGGTTCATACGGCGGTCGCGTGTAAGACTCGTCAACGAATTTCACACCGGTTCCGATCGCTGGGATCCTCTCCTCTGCCAGAGGCGCTCGAGCCACGAACACGGCGGTCAAGCCACTTTCCTGGCTCATTAGATCGATCGATATCTGACGGAATGTGAAATCCGTTTCGGCTACAGGATGCTTGGACGCACCTGTGAAATCCAGCGCAACTCCCGGCTGCTCGAAGTAGTGACCAAAGCATTCCACACTGCCAAAGTACGAGCCGAGCACGCTGAACCATTGTCGCGGTGACCAAATGTTGAGGTGGTAGGGGTTCGTGACATTGTCTTGCCGGCTCGCTCGATTGGTAATCGGAGGCACCGCCACGATCATGACTCCATCCGATTTCAGCAGCTCCCAGGCGCGTCGCATCAAGAGGGAGATATCGGGGATGTGTTCGAAGACGTTCGACGAAAAGATCACATCGAAGTGATGGTTCGGAAAGCCCGAGATCTGCTCGAGATCCATCGTCTGGTAGCTGAGGTTCGGTAGCCGGAAGGTCACCTTGCTGTAGTCGATCGCCTTCTCGCTGATGTCGATGCCGTGAACCTCGCGCGCTCCATTGTCTGCAAGGTACGCCGATCCGTATCCGGTGCCGGAGCCTGCATCGAGAACCGTTTTCCCGGTACAGAACCGAAGTGCGAACCAATAGATCGAAAGATGCGCGAAATACAGATGGTCCCGCTGAAGATGCGATACCCGCTCGCAGTCGTCGGTGAGCCAGGCGATATCGACGGTGTGGTGGTTCATCGATTGCTCGGGACGGACCTTAGACTGAGGCGCTCGGCTTCGATGGGCGTCGCAAACGCACGGCTCGATCGCCCAATAGGCTCACGAGGGATGCGGGCCGTCCAGATCACCGAGCTCACCGGGCCCGACCGCGCGCTCGGCGTTGTCGACATCCCCGAGCCCGAGGCTTCGCACATGCTCACCCCCGGCTCGGGCGTCGCTCATCGACGTCGAGGCGGCGGGCGTTTCATTCCCCGAGGTGCTGCAGACGCGCGGTGAGTACCAGTTCAAGCCAGACCTGCCCTTCGTGCCCGGTAGCGAGGTGAGCGGCATCGTCCGCGCCGTCTCCGGCGACTCACCGCTCAAGTCGGGCGACCGCGTCGCCGCGTTCTGCTTTCTGGGCGGCTTCGCCGAGGTGGCGGTGGCGCCCGTGCACCTGGTCGCCCCGCTGTCCGACAAGCTCGACCACGCCCAGGGCGCCGGCCTGTTCCTCAACTACCACACGGCTTGGTTCTGCCTGAAGCTGCGCGCGCGCCTGGCGGAGGGCGAGACCGTTCTCGTTCACGGCGCGGCCGGGGGCGTCGGGACCGCTTCGATCCAGGTCGCGAAGGGACTCGGCGCACGGGTCATCGCGGTCGTCTCGAGCGACGAGAAGGCGACGGTGGCCTCGGATGCGGGCGCCGACGAGGTGGTGCGGTCGGACGGCCCGTGGAAGGACGAGGTCAAGGGTCTCGGCGGCGCAGACGTGGTCGTCGATCCCGTCGGCGGTGATCGCTTCACCGACAGCCTGCGCTCCCTGCGCGAGGGTGGACGCTTGGTCGTGGTCGGGTTTACCGGCGGCTCGATCCCCGAGGTCAAGGTCAACCGGTTGCTGCTCAACAACACCGAGATCGTCGGCGCCGGCTGGGGTGCGTACGTGCTCTCCAAGCCGGAGCTGAGCGTCGAGATCGCCGAGGAGCTCGAGCGGCTCGTCGATGCCGGCTACGTGCGGCCGATCGTCGGCGCAAGGTTCCCGCTCGAGCGAGCGGCCGAGGCGCTCAACCTCATCGACGGGCGCGGCGCGACGGGCAAGGTCATCCTCGACCTGGCCTGATCCCGACTGCGCTGAGCGTCCCCGGCTACCGCTCACGGAAGAGGTCCGAGAGCCAAACCCCGAGATCGTCCCCGAGCGCCGCCAGGTCGGGCGAGTCCTCTGTGTCCAGTGCGTCGGAGGCCAGCTGGCGCGCCGCGTACACAGCGCCGATGAACGCCGACAGCGGCAGCGGCCGACCTCCGGGCGCGACGCGCTCCCCGAGCTCGCGGAAGTAGGCGGCGAACCCGTTGAGCGCGTTGCGCCGTCGCTCGCGTGCGGGAGGCCCCAGCGCGTCGATCTCGACCTGATAGGCGCGGGCTACGACGAGGTCGCTCGCAAGTGTCCGCAGATATGCGCCGACGAGCTCGCGCGCCAGGGTCGGCCGGTCCTGCTGTGCTTCTCCGACGCCCGCCATCCGCGTCAACAGCACCTCGATGAACCGGCCGTAGCCGGCGAAGACGCAGGCCTCCTTGTTCTCGAAGAGGTCGTAGAAGGCGGCGAGCGAGACGCCGGCGCGACCGGCGACCTCGGCCGGTCCGAAGCCTCGGTAGCCGTGGGCGGCGAGCAGCTCGGTGACCGCGATTAGCAGGCGCTCGCGCTGCGCCGCCTGGACCTGCCCGCGCGGAAGGCTGTGGCGGCCTCGGGGTAGCGGCCCCGGATCGGAGAAGAAGACGCCCTCGGTCACCGACGAAGGGGTCTCGCTCTCGGTGCGAGTCGGCATCGCGAACCTACGAGGCGGCCGGGGGGTTGAGGGTTGTAACCGTGGCGGACATCCGCGTAAGAAAGTTTACGCTATAGTCCCGGACGGAGGGAGCCGCGGGGTCGCGCGGAGAGACGAGAGAGACGAGTCCCAGTAGGGCCTCGAGGAGGAGGGAAGGCGTGGTGTTGAAGAGGAGCGGTGCTCAGCCCAGGGTGCGACGTGGACTGACTGCGATCGTCGCTGGATTGGGGCTGGCATTCGTCGCGGCGCCCGCCGCCGGCGCGGCGATCTGCCCCGGCACCGTCGACGACGCGGACTTCGCGAGCAAGCGCCAACTCAGGGAGCTCGTCACGCAGGAGAACAGCTTCGGCCAGCGCTTTCTCGGCAGCCCGGCCCACGACCGCACCATCGACTGGATCGCGGACGAGATCCGGTCGATCGACGCGGACTTCGAGCTGCGCTCCGGGCCATACGAGATCTGGAGCTGGCTGCCGCGGACGAAGGCGACCGACAGGCCCGGCCTCGACCTCGCGCGTGCCGGCGGCCTGAGCGTGACCGTTGCGGACGGCACCGAGACCGAGCTCTCAGACGCGGGCGCGGTGCGCTTCTCGCAGCCGACGGGCAAGCAGGGGCAGACAGGCGAGCTCGTCTACCTGCCGCCCGACCAGGAGATCACGCCCGAGAACTCCGCCGGCAAGGTGATCGTCCGCGATTACCCCGCGGCCCCGATTCCGCTCGTCGGGCTCCAGGTGATCGGCGAGTACATCACCCCCGACCTCGCAAGCCAGACCGGGAACTTCGACCGACCCTTCCTCGGTGAGCGCCCCCAGCACGAGGAGCTGCTGGCCGCCAGCCGGGCCGGCGCCGCCGGCGTCATCTACACCTTCGACCTGCCGCGCGAGCAGATCGCCGGCTACGGCGACCCGCATACCGGCACGATCTTCGAGGTGCCGGCGGTCTACGCCGCGGGCGACACGGCCGCGCAGCTGAAGGCGCTGGCCGCACAGGGCGGCAACTCGGCGCGCGTTGTGGTGCGCGCCAAGGTCAAGCGCGACAAGACTCGCAACCTGATCGCCACCCTCCCCGGCAAGAGCCCCCAAAAGACGGCCCTGTTCACCAACACCGACGGCCAATCGTGGGTCCAGGAGAACGGGGTCTCCGGCTTGCTTGCCTTCGCGCGCTATTACGCCGGACTGCCGATGCGCTGCCGTCCGCGGACCCTGGAGATCGCGTTTACCAGCGCTCACGACGCCGTCGTCGTCGACGGCGCCGCGCGCTACGCCCAGCGGCTCGACGACCAGTACGACGACGGCGGCGTCGCCTACGCCTTCGCCGTGGAGCACCTCGGCACCCGCGAGCTCGTGCCCCAGCCCGACCCCGACGGCTCCGGGCAACGGCTCGTGTTCACCGGGCTGGGCGAGCCGTTCCTGTTCGCGGCCGGTGACAGCACCGTGCTGCGCCAGACCGCCGTCGACGCCACCATGCGGCGGAACCTCGATCGGACCGCCGTCCTGCGGGGCCTCGCCTTGCCCGTGCCAGACCGTATTCCACCGATCTGCAGCATGGGCGGTCTCGGCAGCTTCACGCAGGGGCACCTGGTTCCGACCCTGGCCGTGATCTCCGGGCCGTGGTCGCTTTACGCGCCGTCGTTCGAGCGCAGGGCGATCGACTTCAAGCGGATGCGGTCTCAGCTGCTCGCCGTCGGCGACACGGTGCTGAAGCTCGACAAGGTTCCGAGCGAGCAGATCGCCGGCGACTACCCGGCGTACCGCGAGCAGCGGGCCCAGGGCGCGGCCGGTTGCCCCCCGCCGGAGAACCTGCCGCAGTTCGCGCCCGGCCCCGGTGAGTGACGTGTCGGCGATCGGGCGGACCCGGGCACTTGCGACCCTCGTCGTAGGCTGCCTGGTGCTGGTCGGCGCTGTGTTCGCGGCCACCGGTACGGCCCAGGGAGGAACAGCGATCACGCAACCGGCGCAGCCCAAGGAGGGCCCGGGCGGCAGCGACTACTCGCACAAGGGCGTGAGAGTCAGCTCCGGCGGCACCGGCGCCGATGCCTGGTACGCGTTCGAGCCGACCAAGCCGCGGCCGAAGAAGGCGCCGCTGGCGATCGTCATGCACGGATACGGCGAGTACTCCGGCTATGACTCGATGTCCGCCCTGATCCGCCACACCGTTCGCAAGGGCAGCATCGCGATCTACCCACGGTGGCAGACCGGCATCGCGACGCCGTGCCCCGGGCCGTTCGACATCGAGCCGTGCATCACCTCGGCGGTCAACGGGATCAACGGCGCGCTGGAGTTCCTGCGGTCGGACCCCAAGCGCGTGCGGCCGCAGCTTCGCAAGACCAGCTACTTCGGGTTCTCGTTCGGCGGCATCGTCACCACGAACATGGCCAACCGCTATCAGTCGCTCGGTCTGCCGAAGCCCCGGGCGATCTTCCTCGACGATCCGCACGACGGAGGCCTCACGGGGCAGGGCGAGCCGGCGCTGGACGACGCGCTCGCGGGCATCCCGCCGGGCGTCAAGTTTCAGTGTCACTCGAGCGCCGACGGCGTCACTGGCGAGCCCGGGAAGGAGATCTCGAGCTGCAACGCACTGTTTCCGATGTTGGCGCACATTCCCAACAGGAACAAGGACCTCGTGCTCACCTACACCGACGACCACGGCGAGCCGACGCTCTCGGCCGAACACGGTGTCTGCGCGGTGGGTGACGTCAACGCGCCGGCGATCGACTACTTCGCTCCCAATGCATACGACTGGAACTTCTGTTGGAAGGTCTGGGACGCGCTTCGCAGCTGCGCGCTCGACGGGACCGACTGCAAGTACGCCCTCGGCGACACGCGCAAGCACCGCTCGATGGGCCGATGGAGCGACGGGGTGCCGATCGCGCCGCTGAAGATTCAGGACGCGGCGCCAATCGCGCCGTAGCCCCGAACTCCTCGGCACGTGGCGAGCGGCGCTTGTCTACCGACACCCGGTAGCGATCCACCACTCGTGGCGCTCAGCGTCGTTCGTCGCCCACGACGGGACGGGCGGTGAGCGAGATACTGAGCCGGTATCGATCGCCGAGGCGCCGCGCCCGTGCGAGGCGATCGTGGTACCACATCGTTCAACGAAACCGGAGGAGGATCGCAATCACCGCCATCGCCCGCGCCGCCGGCGCCGCCGTTGCACTCGCTGCGATCCTCGCGCTCGCGGCTGCGGGATCCGTCCTTGCCCACCCAGGCCCGCACGCCGCGCTCGCTGAACGGGCGCAGCCGGGCGAGGTGAAGCTGCGTGGCTGCTGGCTGACCGCGGCCTTCGTCCCGACCTCGGCCGGCGCGCTCCAGGACGCCTTCGGATCGCCGCTGATGCTGACGCAGACGTTTTACGGCTCCGAGCCGCTGGTCGGGATCTGGGGCCTTGCCTGCGACCGCGCTCGCGTCGGCGGGCGACGGATCGACCGCGTCATCGTCTCGCTGGTCGGTGCCCCGACCGGGCTGACGGCCGAGGGCGCGAGTCCGCTCGCGAACAACTTCGCCCACGCGTTGCTCCGCGCCGACACGAACTCACGAGCGTTGGCCAAGGCGCTGCGTCGCGGGGGGCTTCCGGGACGAGTCGCACCGGACGCGCGCTACCGACATCAGATCGCGCAAGCCGTCGCCTCGACCGGCGAGCTCGTCGTCCCCGGGAAGTACCGGATCGCGGTCTCGGCCAGCGAGCCCGACCCGACCAACCCTCACGACCACCTCAACTCCTTCAGCTCGGTGTCCCCCGACGGCAGGATCGCGGCCATGGGCCTGTTCACCGATGACGCGTTCGACCGCTTCTGCTTCCCCTCGCCGGGCGGCTGCAGAGTGTTCGTGCGAGCGCATCGCAACTCGCCGGTCCGCGCTCTGCTCGGCGACGGGTCCACGATCGCCCGGGTCGGCTTCGATCACGCCCCGATCGCGCGCGTTGCGCTGGCACTGCGCTGACGTCCGAGCCGGGCTACCGATGCCGCCGTAGGATGGGCTGAGCCCGTTCCGCCAACCAGGTGCAGGAGGTGCACACATGGTCAACGCAATCCCGGACGGCTACCCACGCGTTACCCCCTACCTGATCGTCGATGGCGCCGCCGCGGCGATCGACTTCTACAAGTCGGTGCTCGGCGCGACCGAGCGGATGCGGATGGCGGGTCCCGATGGCAAGGTCGGCCACGCCGAGCTCGAGCTCGGTGATTCGGTGATCATGCTCGCCGACGAGCACCCGGAGATCGACGCCCGTGGTCCGGGCAGCGTGGGAGGCACGCCCGTTTCCCTGCACGTCTACGTCGAGGACGTTGATCGCGTCTTCGAGCGGGCGATCGAAGCCGGCGCCAAGGCTCAGCGGCCGGTCGAGGACAAGTTCTACGGCGACCGGTCGGGAGGCTTCGAGGATCCGTTCGGCCACCGCTGGGACGTCGCGTCGCACGTTGAAGACGTCCCGCCGGATGAGATGGCCAAGCGGGCGGAGGAGGCGGCGGCAACCGGCTGAGTCGGTCTACGCCGACGCCTTCGGCTGCCAGAAGGCGATCTCGCCGCCGGCAGGGGCGGCGACGGCGCTGCGCCAGCCCGCCGGACCCTCGCGCGGCTCGAGCAGCACCGTCGCGCCGAGCTCGCGGGCGCGCTCGGTCACCTCGGAGATCCCCGAGACCTCGACGTAGGGAAGCCACAGCGGGCGGCGGGCCTCGCAGCCGACGATGCCGCCGTCGACGCGGCCGCCGAGCCCGAGCGCCAGGTACGAGCCCGACCCGGCGGCGAGCTGCTGCGGGCGCCAGCCGCAGAGCCGGGCATAGAAGTCGCGGGCGCCCTGCGGATCGCCGGTGTGCAGCTCCAGGTGAACGACGGGGCTTGAGGGTCGCTTCGCCATGCGCTGTCCGTAATGACCACCGGCGACGCCGAAAATCATCGCTTCGACCGATGAGCTTCGCCGGCCCGATCCGTCTACCCTGGTGCATTGGATGAGCGCCGCGCCTGATACGACGATCGCCCGCGAGGAGGAGCTGCTGACCCGGGCCCGCGAGGGGGACGAGGGGGCCTACACCCAGCTCGTCGACGCCTACCGCGGCCAGCTCCACGCCCACTGCTACCGGATGCTCGGCTCCGTCCACGACGCCGAGGACGCGCTCCAGGAGACGATGCTGCGGGCCTGGCGCGGGATCAAGAAGTTCGAGGGGCGCAGCTCGCTGCGCTCGTGGCTGTACACGATCGCCACCAACACCTCCCTGAACCAGATCGCCAAACGCCCCAAGCGGGTGCTTCCCGTCGACTACGGCCCGGCCGCCGACCCGCACGAGGCGCCCGGGGACCCGTTGGTGGAGTCGGTCTGGATCGAGCCCTACGCAGACGAGCGACTCGGGCTCGAGGACGGCCTGGCCGGCCCCGAGGCCCGTTACGAGCAGCGCGAGGCCGTCGAGCTCGCGTTCATCGCCGCGCTCCAGCACCTGCCTGCGAACCAGCGGGCCGCCCTGATCCTGCGCGAGGTGCTCGGCTTCTCCGCCAAGGAGGCCGCCGAGGCGCTGGACACGACCACGGCGTCGATCAACAGCGCCCTTCAGCGCGCGCGAGCGACCGTCGAGGACAGGCTCCCCGAGCAGAGCCAGCAGGAGACCCTGCGCTCGCTCGGCGACGAGCGCGTGCGCGAGCTGGTCGAGGCGTACGTCGAGGCGTGGCAGCGCGGCGACGTCGACGCGGTGGTCGCGATGCTGACCGAGGACGCAGCGTTCACGATGCCGCCGATGTCCACCTGGTACGGCGGTCGCGAGGAGATCGCCACCTGGCTCGCCAATTCACCGCTCTCGGGGGACTGGCGCTGGAAGCCGATTGCGGCGCGCGCCAACGGCCAGCCGGCCCTCGCCTACTACAGCTGGGACGAGGGCGAGTCGTGCTACCTGCCGTTCGCGCTCAACGTGCTCACCTTCCGCGGCGAGCTGATCAGTGAGGTCGACGCCTTCATCACCCGCTCGATCGAGGACCCTTCGCGCGAGACGATGGCGCGGATGCCGGAGCAGCCGTTCGAGTCCACCCGGCTCGCGGCCGCGTTCGGGAACCTGGGCCTTCCCGACCGCTTGGACTGAGCCACAGCCCGCGGCCGCCGAGCGGCGCCGGGTTCAGGCGCCTGCGACCCGCTCGGTCACCGTGTCGCGCTCGAGCAGGCGATGGAGCTGCTCGACGACGACCGAGCCCTCGCCGACGGCCGAGGCGACGCGCTTGGTCGAGCCCCCGCGGACGTCGCCGACCGCGAACACCCGCGGCATCGTCGTCTCCAGGATCATCGGCGGGCGCTCGAGCGGCCAGCCCTCCGGCAGCGCGCCGTCCCGGACCAGGTCGGACCCGGTGAGCACGTATCCCCAGCGGTCACGCTCGATCTCCGCCGGCAACCAGTCGGTGTGTGGATCGGCGCCGATGAGCACGAACAGGCCGCCCGTTTCCTGGCGTTCGACCGTCCCGGTCGTGAGGTCGCGGAGCTCGAGCGCCTCCAGCCACCCCTCGTCGTCGGTCTCCGCGCCGGCGACCTCGGTGCAGTAACGCACGTCGATGTTCCCCGCCGCCTCGAGGGCGATCCGCAGGTAGCTCGACATGCTCTCCGCGAGGGTGGCGCCGCGGATCAGCACGGTCACCCGGCTCGCGTAGCGGGACAGGTGCATCGCGGCCTGGCCGGCCGAGTTGCCGCCGCCGACCACGAACACCGGCTCGTCGGCCAGCTCCTGGGCCTGGGTGCTGGCGGAGTAGAAGACGCCCGCGTCGGTGAGCCCCTCGACGTCATCGAGCTCGAGCCGGCGGTACGAGGCGCCCGTCGCCAGGACCACCGCCGCGAGCGCTGAGCGGCTCCCCGCCGGTATCGACCTGCATGCGGTCGCCCTCGGCCCGCAGCGCGGTGACCTCGCGCATGAGCAGGAACTTGGCGCCGAACACCCAGGCCTGCTGATAGGCGCGCTGGGCGAGCTCGCCGCCCCTGACCCCGCGCGAGAACCCGAGGTAGTTGCGGATCAGCGAGCTCGACCCCGCCTGACCCCCGATCGCCTCGCGGTCGACCACCAGCGTACGCAGCCCCTCGGAGGCCGCGTAGACGGCGGCCGCCAGGCCGGCGGGCCCGGCCCCGACCACGATCACGTCGAACTCGCGCTCCGGTCCGAGGTCCGTGTCCACGCCGAAGGCCGCGGCGAGCTCGATCCTCGTCGGGTTGATCAGCGTGCGACCGCCGCGGACGAACGCCACCGGACCCTGGGCGGGCTCGCAGCCGGCCTCGGCGAGCATGAGCTTGCCGCGCTCGCAGTCGTCCGCGACGAAGGCGTGCGGGACGCCGCTTCTGGTCAGCAGGCTGCGCAGCTCGTGCGTGCGCGGCGCCCACTTGCCGCCCACGAGGGTGATCTCGAACTCGGCCTGGGAGCGCAGCTGCGCCCACTCGTAGAGGAACTCCGAGATCAGCCGGTGAAACTGCTCCTCGCCGGGCCGCGAGGGCTTGAGCACGTAGTAGTCGAACTTCGCCGCCTTCATCCCGCCGACCATGCCCTCAGCGCGTTCCGGCCGGGCCCAATCGCCCCAGTGGACGAGCAGGCCGCGCCGCGCCGCAGGATGGCGGCCGCGCACCTTGGCGAGCAGCTCGGCGCCGGGCAGCTCGACCATCTCCTGGTCGGCCAGCACCAGGGCGATCTCCTGCCCGCCGCCCGCATCGCCCTCGTCCGACGCGCGGCCGTCGGCGCCCTCGAGCAGCTCCAGCGCCTCCTTCGGCGAGCGCATGCAGCGCACGTCGTAGTCGGCTGCATAGCGGCCGAGCTCGCGCTCGAGCCGCGCCAACGCCTCGGCGTCGTCGTCGACGGCGAGCAGCAACGGCAAACCCCTTTTCGCGATGTCCTCGGCCATACCCTCGGTGCCGTCGATGGTATTGCCAGCCCCGCCGGTGCGAACCGCGGGCGCCGTCGTGCTGGGCGCGGTGCCCGGCGGCTAGCGCGTGTCGGCGACCATCACTTCCTCCTCGACGCCCGCCTCCGGCGTCACCAGGATCGCACCCTCGCCGGTCGCGTAGGCCTCCTCGCCGTGCTGGATCACGTCCATGCCCAGCGCCTCCTCGTGCTCGGTCACCCGCAACGGCATCACGGCGCCGATCAGCCGCAGGAGCACGTAGGTGGCCGCGAATGCGTACGCCGGGGCCGCGACCGCGGCGATCGCCTGGTCGGCGAGCTGGGCGCCGTTGCCGAACAGCGCCCCGTCGGAGATCCCGTTCCAGGAGAGCTGGGCGAAGAAGCCGATGAAGAGGATCCCGGTGAACCCCGCGATTCCGTGCGCGGCGAGCACGTCGAGGGTCTCGTCGACCCGGGTCCGGGTCCGATAGACGATCACCGCGTAGCACGGCAGGGCGACCAGCCCGCCGAGCAGCATCGCGAAGCCGGGGCTGATGTAGCCGCCGGCGGGGGTGATCCCGACGCAGCCGACGATGATCGCCGTCGCGGCGCCGATCGCCGTCACCTGCCGGCCCCGGAGGGCGTCGAGCAGGAACCAGACGAGCAGCGTGCAGGCCGGCGTCAGCAGCGTGTTGGTGAACGCGAGCACGGAGTTGCTGCCGGTGTTGAAGCCGCTGCCGCCGTTGAACCCGAACCAGCCGAACCAGAGCAGGCCGGCCCCGACGAGCACGTAGACGGCGTTGTGCGGGAGCAGCGCCTGGCGGCCGTAGTCCTTGCGCGCTCCGACCACCAGCGCGGCGGCCAGGGCGGAGAACCCGGAGCCCATCTCGACCGGCACGCCGCCGGCGAAGTCCAGGGTCCCGTTCTCGAGCAGCCATCCGGGGCCGAAGGCCCAGTGCGCGAGCACCGCGTACACGAGCACCGACCAGAGCGCGGCGAAGACGAGGAAGGCGCTGAAGCGCATCCGCTCGACGACCGCCCCGGAGATCAGCGCCGTGGTGATGATGCAGAAGGTCGCCTGGAAGGCGAAGAACAGCAGGTGGGGGATCGTCGAGCCCTCGCGCGGCTCGAAGGTGACGTCATTGAGGAACGCGTAGTCGAAGCCGCCAATGAACCCGCTGCCCTCCGAGAACGCGAACGAGTAGCCGATCGCCGCCCAGGTGACCACGGCGACCGCGATCGCCGCCACGCACATCATGAACGTGTTCAAGGTGTTCTTCGAGCGCACCAGGCCGGCGTAGAACAGCCCCAGGGCGGGCGTCATCATCAGTACCAGCGCCGTCGCGATCAGCATCCACGCCGTGTCGCCGGTGTCGATCTCGGCCACCTGGGCGATGATCGGGGCCTCCATCAGCCGCCGACCGGGGTCACGGCGCCGTGGTCGGTCTCGCCGGTTCGGATTCGGACCACCCGCTCCAGCGGGAGGACGAAGATCTTGCCGTCACCGACCTCACCGGTGCGCGCGCTGGCGCAGAGGGCGTCGACGGTGGGTTGGACGAAGTCCTCCGAGACCGCGATCTCGAATCGCACCTTGTCCGCGAGCCCGACCTTCACGGTCGTGCCGCGGTAGGTCTCGACCCGGTCGAGCTCGCCCCCGTGGCCCTCGATCCGGCTGATCGAGACTCCGCGCACCTCGGCGCGGTACAGGGCTTCGAGCACGTCGTTCGCCTTCTCCGGACGGACGATGCCGATCACCAGCTTCACGTTCCTCCCTCGTTCGTCGTTACCTCCCGCCGAGCGCGCGCGAGCCTAACGTCAGCCGCGGCGGAGTCAAGGCAAGGCGGCGATGAGTTTGCGCGCCTTGCGCGGTCTTAGGGACTGAAGATCGAGACTTGGGGGAAAGGAGAGCCGAGACGTGACCGAGCGGACCGACAACAAGCGCTGGCTGGCGCTGTACGTGCTCTGCGGCGGGATGCTGATGATCGTCCTCGACGCGACGATCGTCAACGTCGCCCTGCCCACGATCCAGGATGACCTCGGCTTTTCGCAGAACAGCCTCGCCTGGGTCGTCAACGCGTACCTGATCGCGTTCGGGGGCCTGCTCCTGCTCTCCGGGCGCCTCGGCGACCTGATCGGCCAGCGGCGCGTGTTCCTGATCGGCCTCGCCGTGTTCACCGGGGCGTCGCTGGTCTGCGCCACCGCTCAGAGTCAGGGGATGCTGATCGCCGCCCGCTTCGTCCAGGGCGCCGGCGGCGCGGTTGCCTCCGCGGTGATCCTGGGCATGATCGTGACCATGTTCCCGGAGCCTCGCGAGCAGGCGAAGGCGATCGGCGTCTACAGCTTCGTTGCCTCCGCCGGCGCCTCGATCGGCCTGCTCGCCGGCGGGGTGCTGACCGAGGCGATCAACTGGCACTGGATCTTCGTCATCAACCTGCCGGTCGGGGTGGCGACCGCGTTGCTCGCGATGCGCCTGGTCGATGCCGACGAGGGCATCGGGCTCGGAGAGGGCGCCGACATCCCCGGCGCCGTCCTGATCACCAGCGCGCTGATGCTGGGGGTGTACACGCTCCTCGAAGCAGGCGAGCAGGGCTGGGGCTCGCTCCAGACGCTCGGGCTCGGCGGCGTCTCGGTCGCGCTGCTGGCGGTGTTCTTCGCCCGCCAGGCGCGGATCGCGAACCCGCTGATGCCGCTGCGCCTGTTCCGTTCGCGCAACGTCGCCGGCGCCAACCTGGTGATGGGCCTCCTGGTGGTCGGCTTCTTCGGCATGTTCTTCCTCGGCGCCCTCTACATGCAGGAGATCCTCGGCTACGACCCGCTCGAGGTCGGGCTTGCGTTCCTGCCCTCGTGCATCGTCATGGGGGCCCTGTCGATCGGGTTCGCGGAGCGGATCATCATGGGGATCGGCGCCCGCGCGGCGCTGGTCGCCGGCCTGACGGCCGCCGGCGCCGGGCTGCTGTTGTTCGCCCGGGCGCCCGTTGACGCCACCTACGTGGTCGACGTCGCCCCGGTGATGCTGCTGCTCGGCACCGGTGCGGGCCTCGCCTTCCCGGCGCTGATGACGCTGGCGATGTCGGGCGCGACCAAGAGCGATGCCGGGCTGGCCTCGGGCCTGGTCAACACCACCACCCAGGTCGGCGGCGCGGTCGGGCTCGCCGTGCTCGCGACGCTGGCGACCGAGCGCACCGACGGCCTGCTCGACGACGGGGTCGCGAGGGCGTCGGCGCTCAACTCCGGCTACCACCTCGCCTACCTGATCGGGGCGGTGCTGATCGGGATGGCGATCGTGGTCGCGCTTGTCGTGATCCAGCCGGCCCCGGCCGGTGCCGAGGAGGATCGGACCGACGCCGACCTCGGCGACGCCGAGCCCGCATACTCCGAGGCCGCGTAGGCACTCGACCGCGAGCGGAGGAAGGGAGCGAGCCACGATGGCGACGCCGTACACCCACACGAGCCTGAACGAGGTCAAGGACTCGGCGCCCGAGTTCGGCTTCGAGGAGTACCAGGAGGCCCGTTTCGCGCAGAGCGATCTCGACGCCGAGCGCACCGGCTTTAGCCTCCACCGGTTCAAGCCCGGCAAGCGCCAGGGGTTCGCCCATCGCCACGACCGAGCCGAGGAGGTGTACGTCGTCATCGCCGGCAGCGGGCGGATGAAGCTCGACGACGAGATCGTCGAGCTGAGCCGCCTGGACGCCGTGCGGGTCGCCCCCGGCGTCACGCGCCAGTTCGAGGCGGGTGGCGAGGGGCTCGAGGTGCTCGCCTTCGGCGCCCACCACGACGACGACCGGGGTGAGCTCATCCCGGGCTGGTGGGACGACGCCGAGCGACGGATCGAGCACCCAGGCGGTGCTCAGCGCGTCACTCGGCGAATCTCACTGGCCGGTGAGCCGGAAGTACCCGGTGTTCTCCTCGTCGTCGCGGACCTTCTCCAGCTTGCCGAGCTGGCGCGCCTCGCGGAAGGCCGGCTTGATGTCCGCCTTCTCGACCCCGAGCTGGGCGGCGAGGTCGCCGCGCGAGAACTCCTCCTTGCCCAGCGCCTGCGCCGCCTCGACGATCTTGGACGAGGTGAGTGCTTCGCTCATCTGCATCCTGCCCTTCTGTCGATTTCGTGTCCGGCCGCACCGTAGCGCACCCTTTCCGGGGCGCCGGGGATGGGGTAGGTTCGGTTCACCGAGCGTTTCCCCACTCGAAGGAGGGCCGATGCCGCACGCACGCAAGAGAGCAAGGTCACGGAGGCTGAGGGTGAAGCCGGAGAGGGTCGACGCCGCGATCGCGGCCTTCGAGAGCGAGCAGCTGCCGCAGTTCAAGCGGCAGCGGGGCTTCCATGGTGTCACCCTGCTCGCCAACCGCGATTCCGGTGAGCTGATCGGGATCACGTACTGGGAGACCGAGGAGCACCTCACCGCAAGTGCCGAGCTCGGCCGCAGCGCCGGTGAGGGCGTGCGCGCGGCGGGCGAGGGCGAGTCGCTCGGGGAGCCCGACGAGTGGCTCGTGGTCCTCGACGAGGACGCCTAGGGGCGCTAGCTCGGCACTGAGTCCACCGAGTCCACCGCTCGGGCCGGCGCCCGGGTGAGCTCGCGCGCGCGGGCCAGCGCCGGCTCGGCGCCGAGGCGCGCGAGGGTCGCGATCGCCGCGTCGCGCACCGCCACCGCCTCGGGCTCGCGACCCTCGGCGATCAGCCAGGCGGCGAGGTCGGTCTGCGCGCGGGCGGTGAAGTAGGGATAGCCGAGCGCCGTGAGCTCGTCGACCGCGCGGCGCAGGCCGGACTCGACGCCGTCGGAGCGGCCGCGGGCGACGTCGATCCTGGCCCGGCCGCGAGCCAGCTCGGCGCGCAGCAGCGGCGGCACCGCGCCGCGAGGCTGCTCGGCGAGGAGGGCGGCGAGCGCCTCGGCCTCATCGAGTCGCCCGAGCTCGAGCGCCGCCTCCAGGGCTCCGCTCCAGGCCAGGCGAACGCCCTCGGCCGAAGGCCCGTGGCGCTCGGTCGCCTGGCGGGCGACGAGCGCCAGCGGCTCGAGCGCTCGCTCGGGCTCCCCGCCGGCGAGCGCGATCAGCGCCGCGAGGGCGGTGACCAGGTGCCGCGCCTCGAGGTCGTCCGAACGGTCCCAGCTCGCCATCCGCTCGAGGTGCGAGCGCGCCCGGTCGAGGTCACCGCGCGCCGCCCAGAGCACGACGAGCTGCAGGTGGATGAACTCGACGTCGGGGCGCTCGGCGTCGTTGGCGAGCGCCTCCCGCCCGATCCTCTCGACCTCGTCCCAGCGGCCGGCGAGCATGTGGGCCAGCATCAGGTTCCCGAGGCCGACGCTCTCCGCCGAGCGATTGCCGAGCTCGCGGGCGCCGGCGACGCCCGCCTCGCAGAGCTCGGCCGCGTCGGGGAGGTCGCGGAGGATGCGCAGGTTGGCCGCGTTGAGCTGCGGGTAGACCCGGTCGGCGAGGCGGTCGCGCTCGCCGAGGGCGCTGGCGCCGTCGTAGAGGATGCGGGCCTCCTCGAAGCGCCCGAGGAGCTCCGAGTTGAGCGCCTTGAGGCCCAGGGCCCGGGCGGTCACCGCGGTCAGCTCGAGCGCCTGCGCCGCCTCCAGCGCCCGGTCGATCACGCCCTCGGCCTCCTCGACCTCGCCGGTGGCCGACAGGGCCCGGCCCAGCTCGCAGCCGAGCGCCGCGACGTCGGGGTCGAGCTCGTCCGGGCCCAGCGCGGCGAGGGCGGCACGCATCCGCTCGATCGCCTCCTCGTTTCGCCCCAGGCGCCCGAGCGCGAGCCCGATCGGCGCCGCGAGACGGGCCGCCTCGCGTTCGCGGCCGGCGGTCAGGTGCGCCTCCGAGGCCCGCTCGAACAGCTCGATCGCCTCCGGATAACGGCCGGCGAGGTCGGCCATCCGTCCCGCCTCCTCGGTCAGCGCCGTGTAGGCGCGCTCGTCTTCCGCGAGCTCGGCCGCGCGGTGCAGCGAGCGCTGAGCCATCGCCGGCGAGCCCACCGTCGCCGCCCGTTGGGCCGCCGTGCGCAGGGCGTCGAGCGCCTCCTCTCGCAGCCGCCCGTCCTCCGGACCCGCCTCGTAGGCGTCGACCAGGTGCGCCGCGATCAGCTCGGCGACCTCCTCCCCTTGATTCGGAAACGCCGTTCGCAGGTGGGCGGCCGCGGCCAGGTGGCGCGGCCGTCGCTCGCGCTTCGGCAGGCGGTCGTAGGCGACGGTCCGCAGCATTCCCTGGGCGAAGGCGAACTGGCCGCGCTCCGGGGACAGCGGATCGGTGCGGATGGTGAGGATCTCCCGGCCGACCAGAGCCGCGAGGGCGTCATCGAGCCGCTCCTCGGGCACATCCGCGAGCGCGGCCACGGACGAACGCGGAAAGCTGCCGCCGAACACGGACATCGCCCGGACCAGCTCGCGTTCTTCGGGCCGGAGGGCGTCGAGGCGCGCCGAGAGCAGCGAGCTGAGGCTCGCCGGGACGTCGAGGTCGCCGATCTCGGCCTCGGGCTCGAGCCCGCCCCCGCGCTCGACCAGGACGCCGCGGTCGACCAGCGAGCGGATCGTCTCGATCGCGTACAACGGGATGCCGCCGGCCCGGGCCACGATCCGCCGCCGCGCGGCGGCCGTCAACGACGGCACCCACCCGGCAAGCAGCGCGTCCGTCGCCCGGTCGTCGAGCGGTTCGAGCGCGATCGAGGTGGCCGCGGGGACTCCCGCCGGCCAACCGGGGCGGCGCTCGTCGAGCTCGGGCCGCGCGAAGGCGACGACGAAGATCGGGTGCTCGGCCGACCAGTCGAGGAGCTGCTCGATGAAGTCGAGCAGGCCGTCCTCGGCCCACTGCACGTCCTCGAACAGCATCACCACCGGGTCGCTCTCGGCGAGCCGCTCGAAGAACAGGCGCCAGCCGGCAAACAGCTCCTCGCGCGCGAGCCCCGGCTCGGCGACCCCGAGCAGCGCCCCCAGCGTCGCACCGACGCGCCGGCGGTCGCCCGGGTCGGTGATCCATTCCTTGAGGCCCGCGGCGAGGCCTGCGGCCGCGGCCTCGCCTGACGCCTCCTCGGCGATCCCGAGGCGCTGGCGGACCATCTCGGCCAGCGCCCAGTAGGAGACGCCGTCGCCGAACGAAAGACACCGGCCCGAGTGCCAGAGCACCGTGTCGGCGAGCCCGTCGAGGTAGTTCGAGAGCTCGTCACCGAGCCTCGTCTTGCCGACCCCGGCCGGGCCGGTGACGGCGATCAGGCGCGCGCCGCCGCGATCGGCGGTGGCGTGAAAAAGGTCCTTGATCAGGCGCAGCTCCGACTCGCGGCCGACGAACGGAACGTCGATCCCCGCCACCCGCCGGGCGCCCGCGACCCCGGCCACCGCCCTGGTCGCACGCCACAGCCGCAGCGGCCGCGCCTTGCCCTTGACCGAGTGCTCGCCGGCGTCCTCGTAGCCAATCGAGGCCGCCGTCGCCTGGCGGGTGACGTCGTCGACCAGCAGCGTGCCCGGGTCGGCCACCGCCTGCACCCGCGCCGCCGTGTTGACGCGGTCGCCGACGACCAGGCCCTCCTCGGGGTCCTCGAGCGGCGCCACCTGTCCGGTGACGACCCCGGCCCGGGCGCGCAGGCCCGGGGCCTCGAGGCCGTCGCCGAGGCGGGCGACGGACTCGACCAGCTCGAGCCCGGCGCGAACCGCCCGCTCGGCGTCGTCCTCGCGCGCGGCCGGGACGCCCCAGACCGCCATCACCGCGTCGCCGATGAACTTGCCGACCGTCCCGCCGTGGCGATCGACGATTGTCCTTGCCTGCTCGAAATAGCGGCCGAGCAGCTCACGCACGTCGCCGGCGTCGGCCGACTCCGAGAGGTCGGTGAACCCGACCAGGTCGACGAACAGCACCGAGACGTGGCGCAGCTCAACCGCCGGGCTCGCGATCGCGGCGGCCGGCTGCTCAGGCCGGGCGTCCCGGAGGCGGGCGCCGCACTGGTCGCAGTAAGCCTGTCCCGGCTCGTGCGGCGTGCCGCACGCGTCGCAGCCGAGCGCCAGCGCGGCGCCGCAGCCCTTGCAGAACCGGGCGCCAACCCTGTTGTCCGTCGCGCAAGCCGGGCAGACCAATGCGCACTCTCCTCGGTACCGGGGATCCGAGGCAACGGTACCCGAGCCGACCTCGGATGGACGACCGATTCTCTAGGGTGCGCGCCGCGACCCATGGCCGACCAGCGCGACCTCGAGTTCACCTACTCCCTGATCGACCGCATCTTCCGGCTCAGCCTCGGAGAGCTCGCCGATTTCAGCGGCGCCAAGTACGACGGCGACTTCACGCTCACGCTCGAGCACGCGCAGCGGCGAAAGCACGAGTACGTCGCCGAGCAGATCGGGATCGAGCCCGGCCGGCGCGTGCTCGACCTCGGCTGCGGCTGGGGGCCGCTGCTCGACTTCATCCGCGAGCGCGAGGCCGCCGGGGTGGGGGTGACGCTCTCGTCGGCCCAGGCGGAGTCCTGCCGGCGCCACGGCCTGGACGCCCGGATCCACGATGCGCGCCAGGTCACCCGGGACGGCTTCGGCGAGTTCGACGCCATCGCCAGCCTCGGGGCCTTCGAGCACTTCTGCTCGATGGACGAGTACCGAGCGGGGCGCCAGGAACAGGCCTACAGCGAGCTCTTCGCCAACCTCGCCCGGGTCCTCCCGGACGACGGCCGCCTCTACCTGCAGACGATGGTCTTCGGGCGCAACATGATCGACCCGGAGCGGGCCAGCATCGACGCCCCGCGCGACTCCGACGAGTGGTACCTGGCGCTGATGATGCACCAGTTCCCGGGCTCCTTCCTCCCCTTCGGCTACGAGCAGATCGTCGAGTCGGCGAAGCCGCACTTCCGGCTCGTGTCGGCGGTCAGCGGTCGCCTCGACTACATCGAGACGATCAAGCAATGGCGCCGGCGCTTCGCCGAGCCCAGCATGCGCAAGACCCTGCTCAAGGCGCGCCTGGTGCCGCGCTGGCTGACCAGCCGCGACTTCCGCCTCGCCTTCACCTCCGGCGTCAGCGCCAACAGCGTCTGCTTCGAGCGCGAGCTGCTCGATCACTTCCGGCTCGTGTTCGAAAAGCCCTAGCACGGGGCGAGCCGCAATAGGATCGCCCGCGTGACTCCGCTCGTCGACCGGATCACGAGCCCGGCCGCACGGCTGGCGGCGGTGGCGCAGAACGCCTTCGAGGTGGCGCGCTTCGGCGGCCTCGAGACCGACGAGCAGCCGTCGCCCCACGAGGTCGTCGCCGAGCGCCCTGTCTACCGGCTGCGTCGGTATTACCCCGATCGGCCGCGGGGGGCGCCGGTGGTGCTGGTGCCGCCGATGATGCTCGCCGCCGACGTCTACGACGTCTCTCCGAGCTCGAGCGCGGTCTCGGTCCTGCACGCTCACGACGCCGACCCCTGGGTGGTCGACTTCGGCGCGCCCGAGCACGAGGAGGGCGGCCTCGAGCGCGACCTCGCCGACCACGTTGTCGCCGTCTCCGACGCGGTCGACCGCGTGCGTGAGGCGACGGGCCGCGGCGTCCACCTCGGCGGCTACTCCCAGGGCGGCATGTTCTGCTACCAGGCCGCCGCGTATCGCCGCGGCGAGGGGGTCGACTCGGTGATCGCCTTCGGCAGCCCCGTCGACACCAGGGTCGCCCTGCCGCTCGGGATCCCCGAGGAGGTCGCCGAGTCCGCAGCCGGGGTGCTCGCGGGCGTCTTCGGCCGCACCGCCGTCCCGGCCTGGATGAGCCGGACCGGTTTTCGGCTGCTCGACCCGGTCAAGGACCTGCGCCAGCGGGTCGACTTCATCCGCCAGCTGCACGATCGCGAGGCGCTGCTCCCCCGCGAGCGCCAGCGGCGCTTCCTGATGGGGGAGGGGTGGGTGGCATGGCCGGGGCCGGCGGTCGCCGACTTCATGCGTCAGTTCATCGCCCACAACCGGATGCTCGAGGGCGGCTTCGTGATCGAGGACCGGTTGGTGACCCTCGCCGACATCGACCGACCGGTGCTGACCGTGGTCGGCGAGGTGGACGAGATCGCGCCCGCGCCCGCGGTGCGGGCGATCAACCGGGCCGCACCGCGCGCCGAGGTCTACGAGCTGGCGCTGCGCGCCGGGCACTTCGGGCTGGTGGTCGGCTCGAAGGCCACCGAGACGACGTGGCCCGCGGTCGCCGCCTGGACCCGCTGGCGCGCGGGCGAGGGCGAGCTACCCCCCGAGATCCGCAGGGTGACCGGCACCGAGCTGGAGCCGGAGCCGCCTCCGCTGGGCACTCGGGTCGGGCTCGGGCTCGAGCTCGCGGTGGGGGTCGGCGGCGGCGTCGCCCGCTCGCTGGCCGGTGCGGCGACCAGGGCCCTGGAGGGGGTGAGGGTGCTGGCCGAGGAGGTCACCGGCCAGCTCCCCCGGCTGGCGCGGCTCGGGAGGCTGGAGCCGCAGACGCGTGTCTCGCTCGGGCTGTTGCTCGACGAGCAGGCCCGCGAGTCGCCGGAAACGGACTTCTTCCTGTTCGAGGATCGCGCGTACTCGCGTGAGGCCGTCAAGCGCCGGATCGACAACGTCGTCCGCGGGCTGCTCGATCTCGGCATACGCCAGGGCGAGCACGTCGGCGTGCTGATGAGCACCCGCCCGAGCGGACTCTCGGTCGTCGCCGCCCTCAACCGCCTCGGCGCCGTGGCGGTGCTGATGCGGCCCGACGGCCCGGTCGCGCACGAGGCCGAGCTCGGCCAGGTGACTCGGATCGTCGCCGACCCCGAGCTCGCCGAGCGCGCGGGCGAGGCCGTCGGCGGAGAGGTGTTGGTGCTCGGAGGCGGCGGCGCGGAGCGCGACCTGGGCGGCGGCGTGATCGACATGGAACGCATCGACCCGGACGAGGTCGAGCTCCCGGCCTGGTACGAGCCGAACCCGGGGCGTGCCGCCGACCTCGCCTTCGTCCTGTTCACCGGCGAGGGCGAGCGCACGAGGGCCAACCGGGTCACCAACGGGCGCTGGGCGCTGTCGGCGTTCGCGACGGCGTCGGCGGCGGCGCTCTCGGACTCGGACACCGTCTACGCGGTGACGCCGATCTACCACCCCTCCGGCCTGCTGATGAGCATCGGCGGGGCCGTCGCGGGCGGCGCCCGGCTGGCGATCGCCAGGGACTTCGACCCCTCCACGTTCTGGGCCGAGGTGCGCCGCTACGGGATCACGGTCGCTTCCTACACCTGGACGATGCTGCGCGAGATCGCCGCGGCGCCCGAGGACCCGGCCGAGCACCACCACCCGGTGCGCCTGTTCATCGGCGCCGGGATGCCGCGCGGCCTCTGGCGGCGGGTCACGCGGCGCTTCTCCCCCGCGGCGGTGCTCGAGTTCTACGCCTCCACCGAGGGCGAGGCCATCCTCGTCAACCTGACCGGCGAGAAGCCGGGGTGCAAGGGCCGGCCGCTGCCGGGGAGCGCCGAGGTCCGGCTGGCCGCCTATGACGTCGCCGCAGGGCGCCTGCGCGAGCGCGCCGACGGCTTCGCGGTCGAGTGCGGGCCGGGCGAGGTCGGGATGCTGCTCACCCGGGTGCGCGGGCTGGTCTCGACCTCGGAGAGCCCGCTGCGCGGCCTGTTCGAGGTCGACGATGCCTGGCTCGCTACGGGCGACCTGTTCCGCTTCGACGACGACGGTGACCTGTGGCTGGTGGACAACGTCGCGTCCTTGATCCGCACGGCCCACGGTCACGTCGGCGCGTTTCCGATCCTCGATGCGCTCGCCGACATCGAAACGATCGACCTGGGCGTCGTGTACGGGGTCCCCGACCCCGGCTCGGAGGCCTACATCGCGGTGGCCGCCGTGACCCTGCGCCGCGGCGGGGAGCTGGACGCCGAGGCGCTCACCGAGGCGCTCTCGATCCTCCCGGCCGGCGACCGCCCCGACCTGGTCCACGTGGTGAAGGAGATCCCGGTGACGACCTGGTACCGGCCCTCGACCGCCGCCCTGCGCGCCGCCGGGGTGCCGCGCGGAAAGCGGGTCTGGCGACGCGAGGGCGACGCCTACGTCAGCGCCCGCAAGAAGGCCGTCGCGTGAGCCGGGCGGCGCTTGCTCTGCTGCTGACCGCCGTCGCGGCCGCCGTCGCGATCCCCGCCGCGGCCGGCGCGTCCGGCGAGCGCCGCGGCTTCGCCTACGACGTGCCCGTGCTCTCCGACTCGCCCTGGCCGGAGATGCGGCGCGACGGCCGCAACACCGCGATGAGCCCGATCCGCGCCCGCTACCGCGGCGACCGGCCATGGTCGGCCCGGACCGGCCGCGGGATCTTCTCGACCCCGGTGATCGGCGGCGACGAGACCGTCTACGTCGGCTCCGCCGACGGCCGGTTCTACGCCCTCGGCCGCGGCGGGCGCGTCGCCTGGAGGTTCGGAACCGGCGGGATCATCGACGCAGCGGCCGCCCTCGGCCGGCGCAACCGGGCCGGCCACTTCCCGATCACGATCGGCTCCGGCGACGAGAGCCTCTACCAGCTGCGCAGCGGCCCGCGCGGGCTCACGCGGCACGAGCGCGTGCGCTGGCGCTTTCGCGCCTCGCAACCGCCGGCGACCGGGCAGCTCGTCAACTGGTGGGAGGGCAACGTCGCCTACGGGCCCGACGGCAACCTCTACGTCGGCAACACCGGTGGCGGGGTCTACTCGCTGACACCCCGGGGCGAGCCGCGCTGGGTCGTCCAGCGCGCCAACTCGGTCTGGACCACGCCGGCGTTCGACGAGGCCGGCAACAGCTTCTGGGGCTCGGTCGACCTGTACGCGTTCTCGCTCGACCCGGGCGGCGCCCAGCGATGGCAGGCCGCGAACGCGGGCTACGTCACCTCGTCGCCGGCGCTGGGCTCCGACGGGACCGTCTACTACGGCTCCTTCGACGGCAGCCTGCACGCGGCCGACCCCGACACCGGGGCGGATCGCTGGACCTTCCCGACCGCCGACCACATCTACAGCTCGCCGGCGCTCGCCCGCGACGGCCAGGGCCGGACCAGCGCGGTCTACTTCGGCTCGGCGGACGGCTCCGTGTACGCGGTGCGCCCCGACGGCAGCCAGCTCTGGCGCTATGACACCGGTGAGCCGGTGCGCTCCTCGCCGGTGGTGGGCCGGGCGCCGAAGGGCGACGGCCTGATCGTCTACGTCGGCTCCTCGAACGGCAAGCTGTACGCGCTCGACGCCGAGAGCGGGAGGCGGCGGTGGTCGTTCGACACCACCCCGAGCCGGCCACCGCTCAGCGACCGCAACGACCTCAACGGCTCGCCGGCGCTCGGTCGGCGCGGCGTCTACATCGGCGGCGAGCACGGCTTCGTCTGGTACGTGCCCTACGACTACTGCCTGCACCGGAAGGTTCAGCGCTGCGAGCGGAGCCCGCGCCAGGAGTTCGCAACCGACGTCGAGCGAGTGCTGCCGGTGACCCCGGGCGGCAGCACGCTGCGCCAGCGCGACGAGCGGGTGCCGGCCTCGACCGTGCTCGGCGCGCGGCTGATCGTCCGCCGCGCCGGCGAGACGCTCGACGCGCGGATGCTCGCGCCCGAGGGCTCCGACGCGCTGGTCGCGGTCGAGCCGCCGGTCGAGGTCGAGACCCAGCTCTCCGGAGACGGGCATTACCTGTTCATCCGCCCCGACCGCATCCTCGCCCCCGACACCGACTACCGCGTCCGCGTCCGGGGCGAGTGGGCGGCCCCGGCGGCGAGCGGCGGCTTCGACGACACCCTGCGCTTCCACACCGAGCCGTCGCGGGGCGAGCTCGGGTTGAGGGCGGGGCGCAACGAGGTCGGCGCCCTGACGATCAGCCGCCTGGCGCTGCCGCTGCCCTCGCTGCTCCCCTCGGTGAACCAGATCGGCTTCGACTCCTACGACCTGATCGCGGGCACGCTGTCGCGGTCGAAGCCCGACGCGGCCGGCGCGGGCCGGATCCTGCTCTGGGTGATCGCAGCGCAGCGCAACCCGCGCGGGGTCCCCGTGGCCGACCCGCGCGGCAACTTCGCCTTCCCGCTCGCGGGCACCTACAAGCGCGACCTGGTGAGCCTGAACGCCAGCGGGCTGAACCTGCAGTTCAGCTTCGGCCCGGTGCCGATCCGCAGCTTCGACCTCCGGGGACGGCTCGACCGCGGCGGCAGCTTCCGGCCCGGGGCGAGCCTCTACAGCCAGGTCACCTGCGCCGCCGTCCCCAACTACTCCGCCTACCTCTACGTCGCCGGGGTCTGCAACGCCGCCGACACGCTGGCAGCGTCGGGCACCTTCCTCAGCGAGGGCTATGACCCCCGCGGGCGCGCGAACCAGCGCCCCCGTGGCCTCGGCATCGCGGACGTCGCGCTCGAGCGCCCGACCCCGACCGCGGACGGCGAGGTGGTCGCGACCCTGAGGCTCGGCGAGGGCGCCCGCTACCCGGCCGGCTCGCACCTGGCCTCGATCCTGCTCGTCGACCGGGCCACCGGGCAGCCGGTGAGCCTCGACTACCGGGCGCTGACCACCAATCTCGCCGACGCGGCCGGCCAGATCGCCGAGGTCCGGCTGCGATTGCCCGCGGCGACCGCGCTGCCGGACTCGCTGCGGGCCTTCGTGATCGCCGACGTCTTCCCGCTCGGCTCGCGGGGCCTGTAGTACACGCGTCCGGGCCTACCTCCGCCAGCGCATAGGATTCGCGGCCTCGGACCATCCACGAAAGGGGACCCGCTTTTGCTTCCGATCGCCGACTTCGGCCTGGGTGAGGCGCTGCTCACCACGCTCTCGATCTTCTTCTTCGTGATCTGGATCTGGATCCTGATCACGATCCTCAGCGACCTGTTCCGCGACCACGAGGTCTCCGGCTGGGGCAAGGCCGCATGGGTGTTCTTCCTCGTCTTCGTCCCCTTCCTCACCGCCCTGATCTACCTCGGGCTGCGCGGGGCCGGGATGCGCGAGCGCGCGGCGAAGGCCCAGGCCGATGCCCAGCAGCAGTTCGACAGCTACGTTCGCGAGACCGCGGGCACATCGCCCGCCGACGAGCTCCACAAGCTCAGCGAGCTGAAGGAGAAGGGCACGATCTCCGACGAGGAGTTCGAGCGGATGAAGGCGAAGCTGATCGGCTAGGGCCAGGCACGTCAGGGCGGCGGCCTACCAGGAGCCGCCGCCCCCGCCGCCGGAGAACCCGCCGCCCCCGCCGCCGGAGAACCCGCCCCCGCCGCCGCTCGACGAGCTCGCGGGCGGCGCCACCTGGCGCGAGAAGCCGGAGCTGAAGTCGGAGCCGTCGAACGCCGAGCCGTGGAAGCCGCCGACGAACGCGTACGAGCTCCAGTGCGCTGCCGTCGGAGGCGTCGGCGACGACCGGGGCCGGGATCCGCCCGGAGGCGATCATCCGCTCGGCGGTGCCGAACGCGACCCCGTAGACGAGGATCCGCTTCCACAGCTCGAGCGTCGCGGGCGGGTCGTCCGAGAGGCGCGGGAAGTCCTCGGTCCACCGCTCGAACGCGCTGCCAGCGCTCGGTGCGCTCGACGTGCGTCGGCGTCGACCCGCTTGAACCGCGTCGCCGCCAGGGCGAGCATGCCGACGAAGGCACGAACGAGACCACCGCGGCGAGGAACCAGCCCTCGCCCTCGGCCATGCGCGAGCAGGATCATGAAGCCGAAGGCCAGCCGCCGCGACCAGGGCCGTCAGCCAACGCGCCCAGTTGAGGTTGCGGTCCCAGGCGAGCTCGCCCTCCTCGACCGTCGTCGAGCTTCTCCGTCATCCGCTCCCAGCGCCCGCGCCAGACCTCCGAGTGCTGCGGGATCTCGTCCTTCATCTCGCTCATCGCCACCTGCTTGCCGTCGAGCAGCTGGTCGAAGAAGGCGAGCACGTCCTGCTCGTAGTCGGTCAGCTCCTCGGCGGGGCGGTCGGCCTTCTGCTCCAGCGCCAGGTCGAGCTTCTCGTCGGCGGTGGTCGCCTGGCTGGTCTCGTAGTAGCCGCGATCGACGAGGTCGAGCAGGGTGGCGAGCACGGTGTTGGAGCTGTTGCCGCCCTCGTGGGCGAGGGCGTAGGCGAGCGCCGGCGTGGCGTCGTCGGGGGGCTCCGGCAGGTACTCGGGAGCGCCGCCGTCGCGCTCGCGGGCGAGCGCCATGAGCCCGAACAGCACCAGCCAGGCGACCGCGGCGATCCCGAGCGCAGACCAGGAGCGCGTGCTCGGAGACGAACCGCTTGAAGCGGTTCCAGGGCGAATTGAAGTCCTCGGTCAGCCCCTGCTCGAAGGCGAGGATCGCCGGGCAGTCCCTCGCCGTCGCCGGGCCGCGCGCGCCGGATAGGCCTTCGTCCGGGTCGCGCGGCATCGTCACCCGCAGCTCCACCCCGGTGCCCGAGTCGACGTCCTCGGCCTCGAGCGTCGCCTCGCCTTCCCCGCGGACCGTCTCGCCGTCGACCCGCTCGCCTCGTCGCCCGCCTCGACCACGTGCCCCCAGACCCGGTACAGCGGGTCGTCGGGGTCGAGCGCGGGGTTGGCGAAGCTCGCGGTCAGCCGCTCGAGGTCGAAGTCCCACTGCGAGCCCCAGACCCCCCAGCCGATGTCGAGCACGTCGTCGTAGGCGACGACGGCGTCGATCACCCGGTAGGAGACCGTCGTGGTGCGCTGCTCGTCGGTCGCCCGGTAGTGCCAGACGATCCGGTGCCCGTCGCCGAGGTCGACGGTGCCGAAGACGCCGGGCGCGGTCGTGGCTGCCGAGGCCGGTGTCGCCGCCGGACTCGAACGCCTGGCCGTCCTGGCTCACCGAGACGTCGGTGATCCGCTCGCCGAAGTTGAGGTCGATGTCGCGATAGGAGCCCTCGAAGTGGCCGTCGTAGTCGAACGTCAGCCGCTCCGTCACCAGCAGGCTTCCGTCGCCGGCGAGCCGCAGCGAGACGTCGGCGTCGGTGATGTCGGCGCTGCGGGCGAACGCCGGCGCGGCGAGCGCGAGCGAGATCGCGAGCGCCGCCCAGCAGGCGATCAGCAGGCGCCGCAGGAGCGGTGGTCCCATCAGGCCGGACCGGGGGAGAGGCTGACCTGCGGCGCGCCTCGGCCTCCGCCGGGGCGTCGAAGAACTCGCGCCGGTCGAAGCCGAACAGGCGGGCGACGATCACCGCGGGGAAGATCTGGATCAGGGTGTTGTAGGTCTCGACCGTGTCGTTGTAGACGCGGCGGGTGATCGCGATCTGGTCCTCGGCCTCGCGAAGGTCGGTCTGGAGCTTGGAGAAGTTGCTCGATGCCTCGAGCTCGGGGTAGGCCTCGGCGACGACGAGCAGCCGATGCGGTCCCGCGCCCGAGCTCGCCCTCGGCGGCGGCGCGGCTCGCCGGCCCCTCGGCGGCGATCGCCGAGCTGCGTGCCTCGGTCACGTTCTCGAACGTGGTCCGCTCGTGGCTCGCGTAGCCCTTCACCGCCTCGACCAGGGCCGGGATCAGGTCGTGGCGGCGGCGCAGGGCGACGTCGATCTGCGACCAGCGGTTCTCGGTCGCCAGCCGCCTGGCGACCATCCGGTTGTACGTCAGCCAGACGAAGGCGACGAGCGCCGCGACGACGACGATCCCGATCACGGCCCAGATCACGCGCGCAACGCTAGTTGCCGGGCCGACGTCCGCGCCGGCGAGGCGGAGTCGGGCCAGCAGCCAGTCGGCGTGGGCGGTCAGGCGCTCGATCGGGTAGGTCGCCGGATCGGTGAGCAGCAGCCTGGCGGCCTCGTCGGCGACGGCCGAGAGGGTGCGCGCGGTGAGCTCGGGGTCGGGCGACCCGGTGTCGGCGCCGAGCCCGGGCCGGACCACCGCCGCGAGCGCGGCGACGACCGCGTCGCGGCCGGCGGTGATCCGCTCGCGCAGCACGGTCGGGGCCCCCTCGGGCGGCATCAGCACCAACCGCCAGGTCACCGGGTCGGCGCTGACGGCCTCCAGGTACCCGCGCAGGGCCGCGATCAGCTCCTCGCGCGCGCCGGCGCCGGCCGACCGGCCGGGCAGCACCGCTTCGAGCTGGGCGAGCGCGCGCTCGCCCTCGCGCTCGACCATCGCGTCGAGCAGCCCGGCGAGGTCGCCGAAGTGCTCGTAGACGACCGGCCGGGTGATCCCGGCGCGCCGGGCGACCGCTTCGATCGAGAGCCCGTGGAAGCCTCCCTCGCCGACGATCTCCTTGGTCACGTCGAGCAGCTGCTCGCGGCGCTCGGGGGCGCTCATCCGGCTCTTCGACGGTCCTCGCGCGGTGCTCATCGATCCACTCTCCGCTCCGACTTGACAGGGAGGTTACAGGCGTGTAGGTTACAGCATCGTAAGTTGTGCCGAGCCAGTCCCGGAGCCATCAGCGATGATCGGAGCAGATGACCAACGCCACACAGGAAAACGAGCAGCTCGATGTCGTGATCATCGGCGGGGGGCTTTCAGGGATCGCCGCCGCGTATTACCTGCAGCGCCACCACCCGCAGCGCAGCTACGCGATCCTCGAGTCGCGCGAGGCGACCGGCGGCACCTGGGATCTGTTCCGCTACCCCGGCATCCGGTCCGACTCCGACCTCCACACCCTGGGCTACGCGTTCAAGCCCTGGGTCCACGAGGACGCGATCGCCAGGGGCGACGACATCCTGGCCTACATGCGCGAGACCGCGACCGAGCACGGGATCGATCCGAAGATCCGCATGCAGCACCGCGTCGCCTCCGCGCGCTTTAAGAGCGAGGACGCGCGCTGGTCGTTGGAGGTCGAGCGCGGCGACACAGGCGAGAGCGTCCGGATCACCTGCCGGTGGATCTTCTGCGCGACCGGCTACTACATCTACGAGGAAGGCTTCACGCCCGCATTCGAGGGACCGATCGCTTCGAGGGGCCGATCTCCACCCCCAGCACTGGCCCGAGGACCTCGACTACGAGGGCAAGCGGGTGGCCGTGATCGGCAGCGGCGCCACCGCGATGACGCTCATCCCGGCGATCACCGCCAAGGCCGAGCACGTGACGATGCTCCAGCGATCGCCAAGCTACGTGATGCCGGTCGCCGGCGCAGGATCCGATCGCGAACCTGTTGCGCAGGTTCCTGCCCGACGAGCCCGCCTATCGGCTGACGCGGCGCAAGAACATCTTCCTGCAACGCGCGGTCTCGGCCTCTGCAAGCGCTACCCCGAGCAGGCACGGAAGCTGATCCGCAGGGTCAACATGAAGCGCTGCCCGAGGACCTCGACGTCGACGCACTTAACGCCCCGCTACCGCCCGTGGGACCAGCGGCTATCCTCGTCGCCAGACGACTACCTGTTCCCGAGCTCGCCGACGGCACGACATCGATCTCACCGACACGATCGAGACCTTCACCGGAGGGCCTCGCTGCTGGGCTCGGGCGAGCGAGCGCGAGGCCGACATCGATCATCACGGCACGGGCTTGAACATGCGCGCGATCGGCGGGATCGACATCTTCGTCGACGGCGAGCGGACGCTGGCCGACCTTGCGACGGCAGCCCGCTGCCTTCCGCAGCATGATGCTCAGCCGGCGTTCCCGAACTTCTTCCTTCGCGGCTCGGATACCCGAACACGGCGCTCGGCCACAACTGCGCGTCGACCTCGTCTGCGAGCACTGGTCCGGCTGATGTCGCACATGGATCGCACGCGCAAGGAGACTGCGCGCGGAGCTCGACGATCGCCAGGACCTCGAGTTGACCCCGCTGATGACCCTCTCGTCGGGCTACGTGCAGCGCGCCGCCTCCCACGCTCCCCCGCCAGGCGGGCGGCTGCCCGCGCTGGTAGCTGCGATCGCCTACGGCCGCAACACGTCGCTGCTGACCGACTGCAGCTTCAAGGTCGCCGCGGGCTGCGCTTCGGCTCGACCCGGCCGAGCACGCGACCGACGCGGTCCGTGCTACCAGTAGCGCGTGATCGCGTTGCGGCGTAGGAGAGCGGGCCGCGCCGAAGTCCGGCTGCTGGCCGCTCCGAAGAGTCCGAGCGCGTGCCCGAGACGGGGCCGTCGGCTCGGTCCAGCACGCCGAGGTGACGATGCCGCGCGAGCTCGTCGCCGAGCTCTGGAAGCCCGAGTACCTGGAGCGCCTCGCGCGCTCGTACTGGCGCTGGCTCAGCCGCGCCACGCTCGGCCTGATCCGGGTCGTCTACGCCGACCGTTCGCGCTCGGTCGTCCTCCTCAGCCCGCGGCTGCCGCTGCTCAGCTTCCACGCCCCGGAGTACGAGACCGGGGCCGGGCGCGGCTGCGTCACCTGGCGGATCGATCGCGGGCCTGCTGGTCGCGCGCGAGGGCCGCGACTCCGAACGGCTTCCTGCGGATCCTGCGTCGAGCGCCCGGCGGGATCCGATCCCGCGGCGCCGCGCGAGACGCTCGCGGTCCGGCTCGAGGTCCGCAACTTCTACCCGTGGCTGCGCGGCTCGGGTCGCTTCGCCCGGCTCGGCGCCTGGCTCTACGCCCAGACCCAGCTGCGCATCCACGTGCTCGTCTGCAACGCCTTCCTGCGCTCGCTGGCGCCGGCTCGACCTGCCCCCGTCGCGGGTCGGCGCGCTGGCCGGCGAGATCGGCGCGGGGCAGGCGGTTTGACCGAGCAGCGCGTGCGGGAAGATGATGCGGATGCCCTCCAGGCCGATCCTG
This sequence comes from uncultured Solirubrobacterales bacterium, assembly GCA_963758665.1. Classification (GTDB taxonomy): domain Bacteria; phylum Actinomycetota; class Thermoleophilia; order Solirubrobacterales; family 70-9; genus WHSW01. The sequence goes on along the minus strand of CAVWWH010000009.1, from coordinate 349,721 downwards.
GTCACCGGCGCCACCGGCTTCCTCGGCGGCCTCCTGGTCCGGCGGCTGCTCGAGGACGGCTTCGGGTCCGGTGCCTGGTCCGCGAACCGGACTCCGAGGCGGCGGAGGAGCTCGAGCGAGCTCGGCTGCGAGCTCGCGGTAGCCGACCTGACCCGCCCGGGCGGCGTCGCCGAGGCGCTGGAGGGGGTCTCGGTCGGCGTACTTCCTCGTCCACATGATCGGCGACGGCGACGACTACCCCGCGATCGAGCGAGCGGCCGCGACCCGGTTCGCCCGCCTGGCCCGGGCCGCGGGAGTCGAGCGGCTGATCTACCTCGGCGGCCTCGGCGAGGAGGAGACGTCCAAGCACCTCACCGCCCGTCACGACGTCGCCGAGGCGCTCGCCGCGGCCGGCCCGCCGCTGACCTACTTCCGCGCCGCGATGGTGATCGGCTCCGGCAGCCGAGCCTACGAGCTGCTCCGCGGGATCGTCGAACGGCTGCGGCTGCTGCCGGCGCCCGACTGGCTGCACACGAAGACGCAGCCGATCGGGGCCGCCGACGTGGTCGACTACTTGCGCGAGGCGCTCGACGTGCCGGAGTCGGCCGGGCGCGAGATCGAGATCGGCGGCCCCGAGGTGGTCAGCCCACCTGGAGCTCGTCAACGAGATGGCGAGCGCGCTCGGCCGCAAGCCTCCGCGGCGGATCCGCGATCTCCGGCGAGGTCGCGCGCCCCGCCACCGTCGCCGCCGGGGCCGGCGCGGTGACCTCCGGCGACGCCGAGATCGCGACCGAGATCAGCCGCGGGCTGAGCACGCCCACGGTCGTCGACGACGCGAGCTGGCGCGGAGCTCTTCACGACCAGGCCGAAGCGGCTCGACGCGGTGCTCGCCGAGGCCGTGGACGCACCCGCGGCGGCGTGATGGGGCGCAGTGTCCGCGAGACGATCGTGCTCGCCGCCGAGCCCCAACGGGTCTGGGACACGGTCATGGACCCGGCGCTGCTCGAGCGCTGGGTGACCACCCACGACTCCTACGAGGGCGCCGCGTCGGGACCGCTCGCCGAGGGCGACGAGTTCACCCAGAAGCTGCGCCTGGCGGGCAAGTCGTTCGAGGTCCGCTGGCAGGTGGTCGCCGCGGAGGCGCCCGGGCTGGCGCGCTGGCGAGGGCGAGGGCCCGGCCGGGTCGACGGCCACCGTCGTCTACCGGCTCGCGGCCGAGGACGGCGGGACCCGCTTCGACTACGAGAACGAGTTCGCGCTCCCCGGCGGGGTGCTCGGCAAGGCCGCCGGGGGCCTGCTGGCGGCGGCGCCCGGCGGGCGCGAGGCGCGCCGCTCGCTCGATCGCCTGCGCGGGCTGTTGGAGGCTCCGGGTTAGCCGACCCGGGCGCAACCGGGCGAGTCAACTAGCGCCGGCGTTCGCGCTCGGCGCGCCGGTGGCGGGCGAGCGCCAGCAGCGGGTAGACCAGCACCGAGACCATCCCGGCCCCGATCAGCGAGACCGCGACCTCCGTGCGCATCGTGTCGGTGTCGAGCCCGATCTGCGTGATCGCGACCAGCAGCGGCAGGGCGGCGGCCGAGAACAGCCCCAGCGCGACGCGCTCAGCGCGCGGCAGCACGCCTCGGTAGAGGATGATCGCCGGCAGGCCGCGGGTGAGCAGGAACAGCAGCGCGAACCCGGGCACGAGCACGAGCGAGGCGGCGCTCGAGAACAGCGCGTCGAGGTCGTACTCCATCCCGGTGGCGATGAAGAACACCGGGATCAGGAAGCCGTAGCCGACCGCGTCGAGCTTGCCGAGGAACTCGTCGCGCCTCGGCGCCGCGGATCACGATCCCGACGACGATCCCGGCCGCGAACGCGCCCAGGATCACGTCGAGGCCGAACTCGGAGGCGAGGGCGGCCAGGGCGACGACCAGGAGCAGCGAGAGCCGCACGGCGAGCTGGCCGCTGGTGCCCATCGTCGTCTCGACCAGGCGGACGATGCGGGCGGGGCGCGCGCGCAGCGCCAGCAGCGTCGCGGCGACGACGATCGCGGCGAAGGCGAACAGGAGCAGCGCACGCAGCGGCTCGTCGGCCTCGAACGCGAGGATCACCGAGACGAGCACGAGCGGCCCGAACTCGCCCGCGGCGCCGGCGCCGACGACGAAATTGCCGAAGCGCTGGTCGAGGATCCCGGCGTCGCGCAGGATCGGCATCAGCGTCCCGAGGGTGGTCGTGGTGAGCGCGATCGCGACCAGGATCGTCGCGTCGATCACGCCGGTCAGGTGCAGGGCGAGCGCGATCCCGAGCCCGAGCGCGAGCGAGACCAGCCAGCCGGCAACGGCGGCCCGCACCGGGGCACCGCGGATGCGCTCGAAGTCGATCTCGATCCCGGCGAGGAAGAAGAGGAAGGCGAGGCCGAAGGTGGAGAGCGCCTTGATGAAGCTGTCGGCCTCCGCGAGACCGAGCAGCTCCGGCCCGACGACGATCCCGAGGAAGATCTCGGCGACCACGACCGGCAGCCGCGCCCGTCGCGAGAGGTCGGCGAGCAGCGGGGGCGAGCACGGCGACGGCGACGACGACGAGGATGTCGGCGTGATCGATCTCCAACTCGCAGCGAGCCTATTCGCCGCGCCAGGCGCGTCTACAATCGCCGCTCCGAAGGCAGGGATTCCGACTCAGGAGGTAGCGATGAGGGCAGGACTCAGGATCGGCGCGGCGCTTGCGGGCGCGCTTGCGATCTTCGCGGTCGCGGCGGCGCCCGCGGGTGCGAGCAGCGCTGCGACCTCCAAGTCGGCGTGCAGCCTGACCGAGGCGGAGCTGGGCGACGCCCTCGGCTCCTCCTACACCTACTCGCTGAAGGCCCGCAACCTGAGCTGCGAGAAGGCGAAGAAGCTGTTGATCAAGGTCAACGATTGTCGCCACGAGCATGGCGGCCGGGACGGGAGCTGTCCGGGCGTCAAGGGCTACTCGTGCAAGCAAAAGGAGGGCGACTCCTCGCCCACCATCTACCAGGCGAAGGTCAAGTGCACGAAGGGCTCGAAGAAGTTCGTCGCGGTGATCGGCGAGCTGACCTAGCCGCTCAGTAGTCGAAGTCCTGGCCGATGCGGTCGAGGACCGCGTCGGCCGCGACCTCGGACCCGGCGGCGTTCAGGTGGACTCCGTCGGACTCGCGGACGATCGTCTGCTCGCCGTCGATCTCGATCGAGTCGTCGTAGCGATAGCCCGGGGTGAAGATCGGCACGGTGTCGATCACGCGGATCTGGCTGCGCCAGGGCGCGGCGGCGACCTCGATCGAGGCGTTGACCAGCCTCGTCACCTCCTGGGACCCGGGATCGCGAGGCGTCATCACCGTCGAGCCAGTAGACCTTCGCCTCGCCGTCCTGGCGGTAGGTATCCATCACCTGGCGCACCCGGTTGGCGTACGCCGCGGCGTAGTCGGGGCCGCAGCACTCGATCTCGTCGCCGCCCGGGCCCGGCAGCGCAAAGCCCTCGGTGGCGCCGATGAACGACGACGACGGCGTCGGGCCGGTCGTCGGCCACCTGCGAGCTCGAGAGCCTGCCCCAGTCGACGAAGGTCGTGCTCGAGATTGCCGTGCCCAGGTGAGGGTCACGGATCACCTCGACCCCTTCGGGCGCCAAGCGACGCGCGAGCTCGGTGTCGAGTGGGGTCGAGAGCGAGTCGCCGGTGACGAGCAGCGTCTCGAGCTGCGCTTTCGGCGGCGGCGGGGCGCCGATCGTCGCCGGGTCGAAGGCGTCCGCGGTCACCGGCGGCACGCCGCCCCTCGGACCGGAGCTCGAGACGGCCTCGTCGAAGCCAGAGCCGGTCGAGCTCCTGGTCGGGGGAGAGCCCGCCGGTGAGGCGGTGCTGGGCCTCGTCGAGCGGGAGCCGATCGCTGACCCAGTCGGTCGGGTCGCCCGACGGCGTCGACGATCTCCCGGCCGATCCCCGGGTCGATCTGCGCGGCCGCGTCCCGGATCGAGCCGCCCGAGAAGAGGATCAGCAGCAGGGCGACCAGCGCGACGGCGCCGACCGCATCGCGGGCGCTGCGGCTCCGCTGGCCGTGGCGCTCGAAGCGGCTCATCTCGCTGTCGTCGCGGTGCTCGGTCATTCCCAGCTCAGAACTGAAAATAGATGAAGGGGGGCACGCCCTGGCTGGGCACCGTGGCGCCGACGATGAGGATCACGGCGGCCAGGCCGACCGCCAGCGCCAGCGGGCGAAACGCCTCGATCCGCAGCTGCAGGCGCTCGAGCGGGCGGCGCGGCAGGAGCTGCAGCCCGATCACCACCGCGACCCCGCCGAGCGACCGGCAGCGTCCACAGGGTCGCCGGGCCGGGATCGACGATGCGCCCGAGGAAGGTCCAGAACAGGTCGAGGTCGGGCGACCGGAACAGGATCCAGCCAAAGCAGACGGCGGCGAAGGTGCCGAGCCAGCGCAGCCAGGCGGGCGTGCGGCGGCCGACGCGCCCGTCGAGCGCGTGCTCGGTGACCAGCATCGCGCCGTGGAAGGCGCCCCAGAGGACGAAGGTCCAGGCGGCGCCGTGCCAGAGGCCGCCGAGGACCATCGTGATCATCAGGTTGCGGTAGGTGAACAGCCGGCTGCCGCGGCTGCCCCCGAGCGGGATGTAGAGGTAGTCGCGCAGGAAGCGCGACAGGGTCATGTGCCAGCGGCGCCAGAAGTCGCGAAAGCCGGTCGCCCGATAGGGGTTGTTGAAGTTCTGCGGGAAGATGAACCCCATCAGCAGGGCGAGGCCGATCGCGATGTCCGTGTAGCCGGAGAAGTCGCAGTAGATCTGGGCGGCGTAGGCGAGCGTGGCGAGGACCGCGTCGGGGGCGAAGTAGGCCTCGGGCACGCCGAACACCGGGTCGACGATCTCGCGGGCCAGGGTGTCGGCGATCAGCACCTTCTTCAGCAGTCCCGAGCGCGATCAGGGTCAGCCCGGCGCCGACCGCGACCCGGGCCGGATCGCGCGGCGACTTGAGCTGCGGCAGGAACTCGCTCGCGCGGACGATCGGGCCGGCGACCAGGTGCGGGAAGAAGCTGAGGTAGATCGCGGCGTCGATCAGCGACGCCGGCTCGGCGTCGCCGCGCTTGACGTCGACGACGTAGGTGATCGCCTGGAAGGTGAAGAAGCTGACCCCGATCGGCAACGCGATCGTCAGCAGCGGCAGCGGCATCCCGAGCGCGACCGAGTCCAGCACCTCGCCGACGTCGGTGACGAAGAAGCCGTAGTACTTGAACACGCCCAGCGTGAGCAGGTCCAGGGTCACCGCGGCGGCGCAGATCCGCGTTGCTCGTTGCGCGCTCGCTCGCTGCTCGGATCGCCTGCGCGGCGATCTGGTTGCCGACCGTGATCCCCGCGAGCAGCAGGCAGAACCGCGGGTCGGCGGCGGCGTAGAAGACGTAGCTGGCGGCGACGATGAACGGCTTCCACAGCGGCTGGCGCGGCATCAGCAGCCAGGAGAGCCCGAGCACGATCGGGAAGAAGATCGCGAACTCGATCGTCGGGAAGAGCATCGTGGGCAGCGGGTGCTCGGGGCCCCGGCGTCGGGTAGGTTCTCCCCCTTGAAACGCGCGGCGATGCTAGTTGATGGTCGGCGGACGGTCGGTGGGGAGCGGGGATCGCGGCCCTCGGCCTGCTCGCCCTCGGCGCCCTGGCGACGACGCTCGCCCTCGGCTCCGGCGCCGCCCGGGCCGCCTGCGGCGGGGTCGAGCAGGAGAAGCCGCGTAAGGACGTCAACCTCGGCCGGGCGCCGATCGCGATCGGCGACTCGCCGATGCTGCTCGCGCTGCCGAATCTCGCCGCCGAGGGCTACCGCGCCAACGCCCGCGGCTGTCGCCAGTTCTCGGAGGGGGTCGACGTGATGCGCAAGCTGAAGGGCGACGACCACCTGCCGAGACTGGTCGTCGTCGCGCTCGGCTCGAACGGCTCGATCACGAGGGAGAACGTCCACGACGCCCTCGACGTGATCGGCAAGAAGCGGACACTGGGCCTGGTCACCCCGCGCGAGGCCGGGGGCGGCTCGTCGAACGACGCCGACGTCGTCCGCCAGGAGGCGAAGCGGCACCGCAACCGGATCGAGCTGCTCGACTGGGTCGACTACAGCTCCGGCCATGCGAGCTGGTTCCAGCCCGACGCCCTGCACCTGACCTACGCCGGCGCCGACGCGTTCGCGAAGCTCTTGCGCAAGCCGCTCAAGGACCTGCCCAAGCCGCACTGAGCGGCGGCCCGGCTCAGCCCTTCGGGATCGCGAACAGCGAGGCGGCCGAGGCGGCGAAGACCATGTCGCCCTCGATCCTCAGCTTGCCGCCCATGAACAGCATCGGGCCGGCGGCGTTGCCCGTCACCAGCCGGAGGAAGTCCGCGCCGTCGATCGTGAAGGCGACCCGCGGCGAGCCCGACTCGAGGCCCTCGTGGACCTCGCAGGCGCCGTCGCGGATCACGGTCTCGTACTCGTCGGCGCCGCCGTCGGGCCGGCCGCCGATCCGCCAGTGGATCACCGCGTCGACGTCGCGGGCGGACTCGGGGCGGAAGTGCTCCGACATGCGCCGGAAGACCTCGCTCAGGATCTGGCCGCGCATCGGCCCCGACATCAGCTCGGCGAGCTGCTCGTCGGTGGCCGAGGCCATGTTCTTCGCCAGCTCCTCGGCGTCCACCGCGCTCGGGTCGATCGCGCTCGGATCGGTGGCGTGCGGGTCGGTCGCGCTCACCGAACCTGCACCCCCGAGATCGCCCGTGAGATCACCAGCCGCTGGATCTCCGACGTGCCCTCGACGATGCCGTAGATCTCGCGCTCAGGCATGGATCCGCATATTCAAGCGGAAAACGCTTCGCTGGAACACGGTCGAACGCGCCTCGCACTCGCGCGCTACCGCTTCGCGCGTTGCTTGCGGCTGCGTGTGGGGCGTGAGGAGGAAACACGGCGAACGGATCGCTGAGGCTCGGCGGGCAGGGCACCCGGCCGCCTTCCTGATTCCAAGTCAGCGCAGCCCTTGCAATGGGAAGGTGTCGATGTAGGCTCGCCGCGGGCGGGCCATCGCCAATCAAGGAGGAAACATGGACAGCACCGGCAACGGCTCCCAGCCGACGGTCGTCCTCGTCCACGGTGCCTGGGGAGACGCCACCGGCTTCGATGGCGTCATCCGCATCCTGCACGACCAGGGCTACCGCGCGATCGGTTTTGCGAACCCGCTGCGAGGGCTACAAGGCGACGCGCAGTACCTCGCTGACCTGCTGAAGACGATCGAGGGTCCGATCGTGCTCGTGGGTCACTCCTACGGCGGAGCGGTGATCACCAATGCCGCGGCTGGCAACGACCAGGTCGTCGCGCTCGTGTATCTCGCCGGGTGGGCGTTGGACGAAGGAGAAAGCATCGGGCAGCTCCTTGAGCTAAATGAGGGCAGCCTGGTTCCGACCGCGCTGCAAGAAGTGCCGTTTACGAACCCCGACGGCTCTGAAGGCGTCGATCTCTATCTCGACCAGGACGCGTTTCCCGAGGTCTTCGCCGGGGACGTTGACGACGACACGGCGCGCGTGATGGCGGCCGCCCTGCGCCCGTGGAGCGCCGCAGCACTCGGCGCGGAGTCGGGACCACCGGCGTGGAAGTCAGTCCCGTCGTGGTATCTGCTCGGCACCGAGGACAAGGCGATCCCTCCGGCGACGCAGCGCTTCATGGCAGAGCGCGCAGGGTCAACGATCGAGGAGGCCCCCGCGTCGCACGCCTCGATGGTGTCGCAGCCCGACGCCGCGGCGAAGCTGGTTATCGCCGCGGCGCGCGCGAACGTCGGCGCGGCTGCATAGGCGCCCAGAGCCCAATCAACCCGAGCCTGGCGAACCCGTCAGGGCTTCGGTCATTTCAGCGTCATTGTGCGCCGCTTTCCTGGTTGGGGGCGACGATAAAAAGCGCTAGGACGGCAAGCTCCAGAATTTCCGCTCTTGACCGCACCGGCGGCACCCGCCCGGCCGTTGGGGTGCCAGTGCGTGAACGACGCGGAGAAGCAACTGAATGGAGTTCCCAATGCCCACCCTCATCGCGTTCTCGGGTTCCCGTGGCCACCACATCCACGCCGAGGGAGACCTCGCGTCAGCTGTGGCGGCAATCAGCCCGACCGCTCGAATCTCGGGGATGACCCAACTAACCCAGATTGCCGGGGAGGGACACACGGTCGAGCCGACAACGGTCTATGCCACCCTGATCGGATTGCCCACCTTCGCGAGGCCGAGCAGAGCTCGTATCGCTCGGAAGGGGTCTAGCTCTTACCAGAACTCGCCTTGCAGCCTGGGGGCGTATGATTCTTCTCAAGCTGGTCCTGCGGCTAGCACACCGGCCAAGGCTCAATGAGCACCGAAAGCGCCCACGGCGCGGACGAGGCGAGGAACCGAGGCAAACGGTCACTCTGCGGGGCCAGTTGCTTTCAGGGCCGTTGGCCTGATCCGCTCCTTCATCGCCCGGCTCGCGTTGCTGCGTCTGCGAGGGCGCAGCTACGGGGTGCGGGCGATGTGCTCGCGCCAGGTCGGCGCGACTTGATCGAGCATCGCATCGAACCCCGCTGGGTCGGCGCCGGGGGTCGAGCTCGCGTACGAGCGGGAGCCGTCGGCTCGGGCGCGGAAGGGACGAACCTCGGTCTGCAGCTCGAACTCGTCGAGCATCTCGAGGCCGCGGTCGTCGAGCGGCTGGAGCGTGATCTCGGCGGCTATGCCTAGCGAGGTTAGACGACGAGCAGCAGGCCCGGCGCTACGAACTTAAGGCAAGCTCGAGGCGGGCATATCCGCTTTGCATGGAATGTCATGACGGGCCAGCGCTGAGCCCGAACTGAAAAGGGGCCTCCGCCACGCTCATTAGAACGGCGGTTGGCACTGCTGTTCGGAGCGGAGAGGAGACCCGGCATGAACTATGTCGGAATCGATTGGGCCTATGGCCGCGCCGCCTGGTGCGCGGTGAGCGATGCGGGAGCGGATCGAGGGCGAGGGCTTGATCCCCGCCGACGAGGACGGCCTCGCGCAGCCTGGCCTTGAAGCTCGGGCCCGAGGTCAAGGCCTGCGTCGAGATGATGAGCGGCGCGATCTGGGTCAAAGACCAGCTCGAGCTCGCCGGCTGGTCGGTCGAGGTCGCCCACGCGCGCAAGGTCAGAGACATCGCCCCGCTTGCCTGCAAGACCGACAAGGTCGACGCGCGGGTGCTGGCCGAGCTCTGTCGGCGCGAGCTGGTGCCGGCGGTCTGGGTCGCCTCGCTTGAAGACCGCGCGATCCGCGAGCGCCTTCGCCGGCGAGCGCACCTGGTCAAGGCGCGGCACCTCGGCCCGCAACCGGATCTTCGGCCTGCTGACCCAGTTCGGCCTGCGGATCTCCTTCACGCGCCTGCGCCAGCCCGACGTGATGGAGCTGCTCGAGCGCCGCGGCGTCCCTGCGGTCTGGCGCGACTCGATCGCAGACCACCTCGACCAGATCGACGAGCTCCAGCGGCGGATCAGGCCGATCGACCGAGAGCTGGCGCCGATCGCCCGCTCGGACCCCAGGGCCCAGCTGCTGCAGACGATCCCCGGCGTCGGCCCGCTGATCAGCCTCACCTTCGCCTCGGAGATCGGCGACGTCTCGCGCTTCTCCTCGGCCTCGAAGCTGGTCGGCTATGCCGGCCTGGCGCCGCGGATCATCCAGTCGGGCGAGCGCTCGGCGACCGGGCGGCTTTCGAAGGCCGGCTCGCGGACGCTTCGCTGGGCCGCGGTCGAGGCCGCCAACCAGGCCTGGCGACCGACCAACCCCTTTCACGAGCACTACCGGCGGCTCGCCGCCCGCCACGGCACCAACCCGGCGAAGTCGTCCGTCGCGCGCAAGCTCCTGATCTGCTCCTGGCACATGCTCTCGCGAGACCAGGTCTTCCAACCCACCCGATCAACGACTGCCCCGGCAAGCTCCCTCCGCTTTCTGGCCGCCTGACGTCCCGCATGGAATTGAGACGCCGCGGCAGCTCCCAGGAACGATCTGCGCCCAGAGCGCCGAAAGAGAAATGAGCTCGACTCAGCGAACTGGGAGCGAGGCAGGGCGGTGATGCCGCTGGCTTGACAGCGAGACGTCCATCAAAGAGAAAGCGACGCTTTGTGGGTGATACTCGACGTGATGTCGCGGGAGAACGTCGAACTCATTCGCCGAGGCGTCGCGTTGGTCAACGAGGGCAACGTCACGGGGGCAACGACGACATGCAGGCCGTCGAGGCCGCCGTCGCCGAGCTCTATCACCCCGACGTGGAGCAGCGCGATCTTCAGCACCCGCCTTACGTTCCCGAGGTGATCCGAGGGCGTGCGGCCGTGGTTGACGGGTTGCGAAAGTGGATGGAGCTCTTTGATAACTGGTCGGTCGACGTTCACGAGTACATCGACGCCGATCCTTGGGTCGTCTGCGACACCCACTGGCGGGCCACCGGCAAGTGCAGCGACGTTGCCATCGACTCGCGTGTCGCGGACGCCCACGAAGTCAAGGACGGCAAGATCGTCCGCGAGATCTACGGCTTCCCCGACGTTGCGGCGGCCCTCAAAGCCGTCGAGCTCTCGGAGAAGCGCTGAGCAGCAACCGCTTTGGACGAGAAGCGAGTGCCTCCGCGCAACACCCGAAGCGTGACTGGCGCATTTACTGGCGCGCACCTGGCGCGCACCAGGGTCGATGGTGGGCGTCTCCAAGTATGCGCCCGCATACTTGGATTGGCAGAGGAGTCCGGCAAACCGCTTCGGTAAGCCGGATCCGGCTACTTCACCTGCACCCCCGAGATCGCCCGCGAGATCACCAGCCGCTGGATCTCCGAGGTGCCCTCGAAGATGTCGTAGATCTTCGCGTCGCGGTGCATGCGCTCGACCGGGAACTCGCGCGTGTAGCCGTTGCCGCCGAGGATCTGGATCGCCCGCTCGGTCACCCAGGTCGCGACCTCGCCGGCCTTCACCTTCGACATCGAGCCCTCGGCGTTGGTGAACGGGATCTGGTTGCGGCCCATCCAGGCCGCCCGCCAGACGAGCAGCCGGGCGGCGTCGATCTCGGTCTTCATGTCGGCGAGCGTGAAGGCGACCGCCTGGTTCTCGATGATCGCCTTGCCGAACTGGCTGCGCTCCTTGGCGTAGTCGAGCGCGTACTCGTAGGCGGCGCGGGCGATCCCGATCGCCTGCGAGGCGACCGTCGGGCGGCTGGCCTCGAACGTCTGCATCGCGGCCTGCGACTGGCTCTTCTTACCCTCGCGCACACGGGCGAGCCGCTCGTCGAGCTTCTCCTTGCCGCCGAGCAGGCAGCCGCCCGGGACGCGGCAGTCGTCGAGGTGGACGTCGGCCGTGTGCGAGGCGCGGATCCCGTGCTTCTTGACCTTCGCGCCCTGCTCGAGCCCCTTCGTGCCCGGGGGCACGATGAACGCCGCGTGCCCGCGCGAGCCGAGCTCGCGGTCGACGGTGGCGATCACCACGTGCACGTCGGCGATCCCGCCGTTGGTGGCCCAGGCCTTCTGGCCGTTGATCACCCACTCGTCCGTGGCCTCGTCCCACTTGGCGTTGGTGCGGATCGCCGAGACGTCGGAGCCCGCGTCGGGCTCGGAGGAGCAGAAGGAGGCGACCTTGACGTCGTCGGGGTCGCCGAAGCAGCGCGGGATCCATTCCGCCGTCTGCTCGGGTGTGCCCTGGCCGAAGATCGCGGCGACGGCGAGCGAGGTGCCCATGATCGACATCCCGATCCCGGCGTCGCCCCAGAACAGCTCCTCGTTGACCAGCGGCAGCGTCAGCCCGGACTGGTCGAACCAGAACTGGGCCAGCCCCTCGTACCCGTAGAGGCCGATCTTGGCCGCCTCCTGGATCACCGGCCACGGCGTCTCCTCGCGCTCGTCCCATTCGGCGGCGGCGGGACGGACCACGTCGGCGGCGAAGCCGTGGACCCAGTCGCGGATGTCCTTCTGGTCCTGGGTCAGCTCGAGCGAGAAGCTCGGGGCGGAGTCCTCGGAGCCGGCGGCCGCCTGCTCGACGAGCTCCTCGGTGCTGGTGGCGTTCACGGTGATGGCGCTCCTGATTTCGACATTCGGTTATGTAACATCGGCGAGGGTAAGGGTTAGTCCAGGCGATGTCAAAGATCGAAGAGATCCGGCTGCACGGCCACCGCGTCTGCTTCCGGCACGCCGGCGAGGGCCCCGTGATCGTCCTGGTTCACGGGATCACGGGCCGCTCCGACCAGTGGGAGCCGGCGATCGAGCACCTCGCCGCCGAACACACTGTGCTTGCCCCGGACCTGCTCGGCCATGGCGAGTCGGCCAAGCCGCGCGGCGACTACTCGCTCGGCGCCTACGCGAGCGCCGTGCGCGACATCATGGTCGCGATCGGCCACGAGCGGGCGACGATCGTCGGCCATTCGCTTGGCGGCGGGATCGCGATGCAGTTCGCCTACCAGTTCCCGGAGCGCTGCGAGCGCCTGGTGCTGGTCTCGAGCGGCGGGCTGGGGCGCGAGGTGCATCCGCTGCTGCGGGCCTCGACCCTGCCGGGCTCGGAGTGGGTGATGCCGTGGCTGTTCCACGAGCGTGTGCTCGGCGCCGGCGAGGCCGCGGCGCGCCTGCTCGGGTTCCTGCGGCTGCAGGCCGGCACCGACGTCGCCGAGGTCGCGCGCGGCTTCGCCTCGCTCGGCGACGACGAGGCCAGGTCGGCGTTCATCGAGACCATGCGCGCGGTCCTCGACCCCGGCGGCCAGCGGGTCTCGGCGCTCGACCGTCTCTACCTCACCGAGGCGCTGCCGTCGCTGCTGATCTGGGGCACCGACGACCCGATCATCCCGGCCGAGCACGGTCGCGCCGCGCACGAGGCGATGCCGGGCAGCCGCCTCGAGCTGCTCGAGGGCGTCGGCCACTTCCCCCAGGTCGAGCGCCCGCTGCAATTCGCGCGCCTCCTGGCCGGGTTCGTCGCCGAGACCGAGCCCGCGGAGCTCGACACCGAGACGATGCGCGAGCGCCTGCTGGCCACCGCCGCTTAGCGGCACGTCCTAGCGGCGCTTCTGGATCCGCTCGACCTCGCGCCCCATCCGCTCCTCGACCACCTCGGTCATCACGAGCTGGAACATCGCCAGCAGCGCGTCGGAGGCGAGCGGCCGGAGGCGCTCGAGCGCGTCGCGGACCGCCGGCAGGTCGTGCTCGGGGCGGCCCTGGTTCTCGAACGGCTTCCAGACTTGCTCGATGAACAGCCGGGCGAACGCCTTCGCCACCGCCTCGGAGTGCTTGCGCAGGGTCGCGGCGACGTCGAGCGCGGTCTCGGCCGGGATCCCGAGCGCGGCCAGCTCGGCGCTGGCCCGCCCGAGGCGGGGCGAGAGCTCCTCGAAGTTGCCGTCGGGCAGCGGCCGCAGGATCCCGAGCCGCTCGGCCTTGCGCAGCATCGCCGGGGCGGCGTCGCCGGCGTTCCAGCGCTCGGCGAGCTCGGCCGCGGTGACGATCTGGGGCTGCTCGTCCTCGAACGGCGCCTTGACCGCGCGGGTGAAGCGCAGCACCTCCTCGCTCGAGCCGCCCGCGCTGTCAAGCAGGCGGCCGATCGCCTCGAGCTTGAACCCGTCGGCCTGCAGCTCGCGGATCAGGTTGATCCGCGACTCGTGCTCGGGGCCGTAGAAGCCGGTGCGCCCGCGGACCTGCGGAGCGGGCAGCAGTCCCCGCGACTGGTGCGCGCGGATGTTCCGCACCGTCATCCCGGTACGCCGCGCGAGCTCGTCGATGGTCAGCTCCTCGGCCTTGGTCGCCATCGGGCCCAGTCTACGCGCGCCCATGGCGCATCGCCCGATGTGACATGGGCTCGGGTGGGCCCACCCGGTCTTCGAACCGGTCAGCGCTCGTCGGCGCCCTGCGCCTCCGGCGCGGGGCGAGGCCGGCCGCCGGGCAGGCGGTCGATGGCGCGGCCGAGGCGCTCGACCGCTCCCTCGGTCGCATCGAGAGGCGCGCTCGAGATCGGTAGCGCCGGACGACCTCGGCGCCGCGGTCCGCGACCTCCTCGCCCGATCGGCAGTAGATCCGACTCGACATCACGGCGTTCCCGAGCTCGATCATCCGCTCGCCGAGCTCGATCATCGACTCGCCCCGGGCCTCGATCCGCTCGGCCATGCTGACCATCGCCGTGGTGTTCTCGGCGATCGTCTCGCCGAGGGTGAGCGCGCGGTCGAGCTGGTCCTGGATGCGGTCGGCCCGGGCGTCGAGCGCGTCGAGCCGCGCGGGCAGCTCGCGGGCGACGTCGCGATCGTGCCGAGGTCTTCGATACGCCCGCTGGACGATCCGCGCCGGGAGCTCGATCGGCAGCGTGAGCAGGCTCATGGCCTCACCCTAGCCGTCGGATGGGCCGTCGCCGTCAGAGCTCGTCCGGGACCAGGTCGTCGAGCAGGTGACGAAGCTCGGGCTCGCCCTCGTCCGCCGACCACGCAGACCGTGCCCGGCCAGTAGGGGCTGGTCGGCCGCGGTCTTGCCGAGCAGCCCCGGGGAGTGGACCCAGCTCCCCGTGTTCCAGAGCTTCGACTCGCCCTTGAGCTCGGGGCCGCCGCGGCGATGGGTGTGGCCGAAGACGACGTGCTCGGCCTCGATCGCGAGGCTGTCGACCACGTCCCACATCGCCTCGAACCCGGCGCGGCCGATCGCCCCGGCCGAGAGGTCGGAGCGCACCGGGCCGAGCCCGAGTCGGTTGGCGACGCCGACGGCCCCGGGGACCGCGACCGAGCCCAGCAACCAGCTCCGCACGCGGGCCGAGAGCGAGTCGCCCCCGCCGAGCATCTGCCACAGGCGCGCCGACGGGTCGGCGCCGCCCCGGCGCTCGCCGACGGTCGCCTGGGCGAGGCCGAAGAGCAGCGCGTAGACGGGCGTCTGCACCCGCTCGTACTCGTCGACCTCGACCGCGGCTCGCGTCGCCCGGCGCCGCCAGCGGGTCCGGGCCGGTGATCGGCATCCCCAGCACCCGCTCGACCGCCGCCACCCCGAGGCGCTCGATCGTCGGCACGGTCAGATGGCGGTCGAGGTACTGGCCGTGGAAGGCGTAGACGTCGTCTCGCACCCAGAGCCCCGGATAGGCGAAGCTGACCCTGCCCGGGCCCGCGCCCTCGCAGAGCGCCTCGAAGGCGAGGCCCTCGGGATCGCCCGTCTGCTCGAGCTCCAGCGGCGGGGCCTCCGCGAGCCGGCGGCGCTCGAGCCAGGGCTCGATCAGGTGATGGTCGTGGTTGCCGGCGACGATGACCAGCTCGCCGCCGGCGAGGGCCGCGCCGAGCTCGGCGACCACCGGCTTGGCGACCTCGAGCACCTCCGGGAGCGGCCGATCGCGAAGCTCGAGCACGTCGCCGAGCAGCACCAGGCGGTCGACGCCGGCGATCGCCTCGATCAGCCGCGCCCGGAATCGCTCGCGGCGCAGGAGGTCCGCGCCGCTGCCGAGCCCGAGATGGAGGTCGGAGACGATCGCGGTGACCACGGCGCCATCGTCGCAGCCGCCGCGGCGCGCGTCCGCGCGTCACCCGGATCCGGCGCCGGCCGGGTTCCGACCGCCCCAGGCGCAACCATCGGCCACCGATGACGCCGCCCGAGCAGCCGCCACCCGCTCGGCGCCCGCCGCTGCCCGCGCGGCTGCTCGGTGCGGGCGCGCGCGCGGGAGAGCGGGTGGCTGCGGCGACCGGGATCGACGACGCGGTCGAGCTCGCGACCGAGGAGGCGATCGTGCGGGCGCTCGAGAGCCCGGCGGTCGAGCGGGCGATCGTCCGCGTGCTGGAGTCCGATGCCGCCCAGGACGCGCTCGAGCGCACGCTCTCGAGCCCGGCTGCCGAGCGCGCGGCGGTCAAGGTGCTCGACTCGGCGCTCGTCGACCACGTCTGGGATCGCCTGCTCGCCTCCGACGAGGCCCAGAAGCTGATCGAGCGGATCGCCGAGGCGCCCGAGCTGCGCGCCGCGATCGCCTCGCAGGGCGTCGGCCTGCTGGGCGACATCGGCCGCCAGGTGCGGGACTTCGCCATGCGGCTCGACGACGGCCTCGAGCGCTTCGTCCGCCGCCTGATCGGGCGCCCGCGACGGGAGCCTACGGACGACGTCGGCCTGATCACGCGGACGGTCGCGATGCTCCTCGACGGGGCGATCCTGAACGTGATCTTCCTCGGCACCGCCGCGCTGCTCGGCTTGGTCGCCTCCGCGCTGGGCGACCCGAGCGGGGTCTCGACCGCCGGGATCGTCTTCGGCGTCGGGTCGTGGATCCTCTTCGGGTCCCTGTACCTGCTGACCTTCTGGGCGACCGCCGGCCAGACGCCGGGCATGCGCCTGCTCTCGATCCGGATCGAGGATCACGACGGGTCGCCTCGGCTCGGGATTCGCCGAGCGCGGCGACGGCTGTTTGGGCTGATCCTGGCGCTGATCCCGTTCGGGCTCGGAGCGCTCGGCCTGCTCACCCGCGACGACCGCAGAGGCTTCTGGGACCGCCGCGCCGGCACCGATGTGATCCTGGTCGATCCGTTGAGCCCGTCCTCCCCACGAGCGCGCGCCGACGAATAGACTCGCGCTCGATGCCAGACGGGGGCCAGCCCCGAGGCGACGCGGAACGGAATCGAGGTCGAGAACCCGGCGACGGGGGAGACGATCGCGACCGTGCCCGAGCTCGGCGCCGACGAGGTCCGCGCCCTGGTCGCGGCCGCGCGCGCCGCGCAGCCGCGCATGGGACGAGCTCGGCTTCGAGGGCCGCGCCGAGGTCCTGCTCGCGGCTCGCCGCTGGATGGTCGCCAACGCCGAGCGCGTCGTCGCCACGATCGTCGCCGAGACCGGCCGGCCGGCCGACGAGACCCAGTTCGCCGAGCTCTCCTACGGGCTCGCGGCGCTCGAGTTCTGGGCCAAGCAGGCGCCGGCCTACCTCGCCGACGAGGAGATCGAGTCCGCGTCGCCGTTCGTCCGCGGCCGGCGGATGGTCGTCCGCTACGCGCCGCTCGGCGTCGTCGGCGTGATCGGGCCCTGGAACTACCCGCTCAACAACTCGTTCGGCGACTGCATCCCGGCGCTGGCCGCCGGCAACGCCGTGGTCATGAAGCCGTCGGAGATCACCCCGCTGACCTCGCTGCTGATGGCGGAGATGCTCGCCGAGTCCGGGATCCCGGAGGGCGTCTTCCAGGTCGCCACCGGCCGCGGCGAGACCGGCGCGGCGCTGATCGACGAGGTCGACTTCGTCATGTTCACCGGCTCGGTCGCGACCGGCAAGAAGGTGATGGCGCAGGCGGCGCAGACGCTGACCCCGGTCAGCCTCGAGCTCGGCGGCAAGGACCCGATGATCGTGCTCGCCGACGCCGACCTCGAGCGCGCGGCCAACGCCGCGGTCTCCTACGGGCTCAACAACTCGGGCCAGGTCTGCATCTCGGTCGAGCGCATCTACGTCGAGGAGCCGGTCCACGACGAGTTCCTCGAGCCGGCTGACCGAGAAGGTCGAGGCGCTGCGCCAGGGCCCGCCGGGCGAGCCCGGGACGCGTCGACGTCGGCGCGATCATCTTCCCGCCGCAGATGGAGCTGATCGAGGCCCACGTCCGCGACGCGGTCGAGCAAGGGCGCCAACGTCGTCACCGGCGGCGCGCCGCGGCGCGGGGCCGGGGCGCTTCTACGAGCCGACCGTGCTCAGCCGACGTCGACCACTCGATGCGCTGCATGATCGAGGAGACCTTCGGCCCGACCCTGCCGGTGATGCGGGTCGCCGACGCCGAGGAGGCGGTGGCGCTCGCCAACGACGGCCGCTACGGGCTGCAGGCCTCGGTCTGGACCCGCGACGAGCGAGCGCGGCGAGGAGCTCGCCCGCCGGATCGAGGCCGGGTCGGCGATGCGTCAACGACGCCCAGGTCAACTACGCCGCGCTCGAGCTGCCGATGGGCGGCTGGAAGGAGTCGGGCCTGGGCTCGCGCCACGGCCCGGACGGGATCCGCAAGTACACCAAGCGCCAGTCGCTGATGGTCACGCCCGGCTACGCGCCGTCGCGCGACGCCCACCACCTCCCCTACGACGCGCGCCGGCCAGCCAGGCGATGGGCGAGGCGTTCGCCGCGCTCGCGACCAGCGACCTGCTCTCGCGACGCCCAGCGGGCGACCCTGGTGGCGCTCTGCGACACCTTCGTCCCCTCGCTCGACCCGCCGGCCGAGGACGCCGGCGACCCGCACGGCTTCTGGGCGCGCGCCGCGTCCCACGCCGCGGTCCCCGAGGGGGTCGAGATCGCCCTGGTGCAGGCCGAGCTCCCGGACGAGCAGGTCGAGGGGCTGCGGGCGCTGCTCGACGCGCTCGCCGAGAACGGGCTGGCCGCCGGCGACCCCGCAGGAGCTGCGCGAGCAGATCGTCCTCGGCTTCAGCGACGAGAGCCCCGAGGCGCTGGCCGGGATCACGACGCTGCGCGGCCTCGCCGCGACCCTCTTCTACGCGCTCCCCGACCTCGGCACCGGCCGCAACCCGAACTGGGACGCGATCGGCTACCCGGGCCCGCTCGCGCCGCCGCCCGATCGTCCCCGGCCGCTGGAGATGCATCGCCCCCGAGGGCGCCGAGGAGCTGATCGAGGCCGACGTCTGCATCGTCGGCTCCGGCGCCGGCGGCGGCGTGATCGCCGGCGAGCTCGCCGCGGCCGGCAAGTCGGTCTGCGTGCTCGAGATGGGCGGCTACCACGACGATCGCGACTTCGACGGGCTCGAGCTCTCGGCCTACCAGCGCCTGTACCTGAACGGCGGCCCGTTCCCGACCGCCGAGGGCCAGGTCGCGATCGTCGCCGGCACCGGGCGTCG
Source organism: uncultured Solirubrobacterales bacterium (assembly GCA_963758665.1). Classification (GTDB taxonomy): domain Bacteria; phylum Actinomycetota; class Thermoleophilia; order Solirubrobacterales; family 70-9; genus WHSW01. The sequence goes on along the minus strand of CAVWWH010000009.1, from coordinate 331,028 downwards.
GCGGCGGCACCGTGATCAACTGGACCAACTGCCTGCGCACCCACGACTGGGTGCGCGCGGAGTGGGCCGCGCGAGCACGGGCTCGAGGGCCTCGACGGGCCGGACTACGACGCCCACATGGACGCGGTCTGGGAGCGCCTCGAGGTCAACGACGACTGCTCCGACCTCTCGGGCCCGCACCGGCGGCTCGAGGAGGCCTGCGAGGAAGCTCGGCTACGACTTCCGCACGATCACCCGCAACGCCGACCGCGACCGCTACGACCCGGAGTCGGCGGCGTACATGGGCTTCGGCGACCAGTCGGGCTCGAAGCACTCGACCGCGAAGACCTACCTGCTCGACGCCCAGCGCGCCGGGGCGACCATCGTCGTCCGACTGCCGGGTCGAGCGGATCCTGGTCGAGGACGGCCGCGCCGCCGGGGTCGAGGCCGTCTACACGGACCCCGAAACCGCGGCCAACGGCGGCTCGCCGACCCGGGTCGTCGTCCGCGCCCCCGTGGTCGTCGTCGCCTGCGGCTCGATCGAGTCGCCGGCGCTGCTGCATGCGCTCGCAGATCGGCGGCCCGGCCGTCGGCGACTACCTGCGCCTGCATCCGACCGCCGCGGTCACGGCCTACTACGCCGAGCCGCAGCAGTGGTGCTGGGGCCCGCCGCAGGCGGCGCTCTCGCACGAGTTCGCCGACCTCGACGACGGCTACGGCTTCCTGATCGAGTGCGGCACAGTCGACCACCGGGCTGTTCGCCGGCGCGCTGCCCGTGGCGCTCGGGCGCCGACCACAAGCAGGCGATGCGCAAGCTGGGCGCACGCCTCGCCGCTGATCAGCCTCCTGCGCGACCGCGGCCACGGCAGGGTCGCGATCGACGCCGACGGCAACGCCGTCCCCGAGTACCCGGTCACCGACGAGCTCGACATCCGCGACATCCGCGCCGGGGTCGAGCAGCTGGTCCGGATCCACGAGGCCGCCGGCGCCGACGAGATCGTCGGCAGCGCACCGCAAGGCCGCCGACTGGAAGCGCGGCGACGACCTCGAGGCGTTCATCGCCGAGCTCAACCAGCAGCCGATCGAGCCGCGCGAGTTCGTGCTCTTCTCGGCGCACCAGATGGGCACCTGCCGCATGGGCACCGACCCGCAGACCTCGGTCGCCAACCCGTGGGGCGAGCTGCACGACACGCCCGGCGTCTGGATCGGCGACGCGAGCGCCTTCCCGACCGCCTCGGGGACCAACCCGATGCTGACGATCATGGCCCTGGCGCGGCGCACCGCGCACGCGATCGCCGCCGGGTGAGCGTGGCCGCGCCGACATGAGCGGGCTCACGGTCGCGGTCACCGGCCCGACCGGCGACGTCGGCCGGACCGCGGTGCGGGTGCTCGAGTCGCGCCCGGAGGTCGAGCGGATCATCGGCATGGCCCGGCGCCCGTTCGACCCCGCGGAGCACGGCTGGGAGCGGACCGAGTACCGCCACGGCGACATCCTCGACCGCGCCTCGGTCGACGACCTGGTCGCCGAGGCGGACGTCGTCGTCCACCTCGCGTTCATCATCTTCGGCGACCACGAGCAGGCCCACCGGGTCAACCTCGAGGGCTCGCGCAACGTGTTCGAGGCGACCGCCGCCTCGGGAGCCGGTCGGCTCGTCTACACCTCGTCGGTCGCCGCCTACGGCTTCGACGCCGGCGATCGCGGCTGGCTCACCGAGGAGATGCCGGCCGCGGGCTCGGAGAGCTTCTACTACTCCGCCCACAAGGCCGAGCTCGAGACGCTGCTCGAGCGCTCGCTCGCCGGCTCGGCGACCGACGCCTACGTGTTCCGGCCCTCGATCGTCGCCGGCGCCGACGCGCCGACGCTGGTCACGATGCTGACGTCCGGGAACCGGGTCACCGCGGCCCTGGCCCCGCTTCGCACGGAGCCTCGAGAGGCTGCCGCTGGTCGCGCCCGCTGCTCCCCGACACCGGGGTGCCGTTCCAGCTCGTCCACACCGACGACGTCGCCGCCGCGATCGCCGCCGCCGTCGCCGGCGAGGGCGAGCCGGGGATCTACAACCTCGCGGCGCCCGACGAGGTCACCAGCGCGGACCTCGCCCGCGAGCTCGGCTGGGCGACCGTCCCGGTGCCGAAGCCCGCGGTCGCGGCGGTCGCCGCGGCGATCGAGCGGGCGCCGCTGACCCCGGCGCTGGCGGAGTGGATCAACGCCTTCCGCACCCCGGTGCTGATGGACTGCTCGAAGGCTGCCCGCGAGCTCGGGATCTCCGAGTGGCGCTCCGCGGCCGAGACGCTCGCCGAGACCGTCGCCGCGGCGCGCGAGCGCGGCCTCCTGTGAGGCGGCCGAACATCCTGCTGCTGATCACAGACCAGCAGCGCCGAGCGCGCCACTGGCCCTCGGACCCGGGCTGGCTGCGGGCGCTGGCCCGAACGAGGCCGAGCTGGCGCGCACCGGGATCACGTTCACGAACGGCTTCGCCAACGCGGCGATGTGCTCGCCCAGCCGGGCGACGCTGTTCACCGGCCGCTACCCCGCAGAGCACGGCGTGACGCTGACGCTGACCGCCGCCGACCTGCGCCCACTCCCGGAGCACATGCCCGGGACCGTGCGCACGCTGGCGCACCTGCTGCGCACCGGTGAGGCGGCGCGCGGGCGGCTGCTCAAGCAGTTCGTCCGGGGGCTGTTGCGCCTCGGGTCCGCGTCCGGCGGCGAGGCCGTGCTCTCCCCGCGGACGCCGAACCTGGCGCGCGTCCTGCGCGCGGCCGGCTACGAGGTCGCCTACAAGGGCAAGTGGCACCTCACCCACCCGAGCGGCGCGAGGACGGGCGAGGGGCTGCTCGGCGGGTGGACCCAGGGCGACGCGGGGCTCTTGGCGCGGGACTACGGCTTTGCCGACTGGGAGCCGCCGGACGCGGGCGAGAACGCGCGGGCCGAGAACTTCGGCGGCGGCAACGCGGGGGAGGGGGAGGGGTGGGACGAGGTCTACACGCGCCAGGTCGAGCGCTGGCTCGGGCGCGAGCGGCTCCCGGAGCCCTTCTGCCTGGTGGTCTCGCTGGTCAACCCCCACGACGTGCTCGGCTATCCGGCCTCCTACGAGGCCGGGGGCTACTCGGCCGCCGAGTTCCGCGACCTCGGGGTCGAGCTGCCGCCGACCGTCGACGAGGACCTGCGCGGCAAGCCGTCGGTGCACGCGCTGATGCGGATGGGCATGGCGGCCTACCTCGGCGAGCTGCGCGACCGTCGCGCCAAGCTCGACTACGTCAACTTCTACGCCCATCTGCACCGCGTCATCGACGCCAAGCTCGGCCGCGTGCTCGCCGCCCTCGGCGACCCGGCCGACCCGGCCTCGCTGCGGTCGCGAACCGTGATCGTCCGTTGCTCCGACCACGGTGAGATGGGGCTCTCCCACGGCGGCCTGCGCCAGAAGGCCTTCAACGCCTACGAGGAGACGATCAACGTGCCGATCGTCGTCTCCAACCCGCTGCTGTTCGCCGAGCCCGCCGAGACGGACGCGCTCGCTTCCCTGGTCGACCTGCTGCCGACGATCGCCGCCCTTGCCGGGGCCGGGGTCGAGGGAGCGGGACTGCGCGGGCGCGACCTGTCGCCCGTCCTCGCCCGCCACGCGAGCGCGAGGCGGCAGGCGCTGGCGGCGGCCCCGGTGGACCTGAGCGCGATCGTCGCGCACCCGCGCCCGGCCGGCTCGGTCCAGGACGCCGTCCACTTCACCTACGACGACCATCAGGCGGGGACCGCGACCCGCGAGGCCCCGGGCCAGCCGAACCGCGTGCGGGCGGTGCGCACCGCGACCGCCAAGTACGCGACCTACCTCGACCCGAGCGGCGACGGCGCCCGGCGAGCACGAGCTCTACGACCTCGAGCGCGATCCCGATGAGGTCAGGAACCTCGTCGGGGTGGTCGGGGGCGAGCCGATCGCGGCCGGCGATCGGGCGCTGCTGGAGGAGATGCGCGAACGCCTGCGGCAGGAGACCGAGCGCTGCGCGACCGCGGTGCGCCCCACCGCCGGCCGAGTGACGGATTGAGCACCCAGGAGGTGCTCAGCGCGTCACTCGGCCGTGGCGGTGGGGGCGAACGGGTCGCCGGGTCGCCGGGCGACGAAGGCGAGCCAGATCTCGCTCAGGGTCTCGACCGCGATCGCGGCAGCGATCCGCGGCCGGCGGCCGAACGCCTCCAGCAGGTAGGCCTCGTTGAGGCGGTTGAGCGCCCGCGCCGACTCGGACGGGTCGGCGGGCGGGTTGCCGAGCGTCTCGCCGGCGCGTCGCAGGGTCCGCTCGACGAGCAGGTCGAAGCGCCGGCGAAGCTCCGCCTGGCGCTCGGCGAGCAACGGGTCGACGGCCGCGGCCTCGGCGAGCACCCGGAGCAGCGGGCCGTGGCGCTCATAGACGGCGACCGGGAGCGCGATCGCCTCCCGCACGTTCTCCGCGTCGGGCCCGACCCGGGTCGCGGCGAGCGCCACCTGGGCCTCGTAGAGCTCGTCGATCGGCTCCCGCGCGATCAGCAGCAGCAGGTCGCCGAGGTCGTCGAAGTGGCGGTAGAAGATCGTCCGCCCGATCCCGGCGCGCTCCATGATCTCGCCGACGTTGAGCTCGGCGTAGGAGCGCTCGCGCACCAGGTCGACGGTCGCCTCGACGATCCGGGCACGGCTCCGTTCGCGCGTCTCGCGTGTTCTGGTCCTCTGAGCGCTCGGATCGGGCGACATGGTTGACATAGTGTGACACAGCGTGTAAGGTAGGAGCGGAGTGAAGGTTTCATGGATGAGCTCGTGAGTTGGCGCCGGCCCCTGCTGGTCGCGATGGCGGCGCTCTTGATCGTCGCGGCCGTGGCGGTCCCGGCGCAGGCACGGCCGACCTCGGCGGCCCAGGACAACGACGCCCGTCCGAACATCCTCGTCGTGATGACCGACGACATGAGCGCGACCGACGTGAAGCTGATGCCCAACGTCCAGGCGCCTGCTCGCGGCCAAGGGGACGACGTTCGCCGACGCGGTCGACTCGTTCCCGCTCTGCTGCCCGGCGCGGGCGACCTTCATCACCGGCCAGTACGCCCACAACCACGGCGTCGCCGGCAACTTCCACCCCTACGGCTGGTACGGGATGAAGCAGCGCGGCAACACCCTTCCGGCCTGGCTCCAGGACGCCGGGTACAGGACGGGTCTGATCGGCAAGTGGCTGAACGGCTACGGGGCTCTCGACGCCCACGGCGAGGTGCCGAAGGGGTTCGACATCTGGCGCGGCCTGCTCGACGTCTCCGCCTACGACTACTTCAACTTCGTCATGAATCGCGACGGCAAGCTGCGCTCCTGGGGAGACGCCGAGTTCGCCCGCAAGCTGGTCGAGTTCGCGAACATCGAGGTGATCCCCGGGATCGGGGGCGTCGCCGACGTCTTCGCCAAGCTCGAGGAGCCTGTTCGGGCCGCGGCCGTACAGCTACTGGGGCACGGAAAAGTCCTCCGACTACTCGCCGGATGTGACCGGGAAGATCACCGAGCGCCTCGTGCGGGCCGAGGGCGAGTCGCGAAAGCCGTTCTTCATCTGGTGGTCGGTGGCGGCGCCGCATCGTGAGGACGTCTCGACGACGCTGATGGGGCGCCCCGGGCCCGACCCGCGCCCGGCGCCGCGGTACGCCGACGAGAGCCAGGAGTTCGAGCTGCCCCGACCGCCGAGCTTCAACGAGGCCGACTTCTCCGACAAGCCGTCGGCGCTCACCGACGCCGCCCCGCCGATGACCGAGGAGCAGATCGCCCAGCTCGAGCTCGACTACCAGGGCCGCGCCGGGTCGCTGCTGGCGGTCGACGATCACGTCGCCGAGCTGGTCAAGACCCTGCGGGAGACCGACCAGCTTCGCAACACGATGATCGTCTTCCTCTCCGACAACGGCTGGATGCAGGGCGAGCACCGGATCACCGGCGACAAGTTCCTGCCCTACGAGGAGTCGCTGCGGATCCCGCTGATCATCCGCGGGCCCGGTGTCCCGAAGGACCGGACCGTGAACGGCCAGGTCTCCAACGTCGACTTCGCCCCGACCCTGCTCGACGCTGCCGATGCGACCGCGGGACGGACCATGGACGGTGTCTCGCTGCTCCCGACCCTCCGCGACCGCGAGCGCCCGCCAGAGCGCGCGCTCCAGATCGAGGCCCTCGCGCCGCTGTTCGCCGGGGACATTCCCGTCAACGCCTGGGACCGCCCGTACAGCGGGGTGCGCACCGACCGCTACACGTACGTGGTCTGGACCGAGACCGGCGAGCACGAGCTCTACGACCGCAAGGTCGACCCCTACCAGCTCTCCAACCTCGCGGGCGACCCCGCGTACGCCAAGGTCGAGCAGCGCCTGGCGCGCAAGCTCGCGAAGCTCGCCGACTGCCGCGGCAAGGCGTGCAACGTGCAGCCCTGATGGCCCGGCCGGCGCTCCGGGCCCTGATCGCCGCGGTCGTCCTCGCCGGCGGCGCCGCGGCGGCGAGCGCGCACGAGCCTTCCGACCCGCCCGACCTCCACGACGCCCGCTACTGCGAGGTGCTCGAGCTACGGGGGACGATCCCGGACGCGACGGTGACGGTCTGGAACACGATCGGCCTCAACCGCTGCCCGGCCGCGAAGTGGGAGGCGATCGACGCCGCCGCACTGGCGGCCGAGCGGGGCGCCGGGTTGGTGGTCCTCAACGGCCCTCGCCACTTCCTCATGGACACGGCGACGGCGCGGATCGGCCGCACGGAGACGCTCGGCGGGATCGAGATGCGCAAGGTGGCGACGATCCCGATCCGGACCGCCGCCGATCTCGCCCGGAACCCGTACGTGGAGCGGACCATCGAGCGCGACAACACCTGGACCTGGGAGCGCGGCCGGCGCGTCTACGAGCTGCTCGCGCCCGACGGCTCCAACTACGTGATGCAGAGCTACGCCCAGATCCTCGACCCGGGGCAGACGATCGGCGACCTGCGCTCGCTCGGGGCGCGCCTGGAGCTGCCGCGGGGCTGGGCGTTTCGCACCCGGCGGCTGAAGCGCGACCTGACCCTGAAGGCCGACGGCGAGGCGACGATCGTCCAGGACGAGCTCCAGAACACCTATCAGCGGCTGCCGCGGGCGCGGCGCGAGCGCCACCGCGTCGAGGTCACCGGCTCGACCAAGTCCGTCGGCTCACCGGCGCCCGGGGTGATCCAGGACGCCGGGACGATCTCCGGCGACCCGTTCGGCGCCGGGACGGTCGAGATCCTGGTCACCTTCGCCTCCGGCTCATCGGCCACCGGCAGCTTCGAGATCGACGCCCCCCGGGGCTCGGCCTTCGGGACCCTGGCGATGAGCTACGCGATCACCGGCAGCGAGATAGCGTTCACGGGGACGGCGACGTTCAGCGGCGGAACCGGTGAGTTCCGCGGCATCAAGGGGACCGTCGACGCAACCGACCACAACACCCTGGACGGACAATCCGGGTCCGTGAGGCTCGAGGGCTTCGTCCGCTACTAGATGAGCCCGAACGACATCGTCCGCACCCCCGAGGACCGCTTCGCGTCCTTGCCGGGGTTCGCGTTCGAGCCGCACTACCGCGAGGTGGACGGGCTGCGGCTGGCGCACCTGGACGACGGCGAGGGGCAGCCGGTGGTCTTCGTCCACGGCGAGCCCACCTGGTCGTACCTGTGGCGCAAGGTGATCGGCCCTGTGCGCGACGCGGGCTACCGCTGCATCGTCCCCGACCACGCCGGCTTCGGGCGCTCCGACAAGCCGACCGACCTCGGCTGGTACTCGTACGACCGCCACACCGAGCTGACGGCGAGCCTGCTCGACGACCTCGACCTTCGCGACGCCACCGTCGTCGTCCACGACTGGGGCGGGCCGATCGGCCTGCGGCTCGCGGTTGAGCACCCGGAGCGGATCTCGCGGATGGTGATCATGGACACCGGACTGTTCACCGGCGAGCAGCCGATGTCGAAGGCGTGGCACACGTTCCGCGACTTCGTCGAGCGCACCGAGGACCTGCCGATCGGGATGCTGGTCAAGGGGGCCTGCGCCCGCGGCCTCGACGACGAGGTCACCGCGGCTTACGAGGCGCCGTTCCCCACCCCGGAGTCGAAGGCCGGCGCCCGTGCGTTCCCGCTGATGCTGCCGACCGCGCCCGAGATGCCCGGAGCCGCCGCGGGCAAGCGGGTGCTCGAGGCGCTGCGCGCCGACGAGCGGCCGAAGCTTCACCTGTGGGCCGACTCGGACCCGATCATCCCCTTCCACGTCGGCGAGCGCTTCGCCGCGGCGATCAACGGCGAGCCGCCGGAGAAGATCGAGAACGCCTCGCACTTCCTCCAGGAGGACGCCGGCGAGCAGATCGGCCGCCGGATCGCCGACTGGCTTCCCTGAAATGGTGAGCAGATGAGCCTGCTGCTGTACCGGCTCGGCCACCTGTGCGCGCGCCGCCGCTGGGTCGTGATCTGCATCTGGGTCGTAGCCGTGGCCGGCGTCGTCGTCGCGGCGCGGGCAGTCGGCGAGCAGACCTCGGACGACCTCTCGCTGCCGGGAACGGACTCCACCGCCGCCACCGACCTGCTCGACGAGAAGCTGCCCAACCAGGCGAACGGGACGGTCCCGATCGTGCTCAGCGTCCAGTCCGGGCGGCTCGACCAGGGCCAGAACAAGCAGGCGGTCAAGGATACGGTCAACTCGCTCGCCAAGGCGCCGAACGTCCGCAGCGCGACCAGCCCGCTGAGCGACGAGGGGTCCGACAACCTGTCCAAGGACGGGCGGATCGGCTACGTCTCGCTGAACCTGGAGGTCGGTCCCGATGCGCTCGACGAGGACGAGGCCAACGAGATCATCGACGCGGCCCAGCCCGCCGTCGACGCCGGGATCTCGGTCGCGGCCGGGGGCTATCTGGGCCAGGAGGTCTCGAAGCCGAGCACCGAGTCGAGCGAGCGGATCGGGATCGCGGCGGCGATCGCGATCCTCCTGCTGGCCCTGGGCACCGCGGTGGCGATGTCGCTGCCGATCACCGTCGCGATCATCGGCGTCGTCGCCGGTCTGAGCGCGATCGGGCTGCTGGGACACGTGGTCGAGGTGCCGACCGTCGCCCCGACGCTGGGGACGATGATCGGCCTCGGGGTCGGCATCGACTACTCGCTGTTCATCGTCACCCGCTACCGGCGGCGGCTGGCCGAGGGGGTCGACGTCAACGAGGCGATCGCGCGCTCGACCGCGACCTCCGGCAGCGCCGTCGCCTTCGCCGGCGGCACGGTGGTGATCGCGCTGCTCTCGCTGGTGCTGGCGGAGATCCCGATCGTCAGCGCGCTCGGCTACTCGGCGGCGATCGTGGTGGTGATCGCCGTCGCTGCGGCTACCACTCTGCTGCCGGCGCTGCTCAGCCTGATCGGCCACCGGATCGAATCGCTGCGGGTGCCGCTGGTCACCGCCGAGCACCACGACGACCAGCCACACGGCTGGGCGCGCTGGGCGCGCTGGGTCGCGAGGTGGCCGTGGCCGGCGCTGACCGCGGCCGTGGTCCTGCTTGTGCTGCTCGCCCTGCCGGTGCTCGACATGAGGCTCGGGCAGGAGGACGTCGGCCAGCTGCCCGAGGACACGAGCGCCCGCCAGGCCTACGACCAGATCAGGGAAGGTTTCGGCGTCGGGCGCAACGGGCCGCTGCTGGTCGCCGTGGACGTGAAGCCGCCCGCGCACAACGACCAGAAGAAGCTCAACAAGCTCAACGACCAGCTCGCCGCCCAGCAGCAGCAGACCGAGGACGCGGTCGACGCTCAGACCCAGCAGCTGATCGACGAGGGGGTCCCGCCGGATCAGGCGCAGGAGGAGGCCGAGGCGCAGGCGCCGCAGCCGAGCGCGGCCGACCAGCAGCAGACCAAGGAGCAGAAGCAGTACTTGAAGTCGACGGCCAGCGACCCCCGCCTGGTCAACCTCGAAAAGCAGATCTCGAAGGCGAAGGACGTCGACTCGGTCTCGCAGGCAAAGGTCTCCGACGACGGGACCGCCGCGGTTTTCACGCGTCGTCCCGAAGTCCGCCCCCTCGGCTTACGCCACCCAGGACCTGGTCAACGACCTGCGCGACAACGTGATTCCGAAGGCCGACCAGGGCACCGAGCTGACCGCCTACGTCGGCGGGACCACGGCCGGGTACATCGACCTCGGCGACCGGATCTCGGACAAGCTGCCATCGGTGATCCTGATCGTGGTCGGGCTCAGCTTCGTGCTCCTGCTGCTCGCCTTCCGCTCGATGCTGGTCCCGGTGACCGCGGCGCTGATGAACCTGCTCTCGGTCGCCGCCGCGTACGGGGTGCTCACCGCGGTGTTCGAGAAGGGCTGGGGGGACGAGCTGATCGGCCTCGACCACCCAATCCCGATCGAGAGCTTCGTCCCCCTGCTGATGTTCGCGATCCTGTTCGGGCTCTCGATGGACTACCAGGTGTTCCTCGTCTCGCGGATCGGGGAAATCTGGCGCGAGCGCGCCGACAACCGCGCCGCGGTCATCGAGGGCCTCGCCTCGAGCGCCCGGGTGATCACCGCCGCCGCGGCGATCATGGTCAGCGTCTTCGCCAGCTTCATCCTCAACGGCGACCCGACCGTGAAGCAGTTCGGCGTCGGGCTCGCGGTAGCGATCGCCGTCGACGCGACCATCGTCCGCTGCCTGCTGGTGCCGGCGGCGATGCTCATCCTCGGCGAGCGCAACTGGTGGCTTCCCGGTTGGCTCGAGCGCGCGCTGCCGCGGGTCGGGCTCGAGAGCGAGGACGCGCTGCCGCCGCTGGAGCCGGCGAGCCGCGGGGCCGGGACCCCCGCTCCCTAGGCGCTGTCCTAGAGCTGGACGACGATCGCGGTCGTTAGCAGCTCAGCGAGCGGGCCGGTGGGGACCCCGGCGACCGTGCCACCGCCTGAGACCACCCTCACGCGGCCGTCATCGGAGGTCAGCTCCATGTCGAGCTCGATCGGCACCGCGAGGTCGGTCTCGATCCCGAACAGCTCGAGCGCCAACTCGGCGAGGCCGCCGCCGGGCAGGTCGAGGTCGTCGACGCCGTAGTCGACCAGCGAGCTCGGGGAGGTTTCGCCGCTGGCGGTCAGCCGGTAGGCGCCCTCACCTTCGCGGCGCAGCGCGAAGCTCGCGAGCTCGAATGGCCCCGCGATCGAGTCGGCGACCGTGACATCGACGATCGGAGAAGCCGTCGAGGCGCTCGAAGACCTGCTCGCGGCGGTCGAGCTCCAGGTCGAGGTCGCGCGCCGAGACCTCGAACCGCTCGCCGTCGCTGAACAGGAGGCGGGCGGCCGGGAACGCGCCGAGCGTGACCTCGGCCGAGCCCCCGCCCTCGGTCAGCCGCTCCTCGATCTTGCGCTCGCCGAGGCTCGGGACCAGGATCTGGCTCGCGACCGCCAGGAAGACGAGCAAACCGCCGGCGACGAGCCCCCATCGGTACATCGGACAAGGATAGGCTGGAGGCATGCCCGGTCGGCCAGGACGCGCGCGGCCGCAACACGATCAGCGTCGCGCTCGCCGTGCTCGGGGGGCTCGTGCTGCTCGTCGGGACGGTCGCCTTCTACGCCCGGTCCGAGATCATCGACGAGCAGGCGTTCGCCGACCACGCCGCCGAGGCGCTCGAGGACGACGCGGTTCGCCAGCTCGTCAGCGAGCAGATCGTCGTGCAGGTCGGCGAGCGTGGCTCGGCCGACCTGATCGCCGCGCGGCCGCTGCTGGAGACGGTCGTCGACGCGGCGCTGGACACCCAGCCGTTCCGCCAGGCCTTTCGCGAGGCCGCGCGGCAGACCAACCGGCTGCTGTTCGTGCGCGACAAGAAGAGCGTCGCCTTCAGCCTTCCCGACGTGCTCGAGGTGGTGCGCTTCGGCCTCGAGTCCGTCTCCCCCGGCTCGCCGACGAGCTGCCAGAGGACCTCGACGTCACCCTGCTGACCCTGCAGAAGCGCGAGTTCGCCCGCCAGAGCCTGGTCGCCGCCGACCGGGTCCGGCTGTTCGGCATCGTCCTGCCGCTGATCGCGATCCTGCTGCTGGTCAGCGGCGATCGTCGCCTCCCGGGACCGGCGGGTCGGGGTCCTGCGGGCGGCGGTCGCGGTCGCCGCCGCCGGGTTCGTGCTGGCGATCACGCTGGTGATCGTCAAGAGCCGGATCATCGCCGGGACCTACGGCAGCGACGAAACCACCGATGAGGAGATCCGCGACGCGGTCAGCGGCCTGCTCGACGCCTTCTTCGGCGGACTCGGGGCCTGGGCGCTGGCGCTCGGGTTCGGGGGGGCCCTGGTCGCGGGGGCCGCGGCGGTGCTCGACCCCGATCGCGTCGAGTCACCCGCGGCGCGCCTGCGGCGGCTGCTCGAGCGCCCACGGTCGCGCGCCGGCCGGGCCGCTCGCGGGATCGGCGCGCTGGCCCTCGGCGCCTTCCTGGCGCTCGACTCCGACTCGGCCCTGCGGATCGCGGCGCTGCTCGCCGGCGCCTGGCTGGTCTTCTTCGGCACCGGCGAGCTGCTGCTCCTGCTGCAGCCCGACGAGCAGCCGTCCACGGCCGAGGGCGCTCGCAAGCGCACCCTGCTCACCGGCGGCCTGGCGGCGGGGGCGGTCGTGATCGCGGTCGCGGTGGTGCTGCTCGTAGTCCTCGAGAGCGCCGACGACCCGGACCGCGCCGGGGTCACGGCCGGGGATGGCTGCAACGGCTCGCGCGAGCTCTGCGACCTCCCCCTGAACCAAGCCGTCTTCGCCGGCACCCACAACTCCTTCTCGGCCGCCGACAGCCCGAACTGGTTCATCGCCAACCAGCGCCATGCGATCAGCCGCCAGCTCGCGGACGGGGTGCGGTTGCTGCTGATCGACCCGCATTGGGGGGTGGAGAGCTCCAACGGCCGCGTACGCACGGACTTCGAGGCAGAGGGCCGCGATCGCAACCGGGTCGCCAAGGCCCTGCCGCCGGCGACGCTGGCGGCGGCCGAGCGGCTCGCCGGCGACCTCGGGCTCGGCGATACGAGCGGCGAGCGCGAGCTCTGGCTCTGCCACACCGTCTGCGAGCTCGGCGCCACGCGGATGACCGATGCGCTCGGCGAGGTCGCCGAGTTCATCGACGCGAACCCCGGCGAGGTCGTGATCCTGTTCCTCGAGCCCTACGTGCCGCCGAGCGCGATCGAGGACGCCTTCGAGCAGGCCGGCCTGCTCGACGACGTCGCCACCCTCTCCCGCGACGAGCCGCTGCCGACCCTCGGGGAGCTGGTCGACTCCGGCAAGCGGGTGATCGTGTTCACCGAGCAGGACGCCGACGGCAGCCTGCCCTGGTACATGGACGGGTTCTCCTATATCCAGGACACCCCATTGGGGGCCGAGCGGGTCGAGGACCTGAGCTGCGAGCTCAACCGGGGCACCCGCGACAGCCCGTTCCTGATGCTCAACCACTGGGCCGACCTCTTCCCGCCGCGGCGTGCCGCCAACGAGCCGTTTCAGACCCGCAAGGAGCTGCTCGGCCGCGCGCGCGAGTGCGCCGCCGAGCGCGGGCTGCCCATGAGCCTGATCGCCGTCGACCACTACGACCTCGGCGAGCTGTTCGACGCCGTCGACCGGCTCAACCGTGAGAGGATCAAGGCCGCGCGCCAAGGCTAGGCAAGATGAGAATCCTCTACGGCGTCAACGGCGAAGGGATGGGCCACGCGACCCGCTCGCGGGTGGTGATCGATCGACCTGCTCGGCGAGCACGACGTCCGCGTGGTCGCCTCGGGTGCCGCGTTCGAGTACCTGCGCGAGTGCCTGCCCAAGGTCGACAAGATCTTCGGGCCGACGTTCGCGATGGAGGAGGGCGAGATCCGCCGCTGGGCCACGGTGCGCGGGAACCTGGCGACCGCCGGTCGCGAGCTTCCCCGCCGCCCGCGAGTGGCAGGCGCGCGTGCAGGAGTGGCGCCCGGAGGTCGTGATCACCGACTTCGAGCCGCTGGCGGCGCTCTACGCGCGGGAGAGCCGCTCGCCGCTGATCGCGATCGACAACATCAACATGCTCGACCGCTGCCGCCACGACGCCGAGATCGTCGAGGGCGCGCGCTCGGACTTCCGCGTCGCCAAGGCGGTGACCGCGTCGATGGTCAAGGGCGCCAACGAGTACGTGGTCACGACCTTCTTCTACCCGCGGGTCTCCCGGGCGCGCACCACCCTGGTGCCGCCGATCGTCCGCCCCGAGGTCGAGGCGGCGGAGCCCGAGCGCGGCGAGCACCTGGTCGTCTACTTCGGCGGCGACCCGGCGCTGCTCGATGCGCTGCGCGCCAGCGGCGTCCCCTGCCGGGTGTACGGGATGCGCGGCGGCCCGGCCAGCTGACGAGCGCGACGGCAACCTCGAGTTCCGGCCGCGCTCCAACGACGGCTTCGTCGAGGACCTGCGCACCGCCCGCGGGGTGGTCGCCGGCGGCGGCTTCTCGCTGCTCAGCGAGGCCGTCTACCTCGGCAAGCCGGTGCTGGCGATCCCGCTGCGGGGCCAGTTCGAGCAGCTCCTCAACGCCCGCTACCTCCAGCGCGAGGGCTACGGGCTGTGCGCGCAGCAGGTGGGCCCCGAGACCGTCGAGACGTTCGTCGACGGGCTCGACCGAGTTCGAGCGGGCGCTGGATGACTACGAACAGGAGGGCAATCGGGTGACGCTGGAGACGGTCGAGCGGCTGGCGGCCGAGCAAGTCGGCGCCGACAAGCGCGAGCTGCGCCGCGGCCGCCGCCTCGCGAGGAGGCACGTGTGAGGCGGGCGCTCGCGGTCGGCGCGGCCGCCGCGGCCGGGGTCGCCTACTACCACGCCCAGTGGCCGACCTCGCAGGTCTACGGGCCGACGATCTGCCGCGGCTCGCCCGGCCGGCGCCGCATCGCCCTCACCTACGACGACGGCCCGAACCCGGCGGACACCCCGGCGCTGCTCGAGCTGCTCGAGCGCCACGGGGCGAAGGCGACCTTCTTCACCATCGGCCGCTGGGCCGAGCGCGAGCCGGCGCTGCTGCGCGAGGTGCAGGCCGCCGGCCACGCGATCGGCAACCACACCTACACCCATCCGACGATGCCGCTGCTGAGCTCGGCCGGGGTGCGCCGACGAGATGGCCCGCTGCCGGGCCGCGATCGAGGCGGCCGGGGTCGAGATCACCCGCGTCGGCGACCAGATGCTGATGCGGCCTCCCTACGGGCGCCGCCGACCCGGGACGCTCGGGCGGTGCGCGCCGACGGCTACGTCCCGGTGACCTGGTCGATCACCTGCTACGACTGGCGCGGCAGGCGAGACCCGGGAGTCGATCGGCCACCGCGCCGCCAAGGCCGGGCCCGGCGACGTGATCCTGCTGCACGACGGCGGGCAGCACGGAGCCCGGCCGCCGACCGCTCGCGCTCGGTCGGGGCGACCGAGGACACGCTGGAGCGGTTCGGCGCCGATCGGCTACGAGTTCGTGACCATCCCCGAGCTCGTCGCGGAGGACGGATCCGGATGATCCCGGTGGCCTCGTTCATCTCCGACTTCTGGAACGACCAGCTGGTCGACCACGACCGCCAGTGGCTGTTCCTCGTGCTGCTCGGCTTCGTCGGCTCGTTCGCCTTCATCCGCATGAGCACCCGGCTGATGCGCAGCCCGCGGGTGCCGTGGTGGCCGGGGAGCGTGGTCTCGGACGAGCGGCGTCCACGTCCACCACCTGGTCTTCGGGATCGTCGCGATGATGGTCGCCGGCACGATCAGCTTCGCCGGCTTCGCGGTCAGCCCGATCTACGAGATCTGCGCGCTCGTCTTCGGGATCGGGATCGGCCTGACGATCGACGAGTTCGCGCTCTGGGTCCACCTCGACGACGTCTACTGGGCCGAGGAGGGGCGGCAGTCGATCGACGCGACGGTGATCGCCGTCGTCGCGCTGTTGCTGATCGTCCTCGGCGTGCGCCCGTTCGAGTTCGACCACCGACGACGCCGCCGCCGTCGTGCTCAGCGTCGTGATCCTGATCCTGCACTTCCTGACGATGCTGATCTGCTTCGCCAAGCACCGGATGGTCCACGGGCTGTTCGGACTCTTCTTCCCGCCGCTGGCCTGGTACGGGGCCTGCCGGATCGGCAAGCCCGGCTCGCCGTGGGCGCGGCGCTTCTACGGCGAGCGCAAACCCCGGCAAGCAGGCGAAGGCCGAGCGCAGGTTCCACGCCGGGCGTCGCACAGACCGGTTCAAGGAGGAGGTGCGGACGGCGATCGGGGGCTCGACCGAGGAGGACTACCTGGCAAAGCAGCAGCACCGGGAGTAGCCGCGGCGGGATCATCGCGGCGCAGGCCGAGGAACAGGAACACGGCGACCAGGGCGTAGAGGGGGGAGGCGAGCAGGTTGGCGAGCACCGAGCCGACCCACTCCCCGGCCCAGCCGTCGCCGAGGCCCCAGAACGAGACTTCCTCCGCGGCCGTGCCGAGCGCGTCGCCGAGCACCAGGAGCGGCAGGATCAGCGCGAACACGAACCAGAAGCGCCTGCGGACGAGCTCGCGGCTGCGCCGGAATGCGTCGGTGACGCCGCGCCCCTCGACCTCGACCGCCGGGGCGACGAGCGCGAACCAGGTGATGAAGAGGAATCCGGGGACGATCAGGGCGAAGAATCCGAGCGCGACGACGACCACCCAGAGCAGGTCGACGCAGATCAGGCGGCCGAGCGGCAGGTGGCGGAGAAGCTCCCGTAGCCCGGGCCCGGCGGTGCCGGCGATGACCGTTGCCGCGACGATCCCCGCGTACACGACCTCGCCGAGCAGCGCCGCGGTCGCGTGGCCGATCACCCCCGCGAGGATTGCCGCCAGCAGCCCCGGATCGAGCTGATCGAGCTCGTTGTCGGCGAGCGGCTCCTGGAGGCGGTGGTCGAGCAGCTCGATCAGTCCCAGGGGGACGAAGACGAGCAGCCCCGCGACCAGCAGCATCCGCCAGTGGGCTCGGTAGGCCGCCGCGACCTGAGCGATCACGGTCCTGAATCCGAGCTCTGCGGTGGCCTCGCGCTCGCCGATCCGGCGATCCTAGATCGCCCGCTCGCAATAGGCTGGCGGCGCGATGGGCGAGCGCGGCGCACGGGTGCTCCGGCGGAGGGCGGTGGCTGCCGGCCTGGCGGCGCTCGCGCTCGCGGGCGAGGCGGAGGCGGCGACCGAGACGGTTCGGTCGGGGCCGATCCGGGCGCTGATCGGCAGCGATCCATGGCGGATCGCGATCCAGGACTCCGACCGTGCCGCCGTGCTGACCGAGAGCGGCCTCGCGGGCCCCGAGCGACCTGGATCGCTCGGGTTCGAGACCGAGCTCGGCTGGGCGCACGCGGTCCGGGCGCGATCGCTGCGGCGCGACGGCAAGACGGTGACCGCGACGCTCGAGACCACCGATCCCGGCGGCGGCACGATCGCGGTCCGGGTCTCGCCGGCGCGCGGAGGGGTGATCGCGATCAGCGCGCGGACGAGCGCCGGCGCGCCCGTGCGCGCGACCGGGATCGGGTTCGAGAGCGAGCCCGGCGAGGGCTACTTCGGGTTCGGGGAGCGCTCGAACGCGGTCGACCAGCGCGGCAACTAGGTCCTCAACTACGTCTCCGACGGCCCCTTCCCGGCGGAGGACCGCGGCTTGGCCGCCGCGACCACCCCGCCGTGGGCTGCCGTGGACCGCGACGACTCGACCTACTACCCGGTCCCCTGGGTCCTGTCGAGCCGCGGCTACGGGGTGCTGATCGATCACGACGAGACCAGCCGCTTCCATCTCGGCAGCGATCGCGCCGACACCTGGAGCGCTCGACGTCGACGGCGCCGCGCTGGATCTGCGGGTGTTCGGTGGCCCGACGCCCGGCCGAGGCGCTGCGCCGGTTCACCGCGGCGACCGGCCGCCAGCCGAAGGCGGCTGCGCCGTGGGTCTACGGGCCGTGGTTTCAGACCGGCCAGCCGAACGTGATCCCGCTCGCCGACGAGGCGGCGTTCATCCGCGCCCTGCGCGAGGGCGACGCGCCGGTCTCGGCCGCGGAAACGCAGATGCACTACCTGCCCTGCGGGGCGCAGCGAGGCCGCGCGAGTACGATCGCCGCGCGCGCGGCACAGTTCCACGCTGCCGGCCTCGCGCACCTCGGCTACTTCAACCCGCTGCTCTGCGTCAGCTACGAGTCCGTCTACAACCCGGCCGCGGCGGCCGGGTTGCTCCAGGAGGAGGCGGGCACCGAGGCGCCGTTCACCTATCCCGCGTTCGTCGGCGGCGACGGGCCGGCCGGCTTCACCATCGAGCCGCTCGCCCAGTTCGACTTTGCGGCGCCCGGCGCCGAGGCGTTCTACGAGGGGCTGGTCCGCGAGGCCTTCGACGCCGGCTACGACGGCTGGATGGAGGACTTCGGCGAGTACACGGCGCCGAACGTCGTGGCCGCCGACGGCCGCGAGGGCAGCGCGCTCCACAACCGCTACCCGACCGACTACCACTGCGCCGTCGCCCGGATCGCCGCGCGGCTCCGATCGCCCGCTGACCCGCCATCAGCGCTCCGGCTGGACCGGCGCGGCGAGGTGCGCCGACATCGTCTGGGGCGGCGACCCGACCACCCGCTGGGGCTTCGACGGCCTCAGCTCGACGGTCACCCAGGCGCTCGGGATCGGCATGTCGGGCGTCGCGCGCTGGGGCTCGGACATCGGCGGCTACTTCTCGTTCGGCGCCGACGCTCGCGCCCCGAGACGCCCGAGGTTCCGCGGCTGACCCCCGAGCTGCTGATCCGCTGGATCGAGGTCGGCGCCGTCTCACCGGTGATGCGGACCAAGCGCAGCGGGATCGCGATACCCGCCTACACGCGGCCGCAGGTTTACGACCCCGACATCCTTCCGTTCTGGCGCCGGTACACGAAGCTCCACACCCAGCTCTACCCGTACCTGCGCGCGGCGGACGCCGAGTACCGTCGCACCGGGCTGCCGATCATGCGCCACCTGCTGCTCACCGCCCCGGAGGACCCGCGGGCGGCCCGCCAGGACTACCGAGTTCATGTTCGGTCCCGCGCTGCTCGCGGCGCCGGTGGTCGCTCCGGGCCAGCGCCGGCAGACGATCTACGCGCCGAGCGGACGCTGGCTGGACTTCTGGCGCGCGGTCCGCTTCAAGCGGCGAAGCGGCGGCTTGGGCTTGCGCCGCGCGCGACCGCTTCGCGGGCAACGCAAGCACACGGTCGATGCGCCGCTCGCCGAGCTGCCGATGCTGATCAGGGCCGGCTCGCTGCTGGCGCTGCTGCCGCCCGGCGTCGACACGCTCGCGGGCTACGGCGACCGCCCCGGGCTCGTCCACCTCTCCGACCGCGCCGACCAGATGCGCCTGCTGGCCTTCCCGCGCGGTCGCTCGAGCGCGCCCTTCTACGAACGCGAGCGGCTGACCTCGCGCGAGCGCGCGGAAGGATGGGCCCTGCGGGTCGAGGGCGAGCGCCGCCGCACCTACCGGCTCGAAGCCTCGCTGGCGACGCTGCGCGACCCGTTCGTCCCCTGCAAGCTCGTGCTCGACGGCCGGCGGCTTGCCGGTCGCCGGTGGTCGTTCGATCCCGCGTCACGGGTCCTGCGGGCCCGCTTCGGGGCCGAGGACGCGACGCTCGAGGTCAGCCGGCGCTGCTAGAGGCGCGATGCGGGTTCTCCGCGCGCACGGCCAACCCACACTCAAGCCCCTGGCCGCCTCGCCCGAGCGCGCCGCCGCGATCGCTAGCCGCCTCCGCGCCTGCCCGATATCACCCGATTGGCTGATATAGGTTCGGGTACCGGCGGCCGACGCGGGAGGAGACGATGGGCGACCCCGACAGACTGAGCGCACTCGACACGTCGTTCCTGCAGCTCGAGGACGCCGGCAACGCGCACATGCACGTCGCCGGCGTGATGATCTTCGAGGGCCAGCCGCCCGACCACGAGGAGATGCTCGAGCGGATGGAGGCGCGGCTTCACCTGGTCCCGCGCTACCGCCAGAAGCTCGCCTTCGTGCCCGGCGGCCAGGCGCGGCCGAAGTGGGTCGACGACCCGCACTTCAACCTGCGCTACCACCTCCGCCGCACCGCGCTGCCGTCGCCCGGCGGCGAGGCCGAGCTGCGGGCGCTCGCGGGGCGCGTGTTCTCGCAGCGCCTCGACCGCGACCGGCCGATCTGGGAGCAGTGGGTCGCGGAGGGCCTCGACGGCGACCGCTTCGCGATGCTCTCCAAGAGCCACCACTGCCTCGTCGACGGCGTCTCCGGGGTCGACATCGCGACGGTCATGTTCGACCTCGACCGCGAGCCGCCGGCCGCCCCCGACCCCGAGCCCTGGGTACCCCGGCCCGAGCCCTCCAGCGCGGACCTCGTCGCGGGCGCGGCGCGCGACGCCGCCACGGGGGCTATGGGCGTCGCCCGCGGCGCGGTCGGGGCGGTGAGGCGTCCCGGCGACGCGGTCGGCACGGCGCGCTCGGCGCTCGAGGGCGTGCGCACGCTGGCGGAGTCGCGGATCCGGCCGGCGCCGGGGACCCCGTACAACCGCACGGTCGGCCCCCACCGGCGGTTCACCTGGGTGCGTGGGTCGCTGGACGAGTTCAAGCGGATCAAGAACTCGCTCGGTGGGACCCTCAACGACGTGGTCCTCGCGGCGATGACCGGGGCTCTGCGCCGCCACCTGCGCCGCCGGGGGGAGGCGGTCCCGGACGAGCTCAAGGCGATGGTCCCGGTCTCGACCCGGGCCGACGCCGAGCGCGGCGCGCTCGGCAACCGGGTGACGACGATCTACGCGCCGCTGCCCACCGGCATCCGCGGGCCGGCCGCGCGCCTGGCGAAGGTGAGCGAGTCGATGGCCGGGCTCAAGGAGTCCGGACAGGCCGTCGGCGCGCAGGTGCTGACCGAGCTGACCGGGTTCGCGCCGCCGACCGTGATGGCGCAGGCGGCGCGGCAGGCCGGCAGCTCCCGGCTGTTCAACGTCACGATCACCAACGTCCCAGGGCCGCAGTTCCCGCTCTACATGGGCGGGCGGGAGATGCTCGACCTGTTCCCGATGGTGCCGCTCGCCCCCGAGCACGGGCTGGGCGTGGCGATCATGAGCTACAACGGGCGGATCAACTTCGGGCTCGTCGGCGACTGGGACCTGCTCTGGGACATCGAGGACCTGGCACGCGACCTCGACGACTCGATCGCGGAGCTCGCCGAGGCTGCCGGCACCGCGCACGCGGACGAGGCGGGCGCCGCCGAGCCCGACCCGGCGGCCAAGGCCTGACTCCCGGTCAGCACTCGACCGCGCCCCCGCCGGAGGAGCGGTTCGCCCGCAGCGGCGAGATCGACCTCGCCTACCAGGCGTTCGGCCAGGCGGCCAACCCGGCGGCGCTGCTGATCATGGGCCTCGGGGCGCAGATGATCTTCTGGCCCGACGAGCTCTGCGACGCGCTCGCGGCGCGCGGCTACTGCGTGATCCGCTTCGACAACCGCGACACCGGGCGCTCGACGGTGCTCGACCACAGCCCGCCCGACTGGCGCAGCGTGCTCGCCGGCGCCGTCGCGGCCCCGTACCTGCTCCAGCACATGGCCGACGACGCGGTCGGCTTGCTCGACCACCTCGGGATCGAGCGCGCGCACGTGGTCGGCGCTTCGCTGGGCGGGATGATCGCCCAGCGCGTCGCGATCGACCATCCGCGACGGGTGCTCTCGCTCGCCTCGATCATGTCGACCACCGGCAACCGGGCGGTCGGCGGCCCCACCCCCGAGGGGATGGCAGTGCTGATGAGCGCACCGCCGACCGACCGCGACGGCTACGTCGAGAGCACGATCAGGGCCCGCGGGGTGATCGGGTCAGAGCCCCCGGACGAGGACCGGACCCGCGATCTCGCCGAGCGGGCGTTCGATCGCGGGTACCACCCCGACGGCACCGCGCGCCAGTTCGCGGCCGTCGTCGCCTCCCCCGACCGCACCCCGGAGCTGGGCACGATCGACGCACCGACCTTGGTCATCCACGGCTCCGAGGACCCGCTGATCGACGTCTCCGGCGGCGAGGCGACCGCGGCGGCGATCCCCGGCGCCGAGCTGGTGGTGGTCGAGGGCATGGGCCACGACCTGCCGCCGTGGGCCCTGGAGCGGGTCGTCGTCGCGTTGGTGCGCAACTTCGAGCGTGCGCCGGGTAGCCGGGCGGCGGTCAGCCACCCGGTCGAAAGCTGACCAGCTCCTCGCGGTCGCTGGAGCCCGAGACGCCGATCGCCAGCACCGGGCCGAGATCGCGGGCGTAGAACTTGAACTCGAGCACCTTCGGCTCCAGCGGGTTCAGATCCTTGGTCATCAGGGCGGGCTCGAAGTGTCCGAACGGGACCTCCGCCTGCACGTCGGCGCTCACGATCTCCCCGGTGTCCTCCGCCTCCCCGGCGTAGTACTCCTGGCGATAGGCCTGCCCTGCGGCCGGCTCCGCCGGCATGATCACTCCCGGCTCGGCGCCGTCGACGCCGGCCTCGAACGAGCCCGCGGTCGAGGCGGGCTTGCCGTGCTCGTACTCGGTCGTCCTCTCGCCCAGGTACCAGATGGCGCCCGCCGAGTCCTGCGCGTACCAGTCGTCGGTGATCTCGACCGGGACCCCGTCCTCGGTGACCACGTCGCGGACGACTGCCGCCTCGACGCCGTTGGCGATCAGCTTCGTCCGCGGCGTCACCGTGACCACGACCTTCTGCTCAGCGCCCTCGCTGTCGGTCTCGCGGTAGACCCACCGGCTGCCGATGGCCATCGGCCACCAGGGGTTGTCGATCTCGGTCGTGAACTCCGCCGGGTCGAGCTCGACCGGCTCGTCGCCCTGGGGAAGGCTCTCTGCGTCGCCCGTGCCGGACGTCGCCGAGTCCTCGCCGCAGCCGATCGCGACCACGGCTGCGGTGAGCGTCAGGGCGGCGACGTGCGCGAGCTTTGGGGCGGTCACGATGCCCATTGTCGTCCGGCTCGGATGACAGGACGATGAAAGCGCCGCGCTAACTAATCTCCCGCCGATGAGCGAAGCGACGGTCGGCAGCGAGGTCGGCGAGCGGATCGGCCCGGCCAACGGGATCGAGCTCGCCTACGACGAGTTCGGCGAGCCCGACGGCGCCCCGATGCTGCTGATCATGGGCCTGGCGACGCAGATGATCCACTGGGACGAGGCCTTCTGCCGGCTGCTCGGCGACCGCGGCTACCGGGTGATCCGCTTCGACAACCGCGACGTCGGCCACTCGAGCAAGATCGACTCGGACGGCGTGCCCACGACCAGGGCGATGCTCTTCGGCCGTGGGCGCCCGGCCTACCGGCTTCGCGACATGGCGGCCGACACGGTCGGGCTGCTCGACCACCTCGAGCTCGAGGCCGCCCACCTCGTCGGCGCCTCGATGGGAGGGATGATCGCCCAGACGACGGCGATCGAGCACCCCGAGCGGGCGCTCTCGCTGTGCTCGATCATGTCGACGACGGGCAACCGCCGCCTCGGGCTCCCGCGGCTGCGCGCGTTCGGGTCGCTGATGGCGAAGCCGCCGCGCAGCCGCGAGGGCTACATCGAGCAGGCGGTCAAGACGTTCAAGGTGATCGGCTCGCCCGCGTACCCGATGAACGAGCCGCGCTTCCGCGAGCTCGTGGGCCACGCCTACGACCGCAGCTTCCATCCGCCGGGCGTGGCGCGCCAGCTGCACGCGATCACCTCCTCGGGCGATCGCACCCCGCAGCTGCGGAAGCTGGATCTGCCCACCGTGGTCATCCACGGCACCCGCGACCCGCTGGTGCGCCCGGCGGCGGGCAGGGCGACCGCGCGGGCGATCCCCGGCGCGCGCCTGCGGATGATCGAGGGCATGGGCCACGACCTCCCGCCCGAGCTTCACGCCCGCTTCGTCGACGAGATCGACGGCAACGCACGCCGCGCCGCGGGGCGCGACCGTGCACTCGCCTGACCCCGCGGCCGCCGAGCCCGCCGCGGGCCGCGTCTTCGAGCGCACGATGATGCCGGGCATCGCCGACGCGGTCGGCGGCGGCCGCGTGCGCCTCGACGCGATCGCCCGCTGGCTCCAGGACGTCGCCTACGCCGACATCCTCGACGCCGGCTTCGACCAGGGAGGGGTCTGGATCGTGCGCCGGGCCCGGATGCGGGTCGAGTCGTTCCCGAGGTTCGGCGAGCCGGTCACGCTGCGGACCCACTGCAGCGGACTGGGACGCTTCTCGGCCGAGCGGCGGACGACGATCCGCGGCGCGGCGGCGGCGGTCGACGCGGTCGCCTCCTGGGTCTGGATCGACGAGCGCGGGCGCCCGGCGAGGTTTCCCGACCGGTTCCGTGAGCTCTACGGCGAGAGCGCCGCGGGCCGCGGAGCGCCGCGTCCGGCTGCGCCATCCCGAGCCGCCGCCGGACGGCGAGCGCACCGAGTGGACCTTCCGCGCCGCCGACATCGACGTCGCCGGCCACGTCAACAACTCCCACTACTGGGAGCCGCTCGAGGAGCGCTTCGCCGGCGTCGAGCCGGGGGCCGTCGAGATCGAGATCGAGCATCGCGAGCCGGCGTCGGCAGGCGCGGCGTTCATCGTCGCCGCGGGCCACCGGCTCTGGATCGAGACCGCCGAAGGCGCGCTCTGCGCGTCGATCCAGGTCCTCGACGGCTGAGCGGCACGGCCGCGCGGGCGCCCGCGGCTGAAGCTCCGCCCCCGATCTGCCGATACCGCCCCCAGGCAGGTTGAAGCCGTGATCGCCGGACGACATCGGAGGCCAGTTCTGTGGCTGCTGCTGGGGCTCGCCTGCCTCGGCTTGGCCCTGCACGCCGCCTGGATCGCCGGCCTCGGCAAGGGGACGCTCGACGTGTTCATCGACGAATGGGCCTACAACGTCGTCCTCGTCCTCGCCTCCGGAGTCTGCTTCCTGAAGGCAGCCCTGGACTCCCGCGAGCGTGCGATCTGGCTCTGCTTCGGCCTCGGCCTCGCCGCGTGGTCGCTGGGGGACATCTACTGGACGGTGGCGCTGTTCGGCGTCAAGAAGCCGCCGTATCCCTCGCTCGCCGATGCCGGCTACCTGCTCGCGTATCCGTGCATGTACGTCGGCGTCCTGCTGCTCGTCCGCGAGCGGGTCCGCTTCTCCGCCGGTGCCTGGCTCGACGGGGCGATCGGCGGGCTGGCGGCCGCCGCGCTCGCGACCGCGATCCTCAGCCCGGCGCTGATCGGGCTGACGATGGGCGACCCGGCCGTCGTCGCGACCAACCTCGCCTATCCCCTCGGCGACATCCTCCTCCTCTCCTTCCTGATCGGCGGGCTCGCGGTCACCGGGCTGCGGGCCGGGCGCAGCTGGCTCCTGATCGGGCTCGGGATCGCGACCTGGGCTGTCGCCGACGCGATCTACCTCTACCAGACCGCGACCTCGACCTACGACGGCGGCTACCTCGACTCGCTCTGGCTGGTGGGCGGGATCGCGATCGCCGCGGCCGCCGCCTGGTCGCAGCCGGTGGAGCGCGAGCGCCGCGAGACGCACTCGATCTTCTTCCCGGCGGCCTTCAGCGCGATCGCCGTCGGAGTCCTCGCGTGGGATCACTACGACCGCCTCAACGAGGTCTCGATCTGGCTCGCGGTGGCGACCCTGGCGGCGGTCGTCCTGCGCCTGGTGCTCAGCTTCCGCGAGAACCGGGCGCTGCTCGGCGCCGTCCGGCACGACGCCGTCACCGACGCCCTCACGGGCCTCGACAACCGCCGGTCGCTGATGACCCACCTGGGGCGCGCGACCGCGGGCGAGCGCGAGGTCGTGTTCGCGATCTTCGACCTCGACGGGTTCAAGGCCTACAACGACGGCTTCGGCCATCCCGCGGGCGACATGCTGCTGCGCCGGCTGGGGGGCAACCTGGCCGGCGCCGTGGCCCCGGATGGGCGCGCGTTTCGCCTCGGCGGGGACGAGTTCTGCGTCCTGGTCCCGGGCGGGGCAGAGCGCGTCAACGGGGTCCTGGCGGTCGCGGGCGCCGCGCTCAGCGAGCACGGCGAGGGGTTCCGGATCACGGCGTCGTCGGGAGCGGTGGTCGTCCCCACCGAGGCCGCCGATCCAACCGAGGCGTTGCGCACCGCCGACACCCGGATGTATACGGCCAAGGGGCTGCGCTCGAGCGCAGCCCAGCGCCAGACCCACGACGTGCTCGTGCGGGTGCTGCGCGAGCGCGAGCCGCAGCTCGGCGAGCACCTGCGGGGGGTCGCCCGGCTCGCCGCCGAGATCGGGCGCGAGGCCGAGCTCGAGGCGGAGGAGCTCGACGCGGTGGTCCGGGCGGCGGAGCTCCACGACATCGGCAAGATCGCGATCCCCGACCGGGTCCTGCACAAGCCGGGGCCGCTCGACGACGACGAGTGGGAGCTGATGCGCACCCACACGACGATCGGCGAGCGGATCCTCGGCGCGGCGCCGGCGATGGGACGGGTCGCGGCCCTGGTCCGCTCGAGCCACGAGCGCTGGGACGGCGAGGGCTACCCGGACGGGCTCGCCGCGGGGGAGATCCCGCTCGGCTCGCGGATCATCTTCGTCTGCGACGCGTTCGAGGCGATGACCGAGCAGCGCGCCTACCGCGAGCCGCTGAGCCCGCAGGAGGCGCTCGAGGAGCTGCGCCGCTGCGCCGGGACCCAGTTCGACGCCCGGCTCGTCGACCTGTTCGCCGAGCGCGTCTTCCCGCGCCTCGAGCGCGGCTCCGGGAACGGCGAGGCGGTGCTCGCGACGGCGCTGAAGGTGCCCGCCGGCGAGCGCTGAGCCAGCGCTATCCGGCGCTCCGCGAGCGCACGGTCCTGCGGATCTCGGCCAGGTCGGGCCACTCCGACGGCGGGTCCGCCGGCCGGCGGACGCGGCGCTCGTCGCCGGGCTCGAGCTCGGCGAGCAGTGCACGGTTGTCGGCCGCGGTGAGCTGGGCGGCGACGGTCCGGCGCGCGGTGGCGATCACCGGGTTGCGGTCCTTGCCGCTCATCAGGTTCGGCCCCATCGCCTCGAGGTCCTCGCCCGTCGGCTGGATCAGGACCACCTCGGTGCCGTTCGCGCGCAGCTTCTTCGCCTCGCTGCCGAGCCGGCGCCCCGCGGCATCGCGGGCCGTGCGGGCGAGTCGCTCGACCGGGTTCCAGGCGCGCGTCGGGTGCAGCGAGGAGGTCGGGTTGAGGCAGATCACGAGGTCGAGCCCGTGGTCGCGCAGCAGGTCGAGGTTCGAGGTCGAGTACATGCCGCCGTCGACGTAGCGGCGGCCATCGATCGCGACCGGGTAGTAGAAGCCGGGGATCGCGCACGAGGCGGCGACCGCCTCGGCGAGCTCGGCGACCGGGGCGTCGTCGCGCCCGAACGCGACCCGGCGGCCGGTCGCGTAGTCGCAGGCGACCACCCAGTGGTTCGGGTGATCGCTCCAGCCGGAGGGGACGACGCTGCGGATGATCTCCTTCAGCGGCTCGGTCGAGATGAAGCCGCGCGGCGCCCAGCCGGCGACCAGGGCGGCGGGCGGGTAGCGGTGCGGGGCGCGCAGGGTGGCGAGCGCGAGTCGCCAGGAGCCCGGCCCGAGCGGCGGCAGCGCGCGCTCGAGCCGGAAGCGGGCCCCGCCCGAGCGATCGGCCTCGGCCGCGGGGCGGCCGCGGGCGTCGACGACGCCGTCGAAGGTCTCGCCGGCCGAGTGGGCGACCATGAACCAGGGCGGGATCCCGGCGACGCACAGCGACCCGATCACCGAGCCGGCCGAGGTGCCGACGACGACGTCGGCGGTGGCCGGGTCCCAGCCGGTCTCGCTTGGCGAGCGCGTCGAGCCCGCCGGTCAGCCACGCACCTCCCTGGACGCCCCCCGCTCCGAGGACGAGACCCACCCTCATCCGGATGAGGCTACTTGCTGGTCCGGCGCCGGTGCGACAGGTCGTAGACGGCCGGGCGGTAGCGCAGTACGGGATCGCCCGAGGGCTCGATCCCGTCGACGAGGCGCATCGGGTCCATGACGATCGAGTCGTCGGCGTCGCGGTCGATCGCCGGTGATCTCGAGCGTGCCGACGGTGACCCGCTCGCGGTCGTCCGGCCAGACCGAGGAGGGGTCGTCGACGTCGTCGCCGGCGGCGGCGATCTGGACCTCGAGCTCGCATCCGCACCGGCTCGCGCTCGAGCCGCTGCTCGAGCTCGTCGAACAGGTAGTCGCGGCCCCGGCGCTTGGCCTCGGACCTGGCGGATGTCGGGCTCGTCGACGGTCGGCAGCCAGGTGTAGCGGACGTATCGCTCGCTGCCGTCGGCGGCGATCCACCGATAGGCGTGGAACGGGTAGTAGCGGCGGGCGGCGAAGCTGGCGCAGCGGTTGAGGATCCTGTTGACCTTCGGCAGCTCGGCCAGCGCCCGCGGGTTGCGGACCGCGAAGCCGGGCAGCTTCAGCAGGGCCGAGAGCGAGGGCTTGGAGATCGCCAGCGAGTCGAAGAAGCCGCGCTCGTCGGGGAACGGGAAGCGGGGGAGGGTCTGGGCGAGGATGTCGGTGCGGGTGCCGTCGGCGAGGTGGAAGGCGACGGCGAGGCCGCGGACGTCGGGCGAGTAGTCGGGGTCGGTCGGGTCGCCGCCGCCGTTCGAGAGCCGGGCCGTCGCCGGGATCGGCTCGCCGGACATGTGCCCGGCGCGGGTCAGGGCCGCGGCCTCGGGCGTCGCGGTGAAGGTCGAGGCGCAGATCACGCCCTTGGCGTGCAGCGCCCGGTGGCCGGCGTGGGCGCCGAAGCGCGCGTGGATCGCCGCGAGGCCCTCCTCAGGCGTGGTCACGGCGCCAGCCTATGCGCTGTGCGCTCGCGCTCGCGCAGCTCGATCCGGCGGATCTTCCCGGTCAGCGTCTTCGGCAGCTCGTCGACGAACTCGACCCTGCGCGGGTAGGCGTAGGCGCTGAGGCGCTCGCGGACGAAGCGCTTGATCTCGTCGGCGAGCTCGTCGGAGCGGCTCGTGGCCCTCGGCGAGGACGATGAACGCCTTGACGACGTTGCCCTTGACCTCGTCCGGGGAGGCGACCGCGGCCGCCTCGGCGACGGCGGGGTGCTCGATGCAGGCCGACTCGACCTCGAACGGGCCGATCCGGTAGCCGGCGGCGATGATCACGTCGTCGGCGCGGCCCGGCGTACCAGACGTAGCCGTCCTCGTCCTGCGTCGCGGCGTCCTTGGTGTGGAACCACTCGCCGCCGAAGGTCTCCTCGCTGACGCCTCGGGCAGGTTCCAGTAGCCGAGCGGGTAGTGCGGGTTGGAGCGGGCGCGCAGGCAGATCTCGCCGCGCTCGCCCTGCGCGACCGGGCTCTCGTCCTCGTCGAGGAGCTGCACGTCCCAGCCCGGCATCGGCCGGCCCATCGAGCCCTCGCGGACCTCCATGAAGGGGAAGTTCGCGCACAGCGGATAGGACTCGGTGAGCCCGTAGTAGTCGAGCACGGTGACCCCGTACTGCTCGCGGAACCAGCGGATCGCCTCCGGGTTGAGCGGCTCGCCGGCCGAGCAGACGATCCGGAACTCCTGCGGGTAGCGCTCGCCGGCGTCGCTCGATCGCCATCATCGCCCGCATCGCGGTCGGGGTCGTGAAGACGTTCGTGACCTCGTGGCGGGAGAGGAAGTCGAGCTGGTCGGCGGGGACGAAGCCGGCCTCGCGCTGGTAGCACGTACTGGACCGCGCCGAGCCGCCACGGGCCGAGCAGCGGCGAGATCCCCGCGGCCCAGGCCCACTCGCCCATGCCGTGGAAGCGCTCGCCGTCGCGGACGTCGTGGCAGTAGACGAACTCCTCGTGGGCGAGGATGTAGCGGTGGGCGTGGACGATGCCCTTCGCCTTGCCCGTGGTCCCCGACGTGTAGTAGAGCTGGGCCGGGTCGTCGGCGGAGGTGTCCTCGCAGATCGGGTCGGTCGGGTGGCCGGCGAGCAGCCCGTCGCCGTCGTCGAGGACCAGCGAGCTCGTCGACCAGCGAGGGGTCGAAGCGCGGCGCGTTGGCGGCGTCGGTGACCAGCACGCTTGGGGTCGGAGTCCTCGAGGCGGTGGCGGATGCCGTCGTCGCCGTAGAGCACCGACATCGAGAGCAGGATCGCGCCGAGCTTCCAGGTGCCGAAGAAGATCGCCGCGGTCTCGGGGGTCGGCGGCAGGACGACCGCGACCCGGTCGCCCTTGCCGACCCCGTGCTCGCGCAGCATGTGGGCGGCCTGGTTGGCGAGGTCCTGGAGCTCGCCCCAGTCGAGCTCGCGCGTGGCGCCGTCGTAGCGCTCCCAGACCATCGCCGGCTTGTCGCGCGGGTGCTTGTCGCAGACGTCGGCGGCGATGTTGTAGCGCTCGGGCACCTGCCACTCGTGCTCGGCGCAGGCCTGCTCGTAGGACTCGGGCACGCCTTCACCCTACCCCTGCGCGCGCTGCGCGCAACTTGACGCAATCGCGCCACAGATTCGCCACATTCTGCGCGCCACGCGCGCGCCCGATTCCCGCAGCTTGCGGGAATGCACCCACCCGAGATCAAGCAGGCCGCCCTCGACCTGATCGCCGCCGGCCACAACGACTGCGAGGTCTCTCGGCGGCTGGCGGTACCGCGATCGACTGTTCGCGACTGGCGACGGCCGACCTATCGGTCGCGCCGCGGGTACGCCCTCGAGACTTGCCCGCGCTGCTGGCGCGCCGCCAAGCCGATGCGCCTCTCGACCGACGACTACGTCGAGCTGTTGGCCATGTACCTCGGCGACGGGCACATTTCTCACCACGCCCGTAGCGATCGGCTCCGCATCGCCCTCGATACGCGGTACCCGGGGATCATCGCGGACTTGAAGGCTCTGCTTGAGCGGTGCTTCCCCGAGAACCCTGTGGGTGTGACCGAGTGCTCACGGCGGAACGATGGTGTTCGTCGGGCTCTACTCCACCCACCTGACTTGCCTGTTTCCGCAGCACGGCGCCGGTCTGAAGCACCTCGCGTCCC
Source organism: uncultured Solirubrobacterales bacterium (assembly GCA_963758665.1). Classification (GTDB taxonomy): domain Bacteria; phylum Actinomycetota; class Thermoleophilia; order Solirubrobacterales; family 70-9; genus WHSW01. The sequence continues at coordinate 300,287 of CAVWWH010000009.1, read as the reverse complement.
ATCCTGCTCGAGCCCTGGCAGCAAGAGCATCATCGTCCAAGCGCCGTGGCCGTTCATCCGAGGATGCATCCGTTCCGACGGCTGCGCGTTCATCAACCGAACCGGTCCGTATGCGTACCTGAGCTACGACTTTTCGAACATGTCCGAGACATCGCTCGCCTGTTCACCGGAGCGTGCGCCGCCGTCGGCGTGTGACGCGGGTATACCAGAACAAGCGGACCGGCCTGTGGGATGTTCGGATCAACCGGCGTGAGAGCGTCGCCCTCATGGAGGAGTACGTCGGGCTGAAGACCTGAGCCACCCGCTATTTTTGAGTCTCCCACGCGGCTGTGGCGGAACTGGTATACGCGCGGTCCTCAGACGGCCGTGGGCGAAAGGCCTTGGAGGTTCGAATCCTCTCAGCCGCATCGAACTTGCCCCGGTGACTCCCGGCTATCGTGCCGCCGGTGGATGAGCCGGTCCGCCCAGCCCGCGTCGCTGAGCGCCGCTCGGCACCGCCGCCTTCCTGCCTCTTCCTGATCGGCGGGCTCGCCGCGGGGCTGGCGCTGCGCCATGGCCCGCGCCGAGCAGCCGGCGCAGCGCGCGGCGGCCCGAGGAGGCCGCCGCGAAGCCGAACGTGGTCGTCGTGATGACCGACGACCAGACGCTCGAGCAGATGAGCGCGCTGCCGCGGACGCGCAAGCTGATCGGCACCCAGGGCGTCAAGTTCAAGCGCTTCTACGTCACCGACCCGCTCTGCTGCCCGTCGCGGGCCACGTTCCTCACCGGCCAGTACGCCCACAACACCGGGGTGATCTCCAACGGCGGCCCGAACGCGCTCGACGGCGCTCGACGAGGACGAAGACGCTCGGCGTCTGGCTGCAGCAGGCCGGCTACCGGACCGCGTTCGTCGGCAAGTACCTGAACGACTACGGCCTCGACGACCCCGAGCACGTGCCCGCCGGGGTGGAGCGAATGGCGGGCGCTGCTCGAGCCGACGACCCAGAGCTACTTCGACTACGAGCTCAACGAGGACGGCGTCGTCACCCACTACGGCACCGCGCCCGGAGGACTACAAGACCCGGGTCGCTCGGCCACCTCGCCGTCGACGCGATCCGCCACGCCGCGCGCGGCAACCGCCCGCTGTTCCTCTACGTCGGCTTCAACGCCCCGCACGCGCCGAGCACGCCGGCGCCCGCGCGACGCCGGCACGCTCGCGGACGTCACCGCCCCGCGCACGCCCGCCTTCGACGAGGACGACCTCTCCGACAAGCCGCAGCTTCCTGCGCGACCGCCCGCCGCTCGGCCCGCAGCGCGATCGCCCGGATCGACGCCCGCAACCAGCGGGCGCTCGAGTCGCTCGCCGAGGTCGATCGCCAGGTCGCCAGGATCGTCGACGCGCTGCGCGACAAGGCGGAGCTCGGGAGCACCTATCTCGTCTTCACCTCCGACAACGGCTACCTCGACGGCGAGCACCGGATCGAGTTCGGCAAGCTGCTCGCCTACGAGCCCGCGAGCCAGGTGCCGCTGCTGATCCGCGGCCCCGGGATCCCGGCCGGCGAGACCTCCGACGCCCTGGTCGGCAACGTCGACCTGGCGCCGACGATCGCCGCGATCGCCGAGCGCCGAGCCGACGCTCGACGTCGACGGCCAGCTCGCTGCTGCCGCTCGCCCGCAACCCCGACTCGCTCCAGCGACCGCGCGCTGCTGCTCGAGTCGCTGGTCCGCGACCGCTCGACCTACTACGGCTACCCCTACGCCGCGATCCGCAGCGGCCACTTCCTCTACGTCGAGTACGAGACCGGCGACGAGGAGCTCTACAACCTCGTCAAGGACCCCTACGAGCTCGAGTCGCTCGCCGGCGACCCCGCTTCGCGGACAAGCAGCGCGCGCTCGCGGCTGCCCTGGAGCAGCTTCGCGACTGCCGCGGCGAGGGCTGCGACGTCGCCGTCGAGCCGACCGGAGGGTGAGTGCGACCGCCCGGCGCGCCGGATTCGGCCGCTAGACTGGCGCCCTCGCGCCGCTATCGTCTAGGGGACTAGGACGCCGCCCTCTCACGGCGGAAACCCGGGTTCGAATCCCGGTAGCGGTGCCTCTGAACCCGCTCTACGGAGCGGGTTTCGCTGACCTGGTCGACCGTCTAATGCGAGCGAAGTCCCTGGAGTTCGAGATCGAGTGGGGGCACCTGCCCGGGACCCGGACCGCGGTTATAGCTGCCGCCCGTCATCTGGGGGATACTGGCGGCGGATGCCGGAAGAGAACGTAGAGCTGATCCGTCGAGGCGTTGCGCTGGCAAACGGGAGCGTCGGACCCGCAGGCCGTCGAGGCCGCCGTCGCCGAGCTCTATCACCCCGACGTGGAGCAGCGCGATCTTCAGCACCCGCCTGACGTTCCCGAGGTGATCCGGGGACGCGCGGCCGTCGTTGCTGGGCTCCAGAAGTGGATCGAGCTCTTCGATGATTGGTCGGTCGAGGTCCACGAGTACATCGACGCCGATCCGTGGGTGGTCTGCGACACCCAGTGGCGGGCCACTGGCAAGGGCAGCGATGTATCCATCGACTGGCGCGTTGCGGACGCCCACGAAGTCAAGGACGGCAGGATCGTCCGCGAGATCTACGGCTTCGCGAACGTTGCGGCGGCCCTCGAAGCGGTACGGGCTGAGGGCGGAGATGTGGCGGGTATCGCTGGACCGGCGGGCTCCGGCTGAACCGAGCTGCCCATCGGCGGAGGTATCGCATTCCGTGCAAAAGCGACACTTTTGGAAGCCCCCTCGCCGGGCACTCCGGTACTGCGCCCGCCAAAACCCCGTGCCCAGGAACCCCCCTTGCCTTCGGTTCGTCAGTTGCCGAAGGCCAGCACCTCATTCAGGCCGCAGAGTTCAAAGGTTCGGCTGACCTGCCCGTCCTGCCCGTCCGGGCTCAGCACCCGGAGAACGTGGCCATCGTTCTTCGCTCGTTCATGGGCTCTCATGATCACGGCGAGTCCGGTTGAGTCAATGAACTCCAGCTCGCTTAGATCGAGCACGATGCGCGAGACGCTCGTGGCCTCAACACGGATCAACTCGTGGTCCAATGCCTTGGCGTTCGCCCCGTCCAGCTCGCCGTCGAGCGAGATTAAGTGGGCGCCCTGCGGCTCGCTCCTGATCGTGAGTAAGCCCTCCTCAATCCGCCGGGACTCGTCCGGCATGACGACCTCCCTATTCATCCCTCTCTGTGGGTGGCCGCCATCGAAGCCAAGAGAAGAATGAGAAGTGCCCCGCGCGGCCGGTCAACTCAGCGTACTCCGATTCGTAGACCGGGGTCCGAAGCCAAAAGACAGCTGAGATGCCGCGGGGAATGTCGCCTTGGGGTGGCAATCCCCGCACCACGTGACCGCTGAGCTACTCCGACAGCCCGGCGGCTTCGAGGGCCGGGCGCGGCCTGCGTGCTCGTCGGCGCGGATCGTCGCCTAGGTCGAGCGAGGCGGCGCCGGCGGACAGAAGGGTGGGTGATAGCCATGGTGCTCGAGCGCATCGCACCATTTGGTCAGCAGGACGAACTTGATGCACTCGCCCAGCCTGTTGAAACCGAACTCGCGCCAGCCGGCCTTCAGGCAGTCCCGGATCGAGCTCGGCAGCTGCGCCGGCTGCGAGTCGGTGACCACGAATCCCCCAAGGGCGATGTCGTAGACCTGACGATCGGATGGGAACGAAGAGCAGTCGGTCGGGCCGGGCAGCGGATCACCGGTGGGTGGCGGAAAATGCGGCTCCGTCTCGCCGGTCTGCAGCTCGACGTACTCGAACGTGTCACCGGTAGGGCCGTTGTCCACGATCCTGACCAGGCCCGTGACCCAATAGGTCTGCATGGGAACGAGCACGCGGAAGTACCGCTCGCCGAAGCCGACGATCGCCGTGTTGCCGCTCACCGAGAGGCAGCTCACGTTGCCAAGCCAGGTGCGCTCCGTTGCCGCCGCCGAAGTGGAAGCTGACCGTGCCGGTCGGGTTCTCACCCGACGGTCCGCTGCTGGCGTCGACTGTGACCACGGTGGGGTTGAGCCCGTTTCCGCCCTGTCCGGTGACCGAGTCGAGCGCCGGGGCTTGAGCGCCCGAGGCGCTGGGCAGCGCCAAGGCCGTTCCCAAGATCGCCGTGGTGAGGATCAGCTTCAGCTTCACGGTGGGTCCTCCCGGCCCGAATCCGTGGTCATGCACGGCCTATCACCTCGAACGCTGACGCACAAGCGGGCCACCTGGCCCTTCGGGGAGCAACCGGTTCTGGCGACGTTCTTTCCGACATCGCCTACTCCGACAGCCCGGCGGCCGCGAGCGCTTGTTTCGGATCGAGGTAGGTCCGAACCTGAGTCGCCTTGCCGTTCTTGAACTCCGTCACCGTGCCGTGAGGGGATTCGATCTCGGCCTTGCTTCCCGCGCCACGCGCGCGGACGCGTCCGATCGCGACCACCCGGTCGCCAAGGTCCCGGATCTCCGAGTACTCGGCTTGAAACTCAGAGAGGGTCTCGTACAGGTCTCGGAGCCACTCGCGAACCCCCTCGCGTCCCCGGTACACCGTCTGTTTGCCGCCCATCGCCATCAGAATCGCCGAATGCCACTCAACCCCGGGGTCCAGTTGCGACAGCAGCCCCTCGGCATCTCGGCGGTTGATCGCGTCGAACGCGCGTTTGAAGACCTCGACATTCTCCTGCGACATCGCCGCCGCAGTATCGCGCGGGTCGCCGAATGCGAGCCACGCGGCCCCCGGCCGCCCCGGTCGAAGGCAACGCAACCGGCCGGATTCCGGATCCCGGCAGCGGTGTCTCCGCCGAACCGTACGTTGACCGTCCTCGAGACGGCCAACGTGCGACTCGACCTTTGACCCGCCCGAATAGCGCTCCGCCCACCGGGTATCTCGACCGTTGCGGAGACCACGAGAAACTCGCGCCCGAGCCCTGATCCCCGACCGGGTCTTCGACCTGGTCGCTACCCGACCGCTGAAGCCCTAGACCCGACCCACGGAGGAGTGCAGCCATGGCAGAGCCGCTCGACGTCTACCTCAACGACCACCTGGGCGGAGCGATGCTCGGCGGGGATCTGGCCGAGCAGATCCGCGATCAGAACGAGGGCACGCCGCTTGGCGAGGTGATGACGCGGATCGCCGCCGAGATCGAGGAGGACCGCGACACTCTGGTCGAGCTGATGGAACGCGTGGATGCCTCGCGCAACCCGGTCAAGCAGGTGACCGGCTGGCTCGCCGAGAAGGCCTCGCGGGTCAAGTTCAGCGGTGCGACCTCGGGTGACGAGCGCCTCGGGAACTTCATGGCGCTCGAGAGCCTCCGCCTCGGCGTCGCCGGCAAGAAGTGCCTCTGGCTCGCGCTCCAACCCGTGCGTTCCCAGCATGAGGCGCTGGCGACGATCGACCTCGACCGCCTGATCGAGCGCGCCGCGGCCCAGGAGGAGACGCTGGAGCGGGAGCGGATGGCGGCGGGAGCCCGGGCGCTTGGCGGCGGCGACGCCTGAGGAGCTGATCGCCCACAGGCGATCGCTGAACGGGTCGGCGCCCCGACCCGCGACGCCACCGGCCAGGCGGGCTGAGCCGGGGGACGTCCCGCCCTTGACATTTATTAACCGCTTGGGTAATAATGGCCGCGACGACGCGAACCCGGCGACCGAGGAGGACACGGAGATGGCGATCACGAGCGGCAACGGCGAGCTGGCGACCGGCGACGAGCTGAGTGCGCTCGACGTCCTGCTGGACGGCGACATCGACAAGGTGATGGCGCAGCTCGACAAGGTGGTCGAGGCGGCACCCTCTTACCGCAAGCTGATCTCGCGCTGGGAGAACCAGGGCTGGAGCTCCGAGAGCTTCGACTTCACCAGGGACGCCGAGGAGTGGGCCTCCGACGTCTGGACCGACGAGCAGCGCCGCTACATGCAGTGGAGCCTGTCGTCGTTCTTCCTCGGCGAGGAGCGGGTGACGACCGAGCTGCTGCCGTTCGCGATCGCCGCCCCGACCGACGACCAGCGCATCTTCCTCGCCTCCCAGATCGCCGACGAGGCGCGCCACTGCGTGTTCTTCGACCGTTTCTATCGCGAGGTGTTCGGCGCCGACGCCGCGACGATCGCCGAGAACCTGGCCGCCCAGCGGCCGAAGATGAACGCCGAGTACCTGCAGCTCTTCGACGGGATCCTGCACGAGGCCGCGGAGACCCTGCGCAAGGACCCGTCCGACCTCGAGGCGCTGGTCCGGGGGATCACCGTCTACATGATCGTGATCGAGGGCACCCTGGCGCTGACCGGCGCGCGCTTCATCCTGCGCTACCTGAAGCAGGAGGACCGGATGCCGGGCTTCCGCGACGGGTTCACCCACGTCAACCGCGACGAGTCACGCCACGTCGGCTTCGGGGTCAAGTTCCTCTGCGACGCGATCAAGCAGGACGAGCGCTACCGGCGCGCCGTGCAGGACACCCTGAGCGAGACGCTGCCGGTGGCGGTGCTCGCGTTCGCCCCCGACTGGGTCGATGACCGCTACGACTTCGACACCCCGTTCGGCTACCACTCGTCCGAGATGTTCGAGTACGCGATGCGCTCGCTGTCGAAGAAGCTCGCCGCGATGGGGATGTCGACGGCCGCGATCGGCGTCCCGGCTTGACGGCCACCGCCGAGGCCGGCGCCGCGCCGCCGGCCCGGGCGCCCGGCGACGGGCGCACCCGAGCGGATCCTCGAGGCGGCCTACGAGGTCCTGAAGCGCGACGGCTACGCGGGCATGACGATGGCCAAGGTGGCGGCCGCCTCGGGTCAGAACAAGGCGCTGATCTCGTACTACTTCGGCTCCAAGCAGGGCCTGGTCGCGGCGGTCGCGCGGCGGGTTTCGGACACGCTCACCGACGAGATCCTGGGCGGGGTCGGCGAGCCGGCCGACGGCCTCGAGCTGGTCGAGGCGCTGACCGACGGGCTCTGGCGGGCGATGGACCGCGACGCCGGCCTCCAGCGCGTCTACTTCGACCTGATCTCCCAGGCGGTGGTCGAGCCCGAGGTCGGCGGGATCATGGTCGAGATGAAGCGCGGCCACCGGGCGATCCTGCGCGAGCTGCTCCGCTCGCTCGGGCTCGGGATCGACGCGGCGGAGCTGGACGCGATCAGCACCTACCTGATCGCCGGGCTCGAGGGCCTCTCGCTCGAGCGCCTCGACCGCGGCGACCGCCCGGCGGTGAAGCGCGCCCGCGAGATCTTCGTCCGCTCCGGCGCGGCCGCGATCGACCGCGCCTGACCGCCCCCGGCCCGGAACGATCGGTTAGGTTCCCCGCGACCAACCTGAGCGGAGGAGACCCGTGGACGTAAGCGCGCTCAAGAACACCCCCCTGTTCGCCGAGGTGCCCGACGAGGCGCTGACCAAGGTGGCGACCTTCGCGAGCCTGGAGTCGGTCGCCGAGGGCAAGACGATCATCCGCGAGGGCGGCTACTCGAACGACTTCTACATCGTCGAGGACGGCACGGTCAAGGTCGAGCGCGAGGGCGAGCACCTCGCCGACCTCGGGCCCGGCGACGTCTTCGGCGAGCAGGGCCTGCTGGAGAAGCAGGAGCGCTCGGCGACCGTGACCGCGACCTCGCCGGTGCGCCTGATCAAGATCGAGCACTGGGAGCTGTCGCGGATGAAGCAGGCGATGCCCGAGGTGGTCGAGCAGCTGCGCAAGAAGGTCGAGGAGCGCTCCGGCTGATCGTGCCGCCGCCGGGCCGGCCGGAGCATTAGACTCCGGCGCCGTAAAGACGGCCGGTGGTCAAGGGAAGTCCGGTGTGAAACCGGCGCGGTCCCGCCACTGTGACCGGGCACAGAACGGCATCGCACGACGCCGAGTCAGCCACTGAGGGCGCGAGAGCGGCCTCGGGAAGGCGCGAGAGCCGGCCCGGAAGCCAGGAGACCTGCCCCCGGCCAGCCAAACATGTCCCTCGAGGAAAGGGTGGCTCTCGAATGACCACACGTATCCCCGTCGCGCTCGGCGCGCTGGCCGCGCTCTGCGCCGCGTCCGTCGCGCTGATCACCTCCACCGCGGCCTCCGCGACCGTCACCGCGAAGCTGCGGGTGCTGACCCCGGACCGGGTGCTGGACCCGGGCACCACCTACATCGTCGACGAGACGATCAGCGTCCCGACGCGCCCCGACGCCGACTGCTTCGGCGCCCCGGGCGGCTCCGGCGCGCAGGTCACCTACGACACGGCGAACGCGCTCACGCTCCTCGCCACCGCCGGGAGGACGACGAAGACCGTGGCCCCGCTCTCGCTCACCGACCAGTTCGGCTTCGGGCTCGGGATCTGCGGGATCGGCGGCATCGAGGCCGGCGACGGCGAGAGCTTCTGGTACCTGAAGGCCAACCACGAGGAGGCGTCGGTCGGCGCCGACCAGCTCGAGGTCCGCGACGGCGACGAGGTGCTGTTCTACCTGGCACCCGACGCGTTCCCGAACCCGAACCCGGCCGAGCTCGAGCTGACCGCGCCGCCGCGCGCGAAGGCGGGGGAGGCGTTCTCGGTCTCGGTGGTCGAGCACCGGTGCGTGACCGAGTCGAGCCCGCCGTTCGCGACCACCTGCAGCAACGGACCCGCGACGGGGGTGACGATCACCGGCGGTGACACCACCGCGACCACCGGCGCCGACGGCAGCGCCCAGATCACGGTCGGCGCCCCGACCGGCGAGGCCCGGATCGGCGCCTCGCGCGCCGGCGACATCCCGTCCGAGGCCCTGGCCACCTGCGTCGGCGAGGCGCTCGACGACTGCCCGGCGAAGCGCGGGATCAGCCTGGTCGGCAGCCCGCAGGGCGACCGGATCAAGGGCACCAAGGGTTCCGACTCGATCCGCTCGCGCGGTGGCGACGACAAGATCGACCTGCGCCAGGGCGGCGCCGACGTGCTCAACTGCGGCAAGGGCCGTGACACGGTCAGGATCAAGCGCCTGGGCAGCGACGCGCTCGTGATCAAGGGAAGCTGCGAGCGAGTCAAGCGGCGATGACCGTGGGCCGCAGCGCGGTGATCGCGATGGCTGTGACCGTCGCGCTCACCGGCTGCGGCCTCGGGCCAGGCGAGTCGAGCCCCGGCGAGGCGACCCTGACCGTGACCCGTGACTACGGCGCCCGAGCCGGTGCTCGAGGCGACCGTCTCGGAGCCGGCGGCCTCCGAGACGGTGATCCGCTTGCTCGACCGCGAGGCGGAGATCACGACCCGCTACGGCGGCGGCTTCGTGGAGTCGATCAACGGCGTGGCCGGCGAGGCGGCCGGCGGGCGCACGAGCGACTGGTTCTTCTTCGTCAACGGGGTCGAGTCCGACCGCGGCGCCGCCGAGGTCGGGGTCCGCGGCGGCGACCGGATCTGGTGGGACTACCGCGACTGGACCGACGCGCTGCGGACCCCCGCGGTGGTCGGCTCCTGGCCCGAGCCGTTCGCGCAGCGGTCGACGCCGGAGGGCGACCGGCTCGAGGTGAGCGTCGAGTGCCTCGGTGCCGACCAGCCGTGCGACGCGGTGGCCGACGCCCTCGACTCCGGCGGGGTCGAGGTCGGCGAGCCCACCGGCCAACCGGGCCCGCGGGTGCTCGTCGGCCCCTGGGACCGGGTTCGGGCAGACCCGGTGGCGGCCCAGATCGAGGAGGGGCCGGCCGTGAGCGGCGTCTTCGCTCGCTTCGAGCGCTCGGGCTCGGGCTACCGGATGATCGCGCTCGGCGACGAGGCCGAGCCCGCTCTCACGGCCGCCGCCGAGGTCGGCCTGGTGGCCGCGGTGCGCCGCGACGAGGAGCCTCCCACCTGGGTCGTCACGGGGGTCGATGCGACGGGAGTCGAGAGCGCGTCCGAGGCACTCGGGGACGAGCTTGCCCAGCGCTACGCCTTGATGACCTTCGAGAACCGCGCAACGGCGCTGCCGCTGACGGCGGTGGCGGAATGAGGTCCCCGATCGCCTACGCGCCGCGCCCCGGCCCGCTCGGCGAGGCCGGGGCCCTCGCCGCCAGCGCCTATCTCGGCTCGCTGGCGCTGGTCGCGTTCATCTACTCGAACCCGGTCGTGCTCGCCGGCGCCGGCGCGGCGGTGGTCGCCGCCGGCCTGCTGGCCCGGGCGGGGCGGGCGCTGGGCGCCGCGGCGCGCTGGGGAGCCGCGCTCGGGGTGCTGATCGTCGCCGTGAACGCGATCGCCTCCCAGCGCGGCGACACGATCCTGCTCCGCGGCTGGGACCTGCCGGTGCTGGGCCAGGTCGACGTCAGCGGCGAGGCGCTCGTCGAGGGCGCGGTGCTCGCGCTGCGGATCGCGGTCGTGCTCGGCGCCTTCGCCGTGCACTCGGCCTGCGTCGATCCCGACCGCCTGCTCCGACTGCTGCGACCGCTGGCGCGGCATTCGGCGCTGACCGCGACCCTGATCACCCGGCTCGTCCCGCTCGCGGCCGCCGACCACGCGCGGCTTCGCGACGCCCAGAGCCTGCGCGGCCCGGCGGCGGCCGCCGCCGGCCGCGTCGCCCTGATGCGCAGGCTGGTCGCCGGATCGCTCGACCGCGCCGTCGACGTCGCCGCGGCGCTCGAGCTGCGCGGATACGCGCGCGGGGTGCCGCGGCGGGCCGGCAGGCGCCAAAGCTCGCGCCACGGCTGGCGCTTCGCGGCGGCCGGGGCGCTGATCGCCGGCCTCGGCGTGGCGGCCAGGCTGGCCGGGGTCGGCGGCTTCGAGGCCTATCCGACGGTTGCGATCGACGCTCGAGCCGGCGACGCTCGCGCTCGCCGCCGCGCTGCCGCTGCTCGCCGCCGCGCCCTACATCGGCCTCGACCGCCGCGGCCGCGCGCGATGAGGGTCGAGCCGCGAGCACTGGTGCGGATGGGGGGCTTCTCCTACGCCTACCCGGACGCCTCCACCGCCGCGCTCGACGCGGTCGACCTGGAGCTCGTCGAGGGCGAGTTCGCGATCCTCGCCGGGCGCTCGGGGAGCGGCAAGTCGACCCTGCTGCGCGCCTGCTGCGGGCTCGTGCCCCACTACCACGGCGGCGAGGTCTCGGGGACGCTCGAGGTCTGCGGGCTCGACGTGCGCGAGCAACGGCCCGGCCGAGCTCGGCGGCCTCGTCGGCCTCGTCGGCCAGGACCCCGAGACCCAGGTCGATCTCGGCGACCGTCCGCGGCGAGCTCGAGCTGCCCCTGGAGCTGCGCGGCGAGCCGGACGGGGCGCGGGCGCGGGCGCTCGAGGAGGTCACCCTGGCGCTGGCGATCGAGCACCTGGTCGACCGGCCCACCGACACGCTCTCGGGCGGCGAGCTGCAGCGGGTCGCGCTCGCCGCGGCGCTCGTCCTGCGCCCGCGGCTGGTGCTGCTCGACGAGCCGACCTCGCAGCTCGACCCGGTCGCCGGCGACGAGCTGATCGGCCTCCTGCGTCGCCTGAACGAGGAGTGGGGGATGGGCGTGATCTGTGCCGAGCACCGGCTGGAGCGCTGCCTGGCGGCCGCCGACCGGGTGCTGGCGCTGGACTCGGGGCGGATCGCCTTCGACGGCTCGCCGCAGGGCTACTGCGAATGGGCGCTCCGCGCCGATCCCGCCCTGGCGCCGCCCGGGGCGCGCCTGTTCTCGCTCGCCGGCATCACTCCGCCGCCGGTCTCGGTGAAGCAGGCGCGCGCGACGCTGGCGGTGCAGGGCATCGAGCCGCGCCCCGCCCCGCCCCGGGAGGAGCGCGAGCCCGAGCCAGGGCGTCGCCGGTCGCCGCCGCCGGGCCGGCGCGGCGCTCGACGCCGAGCACCTCTGGGTCGAGCTCGACTCCGGGCTCGGCGTCCGCGAGGTCCTGCGCGGGCTCGAGCTCGGCATCGAGCCGGGCGAGCGCGTCGCGCTGATGGGCCGCAACGGGGCCGGCAAGAGCACCCTGCTGCGCGCCGCCGCGGGGCTGTGCGAGCCCTCGCGCGGCTCGGTGACCGCGGCGCGAGGCTGCGCGCTGCTGCCGCAGAGCCCGACGGACCTGCTGGTCCGCGAGCGGGTCGCCGACGAGCTGCCGGGCGAGCCCGGCCGGGCGGCGCTCGAGGCCGTCGGGCTCGCCTGGGCTGCCGAGAGCGACCCGCGCGACCTCTCCGGCGGTGAGCGCGAGCGGCTCGCGCTTGCGATCGTGATGGCCGGGAGGGAAGACGGCGAGCTTCCCGGGCTCGTCTGCCTCGACGAGCCGACCCGCGGCATCGACGCGGCCCGCAAGCTCGAGCTCTGCGCCTGGCTCGGCGAGCTCAGCCGCCGGGGCCCGGCGGTGCTCGTCGCCACCCACGACGTCGAGTTCGCCGCCCGGCTCGCCTCGCGCGTGGTCCTGCTCGGCGACGGCGAGCTGATCGCCGACGGGCCCGCCGACGAGATCCTCGCCGGTGGCTGGTACTTCGCCACCGAGGTCGCGCGGATCCTCGGCACCGCGGGCGCCGTGACCCCGGAGGACGGTGCGGCGTTACTTGCCCGGGAGGCAGAACCGACGATCCCTGGCCCCGCGGCAGCGGAGGCGAAGCCGAGCAGCCGCGGGAATCATTCATGAGCTGGCAGGTGGTCACCTTCGCCGGGCTGGCGCTGGTGCTCGTCGGCGGCTTCTGGTGGTACGAGCGCGATCGCCCGAGCGCCCGCCTGGTCGCGCTGGTCGCGGCGCTGGCCGCGCTGGCGATCGCCGGGCGGCTGGTCCTGGCCCCGATCCCGAACGTGGTCGGGACCACCGATGTCGCCCTGATCACCGGCTATGCGCTCGGCGCCGGGCCCGGGTTCGCGGTCGGCGCCCTCGCGGCGCCGGTCTCCAACATCTGGCTCGGGCAGGGCCCGTGGACCGCCTGGCAGATGGCGGGGTGGGGGCTGGTCGGCCTCGGCGGCGCCTGGCTCGCGGTGGTCATGCGGCGGCGGCTCGGCCGGCTCGGGCTGGCGCTCGCCTGCGCGATCGCAGGCTTCGCCTACGGGGCCCTGCTCGACCTCTCGGTGATGGTCACCTACGGCGGTGAGCAGTCGCTCGACCGCTACCTGGCCCTGTCGGCCCGCGGGCTGCCGTTCAACGTCGCCCACGCGGCCGGCAACTTCGCGATCGCGCTGGCCGCCGGGCCCGCGCTGGTGCGGATGATCTCGCGCTTTCGCACCCGCCTCGAGTTCAGCTGGCGCCCCGCCGGCGCGCTGCCGCTGGCCGTGGCCGCGCTGGCCGCCTGCACGCTGGCGACCGGCGCCGGCGCCGGTCGAGGCGAAGGGCTCCGGCCTCGCCTGGCTCGTGCGCGCCCAGAACTCGGACGGCGGGTTCGCCGCCACCCCGGGCCAGGCGTCGAGCCCGGCGATGACCGGCTGGGCGATGCTCGCCCTGGAGGCGTCGGGCCGCAACCCGCTCGACGTCCGCTCGGGCGGTGAGAACCCGGTCGCCTACCTGCGCTCGCAGGCCGGCCGGCTGCGCTCGGTCGGCGACCTCGAGCGCACCGTCCTCGCGCTCGCCGGCGCCGGGCTCGACCCGCGCCGCTTCGCCGGCACCGACCTGGTGGCCGAGCTGCGCTCGCGGCGCGACGGCGACGGCTCGGTCGACGGCCAGGTCAACCTGACGGCCTTCTACGCGCTGGCGATGCGCGCCGCCGGCGCCGATCCGCGCTCGCTGCGGCGCCCGGCACGCTGGCTGCGTCGCGCCCAGGGCCCCGACGGCGGCTGGGGGATCCAACCGGACGCCCCGAGCGAGGCCGACTCGACCGGCGCCGCGCTCCAGGGGCTGGTCGCAGCAGGCTCCCGGGGTGCGGCCACCGCCCGGGGCGCGGACTGGCTGCGCGAGGCTCAGCGCGGCGGCGGGGGCTGGGCGCTCGGCTCGAGCGGGATCGTCAACTCGCAGTCGACCGCCTGGGCCGTGCAGGGCCTGGTTGCGGCGGGCGGCGCGCGAGCGGGCGATCGCCCGCGGGATCGCCTACCTGGAGCGCCTCCAGGCCGCCGACGGCCACTACCGCTACTCGTCCTCCAGCGACCAGACGCCGATCTGGGTCACCGCGCAGGCCCTGCTCGCGGTCGAGCGCCGCGCGTTCCCGATCCCCGCGGTCGCGCGGGCATCCTCGGGGTCGGAGCCGAGCCGGCGCCCGGGGGAGGACGGCGGCACGGGGACGAGCGCCGGGTCAGCACCGGAAGGCTCGGGTGCCGGGCCGCCCGCCGCCGCGGCTCCGACCGACGGAGGATCGGGCGGGGCAGCGGGCCGCGGCGGTGAGGGGGGCGGAGCCGCGGATGCCGCGAGCGGGGACGGGGCCGCGGGGGACGGTGCCTCCACCGCGCCCGGGAGCGCCGGGGCCCCGCCGGCGGCGCCCCTCCGGCGAGATCGCCGGCGATCCCCCGGTCGGCGATGGCTCCGCGGTCCCGGTCAGCGTCACGCAGACCGGCGAGCCCTCCGGGAGCGACGACGCCACCACCTACATCCTGATCGCCCTTGCGGCTCTGGCGACGGTGGGTCTCGCCGCCTACGCCTACCGCCGCCGAATGACGCGCTGAGCACCTCGGGGTGCTCAGTCCGTCACTCGGCCAATTGGGCGGCGCGTTGGCGCCCGGCCCGCGATGGTGGGTAGTTTCCTGGCGATGGACGTCGAGACCGCGATCCGCACCCGGCGCACCCACAAGGCCTACCGGCCGGAGCCGGTCGAGCGCGAGACCCTCGACGAGCTGCTCGAGCTCGCCCGCTGGGCGCCGAACCATCACCTGACCAACCCGTGGCGCTTCCGCGTCCTCGGCCCGCGGGCGCTCGAGCGGCTCAAGGACGCGGCCGGCCCCGAGGCGGCGGCGAAGCTCGACCGCGCGCCGACCCTGGTCGTCTGCTCCTGCGCGCTCACCGGCGACGAGGTCGCCGACGAGGAGGACCTGCACGCGACCGCGATCGCCGCCTACATCGTCCTGCTCGCCGCCCACGCCCGCGGCCTCGCCGCCTACTGGCGCACCCCGGCCGTGCTGCGGACCGCCCAGGGCGCCGCCGCCGTCGGGCTCGGCGCCGACGAGCGCTTCGTCGCCCTGATCCACCTCGGCCGCCCGGTGCAGGAGCAAGCGCGGCGCCCGAGCGCGAGCCCGCCGCCAGCGTCACCACGTACCTCGACTGATGCTGTCGCGAGCCGACGCGCTCAAGGCGGTCACCGGCGAGCGCTTCGACGTCGTCGTGATCGGCGGCGGCATCACCGGGGCCGGGGTCGCGCTCGACGCCGCCTCGCGCGGCTACAGCGTCGCCCTGGTCGAGCGCGACGACTACGCGATCGGGACCTCGAGCCGCTCCTCGAAGATGGTCCACGGCGGCCTTCGCTACCTGCAGAACTTCGACCTCGGGCTCGTCCGCGAGGCGCTGCTGGAGCGCCAGCTGATGGTCCAGCTCGCCCCGCACCTCGTCTACCCGACGCCCTTCCTCGTCCCGACGCTGGGCGAGGACAAGCGCAGCCGCTCGATCGGGATCGGGCTCAACATGTACGACGTGATGGCGACCACCCGGGTCGGCATGTCGCGCCGCGAGCGCGCCGAGCGCGCGGGCGGCGACGACCACTGGGCGCCCGACCGCCACCGCACGATCGACGGCGAGGAGGTCGCTCGAGATGATCCCGGCGCTCGCCGCCGCGCGAGCCGCGCGAGGCCTACCTGTTCTACGACTGCCAGACCGACGACGTGCGGCTGGTGCTGACGATCCTCGGCGAGGCCGAGCGCTTCGGGGCCGTGTGCGTCAACCGCGCCGAGGTCACCGGGCTGCTCGACCGCGACGGGCTCGCCGCCGGGGTCGCCTGCCTCGACGCCGACGGCGACGCGGCGTTCGAGGTCGAGGCCGACAACGTGATCAACGCGACCGGCGTCTGGGCCGACCGGATCCGCCCCGAGGAGATCCACGACGAGGCCGAGGTGCCGCGGATCGCGCCCAGCCGCGGCACCCACGTGACCGTCTCCATGGACCGGCTGGCGGTCGGGCACGGCCGCCTGCATCGTCCCGGCGGGCTCGGAGCGGACGATCTTCGCCCTGCCCTGGTACGGGCGGACGCTGATGGGCACGACCGACAACGACTACTCCGGCGACATCGCCCACGTCCAGCCCGGCGGCGACGACATCGACTACATCCTCGAGGCGGCCAACTCGTTCTTCGGCCTCGACCTCGGCCGCGGCGACCTCACCGGCGCCTACGCCGGCGTCCGCCCGCTGATCTCGACCGGCGACCCGCGCAAGTCGGTCGACATCTCGCGCAAGGCCGAGCTCTACGAGACCTCCTCCGGGATGCTGACGATCACCGGCGGCAAGCTCACCACCTGGCGCCGGATGGCGAAGCAGGTGGTCGACCGGATGGTCGAGCGCGAGGGCCGCGTGGCCCCGTGTCGCACCGACGACATCCCGCTCGGCATGGCCGCCTCCGACCACGAGCTCGACCCGCCTGACGGGCGTCGACGAGGACGAGCTCCCGGCGGGCTACCGCGAGCTGCTCGCCTTCCGCTACGGGCACGCGGCCCGCAACGTCCTCCGCGCTCGCCGGCGAGCGGCCCGAGCTCGCGGCGCCCATCGTCGCCGGCCGACCGGACCTGCTCGCCGAGGCGGTGGTCGCCGCGCGCCTCGAGCAGGCGCTGTCGGTCGCCGACGTGCTCCTGCGCCGGACCCGGCTGGCCCTGCTCGCGGCGCCCGCAGCTGCGCACCGCCGAGGCGGTGGCGCCGGTGGCGCGAGGCGATCGGCGGGGAGCTGGGCTGGGACGAGGCGCGGGTCGGGGCCGAGGCGGCGCGCTGGGTCGACGACGCCGCCGCGGAGGGGATCGATCCGGCGACTACCCGGGCTGGTAGCTGACCAGCTCGCCGCGCCCGCCCGTGCCATCGGTGTGCACGCTGAGCACCGGGCCGACCTCGGGGACGTAGAACTTGAGCTCCTCGACCTTGGGCTCCGTCGGGACCAGGTCGCGGGTCATCAGCACGTCCCGGTTGAAGAACCCGAACGGCACCTGGACGCGCTCCTCGCCGACGGTGACGACCGCGCCCTTGTCCTCGGCCTCGCCCTCGTAGTACTCCTGGCGATAGCTCATCCCGGGCTCCGGATTCGCGGGCATCGCGATCCCCGGCTCGGCGCCGTCGACCCCGGCCTCGAACGAGCCGGCGTGGTCGACCACCCGGCCGTTCTTGTAGTTGGTCACGTACTCGCCGAGGTACCAGATGTTGCCCTCCGAGTCCTGGGCGTACCAGTCATCGGTGATCTCGACCGGGACCCCGTGCTCCGTGACCGTGTCGCGGATCACGCGCGCCTCGATCCCGTTGGCGATCATCTTCGTCTTCCCGGTCACCTTGACGACGACCCGCTCGTGGCCGCCGACCGTATCCGTCTCGCTGTAGACCCAACGGCTGCCCGGGGTCATCGGCCAGTACGGGTTGTCGATCCGGGTCGTGAACTCGGCGGGGTCGAGCTCGACGTGCTCGCTTCCCTGGGGAAGCCCGGCGCCCGCCGAGCCCTCGTCGTGGCTGCCGGCCGCTTGGCTCGAGCCGCCGCAGGCCGCGATTGCGACCGCCGCCGTCACTGCCGCCACGCCGCATCGCACCCGCGCCGATCCTGGTCGTGCTCGTCCTCATGTCGTCTCCTTCGTCGGTCCTCGTTCGTCGAGGACGGTTCACCGCTTCAGCACCGATCTAGGCCTCGTCCGATGAGCGTCGTGTGAAAAGCGGGAACGGCCTTCATCGGGCATTCATCTGCGGCGACCGCGGAGATGCTTTCGTTAGCCTGCGGAGCCGATGGCCGCGCAGCTCGAGGACCTTCATCTGGCCGACCTGCACCAGCGGGCGGCGGCCGCCGGGATCGACGGCTACCGGCTGCTGCGCCGGGAGGAGCTGGTCGACCGGCTCGCCGAGGCCGACACCGGCACGCCCGCGGAGGTGGCCGATACCGGTGCGCCGCGGACGTGGCCGACACCGGCGCGCCGCCGGACGAGGCCGACACCGACGAGATGGTCGTGGTCGAGGCCACGGTGCTCGACGACGCCGACGAGAAGCCGGTCGAGCTCGGCCCGATGGGCGCCGAGGAAGGTGATGAACGGCGGGACCCGCGGCCGACCGAGCAGGTCCGCGGGGTGCTCGAGCTGACCCGCCAGCGCTACGGCTTCCTGCGCCTCGAGGGCCTCGCGCCGTCCGACGCCGACGTCTACATCTCGGCCGCCCAGGTGCGCCGCTGCGAGCTGCGCCCGGGCGACGAGGTCGCCGGGCCGGCGCGCCAACCGCGCCGCGGCGAGCGCCACCGGGCCCTGGTCCACGTCGACGCCGTCAACGACGAGGAGCCGCAGACCGAGGTGCGGCCCGAGTTCGAGGGGCTGCCGGCGGTGCTCCCGGAGCGGCGGATCTCATTCGAGGGCTTCGGCGACGACGTGCTCGCCCGCGCGGTCGACCTGCTCGCCCCGCTCGCCTACGGCCAGCGGGTGCTCGTCCGGGCCGCCGCCCGCTCCGGGCGCACCACCCTGCTGCGCTCGCTCGCCCGCGTCAGCGCCGCCGCCGACACCGCGAAGCTGGTCGTGCTGCTGGTCGACGAGCGCCCCGAGGAGGCGACCGTCTGGCGCGAGGCGCTGCCCGTGGCCGAGTTCGCGATCGCGACCGCCGACCTGGCACCGGTCGAGCAGGTGCGCACCGCCGAGCTGGCGCTCGAGCGCGGCCGGCGGCTCGCCGAGGACGGTGCCGACGCGATCCTCGTCTGCGATTCGCTCTCGCGGCTCGCGTTCGCGGCGGGCGACGTGGACGAGGTCAAGCGACTGTTCGGCTCCGGGCGCAACCTCGCCGGCGGCGGCTCGCTGACGGTGATCGCGACCGTGCTCGCCGACGGCCGCGACGAGGGCGAGGCCGAGCGCGCGGCGATCACGACCGAGAGCTCACTGATCGCGCTCGATCCCGAGCTCGCCGCGGCGGGCGTGACGCCGGCGCTGCGCCCGGCCGAGTGCCGGGTCTCGAACGAGGATCAGCTCCGCGAGCCCGACGAGCTCGAGGCGGCCCGCAGGCTGCGCTCGCTGCTCGCCGACCTGGACCCGCGCGAGGCAGCGGACCTCCTACGCGAGCGGATCGAGGCCACTCCGAGCAACGCGGAGCTGCTGGCGCCAGCTCCTTCAGCTAGCGCAGCGCGCCTAGCGCCGATACGCCAGCCCGGCCCAGCTCGGCTCGCGCGACAGCTCGATCGGCTCCGCATCACGATCCGGCTGCACGTAGCCGAAGCTGTGGCTGTCGCCGTCGAAGACGATGTCGAGCTCGCCCTCCTTGACCCGCTGGTCGAGCCACGCACCGCGGAAGACCAGCCGCCGGATCCAGTGCACGAGGCTGCGGTTGGCGGGCCCGACGAGCTCGGTCCAATGCTCGTTGATGTGCTCGCCGAGCGGCGAGGTCGGCTCGCGGATCTCACCGTTGACCGCGAGCTCGAGCAGGTCGTGGAGCTCCTCGCCCTCGAGCCCGCCGTCGACGAAGTCGAGCTTCACCGCCGCCTGCTCGACCCGCTGGCCGAAATCCCCCTCGTTGAAAGAGAAGCGCAGCTCTCCGTACTCGAGGACGTAGTCAGAGCCCGACTCGTAATTACCTCTGCGAGTTGCCTTCTCCACCAGTTCTCCGAATGTCCGCCCCCGGTCGGTTACCGATCTTCCCAGCGGGGCCTTCCCAGGTGGATGCATCTTTGCCGATGGTCGCCCGCCGCGGCATCGAGGTCGCGCCGCTGAAAGAGGGTTTGCACCCTCGGGGTCGAACGAGTCCGGTTCGCCGTCGGCCGGAGGCCGGCGAGCCCGCTCAGATCTCGAGCCGCGAGTCCTCGAGGTCGAGCTCGCGCTCGATCCGGCGCAGGACCTCGTCGTTGATCTCGCCGCGGTCGCGGAGCTCGATCAGGGTCGAGCGCTGCGTGTCGAGCAGGTCGCGCACCAGCCGCTGATAGGCGACCGAGCGGGTCTCGTAGTCGATCCCGTCGCCGCCGACGCCGCCGTCGAACTCGCCCTCCGGCGAGAGTGCGGTGAACCGCCGCTGGCGGTAGCGGTAGGCGCCGCGGATCCGCTCGGCGGTGTCGTCGAGCACCCAGTCCTCCGCGGTCAGCTCGTCGATGCGCTCGATCGCCGCCTCGATCGCCCGCAGCCGGGCCGAGATCTCCTCGCGCTCGAGCTCCTCGTCGGTGTCGTCGACCTCGAGCCACTTGATCAGCGGCGGCAGGGTCAGGCCCTGGATCAGCAGCGTCGCGAGGATCACCGAGAAGGCGCAGAAGATGATCAGTTCGCGGTCGGCGAAGGCGCCGCCGGAGTCCGTTGTGAACGGCAGCGCCAGCGCCGCCGCGAGCGAGACGGCGCCGCGCATCCCGGTCCAGGAGACGATCAGGGTGTGCCGCCAGGGCGGATATGGGTCGTCGGTGCGCAGGCGGCGAAACAGCCGCCGCGGGAGGTACGTGAACGGGAACACCCAGACGATCCGAGTGACGATCACGGTCGCGGCGACCAGCGCCCCGTCGCGGACCAGCTCCGCCGTCTCGACGTCGGAGATCCCCTCGACCACGGTCGGCAGCTGGAGCCCCACGAGCACGAAGAGGGCCGAGTTGAGCAGGAAGGTGACGATCTCCCAGACCGCGACGCCCTGGATCCGCGTGGTCGGGGTGGTCAGCCGCGAGGTCAGCCGTCCCATGTAGATGCCGACCGTGACCGCTGCGAGTACCCCGGAGACCCCGATCGCCTCCGCCGGCAGGTACGCGAAGTAGGCGGAGAAGAGCGCGATCGTGACCTCGACCGGAGGGTTGTCGAGTCGCCTGCGGACCGCGGCGATGATCGTGCCGACGGCGATCCCGACCGCGATCCCGCCGACGACGACGAGCACGAACTCGCCACTGGCCTCCAGCAGGCTGAAGCTGCCGGTGACCACCGCGGCGACCGCGAACTTGTAGGCGACCAGGGCGGTCGCGTCGTTGACCAGGCTCTCGCCCTCGACGATGGTCACGATCCGCCCCGGGACCCCGAGGCGGCGGGCGATGGCGGTCGCCGCCACCGGGTCGGTGGGGGAGACGATCGCCCCGAGCACGAACGCCTCGGCCCAGCCGAAGCCGAGGGCGCCGTGGGCGACGAGGGCGACCGCGACCATCGTCGCCAGCACCAGCCCCACCGCCAGCAGCGAGATCGGGCGCACGTTGCGCCGCAGCTCGCGCAGCGGGGTGAAGAAGGCCGCCGCGTAGAGCAGTGGCGGGAGGAAGACCACCAGCACCAGCTCCGGCTCGAGGTCGACCTCGGGGATTCCCGGGGTGGCCGCGAGCCCCAGCCCGCCGAGCACGAGCAGGATCGGGTACGGGACCCGCGCCCACTGCGCGGCGATCAGCAGCACGGTGACCGCGGCCAGGATCGTCAGCAGGGTGAGCTCGGTCGACACGGGGAAGAGTTGTAGCTGGCGCGGGGGGCGCAACCGGCTCGGCCGGGCTTGTAGGCCGCGTGACCGCGACCGTCCATCCGCATCGCTTCCGCCGGCTCCCCACCGCGGAGGTCGCTTCCCTGCGGGTCCCGGTGGCGGTCACCTTCCTCTCACGCCTGCTCGGGCTCGCCCTGCTGAGTCCCGGGCGGGCGGGGGAGGGCCTGCTGATCCCTCGCTGTCGCAGTGTCCACACCTTCGGCATGCGCTTTGCGATCGACGTCGTGTTCCTCGATCGCCGGCGGGCGCCGCTGGGGGTTCGCGAGGCGGTCCCGCCCAACCGCCTCGTCCGCGAGCCGGGCGCCGCGGCGGTGCTCGAGCGGCCGGCCTGTGGGCGCCGTCGGGGTGCGGGCTGATGCTCCCGCAGGGCGACGCGGGGCCGAAGGTCGTCGTCTGCGAGGACGACGAGCCCACGCTCGAGCTGCTCTGCGACCACCTCGCCGCGGAGGTGTTCCAGCCCTTTGAAGCCCCGAGCGCCGCCGACGCGCTGCGGCTCTGCCACTTCAAGCAGCCCGACCTGCTGCTGCTGGACCTCAACCTCCCCGATGCGCCCGGGCTCGACGTCCTGCGCGAGATCCGCGCCACCGAGGGAGCCACCGGGCGTTACGACCCCGGGCTCCCGGTGATCGTGCTCAGCGGCCGCTCGTCCGACGCCGACCGAGTTCGCGGGCTCCAATGCGGGGCCGACGATTACGTGGTCAAGCCGTTTGCGATCCAGGAGCTGGTGGCACGGATGCGAGCCGTGCTGCGTCGCCGCGATGATCGTCGCGCCGGCCCGTTGCGCGTCGGTGACATCGTGGTCGACCCGTCGAGACGCGAGGTCCGCGTCGGCGGCGAGCCGGTTCGGCTGGCGAACAAGGAGTTCGGCCTCCTGCGGATGCTGGCCTCGGACCCGACCAGGGTGTTCACCAAGGCGGAGCTCTTGCGCGATGTCTGGGGGTTTCGCTCGCTCGGCCGCACCCGCACGCTGGACTCTCACGCCAGCCGCCTGCGCCGCAAGCTGGACCCCGGGACGCGGGCGCTACGTTGTCAACTGCTGGGGCGTCGGCTACCGGCTGATCGACGCCCCCGAGGCCGAGGATGCCGGACTTCGATCGCTGACGGGCTGGTGCTGGCGTGCCCGCTGGTGGTCTGCTGCGCGACCGCGGTCGTGGTCGACCGGCGACGTGAGCGCCGCCGCCGCGAACTGCTCAACCGTGGCCTGCACGAGCTGCGCCGCCCGCTTCAGGCGCTACTGCTCGTGGCCCGTCGCGAGCCCGACCGGCAGCGGCGCGGCCGCGACCAGCTCGAGCAGGCGCTCGAGGCGCTCGCGGGGATCGAGCGCGACGTCAACGGCGAGCCGCGCCGGCGGCGGCCCGCGCTGGTCGACGGCCGGGCCCTGGCCGCGGATGCGGTCGGGCGGTGGCGCGGGCCGGCGGCGCTCGAGGGCCGCTGGATCGAGTTCGCGTGGAGCGCTAACGGATCGCCGCCTCGAGTGCGACGAGGCGGCGATCGCCGGCGCGCTGGACAACCTGATCGCGAACGCGCTCGAGCACGGCGCCGGGCCGATCCGGATCGACGGCGCCGAGCGCGCCGGGCGCCTGCGGCTCACGGTCGCCGACGGCGTCGATGCCGGCGGCCGGGCGGCTCCGCCGGCCGAGCGCCGGCGATCGCCACGGATCGGCGAGCGCCGGCGAGCCGGAGGCCGGCGCGGGCACGGCCTGCGGATCGTCGCCGAGGTCGCGGCCGACCACGGCGGGCGGTTCGCGGCCTGCGCGCACGAGCTCGGCGCGAGCGCGGTCCTCGAGCTGCCGCTGGCGAGGGCGCCGGCGCCAACTTCGGGCAGGTGAGCCGCCGGGCGCGGGCGGTCGGCTTCGCCTCCGCGGCCGCGGTCTGCGCCGGCCTCGCCGCCGGCGCCACCGGTGGCGGCCCGGGCGGGGCGTCCGACTACGGCGAGCTTCGCGACGTCGTCGTCGCCGTCGAGTCGCTGCCGCCGGGGCGGCCGCTCGAGCGGGGGGCGGTCGCCGAGGCGCTCGAGGTCCGCCGCATTCCGGAGCCCTTCGTGCCCCCGGATGCGCTCGCCAGCCCCGCCGCCGCGGTGGGCCGCCGCCCGGCGACGATGATCCCGGCCGGCGGCTACGTGCTCGGCTCGCACTTCAGCGCCCTCGACGGCGAGCGAGAGCGACCCGAGCGGCGGCTCGGCGGCGGGCGCCGGCCGGTGGAGATCACCGTCGAGAGCGCCGGTGCGCTGGCGGCCGGTGCGGGCGGCGTGGGCCGGCGCGTCGATGTCGTCGTCACTACCGAGTCCGGCCCCGCCGGCGGCGCCGGGCGCACCTACGTCGCCGCCGAGGGCGGTCGGCCTGCTCGACCTCCGGCCGGCCGGAGGCGCGCCCGCCGACGACGTGCTCGGCGCTCCGCCGACCGAGGCCTGGGTGGCGACGCTGGCGCTCACCCGCGGGCAGGCGCTGCGCCTGATCCACGCCCAGAGCTTCGCCCGTGAGCTGCGGCTGATCGGGAGTTGAGGGCTCGGCCTCGCGGGGCGCGAGTGCGTCCCCGTCGCCGAGAGCCGTGCTGAGCACCCATGAGGTGCTCCATGCGTCACTCGGCGGATTGGCCGAGCGCGCGCTCGAACGCCTCGCGCGCCGATGCGCCATGGACGCAGAAGACGACTCGCTCGAGCCCGCTCGCGTCGCTCAGGTGGCGCCGCACCTCCTCGACCTCGATCCGCGCCGCGTCGGCGAGCGCGAAGCCGCCCACGCCGGTGCCGAAGGCGACCAGCGCGAAGGAGGCGGCGCCGAGCTCGTCGGCGACCCGCAGCGCGCTCGCGGTCGCCCGGCGGATGGTCTCGGCCGAGGTCGGTCCGCCGAGCTCCATCGTGGCCGCGTGGACGACCCAGCGGCAGGGCAGCTCGCCCGCGCCGGTGGCGACGGCCCCGCCGAGCTCGATCGGCGCGAGCTCGTCGCTCTCCGCCTGGATCGCCGGCCCACCGGCCCGTGAGATCGCCCCGGCGACGCCGCCCCCGTGGCGGAGCTCGGTGTTGGCCGCGTTGGCGATCGCGTCCACGTCGAGCTCGGTGATGTCGGCGTCGGCGACCTCGATCGCGGCCATGCCGCCAGCCTAGAGGCTTGATGTGGGTGGGCCGCGCGTGCGGAGAACCCACATCACGCCTCTAGATCAGCGCGGCGCCGATGCTGAGCAGCCCGGCGATCGCGGCGGCGCCGAGCGCCGCACGGTGGTGGGCGTCGTCGTCGAGGCGCCGGAAGACGGCCGCGCCGAAGCGGTGGCCGACGAGCACCGCCGGGACGCAGGCGAGCGCGACCCATGCGTCCGGGAGCGCGTGATCGGCGCCCGAGGCGATCAGGACCACGGGCGTCGCCAGCAGGCTGAGCCCGAGTAGGGCGGCGGCGAGCGAGTCGCGCAGGCGCCCGCCGCGCAGCCCGAGCCGGCTCAGCACGAGGACGACGACGGGCCCGTTGACGGTGACCGAGGTGGCGAGGACGCCGGCGAGGAGCCCGCCGCCGACCTCGAGCCCCGTCCCGCCCCGCCTCGACGGCGCCGCCCGCGGCGCCGTGCCGACGCCGATGGCCTGCAGCAGGGCGCCGCCGAGCACCATGACCCCGACCAGCAGCTGCAGCAGCTCGCGGTCGGCGCGGGTGACGAGCCAGGCGCCGACGACCATCCCCGGGAGGGCGGCGCCGACCAGGATCCAGACCGGGCGCCGCGCGATCTCCGGCGTCCGGCGCTCGCCGAACAGCACCAGGCAACCGATCGCGATCGCCAGCAACAGCACCACGGTCACCGCCTGCTCCGGAGGGAAGGCGGCGAACGCCGCCGGGGCGACGAAGAAGGCGAAGCCGAAGCCGATCGCGGCCTGGACCGAGATCCCGATCAGGACCGCGGCGACCACAAGCAGGTCGAGCGCGCTCACCGCGCGAGGGTAGTCACGGCGGCCCGCCGCGGGTACGCCACTGCGCCGGGGAGAGATCAGTGCGCCCGCGGCCTCACCGAGGTATCGCCACAACAGACGACCACACCCGGGCGCTCGCCGGCGAGCTGCGCCTGCGGCTCGTCGACCGCCGCCGCGCCGAGGCCGCCGCCGGAGGGCCGGCGGGCGCGCTCGAGCCCGCCGTGCGCGAGCTCGTCGACGAGGAGGCGATCGTGCTGTCCGGCGCCCGCCGGGAGCGGATCGTCGACCTGATCCTGCGCGACACGGTGGGGCTCGGGCCGCTGGAGGAGCTGCTGGCCGACGACGAGGTCGAGGAGGTGATGGTCAACGGCCACGACTCGGTCTACGTCGAGCGCCGTGGCCGGATCGAGCGCTCGGAGATCAGGTTCGAGTCCGAGCAGGCGCTTCGCGACGCGATCGAGCGCATCCTCGCCCCGGTTGGGCGCCGGGTCGACGAGCTCAGCCCGATGGCCGATGCCCGGCTCGCCGACGGCTCCCGGGTCAACGTCGTCATCCCGCCGCTCGCGGTCGACGGGCCGGCGCTCTCGGTGCGCCGGTTCACCGCCGTGCGCCCGGACCCCGAGGGGCTCGTCGCCTCGGGCACGCTGACCCCCGAGCTTCGCGACCTGCTCCGCGAGGCGGTGGCCGCGCGCCGCAGCCTGCTGATCTCGGGCGGGACCGGGTCGGGAAAGACGACGCTGCTGAACGCGCTCTCGGCCTGGATCGCGCCAAGCGAGCGCGTGGTGACGCTCGAGGACGCTGCCGAGCTGCGCCTGCGCCAGCCGCACGTGGTCAGGCTGGAGAGCCGGCCGGCGTCGGTCGAGGGCCGGGGTGGCGTGACGATCCGCGACCTGCTGCGAAACGCGCTGCGGATGCGGCCCGACCGGATCGTGATCGGCGAGGTCCGCGGGCCCGAGGCGCTCGACCTGCTGACGGCGCTCAACACCGGCCACGACGGTGCGCTCTCGACGGTGCACGCGAACTCCCCCGAGGACGCGTTGCGGCGGGTCGAGACCCTCGCGTTGATGGCAGGCGTCGGGCTCCCACACGAGGCGATCCGCGAGCAGCTCGCCCGCGGCGTCGACCTCGTCGTCCACATGGCACGGGCGGGAGGCGGCGACCGGCAGGTGATCGAGGTCGCCGAGGTCCTGCGTGCGGCCGCCGGGGTCGGCGTCCGCGAGCTCTGGCGCCGCGGCGAATGAGTCCCGCGGACGTCCTCGGGGTGCTGGCGGCGGCGCTCGCCGGCGGTCTGGCGACGGTGGCGATCCGCGAGGCGGCGCTGGCCGCGCCGGGGGCCGGGCGCTGGCTCGTCGAGGCGGTCGAGCCACTTCACCGCGCAGGGCGCGAGGGCCACCTGCCGACCGAGCTCGAGCGCCGTCGACTGGCGCTGCTCGGCACCGGCGCGATCTTCGCCGGCGCCCTCCTCGTCCTCGGGCCCGGGCCGGCCCCGTTCCTGGCGGCGGCCGGGCCCGCGGCGGTGACCGTGGCGGTCTCGCGGCGGCGGGCCGCCTACCGGCGAGCGGTCGAGCGCGGGCTGGCCGAGGTCGCGGTCGCCGTCGCCGACGCGCTCGCCGTCGGCCGCTCGGCGCGGGCGGCCCTCACCGCCGCCGCCGCCTCGCTCGAGGGCCCGCCGGCGCGCGAGATGGAGCGGGTGCGAGCCGAGCTCTCGCTCGGGGCCCCGACCCGCGACGCGCTCGAGGCGTTGCGCCGCCGGGTGGACTCGCCGCGGGTGGACTCGTTCGCCGCCGCGCTGCTCTCGCAGCAGCTCGCGGGCGGCGATCTGGCGACCCTGCTGCGACGCTTCGCCGCCGCCGCGGCCGACCGCGACCGCACCGAGGCCGACGCCCGCTCGGCGACCGCCCAGGCGCGGTTCACCGGACTGCTGGTGGTCGCGATGCCGGTCGGGGCGGCCCTGCTCGCCGAGCTCCTCGACCCGGGCTTCGCGAGCGGCCTGCTCTCGAACGCCGCCTCGGCGACGATGCTCGTCCTCGCCGGCGTCCTGCAGCTCTGCGGGTTCGCAGCGATCCGGCGCCTGAGCACGGTCGACGAGCGATGACCGCAGCGTTGGCCGCCGCGGGAGTGCTGCTCGGGTTCGCCGCCGCCTGGGAGCTCACCGGGGGCGCGGGCGAACGGATCGCGTCCAGCGCCCGGGCGCTGCTCGCCACGCTCTCCCGCGGCCGCGCGGATTCCCTCGGCGACGCCGCCGAGCGCCTCGGGCTCCCCCAACGCCTGGAGCGGGCCGGGCTCGCCGGCCGCTTCGAGCCGCGCGTCGTCGTCGCCGCGAAGCTCGCCGGCGCCGTGGTCGGCGGGGTGGTCGCGTTCGCCGCCGTGCCGGCGGTCCCGGCCAGGCTCGGGATCGTGGTTGCCGCGGTGCTCGTGGTCGCCGGCTTCCTCGGCCCCGACGCTCTGCTCGAGCGAGCCGCGCGCCGGCGCCGTGCGCGCTTCGTCGCCGCGCTGCCCGGACGCGCTCGACATGCTCGCCGTGGGCGCCGCGTCGGGTCGCGACCCGGCCACCGGCCTCGGGGAGATCGCCGAGGGCACCAGCGGGCCGCTGGCGGCCGAGCTCGCCCACGCCGTCGCCGAGATCGAGTGCGGCAAGCCCCTGCGCGACGCGGTCGCGGAGCTCCGCGGCCGGGTCCCCGGCGCCGAGGTGGGCGCCCTGGCCGCCGCGCTGGAGCGCTCGCGCACGTACGGCTCGCCGCTCGCCGAGCAGCTTCACCTGCAGGCCACCTCGCTGCGCCGCGAGGCGCGCCGGCGGATCGAGGATCGCGCCGCCCGCTCGGCGCCGAAGATCCAGCTCGTGGTCGCGCTGGTGCTCGTGCCCTCGGTCCTGCTGACGATCGTCGCCGCGATCATCGCCCACTCCGACGCGCTGCTGGGGCAGTTCTGAGCTCGGGGTAGGTTGCACCCAGGGTCGGCGGCCTGATCGCCGGCACCCCGGAGGTCCGCATCCACGGGGTCTCGGCGACCAACGACTTCCCCGACCTCGACGGCTTGGAGGATTAGACTCGCGCCGATGCAGGCCGGACCTGGCAACGGCGCCTTGCGCGGGGGGATCGACCTCGGCGGGACCAAGATCCAGGCCGCGATCGTCAGCCCCACGGGGGAGGTCTCCGGCGAGGCGCGGCGGCCGACGCCCACCGAGGGCGGGCCCCAGGACGTCGCCGACGAGATGGCCGCGGGCCCTGGTGGAGGCCGCGGAGGCCGCCGGCGTGCAGACCGACTCGCTGGCCGGGATCGGGGTGGGCTCGCCCGGCGACTCGAACGAGGAGACAGGCGAGGTCTCGGAGGCCAGCAACCTGCCCGGCTGGAGCGGCAGCTTCCCGCTCGGTCGGACGCTCTCGGACGCGCTCGGCGCCCCGGTCCGGGTCGCCAACGACGTCGACGTTGCCACCAACGCCGAGTTCAAGCTCGGCGCCGGCAAGCCCTACCGGTCGCTGATCGGGGTCTTCTGGGGCACCGGCGTCGGCGGCGGCGTGATCCTCGACGGCAAGCGCTGGCTCGGACGCGGGGCCGCCGGCGAGATTGGCCACATGGTCGTCGAGCGCGGCGGAGCGCGCTGTCCCTGCGGCCGCCGCGGGTGCATGGAGGCCTACGCCGGGCGGAAGGCGATGGAGGCGAAGGCGCGCCGCGAGTACGCCGACGGCGCGAAGACGAAGCTGTTCGAGATCATGGAGGACCACGGCCGGGACCGGCTCACGAGCGGGATCTGGGAGCGGGCGATCGAGCACGAGGACAAGCTCGCCGAGCAGCTGATCGACCGGGCGCTGAAGGCGCTCGGGGCCGGGGTCGCCTCGGCGGTCAACCTGCTCGACGTCGAGGCGGTGATCATCGGCGGCGGGCTCGGGGTGCGCTTCGGCCAGCCCTACGCGGAGAAGATCGCCGCCGAGATGCACAAGCACCTGTTCGTCGACGAACGCCCGCCCGCGATCCACGTCGCCGCGCTCGGCGACCTCGGCGGTGCGATCGGCGCCTCGTTGCTCTTCGACGAGTGAGTTATTCGGGCAGCCAGGGCTTGCGCCAGCCACCGTGGCCGGTGAGCAGGTGGCTCGCCGACTCGGGTCCCCAGCTTCCCGGCTCGTAGGGCTCGACCTCCGACGGATCGTCGAGCAGCGGCTGGACGATGCGCCAGGTCTGGTCGATCGCGTCGAAGTTCGGGAACAGCTCGGCGTTGCCCCGAAGCGCATCGCGCAGCAGGCGCTCGTAGGGCTCGGGCTGGTCGGAGTCCTGCTCGCCGAACAGCAGGTCGAGGTGGACGCGGTGGAGCGCGTCCTCGCCCGCCTTCTTCGCCATCAGGCAGATCTCCGCTCCCGGGTCGGGCTTGACGCGGATGATCAGCTCGTCCGGGTCGGGCACCATCCGGCCGCCGATCCCGAGCCGAGGCGGGCGGTTGAACACGATCCGGATCTCGGTCGCCTCTACGGGCATAGCCTTGCCGGCGCGGAGGAAGAACGGCACCCCCGACCACCGCCAGTTGTCGATCTCGAGCCGCAGGCCGACGAAGGTCTCGGTCTCCGAGTCTGGCGCCACGCCGTCGATCTCGCGATAGCCGCGGTACTGGCCACGAAAGTAGCGGCTCGGCTCGGCCGCCGGCATCGCGCGGAAGAGGTCCGTCTTGCGATCGCGGATCGCGTCCGTGTCGGCGGTCCCGGCCGAGGGCGGCTCCATCGCCACCAGCGCGAGCGTCTGCAGCATGTGGTTCTGGACCACGTCGCGCAATGCGCCCACCGGGTCGTAGAAGCTACCGCGGTCCTCGACCCCGAAGTCCTCGACCACCGTCATCCGTACCGAGTCGACGAACTGGCGATTCCAGACCGGCTCCAGGATCGTGTTCGCGAACCGCAGGTAGAGGATGTCCATCACCGGCTCCTTGCCGAGGAAGTGGTCGATGCGCAGGATCTGCGACTCGTCGA
Source organism: uncultured Solirubrobacterales bacterium (assembly GCA_963758665.1). GTDB lineage: Bacteria > Actinomycetota > Thermoleophilia > Solirubrobacterales > 70-9 > WHSW01. Next base: position 270,172 of record CAVWWH010000009.1, on the reverse strand, counting down.
GGACCTCGCGGAGCTCGGCGTTGAGCGCGCGGGCGGACCCACGGTCGTGGCCGAACGGCTTCTCCAGCACCACCCTCGCCCGCTCGGTCAGGCCGGCGTCGGCGAGGTGCTTGACCACCCTCGCGAACAGCGAAGGGGGGATCTCGAGGTAGAACACCGCCTGCTCGTATTCGCCCATCTCGGCGGCGATCCGCTCGTAGAGGCCCGGGTCGTCGAACTCGCCCTGCACGTACTCGAGCCTCCCGTCCAGGCGCTTGATCGCCTCCTCGTCCGGCTCGGGAACCGCCGCCTCGATCGCTTCGCGGGCGTGCCCGTCGAGCTCCTCCTCGCTCCACCTGTTGCGCGCGATGCCGATCACCTTCCGGCAGGTGAGGTCACCGCGACATTCGAGCCGGTAGAGCGCCTCGAAGGTCATCTTCCGCGCCAGGTCGCCGGTGATCCCGAAGATCACCAGGATGTCGGCCTCGGTTGCCATCAGCGCGCAGACTATTGGCCGGCCGCCCAGCGCTTAGTATCCGCGCATGCAGCTCGGCATGGTCGGACTCGGACGCATGGGCGCGAACCTCGTCCGCCGGCTGATGCGAGACGGGCACGAGTGCGTGGTCTACGACGTCGACCCGGACGCCGTGGCCGCGCTGGCCGGCGAGGGTGCGACCGGGGCGGAATCGCTGGACGATTTCGTCGCCAAGCTGTCGGCGCCCCGGGCCGCCTGGGTGATGGTGCCCGCGGGGGAGATCACCGAGGCCACCGTCAACGAGCTCGCCGACCGGCTCGAGACCGGCGACGCGATCATCGACGGCGGCAACTCCTACTACCGCGACGACATCCGTCGCGCCGCCAAGTTCGCCGGGCGCGGGATCGACTACGTCGACTGCGGCACCTCGGGCGGCGTCTTCGGGCTCGAGCGCGGCTTTTGCCTGATGATCGGCGGCCCCGACGAGGCGGTCGCGCGGCTCGACCCGGTCTTCGCCACGATCGCCCCCGGGGTCGACTCCGCCGAGCGCACGCCCGGGCGCAGCGGCCACCCGTCGACCGCCGAGAACGGCTACCTGCACTGCGGCCCGAGCGGCGCCGGCCACTTCGTGAAGATGGTCCACAACGGGATCGAGTACGGGATCATGGCCGCCTACGCGGAGGGCCTCAACATCCTCAAGAACGCGGACGCGGGCCTGCACGAGCGCGAGGCCGACGCCGAGACCGCGCCGCTCACGGACCCGCAGTTCTACGAGTACGAGCTCGACATCCCCGAGGTCGCCGAGGTCTGGCGCCGCGGCAGCGTGGTCGGCTCCTGGCTGCTCGACCTGACCGCCGCCGCGCTCGCCGAGTCGCCGACCCTCGACGACTTCGAGGGCCGGGTGTCGGATTCGGGCGAGGGCCGCTGGACGTCCATCGCCGCGATCGAGGAGGGGGTCCCGGCGCCGGTGCTGAGTTCGGCGCTCTACTCGCGATTCTCCTCCCGCGACCTCGACGACTTCGCGAGCAAGGTGCTGTCCGCGATGCGCAAGCAGTTCGGCGGCCACGACGAGAAGCAGCGCTAGGGCGCTCGGAAGGGGGAAGGGGGGTTTGACCGAGGAGGTCCTCGCCGACGCCGAGGCGGCCGCCCGCCGGGGGGCCGAGCTGATCGCCGAGGCGGCGGCAAACTCGATCGCCGAGCGCGGCTCGTTCGCGCTCGCGGTCAGTGGCGGCCGGGGGCCGTGGAGGATGTTCGAGCTGCTCGACCAGCACCCGATCGACTGGCCGTCGGTGAGGGTGTTCCAGGTCGACGAGCGGATCGCCCCGGACGGCGACCCCGACCGCAACCTCTCCCATCTCGTGACCAGCTTCCCCGACGCGGCACTGGAACGCGTCCGGCCGATGGACGTCACCCACCGGGACGCCGAGCTCGCCGCCCAGCGCTACGCCGCCGAGCTGCCCGACCCGCTCGACCTCGTCCACCTCGGCCTGGGCCCCGACGGCCACACGGCCTCGCTCGTCCCCGGCGACCCCGTGCTCGAGGTCGCGGACCGGCGCGTCGCCACGACCCGGGAGTACCAGGGACGGCGCCGGATGACGCTCACGTATTCGGCGCTGAACGCCGCCCGCGCGATCCTCTGGCTGGTGACCGGCGCCGACAAGGTGGAGGCGCTGGCGCAGCTCCGAGCGGGGAATCGGTCGATCCCGGCGGGGCGCGTCGAGGCGTCGGCGGCGACGCTCGTCTGCTCGAACGACGCGACTCGCTGACCGGACTCAACCCGCCGCTCTACGGAGCTCCGTCCGCTCGACCCGATCGCCGCTGGCGACGATCACCTCCGCCACCAGCGCCGGAGCGAACAGGCCGTGGTCGACGACGCCGGGGGAGGCCGAGAGGCGCGCGGCGAGCAGGACCGGGTCGCCGACCTCGCCCAGCCAGTCGGCGATCAGGCCGTCGTCGGGCGACGGGCCGGCGCCCTCGCGCAGGACCGCGTCGCCGAGCTCGGCCAGGGTCGCGGCGAGGCCGAAGCGGTGCAGCTCGAGCGGTATCGGAGCGGCGATCTCGTCGACCGGCTTCGACGAGTCGGCGATGACCACGAACCGCTCGGCGGCAGCGGCGACGATCTTCTCGCGGGTGTGGGCGCCGCCGCCGCCTTTGACCAGCCAGCCGTCGGGCGCGATCTGGTCGGCGCCGTCGATTGCGATGTCGAGTCGCTCGATCCCCTCGAACGGCTCGACCGCGATCCCGAGCTCGCCGGCCGCGCGCTCGGTCTCGACGGACGTGGCCACGCACCGGATCTCGAGCTCGCGGGCGGCCAGCGCCGGCAGGAGGTGGGCGACCGTCGAGCCGGTGCCGAGGCCGACCACCATCCCGTCGGCGACCAGCTCGGCCGCGGCCTCGGCGGCGAGCCGCTTCTCGGGGTCCGCGGTCACGGCGACATCTAATCCGATCGGCTGCGTTCGCCGCGCCAAGCCGCCTCGTTAGGCTGCCTGCGATGGCCGGCGACGAGCAGCGCTTCGACGAGATCGACGAGCTCGCCGTGAACACGATCCGCACGCTCTCGATCGACGCGATCCAGCGGGCGAACTCGGGCCACCCGGGGACCCCGATGGCGCTCGCCCCGCTCGCCTACGTCCTCTGGCAGCGCTACCTGCGCTTCGATCCCGAGCAGCCGATCTGGCCCAACCGCGACCGCTTCGTGCTCTCCGCCGGGCACGCCTCGATGCTGCTCTACGCGCTGCTTCACCTCGCCAGGGTCAGGGCCGTCGACCCCGACTACGAGGTCGAGGGGCGCCAGTCGGTCACCCTCGACGACATCAAGTCGTTCCGCCAGCTCGACTCGAAGGCCGCCGGCCACCCGGAGTACCGCTGGACCTCCGGGGTCGAGACGACCACCGGCCCGCTCGGCCAGGGCGTGGCGACGTCGGTGGGGATGGCGATCGCCTCGAAGTGGCAGGCGGCGCACTTCAACCGGCCCGGGTACGGACTGTTCGACTTCGACACCTACGTGATCGCCGGCGACGGGTGCCTGATGGAGGGCGTCTCGCACGAGGCGGCGTCGTTCGCCGGCCACCAGCGCCTCGACAACCTCTGCTGGATCTACGACAACAATCACATCACGATCGACGGGCGCACCGAGATCACCTATGACGACGACGTCGCCGGGCGGTTCATGGCCTACGGCTGGAACGTCACCCGGGTCGGCGACGCGAACGACTTCGGGCAGATCACGCGGGCGTTCGAGACCTTCAGGGCGACCGACGACCGGCCGACGCTGATCATCGTCGACAGCCACATCGGCTACGGCTCGCCGCACAAGCAGGACACGGCTGCCGCCCACGGCGAGCCCCTCGGGGAGGAGGAGGTGCGCGAGACGAAGCGCTTCTATGGGTGGCCGGAGGACGCCGAGTTCCTGATCCCCGAAGAGGTCCTGGGGCGCTTCGCCGCCGGGGTCGGCGCGCGCGGCGTGAAGCTGAGCGAGGAGTGGGAGCGGCTGCTGGTCTCCTACGAGCGCGAGCATCAGTCACTCGAGCGCCAGATCGACGCGATGCAGCGCCGCGAGCTGCCGGAGGGCTGGGACCGCGACATTCCCTCCTTCGACGCGGACGAGCAGGGGATCGCCACCCGTAAGGCCTCGAACCAGGTCCAGAACGCGATCGCGGGCCTGGTCCCGTGGCTGGTCTCGGGCTCGGCGGACCTCACCGACTCGACCACCGTCCGGCTGGGCGACGAGATCGGCGACGGCGACTTCGAGCCCGGCGATCGCGTCGGGCGCCAGCTCCACTACGGGATCCGCGAGCACGAGTCGGCCGCGACCTCGAACGGGCTGTCCCTGGCGAAGCTGCGCCCGTCGTGGTCGACCTACCTCACGTTCTCCGATTACGCCCGGCCCGCGATCCGCCTCTCGGCGCTGATGGAGCTGCCGGTGATCCACATCTTCACCCACGACTCGATCGGGCTCGGCGAGGACGGCCCCACCCACCAGCCGGTCGAGCAGCTCGCCTCCCTGCGCGCGATCCCCGGCCTCAACGTGATCCGGCCGTGCGACGCGAACGAGGTCGCCGTCGCCTGGCGGGTGACGATGGAGGCCGACCATCTCCCCACAGCGCTCGTGCTCACCCGCCAGAGCGTGCCGGTCCTCGACCGCTCGCGCTACGCGAGCGCCGAGGGCCTGCGCCGCGGCGGCTACGTGCTCGCCGACGCCGAGGACGGCGATCCGGAGCTGATCCTGATCGCGACCGGGAGCGAGGTCGCGCTGGCGGTCGAGGCACACGAGCAGCTGGCCGCCGACGGGGTGCGCTCGCGGGTCGTCAGCCTGCCGTCGTTCCTGCTCTTCGAACAGCAGCAGCAGGCGTACCGCGACGTGGTTCTGCCGCCCTCGGTCGGCGCCCGGGTATCCATCGAGGAGGCCTCGACGCTCGGGTGGGACCGCTGGGTCGGGTCGGCCGGGGCGAAGATCGGCATGCATACCTTCGGCTCCTCGGCGCCGCTCAAGGACGTGCTCGGGAAGTTCGGCTTCACCCCTGAGAAGATCGTGGACGCCGCCAAGGATCTCCTGGACCGAGCAACGAGCAACGAGCAACGAGCAACGAGAGGAGCCCCATGAAACCGACCGCGGCGCTGCACGACCTGGGCCAGAGCCTCTGGGTCGACAACATCACCAGGACGATGCTCGACGACGGGACGCTCGCCGGCTACATCGACGAGCTCTCGGTCACCGGGCTGACCTCGAACCCGACCATCTTCGACAAGGCGATCGGCGGCGGCTCAGCCTACGACGACCAGGTCGCGGAGCTCACCGAGCAGGGACTCGAGGGCGAGCCCCTGTTCTTCGAGCTCGCGCTCACCGATCTGCGCCGCGCCGCGGCGTTGTTCAGGCCGGTCCACGAGCGCACGACGATCGACGGCCGGGTCTCGCTCGAGGTCTCGCCGCTGCTCGCCGACGACGCCGAGGCGACGATCAGGCAGGCGGCCGAGCTCTACGGCAGGGCGGAGGAGAACGTCTTCATCAAGATCCCCGGAACCGAGGCCGGGCGCGAGGCGATCGAGGAGACGATCTTCGCCGGGATCCCGGTCAACGTGACCCTGTTGTTCTCATCCGAGCACTATCTCGGCGCCGCCGACGCCTACATGCGCGGACTCGAGCGCCGGGTCGAGGCGGGGCTGAATCCCGACGTCGCCTCGGTCGCCTCCCTGTTCGTCAGTCGCTGGGACGCCGCGGTGACCGAGACCGTCCCCGACGAGCTCCGCGACCGGCTCGGGCTCGCGGTCGGCAAGCACGCCTACGCGGCCTACCGCGAGCTGCTCGACTCGGACCGCGCGATGCGCCTGCGCAACGAGGGGGCGAAGGCGCAGCGGCTGCTGTGGGCGAGCACCGGGACCAAGGACCCGGACGCCTCCGACGTGCTCTACGTCGAGGGCCTGGCGGCGCCGTTCACGGTCAACACGATGCCCGAGAAGACGCTGCACGCGTTCGCCGACCACGGCAAGGCCGGCGGGACCCTGCCGATGGACGGTGGCGATGCCGATGAGACGCTGACGGCGTTCAACGACGCAGGCATCGACACCGACGCGCTGGCCGCGAGGCTTCAGAAGGAGGGCAAGGAGTCGTTCAACTCCTCCTGGCGCGAGCTGCTCGAGACGATCGCGAAGCAGCGCCAGGCCGCCTAGCCGCGAGCGCCTCGCGGCGGGTTATCCGAGACCGCGCCCGGGTAGGGCGAAGGGCGATGGCACAGGAGCTCAACCTCGGCGAGCTGCGCCTGCGCTCGCCCGCCTTCTCTCACCACGAGGCGATCCCCCGGCGCCATGCGAAGGAGGGCGAGAACGTCGCCCCGGCGCTGAGCTGGGAGGGCCTGCCCGAGGGCACGCGCTCGGTCGCCGTCGTCTGCCACGACCCCGACGCCCCGCTCGTCGACGGCTTCACGCACTGGGTCGCCTACGGGATCGAACCGGAGTCGCAAGGGCTCGACGAGGGCGGCGAGGCGGCTGTCCAGGGCGTCAACTCGACCGGCGGCGAGGGCTATACGGGCCCGGCGCCACCTCCCGGCCACGGCGGCCATCACTACTACTTCTGGGTCTACGCGCTGCGCGAGGACCCGGGGCTGGAGCCCGGCCTCGAGCGCCGCGAGCTGCTCGAGCGGATCGAGGACCTGGTGATCGAGCAGGCGCGCCTGGTCGGCACCTACCGCAACGAGCGGTAGCCCCACGGCGGCATATGCTGGCGGCGCGATGGAGCCGCTCGTGCGCAGCCACGCCTGGGGGAAGCTCGAGGCCCACCATGCCGAGATCTCGCCCAAGCACCTGCGCGAGCTGTTCGCCGACGATCCCGAGCGCGGCACCCGGCTGACCGCCGAGGCCGCCGGGGTCTACCTCGACTACTCCAAGCACCGGATCACCGACGAGACCGTGGCGCTGCTGGCCGAGCTCGCCTCCGAGCGCGGGCTCGCCGAGCGCCGGGCGGCGATGTTCCGCGGTGAGCGGATCAACGTCTCGGAGGACCGCTCGGTGCTGCACGTGGCCCTGCGGATGCCCCGCGAGCGCTCGCTGGTGGTCGACGGGACCGACGTCGTCAAGCAGGTCCACGAGGTCCTCGACGGCATGGGCGCGTTCGCCGAGCTGGTGCGGACGGGGGAGTGGCGGGGTCACACCGGCAAGCCGATCCGCAACGTGGTCAACATCGGCATCGGCGGCTCGGACCTCGGGCCGGTGATGGCCTACGAGGCGCTTCGCCACTACTCAGCCCGGCAGCTCGTGTTCCGCTTCGTCTCCAACGTCGACGGCACCGACTTCGCCGAGGCGACGCGCGACCTGGAGCCGGACGAGACGCTGTTCATCGTCTCGTCGAAGACGTTCACGACCCTGGAAACGATGACCAACGCGCGCACGGCGCGGGAGTGGTCGCTGGCCGGGCTCGGCGGCGACGAGGCGGCCGTTGCCAAGCACTTTGCCGCCGTCTCGACCAACGCGGAGGCGGTGGCCGAGTTCGGGATCGACACCGCCAACATGTTCGGCTTCTGGGACTGGGTGGGCGGCCGCTACTCGATGGATTCGGCGATCGGGCTCTCGACCATGCTCGCGATCGGGCCCGAGCGCTTCGCCGAGATGCTGGCCGGCTTTCACGCCGTCGACGAGCACTTCCTGCAGGCGCCGACGGCGGAGAACCTGCCGGCGCTGATGGGGCTGCTTGCGGTCTGGTACGGCGACTTCTTCGGCGCCCAGACGATCGCCGTGCTGCCCTACGAGCAGTACCTGAACCGCTTTCCCGCCTACCTGCAGCAGCTCACGATGGAGTCGAACGGCAAGCACGTGACCCTCGACGGAGAGTCGGTTGACTACGAGACCGGGGCCGTGTACTGGGGTGAGCCGGGGACCAACGGCCAGCACTCCTTCTACCAGCTGATCCACCAGGGGACGAAGCTGATTCCCTCCGACCTGATCGGCTTCTACGAGCCGCTGAATCCGCTCGGCGACCACCACGACCTCCTGCTCTCCAACGTCTTCGCCCAGGGCGAGGCGCTCGCCTTCGGCAAGACGCCCGACGACGTCCGCGCGGAGGGCACCCCGGAGGAGCTCGTCGCCCATCGGGTGTTCGAGGGCAACCGGCCGACGAGCACAATCCTCGCCCAGCGCCTCGACCCGCGCACGCTGGGGAGCCTCGTCGCGCTCTACGAGCACTCGGTGTTCACGCAGGGAACGGTCTGGGGGATCGACTCGTTCGACCAGTGGGGGGTCGAGCTGGGCAAGGTGCTCGCGAAGGCGATCATCCCCGAGCTCCAGGGCGACTCCGAGCTCGCCCACGACAGCTCCACCAACGCGCTCATCCGCCGCTACCGGGCGCACCGCACCGGTGGCTGACGGAGCAACTCCCGGTGGCTCCGCCGCATCGCGTCAGGAACCGACGGGGTCCGTGGCGGCTCTGCTGTTCGACATCGACGGCACCCTGGTCACGACCGGAGGCGCCTCGGATCGCGCCTGGCACCGCGCCTTCCGTGAGCTCCACGGCGTCGACGTGAACGTCCCCGACTACACCGGCAAGGGGGTGCCCGACCCCCAGGTGGGGCTCGAGTGCTTCCGCGGCACGATCGGCCGCGAGCCGCAGGGCGACGAGATGGCGAAGCTGATGATGCTCCGCCAGCGCTACCTGGGCGACGAGGTTTCCAGCTCGCCCGGCTACCGGGTGATGCCCGGCGTGGTCGAGCTGCTCGAGCGGCTCACCGGCGAGGGCCGACTCGTCGGCCTGATCACCGGCAACACCGAGCCCGCCGCTCACATCAAGCTCGCCCGCGCCGACCTCAACCGCTTCTTCGCCTTCGGCGGCTACGGGTCCGACGCCAACCAGCGCGTCGACGTCTGCCGCAAGGCGCTTGACCGCGCCGAGCTCGCCGCCGGCGGCACCCTCGACCGCGGCGGCTCGATCGCGATCGGCGACACCCCGCTCGACGTCGAGGCGGGCCACGGCGCCGGGATCCGGGTGCTCGGCATCGCCACGGGCGAGTACTCGATCGAGCAGCTCCGCGACGGCGGCGCCGACTGGGCGGTCGCCGACCTGACCTCGACCGACCTGCCGTTCTGAGCATGGCGTCGTCCAACGTCGAGCTGGCGCGCAACGCGCTCACGGCGCTCAACGAGACCTACGCCAGCGGCGACCTGGAACCGTGGAGGCGCCACGTGCAGGCGACGTTCGCTCCGGAGATCGTGCTCGAAGGTGGATCGGGCGCCTTCACCGAGGGTGACTGGCGCGGCCACGAAGGAATGGTCGAGTTCGTCGCCAATCAGATGGAGGTGCTCGAAGGCATGTGGGTCCGCGAGCGCGAGCTGATCGACATCGACGATGAGCGGCTCATCGTCGGCATCACCTTCGGTGGCCGTGCCCGCCACACGGGGCTCGAGGTCGAGCTGTCGCCGTTCCACGTGTTTCACCTGCGCGATGGATCGGCCGTTCGGTGGCAGGTGTTCACCGACCGCGACGAGGCGCTGGCGGCCGCGGGCAACCCGACGGGCGGATAACGATGAACTACGCAACGTTTTCCGCCCGTCGGCGCGCGAACTGATCAGCAGCGCTGCTTCGAGTCGCGCCCGGGCCCGCCGGCGCAGCGGTCGGCGCCGGCGCCGCCGTCGAGCGCGTCGGCGCCGCGGCCACCGCCGAGGCGGTCGTCGCCCCCACCGGCGTGCAGCTCGTCACGGCCGTCGCCGCCCTTGACCCGGTCGGCCCCGCCGCCCGCCCGGACCAGGTCGTTGCCGGCGACCGCTCGGATCACGTCAGCTCCCGCCTGGCCGCAGACGACGTCGTTGCCGCCGAGGCCGAAGATCGTGTCATTGCCGGCGAGGGCGATGAACACGTCGGCACCGGCCGTGCCGGTGAGCCGATCATCGGCCGCGGTCCCCACCACGGTGGCCGGGCGGCCGGCGCAGTCAGCGGCCGCCGGCGGTTCGACCACCGTCGTCGTCTCGGTGTCGGAGTTGTTGGCGGCGACGGGGTCGATGTCGGCGCTCGTCACCGTTGCCGAGTTGACGAGCTGCCCCGCCTTCTTCGCCTTCACGCGCAGGGTGACGCGGGCCTGCGATCCGGCGTCGATCGCGCCCAGCGAGCAGCCGACCTTCTTGCCCTGCCGGTCGCACGACCCCTGGGTGGGGCTGACCGCGACGACGTCGAGCTGGTTCGGGAGCTCGTCGGCGAGCTCGACCGCGTTGGCGGCGTCCGGCCCGGAGTTCGAGACCGTCGCCACGAGATCGAACTCGGCGCCGACGTTGACGGGGTCGGCGCTGTCGGTGGCGTCGACGGCGAGATCGGCCGTCGCCGCCGCGGCGCCGGCCGGCCCCCCTGCCAGCAGCGCCGCGGCCGCGGCGGAGAGCCCGATCAGCCGCCCGGCGGGCCCAAGGGTCATGCGGACGACGGCACCACCGGCTCGTCGTCGGCATGGACCGTGGCCGACACGCACTTGCCGAAGGCGTTGCGGTCGTTGTGGTTGGTGCCCCAGAGCTCCGCGAAGCCAGCCGGGTCGAGGTCGCGCTGGGCGCGGCACTCCTGCGCCGCGTTGTGGATCTCCTCCGGGGTCGCAATCGCGACCTCGTCCTCGCCACGCCCGGCGCGGATGCAGTCCCGCATCGCATGCTTACCCCAGAGCGCCTTGAAAGCGGCCTTGTCGGCCTTCTTCTGCGCGGCGCAAAGCTTCGCCGCCTCGCTCGAGCCGTGGTTCGGGCCGTTGCCGTTACCGTTGCCCGGCTTAGCCGCCGCCAGCTGCGCGCCGGCGAGCGTCGCCACCGCTGCGAGCACCGTGATCAGCCTCAATGCCATCTTTTGTCTCTCCTCGATTGTGGGCCTCGAGACGAGCGTTCCACCCGTTCTCAACCGCTGAAACGCGGGATCGTGGCTCGCGTCAGGGACTACTTGTCGGCCTGGCCGGGGGCCGTCGCCTGGCCAGGGGCCGTCGTCTGATCGACGGCGTTTCCGTGTCGGGGTGGAGCTCGATCCAGCGCCGGTCGCCGAGGCGCTGTTGCCGGGCGCGCTCTCGCTGCTGCCGGGCGAGGAGCCGGTCTGCCCAGGCGCTGCGGCAGCGCCCCCGCCGCCGGCGTTGGAGTGCGCGTGCCCGGGCGCGGTCCCGCTCTGGCCGGGAGGGACGCCCGACTGACCGGGGGCCGTCGTCGGCGCGCCCGCGCTCACCGACTGCCCGGGCGCGGCGCCGGTCTGCCCGGGGGCCTGGGACGACCGCCCGGGCCCGTTGCCCGCCGGCTCGTCCGCGCCGTGGCCGCGATTGCGAGCGCGGTCCGCGCCGGCTCCGCGGTCGTGGCCGGATCGCGGCGCTCCCGCCGCCGATTGGGCCGGTTCGGCGCCCGCCTCGCCGACCGGCGCGAAGCCGGCCGGCGACCCGGCCTCGATGCCCGGCGGCGGCGATGCGGGGGTGGGCCGCGGCTCGTCGCGCTTCGAGTCGAACACGCCCACCGAGGCGGCGCCGCCTCCGACGGCGGCGACCGCGAGCACGGCGGCGGCGGTCTTGACCGCGGCGCCACCGGCGAAGCCGGCTCCGACGGTTCCGGCGGCGGCGCCACCCGTGGAGCCGGCCAGGCCCACGGAGCTCGCTCCGAGCGCCCCGTGGAGGATCGCGAGCGCGGCGGGCGCCGCGAGCGGCGGGGCCAGTGCCGCGAGCGCCGCGCGGCGATCGCGGATCGCTGCCTCGAAGTCGCGGCAGCGATCGCAGCTGCGCAGGTGAGCGCGGAGCTTGCGGCCGCGAAGGACCCGCCGGTCGCCGGCGGAGATCGCCTCGCGCGCGCTGGCGCACTCCATCTCCCGCCCCTCAGCCGCGTCCGCGAGCGCGGTCCGCGCCTCGTAGACGGCCTGCCTCGCCGCGGCAGGGCTGAGCGACAGCGCGGCGCCGATCTCCTCGTAGGAAAGGTCGTTGAGCTCGCGCATCACCAGGCTCGAGCGCTGGCGATCCGGCAGCGTCGCCATGTCGTCGACCAGGGTCCGCACGCTGTCGCGCATCTCCGCCGTCCGCTCCACGGTCGCCGGGGCGGCGACCTCCGTGCGGTCCAACTCCACCGTCTCGCGCCGTGACCGCAGGATCGAGATCGACTCGTTGTGGGCGACCCGGTAGAGCCACGGGCGCAGGGCGATCTCGCGTCGCTCCCCCGGCAGCGAGCGCAGCGCCTTCACCATCGTCGCCTGGGTTGCGTCTTCGGCGTCGCCGGAATCGGTCAGGATCGCCCGGCAGTAGCGATAGAGCTGCTGGTGGTAGCGGCTGAAGATCGCCGCGAACGCCTGCTCGTCGCCCGCCGCCGCGCGCTTCGCGAGCTGCTCGTCGCGACGCAGGCCCGTCCACGCGAGGCTCCCCGCGGGCGCGGGCAGCCTCCCGGCACTCTCGCTCATGTGCGGAAGGTACCCGGGGGCACACGGTTCATCAACGGTCTGGCCGAATAGACGTTAGGGCCTATCTGGGCGCGGCTCAGCCGGTGGCGAGCAGGAGTCCCGATGCGCCGCGAAGGTCGGCGATGCGCTTCGCCTCGGGCTCGAGGTCCTTGCGGGCGATCCGCCCGAGCTTCTCGACCGTGATCTCGGCCTTCCGTGCCTTCGCCTTCACCCGCCAGAGGCCGACCAGCCTCCCGTCTTTCAACACCGCTCCGGGGCTCGCCACCGGCCGGAACAGCCGCTTGCGAAGCTCGGCCTCGGGGGCGAGGAGCGCCCGGTTGGGCTTCTGCAGGTAGGGGTCGCCGGGGGGAATCAGGCGGACGCCGCTCGCGTCCGGCGGTGACTCCAGCTCCTGCAGGTCCGCGGTCAGCGCCCAGGCGCTGCGCCCGCTGATCGCGACCTCGGAGAGGTCGCCCTCGACCCGCTTGAACAGGCGCTTGGCGTGCGACCCGGCGACGCCGGCCCACTCGGCGAAGTCCCTGGCGTCGGCCGGCCCGTAGAAGCGCAGGAAGCGCGCGACGGCCTCGGCCGCCGCCGGGATCCGGCCGGGCTTGCCGAGCAGGTACCGCCGCCTCGAGTCGAGCCGCGCCCCCGCCTTCACGCCCGCGTAGCGCCAGAGCATCGGGGCGACGTGGTGGCTCTTGCAGCCCTTGCACCACGGCAGCAGCTCGGCGCGGACACGCGTCGCGCAGCTCGTCGTGAAGCTCGTTCTTGCTCAGCGCGCGTCCGCCCCGCAGCGCGCCCTTCGTCGCCTCGGCGACCTCATCGAGCGCGTCGGTCGGGGCGAAGCCGTGCTCGGCGGCGAGCAGCTGGACCTGGCGGCCGAGCTGCGTCGCAAGCTCGTCGTCGTCACTCGAGATCAGCGCGCGGCCGTAGAGCGCCAGGTCGGCCGGCCGGAGCGCGTGGATCGCACCGCGCACGATGTGGGCCAGGACCAGGTCGCCGGTATCGGTCGCCTCGTCGTATCCCTCTCGCGTGATGTCGGCAGATCGCGCGGCGAGCGCCAGCAGCGCGGCGTCGCGCGAGAAGTCCGAGGCCGGACAGGCCGCCGCGTCTCGGAGGGTCCCCGCATCGCGCCCTGCCAGCCCCGAGCGGGCGAGGCGGAAGGCGAGAACCTGCTCGGCGTCCACGGCTGCGCCTAGCGCGCGACGAGCTTCTTGTACGTGATCCGGTGCGGGCGGTCGGCGGCCGCGCCGAGGCGCTCCCGGCGGTTCTCCTCGTAGGCCTCGAAGTTGCCCTCGAACCAGACCACCTTCGAGTCGCCCTCGAACGCGAGCACGTGGGTCGCGATCCGGTCGAGGAACCAGCGGTCGTGGGAGATCACCACGGCACAGCCGGCGAAGGCGAGCAACGCCTCCTCGAGCGCGCGCAGGGTGTCGACGTCGAGGTCGTTGGTCGGCTCGTCCAGGAGCAGGAGGTTGCCGCCCGAGCGCAGGAGCTTGGCCAGGTGGACGCGGTTTCGCTCGCCCCCCGAGAGCGTGCCGACGGTGCGCTGCTGGTCGGAGCCCTTGAAGTTGAAGCCGGAGACGTAGGCGCGGGAGTTGACCTCGCGGTCGCCGACCTTGATCTGGTCGTAGCCGTCGGCGACCTCCTCCCACACCGTCCGGTCGGGGTCAAGCGCGTCGCGGCTCTGGTCGACGTAGGCGAGCTCGACCGTCTCGCCCAGCTCGAGCGTTCCGGAGTCGGGCCGCTCGGAGCCGACGATCATCCGGGCGAGCGTCGTCTTGCCGGCGCCGTTGGGACCGATCACGCCGACGATCCCCGCCGGCGGCAGCGAGAACGAGAGCTCGTCGATCAGCAGCTTGTCGCCGAACCCCTTGCTGAGGTCGTCGGCCACGATCACCTTGTCGCCGAGTCGCGGCCCGGCCGGGATGTGGATCTGCACCTCGTCGAGCTTGACGTTGCGGTCCTCGGCCAGCAGCGCCTCGTAGCGGGCCAGCCGCGCCTTCGACTTCTTGCGCCGGCCCTTGGGGTTCTCGCGCACCCACTCGAGCTCCGCCGCCAGCGTGCGGGCGCGCGCACGGTCGGTGCGCTGCTCCTGCTCGAGCCGCGCGGTCTTCTGCTCGAGCCAGGAGGAGTAGTTGCCCTGAAACGGAATCCCGCGTCCGCGGTCGAGCTCGAGGATCCAGCCGGCGACGTTGTCGAGGAAGTAGCGGTCGTGCGTGACGGCGACCACGGCCCCCCTGTACTCCTCGAGGTGGCGCTCGAGCCAGGCCACCGACTCGGCGTCGAGGTGGTTGGTGGGCTCGTCGAGCAGCAGCAGGTCGGGCGCGCTGAGCAGCAGGCGGCAGAGCGCCACCCGGCGGCGCTCCCCGCCCGAGAGCGTGCTCACGTCGGCGTCGCCGGGCGGCAGCCGCAGGGCGTCCATCGCCGTGTCGAGCATCGTCTCCAGGTTCCAGGCGTCGGCTGCCTCGATCTCGTCGGTGAGGCGGGCGAACTCGTCGGCGGTCTCGTCGGAGTAGTTGGCGGCGACCTCGTTGTAGCGCTCGACGAGGTCGCGTACCTCGCGCACCCCGTCCTCGACGTTGCCGCGCACGTCCTTGTCCTCATCCAGCCGCGGCTCCTGCTCGAGCAGGCCGACGGTCGCCCCGGGCTTCAGCTGCGCGTCGCCGCGATAGTCCTCGTCGACCCCGGCCATGATCCGCAGCAGAGTCGACTTGCCGGCGCCGTTGAGCCCCAGCACGCCGATCTTCGCCCCGTGGAAGAAGCTCAGCGAGATGTTCTCGAGCACCGTCTTGTCCGGCGGGTGCGTCCGCGAGACGTTGTGCATGGTGAAGATGTACTCGGAGGGCGGCGCCATCGCGGCCCGCCAGGTTAGGGGGTTGGGCTTGGCGCACCCTGATCGGCGGGTAGGGTGGTGAGCGTGGAGCCGAGCGCGGGCTGGACCGGACTCCGGCGCAAGGCCGCGGCGGCGTGGGCCGCGGCCGTGATCCTGGTCTGCGGCTGGACACAGGCGGCGATCGCGGGCCAGGGTGGCGCCGGCGCCGGCAAGCAGCCGACGGCCATCGGCTCCGGCGGCGCGGCGGCGACCGTCGATCGGCTGGCCACGAAGGCGGCGATCCGGACCCTGCGCGACGGCGGCAACGCGGTCGATGCTGCGGTCGCGGCCGCCGGCGTGCTCGGGGTGACCGAGCCGTTCTCCTCGGGCATCGGCGGCGGTGGGTTCATGGTCGTGCGGACGCCGGGCGGACGGGTGACGACGATCGACGGGCGCGAGGCGGCGCCCGCCGCGATGGAGCCGCGATCGTTCTTCGCCAACGACGCTCCGCTCGGGTTCGCCGCCGCCCGCTACAGCGGCCTCTCGACCGGGGTTCCGGGGACGGTGGCCACCTGGGAGCGGGCACTCGACAGGTACGGCAGCTACTCGCTGGAGCAGGCACTCGAGCCCGGGATCGAGGTCGCGCGCGAGGGCTTTCGGATCGACCAGACCTTCTTCGACCAGATCGAGATCAACGTCGACTTCTTCGACGACATCCCGTCGACCGCGGCGATCTACCTCGATCCGGACGGGACGCCGCGGAACGTCGGCACCAAGCTGCGAAATCCCGACATGGCGCGCGCCTACCGGCGGATCGCCGAGCGCGGCGCGAAGGGCTTCTATCGCGGGCCGATTGCCGGCGCGATCGCCGACGCCGCCCAGGACCCGCCGACGGCCGCCGATGCCGACAACGTCTGGCGCCCGGGCCTGATCACCAAGCGCGACCTCAAGTCCTACGAGGCCGTCGGTCGCAAGCCGACCCGGGTCAGCTATCGCGGCTACGACGTCTGGGGCATGGGTCCCCCGTCGAGCGGCGGCTCGACCGTCGGCGAGGCGCTCAACATCCTCGAGGGCTACTCGCCGCTGGGCGCCGATCGCGCCCAGGCGCTGCACCGTTTCATCGAGGCCTCGCGATACGCGTTCGCCGATCGCAACGCCTACCTCGCCGATCCGGCGTTCTTCGACGTGCCGCTCGAGGGCCTGCTCTCCGATTCCTTCGCGGCGGAGCGCCGAGCGTTGATCACCGACCAGGCGGCCGACGCCGGGCCGGTTGCTGCCGGCGACCCGGTCGACAACGCCGGTGACCCCGGGCGGGTCGGGATCGATCGCGAGGGCAAGTCGACCACCCACCTGACGGTCGCCGATCGCGACGGGATGACGGTCGCCTACACGTTCACGATCGAGTCCACCGGCGGCAACGGGATCGTCGTCCCGGGCTGGGGCTTTCTGCTCAACAACGAGCTCACCGACTTCGACTACGACGATCCCAGCCACCCGAACGCCCCCGACGGCGGCAAGCGGCCGCGGAGCTCGATGGCGCCGACGATCGTCACCCGGGCGGGCAAGCCGGTGCTCGCCCTCGGCTCGCCGGGCGGCTCGACGATCATCACGACCGTGCTCCAGATCCTGATCGAGCGCATCGATCTGGGCGGGACGCTGCCCGAGGCGATCGCCGCCCCGCGCGCGGCGCAGGGCAACTCGATGCGGACGACCGCCGAGCCGGCGTTCAGCGGCTCGCCCGAGGGCCAGGCGCTGACCCAGGTCTACGGGCACGAGTTCATCGCGCTGCCCGAGATCGGCGCCGCCACCGGGATCGAGTTCCGCCGCCGCGGCGGTCTGCTCGCCGCCGCCGAGCCGGAGCGCCGCGGTGGCGGCAGCGCGATGGTCGTTCGTCCTCGCTGACACCCGCGCTCAGGCGTGGCGCCGACCGAGGCCGCAGCGCTCCACGGCCTCGTCGCTGAGGCGCCGGGCGACTGCGGCCGACGCGGTGCAGAGGGTGTCGAGCTCGGCCGCGGACTTCTTGTGGCCCTTGACGTTGCAGACCAGTGACCCGGCGCAGAGCTCGAACGCATAGGCCTCGGGCGAGTGGCCGTCCAGCCAGACGAGGAAGGAGGGGGAGAGGATCTGGCGGGCGACGTTCAGCTCGTCGTTGGCGCCGATGAAGATCTCGTACTTGCGGTCGACAGCCTCGGACTCCTGCTCGACCCGCTGGCGCCGGCGGAACACGTCCTCGGCCGAGTCCATGAACCGGAAGCCGAAGCGCCGCTGGCAGTAGAGCTCCTGGATCATCGCCGCGGTCGCGGGGAGCTGGGTGATCGCGATCGTGTAGTGGACGTAGGTGGTCTGGCGGTTGCCGTCCGAGTCGGTGCTCGTGTCCTCGTAGGTGTAGAGGCAGAGGCTCCCGTCCATGCCGCCCGGCAGCACTCCGTTGAAGCGCTGCTCGGCGTAGCGCTTGTCGCCCTTCTGGAGCAGCGGAGTGATCGGGGGCAGGCTCGACTTGCCGTCGATCCGGGTCAGCCCACGGCCCTGGGCGTAGGCGTTGAAGAAGTCCTCGTGCGCGCGGCTGTTCGCGATCAGCCAGACGACGATGCCGACGATCAGGATCGCGATCCCGGCGCCGGCGGCGCCGGCGGCGATGTTGACCTGCGTGCCGACCGCGATCAACGCGATCAGGGCGAGCACCAGGCCGCCGATCAGGGTGAGCGGGTGGGCGAGCAGGCTGCGCAGGTGCCTGCCGCGGGTGTCGTCGGCGTCGTCGGGGACCGGCGGCAGGTCCTCGGGCGGCGACGCGACGTAGGGCGAGTCGGCGCCGGGCGGGGGCTCGCTGTGCTCCGGTCCAGCGCCGGTCATCGCGCGCACCCTACATCCGCCTGCAAGCGAGCTTGCAGCTGCGGCGTGACCCCGGCGGGCCGATCCGGGCCGTGAGGGGGTGCCGAAAGCCGCTTGGGCATGGGGGAAAGCGGTCCCACCGAGTGACGGGGTAGCAAGTCCGTCCGACGGATCGGGTCCAATGCCGCGCATTGGTTGTGTTGCAAAGTGGGTTGAAGTGGGTTAGCGTGGCCCAACGAGTTGACCCAGGGACCGGGGTGGTGAGGCTCCTCCCACCTCGCCACTCCGGTCCAGATTTCTTCCGCGGCCTCTCCGCTTTCATGTCAACAGCCTTCCGCGGGCAATACGAGCACAACCTCGACGCCAAGGACCGGCTCACGGTCCCGGCGCGCTGGCGCGGCCCGCTCTCGGATGGAGTCGTTCTCGTCGCCGGGCTCGACCCCTGCGTCGAGGTCTTCTCGGCGCAGGGTTATGACGACTGGAGCGCGCGCTTCCTCGCCGACCTCAACCGGCTCGGCAGCAAGGGGCGGATGATGTACCGCCGCTTCAACGCCTCCGCCTCCGACGAGTCAGCTCGACTCGGCCGGGCGCGTGCGACTCGCCAAGCACCTGATCGAGCACGCCGGGCTCGAGGGGCCCTGCATGGTGGTCGGGGTGGGCGACCACATCGAGCTCTGGAACGCCGAGCGCTGGACCGAGCACTACGCCGAGCTCGAGCGGCAGGCCGACCAGCTCGCCGAGGAGCTCTCGGCGTAGCGAGATGGCCACACTCACCTACATGCCCGCCGAGCACGTCCCGGTCCTCGCCCCGGAGCTGATCGCCCTCGTCGATCCCCGGCCCGGCGACCTGGTCGTCGACTGCACCTTCGGCGGCGGCGGCCATGCCCGGCTCGCCGCCGAGCGCATCGGCCCGACCGGCACGCTGCTCGCGATCGACCGCGACCCGGCCGCGGCGGCGCGCTTCGCGGAGCTCGAGCCTGAGCTCGGCTGCGAGTCGCGGTTCGAGCGCGGCGACTACGCCGACGTGCTCGCCCGGCTCGCCGGCGAGGGCGCCCGGCCCGACGTCGATCGTCCTCGACCTCGGGATCTCCTCGCTGCAGCTCGACAACTGGGAGCGCGGCTTCTCCTACTCCTACGACGCGCCGCTCGACATGCGCATGGACCCGGCCCAGCCGCTGACCGCGCTCGAGCTCGTCAACGAGTGGCCCGCGGAGCGGCTCGAGACGACGATCCGGGAGCTCGGCGAGGAGCGCCACGCGCGCTCGATCGCGGCCGAGATCGCCCGTCGACGCCCGCTCGAGACCACCTGCGACCTGGTCGAGGCGATCCGGGCCGCCGTCCCGCCGGCCTACCGCTTCGGCCGCGGGCATCCGGCGAAGCGGACCTTCCAGGCGCTCAGGATCGCCGTCAACGGCGAGCTCGACTCGCTCGACCGCGGCCTCGAGGCCGGCTGGGGGATGCTCGCCGCCGGCGGGCGCCTCGGGGCGATCTCGTTTCACTCGCTCGAGGACCGGCGCGTGAAGCGCCTGTTCACCGAGCTCGCCCGCGGCTGCGTCTGCCCGCCGCAGCTCCCGGTCTGCGTCTGCGGGCACGAGCCGGAGGCGGAGCTGCTCTCGCGCCGCGCGGTCAAGCCGACCGAGGCGGAGATCGAGCGTAACCCGCGCTCGCGCTCGGCCCGCCTGCGGGTGGCGAGAAAGCTGGGCGACGCAGGAAGTACCCGCTCAGGGGACGAATCTCCGCGGAGATAGCGATGGCGGGGACGGCGACAGCGAGAACCACGGCGCCGGCGCGGCGCACGCCCGCCCGGCGGCGCGCGCCGGCCACGCGCGCCGCTGCGGCGCGAAAGCCGGCCGTGCGGAGGACGACGAGCTTCGTGCCGGTCGCCGCCGCGGCCGGCGCCGTCGGCGGGATCGCCGACTCCGGGCTGTTCGTCTGGCTCACTCGCGGACGGCTGTGGATCGGGCTCCTGGGCACCCTCCTGGTCGGGATCGTCGGGCTCAACGTGATGGCGCTCAGCTTCAGCGCCTCGTCGAGCACCGCCGGCCAGGCCGCGGACGCCCTGCGGCGCCAGAACTCGACCCTGCGCGCGCAGATCGCCGGCACGCTCTCGAACTCGGAGATTCAGGCCGTCGCCGCGCAGCTCGGCCTGGTGATGCCGACCGCGGGCTCGATCCGCTACCTCGATGCCTCACCGGCCGACGCGAAGACCGCGGCCGAGCGGCTCGCCAACGGCGAGCTCACCGGTACCGGCGGCGCGCCCCGGTCGTCGCGCCCACCGAGTACGTGGCGCCGGAGACCGCCCCGGTCGAGCGGCGGTCGACCCGTCGAGACCGCGCCGGTGGAGACGGCCCCGGTCGAGACGGCCCCGGTGGAGACGGCGCCCGTCGAGGCCGCGCCGGTCGCTCCGGCGGAGGCCGTCCCCCCGGCCACCGAGCCCACGGCGACGGCCGGAGCGGTCGGCGCGCCGTGAGCCTGATCGACCGCCGCGTCGGGCTGCTGTTCGCCGCCTCGGTGGTCCTGCTCGGATTGGTCCTGATCCGCGCGGTCTGGGTCCAGGGCGTCACCGGCGGCTCGCTCAGCGCCGAGGCCCAGGGCCAGCAGATCGAGACCGTGGTCGTGCCGGGCTCGCGGGGGACGATCTACGACCGCGCCGGGCGCGAGCTTGCCGTCTCCGAGGACGCCGCGACGGTGTTCGCGACCCCGTACCAGGTCGAGGACCCGGAGGAGGCCGCGCACAAGCTGGCCAAGGTCCTCGACCTCGACCAGGAGGAGGTCCTCGAGAGCCTCGCCGATCGCAACTCGGGGTTCGAGTACATCGCCCGCAAGGTGGACCTCCCCGACGCCGAGCAGGTCGAGCAGCTCGACCTGGCCGGGATCGGGATGCTCCCCGACAGCCGCCGCATCTACCCGCAGGGCGAGCTCGCGGGGCAGGTGATCGGCACGATCGGGATCGAGAACCAGGGCCTGACCGGGCTCGAGTCCTCCGAGGACGAGCTCCTCCACGGCGCCGACGGCGAGCGCGAGGTGACCCGCGACGCACTCGGCGACGAGCTCGAGCGCGACACCGTCGCCGCCGCCGGGACCGGGTCGGACCTGGAGCTCACCCTCGACGCCGCGCTGCAGGCCGAGACCGAGCGCGTGCTGGCCGAGGTCGGCCAGACCTACACCCCCGACGGCGCCACCGCGATCGTCATGGACCCTCGCTCCTCCGACGTCCTCGCGATGGCCAACTGGCCCGGCTTCGATCCCTCCGACCCCGCGGGCGCGACCCCGCAGGAGCTCGCCAACATGGCCACCGGGTTCACCTACGAGCCGGGCTCGACCTTCAAGGCGTTCACCGTCGCCGGGGCGCTGGAGCAGGGGCTGGTCACGCCCGCGACGATGTTCGACCTGCCGCCGACGATCCAGGTCGCCGACCGGGTGATCGAGGAGTCGCACGCGCGCGGCTACCTCAGCCTCTCGGTCGCCGACATCCTGGCCCAGTCCTCGAACGTCGGCGCGGTCAAGATCGGGCTCGAGCTCGGCGCCACCGACTTCGACAAGTGGATCCGCAAGTTCGGCTTCGGCGAGCCGACCGGGGTCCAGTTCCCCGGCGAGGAGCGGGGGATCGTGCTCGAGGTCGACGAGTACTCGGGATCGACGATGGGCAACCTGCCGATCGGCCAGGGGCTCTCGGTGACGCCGATGCAGATGGCCGCCGGCTACGCCGCGATCGCCAACGGCGGGGTGCTGCGCGTCCCGCGGCTGGTCTCCGCCGAGGACGGCGAGCCGATGGCGGAGGAGCCGGGCACGCGGGTGATCAGCCGTCAGACGGCGAGCGAGATCCGGACGATGCTCGAGGGTGTGCTCGCGCCGGGCGGCACCGCCGAGGAGGTGAGCGTGCCCGGCTACACGCTGGCCGGCAAGACCGGCACGGCGGAGAAGGTGGATCCCGAGACCGGGACCTACTCGGAGACCGATTTCGTCGCCTCGTTCGTCGGCTTCGCCCCGGCCCAGGACCCGCAGCTGCTGGTGGCGATCGTCGTCGACAACCCGAGGGGCGACTACTACGGCGGCACCGTCGCCGCCCCCGCCTTCGGCGAGATCGCCCGGTTCGCGCTGCCCTACCTGCGCATTCCCCAGCAATAATCGCCCGATGGAGCTTCGTGAGCTGCTCGCCGGCGCCGACGTGGTCGAGATCGTCGGCGATTCGACGACCGAGATCACCGCCCTCGCCTCGACAGCCGCGAGGCGGGGCCCGGGAGCGCTCTTCTTCGCCGTCCCCGGGTTCACGGCCGACGGGCACGAGTTCGCGCCCGCTGGCGGTGCAGGCGGGGGCGACCGCGGTGGTGGTCGAGCGCCGGCTCGAGCTGGAGCCGTTCGTGGTCCAGGCGGTGGTCGGCGACGCGCGGGCGGCGATGGCGCACGCGGCCGTGCGCTTCTACGGCGATCCCGACGGCCGAGCTCAGCGTGGTCGGGATCACCGGCACGAACGGCAAGACGACGACGGCCTTCCTTGTCCGCCACATCCTCGAGCGCACCGGGATCCGGACCGGCCTGCTCGGGACGGTGAAGCGGGTCGTCGGCGGGATCGACGAGCAGGTAGAGCGCACCACCCCGGAGGCGATCGACCTGCAGGCGACCTTCCGCCGGATGGCCGACGCCGGCGACCGCGCCTGCGCGATGGAGGTCTCCTCGCACGCGCTGAGCCTCAATCGCACCGACGGGATCCGGTTCGCGGTCGGCGCGTTCACCAACCTGACCCAGGACCACCTCGACTTCCACGCCGACATGGAGGACTACTTCCTCGCCAAGCGGCGGCTGTTCGAGCACACCCGCGCCGAGCGCCGGGTGGTCAACATCGACGACCCCTACGGCGACAAGCTCGCGGCCGAGTTCGAGGCGATCACCTTCTCGGCCATCCGGCGCCGAGCGCGCCGACCTGCGGGCGCTCGGACCTGCGCTTCGACGCCTCCGGCTCGCAGCTTCAGGCTCGCCGCCGCCGACGGCGAGGTCGCGGTCGCGCTGCCGCTGCCGGGGCGCTTCAACGTCGAGAACGCCCTCTGCGCGATCGGCTGCGCGCTGGCGCTCGGGATCGGGCTCGGCGACGCGGTCGCCGCGCTCGCCGACGCCGAGCGCGTGCCGGGCCGCTTCGAGCCGGTCGACGAGGGCCAGCCGTTCGCGGTCCTCGTCGACTACGCCCACACCCCCGACTCGCTCGAGAACGTGCTCGTCGCGGCGCGGCAGATCACCGCGCCGGACCGGCGCCTGATCTGCGTCTTCGGCTGCGGCGGCGACCGCGACCGCGAGAAGCGCCCGCTGATGGGGGCGGTCGCCGACCGGCTCTGCGACGTCGCCGTGGTCACCTCCGACAACCCGCGCTCGGAGGACCCCGAGGCGATCATCGCCGAGATCCGCGAGGGCATCGGCGCGGGCGGCGCGAGGGTCGAGGTCGAGCCCGACCGCCGGGCGGCGATCGCGCTCGGGCTGCGCGAGGCCGAGCCCGGGCGACACGGTGGTGATCGCGGGCAAGGGCCACGAGCAGGGCCAGGAGTTCGAGCACGGGCGCAAGATCCCCTTCGACGACCGCGACGTCGCCCGCGAGCGAGCTGCTCGCGCTCGCCGCCGTGAATCAGTGATCGCGCTCGGCGCCGGACCGGATCGCCGCCGAGGCTCGGCGGCGAGATCGCCCGCGAGGGCGCCGGCGGGCACCCCGAGCGGGCGGTGATCGACTCGCGCGAGGCCGGCCCCGGCGACCTCTTCTTCGGCCTTCGGGGCGAGCGGTCCGACGGCGGCGAGCACGCGGCGGCGGCGCTCGCCGCGGGAGCCTGGGGCGCGGTCGTCGACGCCCGAGCGCGCGGCCAGCTGGCCGGGGCCGGGGCCGAGGACGGCGCGGGCGGATGGGTCTTCGCCGCGCCCGACCCGCTGGCGGCCCTGCAGCGCCTCGCTCGCAGCTGGCGCCGAGAGCTCGGCTGCCCGGTCGTCGGGATCACCGGCTCGACCGGCAAGACGTCGGTCAAGGACATCGCCAGGGCGCTGCTCCCCGGCCGCGTGCACGCGAGCCCGGAGAACTACAACACCGAGATCGGGCTGCCGCTGACGATCTGCGCGGCCCCGGCCGAAACCGAGCTGCTGGTGCTCGAGATGGCGATGCGGGGGATGGGGCAGATCGCCGAGCTCTGCGAGATCGCCGAGCCCGACGTGGCCGCGATCACCAACGTCGGCCCCGTGCACCTCGAGCTGCTCGGCACGGTCGAGGCGATCGCCGAGGCCAAGGCCGAGATCCTCGCGGGGCTCGGCGACGACGGGCGCGCGGTGGTGCCGGCCGACGCCGAGGCGCTCGAGCCGCACCTGGCCGCGCGCCTCGAGACGATCACCTTCGGCCCGGGCGGCGACGTCTTCGTCCGCGAGCACGAGCGCACGGGCGATGGCCTGCGCGCCGAGCTCGTCACCCCCGCGGGAGAGGCGACGTTCGAGCTGCCGTTCACCGAGGCCCACAACCTCGCCAACACCGCCTGCGCGGTCGCGATCGGGGTCGCGCTCGGCGCCGATCTCGAGGCGATGGCACGTCGGGCGCCGCGCATATCCTTCTCGCGGCTGCGCGGCGAGCTGGTCCGACTGCCCGCAGGTTCCGTGCTCGTCAACGACTGCTACAACGCCAACCCGATCTCGATGCCCGCGGCGCTCGACCACCTCGCGTCGCTCGAGCCCGCCGGTCGGCGGATCGCCGTGCTCGGCGGGATGGCGGAGCTCGGCCCGGACGGCCCCGGCTACCACCGCGAGGCGGCGGCCCACGCGCGCGAGCTCGGGATCGAGGCCCTGGTCGGGCGTCGGCGAGCTCGCCCGCGACTACGCGCCGGACGAGTGGGCGCCGGACGCGCGCGCGGCGGTCGAGGTCGTCGCCGGGATGCTCGGCGAGGGTGACGCGCTGCTAGTCAAGGGCTCGCGCTCGGTCGGGCTCGAGGCGTTCACCGACGGGCTGCGCGCCCGGCTCGGCGGCGAAGGCGGGGAATGACCGCCGCCCAGGTCGAGATCGGCGAGATCGCCTCGACGGCGATCGACCGCGGCGAGGTGCTGATCGCCGGGATGGCGGCGATGCTGATCACGATCTTCCTCGGGCCCAAGTTCATCGACTTCCTCCGGGTGAGGGAGTTCGGCCAGCAGATCCGCGAGGAGGGGCCGCAGGAGCACCACGCGAAGGCGGGCACGCCGACGATGGGCGGGCTGATCCTCTTCCTCGCGATCGCCGTCCCCTACCTGGTGCTCTCGGATCGCGACACCGCCAGCCTCGCGGTCTTCGGGGTCGCGCTCGGCTGCGCGTCGCTCGGCTTCGCCGACGACTTCATCAAGATCTCCAAGCGCCGCTCGCTCGGGCTCTCGGCCCGCTACAAGCTGCTCGCCCAGATCGCGCTGGCCCTGGCGTTGTGGTGGGTCGCCTACGACGAGCTCGGCCTCGACCCGGTGCTCGAGTCGCGGATCTTCGACACGCAGATCTACCTCGGCCCCGTGCTCTACCTGCTGTTCGTCTTCCTCGTCATCGCCGGCGCCTCGAACGCGGTCAACCTCACCGACGGCCTCGACGGCCTCGCGGCCGGCTCCTGCGCGATCGTCCTGCTCGCCTACATGGCGATCACGATCACCAACGGCCAGGCGGACCTCGCGCTGCTCGCCGGCTGCTTCGTCGGCGCCTCGATCGGCTTCCTGTGGTTCAACGCCTTCCCCGCCTCGATCTTCATGGGCGACACCGGCTCGCTCGGCCTGGGGGGCGCGATCGGCGCCTTCGCGGTGATGACCCAGACCGAGCTGCTGCTGATCATCCTCGGCGGGATCTTCGTGATCGAGGCGCTCTCGGTCGCCGTCCAGGTGATCAGCTTCAAGATGTTCCGCCGCCGCGTGCTGCTGATGGCCCCGGTCCACCACCACTTCGAGCTCCTCGCCTGGTCGGAGACGAAGATCATGCTCCGCTTCTGGATCGTCGCCGCGGTCTGCTCCGGGATCGGCTACGTCCTCTACCAGAACTCCATCGGGAGTTGAGGCGCTCGCCGCTCAGGCGGCGTCGGTGAAGCCGGCGACCGCATCGCGCAGCTTTCGCCGGCTCAGCATCAGCGACCAGAGGCCCGACATCGGCCCGTCCACGTAGAGGCGGTGGGTGACCTCGCAGCCGCTGCCGCGCGGGTCGACCACGTGCTCGTGGCCGACCCGGGCCCCCGGCAGCTGGTACTCCGTCACCAGCCTCCTGCCGGGCTCCAGCGCGGTCACCCGCTGGCGCACGGTGCCGCCCTTGCGCAGCTTCACGTGCACCTGAACGTCCTCGGCGAGCTCCGTCGCGGGCTCGGCCAGGCTCGCGCGCTGCACCCGCGAGTCCCAGTCCGCCCAGCGGGCGGGCTTTGCCCAGCGGGCCCAGACCGCGCTCGCGGGCGCGCTCGTGCGCTCGCTGTGCTCGGCCTCGAACACGGCCCGCTCAGGTCGGCAGCGGCGAGCCGGCGAAGGCGAAGAACCAGATCAGCATCCCGACCGAGGCGACCACCGCGGTGCCGACGAAGACGGCCTCCACCGGGGTCAGCTTGTTGGTCCCCGGGCGGTACGGCTCGTCGCGCATGCTGCGGTTCCAGGGGTAGCGCGCCGGCGCCCGCTCCTGCTCGCCCTGGCTGCGGGACTGGATCGCGCCGGCGATCATCAGGATGACGACGTAGCTGATCAGGATGCCGATGAACAGGATCGCGGCGGTCGAGCCCTCGACGTTCTGGGCACCGCGCGACTCCTGGATCAGGGAGCCGACCCAGATCCAGAACAGCGGCACGCCGGCGCCGATCACGACCGCGGCGGCGATCTCGAGCACGAACCGCCCGGTCTTGCCGGAGGCGCGCTTGAGCTTCGATTCCTGGCCGTCGGTCATGACCCAGGGAAGGTAGCGGGCACGCCCGAAGCGAAACTACTCCCGATGCCCGAGCACCCCGATCGCAAGCCCCGCCCGCCGCTGCCCGGCGGCCCGTTCCTGGTCGTCGGCCTGGCGCGCTCCGGGCAGGCGGCGGTGCGCGTGCTGGCCGAGCGCTCGGAGCGCGTGATCGGGGTTGATTCCGGATCGCCCGCGGGCGCGGCAGGGCTGGAGGGGGCGGACGTCGAAATCATCCTGGATGGGGACGGAAAAGCGGAGGTCGAGCGGGTCCGCTGCGTGGTCAAGAGCCCGGGAGTGCCGGCGACCGCGCCGGCGATCGTCGCCGCGCGTGCCCGGGGGCTGCCGGTGATCGGCGAGCTCGAGCTCTCCTGGCGCCTGCTGCCGAACCGCTTCGTGGCCGTCACCGGGACCAACGGCAAGACCACCGTCGCCGAGCTGCTCGGCCACGTCTGGCGCAGCGCCGGCGAGCCGGTCGCCGTCGCCGGCAACGTCGGCAGGCCGCTGGCCTCGCTGGTCGGCGAGGTCGGCGCCGGGGCGACGATCGTCTGCGAGGCGTCGAGCTTCCAGCTCGAGGACGCCGACGCCTTCGCGCCCGAGTGCGGGGTGCTGCTCAACGTCGCCCCCGACCACCTCGACCGTCACCGGAGCCTGGAGCGCTACCGGGACGCGAAGCTGCGGCTGTTCGCCAACCAGGCCGAGGGCGACGTCGCCGTCTACAACGGCGCCGACCCGGGGCTCGCCGGGGTCGGGATCCCCGGCGGTGGGCGCAAGGTCGACTTCTCCACGCGGGTCGGCGAGCTCCCGTTCGCGCTGCCGGGGCCGCACAACGCCGAGAACGCGGCCGCCGCGGCCTGCGCCGCCGAGGCGCTCGGGATCGGGCGCGAGGCGATCGCCGCGGGCCTGCGCAGCTTCGCCGGCGTCCCGCACCGGCTCGAGCGCGTCGATGAGATCGACGGGGTGCTCTACGTCAACGACTCGAAGGCGACCAACGCCACCGCCGCCGCCGCGGCGCTGCGCGCGTTCGATGGCGGCGTGCGGGTGATCCTCGGCGGCTCGCTCAAGGGCGAGCGGTTTGAGACGCTCGCGGAGCCGGTCGCCGAGCGGTGCGCCGGCTGCTACCTGATCGGCGAGGCGGCCGAGCGGATCGAGCGCGACCTCCGGCCCGCCTGGGAGACCGGCGTGCCACACGCCCGCTTCGCCGGGCTCGCCGAGGCGGTTCGCGCCGCGGCCGCTGACGCCGCCGCGGGCGAGGTCGTCCTGCTGGCGCCGGCCTGCGCCAGCTTCGACGCCTATCGCGACTTCGAGCAGCGCGGCGAGCACTTCCGAGCCCTGGTCGCGGAGCTTCGATGAAGAAGGCCTCGGCGCCGATCGAGTACTCGCTGCTGCTGACCGCGACCCTCTGCCTGCTCGCGTTCGGGGTGGTGATGGTGTTCAGCGCCAGCTCGACCACCTCGCTGCTGGGCGAGTCGGGCGACAGCGCCTACTACCTCAAGCGCACCCTGATCTTCGGCGCGATCGGGCTCGTCGTCATGCACCTGCTCGCCCGCGGCGGGGTCAAGGCGCTGCGCCCGCTGACGCCGCTGATCCTCGGCGGCGCGATCTTCCTCTGTCTCGCGGTCATGGTGCCGGGAGTCGGCGTCGAGGTCAACGGCTCCCGAGCCTGGCTCGCCGCCGGGCCGGTCCAGATCCAGCCCTCGGAGCTGATGAAGATCGCGCTGATCCTGTTCGCCGCCCAGCTGCTCGCGACCCGCCCGGAGATCGTCAAGGGCGGTGTCGGGCGGCTCATGCCGGTGCTCGGGGTGGTCGGCCTCGCGGTCCTGATCGTCGGGGTGGGCGACCTGGGCACGGCGCTGGTCACCTGCCTGGTGATCACCGCGCTGCTCGTCGGCGCCGGAGCGCAGCTGCGCGACATCGCCCTGCTCGCCGCCGCGGCGGCGGCGATCGTCGGCCTTGCGGTGATCATCGAGCCCTACCGGGTCGCCCGGATCACCTCCTTCCTCGATCCCGGCGGCGACCCCGGCGGCGCCGGCTTCCAGTTGATCCAGGCGAAGATCGCGCTCGGCTCCGGCGGCCTCTTCGGGGTCGGGCTGGGGGAGAGCCTGCAGAAGGCCTTCTACCTGCCCGAGGCCCACACCGACATGATCGCCGCGGTGATCGGCGAGGAGCTCGGGATGGTCGGGATCGCCTGCCTGGTCGGCCTCTACGGGCTGTTCGGCTACGCCGGCTTCCGGATCGCCCAGTCGGCGCGCGACCGCTACGGCAAGCTGCTCGCCGCCGGGCTGACCTCGCTGGTCCTGGTCCAGGCGCTGGTCAACCTGCTCGCCGTCTTCGGCCTCGCGCCGCTGACCGGGGTGCCGCTGCCGTTCGTCTCCTACGGCAACGCGAGCATGCTGGTGATGCTCGCCGCCGTCGGCCTGCTGCTCAACGTCTCGCGCGGCGGCAGCGCCGGCTCCGCCGCCAAGCCGTCGAGCGGCGGTGGGAGACTGCGCGTCGTCGACGGCGGCCGCACGGCCGGGCGAAGCGCCCGCTCCGCGCCCGCGAGGAGCTCGAGAAGCAGTGTCCGAAGTGCCAACAGTCGTGATCGCGGCGGGCGGGACCGCGGGGCACGTCGTTCCGGCGCTGGCCGTCGCCGACGCGCTTCGGGCTGAGGGCGCCGAGGTCTCCTTCCTCGGCGCGGCCGACCGCGCCGAGGCCGAGGTCGTTCCCGCGGCCGGTTACGAGATCGACCTCCTGCGCGTCCGCGGCCTCGACCGCCGCAACCCGGTCCGGGCGGCCGGCTCGCTGCGGCTGGCGGCCGCCGCGGTGCCCGCGGCGCGGCGGGCGCTGCGCGAGCGCGGCGCCCAGGCCGTGCTCGGCGGCGGCGGCTACGTCGCCGGCCCGGCGGGCATTGCCGCGCTGCGGCTCGGCCTGCCGCTGGTCCTGACCGAGGCCGATCGCCACCTCGGGCTCACCAACCGGATGCTCGCCCGCCGCGCCCGCCGGGTCTGCCTCGCGTTCCCGATCGAGGGCCTCGACGACGACCGCTACCTGGTCACCGGCCGCCCGGTCCCGGCCGCGATCGTCGCGGCCGACCGCGGGCGCGCCCGCGATCGGTTCGGGATCGCGCGCCGACGATCGCTGCCTGCTCGTCTTCGGCGGCAGCCAGGGCGCGCGCTCGATCAACTTCGGCGCCGTCGAGGCCTTTGCCGGCCCGGCCGGCGCCGGGCGCGACTTCCACGTCCTCCACATCAGCGGCAGCCGCGACCACGCCGAGCTGGCGCGCCGCCCTCGCGGCCGCCGCGCACCCCGACCGCTACACGCTGCTGGAGTACGAGCCCACGCTCGCCGACGCGCTCGCCGCCTGCGACCTGGTGCTGGCGCGGTCCGGCGGCTCGATCTTCGAGATCGCCGCCGCCGCGCGCCCGTCGATCCTCGTGCCCTACCCGTACGCGACTCGGGCCGCCACCAGCACGCGAACGCCGCCTGGATGGCCGCGGGCGGCGCCGCGGTGGTGATCGAGGACGCGGAGCTCGAGCCCGAGCGGCTGCGGGCGCTGGCCGCGGAGCTGCTCGCGCGACCCAGCGCGGCTCGAGGCGATGGGCTCGGCCGCCGCCGCGCTCGCGCGCCCCGACGCCGCCGAGCGGGTCGCGGCCGAGCTGCTGGGCGCGATCGGCAACCCTGTGTCGCGATGAGCAATCCCGACTGGAGCGGGCGCGAGCTGCACTTCATCGCCATCGGCGGCGCCGGGATGAGCGGCCTGGCGCTGGTCTGCGCGCGAGCTCGGGGCCCGGGTGACCGGCTCCGATCGCGCCGAGAGCTCGTACCTGTCGCGGCTGCGGGCGGCCGGGCTCGAGCCGCGGGTCGGCCACGACGCCGCGCAGGTGCCCGAGGGCGCCGAGGTCGTCGTCTCGACCGCGATCGCCGACGACAACCCGGAGCTGGCCCGGGCGCGCGAGCGCGGTCAGCGGGTCATCCATCGCGGCGAGCTGCTCGCCGAGCTCTGCTCGCTGCGGCGGCTGATCGCGGTCTCGGGCACCCACGGCAAGACGACCACCGCGGGGATGCTGGTGCACGCGCTGCGGGCGACGGGCGCCGACCCCGCGTTCCTGATCGGCGGCGAGCTGCCCGGCGCCGGCCCCGGGGGCGGGCCGGCGAACGCCGGCTGGGGGGCGGGGGAGTGGGTGGTCGCCGAGGCCGACGAGTCCGACGCCAGCTTCCTCGAGCTCGCGGCCCGAGGTCGCGGTGGTCACCAACGTCGAGCTCGACCACCACTCGCGCTGGGGCTCGCGGGCGGAGCTGCTGGAGGCGTTCGGCCGCTTCGCCGGCTCCGCCGCCGCGGTCGCGGCGCTGACGGACCCGGAGCTCGACGCGGTCGCCGCCGCCGTCCCCGGCGGGCGCGCTCTGCGCTTCGACGCCGAGCGCCCCGGCCCGGCCCGAGCTCGGCCTGCGGGTTCCGGGCCGCCACAACCTGCTCAACGCCCGCGCCGCGCTGGCAGCGGTCGAGCTCGCCGGGTTCGACGCTCGACCCGGCGGCGGCCGCGCTCGCCGGGTTCCCCGGGATCGTGCGCCGCCAGGAGCGCAAGGGGAGCCGCTCGGGGCGCCGAGATCTACGACGACTACGCCCATCACCCGACCGAGGTCGCGGCGACGCTGGAGGCGCTGCGCGAGCTCGAGCCCGAGCGGCTGATCGCGGTCTTCCAGCCGCACCTGTACTCGCGCACCAAGGCGCTCGCGCCGCGCTTCGGCGCCGCGCTCGCCGCCGCCGACGAGGTCGGCGTGCTCGACGTCTACGCGGCCCGCGAGCAGCCGGTCGGCGAGCTCGCCGGGGTCAGCGGCCTCGACGTCGCCCGCGCGGCCGCCGACCACGCCGGCGGCGCGGCCCGGTGCTCTGGCTGCGCGACGTCGCCGACCGCCGAGCGCGCGCTCGCGCCGCGGCTTCGCGAGGGCGACCTGCTGGTGACGATCGGCGCGGGGGACATCTCACGAGCTCGCCGAGGCGCTGGTGCGAGGAGCGGCGTGAGCGCCTTCCGCGCCGGGGTCGAGCGCGACTACCCGCTCGCGCGGCTGACGACCGTGCGCGCCGGCGGCGACGCCGAGCTGCTTCGCGCGGCCGGCGATCCGAGGCCGAGCTGGTCGAGCTGCTGCGTGGGCGGAGACGGAGGGGATCGCGGTCGAGGTCGTCGGCTCGGGGTCGAACCTGCTGGTCGCCGACGCCGGCGTCGCCGGCCTGGTGCTCAAGCTCGCCGGCGAGCTGGCCGAGCTCGAGCGCGACGGGACCGGGTCGTCTGCGGCGGCGGCGTCCGCCTGCCGTCGGCGGCGGCGAAGATCGCCGGCTGGGGGCTGACCGGGCTCGAGTTCGGGATCAACATCCCCGGCACCGTCGGCGGCGCCGTGCGGATGAACGCCAACGCCTACGGCGGCGAGCTCGCCCGGGTGCTCGAGTGGGTCGACGTCTGCACCGCCGCGGGAGTCGACCGGCGACGCGCCCGAGCAGCTCGGGTTCGACTACCGGCGCTCGAACCTGGCGCCCGGGCGAGGTCGTCTCGCGGGCCTCGTTCGCGCTCGCCGAGGCCGATCCGGCGCCGTCAAGGCGACCCTGGCCGAGATGCGCGACAAGCGCCGCGAGGCGCAGCCGTCGGGGATCAAGACCTTCGGCTCGACCTTCAAGAACCCCGAGGCCGACGCGGCCGGGGGCCGCACCGCCGGCCAGCTGCTCGAGGCGGCCGGGTGCGCGGGCCTGCAGGTCGGCGGCGCCCGCCTCTCGCCGAAGCACGCGAACTTCGTCGAGAACACCGGCGAGGCGACCACCGCCGACGTGCTCGCGGTGATGGCCGCCGGACGCCGGCGCGTCCACGAGGCGTTCGGGATCGAGCTCGAGCCCGAGGTCCAGCTGCTCGGCGCGGTCGAGTGGCCCGCCGACTGGAGCCTTTAGACCGGCGCCCGCCCGGGGCCGGGCAGGAGCGCGGGCGCGCGGGGTGAATCTCTCACCGATGAGCCGATCCCGGGCCGCTACCCCTGCCGCTAAACGCCGCCGGCCCGCGGCGAAGCGCGGCGCGAGGAAGCCCGCCGCGAAGCGCTCGGCGGCGCCGAAGCGCAGACGAAGAAGCCGGCGGCGGCCAAGCGACGACCAAGAAGCCGGCGACGAAAGCCGGCCGCGAAGAGGCGCACCGCGAAGCGGCCCGCCGCGACCAAGCGCGCGACCAAGCGCACGACGGCCCGGACGCGCGCCGCCGCCAAGCCCGCGCGCCGCCGCCCGGCTGCGCGCAAGGCGCGCCGCGCGAGCGGCCGCCGCTGGTCGCGCCCGCGTCCGCTGCGAGCCCTGCGCGGCGCCTTCACGTCCCTGCGCTGGCGCTACCGGCTCGCCGTCGTCGCCATCCTCGGCGCCGTCGTCGCCGGCGGCTATCTGCTCTGGCTGCGCGACTCCTCGCTGGTCGCGGTCACCGACGTCGAGGTCGTCGGGGTCGCGAGCGGCGACCGCGAGCGGATCGTCGCCGAGCTCACCCGGGTCGCGAGCGGCAGACGACCCTGCACGCCGACCCGGGCGGCGATCGAGAGGCGGCGCCGGCCTTTCCGACGGTCGAGTCGGTCACCGTCGACCCCAACTTCCCGCACGGGATGCGGATCGAGGTCATCGAGCGTCCGCCGGCGCTGCTGGTCGAGGCCGGCACGGCCAGGTCCCCGTGGCCGCCGACGGCACCCTGCTCGCCGGGGTCGAGGTCGACGAGGGAGCCGACCTGCCGGTGCTCGAGATCGACGCGAGCTGCCGCCGGGCGGCGCGCTCGAGGGCGACGCCGCTGCAGCAGGCGCTGATCGCTCGGCGCGACGCCCGAGCCGCTGCGGCCCGCTGATCGAGGAGGTCGACTACGGCGACGAGTACGGCGTCGAGGTGACCCTGCGCGGCGGGATCCCGGTCCGGTTCGGCAACGGCGCCGCGCGCGGCGGAGAAGTGGGCGGCCGCCGCGGCGGTGCTCGCCGACCCGAAGCTCGACCTCGCTCACCTATCTCGACGTCCGCGTGCCCGAGCGCCCGGCCGTCGGCGGTGCCGGCCGAGCCCTCAGCGCAGCCTGAGCTCGAGGCCGTTTAGCGGGATATGTGAACCCTCGACCCGAGAGTCGAGTCTTTCGACCGCGTGCACGATTCCGTGCCGCGCCGCCGTCCCCGGATTGACACGGACGCCACAATGCCCTAGCGTCGCCCTCACGTCTAGGCTGCTGTGAGCGGAAACACTCAAGTTTGCCTTCAGCCTCGGACGGAATCTCGTAACGGATTTGGGTCAACTGAGGAACGGGAGAAATGGTCGAGTCGTCCTATCTCGCGGTGATCAAGGTCGTCGGAGCCGGCGGCGGCGGCACGAACGCGGTCAGCCGCATGGTCGACGCCGGGCTCAAGGGCGTCGAGTTCATCGCCATCAACACCGACGTACAGGCGCTTCAGTCGTGCGAGGCCGACATCAAGCTCGCCGCCGGCCACAACCTCACCCACGGCCTCGGCGCGGGCGCCAACCCCGACGTCGGCGCCGGAGCGGCGGCCGAGTCGCGCGACGACATCAAGGAGGCGCTGAAGGGCGCCGACATGGTCTTCGTCACCGCCGGCGAGGGCGGCGGCACCGGCACCGGCGCCGCCCCGGTGATCGCCGAGATCGCCAAGGAGGAGATCGGCGCGCTGACCGTCGGCGTGGTCACCAAGCCGTTCGAGTTCGAGGGCAACCGGCGGATGCAGCAGGCGCTCGACGGGATCGACAAGCTGCGCGGCGAAGGTCGACACGCTGATCATCGTCCCGAACCAGAAGCTGCTCGAGGTGGTCGAGCGCCGGACCTCCGTCCAGGAGGCGTTCCGGATGGCCGACGACATCCTTCGCCAGGGCGTCCAGGGGATCACCGACCTGATCACCACCCCGGGCAGATCAACCTCGACTTCGCCGACGTCCGCACGGTGATGGCCGACGCCGGCTCGGCGATGATGGGCATCGGCACCGCCTCGGGCGAGAACCGCGCCCAGGAGGCGGCGAAGATGGCGATCAACTCGCCGCTGATGGAGGAGTCGATCGAGGGCGCGACCGGGATGCTGCTCAACTTCACCGGCTCCGAGGACCTCAACCTGTTCGAGGTCAACGAGGCCGCCGACATCGTCGTCTCGACCGCCGACAAGGGCGCCAACATCATCTTCGGCACCGTGATCGACCCGAGCCATCGGCGACGAGGTCCGGGTGACCGTGATCGCGACCGGGTTCGAGGGCTCGCGAGACGCTGGCCCGCAAGCCGATGCAGGTCCGCGAGCGCAGCCGCGCCCGCCGGGTCGGCGGGCTCGCGCGACCGCGAGCGGCGCGAGCTCCAGGTCTCCGACGACGACATCGACGTCCCGCCCTTCCTGCGCGGCGGCTGAGCCGGGCCTCGGGATAGCCTGATGCCGTGGAGTCCGCCACGGCGCTGAAGCGCACCCCGCTCTACGAGGCACACGTCGACGCGGGCGCGAAGCTGGTCCCGTTCGCCGGCTGGGAGATGCCGGTCCATACGCGGGGGTCCGCGACCGAGCACCTCGCCGTGCGCTCGGGCTGCGGCGTCTTCGACGTCTCGCACATGGGCGAGATCGAGACCTCCGGGCCGCAGGCGCTGGAGCTGCTGCAACGGCTGCTCACCAACGACCTCGCCAAGCTCGAGGTCGGCGGCGCCCAGTACTCGCTGCTCTGCCGCGACGACGGGGGTGTGCTCGACGACCTGTTCACCTACCGGCTCGCCGACGACCGCTTCCTGACCGTCACCAACGCCGCCAACCACGAGCTCGACCTGGCCTGGTTCCGGGAGCATGCGGTCGGCTTCGACGCCGAGGTCGCCGATCGGCTCGCCGACTGGGCGATGCTCGCCGTCCAGGGCCCCGAGGCCCGGGCGATCGTCGCCGGGCTGGCCGACGGCGAGCTGCCGACGCGGATGCGGACCGCCGCCGCTCGGGGTCGCGGGCGCCGGCGAGGCGCTCGTCTGCGGCACCGGCTACACCGGCGAGGACGGGGTCGAGATCCTGATCGACCCTGCCGCGGCGGCACCGCTCTGGGACGCGCTGCTCGAGGCGGGCGCGACCCCTGCCGGGCTCGGCGCCCGCGACACGCTGCGGCTCGAGGTCTGCTTTCACCTCTACGGCTACGACCTCTCCACCGATCGCAACCCGATCGAGGCCGGGCTCGGCTGGTGCTGCAAGGAGGAGACCGGGTTCATCGGCGCCGACGCGGTCGCCGCGGCGCGTGCCGCGGGCACCGCCGAGAGGCTGGCGCCGTTCGCGCTCACCGGCGAGGGGATCCCGCGCGCAGGGCAACCCGGTCCTCGACGTCGCCGGCGAGCCGGCGGGCATCGTCACCAGCGGGACCCTCTCGCCCTGCCTCGACGGCGGGATCGGGATGGCCTACGTGCGCGCCGACCTCGCCGAGCCCGGCACCGAGGTCGAGATCGACGTGCGGGGAAAGCGCCGCGCGCGCGCGCATAGAGTCCAAGCCCCTCTACGACCCCGAGCGACAGGAGCCCTGAATTGGCCTGAGAGACCTACCCCGACGACCTCAAGTACCACCCCGAGCACGACTGGGCGCGGATCGATGGCGACGAGGCGACGCTTCGGGATCACCTGGTACGCCCAGGACGCGCTCGGCGAGGTCGTCTTCTACGAGCCGCCCGAGGTCGGCGCGACGATCAGCAAGGACGCGGCCTACGCCGAGGTCGAGTCGGTGAAGGCGGTCTCCGACGTGATCGCGCCGCTCTCGGGCGAGGTCACCGCGGTCAACGACGCGCTCTCCGACTCGCCGGAGACGATCAACGAGGACCCCTACGGCGAGGGCTGGCTGGTCAAGGTCAGGCTCAGCGACCCCGCCGAGGCCGACGCCCTGCTCGACGCCGCCGCCTACCGGGAGCTGCTAGGCGGCGCTCGGTGACGGCGACTACTCGGTCGGCGCCGTTGACTTCAAGCTGAGACGGCCGCGGTCGTCATAGCAGAGCCGGAACTCCGTATCCGGGTCGATCCGGCCGGTCTCGTCGAGCCCGCGATACCGATAGCACTCAGCGACCACTCCCTCAGGCTTGATCTCCTCCTGGCTCAGCGGCGGTCCCAAGCGGTCGACGACGTCCGCCTTGGGGGTGTCGAATGCCAGCGCGGTCACCTGCTCCGCAGTGATCGCGGTCGGCACCTCCTCGGACGGCGGCGAGCTGGACGTGGCGGGGTCGTCCGCGCCACACCCGCTAGCGAGGATGGAAATCAACGAGAGGCCGGCGATGACGCCTCGTGCAGACATTTCGGGCAGATCAAACACAACCGGGGCGGGCCGTGCCCGCCGCCCGGTGCAGTCCCTCTAGTTGGTCGCGGCTTTCCTAGGGCGCCGCACTCGCTGTGCCGTAGATGACGCAGTCGAACCCTGTGGCGGCCGACTCGACGCCCAGCACCGTCGTGACGACGTCGCCGCTCAGCGTCAGGTACGTGAGGTTGAACACCGCCGAGTCCTGGGTGGCGGCGTTCGTGTGAGTCACGGTGTCGCCGATGTCGAAGTTATCGTCCTCCGTGTAGAAATCCGCGCCGGCCCCGTCACCGAGACCCTTGACGCTCGCGTTATCGATGTTGGTCTGCGAGCGCAGCACCGGGAAGCCGCCGGTGCAGCCACCCTGGATCCTCTGCCCTCTAATCGTTGCGAGATCCACCAGCGGCGCCGGGCCGCTCGCCTGCATCAGTACCCGGATGCCGCCGCCCGCCGGACCCGCGGGTCCCTGCGGGTCCCTGGGGTCCCTGGGGTCCCTCCTGGCCCGCCGGGCCCCGCTCACCCTCGACACCCTTCAGAGAGGACTCCTTGACGTCCTTACCCGTGATGCTGTTGTTGACGACGTCGCCACCGTTCGACTTCGTTCTTGCCCGGAAGCCCGACGGCCACGCTGGACAGTGCGGCGAACAGCGCCACCATCGCGACAATCGAGTCCGGGAGAGGCCAGCCGCTTGATGTGTCTCAATTCACTACCTCCATCTGGGGGCGCATCCTGCGTCCTGCGGACCCTGTGACGAGCCACCTCGTAGTTTGACCCGCCGAACCTAACACCCGCGAGGACTCCGGCGCAAGCCTTGGCGCCGACGTGACGACGACTGGGCACCCTTCCCGTGGCGGCTGGACGAACCGACGATGCGGCGCCGTCGCTAGCCTCAATCCGGTGAGCCGCTACACGTCCGCAACCGACGCCGACCGCGCCGCGATGCTCGAGGCGATCGGGGTCGGCTCGATCGACGAGCTGTTCGCCGAGATCCCCGCCGAGCTGCGCCTCGGCCGCCCGCTCGACCTGCCCGACGGGCTCTCGGAGAGCGAGGTCTTCGACCGCCTGGCAGCGCTCGCGCGCGCGCAACGCCGACGCCGACTCCGAGACCTGCTTCCTCGGCGCCGGGATGTACGACCACTACGTCCCCGCGCTGGTCGACGCGATCACGCTCGCGCTCGGAGTTCCTGACCCCCTACACCCCGTACCAGCCGGAGGTCTCGCAGGGCGGCCTGCAGGTGATGTTCGAGTTCCAGACCGCGATCTCGGAGCTCACCGGGCTGCCGGTCGCCAACGCCTCGCTCTACGAGGGGCCGTCGTCGGTCGCCTCCGCCGCCTACCTGGCGCTCGGCGCGGCCAAGGGCCGCGAGCGCCTGGTCGTCTCCCGCGGCCTGCACCCGCACGCGCGCGAGACCCTGCGGACCTACGCCCGCGGCTTCGACGCCGAGGTGGTCGAGGTCGCCGCTCGCCGGCGGGCTCACCGAAGCTGGACGGGCTCGCCGGCACGATCGACGACCGAGACCGCGGCCGTGTTCGTCCAGAACCCGAACTTCCTCGGCGCGATCGAGGACCTCGAGGCGCTGGCCGCGGTCGCCCACGACGCCGGCGCGCTGTGCGTCGCCGCGGTCGACCCGATCACGCTCGGGATGCTCCGCCCGCCCGGCGAGTGCGGCGTCGACATCGCCGTCGGCGAGGGCCAGCCGCTCGGCAACCGGCTCGACTTCGGCGGCCCCTCGTTCGGGTTCTTCGCCGCCGGCGAGGAGCACCTGCGCCGGATGCCCGGCCGGATCGCCGGCGAGACCGCCGACGTCGACGGCCGCCGCGGCTTCGTGCTCGCCCTCCAGACGCGCGAGCAGCACATCCGCCGCGAGAAGGCGACCCACAACATCTGCACCTCCCAGGCGCTGAACGCGCTCGCCGGGACCGTCTACCTGCGCCTGGCTCGGGCGCCGTGGGATCGTCGAGCTCGGCGAGCTCCTGGTCCGGCGGACGGCCTACGCCCGCGAGCGGCTGACGGCGATCGACGGGGTCGAGCCGCTCCACGACGCCCCGGTCGCTGCGCGAGTTCGCGATCCGCATCGACGCCCCCGTGGCCGCGGTCCTCGACCGCGTCAGCGAGGAGGGGATCGCCGCCGGCTACCCGCTCGCCCGCGACTACCCCGAGTTCGAGGACGGGCTCCTGGTGGCGATCACCGAACGGCGCACTCGAGGGAGCATCGACCGCCTCGCCGACGCACTCGGCCGGGCGATCGCGAGCGCGAGAGGCGCCTCACTACCGGATGTCGGTAGCGAAACGCCACTCACCGAGGAGGCGCCGGCGTGACGCCCCACTACACCCCTACCCAGCCCCCTCCCGCGACGGCTGAGATCCCGACCCCGCAGCAGCGCGAGGCCGTGACCACGATCTACGAGCGCTCGGTCGCGGGCGCGCGCGCGGCCGCGATCCGTGCCGCCGGCCGGAGTGCCCGAGCCGCCGCTCGCGGAGCTGATCCCCGCCAAGCTGCTGCGCGAGCGCGGGCCGGCCCTGCCCGAGGTCTCCGAGCCGGAGATCGTCCGCCACTACAACCGGCTCTCGCGGCGCAACTTCGACCTCGACACCGGTCCCTATCCGCTCGGCTCGTGCACGATGAAGCACAACCCGCGCCTCAACGAGCAGGTCGCGGCGCTTCCCGGGCACGCGCGGCTGCATCCCGCCCAGGACCCGAAGCGCGCCCAGGGCGCGCTCGAGCTGATGTGGAGCCTGGAGCGCGCGCTGTCGGAGATCTGCGGGCTGCCGCACGTCTGCCTGCAGCCCTCGGCCGGCTCCCACGGCGAGCTCGCCGGGCTGCTGCTCACCCGCGCCTACCACGCCGACCGCGGCGAGCGAGCGGACGCAAGGTGCTCACCGCCGGACACGGCGCACGGCACCAACCCGGCGACGGTGACGATGGCCGGCTACGAGGTGGTCAAGGTCGCGACCGACGAGCGCGGCGGCGTCGACGTCGACGACCTGCGCGCCAAGGCCGACGAACGAGGTCGCCTGCCTGATGCTGACCAACCCGAACACGCTCGGCCTGTTCGACGAGCGCATCGCCGAGATCGCCGAGATCGTCCACGAGGTCGGGGGGCACCCTCTACTACGACGGCGCCAACCTGAACGCGATCATGGGCCACTCGCGGCCGGGCGACATGGGCTTCGACATCGTCCACGTCAACCTGCACAAGTCGTTCAGCCAGCCGCACGGCGGAGGCGGGCCCGGGTCCGGGCCGATCGCCGTCTCCGACCGGATCGCGCCCTTCCTGCCGGCGCCGCGGATCGTCGCCGCCCCGGCGGCTCGGCAACGGCGCCGGGCCGCGCTTCGACCTCGACCACGCCGCCGCCGAAGTCGATCGGCCGCCTGCGCGGCTTCCAGGGCAACTTCGGCGTCTTCGTCCGCTCCTACGCCTACATCGCTCAGCCTCGGCGGCGACGGCCTCGCACGAGGCCTCGGAGACGGCCGTGCTCAACGCCAACTACCTGCTGGCGCGGCTGCGCGAGGGGCGCGCCGGGAGGTACCTGCCGACCGCCTTCGACCGCGCGCCGATGCACGAGTTCGTGCTCTCGGGCCGCCGGCGAAGCGCGAGCTCGAGGTGAGGACGCTCGACATCGCCAAGCGGCTGCTCGACTACGGCTTCCACCCGCCGACGATCTACTTCCCGCTGCTCGTCGACGAGGCGCTGATGATCGAGCCGACCGAGACCGAGACGCGCGAATCGCTCGACGGCTTCGCCGAGGCGATCGAGTCGATCCTCGCCGAGGCCGAGCGACGACCCCGAGATCGCTCCGCAACGCCCCCTACACGACCCCGGTGCGCCGTCTCGACGAGGCGGCGGCCAGTCGCAAGCCGGTCCTCCGGCAGGCTCTCGCCTAAGCCCGGGCGAGGCGCGGGTGCGAGCGGGCGATGATCCGCATCCGCCCGGTGCAGCGCCGCGCCTGCTCGGGCGGCGCGAAGCAGGTCGAGGAGGCCGGCGGTGGGGCGGAAGGGATCGGCGATCGCGGCGCCGCCCGTCGACCGAGCACCGCGGCGCGGATCGCGCCGTCGACCTCGGCGACCAGGAGGTTGACCCGCGGGCACGGCGGCCGATGTCGCGCTGCGGCGAGCGCCTCAGGCGGTGTCGTCGTCGGAGCCGCCGAGCCGGATGTGATGATCTGATGTGTTCGACATCTGAGCTCCAGTGGTTGACATTGTGTAGCCTTTGAAGTAGCTTAGTTGGCGTGTGCTACAAGTGCACGTACCGACCAGAGCGGGTATGATCAATGTCATACAAAGATCAATTGTCTGACCTGATGGGACGGCGAGCGCCGCTCACCGCAGCAGATCGTCGACCTTCCGGCACGCGATCGAGCTCGGGCGAGCTCGAGCCCCGAGCGAGAAGCTGCCGCCGACGCGCGCGCTCGCCGAGCTGGCCGGCGTCAACCACCTGACCGCGGCGCGCGCCTACCGGCGGCTTGCGCGAGCTCGGCCTGGTCACCTCGCAGGTCGGCCGCGGGACCTTCGTCCGCGGCGCCGCGCGGCTGCGCCAGCGCCGGCGAGCGGCTCGCCGACACGATCGGCATGGCAGCAGTACGCGCTGCCCCCGAGCGGCGAGACCTACGGCGACCGGTCCTCGCCGACATGTACGCCAGGCGGCGAGCGAAGCGACCTGGTCCCGCTGTCCGTCGGGCTACCCGTCGGAGCGACCTTTCCCGGTCGCCGAGCTGCTCGCCGAGGCTGATCGACGCGACCCTGCGCGAGCAGCCGGGTCGGCGCGCTCGCAGTACTCCGACGTCCGAGGGGCTCGGCGGCTCGCGGCCGAGCTGGCGAAGCTCGCGGCAGACCGGGGCGCGCCCGAGGACCCCGACGACATCCTCGTCACCAACGGCGCCCGCCAGGCGCTTGACGCTGGCTGCCGCGCGATCCTCCGGCCCGGCGACGTCGTCGCCTGCGAGTCGCCCGAGCTTCACCTCGGCGTCCTCGCGCTCGATCCGCGACGCCGGCGCGCGCCGTCGCTCGGCGTGCCGGTCGACGACGACGGGCTCGACGTCGACGCCCTCGAGCAGCTCCTCGCGCGGCACGAGATCCGCATGCTCGCCCTCCAGCCGCGCCTGCACAACCCGACCGGCCGCGACCTCTCGCCGGAGCGGCGCGCGCGCCTGCTCGAGCTCGCCCGTCGCCACGGCTTCTTCATCCTCGAGGACGGCGTCTACGGCGACCTGCGCTTCGAGGGCGAGGACGCTGGTCGCGCTGCGCGCCGCGGCCCCCGACGCACGTCGATCTACGTCGACTCGCTGTCGAAGACGCTCGGCGGCGGGACTGCGGCTCGGCTGGGTCGCGGCCGCGGCCCGGTCCTCGACCGGATCGTCGCCGCGAAGCGCGCCGACGACATCCACAGCCCGACGCTGACCCAGCTCGCGCCGCCCGCTTCCTGGCGAGCGGCGCCTATCGCGGCACAGGCCGAGCGTGCCCGCGATTCTACCGCGACCGGCTGGACGGCGATGCAGGCGCGATCGACGAGCACCTCGGCTCGGTCGCCGAGCTCGTCGCAGCCGCTCGGCGGCGGCCACCTGTGGCTCGGGCTCGACCTGCCGCTCGACGAGCGCGTGCTCGCCGACGAGGCGGTCCAGCCAGGGCGTCGCCTTCGTGCCCGGCGGCGCGATGCGGCTCGAGCGAGCGCCGCGGACCTGCACCTGCGCCTCTCCTTCGGCTTCCTCGAGCCGGAGGAGATGCGACGAGGGGCTCCGCCGCCTGGCGTCGCGATCCGCTCGCTGCGGGCCCGTCCCGCCCGCCGCCAGGCGGTGCCGGTCTAGCTGTAGCTCAGCGCGCCGGCCGCAGCGGTCGCCTTAGCTCGTGCTGAAGGACTCATGAGCGGTTCCTAGCATTCCGTCGGCCGACCTTGTACCCTGCCGCCAACTCATAACCGGTAAAGCCGAGTCTCGCACCCGCGCCGCGGGTCCGAGAGCGGGGGAACCAGACGTTTGGGGCAAACCCACCTTCCGCGGTGGGGGCGCGGCTCTTTCAGCGCCAGCCCGACAGCTAACCCCGTAGGCCGACGAAGGAGACCGATCAGCCTTGACCTCACCCTGTACCTCCACGCGGATCACCGGCCGCGCCGCGGCCGCGGCGCTCGCCGCCCTCGCGCTCGCCTCGAGCACGGCCTTTGCCGCGAGCGGCAGCGGCGGCGTCGGCATCGGCGGGGGCACCGACCCCGACACCGGCACGACCGACCAGACCGGCGAGTCGCCGACGGCGTGTTCCCGATCCGCGGCAAGCACACCTACGGCGACGGCCTCGGCGCCGGGCGCGGACACGACGGCCAGGACCTGATGGCGAAGTGCGGCAAGCCGATCGTCGCCGTCTGGCCCGGACGCGTGCAGATGATCGACTACCACGGCGCCGCCGGCAACTACGTCGCCGTCGACGGCAAGGGCGCGCTCGAGGACACCGTCTACATGCACCTGCGCGAGCGCGCATCGGTGCGCAAGGGCCAGCGGGTCGCGGCGGGGGACCTGCTCGGCCGGGTCGGCGACACCGGCAACGCCAGCGCCTGCCACCTGCACTTCGAGGTCTGGTCGAACCCGGGCTACTACGAGGGCGGCCACCCGCTGGACCCGGAGCCGTTCCTGCGCGACTGGGACCCGAAGCGCCGCGGCTGACGGCGTCAAGCGCCGCGGCCGACGGCGTCCGGCGAGGGCAGCTCCTGCTTCAGCTCGAGCACCGGTGCGAACAGGTCGCCGTGCTCGGCCACCCGCTCGAGCACCTGTGAGGCCTCGAAGCGCACCGAGAACGGGTCGCCGCCCTCCGCGAGCGCCTCGACCTCCTCCCAGCTAAGCGGCGCCGACGCCCAGTGGGCGCTCGCGGCATCGCAGCGAGTAGGCGGCGACCGTCGTCTTCGAGTAGTCGTTCTGGCTCCAGTCGACGAGCACCTTGCCCTTGCGCAGCTCCTTCTTCTGCTTCGAGACGACCAGCTCCGGCTCGGCGCGCTCGAGCGCCTGGGCGACCGCGCGGGCGTAGGGCTTGGTCTGCTCGTAGGTGACCGGCGTGTTGAGCGGCACGTAGACCTGGATCCCCTTCGAGCCCGAGTGTCTTCGGGAAGCACTCGAGCCCGAGCTCGCCGAACAGCTCGCGCAGGCGCAGCGCGACCTGGCGAGCACTCGACCGCGGTCGCCGGCTCGCCGGGGTCGAGGTCGAAGGCGAGCACCGTCGGGCGCTCGGGCTCCTCGGCCAGCGACAGCGACGGGTGCAGCTCGAGCGCCGCGAGCTGGGCGCAGCCAGATCAGCGTCGGGCAGGTCCTCGCAGACGATGAAGTCGAGGACCCCCGCCGGTGCCCATCTCGATCGGCGCGGTCCGCACCCACTCGGGGCGTGTGCGGGGGGCGCGCTTCTCGAAGAAGCGCTTGCCCTCGACCCCGTTGGGGAAGCGGACCCGCGTCACCGGGCGGCCGCGCGAGGTGCGGGCAGGATCGCCGGCGCGACCCGCGCGTAGTAGTCGATCGCCTCGCCCTTGGTGAACGCCCGCTTGCTGCCGCCCTTGCCGCCCCGGCGGGCAGGCCAGAGCACCTTGTCGAGGTTCGTGAGCGACGAGCCCGCGGCCCTCGACCTCTACTTGCTTGCCTTGGCCTTGCTTCGCGATCGGCTCTTGGCGGTACTTCGC
This sequence comes from uncultured Solirubrobacterales bacterium, assembly GCA_963758665.1. Classification (GTDB taxonomy): domain Bacteria; phylum Actinomycetota; class Thermoleophilia; order Solirubrobacterales; family 70-9; genus WHSW01. The sequence goes on along the minus strand of CAVWWH010000009.1, from coordinate 225,463 downwards.
CCGCGCCTTCGGCTTCGGCTTCGCGGCGGGCTTGCTCGACGGGGCGGGCTTCTCGGCGCTCGACTCCTCGGCCTTGACCGCGGCGAGGCTCTCCTCGAGCGCCGCCATCAGGTCGGGGGCCTTGGTCGGCTTCGGCGCCTCGGTCTCGGCGCTGACGATGCTCTCGCCCTTGGCCTTGCGCTCGATCAGCGCCAGCAGCTCCTCGCGGTACTCGTCCTGGTACTGGCTCGGCGTCGAAATCGGACGTCAGCGAGTCGATCAGCGCCTTGGCCATGTCGAGCTCCTTCTTCTGCGGGGTCTCGACGTCCTCGCCGAGCACCTCGCGAGATCTCGGTCGGCGAGACGACCTCGTCGGCGAACCGCATCGTCGCCATCGTCAGCACGCCGTCCATCGGCGCGCAGCGCCGCGAGGCTCTCGCTTGTTGCGCAGCACGAAGCGCGCGACGGCGACCTTGTGCGCCTCGTCCATCGCCTTGACCAGCAGCGCGTAGGCGCGCTCGGCACCCTTGTCGGGGCCGAGGTAGTAGGGATGGTCGAAGTAGATCGGGTCGATGTCGTCGAGGTCGACGAAGTCCTGGATCTCGATCGCCCGCGTCTTCTTCGGGTCGAGCTCCTCGAGCTCGTCGCGGGTGATCGACCACGTACTGCTCGGGCGCGATCTCGTAGCCCTTGACGATGTCGTTGTACTCGACCTCCTTGCCGTCGGCCTCGGCGACCCGCTTGTGGCGGACCCGCGAGCCGTCGGACTCGCGCAGCTCGCGGAAGCTGACCGACTTCTTGGAGACGGCCGAGTAGAGCTTCACGGGCACGTTGAGGAGCCCGAAGGAGATTGAGCCTGACCAGATCGCGCGTGCCATGGGTATCTAGTACCTCAGACTACCCCGGGGCTCCTTTCTCATCGGTGGTGCGAACGCGATCTTGCGCGTTCTCCGCGCCGTTCGCGGGCGTGAGCGCGAAGACGGCGATCCGGCGCTCGGTCGCGCGACGCTCGTATTGAGACCACCCCGGATAGATGCGCAGGCCCTGCTGCCAGATTCGCTCACGTTGGTCGCCCTCCGCCTCGACGGCGCAGAAGCGCCAGCTCTCGCTGCCGAAGGCGACCTCGCCCCGCGGGTCGGCGCGGAGGTTGTGATACCAGGATGGATTGCGCTCCTGGCCGTAGTTGGAGGCGATCACGGCGAGCCCGTCCGGCTGCGGCAGGCCGAGTACCGGCACGGTTCGCGGCAGACCACTGCGCGCACCCGTGGTGGTCAACATCGCCACCGGCAGTCCCGAGACAAGCGATGCGAACGTCCGCCGGCCGCCGCTCAACCTGTAGACGGGACGGTCGATGTGGTGAAGCACGCGCGCGAACAGCCAGGAACCGGGTCCGCTGGCCGCGAACGACCGCATCCCGCGCTGGATCGCGTTCGCCTGGTCGAAGCTCTGCGTCTCGTCGTCCAAGACCTCGGCGAGCCTAGTACACGCGCGGCCTGCTCAGCTCTCGCGCACAACCTCGCGCGGGTCCTTGTCCTCGCGCAGCCCCTTGAACGCCGACTGGCGCAGGGTCCCCTCGTGGGTCCACTCGGTGAACTCGAACTCGCCGACCAGCTCGGGCTCGACCCAGACGGGGCCGGCGCCGCGCTGGCGGGCGCGCTGCGCGTACTTGACGCGGGGGTCCTCGCCGAGCTCGAACGGCGACCCCTCCCGGCGCAGCGGGCTCGAGCAGCTCGGTGAGCCGCTTCAGCATCTCCTGCGTGTAGCCGGTGCCGACCCCGCCGGCGTACACCAGCCGCTGCGGTCGCCCGAGGCGGGCCGCCTCGTCGGGGGTCGAGTCCCAGTGGCCGACGAGCAGCGAGCCGACCCGGCCGCCGCGGCTGCCCTCGCCGGGCATCCAGCCGCCGATCACCAGCTCCTGGCCACGGCGGTTGCGGACCTTGAGCCACTCGCGGCTGCGCTGGCCGGGGCGGTAGGGCGAGCCGAGCCGCTTGGCGACGATCCCCTCCAGCTTGCGTTCCTGGACCAGCGTCCACAGCGCCTGACCGTCGCCGAGGTGGTGGCGCGGCGCCTGCCAGTGCGGCCCGTCGAGCTCGCAGCTCCGCGAGCAGCTCTCGTCGGCGCTCGTAGGGCTCGGCCAACAGCGAGCGCCCGTCGAGCCAGAGCAGGTCGAACGCGACGTAGGTCGCCGGGGTCTCGGTCGAGCGGCGGCGGATCGTCGCCTCCGTCGATAGCCCCATCCGCCGCTGCAGGAGCTGAAAGCTCGGCCTTCCCGACTCGTCGAAGGCGACGATCTCGCCGTCGAGGATCGCCTCGCGCCCGCCTAGGGCCGCCCCCAGCGCCGCCGAGCTCCGGGTACCGCGGCGTGTGGTCGGCCCCGCGCCGAGCGCCGATCCGCAGGCCGTCGCGATCGATCCGGGTCAGCGCCCGGATCCCGTCCCACTTGATCTCGTGCGCCCATTCTGATCCCGCGGGAGGGTCGGGCGCCGGGCGTCGCCAGCATCGGCTCGAGGTTGCGCGGCATCGGCTCGCCTTGGGCCATGGTTCGATAATCGCAAGATGGGACTGAGCGAGACCACCTTCGAGCTCGAGCGGGTCAGCCTCTCGCGCGGCCGGCAAGTCGGTGCTCCGCGAGCTCAGCGCCCGGATCCCGGCCGGCGCGACCTGCCTCGCCGGCCCTCGGGCTCCGGCAAGTCGACCCTGCTGCGGCTGCTCGACCGGCTCTCCGACGCCGACGAGGGCGTGGTTCGCTACCGCGGCGGCGACGTGCGCGAGCGCGATCCGCTCGAGCTGCGGCGCGAGGTCGTCCTGGTGCCGCAGCTCCCCGCGCTGCTCGAGGGCACGGTCGAGGACAACCTGCGCTTCGCCGCCGAGCTCGCCGGCCGCGAGCCCGACGTCGGCCGCGCTGCTCGACCTCGCCGGCCTCGATGCGTCGTTTGCCGAGCCGCGACCCCTCGAAGCTCTCGGTCGGCGAGCAGCAGCGAGCGATGCTGGCGCGAGCGCTGGCGCTCGAGCCGACGGTGCTGTTGCTCGACGAGCCGACCTCGGCGCTCGACCCCGAGAGCGACCGGGGCGATCGAGGAGACGCTCTTGGAGCTGCGCGAGCGGCTCGAGATCGACCTCGTCTGGGTCACCCACGACCTCGCCCAGGCGCGGCGGGTGTCCGACTGGCTGGTGCGGATCGAGGCCGGGCGCGCGGTGGGCGAGGGCCCGACCGCCGAGCTGCTCGGCGGGGAGGCGGTGCGATGAGCGCGGTTGGGATCGACGTCACGCTGGGCGAGGTCGCCGCCAGCCTCGTCCTGGTCGCGCTGGCGGTCGCGGTCTCGCTCTGGCGACGGCACCGGGCTCGAGCGAGGAGATCGCGGTCGCGGTCGTGCGCTCGGCGATCCAGCTGATCGCGATCGGCTACGTGATCCAGGCGATCTTCGACGACGACAGCATCGTGGCTGGTGATCGCCCTGATCGCGGTGATGGTCGTCTTCGGCGCCTTCACCGCGCGCGCGGCGCGCGCAAGCGCGTCCCCGACGCGCTTCTGGCCGCTGCTGGTCGCGCTCGGCGCTCGCCGGGTCGGTGACCCTCGGCCTGGTGGTCGCGCTCGGGGTCTTCGAGCCGACCCCGCGCTACCTGGTCCCGGTCGGCGGGATGGTGATCGGCAACGCGATGACCGGCGCTGCGGTGGCCCTCAACCGGCTGGGCGACGAGCTCACCGACCGCGCCCGCGAGATCGAGGCGACCCTGGCGCTGGGCGCGACGGCGACCGTCGCCGCCGCGCCGAGCGTGCGCCGCAGCCTGCGCTCCGGCACGATCGCGCTGATCGACTCGACCAAGACCACCGGCCTGATCTTCTTCCCCGGCACGATGGTCGGGATGCTGCTCGCCGGCGCCGACCCGATCGACGCCGTGCGCCTGCAGCTGATCCTGCTCTGGGTGCTGCTCGGCGCGGTCGCGCTCTCGACCCTGATCGCGACCTCGCTCGCCTACCGCAACTTCTTCACCCCGGCGCACCAGCTCAGCGAGCCGCCTGAGCCGTAGGCGGGGAGTGGCCCCGCGGCTCCGACGGCTCCGCGGAACCGCTCGGCCCGGTGGCTGCAAGCGGCTCCGCGGAACCGTCGGGGTCTGCTCCTGCTTCCCAGGAATAACGCACGTAGCTGTCCCGATATTGCTCGTCGGCCCCATGGCGGTCGAGGTGCGCGTTTCAACCGACCCCCGACGAACGCACCTTTCGTGCTGATCACGCGGCGCCACTCCCTCACCGCTCCGGCAGCACCCAGCCGGCGACCCGCGGGAACTCGGCGGCGTCGGTGCCGCCGGGGTCGAACTGCTCGGCGATCCCGTCGAAGGCGACGATCCCGCCGTGCTCGCCGGCCGCGCGCGAATCGTCCCGCTCGACCGGGATGAACAGCCACTGGTCGGCTGCGGGCCAGCCGACCAGCAGCCAGCGGCCGTCGGGTGACCAGGTGGGGCCGGTGAGCCGTCCGCGGGCGGAGAACAGGACCCTGGCCCTGCCGCCGTCTCTCGTCAGCACGAGTTCGGTTCCGCGTCTTGCGGGCCGCACGGCGGCGATCGAGCGATCGTCCGGCGACCTGGTCGGGCCGCTGCGCTGGCCGCTCGGCGGTGCCACCAGCAGGTCGGCGTCGCCCTGCCCGCTCGGGACTCGCTCGCCGGTATCGGCGTCGACGGCGCGGACGTCCATCTCCGCGGTCGCGTAGACGACCACGTGCGCAGGCGCCGCTTCCGGCGCGACCTTGACCCCGGGCGGCGCCGATCGCCACGCAGGCGCCACCGGCGCGATGTCGCGGGCGATCAGCCGCGCGTCGCTGCCGTCCCCGTCGACGACCCAGAGGTCACCGCCGCTTCGGTAGGCGATCCGGGTGTCGAAGCCGCTCCGCCCCAGCGCGGATCGCTCACCCGCGCCGGGGCGGTGATCGTCCAGCGCACGTCGCCGTCCGGGCTCGACCGCGATCAGCTCCGTCCCTCGGTCACCGCCACGAACAGACCTCGCGGCGACCAGGTCGCCTCGTCGTAATCGCCCAGCAGGCGCTTCGAGCCGTCGTCCCGCACGATCCACGGCCCCTGCGCGGACTCGACCAGCAGCTCGCCCGCCGCCGGCAGCGAGCGCAGCGCCGGCTTCGCGTCCTCCTCGCCCAGCCCGACGGCATCGCCCATCTGCTCGACGAGATCGCCGACCTTCGCCCCCGCCGGGCTGAGGCCGATCACCAGGGCGGCGATCCCGGCAGCCACCGCCAGCACCAGCCCGCGCCGCCCGGCCGGCGGCGGCCACCGGCTCGCGCTCGGCGAAGGCCGCGCGGATCACCGCGAGCGACCGCTGCTCGGCCTCAGCCTCCTCGGGCGCCCGCAGCTCGCGCAGCCGCCGCTCCAGCTCACGGTCGCGTTCGCTCATCGCGACGGCTCCTCGATCGACGGGCGCAGCCGGTCGAGGCCCCGGCGCAGCCGCGAGTTGACGGTCCCGCGGGGAAGGTCGAGCATCCGCCCGATCTCGCCCGGGGTGTAGTCGAGCACGTGAGCGGAGCACGACGACCGCCCGCTGCTCGGGCGGAAGCTCGCGGATCGCCGCCACCAGCGCATCGGAGAGCGGCAGTCCCGCCTCCGGCTCGGCGGGTCCTCGGGCAGGCCGGCGAGCGCCTGCTCGCCGCGGGCGGCGCGGGCGCGGGCATAGTCGATCGCCCGGTTGACGGTGATCCGGTGCAGCCAGGGGCCGAACCGGCGCCGGCGATCGAAGCGGTCGAGCGCCCGGATCGCGGCCAGGAACGACTCCTGGGCGATGTCCTCCGCCGCGACCGGATCGCCGCAGACCAGGTAGGCGGCGCGGTGTGCCCGGCGCCAGTGGCGGCGAAAGAGCTCCTCGATCGCCGACGCCGATCCTCGCTGGGCATCGCGCACGAGCGCGGTCTCGCGTTGCGGCCGCGAGGCCCCCACGCTCGCCGACCGCAACCGGGGCTTCGCCGACTCGGCGGTCATCGCAGCCATCCATTCTCGCCTGTCGACGACCGCGACCACGTCACCCCCCGCTCCCGAGGACGTCGACCCCCGAGAGCGCGCCCGCGAGCCCGAACAGGGCGCGACCATGGCGCTCGGCGTCGACGGGGCCGCCCGCGGGCAGCTCGACGACGAACGACGTGGTCCCGGGGAAGGCATGGTTCTGCCAGTTGGGTGCCGTGCCGTCGAGCCACGGCAGCGCCACGAACCGCTCGCCGGCGAGCCGGGCGTAGACGCGCGCGGCCGGGACGCTCGGCCCCCAGGCGCGCACGAGCGGCTCGGCCTGCTCGTGAAACCAGATCGTGACGTCGGGTCGCAGGCGGCGGATCAGCTTCCGGGCGAGCTGCGTCTCGGGCTCCGAGAACGGCCCCGGGCCGGAGTGCTCCGGGTCCCCGGGAGCGCCGATCGGGCGCCAGTCCGCGGCGAAGTTGCGGTTCAGGTCGACGCCGCGGGCGTTCAGGCGTGTGCCCAGGGCGAGCCCGTCCGGGTTGAGGTTCGGGACCGTGACCAGGCCGCCGCCGTACGGCGGACAGCCCCGCCACGCACGCCTCACCGCGCGCACCCCGGCGCATTCGTCGCCGTGGATGCAGCCGAAGGCGAGGACCAGCGGTCCCCTTCCGAGCGCCCCCGATTCGTGGCCCGCGTGGCCGAGCCCGTTCGCCGCCGTCGCGACGATCGGTTCGCCGCGAGCCGAGCGCCCGATCGTGGCCTCGACGCGCCGGGGCACGGCCTCCACCGGGGCGACGACCCGCTCCAGGCGCTCGATCGGATCGCCCGGCGGCCCCGGGGACAGCGCCAGCGCCAGCGAGGCGAACAGCTCGATCAAGCGACCGCGCGCCGTCGACGCCGCAGCGCGAGCCAGAGCGCCGCCGCGACCAACGCGGCCCCGGCCGCGACCGCCACCGTCGCGATCGTGGGCGAGACGGCGGACGCCTCCGTGCCCGGCTGCGCCCCTTCCGGCTCTTTGACCTCATGGGTCCCGGTGTCGACGATCGCGACCGGCGCGCCGCGCTTGGTGACCACCAGCTCCCGGTCGCCGCCGCGCTCGAGACCGAGGGCGTACATGTCGCGGGCGACGACGGCGTCGAGGTCGATGCACGCGGCGGTGCCGCTGACCGTGTCGAGGGCGTGGATGAACGGGTACTCGCGACCCTGGTAGAGCGTGTAGGCCCAGCGTCCGTCGTCGCCGGTCACCCGCGAGAGCGCATAGCCGTACATCTCCTCGCCGCCCTCGTCCGGGTCGGTGATCGGCCCGCCGACGAGCCGCTCGCGGGCGAGGTCGAAGGCCCGGACGTCGTACTCGGTCGGGTCCCGCGGCGAGACGTAATTGATCAGGTACATCGTCCGGCCGTCCGGAGAGACTGCGTCGAAGCTGAAGTCGCCGTCGAGGCGGAACTCGTGCGGGTGGCGGACGTCGTCGGCGTCGAAGCGGATGAACTCGGTCGTCGCGCGCGGAAAGGACGGCCGCGGACGGATCAGGACGAGCGTCTCGCCGTCGGCCGAGAGGCCGCCCGGCGAGCCGTCGAGCCCGACCGCCGGGATCGTGTAGAGGCCGCGCAGCCGGATCGAGTCCGAGACCACCCCGCCGTCCTGCTCGATCCGCTCGAGGATCGTGTTCGGCCCGTCCTTGATCGTCACGTAGCGGTATGCCCCGTCGGCATCGGCGACGCCCTCCGGGCCGACGCCCTCGATCGGCAGCGGCAGCCCGTCCGCGGTCGCGGTCGCCGGCGCCGCCAGGATCGCCAGCAGCACCATCGCAAGCCTCAGCGTCATCTCCTGCTCCTCGGTGGGGGTCAGGGGAGATACGGCCGCGGCGGCGCGAGAGGTCCCGGCGAGCGGGGCACTAGATTCCCCGCGGGTGAGGATCTTCAGCGGCATCCAGCCGACCGGGCGCAAGCACCTCGGCAACTACATCGGCGCGATCCGCCAGTACGTCGACGGGCAGGAGCGCGCTCAGGCCGACGGCGGCGAGTCGATCTACTGCATCGTCGACCTGCACGCGATCTCGGTCGCCTACGAGCCGGCCGAGCTGCGCGAGCGGCTCCACGACACGACCGCGATCCTGGTCGCGGCCGGGCTCGACCCGGAGCGGTCGATCATCTTTCGCCAATCCGACGTGCGCGAGCACACCGAGCTCTGCTGGCTGCTGTCGGCGGTCACCGCCCACGGGGACCTAAACCGCATGCACCAGTTCAAGGAGAAGTCGCAGAAGCAGCGGGAGCTGATCTCGGGGGCGCTGTTCTTCTATCCCGTGCTCCAGGCCGCCGACGTGCTCGCCTACAAGGCCGGCGAGGTCCCGGTCGGTGAGGACCAGCGCCAGCACGTCGAGCTGATGCGCGAGATCGCGCGCCGCTTCAACGAGCGCTTCGCCGCCGGCGACCCGATCCTGGTCGAGCCCGAGCCCCGGATCCCAGAGGTGGGGGCCCGGATCATGGACCTCCAGGAGCCCGGGTCGAAGATGGCCACGACCGGCGGGACCGAGCCCGGGACCGTGTACGTGCTCGACCGGCCGGACGCGCTGCGCAAGAAGGTGATGAGCGCTGTCACGGACTCCGGCTCGGAGGTCAGGCGCGGCGCGGGCAAGGACGGGATCGCGAACCTGATCGAGGTGCTGTCGGTGATCCGCGGCACAGACCCGGCCGAGATCGAGCGCGAGTTCGAGGGCTCGGGCTACGGCGACTTCAAGCGCGCGGTCGCCGACGCGGTCGTCGACTACCTGGCCCCGGCGCGCGAGCGCTACGAGGAGCTGCGCGGCGACGAGGCGGAGCTCGAGCGCATCCTCGCCCGAGGCGCCGAGAAGGCGCGAGCGATCGCGGCGCCGACCCTGGTCGAGGTGCGCGCGGCGATGGGCGTCGGCTCCGCCGGCGACTGAGCGCCGCCGACCGTCCTAGTCGCCGTCCTCCCTTCGGACCTGCCCGTAGTTGATCGCGGCGACGATCATCACCCCGCCGATGATGTTGCCGACGGTCGTCACCGCGAGCCAGCCGAGCAGGTCGCCGAGCGCGAGCGGGCCCTCGAGCAACGCCGTGAACGCCTCGACCGTGGTGGCGATGCAGTGGTCGAAGCCGCCGAGGCCGACGACCAGCGTGATCGCGTAGATCACCGTGATCTGGCCGATCGCGTGCTCCGAGGCCTCGACCAGCCACGCGACCAGCGCCAGCAGCCAGCCGGTGACGACGGCGCTCCAGAAGGTCGAGCTGAGGGGGCCGGACGTGTCGCCGACGCCCTCCGCGACCAGGTTCGCCTGCACCGGGTCGCCGAGTGCTCCGGTGAGGATCGCCAGCATCGCGAACAGGAAGGCGCCCGCCAGGTTCGTGGCGTAGACGATCGCCCACAGGCGCGACGAGACGCCGAAGAACTCCGGCTTGCGCATCGTCACCATCACCGGGTAGAGGGTGTTCTCGGTGAAGAACTGGGCCCGGCCGATGATCACCGCGATGTAGCCGATCGGGTACAGGAGAGCGGCGGCGAACTTCTGCGAGTCGCCGTCGCCGAGGGTGACCAGCGCCAGCGCGTAGGCGAGTGGCGCGAGCGCGATCGTGAACCCGGCGAACACGCCCGAGAACGCGAGGCTCGACGGCGGGCGGCGGAGCTCTTCGACCGTGTCGTCGCAGACGCGCTCGTAGATGTCGACCGCGTGGGGGCGAGGCTCGAGCTCGGAGCCGTCGCGCGGCTTGACCCTCTCCTCCTCGGCGTGCATCCGCTCGCCAGCCTATGCCCGCCGACCTTCCCTCTACGCTCCCACCCGTGAGAGCCGCCGAGCTCGACCTCGACCTGGAGGTCTTCGCGGGCCCGTTCGACCTGCTGATGACCGTCGTCCTTCGCCATGAGGTCGCCCTGGCCGAGATCGAGCTGGGCGAGATCGTGGTCGCCTACCTCGAGCAGGTCGAGGAGGAGGGCGAGCTCGACCTCGAGGCGGCCACCGAGTTCCTGGTCCTGATCGCCTCGCTGCTCGAGCTCAAGTCCCGGCTGCTGCTGCCGGCCCCGGAGGAGGAGGCGCTCGAGCTCGGGCCCGAGGAGGCGGCCGAGGAGCTGCTCGCGCGGATGCTCGAGTACCGGCGCTACCGCGACGCCGCCGCCGAGCTGGCGAAGCTGCACGAGGACGGGCGCCGCTACCTCTATCGCTCCGCGCCCCTGCCCCCGGCCCTGCGCCGCGTCGCCCTCGACGCCGCCCGGCCCTCGTACGAGCCCGACCTGCTCGCGGCCTCGATCGGCGACCTGCTGCGGTCGCCGCCGGCCCCCGACCTCTCCCACATCCGCCCGACGGTCTCGCTCGACCGGCGCCTGCGGGTGCTCGCGCGAGCTGCTGCGCGGCCGGCGCTCGCTCGACTTCGACCAGAGCTTCGGCTCCGAGGACAAGCTCACCCAGGCGGTGACCCTGTTCGCGCTCCTGGAGCTGCACAAGCGGGGCGAGGTGACCTGGGAGCAGCGGGAGGTCTTCGGCGCGATCGAGGTGAGCGCCGTATGAGCTCGCGGTTGGAGCAGGTCGTGGAGGCGCTTTTGTTCCTCTCGCCGGAGCCGGTGAGCACGGCCGAGCTCGCCGCGGCCTGCGAGGCGAGCGAGGCCGAGGTCGACCGGGCGCTCGACCTGCTCGGCGGCTCGCTCGGGGAGCGCGGCATTGTCCTTCGCGAGGTCGCCGGCGGCCACGCGCTCGCCGCCCACCCCGACGCCGGCGACGCCGCGCGGCGGCTGCTGGCGCGGCCGCGGACCCCACCCCTGACCCAGGCCCAGGCCGAGACGCTGGCGATCATCGCCTACCTGCAGCCGGTCACGCGGCCGGAGATCGCCAGGATCCGCGGCGTCGCCTCCGAGTCGGCGCTGCACACGCTCACCGAGCGCGGGCTGATCGACGAGTCCGGCCGGTCGCGGTTCGGCGCCGTGATCCACCGCACGACCCCGCTCTTCGAGCGCCTCTTCGGGCTCTCGGGCCTCGACGCGCTGCCCGACCCGGCGCGCTTCGACCCCACCCCGGAGGTCGAGGCCGAGCTGCGCGAGCGCCTGCTGAAGGCCGGCGAGCAGCGGGCCCCGGCTTCTTGAGGCTGGGCAAGTACCTGGCTCACGCCGGCGTGGCCTCGCGGCGCAAGGCCGAGGGCCTGATCACCGCCGGGCGGGTGCGGGTCGGCGGCGAGGTCGTCCGCGATCCAGCCCGCGAGGTCCAGTTCGAGAGCGGGGTGGAGGTCGACGGTCGCCAGGTCGGCCCCGAGCCGCGCGAGGTCTGGATGCTGAACAAGCCGGCCGGAACGACGTCGACCGCGAGCGAGCCCGGGCGACGGCGGGCGGTGACCGAGCTGATCGACTCGAACCGCCGCCTGTACCCGGTCGGGCGCCTCGACGCGGAATCCACCGGGCTGATCCTGATCACCAACGACGGCGAGCTCGCCAACCGGCTCATGCACCCGCGCTACGAGGTCCCGCGCACCTACCGGGCCCGGCTGCGCCGCCCGCCGAGCGAGGCCGAGATCGGCCGCCTGCGCGACGGGGTCGAGCTCGACGACGGGCCGACGGCGCCGGCGAAGGTGCGCCGGGTCTCGCCGCGGGTGCTCGAGATGACGATTCGCGAGGGGCGCAACCGCCAGGTGCGCCGCATGGCGGAGGCGATCGGCAACCGGGTGGTCGAGCTCGAGCGCACCGCCTTCGGCCCGCTGCGCCTCGGCGACCTCCCCCGGGGCCAGGCGCGCAAGCTGCGGGCCGCCGAGCTGCGCCGGCTCTGGAAGGATCCGCGGCGATGAGCGAGCCGCGGCAACAGCGCCTGTGGGCGGTGCGCGGGGCCGTCCAGGCCGAGCGCAACTCCGAGCCCGCGATCCTCGCAGCGACCGAGGAGCTGATGCGCGCGCTGATCGACCGCAACTCGCTCACGCCCTCGGACTTCGTCTCCGTGATCCTCACCTGCACCGACGACCTCAACGCGCAGTTCCCGGCCGTCGGCGCGCGCTCGGTCGGGCTCGACCGGGTGCCGCTCCTGTGCAACCGCGAGCTCGACGTCCCCGGAGCGATGGAGCGCGTGATCAGGGTCCTCGCCCACTATTACGCCGCCCCCGACCACCGGCCGGCGCACGTTTACATCGGCGCGACCCAGGCGCTGCGAGCCGACCTGCACTCGGCGCAATGAGCGTCCGCTTCGCCCACAAGCTGAGCCAGATCCCCGGTTACGTCGCGGGCGCGCCTGCCGGCAAGGCGCCGGAGTCGATCTCCGACGAGGGGATCGCCCAGCTCGCCTCGAACGAGTCGCCGTGGGGGCCGCATCCGGCGGTGGTCGACGCGATCGCCCGCGCCGGCTCGGCGGCGAACCGCTACCCGGATCCGAGCGCGGCGCTGCTGAGGCGGCGGATCGCCGAGCGCTACGAGGTCGAGCCGTCGCAGGTCGCGCTCGCCAACGGCTCCTGCGAGATCCTGCTCGCCGCCGCCCTGGCGCTGTGCGAGCCCGGCGCCGAGCTCGTCTACGCGTGGCCCTCGTTCTCGATCTACCCCTACCTGGCCCCGCTCTCGGGCGCTCGCGAAATTCGCGTCCCACTGGCCGACGGCGACCTTCACGACCTCGACGCGATCGCCGGCGAGGTCACCGCGGCGACCCAGCTCGTCGTCCTCTGCAACCCCAACAACCCGACCTCGACGCACCTCCCCGCGGCGCGGATCGCCGAGTTCTGCGCCCGGATGCCCGAACACGTCACCGTGCTCGTCGACGAGGCCTACGTCGAGTTCCAGCTCGACGACGATCCCGACGCCACCCTCGACCTACGGCGCGAGTTCCCGAACCTGGTCCTGTTGCGCACGTTCAGCAAGGTCTACGGGCTCGCCGGCCTGCGGGTCGGCTACGCGCTCTGCTCGCCGAAGTTCCGCGCCGCGGTCGACGCCGTGCGGCAGCCGTTCAGCGTCAACGCGATCGCCCAGGCGGCCGCGGCGGAGGCGATCCGCCATCAGGACGACGTGATCGAGCGGGTGGAGCGCAACCTGGTCGAGCGGGTCACGGTCGAGGAGGGGGTGCGCGAGCTCGGCCTCGAGACGCCCGACTCCCACGCCAACTTCTCCTGGATCGAGCTCGGCGACCGCGACGAGGCGGAGACCGTCTCCGCCCTCGGCGAGCGGGGGATCCTGGTCCGCCCGGGCACCCCGCTCGGCGGGCCGGGGCACATCCGGGTCAGCTACGGCACCCCGGAGCAGAACGCGCGGTTCCTCGACGCGCTGGCCGCGACGCCTAGCTCGGACCGCTAGGTCCCGTCGGACGAGAAGTGCTGGTAGTCGCGGACCGAGCCCGGGCCGTCGCCCAGCCACTCCCATCCGGCCCTGCGGGCGAATGCCCTGACCACCGCGTCGCCGTCGTGGATCATTCCCGGCGCGTCGCGCGAGCGATCGGCGAACTCCCGCCCGGCGGGCGGGGACACGTGCGAGCCCGAGACGTAGGGGTTCTCGACCGGGTTCAGGTCGACCGCGAGTCCGTAGGCGTGCATCGACCAGCGGTTGGTGCCGGCGACGTAGCGGCAGTTGAAGGCCGAGGTGTTGTCGGCCGCCATGGAGCGGCGGTCGTCGGCGTCGTAGCGGTCGATCAGCTCCATGCGCCGGATCGGGTAGCCGATCGCATAGAGGCGCCGGAACACGGCGATCAGCTCGTCGTCGAAGCGCCGGTGGACGACCAGGCGGCCGCGGTGAGCGTCGCCGTCGAAACCCTCGTGGGTGAGCTCCAGCAGTCGCAGCTTGCCGAGCCCCACCGGGCATCCCGGACGCCACGAGCTGCCCTCGATCCGCTCGCGCAGCTCGCCCTCGATCGGCTCCGACCGGCCCTCGAAGGCCGGCCGGTCGCTCGCGGCGAGCGCGGCGAGCGCGGCGATCAGGGCGAGGCCGGGCATCCGGGCGATGCTAGCCAGCCGCTCCGAAGGCTTGCCCTTTCCGCCGCTAGCTGGTAGAAAACGCGGCGATGAACCGCGCCTCCGACACGGCTCTCGACGTCGCCCGCCTGGGCTCCGAGTCGTGCGCGTGGTTTTCCTATTGGCGATTTAGCTAGGCGTCCGGCCGGCCGCGAGGCCCCACCCCAGCGCAGGATCTTCACCCCGGACGCCGTAGCCCCCGCTAGCCGTTCCAGCGAACCAAGCACCGGAGAACCAGAAGATGATGATCGTGATGAAAGAGGGGGCGACGGAGGAGCAGATCGCCCACGTCGTCGAGCGAATCGAGGAGGTGGGCTGCTCGGCTCACCTCTCCAAGGGCGAGCTGCTGACCGTGATCGGCGCGATCGGCGACCGCGACCGGGTCGCCTCGCTCGGGCTGGAGGGCTCGGCAGGGGTCGACCACCTGGTCCCGATCCTGAAGCCCTACAAGCTCGCCTCGGCGCAGTTCAAGAAGGGCGAGCGGACCGTGGTCGAGGTCGACGGTCGCAGGATCGGCGGCGAGCACTTCGGGCTGATCGCCGGCCCCTGCACCGTCGAGAGCCGCGAGCAGACGCTCGATGTCGCCAGGGTCGTCAACGAGCACGGAGCGGCGATGCTGCGCGGCGGCGCCTACAAGCCGCGCACCTCGCCATACAGCTTCCAGGGCCTCGGCGTCGAGGGGCTGCGGCTGCTCCAGGAGGCGAAGGAGCAGACCGGGCTGCCGATCGTCACCGAGCTGATGGACGTGCGCGACGTCGCCGACGTGGTCGAGGTCGCCGACGTGATCCAGATCGGGGCCCGCAACATGCAGAACTACACCCTGCTCACCGAGGTCGGCCGGGCCGGCAGGGCGGTGTTGCTCAAGCGTGGGCTCTCGTCGACCCTCGACGATCTGCTGATGGCGTCGGAGTACGTGCTCAAGGAGGGCAACCCGGACGTCATCCTGTGCGAGCGCGGGATCCGCACCTTCGAGACCGCCTACCGGTTCACGCTCGACCTGCTGGCGATCCCGGCGCTTCGCGAGCTCACCCACCTCCCGGTCGTCGTCGACCCCAGCCACGCTCCGGGGCGCCGCGACTGGGTCCCGGCGATGTCGATGGCGGCCGCAGCCGCGGGCGCCGACGGGGTCATCGTCGAGGTCCACCCGGACCCCGAGCACGCGATCTGCGACGGCCCCCAGGCCCTGCCCACAGCCGGGTTCGCCGACTACGCGGAGCAGCTCCTGCGCGTCGCCGAGGTGGCCGGCAAACAGGTCGAGACGGTTTGAGTCAGCGGTCGGCGGTCGGCGGTCGGCGGCCTGAGCCCGCGGACTGCGGACTGCGGACTGCGGACTGCCTCTGATGCGCGTCGCGATCCTCGGCGTCGGGCTGATCGGCGGCTCGATCGGGTTGGCGGCGAAGGGCCGTCTCGGAGCCGAGGTCGCGGGCTTCGACACCGACGCGGGGATCCTCGAGCGTGGGCTCGAGCTCGGTGCTCTCGACGCCGCCGAGGCGGACGTCGCCGCCGCGGTCGACGGAGCCGAGGTCGTCTTCTGCGCCGCCCCGGTCGGCGCGCTGCCCGCGCTCGTCGCCGAGGCGCTGGCCGCCACGGGGGAGGGGACGGTGGTCTCCGACGTCGGCTCGACCAAGCGTGAGCTGATCGAGGGACTGGCGTCCGCGGGCGACGACTCGCGGTTCATCGGCGGACACCCGCTGGCCGGGGCCGAGACCGTCGGCGTCGCCAACGCCCGGGCCGAGCTGCTGGAGGGGGCGCGCTGGTACCTGACCCCGACGCCTCAATCCAGCGGCGTCCACTACGACCTACTGCAGGGCATCGTCGCCGACCTCGGCGCCCGGCCGCAGGCGATCGATCCCGCCACCCACGACCGGGTGATGGCGACGGTCAGCCACCTGCCGCACGTGCTCGCCAACGTGCTCGTCGGCGAGGCGGCCGCGGCGCTCTCGGAGGAGTCCGAGCGGCTGCCCGAGGTCGGGACCAGCTTTCGCGACACGACCCGGGTCGCGGGCGCCAACCCGGCGATCTGGGCCGACATCTTCGCCACCAACCGCGACGCGGTCGCCGACGGAATCGACTCGATCGGTGAGCGGCTGCGCGAGGCGGCCGCGCTGATCCGCGCCGGTGACCGCTCGGCGGTCGGCCGCTGGCACGCCGCCGCCGGCACCGATCGCCGCCGGCTGCTCGAGTCCGAGCTCGCAGGCGGCGATCTGCTCGAGCTGCGGATCGGGGTCGAGAACCGGCCCGGCACGGTCGCCGAGATCGCGCTCGCCCTCGGCCACGCCCAGGTCAACATCGAGGACATGGCGCTCTACCCGGCCCCCGACATGCGCACCGGGGCGATCTCGGTCTGGGTCGCGGGAGCGGCGGAGGCCGAGCGGGCGGCGGGCGTGGTGCGCGACCTCGGTCACGTGGTCGCGGTCGTCGGCGGCGGCGAATGACCCGCTTCGAGCCCGCGGGGCCGCTGCGCGGCTCGCTGACCCCGCCGGCCGACAAGTCGATCTCGCACCGGGCGGCGCTGGTCGCCGCGATGGCGGAGGGGGAGACGGCGATCGCCAACTACCTCGACGCCGCCGACACGGCTTCAACCCTCGCCGCCGTCCAGGCGCTCGGCGCCACCGTGGAGCGCCAACTTCCGCCGACGGGCGGAGAACGTGACGCTACGCAACGAAATCCGCCCGTCGCGGGGGGTGGGCTCGATTTGCAGGTGCGCGGGGTCGGGCTGCGCGGCGCCCGAAGCGCAGCGATCGACGTCGGCAACGCCGGCACGCTGCTGCGGCTGGCGCCGGGCTGGCTCGCCGGCCAGCCGGGCGGCGAGTGGAGCCTCGACGGCGATGACTCGATCCGCCGCCGGCCGGTGGACCGGGTGGTCGAGCCGCTGCGGCGGATGGGCGCCGAGGTCTCGGCGCGCGACGACCGCCTGCCACCCCTGACGGTGCGCGGCGCCGCGCTGCACCCGATCGAGTACCGGCTGGCGGTCGCGAGCGCGCAGGTGAAGTCCTGCCTGCTGCTCGCCGGCCTGCTCGCCGACGCGCCGACGAGCGTAATCGAGAAGCGCCCGACTCGCGACCACACCGAGCGCATGTTGCGCGCCGCCGGGGCGAGCGTGCGCAGCGAGCGCGCCGGCACCCCGGTGACGATCCACGGCGAGCTGCCCGCGATGCGGGTGACGGTCGAGCCCGCCGAGCGGCTCGAGCCCGGTGAGATCAAGGTCCCGGCGGACTTCTCCTCGGCCGCCTTCTGGATCGTCGCCGCGCTCCTGGTGCGCGGCAGCGAGGTGCGGCTCGAGGGCGTCGGGATCAACCCCGGGCGGATCGGCCTGCTCGGGGTGCTGACCCGGATGGGGGCGGCGATCGAGGTGGTCGAGACCGCGGCCGCCGGCAACGAGCCGGTGGCGACGATCGTCGCTCGCTCCGGGGCGCTCCAGGCCACCAGGGTCGGCGGGGGGGAGGTGCCGCTGGCGATCGACGAGCTGCCGCTCGTCGCGCTCGCCGGCTGCTTCGCCGACGGCGAGACCGTGGTCTCGGGCGCTGCGGAGCTTCGCCACAAGGAGTCCGACCGGATCGCGACCGTGGTGGGCGGGCTCGGCGCGCTCGGGGCGGAGATCGAGGCGACGGAGGACGGCTTCGCCGTCGCCGGGGGTCGCGGACTGCGCGGAGGCGCGCTCGACGCCGCGGGCGACCACCGGCTGGCGCTGCTCGGCGCGATCGCCGGGCTCGCCTCGCGCGATGGGGTCGAGGTGCGCGGGTTCGAGGCCGCCGGGGTCAGCTACCCGCGGTTCGGCGACGACCTCGCCACGATGCTCGGCTGACTCGGACTACCCGTTCGAGGGATGGCCCTCGCCCGGCCACGGCGAGAGCACCAGCAGCAGGCGGGCGTCCTCCTTCGCGGCGACCTCGTGGCGCTCGTTGGGGTCGAAGATCGCCAGCAACCCGGTACCGCCCGTGACCGTGTCGCCCCCCGGCTCGGAGATCTCGACCGTCCCCGAGACCACCAAGAGCCAGGCCCGCTCGTGTACCTGGTGCTCGCCCAGGCGCTCGCCGGCCGGCAGCTCGAGCACGATCGCCCGGCCCTCGTCGTCGGACGAGAGCACCCGCGGGTGATGGCGGTCGATGTCGAGCTTCGTGATCTCCCAACTCTCCATCGCACGCAGCCTATCCTCACCGCCGCCATGGTGATCGCGATCGACGGGCCCGCGGGGGCCGGCAAGTCAACCGTCGCCCGCGGCGTCGCCGCGGCGCTCGGCTTCACCTACCTCGATTCGGGGGCGATGTACCGCAGCGTCGCGCTCGCGGCCCTGCGGACCGGGATCGATCCCGACGACGCCGAGGCGGTGGCCGAGCTCGCCCGCGCGCTCGAGCTGGCCTTCGACGGGCCCGCCGTGCTGCTCAGAGGCGAGGACGTCAGCGAGGCGATCCGGGCACCGACTGTCGGCGAGGCCGCCTCGCGGGTCTCGGTGCACCCCGGGGTCCGGGCGGCGATGGTCGAGCGCCAGCGGGAGCTGATCCGGGCCGGAAACTACGTGGCAGAAGGCCGGGACATCGGCACCGTCGTCAGCCCCGACGCACCGCTGAAGGTATTCCTGACGGCGGCGCACGCAGAGCGCGCGCGCCGGCGAGCCGACGAGACCGGCGAGCGGTATCAGGACGTGCTCGACTCCCTGTTCGAGCGCGATCAGCGCGATCGTACGCGCGAGCACGGGGCACTGCGGGCCGCCGGACGATGCGGTCGAGCTGGATACGACCAACACCACGATTCAAGGCGTCGTCGACGGCGTGGTTGCGCTCGCGCGAGAGCGCGGATTGGCCTGAGGACGCCGTGGCCCCGCTCCCCAGGATCGCCGTCGTCGGCTTTCCCAACGTCGGCAAGTCGACGCTGGTCAACCGGCTCGTCGGCGGGCGCGAGGCCGTCGTGCACAAGGATGCCGGGGTGACTCGCGACCGCAAGGCGCTCGAGTGTGAGTGGAACGGGGTCCGGTTCGAGCTCATCGACACCGGCGGGGTCGACCTCGAGGCCGCCGACTCGCTCTCGCGCGCGGTCCAGGGCCAAGCGCGCGAGGCGATCGCCGACGCCGACGCGATCGCGATCGTGCTCGACGCCCGCGCCGGCCTGCGCCAGGGCGACGCCGAGGTCGCCGAGATCCTGCGGCGGGCGGCGGTGCCGGTGGTCGTGGTCGCCAACAAGGTCGACTCCGATGCCGAGGAGGCGCTGGCGGCCGAGCTGCACGGGCTCGGCCTCGGCGAGCCGATCGCGGTCTCCGCCACCCACGGGCGGGGGACGGGGGACCTGCTGGACCGGCTGACGGCCGAGTTGCTGAGAGCTCGGCCTGATGCGGACCCGGCCGCTCCCGGAGGTGAAGCCGAGGAAGCGGGCGGAACTGTTCGGATTTCGATCATCGGCCGGCCGAACGTCGGCAAGTCCTCGCTGCTGAACGCCTTCCTCGGCTCGCAGCGGGTGATCGTCTCGGAGGTCGCCGGGACCACCCGGGACGCGATCGACACCCCGCTCGAGCTCGACGGCCGGCCGCTGGTGCTGATCGACACCGCCGGGATCCGTCGCCGGACCAAGGTCGCGGGCACCGTCGACTACTACGCCCAGCTGCGCTCCGAGCGGGCCGCCGAGCGCGCCGACGTCGCCCTCGTGGTCTGCGACGCGGCCGAGGGGCTGACGGCCGACGACCTGCGGATCGCCGAGCTGGCGATGAAGACGGGCTGCGCGACCCTGGTCGCGCTCAACAAATGGGACCTGACCGACGACTTCGATCTCGAGGACGCCAAGGCGAGGGTGGCGAAGCGGATCCGCCAGCGGCCGCCGGTGATCACCTGCTCGGCGACCAGCGGCCGCGGTGTGGCGAAGCTGCTCGAGCGGGCGATCGAGCTCGCCGACCGGCGCGCCGCCCGGATCGCGACCCCGGAGCTCAACCGCTTCGTCGGGGACCTCGTCGCGACCACCCCGCCGCCGCAGAAGCGCGGCAAGCGCCTGCGCCTCTACTACACGGCCCAGGTCGGCACCGCGCCGCCGCGGTTCGCGATCCAGGTCAACGACCGGCGGCTGATCACCCGCGACTGGGCCTACCACCTCGAGAACCGGATGCGCGAGCGCTACGGGCTCGAGGGGGTGCCGCTGGTGATCGACTTCATCCCCAAGCGCCGGCGGGCGAGGCGACGCTAGGTGCGAGCCCTGAAGAGCCTCCGCTACGCGGTCGGCGACGTCGTCTTCGTGATCGGACGCTTCGCCCGCCGCGTCGCCCGGCTGCTTCGCGACCTCGCGGTCGCCGCGGTCCGCGGCCTGCGCCGCTTCTGGCGCTCGCTCTCGGTGGTCGCGAGGCGCCGCCTGGTCGCCGCGCTCGGGGTTGCGGTGCTGCTCTTGGTCCTGTTCTCGGCGGTGGTGCCCAACCTGCCCTGCGAGCTCCCCGGCGGGTCGCGCTGCCCGCCCGCCGAGGACGCCGTCGAGCTGATCCCTTCGGACGCGCTCGCCTACGTGCACGCCAACCTCGATCCGGAGACGGACCAGTACGCGGCGGTCGCCGAGCTGGTCTCGGAGCTGCCGGTGCTCGGCGGCCAAGTCGCCGAGCGGGCCCTGGCGCTTGGTCCCCGCCCCGCGCGGAACGGCGCTCGACTTCGACTCGGCCGTGCGCCCGTGGTTCGGCGGCGAGGCGGCGATCGCGGTCCTGGACGGGATCGGGACCGCGGCCGAGCGGGTCGACCTGCTCGAGGTGGCCGACGGCGAGGGTGCCGCCGGGTACGCCGAGGCCCTGGCGGCCGGCGCCGTCGAGACCACCGAGTTCGAGGGGATCGAGGTGAGCACGGACCGGCGCGACGTCGCCACGGCGCAGGTGGAGGGCTTCCTCGCGATCGGCACCGCCGACGGCGTGCGCGCCGTGATCGCCACCGCCACCGGCGCCGACGGCGGCGAGTCGCTCGCCGACGATCCGGTCGCGAACGAGGTCCGCGACGAGCTGCCCGAGCACAGCGTCGCCGAGGCGTTCGTCTCCGCCGAGGGGGCCGCTGAGCTGATCGGCACCGACCGCGGCGCGCTCGCGACCCTGGCGCCGCTGATCGCCCCGGGCGCGAGCCGCGGCGCCGCCGCCTCGCTGAGCGCCGACGACGAGGGGCTGGAGCTCGCCGTGCGCAGCTCGCTCGATCCCGAGGAAGATCGGGCCTCGCCGAGCTTCTTCGACGCCTTCTCGGCCTTCGAGCCCGAGCTGCCCGAGCGGCTGCGCCCCGACACGCTCGCCTACGTCGGGATCGGCGCCCCGCAGCAGACGGTGGCGGCGCTGCTGGCCCAGGCCAGCGCCCAGGCGCCGGGAATCGCCGCCGGCTTCGAGGACCTGGTCGACGGCCTGCGGCGCGAGGGCGGGGTCGACCTCGAGCGCCAGCTCCTCGCCGCGCTCGGCGAGGAGGCCGCGTTCGCGCTCGAGCCGCCGGCCGATGAGGCGGGAAGTGGGGCGGCGGGGGCGCTGCCGTACCTGCTGTTCGTCGCCGCCGGGGTCGAGGAGGAGGATGCGCGGCGGGCGCTCGCCGCGCTGCAGCGCCCGCTCGCGTCGACGACCGACCCGGGCAGCGACCTGCAGGCGCCGGTGTTCGGCGAAGCGGAGGTGTCCGGCGTCGAGACCAACAGCCTGCGGATCTCCCCGACGGTCGAGCTCACGTACGCCGTGTTCGACGGGCTGGCCGCGATCGCCACCGACCCGGCCGGGGTCGCCGGGCTGATCGACGATCAGGGCGGCCTCGACGAGCAGGAGCTCTACGAGCGCGCGACCGAGGGCTTTCCCGACGCGGTCGCGCTGACGGCCTACCTCGACCTCGGCGGGCTGGTCGCCACCGGCGAGCGCGCCGGGCTCGCCGAGGACCCGCTGTACGTCACCTTCGCCGGCGACTTTCGCCAGCTCGAGGCGCTGGCGATCTCGGTCTCCGCGGGCGACGAGCTGCTCGCGACCGACGCCCGCCTGCTGGTCGGCGAGGCGCCGCCGGCCGGGGGCTCGGCGCCCCCGCCGACACCGGGTGACTGATCTCGCGCCCCATCCGACTAATCTTCGCCGCCATATGACTGACCAGCTTGGCGACAACGAGTACCTGTTCACCTCCGAGTCGGTGACCGAGGGGCACCCGGACAAGGTCGCCGACCAGATCTCCGACGGCGTCCTCGACGCGGTGCTCGCCGACGACGACGCGGGCCGAGTGGCGTGCGAGACGCTCGTCAACACCGGCCTCGTGGTCGTCTCCGGCGAGATCTCGACCGAGACCTACGTGGACATCCCCGAGATCGCGCGCGAGACGATCCGCAAGATCGGCTACACCGACGCCGACCTCGGCTTCTCGGCCGACTCCTGCGCGGTCATCAACGCGATCGACAAGCAGTCGCCCGACATCGCGCAAGGGGTCGACCAGGCGCTCGAGTCGCGCACCGACCCGGCCGACGACGACGAGCTCGACGTCGACGGCGCCGGCGACCAGGGCATGATGTTCGGCTACGCGACCCGCGAGACGCCGGAGCTGATGCCGATGCCGATCTCGCTCGCGCACAAGCTCGCCCAGCGTCTCGCCGAGGTTCGCAAGGGCGACGTGGTCCCCTACCTGCGACCCGACGGCAAGACCCAGGTCACCGTCCGCTACGAGAACGGCGTCCCGATCCAGGTCGAGAAGGTGCTGATCTCGACCCAGCACAAGGACGGCGTCGATTGCGACTCGCTGATCCGCCCCGACCTCTGGGAGCACGTCCTGCACCCGATCCTGCCCGGCGAGCTCTACGACGAGCGCGAGCTGAACACGAAGGCGAACTTCCTCGTCAACCCGACCGGGCGCTTCGTGATCGGCGGGCCGGTCGGCGACGCCGGGCTCACCGGGCGCAAGATCATCGTCGATACCTACGGCGGCATGGCCCGCCACGGCGGCGGCGCCTTCTCCGGCAAGGACCCGTCGAAGGTGGACCGCTCGGCCGCCTACGCCGCCCGCTGGGTGGCGAAGAACGTGGTCGCGGCCAAGCTCGCCGACCGCTGCGAGGTCCAGGTCGCCTACGCGATCGGGGTCGCGCACCCGGTCAGCGTCATGGTCGAGACCTTCGGTACCGAGAAGGTGCCGCGCTCGCGGATCGCCGAGCTGGTCGGCGAGCACTTCGACCTCCGTCCGGGCTCCATTCGCCAGGAGCTGCGGCTGCACCGGCCGATCTACCAGAAGACGGCCGCCTACGGCCACTTCGGCCGCGACGACCACGACTTCACCTGGGAGCGCACCGACGTCGCCGACAGGCTGCGGCAGGCCGCCGGGCTCGAGACCGAGGCCGGCACGCCCGCTTAGCCTGGCCCGCGGCTCAGGTCAGGTCGGCGGGACGTCGCGTTGTGCGGTCGCGGGCTCGTCACCCAGTCCTTCCGCGGAGCCGCGGCGGGTGGCGTTGTCGACCATGTGGACGACGTCGGCCGGGTCGGCGACCCCGCTGAAGATGAAGGTGTAGTCGTCGCCGGCGGCGGTGTCGAAGTCGACGTTGCCGACCTGCAGCATCCGCTGGAGCACGCTCTGCTGGTAGTTGACGTTCTGGACCCGCTCCAGGCGCGTCTCCTGGATCGTGCGCGAGACGATCCCGCGCTTGATGTGCAGGCGGCGGTTGGTGATCGTGTAGCTGGTCGCCACCCGCCTGATGAACCCGACCAGGATCGTGGCCGCGACCCCGACCAGGGCGATGATCGCGACCAGGCCGGTGTCGGTCTCGTCGCCGATCACGCCGGTGGCGAGGGCCACCAGCAGGCAGACGACCGCGGTGGCCAGGAGCCCCTTGATGTAGAAGTCGAGGATCGCCCTCCAGGACGGGTGGCCCTCGTAGAGGACCTGCTCCCCGGGGTGCAGCTTCGGCGCCACGCGCGCCAGTGTATATCCGCCGAGCCCGCGCCTACGCTGGCGGCGATGTCGATCGCCAGGGTCGAGCCCCTGACCACCGCCCGCGCCCTGCGCGGGCCCTACGACTACCTCGTGCCGGAGCGACTCGGCGAGGTCGCGGTCGGCACCCTGCTCGAGGTCCCGTTCGGCCATCAGCGCCTGCTCGGCGTCGTCGTCGGGCTCGCCGAGCGCAGCCGCCTGCCGGCGCACCGGCTCGTCGAGCCGATCGCCGCGCTCGAGGCGGGGGTGCCGCCGGAGCTGGTCGAGCTCGGCCTCTGGGTCGCAGCGCGAGTACTGCTCGACCCCCGCCCGCGGCCTCGATCTGGTGCTGCCGCCGGGGACCGGCTCGGCCCGCGGTCAGACCGCCGCGCGGACCGAGACCACCGCGCGGCGCCACGGCGCGCCGCACAGGCGGTCGAGCCCGGCGGGCTCGGGCCGGTCCAGCGCCGCGCGCTCGGGCTGCTGGCGGCGAGCGCCGAAGGGCTCGGCGCCGGCGAGCTCGCCGCGGCCGGCGTCGGCCGCGACGCGCTGCTGCGGCTCGAGCGCCGCGGCCTGGTCGAGCTCGGCCGGCGCCAGGTGCGCCGGCGCCCGGCCGGCGCCGCGATCGGCGCGGCGGCCCGGGCGGTCGAGCTCAACCCCGCACAGCGCCGCGCGGTGGAGCGGATCGTTGCCGGTCTCGACGCCGGGGGCGTGGAGCTGCTCCTGCACGGGGTGACCGGCCTCGGGCAAGACCGAGGTCTACCTCGCCGCTGCCGCGGCGGCGCTCGAGCGCGGCCTCGGGGTGATCATCCTGGTGCCCGAGATCGCGATGACGCCGCAGGCCGTGTCGCGCTTCGTCTCCAGGTTCGGCGACCGGGTCGCGGTCCTGCACTCGCGGCTCGGCGCCGGCGAGCGCCGCGACGAGTGGCATCGGCTGCGCGACGGCGAGGCGCGGATCTGCGTCGGCCCGCGCTCGGCGATCTTCGCCCCGATCGCGGGCGTCGGCCTGATCGTCGTCGACGAGGAGCACGACGCGTCCTACAAGCAGGAGGGCGACCCGCGCTACGACGCCCGCGAGGTCGCCCGCCGGCGCGCCGCCGAGGCGGGCGCGGCGCTGGTGATGGGCTCGGCGACCCCGCGGCCCGAGAGCTGGCTGGAGCTGGAGCGGATCGAGCTGCCCGAGCGCGTCGACGGCCGCTCCCTGCCCGCGGTCGAGGTGCTCGACATGCGCGGCCGCGACGGGCGCGAGGGGCCGCTTCACCCTCGCACCCGCGACGCGCTCGGCGCGCTCGGCGCCCAGCGGGGCAAGGCGATCGTGCTGGTCAACCGCCGCGGCTGGGCGCCGCACCTCGCCTGTCGCGCCTGCGGCTGGGCCGCGGGCTGCCCGCGCTGCGACGTCTCGCTGGTGGTCCACCGCGCCGGCGAGGGCCTTCGCTGCCACCACTGCGGCCACGCCGAGCGGCTGCCCTCGGCCTGCCCGGGCTGCGGCTCGGTGACGCTGGCGCGCGCCGGGGCCGGCAGCCAGCGGATCGAGGAGGAGATCGCGAGCGCCGCCGCGCCGCTGGCCGTCTTTCGCCTCGACGCCGACACCGGCGCCCGCGCGGGCGGCCACCTGGAGATCCTCGAGCGCTTCCAGGCGGCCGAGTCCGGCGTCCTGGTCGGGACCCAGATGGTCGCCAAGGGCCACGACTTCCCCGAGGTCGTGCTCGGGGTCGTCATCGACGCCGACTCGACCCTGCGCTTCCCCGACCTGCGCGCCGAGGAACGCACCTTCGCCCTCGTCGCCCAGCTCGCCGGGCGCAGCGGCCGCGGCGATCGCGGCGGCCGGGTCCTGATCCAGACCCTGGCGCCGGAGGCGGCGGCGATCGCGCACGCCGCCCGCCACGACGCCGCCGGCTTCGTCGCCGGCGAGCTCGAGCGCCGGCGGGAGCTCGGCTATCCGCCGTACGCCCACCTGATCCGGATCGAGCTCTCCGATCCCGACGCCGAGCGGCTCCAGCGGGCGATCGTCGGCCTGCGCGCGGCGCTCGACGCGGCGCTGCCGGAGGGCGCGGTGGCGCTCGGCCCGGCGCCCCGCTTCCGGCTCCGCGGGCGGGAGCGGCGCCAGATCCTGGTCAAGGCGCCCGACCGCGCCGCGGCGGTCGCCGCCGTCCGCGAGACCGTGCACGCCGAGGCGCGGGCCCGGCGGCTGCGCGGGATCAAGGTCTCGGTCGACGTCGACGCCCAGTAGGGCGCCATAAACTCGATCGGATGAGCGAGGTCACCGAAGAGCAGCTCGCGGAGAGCGCCGAGGTCGAGGAGGCCCCACACGGGGAGCTCAGCGAGGCCGAGCGCGAGCGCCGCGCCGAGGCGCTCGCCCAGGTGATCACCTACGGCGACCCGGTGTTGCGCTCGCGAGCCTCGGAGATCACCGAGTTCGACCCCGTCCTCGCGGCCGAGGCGGAGCGGATGGTGGCGATCATGCGCGACGCGATGGGCGTCGGCCTGGCCGCGACCCAGCTCGGCGTCCTGCGGAGGCTGCTCGTCTTCCAGGCCGGGCCGGACGCGCGCGCCACCGCGGTCGCCAACCCGCGGATCGAGTGGCTCTCCGACGAGCTCGCCACCGCCGAGGAGGGCTGCCTGAGCCTGCCCGGGGGTCGGCGTCGACGTCGAGCGGCCGCTGCACGCGCGCGTCAGCGGCCTGGACCTCGGGGGCGAGCCGCTGCTGCTCGAGGCATCGGGGCTGGAGGCCCGGGTGCTCCAGCACGAGATCGACCATCTCGACGGCGTCCTGATCCTCGACCGCACGGTCCGCGAGCAGCGCAAGGGCGCGCTGCGAGCGCTGCGCGAGGGGACCGTGTACAGCCCCGAGGCCGAGGCCGAGCCGGAGCCCGAGCCGGACCCGCAGCCGGAGCCCGGGTCCGAGCCCGACGACGGGTGAGGCTCGTCTACCTCGGCAGCTCGGAGTTCGCCGCGGCGATCCTCCGGCGGCTCGCCGCGGCGGGCGAGCATCGCGTCGCGCTCGTGGTCACCCCGCCCGATCGCCGCCAGGGCCGCGGCCGCAGGCTGGCCCCGGTCCCCGCGGCGGCGACGGCGCGAGGAGCTCGGCGTCGAGCTGCTGCGCACCGAGGCCACGGAGGGCGCCGAGGCGCTGGCGCGGATCCGGGCGGCGCGAGCCCGAGCTGGGGGTCGTCTGCGCCTTCGGCCAGCTCCTGCGCGAGCCGCTGCTCTCCGAGCTCGAGCTGCTCAACGTGCACCCGTCGCTGCTGCCGCGCTGGCGCGGGGCCGCCCCGATCGAGCGGGCGATCATGGCCGGCGACGCCGCGCACCGGGGTCTCGATCATGCGGGTGACCGAGGGGCTCGACTCGGGGCCGGTCGCGTTGCAGGAGGCGGTGGCGATCGGCGACGACGAGGCCTTCGGAGCCCTCTCCGCGCGCCTCGAGGAGCTCGGCGGATCGCTGCTGGCAGAGGCGCTCGAGCGCCGGGGCCGCGGCGAGCTGGAGCTGACCGACCAGGACGACTCGCGGGCGACCTACGCGGAGAAGATCGAGCCCGGCGAGCGCCGGCTCGACCCCGCCCGCCCGGCGATCGAGCTCGAGCGGCGGGTCCGCGCGCTGACCCCGCACATCGGCGCCTACCTCGAGCTCGCCGGCGGCGAGCGGCTGGGCGTGCTCGAGGCGCGCGCCGAGGGCGGCGAGCTCGACGCAGGCGGCGCTCGACGGCGCCGACGGCCTGCGCCTCGGCTGCGCCGACGGCGTGCTGCGCGCTGCTGCGGGTGCGTCCCGCCGGGGGGCGACCGATGGACGCCGAGGCGTACCTGCGCGGCCACGAGCTGCCCTCACTCCCGTGAGCGCGGAGGTGACGCCCGCGCGCCGGGTCGCGTACGAGGTCCTGCGCCGCACGTTCGAGGACGGCGCCTTCACCGACCGCGCCTTCGGGCCCGCGGCGCAGCGGCTGGAGCTTGCGGGCCGCGAGCTCGCCCAGGCGCGGCGGCTCGCGTACGGCTCGGTGCAGCGACGCGGCACCAGCGACCACCTGATCGCGGTCCTCGCGGGCCGCCGCGGCGGCAGGGTCGACGCGGCCGCGCTCGCGGCGCTGCGGCTCGGGCTCTACGAGCTGCTCTACTCCGGGACCGCCGACCACGCCGCGGTCGACCAGGCGGTCGAGCTGGCCAAGCACGGGATCCGGCGCACGGGGGAGCCGGGCGCCCGCGCCCGCGCCGCCGCCGGGTTCGTGAACGCGCTGCTGCGCCGCGCGGCCGCGGAGCGCGCCGAGCTGCTCGGCTCGCTCGACGACTCGACCCCGGCCGGCGCCGCCGTGGCCCACTCCTACCCCGAGTGGCTGGCGTCGATGTGGTGGTCGGAGCTCGGGCCGGCGCAGGCGCGGCTGTGCATGGCGGCGATGAACGAGCCGGCCGAGACGGCCCTGCGGGTGAACACGCTGCGCTGCGACCCGGCGACGGTGGCGGCGCAGCTGCGCCAGGGCGGGGTGGAGGTCGACGGCCCCGGCGCGGGCGGGCTGCTCGACCCGGCCGAGGGGCTGGTGGTCGACGCGGCGGCGGAGCCCGTCGGCGCCCGGATCGCCACCGGCGAGCTCGTCGGCCAGTCGCGCGGGTCGCAGGCGGTGGTCGCGCTGCTCGACCCGCGACCGGAGGAGCGCGTGCTCGACCTCTGCGCCGGCCCGGGGATCAAGACCACCGCGATCGCGGCGCGGATGGGCGACCGTGGCGAGATCGTCTCGATCGAGGCCGATCGGCGGCGGGCGTCCGAGATCGAGCGGCTGTGCCGCCGCGCGGGCGTCGGCTGCGTGCGCGTGCGGGTCGCGGACGCGGCCGAGGCCGACCTCGGATCGGGCTACGATCGCGTCCTCTTGGATCCGCCGTGCTCCGACCTCGGAACGCTCGCGTCCCGCCCCGACGCCCGCTGGCGCAAGTCGGCGGCCGACTGCGAGCGGCTGGCCGCGCTCCAGCGCCGGATGCTGGTCCACGCGGCGCGGGCGCTGCGGCCGGGCGGCACGCTGGTCTACTCCACCTGCACGATCTCGGCGCGGGAGAACGAGGGCGTCGCCGGCCGCCTGGCCGAGTACGCCGGCGAGCTCGAGCCCGACGAGCTCGGCACCGCGCACCCGCGGCTCGCCTCGCGCCGCGACCGGCGCTTCCTCCAGCTGCTTCCCGGGCGCGATCGCACCACCGGCTTCTTCTGCGCGCGGTTCCGGCGGCGGAACGGGAGCTGATGGCCGACGACCGGACGATCAGGCGGCCGGGGTGCCCGGGCTGCGGCGAGCCGTGGCTGCGCCCGACCCAGCTCCCGGGTCGCTACCGGTGCGTCTACTGCCTGCGCCGCTACGAGCTCGTCTCCGGCTGCCCGAACTGCGGCGAGCACCAGACGATGGTCCGGATGTCGGCCGACGAGGACCTGCTCTGCCAGCATTGCGGCCATTCGATGCTGACCCCGGTTTGAGCTCCGACCCGCAAACCGGCCCGCCGGACGCCTACCGCGGCCGCCGGGTCGCGCCCTCGATCCTCTCCGCGGACTTCGCGAGGCTCGCCGACCAGGTGGCGGAGGTGATCGACGCCGGGGCGCGGCTGATCCACGTCGACGTCATGGACGGCCACTTCGTCCCCCCGATCACGATCGGCCCGCTGATCGCCGGCGCGATCGCCGACCAGGTCCACGACGCCGGCGGCGCGATCGACGTCCACCTGATGATCGAGCGTCCCGAGCGCCAGATCGCCGAGTTCGCGAGCGCCGGCGCCGACTCGATCACGATCCACGCCGAGGCCACGGCCCACGCCAACCGCACCCTGAACGCGATCCGCGAGCACGGCTGCCTGGCCGGGCTGGCACTCAACCCCGGCACTCCCGCGACCGCCGTCTCGGAGCTGCGCGGGGTGGCCGACCTGGTCCTCTGCATGACCGTCAACCCCGGCTGGGGCGGCCAGTCGTTCATCGAGTCGTCGCCCGGCAAGGTCGCGCCGGCTCGCCGAGCTTGCCCCCGGGGCGCTGCTCGAGCGTCGACGGCGGCATCGACGCCGACACCGTGGGGCCGGTCGCCGACGCCGGGGCGACCCTGTTCGTCGCCGGCTCGGCGATCTTCGGCGCCGCCGACCCGGCGGCCGCCTACCGGGCGGTGGCCGACGCGGCGGGGGCAGGGTAGCCGCCAATCACCCGCTAGGAGCGCTCGGAACCGCTCCGGGCCGCCGGGGCGCTGAGGGCGCCGGCGAGCTCCTGCCACCACGCGCGCTCCGCGGACGCCACGCCCGGCCTCGAGACGCGAGCGGCGCACCAGTCGGCGAGCCGGCGCCGGCCACCGACGGCGAGCAGGTCGGCGCTGGTGGCGGCGTAGCGGCCGTCGGCGAGCGTCACCAGGGCGCCGCTGCCGTCGCGGCGGTTGCGCAGCCGCTCGGTCACCGGCCACCCCCTCGATCTCCCCGGGCGCTCCCGGGTCGCCGTCGCGCTCGGCGTTCCATGGGCGGACCGAGAACACCTGCGGGGCCCCGCGCGGCGGCAGCGCCGGCACCTCGGGGGCGCCGAGCGGGCCGTCGCGCCAGCGCCCGGCGAGCCGCTGGACCTCGTCCAGCGCCTCCAGCCGGGCGACGATGTGGAGCTCGTCGCCCTCCTCCAGCTCGGTCGAGCCGCGTGGCGGCAGCGCCGATCCCTCGCGGACGATCAGGTTGACGATCGCCTCGCGCGGCAGCTCGAGGTCCTTGACCGCGTGGCCGGCGGCGGCGTCGCCGCGCCGGATCCGCCAGACCAGCGACTCCCCGCCGAGCGGGCGGATCATCCCGGTCTCGATCAGCGGCGGCGGCAGCGCGGACTCCTCGCTGACCACGCCGAGGTGGCGGGCCAGCCACTCGAAGGTCGTGCCCTGGATCAGGGTCGACGTGACGACGACGAAGAAGATCGCGTTGAAGATCAGCTCGCTGTCGCCGACCCCGGCGACGACCGGGAAGGTCGCGAGCCAGATCGGGATCGCGCCGCGCAGGCCGGCCCAGCCGAGCATCAGCCGCTCGCGGTTGTCGAACGGCGCCAGGGCGCTGGCGACGAACGCCGCCAGCGGCCTGGCGACGAAGATCAGCGCCGCCGAGAGCAGTAGCCCCTCGCCGGCGACCTCGCCCAGCCCGCTCGGGAAGACGAGCAGCCCGAGCAGGGCGAAGAGCGAGATCTGGGCGACCCACGAGAGACCCTGGTGGAAGGCGATGGTGGTCTGGCGCGCGGGCACCGGCCCGGTGCCGAGGATCAGCGCCGCGATGTAGACGGAGAGAAAGCCGGATCCGTGGACGAGCTCGGGGACGCCGTAGGCGAGCGCCGCGGTCGCGATCGAGGCCACCGGGTAGAGCCCCGGGTTGGGGAGGTCGAGGTTGCGAAAGCACCAGCGGGCCCCGAAGCCGATCCCGACGCCGACGCCGGCCCCCAGGGCGAGCTTCAGCACCAGGCTGCCGGCCATGTCGAGGGCCCCGTAGTCGGAGAGCTGGATCCAGTCGATGAATCCCGTCACCAACAGCAGCGCGACCGGGTCGTTCATCCCCGACTCGCCCTCGAGCGCCCGGGCGAGCCGCTTGCGCAGGTGCGAGCCGCGCAGCACGGCGAAGATCGCGGCGCTGTCGGTCGCCGCCACCGCCGAGCCGACCAGCAGCCCCTCCAGGGTCGAGAGGTCGAAGAGCCAGACCGCCACCAACCCGGTGACGACCGCGGTCACTACCGTGCCGATCGTCGCCAGCGAGACCGCCGTCCCGAGCACCGGGCGAATCTCTCCCCACCCCGCTGTCAGGCCACCCTCGAACAGGATCAGGACGAGGCCGATCGTGCCCAGCGTTCGGGTCAGCTCCGCGTTGGTGAACTCGACCCCGCCCGGGCCCTCGGAGCCGATCAGCATCCCGAGGCCGAGGAACAGCAGCAGGCCCGGGACGCGGACGCGATCGGCGGCCTTGGCGGCGATCAGGCCGACCGCCAGCAGCAGCCCCGCGATCAGGATCATCTCGTAGTCCGACAACGCCGCGCACGCTATCCGTCGGGCGGTAGACTTTGGTTGACTGACCAGTCAATCAGGCGGTTACCGATGACGTTCGTCGCCACAGACGAGGACCGGGCCCACCTCCGCCGGGCGCTGCGGCTCGCCGAGGGCGGCCGCGGCGCGGTCAGCCCGAACCCGCTGGTCGGCGCCGTCGTCACCGCCGGCGGGGAGGTGATCGGCGAGGGCTTTCACGCCCGGCTCGGCGGCCCGCACGCCGAGGTCGCGGCGCTCGCCGACTGCCGCGAGCGCGGGCAGGACCCGGCGGGGGCGACGATGTACGTCAGCCTCGAGCCCTGCGCTCACCAGGGCCGCCAGCCTCCCTGCACCGAGGCGCTCCTCGCCGCCGGGATCGCCCGCGTGGTGATCGGCTGCGACGACCCCAGCGAGAAGGCGTCGGGGCGCGGGCCGGGGATCCTCCGCGACGAGGGGGTCGAGGTCGAGCTCGTCGACGGCCCCGAGGCCGCGGCGGCGCGCGCCCTGGTGCAGCCGTTTCGCAAGCACGCCCGCACGGGGCTCCCGCTGGTGACGCTCAAGTCCGCGGTCAGCCTCGACGGATTCACCGCCACGGCGACCGGCGACTCCAGGTGGATCTCCGGGCCCGAGAGCCGCGCGCTCGTGCACCGCTGGCGCGCCGAGGCCGACGCCGTCGCGGTCGGGATCGGGACGGCGCTCGCCGACGACCCGCTGCTGACGGCGCGTGACGTCGAGTCCCCGGAGCAGGTCCGCCAGCCGGCCAGAGTCGTGTTCGACTCGAACGCCAGGCTGCCGGCCGACTCCGCGCTGGTCCGCTCGATCGACGAGGCGCCGCTCTACGTGTTCGCCGCCGCCGGCGCCGACCCGGCGCGCGTCGCCGCCCTTCGCGACGCCGGCGCCGAGGTGGTCGAGCTCGCCGGCGGCCGGGATCGGCGCCTCGAGGCGGCGCTCGCCGAGCTCGGGCGCCGCGGGCTCACCTCGCTGCTGGTCGAGGGCGGTGCCGAGCTGGCCGGCTCGCTGCTCGCGGTGGGCGAGGTCGATCAGCTCCGCGTCTTCATCGCCCCGCTGGTGCTCGGGGCGGGCCGGCCGCTGGCTGCCGGAGCGGGCTTCGAGCGGATCGCCGACGCGGCCCGGCCGCTCGCGGTCGAGTGGACGCGAAGCGGCGAGGACATGCTCGCCGGCGCACGGCTGCGGGAGTGGTGAGCGGCTGATGTTCACCGGGATCGTCGAGGAGGTCGGAGCGGTCAGCGGGATGCACGCGGGCGAGGCGGGCACCAAGCTCGGGATCGCGTGCAGCTTCGCGGGCGACCTGCGGGAGGGCGACTCGGTCGCCGTCGAGGGCGTCTGCCTGACGGCGACCGAGGTCCGGGCGGACGGCTTCGACGCCGACGTCATGAACCAGACCCTGTCGCTGACCACGCTCGGCGAGCTGACCGCGGGCTCGCGAGTCAACCTCGAGTCCGCGCTGCGCGCCGGGGAGCCGCTCGGCGGCCACCTCGTCCAGGGCCACGTCGACGGCGTCGGCACGGTGGGCTCGGTGTCGGAGGACGGCCTCGCCCGGCGCGTCCGGGTCGGGGTGCCGGGCGGGCTCGAGCGCTACCTGGTCGAGCAGGGCTCGGTCACGGTCGCGGGCGTCAGCCTCACCGTCGCCGCGCTGGACGGCGACCGGTTCGAGGTCTCGCTGATCCCCGAGACCCTCGAACGCACCACCCTGGGCGGGTTGCAGGGCGGCGACCGCGTCAACCTCGAGCTCGACGTCGTCGCCCGCTACGTCGAGCGGCTTCTGCGATGGACGACCGCCGACCCCCGCAAGCCCGGATGACGCACTCGGCGCTTCGCAGCTCGGCGTCCTCGGGTGCTCGCGTGGCGACGCCACGCGTCGCACCCTGCGTCCTTGATCTGCTCGGCCGAGCGCGCCCCCGGTCCCGCGCGGGCCGGACGGTCGGCCATCTAGCCTTCAAGATGAAAGCGAGCGATTGATGGCCGAGACCGCAACCCAGACCCCGTTCGCGACGA
Organism: uncultured Solirubrobacterales bacterium; assembly: GCA_963758665.1. Classification (GTDB taxonomy): domain Bacteria; phylum Actinomycetota; class Thermoleophilia; order Solirubrobacterales; family 70-9; genus WHSW01. The sequence continues at coordinate 191,807 of CAVWWH010000009.1, read as the reverse complement.
TCGAGGAGGCGATCGACGAGATCCGGCGCGGGCGGATGGTGGTCGTCTGCGACGACGAGACCCGGGAGAACGAGGGCGACCTGACGATGGCGGCCCAGTTCGCGACCCCGGAGGCGGTCAACTTCATGGCCAAGGAGGGGCGCGGGCTGATCTGCCTGACACTGACCGGCGAGCGCTGCGACGAGCTCGGGCTCAACCTGATGGCGGCCAAGAACGAGGCGCCGCTGCAGACCGCGTTCACCGTCTCGGTCGAGGCGCGCGAGGGAGTGACCACCGGGATCTCGGCGGCCGACCGCGCGCACACGATCCAGGTCGCGATCGACGCTCGCTCGACCCCCGAATCGCTGGTGCAGCCGGGCCACGTCTTCCCCCTGCGGGCCAAGGACGGCGGCGTGCTCGAGCGCGCGGGCCAGACCGAGGCGGCGGTCGACCTCGCGCGGCTCGCGGGCCTCAACCCGGCCGGGGTGATCTGCGAGATCATGAACGACGACGGGACCATGGCCCGGGTGCCCGACCTGGTCCCCTACTGCGAGCGCCACGACCTCGTGATGATCACGGTCGCCGACCTGATCGCCTACCGCCGGCGGACCGAGAAGCTCGTCGAGCGCGTCGTCGCGACCAAGCTGCCGACCGCCTTCGGCGAGTTCACCGCGGTCGGCTACCGCTCGCTCGTGGACGAGAAGCACCACGTGGCAATGGTCAAGGGCAATGTCGCCGGGGCCGAGGACGTGCTCGTCCGGGTCCACTCCGAGTGCCTGACCGGGGACGTGTTCCACTCGTTGCGCTGCGATTGCGGCGAGCAGCTCGAGGCGGCGATGGCGATGATCGAGCAGCAGGGCGCGGGCGTCCTGCTCTACCTCTCCCAGGAGGGGCGCGGGATCGGCCTCCTCAACAAGCTGCGCGCCTACAAGCTCCAGGAGGACGGGCTCGACACCGTCGACGCGAACCTGCAGCTCGGCCTACCCGCCGACCTGCGCGACTACGGGATCGGGGCCCAGATCCTGGTCGACCTCGGGCTGACCAGCATCCGCATCCTGACCAACAACCCGAAGAAGATCCACGGGCTCGAGGGCTACGGGCTCTCGGTTGCCGAGCAGGTGCCGATCCAGTCGGTTCCCAACCCTCACAACGAGGAGTACCTGAACGCGAAGCGCGACAAGCTCGGCCACGTCCTCCATCACCAGGGGCTCCCGCTCGACGAGGAGCTGATCCACGACGAGCGCGAGCAAGAGTCCGCAACCGACCCGGCCGCCCCCGGACGCGAAACGGAGGAGGCGGACGGCATTGTCTGAGTACGCGATCTGCGTCGCGACCTTCTACGAGGACCTGGCCGAGCGGCTGGTCAACGGGGCGACCGAGGCCTTTGCCGAGCACGAGGTGAGCCCGGCATCGGTGCACACGTTCGAGGTCCCCGGCGCGTTCGAGCTCCCCTACGCGGCCAAGCTCTGTGCCGAGTCGGGGCGCTTCGCCGGGGTGGCGTGTCTCGGGGTGGTGATCCGCGGCGAGACCGACCACTACGACTACGTCTGCTCGCAGGCGGCCCACGGGGTCCAGCAGGTCCAGCTCGCCACCGGGGTGCCCTGCGCGTTCGGCGTGATCACCTGCGACACGCGGGAGCAGGCCGAGGCCCGCGCCGGGGGCGGCAAGCGCGACCAGGGGCGACACGCGGCCGAGGCGGTGCTCGCGAGCGCTGCGCTGAAGGAGCAGGTAGCAGGCCGCTACGATTCCGAGCCCTGATGGCCAAGGTCTGCTTCAGCTGCGGAAAGAAGCCCGCGTTCGGGAACTCGCGCAGCCACTCGATGGTCGCCACCCGGCGGCGCTTCAATCCGAACCTGCAGAAGGTCCGGATCGACGACGGCGGGCGCCCGCGGCGTGTCTACGTCTGCACGCGCTGTCTGAAATCGGACAAGGTCACCAAGCACGCCTGAGCGGTGATAGCCGTCGCGAGGCGGCGTCATCGGTCGCTCGCGTCGTGGCGGTAGGCTGAGCCGCCGTGCCGGACTCATCGATCGTTCGCTTTCGCCACGTGGTCGGCGTCGCGCTCGCCCATCTCGAGGAGCGGCGCGAGGAGATCAACGACCTGAACGTGTTCCCGGTCGCCGACGGCGACACCGGCGACAACATGGCGCTGACGATGCGCCACGTGCTCGACGAGCTCGACGAGCTCGAGCTCCGAGCCGACGGAGACCCGCCGCGGCCCGAGATCGTCCGCGAGGTCGCGCGCGCGGCGTTGATGGGGGCGCGGGGAAACTCCGGCGTGATCCTGAGCCAGATCGTCCGCGGGGCGGCGGAGAAGGTGGCGACGCCGCCGGGCCGGCTGATCGACCCGGAGCTGATCGAGGCCGCGCTCACCAACGCCAGCGAGCGGGCGTACGCCTCGGTGCGCGAGCCGGCCGAGGGCACGATGCTGACCGTGATCCGGGTGATGGCCGAGGCGGTCGCCGAGCGGCGCTCGCAGTGGCTGCGCGAGCGCCTCGACCCGGACGCCACCGCGGTCGAGCAGAACGCGCTCCTGGCCGAGATGCTGGCGACGGCGCTGTTCGCGGGGGAGGAGGCGGTCCGCCACACGCCCGAGCAGCTCGACGTGCTGGCCGAGGCCGGCGTCGTCGACGCCGGTGCCCTCGGGCTCGTCGTGATCATCCGCGGGATGATCGCCGGGCTCGCGGGCGAGCAGGTGCAGCTGCCGGAGATCCCGCACTACGCCGCCGCGCGGATCGACCAGGTCCACCACGCCGACTCCGAGTTCCGCGTGGTGCACCAACTTCATCGTCACCGGCGAGGGCCTCGATCGCGCGGCGTTGGTCGCCCCGCTCGAGCGGCTCGGCGACTCCGTGCTCGTGGTCGGCGACGAGGCGACGATCAAGGTCCACGTCCACACCGACGACCCCGACGCCGCCAAGGCCCTGTTCGCCGACGCCGGCGAGGTCAGCCACGAGGACATCGCCGACATGCACGAGCAGGTCGCCGAGCCAGCGGGCCCGGCTGGGCGGCCGCGCCGGGGTGGTGGCGGTCGCCAGCGGCGACGGGCTGCGGAGCCTGTTCGAGGGGCTCGGGGCCGTGGTCGTCGACGGTGGCCCGACGCTCAACCCGCCCACCAAGGACCTGCTCTCGGCGATCGAGTCGTGCCTCGCCGACGAGGTGATCGTGCTGCCGAACTCCGGCAACGTGCTGATGGCCGCCGAGGAGGCGGCGCGGCTGGCCGGCGAGGCCGGGCGCGTGATCGAGTCGTCCCGTCCGAGTCGCAGCAGGCGGCGCTGGCGGCCCTGGTCGAGTTCGAGCCCGCCGATGACGCGGCGACCAACGCGAGGCGGATCGAGGCGGGGCTCGCCTCGGTCCGGGTCGGCGCGGTGGCGCCGGCCGCGCGCGACGACGGCGAGGGCCGCTTTCGCCGCGGCGACTCGGTCGGGTTCGCCGAGGACGAGCTGGTGGCCTGGGGCGGGGCGGGGTCGACCCTGGTCGCGACCGTCGCCGCGCTCGCCCAGGACGCCGAGATCGTCACCGTGATCGAGGGCGCCGAGGCGCCGCTGGCGCTCGCCGAGCTCGACCTCGAGCTGCCGAACGGCGCCGAGCTCGAGCTCCATCGAGGCGGGACGCCGAACTACTCGTGGCTGATCGCGGCCCAATGAGCGGGGTGCTCGGCTGACCCTGCTCGACGACGTGCTCGACGCCCACGGCGGGCGGGCGCGCTGGGAGCGCGCGTCCACCATCCGCGGCCGGGTGCGCTCGGGAGGGCTGCTGCTGCGCACCCGTGTGCCCGGCAACCGGTTCGCCGACGGCCGGCTCGAGGTGTCGGTGGGCGAGCCGCGCGCCGTCGCCGACCCGTATCCGGAGCCGGGCCGGCGGGGGGTCTTCGACCACGGCGCGGTGCGGGTCGAGACCCTCGACGGCGAGGTGCTCGAGTCGCGCGAGCGGCCGCGCGAGCTCTTCTTCGGGCGCTCCGGGCTGCGTCGCAACCTGCGCTGGGACGCGCTCGACGCCGCCTACTTCGCCGGCTACGCCTGGTGGAACTACCTCAACGCGCCCTACCTGCTCGCGCGCGACGGGGTCCGGGTGCGGGAGGTCGAGCCCTGGCGGGAGGACGCCGGAGGCGAGACCTGGCGCCGGCTCGAGGCTCACTTCCCGGACGGCCTCGACACGCATTCGCCGCGCCAGGTCTTCTACTACGACGCCGAGCTGCGGCTTCGCCGACACGACTACACCGCCGAGGTGATCGGGCGCTGGGCCCGGGCCGCGCACATGTGCGCCGACCACGTCGAGGCCGGCGGGCTCCGCTTCCCGACCCGCCGCTGGGTCCGGCCGATCGGCCCGCAGGGAAGGCCGCTCCCGCTCCCGACGCTCGTCGCTCTGCAACTCTCCGAGATCGAGGTGGATGCCAAGTGAACGAGAGCAAGCCGCTGCTCTGGCACATCCCGGTCTCGCACTACAGCGAGAAGGCCCGCTGGGCACTCGCCCACAAGCGGGTCGAGCACGAGCGCCGCGCGCCGCTCCCCGGGGCGCACATCGCGGTCGCGCTCTGGCTCACCCGCGGGGCGGCGAAGACCTTCCCGATCCTGCGCCTCGACGGCCGCAACATCGGCGACTCGACCGCGATCATCGCGGCGCTCGAGCAGCGCTGGCCCGCGGATCCGCTCTACCCGTCGGACGCGGCCGAGCGTCGCCGGGCGCTCGAGCTCGAGGACTGGTTCGACGAGAACCTCGGGCCGCAGCTCCGGCTGCTCGCCTGGCACGAGCTGCGCACCGACCGCGAGCGGATGGAGGAGCTCGCGGGCGGGATGCTGCCCGGGCCGCTGCGCGACAACCCGGCCGCCACGGCGATCGGGGCGCGGTTTGGGTCCGCGTACGTGCAGCTGCGCTTCCGGGTGGCCGACGACGGGGCGGCCGCCGCCGCGCGCGCCGACGTGGTCGCCGCCCTCGACCGCCTCGAGGCGGAGCTGGACGAGACCGGCACGGGGTACCTGGTCGGCGACCGCGTTTACGGTCGCCGACCTGACCGCGGCATCGCTGTTCTACCCGATGGTCAACCCGCCCGAGGGCCCGCGGATCCTGCCCTCCGGGACGCCGGCGATGGAGGAGTTCTTCGGGCCGCTGCGCGAGCGTCCCGGCGGCCGCTGGGTGAGCGACATGTTCGCCCGCCACCGCAAGCCGGCCGCCGCCGCCCCCGCGGTCGTCAGCTGATCTCCACGATCGCCTCGATCTCGACCGGGACGCCGAACGGCAGCACGTCGGCGCCGATCGCCGAGCGCGCGTGGCGGCCGGCGGGCTCGCCCCAGAGCTCGAGCACGAGGTCGGTGAAGCCGTTGATCACCGCGGGTGGCTTGTCGAAGCCCGGGGCGCACTGGACCAGGCCGAGCGCCTTGACCCAGGCCGCCACCCGGTCGAGGTCGCCGAGCTCGCGGCGCAGCGAGGCGAGGATCGAGAGCGTGGTCAGCCGCGCGGCCTCGTAGCCCTGGTCGACGTCGAGCTCGCCCCCGACCCGTCCGGTCACGAGCACCTCGGACCCGTCGACGGGCAGGTGGCCCGAGACGTAGGCGAGCCCGCCGCTCCGCCGCACGAGGTCGAAGCGGAACTCGACGCCGGGCGGGGGCGCGAACGGCTCGGGCAGCTCGAGGCCGAGCTCGCCCAGGCGGTCGTCGATCGTTCCCATCGGGCACCCAATCTAGCCTGTGGACGAGTGCTTATCGCGGCAAGTACCGCCATTCCGCGCGCCCTCGGCACCGGCGCCGAGCAGGATCGGAACTCCTTGCGGAGGGTCGAGCTGCGCACCCTGCCCCGGCCGAGCCGGCTCGCGGCGCCGATCTCGTCGCTGAAGGGCGCCGGCCCGAAGCTGAGCGCGGCTGCCGCGGCGATCGGGATCGAGACCGTCGGCGACCTGCTCCTGCACGTGCCCCACGGCCACCGCGACCGCGCCGGGGTCCGCGAGGTCGCCGACCTGCGGATCGGCGAGGAGGCGACGGTGATGGTCAGTGTGCGGTCGGCCCGGGTGCGCCCGACCCGCCGGCGCAACCTGCGCCTGGTCGAGGCCGCGGTCGCCGACTCGAGCGGGCCGATGAAGGCGGTCTGGTTCAACCAGGCCTACCTCGCGGAGCGGCTTCGTCCGGGCACCCGGCTGCTGCTCAACGGCAAGCTCGACCGCGCCGGCTTCCGGGTCGCGACGCATGAGATCGTCGCCGGCGGCGGTGGGCCGCCGGCCGCCGGGGCGACGCCGGTCGCCACCGGGCTGCACACCACCGGGATCGTCCCCGTCCACGGCGCGACCCGGGAGCTCTCCGCGAACCGCCTGCGCGAGTGGGCCTGGCAGGCGGTCGGGCGCGCCGGCGATGCGATCGAGTCGCTGCCCGCCGAGCTGCGCGCCCGCCGCCGCCTCGGCTCGGAGGCCGACGCGCTTCGCTGCGCGCACTTCCCCGACTCGCCCGAGCAAGCGGAGACCGCCCGCGACCGGCTCGCCTTCGAGGAGCTGTGCCTGCACCAGGGGGCGCTGGCGATGCGCCGCGGGGCCCGGCGCGAATCGGTGCCCGGGATCGCCTTCGAGCCCGCCGGCGAGCTGGTCGGCCGCTGGCTCGAGTCGCTGCCGTTCGAGCTCACGGGCGGCCAACGCCGGGCCGTGGACGAGATCGACGCGGACCTGGTCGCCGGCAGGCCGATGCAGCGGCTGCTGATGGGCGACGTCGGCTCGGGCAAGACGGTGGTCGCCCTGTACGCGATGCTGCGCGCGCTCGAGACCGGCCACCAGGCGGCGCTGATGGCGCCGACCGAGACCCTGGCCGAGCAGCACGCGGCGACCCTCGATGAGCTGCTGGCCCCGATCGAGGGTGTCGGGATCCCGTTCGCGCTGCTCACCGGGGCGACCCCCGCGGCGCGCCGGCGCGAGACCCTCGGGCGCCTGGCCAGCGGCGAGCTCGGCCTCGTGGTCGGCACCCACGCGCTGATCGAGCCGGACGTGCGCTTCGCCGGGCTGGCGGTCTGCATCGTCGACGAGCAGCACCGCTTCGGCGTGCGCCAGCGGGCGGCGCTCGACGCGAAGGGCCCCGGGGAGGCGGCGCCGCACGCGCTCCACATGACCGCGACCCCGATCCCGCGGACGCTCTCGTTGACCGCCTACGGCGATCTCGACTCGACCACGATCCGCGAGCTGCCGGCCGGCCGACGGCCGGTCAAGACCTGGGTCGTGGGCGAGGAGAAGCGCGCGGGCGCATATCGAGTTCATCCGCGAGCGCCTGCGCGAGGGCAGGCAGGCATACGTCGTCTGCCCGCTGGTCGCCGACTCGGAGAAGCTGCGGGCGAAGGCGGCCGGCGTGGAGGCCGAGCGCCTGCGCGCGGGGGAGCTGGCCGGCTTCCGGGTCGGGCTCCTGCACGGCCAGATGTCGTCGCGCGAGAAGGCCGAGGCGATGGGCGGGTTCGTCGCCGGACGGACGGACGTGCTCGTCGCGACCACGGTGATCGAGGTCGGGATCGACGTCCCCAACGCCACCGTGATGCTGATCGAGGGCGCCGAGCGCTTCGGCCTCTCGCAGCTGCATCAGCTCCGCGGCCGGGTCGGCCGGGGAGCGCACGAGAGCCACTGCATCCTCTTCGCCGACCTCGAGGGCCCGCTCTCGAAGCGGCGGATGGAGGCGATCGAGCGCAGCACCGACGGCTTCGAGCTCGCCGAGGTCGATCTGGCCCTGCGTGGCGAGGGCGAGATCCTCGGCACCCTCCAGCACGGCCTGCCGCGCTACCGGGTCGCCGAGCTGCCGGAGGACGCCGAGCTGCTCGCGACGGCGCGGGCGGAGGTGATCGAGCTGCTCAAGCGCCACGGCAGCCTCGACGTACCCGAGCTCGGCCCCTTCCTCGACGCCGCGCGAATCCGCTTCGGCGACGAACGGTTCGAGGGGATCGCCGCATGAGGGTGACGGGCGGTCGATTGGGCGGCCGCAAGCTGCTCTCGCCCCCAGCGCGCTCGCGCGACGTCCGCCCGACCTCGGACCGCGCCCGCGAGACGCTCTTCGCGGTCCTCGGCGACGTCTCGGACCTCAGCGTCCTCGACCTCTTCTGCGGCACCGGGGCGCTGGCGATCGAGGCGATCTCGCGCGGCGCCGACTCGGCCGTGCTCGTCGACCGCGCGCCGGCGCTGGCGCGGCGCAACGCGGAGGCGCTCGGGATCGCCAACCGCTGCGAGCTGGTCCGCGGCGACGCGGTCCGTTACCTCGAACGCACCCAGGAGCGCTTCGGGCTCGTCTTCTGCGACCCGCCGTATAGACTCGCCGACCGCCTTGAGCCAGCGCTCGCCGAACACCTGCCCCCGCGTCTCGCCAGGTACTCGCGGCTGGTGGTCGAGAGCTCCGCGCGGCGGCCGCTCGAGATCGCCGCGCCGAAGCTGGAGCAGGCCGACGAGCGGCGGGTCGGCGAGGCCCTGATCAGGATCTACGCGCGACGATGAACGACGACCCCAAGATCGCGATCTGCCCGGGGAGCTACGACCCGGTCACCAACGGCCACCTCGACATCATCGGGCGCGCCTCGCGCGTGTTCGACCAGGTGATCGTCGGCGTCGTCGGCCAGGGGATCCGCAAGTCCAAGACGATGTTCACGCCCGAGGAGCGCCGCGACTTCCTGCTCGAGGCAACCGGAGAGCTCGCCAACGTCGAGATCGAGATCTTCACGAACCTGCTGGTCGACTTCGCCCGCGACCGAGGCGCGATCGCGATCGTGAAGGGGATCCGGGCGATCTCGGACTTCGAGTACGAGCTCGAGATGAACCAGCTCAACCGCAAGCTGGCGCCGGAGATCGAGTCCGTCTACCTCTTCGCCTCGCCCGACTACAGCTTCTTGCGCTCGACCGGGGTCAAGGAGATGGCCACCTTCGGAGGCGACGTTGGCGACCTCGTGCCGCCCCCCGTCGCGGCCGCCCTGAAGGAGCGCGCGCAGCGCGACTAAATCGGGGCGGTGCCGGGTAGCCCGTGGGCAGGAGCTTGCAACGGGGTGCCGAAACCTGCGTGTAGCAGCCCTTCCTTGCTCGGCCGCGTAAGCTTCCACGATCATTTATGGACGTCCTGGTCCTCATAGACAAGCTCGACGACCTGATCCACAATGCGCGGCCGGTGCCGCTCACCGATCAGGTCCGCGTCGACCGCGAGGAGATCTACGACCTGCTCGACCAGATGCGCGCGACGATCCCCGAGGAGATCAAGCAGGCGCGCTGGATCGTCAAGGAGCGCCAGGAGATGCTCGCCGAGGCAAAGCGCGAGGCCGAGCGGGTGGTCAAGGAGGCGCGCGATCAGTCCGAGCGCCTGATCTCCGACGAGGAGGTCTACCGCCAGGCGGAGCGCGCCGCCGAGGAGATCATCGAGGACGCGCGCGAGACCGAGCGCCAGATCCGCCTCGGCGCCGAGGACTACGCCGACGAGATCCTCTCCACGCTCGAGGTCAACCTGGAGAAGTTCCTCTCCGCCGTGCAGCGTGGCCGCGACCGGCTCGCCGGGCGTGATGAAGAGCCGGCCGAGGTCGGTTAGCAAGCTCGGATAGCGTGCGCCTCCCCGACTGGGAGGAGCGAGTGATGGCTGAGCGGTGGTTCTCCGAGGAGGAGCTGGCCGCGATGTCGCGGCCGACGATGGAGCGCGCGGTGGAGGCGATCGAGGCGGGCGACCTCGAGCGCGCAAAGCAGCTCTGCGAGGCGATGAAGTGGGAGTCGCAGTTCATGCACGACCTGCTCGTCGACGGGGTGGCCGGCCTGATCTCGTTCGTGAAGTCGAAGCTCGGCGACGACGGCGTCGAGGAGGCGTGGGAGTACTCGCTCGAGCGCAGCTGGCGAAAGCCGGTGGAGACGATCGCACGCAGCGACCGCCGAGCGGTCGCCGAGGCGCTGGCGGCGACCTGGCGCGCGCACTCGACCAGCGGCGTGGGCCCCAACGCCGGAGCGTTCGCGATCGACGAGGATGCGGAGAAGCTCACCTTCACGATGAACCCGTGCGGCTCGGGGCAGCGGCTGTGGCGCAATCGCCGCTACGGGCCCGACGGCTGGGGGCTCACCGACGAGGCCCACGACTGGAGCTATGGCCGCGAGGGGTTCCCGCTCTACTGCACCCACTGCGCGTTCATGAACGAGACCCTGCCGATCCGCTGGATCGGCCATCCCGTCTACCCCTCGGACCCGCCCGAGGACTTCGACCGCGACCCGTGCACCTGGTACTGGTACAAGGACCCGGGGCGGATCCCCGAGCGCCACTTCACCCGCCACGGGCTCGAGCGCGACGCCGGTGACGACCGCGGGGGCTGAGCCGCCGAACCCGGCGGCGGTCCGCGAGGTGCTCGCCGAGGTTGGCGCCGACCCGGGCGCGATCGAGCTGAGCCCGATCGAGGGCGGGGCGTCGCGGGAGACGTTCCTGGTCTCGGCCGCCGGCGAGCCACGGTTCGTGCTGCGCCGCGAGCCCCGGGCTGGGATGTCATTCGCCCCGCTGGAGCTCGAGCTGCGGGCGATCGAGGCCGCCGACCTGGCCGGCTGCGCGGTCGCTCCGACGGTCGCCTTCGAGCCTGCGGGCGGGCGGCTCGGAGCGGGAGCGGGCTACCTGATGGAGTTCGTCTCCGGGACCTCGGTGGCGCCGCGCGTGCTCCGGCGCGACGAGCTGGCGGCGGCGCGCGAGCGTCTGCCTGCGCAGCTCGCCGCGGCGCTCGCTCAGATCCACTCGGTCGAGGCCGCGGCGGTGGAGGGGCTCGCCGGCGGCGCCGGCGAGCCGGCGCTCGAGGCCTGCGGACTGTGGGAGGCGGAGCTCGACGCGATCGGCGAGCCGCTGCCGGCGGTCGAGGCCGGGCTGCGGTGGCTGCGCCTGCACCCGCCGGCGCCGCCCCCGGGCGCGAGGCTGGTCCACGGCGACTTCCGGCTCGGCAACGTGATCGTCGACGAGCGCGGGCTCGCCGCGGTGATCGACTGGGAGCTCTGCCACGCCGGCGACCCGGCCGAGGACCTCGCCTGGCTGATGATCCGCTCGTGGCGGTTCGGCAACGACGAGCTGCCGGTCGGCGGGCTGGGGAAGGTGGAGCCGTTCCTGGCCGCCTACGAGGCCGCGGGCGGGGTCCGGCCCGACCCGGGCCGGCTGCGCTGGTGGGAGGCGATGGGCAACGTCAAGTGGGCGGTGATCTGCGCCCGCCAGGCGCACGACCACCTCACGGGCGCCCGCCCCTCGGCCGAGCTCGCCTCGCTCGGGCGGCGGATCTGCGAGCCGGAGTGGGACCTGCTGGAGCTGCTGGCAGCTGATGCAGGACCGCCCGACCGCCCCGGAGCTGCTCGACGCGCTGGCGGCGAAGCTTCACGCCGAGGTCCGCGAGTGGGTCCCGCGCGAGCGCCGCTTCCAGGTCCTGGTGCTGGCGAACCTGTGCGCGGTCGTCGCCCGCGAGCTGCGGGCGGGAGCGGCTGCCGACGAGGCGGATCTCGAGCTGTTCAGCGGAGTTGGGCGGTGAGGGGGAGGATGCGCGGGCGGCGGCGGCCGAGCTCGCGCGGCGGATCCGCGCCGGCGAGCTCGACGAGGGCCTCGACGAGACGCTGGCCCGCCTGCGCGAGCACGTGCGGCGCAAGCTCGAGATCGCGCGCCCCGGCTACGCCGACTGACGCCCGGGTCAGCGACCGAAGCCACCCCCGACGGTCGCGTCTCGGCGCGCGGCTCGTGCTCAGAGCTCCGTCTCGTGCGCGCCCGCGCGGCCGGCGTCGGTCTTGGCGTAGAAGCGCTCGAGCAGGGCCGGTGGTCTCCTCGGGGTCGGCGCACGTGTAGGCGTTCCAGGCCTCGGTCCGCAGCTGGAAGTCGAGCGGCTGGCCGATCACGTCGAGGATCGTCTGCTTGGCCGAGCGCACGGCGCGCTGCGAGTTGCGGAGGATCTGCCGGGCGACGGTCTCGGCCTCCTCGAGCAGCCGCTCGTGCTCGACCACCTTCGTCACCAGGCCCCACTCGAGCGCCTGGCGAGCGTCGACCGGCTCGGCGGTGAGCAGCATGTGGGACGCGACCCCGACCCCGCACGCGTTGACCAGGCGGACCAGCCCGCCGTCGCCGTGGTGGAAGCCGCGCCGGGCCTCGAAGGAGCCGAACATGGCCCGCTCGGAGGCGATCCGGATGTCGCACGCGAGCGCCGTCTCGAGCCCACCGGCGAGCGCCCAGCCGTTGACCGCGCCGACGATCGGCTTCGGGATCCGGTGCATGCCGCGGGTGAAGCCGTTCAGGCCCAGCTCGACGATCTCGCGGATCCGCGCCGGGGTCGCGCTCTCGATGATCGGCGGGATGTAGGTCTTGAGGTCGGCGCCGGCGCAGAACGCGTCGCCGGCGCCGGTGAGGATCGCGACGTCGACCGAGTCGTCGTCGGCGAACTCGGCCCAGGCCTCGACCATCAGCCGGTGGACGTCGGGGTCGATCGCGTTACGGGCCTCCGGGCGGTTGATCGTCATCCAGGCGATCCGGCCTGCGTTCTCGTAGAGCACCTTGCCCATCGTCGGTCTCCTCTCTTCGGTTCAGTCGTAGACGGCGCGGATCACCGCCAGGTCGTCGGCCTCCCAGACGACCTCGCCGCCGCACCACTCGGCCTGCTCGGCGGCGGTCGAGGGGAAGTCGATGCCCTCGGTCAGCGACGCGATCCGGTTCTCGGGGCTCGGCGTCGACGACGTCGCCGATCACCAGCGAGCGCGCCTCGCTCGCGCACGCGGCGGAACAGGTCGCGCTTGCCTTCGGCGTCGAGGTGGTGGATCGAGAGCACGCGATCACCAGGTCCCAGGGCCCGTCGGGCAGCGGATCCTCCATCCGCCCGAGGCGCATCTCCTCCCAGCCGAGCTGGCGTGCCTCGAACACCATCTCGGGGGTGGAGTCGAGGCCGGTGATCCGGGTCTCCGGAAAGCGGGCGAGCAGGCGCTCGGTCGTCTCCGCCGGTGCCGAAGCCGAGCTCCAGGATGCGCTCGGGCGCGAACGGGATCGCCTCGACCGACCGGTGCTGGAGCTCGTCATAGCGCGGGACGTCGGCGCGGATCATCTCCGCGTAGGTCTCGGGAGTGAAGTGGAACTGTCCGCGGCGGTCGTCGGCCGGGCTCAATCTGCGTCGCTAACCTCGGTTCGGGAACTCCAATGGCGGTCTATACAACCATTGAGCTGGCCCGAATCGCGCCCACCCCCGGCGCGGGCAAGCGGCTCGAGCTGGAGCTGGAGCCGGGCGAGGTCAGCCTCGGCGGCCACACCTACGCGCTCTCGCCGGCCCCGGTCGAGGGGCGCCTCGAGGTTTCGCGAACCGCCTCCGGCTTCGCCCTGCGGCTCGCCTTCGAGGGCGCGCTCACCGGCCCCTGCATGCGCTGCCTCGCCGACGCCGGCGTGCCGGTCGCGGTCGAGGCGCGGGAGGTCGACCAGGCCGGGACCGACGACGAGGAGCTGCGCAGCCCCTACGTGGCCGAGGGCCGGCTCGACCTCGATGCCTGGGCGCACGACGCGCTGGTGCTCGGCGATCCCCCAGCAACTGCTCTGCCGACCCGACTGCGCCGGGCTGTGCGCGGTCTGCGGCGAGTCCCTCAACGACGCCGAGCCCGGCGCCCACGACCATCCGCGCGAGCCCGACCCCCGGTGGGCGAAGCTGCGCGAGCTCCAGTAGCCGCGGCCCAGCTACCATTCCGCGTCGCCATGGCCGTGCCGAAGAAGAGGACCTCGTCGCAGCGCCGCGACAAGCGCCGCGCGACCCACACCGCGGCCAAGCCGCGGCTGAACGAGTGCCCGCGCTGCCACAGCCCGCGCCTGCCGCACCGCGTCTGCCCGGTCTGTGGGACCTACGCCGGGCGCGAGGTGATCACGCACGAGATCGCCGAGCTCGAGCCGCCGGGCGCGCCGGAGTAGCGGTGCACCCGGCCGGGTGCGCGAGCGCATGACAACGGTCGCCCTCGACGGCCGGGGGGCCGAGCGGGGGTCGGAGGTGATCGTGGCCGGCGCCCGCGCCGCGGCGGCCGACGGGATCGCGATGCGCGTGTTCGGCGAGCCGGGCGAGCTCCGCGAGCTGCGAGGGCACGACGGGATCGAGCTGGTCGAGGCGGCGGGGGAGATCGACAACGACCAGGACCCCGTCGGGGCGGTTCGCGAGACGCCCGAGGCCTCGATCGTGCTCGCCGCCGCGGACGTCGCCGCCGGCCGCTCGACAGGCGCTGGTCAGCGCGGGTCCGACCGGCGCGACGATGACCGCGGCCCTGTTCGCCCTGCGCCGCACGCACGGGGTGCGCCGGCCGGCGCTCGCTGTACAGCTCGCCGTCCCCGATCGCGACGGTCCGCCGAGCCTGCTGCTGGACGTCGGCGCGAACGCCGAGGTCCGGGCCGGCGATCTGGTCCAGTTCGCCTATCTGGGCGCCGCCTTCAGCCGCGCGGTGCTCGGCGTCGAGGCACCCCGAGTGGCGCTGCTCTCGGTCGGGGAGGAGTCGAAGAAGGGCACCCGGGACGTGGTCGAGGCCCACGCCGAGCTCGACGGCGCGCCGGAGATCGACTTCCGCGGCAACGTCGAGGGCCGTGACCTGCTCGGCGACGCGGCGGACGTGATCGTCACCGACGGGTTCACCGGCAACGTCGCCCTGAAGACGATCGAGGGGACGGCGAAGACGGTCGCGGCGGCTGTCGGTGCGGCCGCCCGCTCGAACCCGGTTGCCGCCGTCGGCGGGCTGTTGATGAGGTCGGCCCTCGGAGGCCTGCGCCGCCGGCTGGACCCGGACACCACGGGCGGCGCGATCCTGCTCGGCCTCCGCGGGGTGGCGGTGGTCGCCCACGGGAGCTCAGGCCCCGACGGCGTCGCCAACGCGGTCCGGCTCGCGGCCCGCACGGCCGAGGTCGGGGCGATCGAGCGCACGGGCGAGCTGCTCGAGCGCTCCGGGACCACTCGCGCCGCAATGCGTGATAGGAAGGAGCCGCAATGACGCTCAGCCGCGAGCAGGTGATGGACAAGGTGCGCGAGCACCTGGCGACCGAGTTCGAGCTCGACGCCGCGGTGATCACGGAGGAGACCAGGTTCAAGGAGGACCTGGACGCCGACTCGCTCGACCTCTACGAGCTGGTGATGGAGCTCGAGGACTCATACGGGATCTCGGTTTCGCGAGAGCAGACCACGCAGATCACCACCGTCGGCGACGCCGTCGACTTCGTCTGCGAGCGACTGCCGGCGTAGAGAGTGGCGCGCGGGATCCGCAGGCTCGGTCGGGGGGGCCGGGGCGACGCGCGGCCGGACCGCTCCGAGCCGGAGTCGCTCGGCGCCCTGCTCGACGCGCTGCCCTTGACGCTGCGGCGCCAGGCGCTCACCCACTCCTCGTGGGTCGAGCACCGCGCCGACTCCTACGGGCGCCTCGCCTTCCTCGGCGACAGCGTGCTCGGGCTGGCGATCGCCGAGCACCTGTTCACCGGCTACCCGCGCGCCGACATCGGCCGGCTGACGAAGATGCACGGCCAGGCGGTCAGCGGGCGCGCCTGCGCCGAGGTGGCGACCGAGCTCGGGGTGGGTGAGCTGCTGCGGGAGGCCGCGCCGGACGGGGTCGAGGGCGGGATCGAGGTCGGGGCGCTGCTGGCCTCCGAGCGGGCGCTCGCCTCCGTCTGCGAGGCGGTGATCGGCGCCTGCTACCTGCACTACGGCTTCGAGGTCACCTCGCGGGCGACCGTGGCCGCGTTCGCGGGCGAGATCGAGATCGCCTCCGAGCGGCTGCTGGACTTCAAGTCCGCGCTGCAGGAGCGCCTGGCGCGCGAGGGCGCCCGGGTAAGGTACGAGGTCATCGCGGAGTCGGGCCCTCCGCACGACCGCGTGTTCGAGGTCGCCGCCAGCGTTGACGACGAGGTGGTCGGCCAGGGCTCGGGACGGTCGAAGAAGGCGGCTGAGCAGGCGGCCGCGGAGCAGGCGATCGAGGGCCTCGGCTAGCTCCGGAAGTTGTCGTCCGGCCCGCCCGCGAGGCTTTGCGAAGCGCCCGGTAACGCATGCATCTGAGCTCGATCACGATCAAGGGCTTCAAGTCCTTCCCCGAGCGCACCAAGCTCGTGTTCTCGCCTGGCGTCAGCGTGATCGTCGGGCCCAACGGGTGCGGCAAGTCCAACGTCACCGACGCTGTGCTGTGGGCGCTCGGCGAGCAGAGCCCGCTGAGCGTCCGCGGACAGTCGATGCAGGACATGATCTACGCCGGCGGCGAGGGGCTCGGCCCCAGCCGCTACGCGGAGGTCGAGGTGGTGCTGGAGGCCGACGGCGACGCGACCTTCGGAGTCCCGGCACCCCGGGGAGCGAAGCCGACGAGGTGGCCGGCTTCTCCTCGATCTCGATCCAGCGCCGCCTCGAGCGCGGGGGCGAGGGCACCTACCGGATCAACGGCGCCCGGGCGCGGCTCGCGGACGTGGTCGAGGTGCTCTCCGACGCCAATCTCGGCCGCGAGATGCACTCGGTGATCAGCCAGGGCCGGGTCGAGGAGATCGTGCTGTCTGCGCCGCGCGAGCGCCGGCTGCTGGTCGAGGAGGCGGCCGGCCTCGGCAAGCACCGCAAGCGCCGCCGGCGCGCGCAGCTCAAGCTCGAGCGCACCCAGGACAACCTCGACCGCGCCCTCGACGTCGAGCGCGAGGCGCGCAGTTCGCTGCGCCCGCTCAAGCGCCAGGCCGAGGCCGCGGACATCCACGCGCGGCTCGAGCGCCAGGCGGCCGAGGCGCGCGCCGGGCTGCTGGCCTCCGAGCTTCTCCGGCACGACACCGAGCTCGCCGCGGGCGAGCGCGCCGCGACGCGCCGCCCGCGAGGCCCGGGACGGCCTCGATGCCGAGCTCGCCGAGGTGGCGCAGCGCCGCTCGGCGATCGAGCAGCAGCTCGCCGCCCGGGAGAGCGAGCGCACCGAGGCCTGGGGCCGCCTGACCGCGGTCCGGGCCGCCCACGAGCGGATCAGCGTCCGCGCCGAGGCGCTGGGCGCGCGGCTGGCCGAGTTGACCCGCGGGCTGGAGCGCCGCCGGGCGGCGCTCGGCGCGCTCGCCGAAGAGCTCGCCCAGGCCACGGGTGCCCGGGCCGGCGACGACCCGGTGACCGCCGGGATCGAGAGGATCGGCGAGTCGCTCGAGCTCGCGCTGACGACCCTCGGAGCCGCGCGCGACGCCGGCGCCGACGGCCCCCGGGCGATCGAGCTGGCCAAGGTCCGCGAGGCGGCGGAGCGGGCGGCCCGGATCGCCCGCCAGGTGGAGGACATGCTCGGCAGCCGCGCGCAGGACTCGCTCGCCGGCCGGCTCGAGCGCGAGGCCGGGCTGATCGGCGCGCTCGGCGAGCTGTGCGAGGCGGCCGCGGACGCGCGCGACGCCGCCGGCGAGCGCGCCGCGACCCTCGAGCGGCGGATGCTCGGCGAGGGTGGCGAGGACGCGGTCACCGAGCGGCTGCGAGAGTGCTCGCGCGAGGAAGCGGATCTGCAGGCGCGGCTGCGGGCGGCCGGCGAGGCGGTCACGGAGGCCGAGGTCCGGGTCGCCCACCTCGCCGATCGCCGCGGCGAGGTCGCCGCCGAGCTCGAGCGGATCGCCGCCTCGCTCGGCCGCCCACTCGAGGCGGCCACCGAGCCGTTGCCGGACGCGGAGCGGCTCGAGATCGAGGCGAAGCTCGAGCGCCTCGCGCGCCGGCGCGAGCAGCTCGGCCCGGTCAACCCGCTCGCCGAGCGCGAGTACGAGCAGGCGCTCGCCCACGTCGAGAGCCTCGAGGCCCAGCGCACGGACCTGGAGACCGCGCTGGCCGAGCTACAGGGGCTGATCAAGGAGACCGACCACAAGATCCACGTCGCCTTCGAGCGGACCTTCGAGGCGACCGAGCGCAACTTCGAGGAGCTGGTCGAGCATCTGTTCCCCGGCGGCCGCGGCCGGCTGCGGCTTGTCGACGACCGCCAGGGCCCGCGGCCGGTGCTCGGTGGCGCCAAGCCGGAGGGGGAGCGGCCGGAGCCGGCCGCCGAGGACGCCGAGGAGCCGGCCGAGGAGGGGGATGAGTTCTCGTCGCAGGGCGTTGAGATCGAGGTCACCCCGGCCGGCAAGGCGACCCGTCGCCTGTCGCTGC
The DNA here is from genome assembly GCA_963758665.1 of uncultured Solirubrobacterales bacterium. Taxonomy (GTDB): domain Bacteria; phylum Actinomycetota; class Thermoleophilia; order Solirubrobacterales; family 70-9; genus WHSW01. Next base: position 173,807 of record CAVWWH010000009.1, on the reverse strand, counting down.
TCTCGGGCGGGGAGAAGGCGCTGGTCGCCCTTGCGTTCGTGTTCGCCGTCTTCCTCGCTCGCCCGTCGCCCTTCTACATCCTCGACGAGGTCGAGGCGGCGCTCGACGACGCCAACATCGACCGCTTCCTGCAGCTCGTCAGGCGGTTCTCCGACCGCGCCCAGTTCATCATCGTGACCCACCAGAAGCGGACGATGGACGCGGCGCACGTGCTGTACGGGGTGTCGATGGGCAAGGGCGGCGTGACCAAGGTCGTCTCGCGCCGCTTCGAGGCCGAGCAGCCGGCCCTCGGCGAGGCCGAGCGAGCGGCCTGACCGGCCGCCGGGCGCGTTTGTCAAGCTGCGCGCCGATGGCGGTCGAGTGGGAGGAGTTGATTTCGAGCGCGGCCGGCCCGCCGCCCGGCGCCCAGGACGAGCCTGGGCGCCAGGGCCGCTTCGCCCGCCTTCGCGAGCGCCTGTCGAAGAGCCGCAAGGCGCTGCGCGCCGAGCTCTCGGCGAGCCTCTTCGACCGGATCGACGACGAGACCTGGGAGCGGCTCGAGGAGGCGCTGATCCTCGCCGACGTCGGCGCGAAGGCGACCGCCGACGTGGTCGGCAAGCTCGAGGCCGAGGTCGAGGCGGGGGAGGTCGCCGGTCCGGAGGCGATCCGGGAGCGGCTGATCGAGCTGCTCGCCGCGCTCGCCGGGGCGCAAGCGCCGATGCTCGACCTGGGCGCGAAACCGGCCGTGATCATGGTCGTCGGCGTCAACGGGACCGGCAAGACAACGACGATCGGCAAGCTCGCGGCGGTGCTCGGAGAGCGCTTCGGCCTGCGGGTGGTCGTCGCCGCCGCCGACACGTACCGCGCCGCCGCGATCGAGCAGCTCGAGACCTGGGCCGAGCGGGCCGGCGCCGAGCTGGTCAAGGGCAACCCCGGAGGCGATCCCGGCGCCGTTGTCTTCGACTCGCTCGCGGCGGCCGAGGCCCGGGGCGCCGACGTGGTGATCGTGGACACCGCCGGACGCCTGCACACGCATGGGAACCTGATGGAGGAGCTGTCGAAGGTGTGGCGAGTGGCGGCCAAACGGCTCGATGGCGCCCCCCACGAGACCCTGATCGTGATCGACTCCACCACCGGTCAGAACGGGCTGCGCCAGGCGCGCGCGTTCGCCGACGCGGTCGAGGTGACCGGGGTGGTGCTGACGAAGCTCGACGGCACCGCCAAGGGGGGAATCGCCCTGGCGATCGCGGGCGAGCTCGAGATCCCGGTGAAGCTGATCGGCGTCGGCGAGGCGATCGAGGACCTGCGGCCGTTCGACGCGGATGAGTTCGCCAACGCCCTGCTCGGCGAGTAATCGCGCCCTCCCGCGGGAATAATCACCGGGGATGGAGATCGAGCGCAAGTACCTGGTCGGCGAGCCGCCGGCGCTCGACGATTGCGAGGCGGTCGAGATCGAGCAGGGCTACCTGGCGCTTGCGGATGCCGACGGTGGCGCCGAGGTCCGGCTGCGCCGCAAGGCCGACGCGCTGCTGCTGACCGTCAAGGGCGGCACCGGCCGCGTCCGCACCGAGGAGGAGCTCGAGCTGGACCGCGAGCGATTCGAGTCGCTCTGGCCGCTCACCGAGGGCCGCCGGCTGACCAAGACCCGCTACCTGATCCCGCACGGCGAGCTCAAGATCGAGCTCGACGTCTACTCGGGGGCGCTCGACGGGCTGCTGGTCGCCGAGGTCGAGTTCGGCGACGAGCGCGAGGCCGACGACTTCGACCCTCCCGGGTGGTTCGCGGCGGAGGTGACGGGGAACCAGCGCTACCGCAACGAGGACCTGGCGACGAAGGGGCTGCCGCAATGACCAAGTTCAAGCTCAGGAAGAAGGAAGGCGAGGCGGAGGGGATCCGGCGCGTCGCCCACGAGCTGATCGAGGACGCCACCGGGCTGCTGCGCGACCAGGACGTCGACCCGGTCGAGGCGGTGCACGAGGCCCGCAAGGACATGAAGAAGCTGCGCTCGACGCTGAAGCTCGTCCGCCCGGCGATCGGGGACGACACGTACCAGCGTGAGAACGGCCGCTTCCGCGACGCGAGCCGGGCGCTCTCCGACATCCGCGACGCGCAGGTCCGCGCCGAGACCGTCGACGGGCTCGCCGAGCGTTTCGCCGACGACCCCCCGCCGGGCGGCTGGTGGACGGTGCGGGCGCTGCTCGTGGGCTCAGAGCAGCCGGACGGCAAGCAGCTCGAGGCGCTGCGCGACCGGACCGCCGCCGAGATCGAGGGCGGCGACGAGGAGGTCGAGGACTGGAAGCTGAAGGACGACGGGTTCGATCTCCTGCGCCCCGGGATCAAGCGCGCCTACTCGCGCGGCCGCAAGCGATTCCGCGAGGCGCGGCGCGATCCCAGCGACGCCAACCTGCACGCGCTCCGCAAGCGCTCGAAGGATCTCTGGTATCAGCTCCGCCTCGTCCGGCGCGGCTGGCCGGAGGTGATCGGTAAGACCGCCGACGAGGCCCACGAGCTCTCCGACCGGCTCGGCGACGACCACGACCTGGTCGTGCTCGGCACGGACCTCGAGTCCAGCGGCGGAAAGCTGACGGCCGACCAGCGCGACCACCTGGCGACGGTGATCGGGAACCGGCGCAAGCAGCTCCAGAAGGAGGCGTTCGCCTACGCGCAGCGGATCTTCGCCGAGAAGCCGAAGCGGTTCGCCGACCGGATCGAGGCCTACTGGGAGGCGCCGAAGCTCTGAGCGGGCCTATGGCCCGATCGTCGTCGACTTCGGCGCCGGGCCGAGCGGCTTGCCGCCGTAGATCACGTCGCCGTTTCGCCGCTGGTAGGTCTGCCAGGCGATCGTGTCCTGCTGGCCGACGCCGGGCTTGCTGAAGTCGCAGGCGCCGTCGGGGAAGGTCGCCCGAAGCTGCGTCCACTGGGAGTCCGTGAACGAAACGCCGTAGTCGCCGCGCTGGAGCGGCTTGAGCCGGCACTTGTTGGTGTCGGTGGTGATCGCGTCGCCCGCGACCGTCCGTGGAGTGCCGTAGACGTTGACGACGCCGGCGGGGCAGAGGCCGTCGGATACCTTGTTGCCGGCGCCGTCGTAGCAGCGGTCGCCGAGGTCGTCGGGCCGGTCCTCGGCCACCTTGCGCGCGAGGGGAACGCGTCGATGGTCGGAATCGATCGCCTCGACCCAGCGATCCATGGCGATGAAGCTGTTTCGCTCGCAGTCGCGGTCGGCCGTGAGCGCAACCGGCCCCTGCCAGATCAATTGGTTGGCGTGGCTTCCGTGCTCACGGTCGAGCCGCGCGCGCACCGCGAAGGCGCGGTAGGCGTCGTGGAACAGGCCCTCGTCCGGGCCGCGGCAATCGATGATCGCCGTGAGATCGAGGTTGTTCGTCTCGTTGATCATGCCGCTGCGGTAGGCGTTGGGCAGCGCCGGACCCGGTGCCGTGATCCGGGCGGCGGTCGGGTTGGTGTCGATGTCGATGCCACCGATCTTCGCGTTCAGATCGACGAACTGAGCGGGCGTGATCCGTCCTTGCTCCAGCGCCTCGAGCCCGTACTGGACGCCGACATTGTCCACCGGAGGGGCGCCGAAGCCGCGGCCGACCGCTTGCTCGGGCGGCGACCAGTTCGCCCGCGGGTTCGGGCCGAGGACGTTGATCGCCGCGTCGATGATCGAGCACCGCACCCCTCCGGGGTTGGTGAGCGGGTGGTAGCGCTCGGCATCCGTCGTCCCGCCGCAGGGATCGGTGGGGACGACGACGTGGAACTGCGCAGCCTCGCTGACCTGGGCGTTGGCCGGGTTGGCATGGCCTTCGACGTCGGCGATCTGGGCGGGGGTCCAGGTCACGCCCGGCCCCCACCGTGACGGCGCGTTGAAGTAGGCGAGCAGCTGGTGATAGTCGAGGAACTGGGTCGCGGTGCTCCAGGTGTCGGGGAAGGAGCACGTCGGCAGGATCCCCTGGTAGACGCCGGGGTAGGCGTTGGCGACCCATTGCTGTGTGAGCGAGCCCCCTGAGCAGCCGGTTCCGATCGTGTAGCGAAGCGTCCCGTAGCGCTCGATCAGGTGCTCCTTCGTCATCACGAGCGACTCCGCCTGGGTCGCGAGGTTGCAGTTGTGCCCGTTGTGGGCGAGCGCGGTCGACATGGTCGCGAAGCCGCGGCCGAGCGCGTACGGGGCGATCCCGCCGGTGACGCCGGGCGCGGTGCCGGCCTGGTACTCGACGCCGCAGCTCGCGCCGTGGAAGATCAGCAGCTTGTGGGCGAACTGCCGTTGCGGGCGGAGCGCCGTCCATGGCCGACCGGGCTGGTAGAGCACCGCGATCCTGTATTGGTCGCGGTCGATGTAGCCGGTCTCGACCCGGACGATGAACGGTACCTCGGCGCCGGAGTCGGTCGTCGTGGTCGCGACGTCGGACGGCGGGCTCGCCGGGTCGTATGGCTGAAGCTGCTGCGCGGACGGATTCGTCGACCTGTAGAGGTAGCTGAAGCTCGGCGGCTCGTTGCACTGCGCGTCGACCGCCGTCGCCTGGCACTTCCATGGCTGAAGCTGCGGGCCCGAGAACACCGGGCCGCCGGCCGGATGGTTGATCAGCACGAGCCGCGCTCCCGCTTCGTTGGGCAGGGTCGCGCGGAGGACGCTGCGTCCGAGACCCAGGTCCTCGACCAGCCCGATCAGGCGGTTGCCGCGGCGTCGAAACGCGCTCGTGACCGGGCGCTGACCGCCGCGCTCGGGATCGACGGTCACCTCGACCGGCCCGGCGTCCGCTCGATCCGAGACGCGGATCTTGATCAGCGCTTCGTCGCCGCTGACCAGGTCGGCGCGACCGGAGAGCACCGAGATCGAGACCTCGGACCGGCCGGTCCCGGCGGCCGGCGTCGGGAGTGCTGCGATCGCGAGCCCGGCCAAGGCAAAGCCGCAGAGCGTCCTCCGAAGGCCCATGGTTGGACCGTACCGCGACTGCGACGCTGATGGCCGGGCGGGTTAACCTGATCGCTCGATGTTCGACCAGCTCTCCGACCGGCTCCAGGAAACGCTCTCCGACGTTCGCAACCGCGGCAAGCTCACCGAGGCCGACGTCGACAAGGCGATGCGCGAGATCCGCCTCGCCCTGCTCGAGGCCGACGTCAACTTCAAGGTGGTGAAGTCGTTCACCGCGCAGGTCAAGGAGCGCTGCCTCGGCGCCGGCGTCCTCGACAGCCTGAACCCCGGCCAGCAGGTCGTGAAGATCGTCGATGAGGAGCTCGCCGCGCTGATGGGCGGCGCGAGCCGCGAGCTCGCCTTGGCCTCCTCCGGGCCCACGGTGATCCTGATGGCCGGGCTGCAGGGCTCGGGCAAGACGACCGCCTGCGCGAAGCTCGCCAAGCACCTCGGGGACGAGGGCAAGAAGGTCGCGCTCGCCGCCTGCGACACGCAGCGACCGGCGGCCGTCGAGCAGCTGGTGACGATGGGCAAGCGCTGCGGCGCGGCCGTCTACGAGCAGGGGACCGAGCGCAGCCCCGTCGACATCGCCGAGTGGGCGCTCGGCCAGGCGAAATCGGCCGGCGTCGACGCGCTGGTGGTGGACACCGCCGGGCGCCTGCACGTCGATGCCGAGCTGATGGACGAGCTGGCCGCGATCCGCGGCCGGATCAAGCCCCACGACATCCTCCTGGTGCTCGACGCGATGACCGGCCAGGACGCCGTCAACGTCGCCGAGAGCTTCGCCGAGCGGGTCGACTTCGACGGCGTGGTGCTGACCAAGCTGGATGGCGACGCCCGTGGTGGCGCCGCGCTCTCGGTCAAGGCGGTGACCGGCAAGCCGATCATCTACGCCTCGACCGGCGAGCGGGTCGAGCAGCTCGAGCGCTTCCACCCGGAGCGGATGGCCTCGCGGATCCTCGGCATGGGCGACGTGCTCTCCCTGATCGAGAAGGCGGAGGAGGTCTCGGACGCCGACCAGGCCGCGGAGCTCGAGCGCAAGATCCGCAAGCAGCAGTTCACGCTCGAGGACTTCCTCACCCAGATGCGCCAGGTGCGGAAGATGGGGCCGCTCTCGAACGTGCTCGGGATGATGCCCGGAATGGGCAAGCAGATGAAGCAGCTTCGCCAGGTGGACATGGACGACGCGGAGCTCGACCGGCTGGAGGCGATCATCCTGTCGATGACCCCGGCCGAGCGCGCCAACCCGACGATGATCGACGGCTCTCGGCGCAAGCGGATCGCCCAGGGGTCGGGGACCACGATCCAGGCGGTCAACCAGCTGGTCAAGCAGTTCGCCCAGATGCGGAAGATGATGTCCCAGCTGGCGAAGGGCAAGATGCCCGACCCGGCTCAGCTGATGAAGGGCATGCGGTAACCGCTAACCTCCTGCGCCGCGATGGTGAGGATTCGTCTCAGAAGGGTGGGTTCGCGAAAGAACCCGATCTGGCGCGTGGTCGTGGCCGACCGCCGCTCCCCGCGCGACGGCCGGACGATCGAGACGATCGGCCACTACAACCCCCAGACCGACCCCTCGGTGATCGAGATCGACGAGGAGCGCGCGCGCCACTGGCTCGAGCACGGTGCGCAGCCCACCCGCACGGTCGCGACCCTGCTCCGCACCAAGGGGATCGAGGCGGCGGGAACCTAGCCCGCGACGGGCGCCGGCGGATGCGCGACCTGGTCGAGTTCGTCGTCCGTTCGCTGGTCTCCGAGCCGGACGCCGTGCGAGTCACGGAGCTCGCCGAGGACGACACCACCGTGCTCGAGGTCCACGTCGCCGACGGTGACCTGGGCCGGGTGATCGGCCGCGAGGGCCGGGTTGCGAACGCGATCCGCGCCCTCGCCAAGGCCGCGGCGACCGCCCACGACGCCGGCCGGGTCATGGTCGAGATCGTCGAGGACGACTGATGTCGCAGGAGAACGTGGAGAGGATCGAGGCGGGCTTTAAGGCCCACAACCGTGGCGACCTCGATGCCCTGGTCGAGCTCTATGACCCGGAGGTGGTCTTCGAGACGCTGCTCCTGGGAACCCACCGCGGCAACGAGGCCATCCGCCTGATCTACGAGGAGAACCAAAAGACGCTGTCCGGCTACGACGTCGTCCCCGTGGAGCTGATCGACGCCGGGGACAAGGTGGTGGCGGTCGCGCAGACGGTGGGGTCCGGTCCGGCCAGCCAGATCGCCGTGGACGACCGGTTCGCGTTCGTGTTCACGTTCAAGGGTGAGCGGGTGGTGCGAGAGCAGGCCTTCCGCAACCGAGAGGAAGCCCTCAAGGCCGCCGGACTGGCGGAGTAGCGAGAGGCAGAGGCCGAATGTCATCTGACTACCGCCTGTCGGTAGTCAGGTGACGCTCGAAGTTTGCGGCGGGCGATACTTCCGCCGCGATGAGGATCGACGTCTTCACCCTGTTCCCGGAGTGGTTCGAGTGGTTCACCGAGCAGCGCCACGTCCGCAACGCGTTCGAGCAGGGGTCGGAGCTGCGCCTGTTCAACTACCGCGACTCGACCCCGCTCAGCGGTCGCCAGGTCGACGACTCGCCCTACGGCGGCGGCGCCGGGATGGTGCTCCGCGTGGACGTCGTCGACGCCGCCCTGCGGGCGGCCTACGGCGAGGAGCGGCCGCCGGCACGGGTGGTCGTGCTGGCGCCGTCGGGCCGCCAGCTCGACGACGCCCTCACCGCGGAGCTTGCGGGCGAGCGTCACCTGACGCTGCTCTGTGGGCGTTACGAGGGGATCGACGAGCGGGTCCGGGAGCACCTCGCCGACGAGGCGGTCTCGGTTGGGCCCTACGTCCTCTCGGGAGGCGAGCTGGCGGCGATGGTGATCGCCGACGCGACTCTGCGAAAGCTCCCCGGCGCGCTGGGCCACGCGGAGAGCGCGACCGAGGAGTCGTTCTCGGAGGCGCTCGGCGGCGCCCCGGAGTATCCGCACTACACCCGCCCGGCCAGCTATCGAGGCTGGGACGTGCCCGAGGTCCTGCTGTCGGGCGACCACGCGCGGGTGCGTGACTGGCGGCTCGCGCGCAGCCGGGCGCGCGGCGGGGCCGCTTAGCGAACGTTGAGAACCGAGTTGTCTACTATCTGACGCCCGCGCGGGCCATCGGTCCCGCGCTTTTTCCGGCCCTCGAGCGGGTCGCAGCAGCCAGGAGCCGACGCCCGTCATCATTCATGAGCACGATCATCGAGAGCATCGAGCAGCGCCAGCTCCGGCAGGTCCCGCGGTTTGCCGCCGGCGACCGGGTCCGGGTGCACTTCCAGGTGATCGAGGGAACTCGGAAGCGCACCCAGGTGTTCGAGGGGATCGTGATCGGGCGTCAGGGCAGTGGTGCGCGGGAGACGTTCACCGTCCGTAAGCAGTCGTTCGGCGTCGGCGTCGAGCGCACCTTCCCGGTCCACTCGCCGAAGATCGAGCAGCTCGAGGTGGTCGCGCGTGGCGACGTGCGGCGGGCAAAGCTCTACTACCTGCGCGGCCGGGTCGGCAAGCGGGCCCGGGTCGCCGAGCGGCGCTGGGGCATCGAGGACGACCTCGTGATGGCGCCGGCGGCCGAGCCGGTCGCCGTCGACTCCGAGGGCGTCGCCCAAGAGGAGGCCGAGCCGGCCCCGGCAGAGGAGACCGCCGAGGAGGCGACCGACGCGGAGGCGAGCGCCGAGAAGGCGACCGACGGGTCCGAGGTGCAAGCGGAGGGCGACCCCGAGGCGGCGGTTGGCGAGACCGAAGCGCCGGCGGACGAGTCCGCCGAAGCGCCGTCCGACGAGTCCGAGCCAGCGGCGGACGAGGCGTCCTCGGGATCCGACGGCGAGGCCGCGGATTCCGAGGAATCCAGCTGATCCCCAAGCCGACAACCGGACGCGGGGCGGCCGTCGAGCTGGTGATCATCGTCGCGCTGGCGATCGGGCTCGCGCTCGGGATCCAGGCGTTCGTGGTCAAGCCCTACCAGATTCCCTCGGAGTCGATGGAGCCAACGCTCGACGTCGGCCAGCGGGTCCTGGTCAACCGCGTCTCGACCCGGCTCGGCGGCGATCCGAAGCCGGGCGACGTGGTCGTCTTCCACCCGCCCCAGGGCGCCGTCAACGGCGTCAATTGCGGCGCGCCCAAGCAACCCGGCCAGGCGTGCCCGACCGAGACCCCCGAGCGCGCCGAGGAGAACTTCATCAAGCGGATCGTCGCCGGGCCGGGCGACACGCTCTCGATCGAAGGCGGGATCCCGATCGTCAACGGCGAGCCGTTCGAGGGGGAGTGGGAAATTCGCCCATGTCGCGGGATCGGCGGCTGTGATTTTCCCAAGGAGATCACCATTCCACCCGAGCACTACTTCATGATGGGCGACAACCGTGGGGCGAGCGACGACAGCCGCTACTGGGGACCCGTCCCCGCAGACTGGATCATCGGCGAGGCCGTCTTCACCTACTGGCCCCCGAAGCGGATCGGCTTCCTCTAAGTCCGCGGCGGCGGTGAAGGCGGCGAAGCGGCGCCGGCGCAAGGCGGCGAAGCTGTTCAAGTTCGACCGCGAGCTCGGTTGCCGGTTCGTCGCCGGCGCCGACGAGGCCGGCCGCGGCTCGCTGGCCGGGCCGCTGGTCGCCGCCGGGGTCCTCCTCGACTACGAGCGGCTGAGCATGCGCGACCGGCGCGCGCTCGGCGACCTCGACGACTCCAAGCAGCGCACGCCCGAGCAGCGCGCGGAGCTCTACCCGGTGGTCGTGCGCGCGGCTTCGAAGGTCGCCGTGACGATCCGCTGCGTTCGCGGGATCGACGCGCGGGGGCTCCACGTGACCAACCTCGAGGCGCTTGCCCGCAGCCTCGAGCGGGTCGCCGTGCCGGGCGCTGTCTGCCTCACCGACGGTTTTCGTGTGCCGAAGTGCAGGGTCGATCATCGGGCGGTGATCGACGGCGACGCCCGCAGCGCCGCGATCGCGGCCGCCTCGGTGATCGCGAAGGTCACCCGCGACCGCTACATGCACCGCGTCGCCTCGGCCTACCCCGACTTCGGGTTCGACGGGAACGTCGGCTACTCGACGCCCGACCACCGGGCGGCGATCGTCGAGCACGGCCCCTCGCCGCTTCACCGTCGCTCGTTCGCCTCGATCGCCTACTCGCAGCTGCGGCTCGGCTGAACGGGCCAGGGCAAGCGCGCCGGTGCGCCGGCCCCGCGATCAGAACGCGCCCCTGAGGTGCTCGTACTCGGTCACCCGGCCGGCGCCGTCGAGGCGCACGCCGACGACGTCGAAGCGCAGCTCGCGGTGTCGGGGAACGTCGTAGCCGCGGTCGCGCAGCCAGGCGGCGGCGAGGCCGCGTAGCTTCGCCCGCTTGCGCGGACCGACGGCCATCGCCGGGGTCTCCGGGCCGAGCTCGGAGCCCGCGCGACGCGCCTTCACCTCGACGAACACCAGGGCGGTCCCGTCGAGCGCGATCAGATCGATCTCGCCGCGGACCTCGGGCGGGCGCGCGTTGCGGGCGACGATCGTCCAGCCGGCGCGCTCGAGCCGCGCGCGGACCAGTCGCTCCGCCTCGCGGCCGAGGTGTTGGCGGGCGACGGTCACCCATCGGACCCTAGGCCGCGGCGGCGCGCGGGTTGCGCTTCCAGCGCGCCGAATTCGTCACATCCTGCGCGCCACGGGCGCGTCTCCCGGGCCTAGGTTCGGGCCGTGCTCGCGACGGTTCGCACCTACGTCCTGCTCGGGGTCGAGGCGCGCGAGGTCCGGGTGGAGGCCGACGTGCGCGCCGGGCTGCCCTCGTTCGCACTCGTCGGCCTGCCCGACGCGGCGGTGCGCGAGGCGCGGGAGCGGGTCCGCGCGGCGATCGTCAACTCCGGCTTCGAGTTCCCGCAGAAGCGGATCACGGCGAACCTCGCCCCGGCCGACCTGCGCAAGGCCGGTCCCGGCTTCGACCTGGCCCTCGCCGCGGCGGTCCTGGCCGCGACCGGCCAGCTGGACGCAGCGGTGCTCGCCGATCTCGCCCTCACGGGGGAGCTGGCGCTCGACGGCTCGTTGCGACCGGTCCCCGGGGCGATGGTGATGGCCGAGGCCGCCGCCCGCGCGGGGGCGCGGGCGATCGTCGTCCCGGCGGCGTGCGGGCCCGAGGCCGCGCTGGTCGCTCCCGGGGGCGTGATCGGGCTCGACTACCTGGCGCAGCTCGGCGACCTCGGCGGCGAGCGTGAGCCGGGTCCGCCGGCACCGCTGGATCCGTCGCGGAACGGCGACCAGGCGCTGCCCGAGCTCGCCGACCTTCGCGGCCAGCCCGGCCTGCGCCGCGCGCTGGAGATCGCCGCCGCCGGGGGCCACAGCCTCCTGATCACCGGGCCGCCGGGCGCCGGCAAGTCGATGGCAGCCCGGCGCCTGCCCTCGATCCTGCCGCCGCTGACGCCGACCGAGGCGATCGACGCGGCCAGGGTGGCGAGCGCCGTCGGCCGGCCCGTCGACGCCGCGATCGCCGGCAGGCGGCCGCTGCGCGCCCCGCACCACACGGTCTCGCCGGCCGGGCTGATCGGCGGCGGCAACCCGCCGCGGCCCGGAGAGGTCACGCTCGCCCACCGCGGCGTCCTCTTTCTCGACGAGCTGCCGGAGTTCGGGCGCGGGGTCCTCGAGGCGCTGCGCCAGCCGCTCGAGGACGGCTCGGTGCGGATCACGCGGGCCCGCTACGCGGTCGAGCTGCCGTGTCGCTTTCAGCTCGTCGCGGCCGCCAACCCGTGCCCGTGCGGGCGCGGCGCCGAGGCCGGCGAATGTCGCTGCGACCCGGCCGCGATCCGCGGCTACGAGGCGAAGCTGACAGGCGCCCTTGCCGACCGCATCGACATCTCGGTTCAGGTCCAGCAGCCGGACCTGATCGAGTTCTCGGAGCCCGGTGAGAGCTCGGCCTCGGTCCGCGCGCGGGTGCTCGCCGCGCGCGAGCGCCAGCACGCGCGGGGAGTCGGATCGAACGCGGACCTGGCGTCGCGCCGGATCCCGGTCGGCGACGAGGTCGAGCGCACGCTCGCCGACGCCGGCGCCGCCGCGGGGCTCAGCGGCCGCGGACGCGACCGGGTCGTGCGCGTCGCCCGGACGCTCGCCGACCTCGACGCGGCCGACGAGATCGCGGTCGACCACCTGCTCGAGGCGATGGCGATGCGGCGACGGGGGCGAAGCGGCGGCGGATGAGTTCGCCGGCGACGTGGACGCTGCGCGCGGGGGAGGCCGGTTATCCGGCGCCGCTCGCCGACCTGGACGGCCCCGGGCTGCCGCTCGTGTACGGCGCCGGGCGGCGCGAGGCGGTCGCCGCGCTCGACCACGACGCCGTGGTGACCATCGTCGGCTCGCGGCGGGCCAGCGCCTACGGGCTGCGGGCCGCCGAGCGGCTCGGCCGCGAGCTGGCGACCGCGGGCGTCGCCGTGGTCAGCGGGCTGGCGCTGGGGATCGACGCCGCGGCTCACCGCGGAGCGCTCGCCGGCGGCGGGACGACGATCGCGGTCCTCGCCGGCGGCCCGGATGTCGTCTACCCCCGCAGCCACCGCGACCTCTACGGGCGGGTGGTCGAACGCGGCGCGGCGATCTCCGAGCACCCTCCGGGGACGGGGCCGCGCAAGGTCTTCTTCGTCGCCCGCAACCGGCTGATGGCGGCGCTCGGCAAGGTCGTGGTGATCGTCGAGGCGGCGCAGCCGTCGGGTTCGCTGGTCACCGCCGACGAGGCGGCGAAGCTGGGCCGGACGGTGGGGGCCGTGCCGGGCTCGGTCGAGGCTCGGGTGGCAGCCGGCACCAACGCCCTGCTCGCCGACGGAGCGCACGTGATCCGTGACGGTCGCGACGTCCTCGATCTGCTGTTCGGGGCGGGCGCCGTCGCCGCCCGGGGTCGGGCCGGCGCGGCCCGCGCCGCTGCGCGGCCCGGGCCGCCGCTCGACCCGGCGCTGCGCGAGGCGCTCGACCTGGTCGAGACCGGCGTCTGCACGGTCGACGGGGTCGCCGTCGCCGCCGGGGTTGCGGCCCGCGAGGCGGCGCTGGCGCTCACCAGGCTCGAGCTGCTCGGCTACGTCAGCGCGAGCGCCGCGGGCGGCTTCGTCCGCGGGGACCGCCGCGCCGCGGCCAGAGGCGTGATGCGAGCCCGCACGCGCAACCCGCAGCCTCGATGCCGCGGCGAGCGGCCGCCGAGTCCGCGACCTGCCTCTCGATCGCCGGGTCCGACTCGGGCGGCGGAGCGGGGATCCAGGCCGACCTGAAGGCGTTCGCGCGCTGCGGGGTCCACGGGACGACCGCGATCACCGCGATCACCGCGCAGAACACGGTCGGGGTCCAGATGGTCGCCGCGGTGGCCCCGGAGATGATCGTCGCCCAGATCGAGGCGGTCGCCGCCGACATCGGGGTCGACGCGGTCAAGGTCGGGATGCTCGCCGACGAGCAGACGATCGGCGCCGTCGTTGACGGCCTCGAGCTGGTCGGCGAGGCTCCGGTGGTCGTCGACCCGGTGATGGTCGCCGAGAGCGGGGCGACGTTGCTCGACCCGCGGCGCCAAGGTCGCGCTGATCGAGCGCGTCCTGCCGCTGGCGCGGGTGCTGACCCCGAACCTGCCCGAGGCGCGGGCGCTCTCCGGGCTGGGGGAGCGGGCGACGGCGGTCGAGCTCGGCGAGGCTCTGCTCGCGCTCGGCCCGGAGGCCGTCGTGGTCACCGGCGGACACGCCGCCGACGGGGCCGACGTGCTCGTCGACGCGCTCCGGCTGGCTGCGGATCGAGGGCCCGCGCTACCCCGACGGGGCCGCGCACGGGTCCGGCTGCACGCACTCCTCGGCGCTGGCCGCGTTCCTGGCCCGCGGCGAGGAGCTCGCCGACGCGGCCCGCTGGGCCCGCGAGATCGCCTCGGAGGCGGTCGGCCACGGCCTGCGCGAGCTCGGCCGAGGCCCCGGCCCGGTCGACGTCTTCGGGATCGCATAATCGCGCGAGATGAAGTTCGTGCGGATGAAGTCCGGGCACGGCGACGTCCTGCTGGCCGAGGGTGACCCCGAGCTGGCCGAGGACGAGGAGCGCCTGGTCGCCGAGTTCCGCCGCCAGCTCGAGCTGGGCATGTGGGCGGCGGTGCCGACCGCCGAGCGCGGCCATCGCGCGCGCGGAGATCGTGCGCGAGTTCGCCGAAGTCCCGCGCGACGCCGAGCGCGTGATCTTCTTCCCCAGGGCCGCCGGGGGCTGAGTGCCCGCCGCGGGGCAGCGCTGACCCGTGGACCCGCCGAGCAGCGCGCGCGCGAGCTGATGCGGGCGGTGGTCGGCGAACGCGACTTCGAGGCCTACAAGCAGCTCGGGTTCGTCTCGGTCACCGGCCGCAACCCGCGCTACGCCTACCTCGTCTATCCCTATCGGCCGCTGGTCGCCTACGACACCGAGACCGGCGAGCTGCTGGCCGAGTACTGCGTCGGCTTCGCCGACGAGGGCGAACGGTTGCCGCCCGCCGACGACGTGCTGGCCAAGTGGATGACGCTGCGCGGGATCGAGTACGACCTGATCTCGGAGGCGAACCTCAACCTGCCCGGTCACCAGGTCGACCCCGACCACGCGCGGCGCGATATCGCCCGCCTGCGCGAGCTCGATCGTCGCGCGGCCTAGAGCTTGATGTGGGTGGGCCGTGCGCGCGGAGAACCCGCATCGCGCCTCTAGACTCCCGAACCCGTGAGCACCGACGCCGCCGATCCGCAGACCGCGCTTCCGCGCCCGCGCTCGGCGGCGGTCTTCGACGGCCCCGACCGGGCCGCCGCACGCGCCTACATGAAGGGGATCGGCTACGACGACGAGGCCCTCAGCCGACCGACGATCGGGATCGCCAACACCTGGACGGAGGCGATGCCGTGCAACTTCCACCTCCGCGGCCTCGCCGAGCACATCAAGGAGGGCGTGCGCGCCGCCGGCGGCACGCCGATGGAGTTCAACACGGTCGCGATCTCGGACGGGATCACGATGGGCACGGCGGGATGAAGGCCTCGCTGGTCAGCCGCGAGGTGATCGCCGACTCGATCGAGCTCATGTGCCGCGGCTATCAGTTCGACGCCGTCGTCGCGCTCGCGGCCTGCGACAAGACGATCCCCGGCGCGGTGATGGCGCTCGCGCGCCTCGACATCCCGTGGCCTCCTGCTCTACGGCGGCTCGATCGCGCCCGGCCGCTGGCGCGACCGCGACGTGACGATCCTCGACGTCTTCGAGGCGATCGGCGCCCACGCCGCGGGCAACATCTCCGACGAGGAGCTGCGCTCGCTCGAGGACGTCGCCAGCCCCGGCGCCGGCGCCTGCGGCGGGCAGTTCACCGCGAACACGATGGCCTGCGCGTTCGAGGCGCTCGGGATCTCGCCGGGCGGCTCGGCGATGGTCCCGGCCGAGGACTCGAGACAAGGCGACCGTGGCCGAGCGGATCGGCGAGCTGGTGATTCGCGTGCTCGCCGACGATCTGCGCCCCAGCCAGGTGATCACACGCGAGTCGCTGGAGAACGCGATCGCCTGCGTCTGCGCCTCGGGCGGCTCAACCAACGGCGTCCTGCACCTGCTCGCGATCGCCCGCGAGGCCGGCATCGAGCTCGAGATCGACGACTTCGAGCGGATCTCGCGGCGAACGCCGCTGCTCGCCGACCTCAAGCCGGGCGGGCGCTTCGTCGCCACCGACCTCTACGCGGCCGGGGGCGTGCCGCTGATCCTCCAGCGGCTGCTCGAGGCCGGCATCCTGCACGGTGACGCGCTCACGGTCAGCGGGCGGACGATCGGCGAGGAGGCGGGCGCGGTCACCGAGACGCCGGGCCAGGAGGTCGTGCGGCCGCTCTCGGACCCGCTGAAGGCAGAGGGCGGGCTGGCGATCCTGCGCGGAAACCTCGCGCCCGAGGGTGCGGTCGTCAAGCTTGCCGGCACCGAGCGCCAGGGCCAGACCGGCCCGGCGCGGGTGTTCGAGTCCGAGGAGGAGTGCTTTCGAGCGGTCAAGGAGCAGCGGATCGGCTCCGGCGACGTGATCGTGATCCGCAACGAGGGCCCCGCCGGCGGGCCCGGGATGCGCGAGATGCTCCAGGTCACCGCGGCGATCGTCGGCGAGGGCCTCGGCGAGGAGGTGGCGCTGCTCACCGACGGGCGGTTCTCAGGCGCGACGCGAGGGCTGATGGTCGGCCACGTCGCCCCGGAGGCGGCCAAGGGCGGGCCCATCGCCGCGCTGCGCGAGGGCGACGAGGTGACGATCGACGTCGAGGCGCGCAAGCTCGAGGTGGCGCTCTCCGACGATGAGATCGCGGCGCGGGTCGCCGCCTACGAGCAGCCCGAGCCGGCCTATGTCTCCGGCGTGCTCGCCAAGTACGCGCGCAGCGTCGGCTCGGCGAGCCACGGCGCGATCACGAGCTAGCACCGGCCCGCCGATGCCGCTCCGGTCGCGCCCCCACCTGCCGCGGATGTCGGCGGCGCTGCGCGAGTCCGAGCAGGTGAGCCCGCTCGAGCTCTTCTTCGACCTCGTCTTCGTGCTCGCGCTGACCCAGTGCACGCAGCTGATGTCGGACAACCCGACCTGGTCGGGGCTCGCCGAGGGGATCCTGATCCTCGCCCTCGTGTGGTGGTCGTGGGTCGGCTACGCATGGCTCACCAGCGTCGCCGACCCGGAGGAGGACGTGGTCCGGATCGCGATCTTCGTCGCGATGGCGGGCCTGCTGCTGGTCGCGCTGTGCGTCCCCGGCGCGTTCGGCGATCTCGGGCTCGAGTTCGCGCTCGCCTACGCCGTGGTGCGCACCGCGCACGTCTGGCTGTTTTGGATCACGAGCCGCGGCGAACCCGAGCTGCGGCGATCGATCTGGGGCTTCACCGGCAGCACCGTGGTCGGCGTCGCGCTGCTGGTCGCCGGCTCGTCGCTCGACGGCGCGGCCCAGGGGATCCTGTGGGCGCTTGCCCTCGCCCTCGACATGGGCGGGCCGTACCTGTTCGGGTCCGCCGGCTGGAAGCTCGTCCCCGGCCATTTCGCGGAGCGCCACGGGCTGATCATCATCATCGCCCTCGGCGAGTCGATCGTCGCGATCGGGGTGGGCGTGGGCGGCGCGCTCAGCTTCGGCCAGGGCGCCGCGGCCGTGCTCGGGATCGCTCTCGCGGCGGCGATGTGGTGGCTCTACTTCGACGTCGTCGCCCTGGTCGCCGCGAGGCGGCTCGAACGCGCGCCGGCCGGCCGGATCCAGAACGAGATGGCGCGCGACTCCTACTCGTACCTGCACTTCCTGATGGTCGCCGGGATCGTGCTGGTCGCGCTCGGGGTGAAGAAGACGCTCGAGCACGTCGACGACCCGCTCAAGCTCGAGACGGGGTTCGCGCTGCTCGGCGGGCTGGCGCTCTACCTGCTCGGCCACGTCGCCTTCCGCTACCGCCACATCCACACGATCAACCGCCAGCGCGCCGCGCTGGCGGTGCTGCTGCTCGCGGCGCTCCCGCTTGCGATCGAGGTCCCGGCGCTCGCCGCGCTGGCGGGGGTCACCGTCTGCGTCTGGCTGCTGATCGTCTACGAGACGCGCAGCTACGGCGGGCGCCGCCAGGAGGTCCGCCGCGGCGACTTCGCGCAGGCGCCGGCGGCCTACGAAGGCTGAGGCGCCGCCAGGAACTCCTCCAGCACCCGGTTGAACCGCACCGGGCGCTCGGCCATCGGCACGTGGCCGCAGCGGTCGAAGACCTCCAGCCGGGCGCCGGCCAGATGGCTCGCGTAGCCCAGCGCGTCCGCCGGCGGGACGACGCGGTCCTGGCGCCCCCAGACGATCAGGCTCGGGACCTCGACCCGGTCGAGGCGGTCGAGGAAGCTGTAGCCGGCGAGGCTGGACAGTGCCTCGACGAACGACTCGCCGCGCATCCCGCCGGCGAAGAACTCCCAGATCAGCTCCGGGCGCAGGCTCGCCGGGGCTGTGGAAGATGCCGGCGAAGGCCATCGCCCGCGCCCGCGGGCGGCGAAACGCGCGGGTCTGCGCCCTGAACGCAAACGGCGTCGCGGCGCCGAGCATCCGCGCCGCGACCGCGGTCGGCTCGCGGCGCAGGCGAGCGCTGCTCACCCCGGCAGCCGAGACCAGGACCAGCTTCTCGAACCTGTCGGGCTGTGAGATCGCCGCCTCGGCCGCGACGAAGCCGCCCATCGAGTTGCCGACGACGACGCAGTCGCGGACCCCGACCGCGTCGCAGAACTCGAGCACCAGCCGCCCGTACGCCGGGATCGAGATCTCCCACTCGGGCACCGGCGAGGAGCCGAACCCGGGCAGGTCGAGCGCCAGCACGCGATGACGGCGGGCGAAGTGGGGGATGTTGCAGAGCCAGTTCTGCCAGCAGCCCGAGAGCCCGTGGACGAAGACCACCGCCAGCGGGTGCTGCTCGGGCTCCGGCGGCCCCAGCTCCGCGTAGTGGACGCGCGACCCGCCGACCTCGACGTCATGGAGCTTCGGCCGCCAGTCGATCCGCAGCCACTCGGGGTCGGGGTCGCCGTAGGGATCCGCCCCGTTCGACGGAGTTGGTTCTGGGCGGGGCCCGAACGGCTCGAAGGAGGGGCGGCGGCGGGTCGGCCGTGCCGTGGCGCTCACGCGTACTCCGACAGCCCGGCGGCTTCGAGGGCCTTCTTCCAGCCGTTCTGCTCGACGATGAACTTCTGCCAGGCGACCCTGCCGCGAGGCGACAGCCTAAAGGCCATACCGCCGTCGGTCACGATCGTCTGCACCCCGCTGCCTCTCCCTCGACCGACGAAGTTCGACCGGATCGCAAGGCGGTCGCCGCCGTCGACCACACCGCGGATAGTCCATCGCCAGTCGTCGAATACCTCGTCTATGTCCGCGTAGAGGTCCCGGATGCCCTGATGGCCGTGATAGCACTCGTTGACCCCCACCGCAGCCATGCCGGTCATCCATACCTCGGCGTCGGGTTCGTACCTCTGCACCACCAACTCCACGTCGCTGCGAGCCATTGCGGCAAAGCCGCGCTCGATCGAGAGGCCGAGCAGCCGTCTCCTGAGCATCGAGCCGGGGCGCAAACGTGCGACGCCGGCAATCATCAAGCCCGCAATGGCGGGAACCCGCAGCAGCGCTTGATCGACCGAATCGCGCTTCGACGGCGTGGCGGGTCCCTGCGACATCGCCTACTCCTGAAGCCCTGCGGCTTCGAGGGCTTCGTCCACGCTCGCGTACATCTGCATCCTGATCGCCTGTGCGTCCCGAAACGACCACACCTGTGCGAAGCGCATGTCGACGGGAATTCCGGTGGCCTTCGACCGCCCCCGCTGGTTGACGATGACGACGACGCGCTCCCCGGCGTCGATGTACTCCTCGACCTCGAGCTCCCAGCCATCCCACGCATCCGCCCACTCGGCGTTGAACTGGTTCGCCGCCTCGGCGCCGGAGTAGATCTGCTGGCCGGGCCAGCCGAGTCTGGACACATCCCAGACGAGATCGGGATGGGCGCGGATCTCACCGGTGGCCGCGAATCGCTCGTAGCCCCGTCTGATGATCTCGACGTTCTCCTGCGACATCGCCTACTCCGACAGCCCGGCGGCTTCGAGGGCGTCGGCCCGCTCCTGGAAGTCGACCTTGCGGACGCACTGGCTGTCACGGAACGTGTGGACCTCGAACAGCCGGTCGTTGACCTCGACACCGCTTGCCCGGCCGCGACCCCGGTAGCGGACGGCCATGAGCACTTTGTCGCCGGCGTCGATGACCTCCTCGATGACCGTCTCGAGCTCATCCCACTCACCGTCCCAGCGCGCCCACATCGCACGGACCGCAGCTGGACCATGCGCCGGAAGCTCCTGACCGACGGTCCAGACGACGTCGGGAGCAAGGTGGGCCGATGCCCGGGCGTAGTCGCCGCGACGATACGCCTCGATGCTCGTGCGTGTCGCGTCCACGTTCTCTTGCGACATCGCCTACTCCTGAAGCCCGGCGGCTTCTCCAAAGCGGTCGCGCGTACCCATTCTCACGCGTAGCCCATTCGTTCGAGGATCGGGATCTCGTGGATCTGGGGTGGCTGCAGGTGGTCCCAGAGGATCCCCCGGGGGCGGTCGAAGGCGCGCTCGACCTCGATCACCGCGCGCGGGGTCGCGATCACGTCGACCGGCAGATCGTGCGCGATCACCGGCAGGTTCTCGCGCAGGATCTGGATCGGGTGGCAGGTGGTGGCGACCGCCGTGTGGTCGTCGATCTTGCCCGCCTCGATCAGCAGCCCGTACTCGATGTCGGAGAAGCCGCCACCCTTGCCGATCCGTGCTCCGTTGAGGTTGACGGCGACCGAGCCGCAGAGCACCAGGTCGATGTCCGGCAGCTCGTCGTCGGCGACCACCAAGCCGTGGCGCAGGGCTCCCTTGATCGTCGCCGCTTCGCGGATCTGCTCGGCGTCGAGCTCGCCCGGGTCGAGGAGCCGGAACGGGTGCTGGTCGCGCAGCCGCGGGACCGCCATCACGATCGTCTTCCCCTCCTCGAGCGCCCGTCGGCGCGCGTGCGTCTGGGGCGAGTCGGGGTTGGCCTTGATCACCCGCGCGCGCTTCCAGGTCCGGTGTCCGGCGAGCTTGGAGGCCGCCGCCTTGGCCCCGGCGAAATTTGGGATCCTGCCCTCGGCGCCCGGAAAGCGCGCGACGCCCTCGCGGTCCATCGCCTTCCAGACCGCCCGCCTGACCTGGTCCTTGGAGCGCATCGGCGCGGATACTATGACCCCCTTGGCCGCCGACCGGACATCGTTGTCGACCTCCGCCGAGACGGTCGACCAGGACCCCGAGCAGCCGCTCGATCAACGCCACGAGGAGCGCG
Source organism: uncultured Solirubrobacterales bacterium (assembly GCA_963758665.1). Lineage (GTDB taxonomy): Bacteria > Actinomycetota > Thermoleophilia > Solirubrobacterales > 70-9 > WHSW01. Next base: position 153,167 of record CAVWWH010000009.1, on the reverse strand, counting down.
ACCTCCCCGAGCGGATGCGCGACCTGCTGCCCGCGATCGAGCCCGAGCGGCGCCTGAACGACTGGGGGCGGTCGGAGCGCGTCGAGGGGGCGATGGACCGGACCCTGGTCGAGTTCTTCTACCGCTACTGGTTCCGCGCCGAGGTTGAGGGGGTGGAGAACGTTCCCGCGGAAGGCGGTGCGCTGCTGGTGTCCAACCACTCGGGCGCGCTGCCGCCGGACGCGCCGATGATCGCCAAGGCGATCCGCGAGGAGCATCCCAGCCCGCGTCCCCTCTACCTGACGGTCGAGCACTTCTTCAAGGGGTACCCAGGGTTCTCGATGCTGATCCCCAAGATCGGCGGGGTCGCGGCCCATCCGGCAAACGTCCACCGACTGCTGTTCGACGAGCGCCAGCTCGTGCTCGTCTTCCCCGAGGGTCGCAAGGGCACCGAGAAGCTCTACAAGGACCGCTATCGGCTGCGGCGTTTCGGGCGCGGTGGGTTCGTCGAGGCGGCGATGCGCGCCGAGGCGAAGCTGGTGCCGTTGTGCGTCGTCGGAGCCGAGGAGGCAGCCCCGATCTTCGCCCACGTCTCCGCGCTGCAGAAGCTCACCGGGCTGATCTACTTCCCGCTGACCCCGACCTTCCCCTGGCTCGGCCCGCTGGGGATGCTCGGGTACCTGCCGGCTAAGTTCAAGATCCGCTTCCTCGAGCCGATCGACACGGTCGAGCTCGGCGGCGCCGACGCGGTCCACGACAAGGCGCTCGTGCAGACCGTCTCGCAGGAGATCCGCGCCCGGATCCAGGAGAACCTGCACGAGATGGTCGCGAGGAGGAAGTCGGTTTGGTTCGGCTGAGCCGGCACGGGGACGCGGCGGACGGTGGGCCGGCGTGAGGGCCCTCATCACCGGGCTGTCGACGTACTGGGGCGGGCGGCTCGCCCGGGCGCTCGAGGGCTTCGAGCAGATCGAGACGATCATCGGCGTCGACTCGCGCGAGCCGACCCTCGAGCTCGAGCGCACCGAGTACGTCAGGGTCTCGAATCAGCACTCGTTGATCCAGCGGATCGTCCGGGCTGCCGAGATCGACACTGTGATCGACACGCGGATGGTCGTCAACTCGCTCGCCGCCTCGTCGCGCCTCGCGCACGAGAACAACGTGATCGGGACGATGAACATCCTCGCCGCGTGCAGCGGCTCGGACTCGCCGGTGCGCAAGTTCATCTTCAAGAGCTCGACCCACTACTACGGCTCCGAGCAGGACGACCCGGCGTTCTTCACCGAGCGCATGCGCCGCCCGCACCCGCCGCGGACGACGCTCGAACGCGACCTGCTCGACGCCGAGGAGGCGGTCTCGGATTTCGCGGCGCGCAGGCCCGAGGTCGCGGTGACGGTCCTGCGCTGCGCCAACGTGCTCGGGCCCGACGTCGAGACCGGGTTCACGCGCATGTTCAGGCTGCCGATGGTGCCGATGGTGTTCGGCTTCGACCCGCGGCTTCAGTTCGTGCACGAGGACGACGTCGTGCACGCGCTCGAGCACGCGGCGCTCAACGCCACCCCGGGCACCTTCAACCTCGCCGCCGACGGTGTCATGGCGCTCTCCGAGGCGATCTCGCTGGTCGGCCGCAGGCCGCTGCCGGTGGTGCCGCCGGTCGGCGCCGGGCTGGTCGCCGGACCGCTGCGGAGGCTGGGCTTCCGCATCCCCGATGAGATGGCGAACCAGCTGCGCTTCGGGCGCGGCGTCGACAACCGGCTGTTCAAGGCGACCGGCTTCGACTACGGGTTCACCTCGCGCGAGACGCTGATCCGCCTCGGCGAGCACATGCGCCTCGAGCCGATCCTGCGCGGCCGGGCGGCCGAGGAGAGCTATCACTACGAGCGGGGGGTGGAGGAGTTCCTGCGCTGGAGCCCGCACGTGCGCCGCGAGCGCGCCCGCGACGGGGTGGCGGCCGACCGCGACCCGCTCGGCATCTGACCCTGCCGCAGATGGAGGCCATGCAGGACTTTCGTGCTGCAGGGCTAATCTGAACCGGCGATTGCACCGATGGTGAGTGGGGAGGATCCGCCAGAACGCTCCCTACACTTTTTTCCTTGGCTCGCAAGCTGCAGATAGCCCTCGTCTTCATGATCGCGCTGATGCTCCTGGCGGCGGTCGGCGCCTACGCGTGGGATTCCTCGCGGTCGGACCAGATCGCCGAGGGGGTGACGATCGGCGGCGTGGATGTCGGCGGGATGACCGGCGACGAGGCGACCGAGGCGGTCGAGTCGGAGCTCGTCGACCCGCTGCGCAAGAAGCTCACGGTCACCTACGACGACGTCAAGTACCAGCTCAGCGCCGAGAAGCTCGAGGTCGACTCCGACGTCGACGGGATGATCGACAAGGCGCTCGAGGAGAGCCAGGAAGGCGGGCTGCCGACTCGCGTCTGGCGCTACGCCACCGGCGGCGAGGTCGACGTCGCGATCTCGCCGCAGGTCAGCTACTCCAACAAGGCGATCGACGAGTTCATCGCCAAGGTCGCCGAGGCGGTCAACACCGAGCCGGTGAACGCGACGATCGAGCCGACCGCGGTATCCCTCGAGGGCGTCGCCGGCCAGGAGGGCGTCGCGGTCGACGAGTCGGCGCTGCGCTCGCGGATCGAGTCGGTGGTCCAGCGAACCGAGAACCGCAGGGTCACGGCGCCGGTCGAGACGGTCGAGCCCGAGGTCACCAAGGACGAGCTCGCGGCCCAGTACCCGACCTACCTGACCGTCAACCGATCGACCTTCGAGCTCACCCTGTGGAAGAAGCTCGAGCCGGAGAAGACCTACACCGTCGCGATCGGCGCCGCCGGCTTCGACACCCCGGCGGGCGTCTACAACATCCAGAACAAGGCGGTCGACCCCGCCTGGAGCGTCCCGGACGCCGATTGGGCGGGCAGCCTCGCCGGGACCGTGGTCCCGGGCGGCGTGCCCGAGAACCCGCTGAAGGCGCGCTGGATGGGGATCTTCGACGGCGCCGGGATCCACGGCACCGACGACGTCGGCTCGCTCGGCACCGCCGCCTCGCACGGCTGCGTGCGCATGGCGGTCGATGACGTGATCGAGCTTTATGACCAAGTTCCGGTAGGAACTCCGATCTACATCGGCTGAGGCGGCTGTACCGTCGCCTGGCTGTGTCCTCGGTCGGGCGCCTCGCTTACGTACCGGTCGCGTACGCGCGCTTCGGCGCCCTCCTTGCGTCCTTGCCAGGCTCGGTTTTCGCCGCCTCAGGGCGTTTCGGCGGCGGGCGATCGCCTGCGCCGGCAGGCGCGGGGGCGGTGGCGGCGAAGCTACCGGGGGCGATGAGCGAGAGGACCGCGTTGCCGGCGCCGCCGGCCGAGGAGCTGACGGTGAGCCCGGCGTGGCGGCGGGCGCTCGACGCCTACGCGCGCGAGCTGGGCGCCCGGGGTGCCTCGGCGGCGACCCTGCGGGCCTACGGCCGTGACCTGCTCGAGCTCGCCGCCTGGGCGACCGAGCGCGGCTCGGAGCCCGGCGAGCTCGCCTACCGCGACCTGCGCGCCTACGCGGCGGCGCTCTCCGAGCGGCGGCTCGCGAAGACCAGCGTCGCCCGCAAGCTCGCCTCGCTGCGCGGCCTGCACGCGCACTTCGTCGCCACCGGGGTCGCCTCCCACAACCCGGCCGACCTGCTGCCGGCGCAGAAGCGCGGCTCGCGGCTGCCGCGGGTCCTGGCCCGCGACGAGGTCGCCGCGCTGCTCGACCGGATCCCGGCTCGCGCTCCGCTCGAGGTCCGCGACCGCGCGATCTTCGAGCTCGCCTATTCCTGCGGCCTGCGGGCCGACGAGATCGTGTCCCTGGACCTCGGCGATCCAGACTTCGACTCCGAGACCCTTCGCACGACCGGCAAGGGGGCCAAGACCAGGGTGATGCCGATCGGCGAGCCCGCGCAGCGCGCCCTGCGCCGGTACCTCGAGTCGGCGCGCCACGCGCTCGGGCCGGACGCCGACGAGCCGGCGCTGTTCGTCAGCAGGCGCGGACGCCGGCTGTCGGCGTCGGACGTCCGGCGACGGCTCGAGAAGTGGGTGCGGGAGGCAGCGGTCGCCGGGCGGGTCTCCCCGCACACCCTGCGCCACTCGTTCGCCACCCACCTGCTCGAGGGCGGTGCCGACCTGCGCTCGATCCAGGAATTGCTGGGACACTCGAGCGTGTCGACGACCCAGGTCTACACCCGGGTGGAGCCGTCGCGGCTGAGGCAGGAGTACGCAAAGTCTCACCCGCGGGCGTGAGCGTGTGATGAGTAGCCTTCCCAGGCGGGCCAGGATCTAGGTTCCGGATATGGAGACGAACGTCAAGGCTGTCGAGCTGCGCGAGCTCTGGCGGCGCTACAAGGTCGACGGCGACGAGAAGGCGCGCGAGCGCCTCGTGGTCGCCTACTCGCCGCTGGTCAAGTTCATCGCCGGACGGATGGCGTCCGGCCTGCCCTCCCACGTGGAGGAGTCCGACCTGATCTCGTACGGCCTGCTCGGCCTGATCGGCGCGATCGAGCGCTTCGACACCGAGCGCGAGATCAAGTTCGAGACCTTCGCGGTCGCACGCATCAAGGGCGCGATCATCGACGAGCTGCGCTCGCTCGACTGGGTGCCGCGATCGGTCCGCGCCCGCGCCCGCCAGGTGGAGAGGGCCCACCAGGCGCTGGAGTCGAGCCTGCAGCGGGCCCCGACCGACGCGGAGATGGCCGAGAAGCTGGAACTGAGCGTCGACGACTTCCAGGGAGTGCTGCTGGAGATCGCCAACTCGTCGGTCCTGGCGCTCGACGACCTCTGGACGTTCGCCGACCCCGAGGGAGGCAGCCAGATCTCGGTCCTCGACACGATCCAGGACCCCGCCGCCGTCGACCCCGAGTCGGAGGCGCAGGCGTCGGAGGTCAAGGACCGGCTCGCCGACGCGATCGAGGCCCTGCCGGAGCGCGAGCGCCTGGTGATCGCTCTCTATTACTACGAGAACCTCACCCTGCGGGAGATCGGCGAGGTGCTCGGGGTGACCGAGTCGCGCGTCTCGCAGCTCCACACCAAGGCCGTCCTCGGCCTGCGCTCGCGCTTCACGCTGTAGCGATATAGATTCCGGGGATGCCTCACAAGGCCCCCGACCGCATCCGCAACGTCGCACTGGTCGGTCATCGGGGCGCCGGCAAGACCAGCCTCGCAGAGGCGATCCTGTTCGAGTCCGGCGTCGTCAACCGGCTGGGGCGGGTCGAGGACGGCTCGACCGTCTGCGATTTCGAGCCCGACGAGCAGGCACGGGGGATGTCGATCGGCGCCGCCGTGACCTCGTTCGAGCACGACGGGCGCAAGGTGAACATGATCGACACCCCCGGCGACCCGAGCTTCGTCGCCGACACCCTCGCCGCGTTGCGGGTGGTCGATGCGGCGGTGTTCGTGGTCAACGGGGTGATGGGGGTCGAGGTCCACACCGAGCGGCTCTGGCGCCGCGCCGACTCCGAGGGCCTGGCCCGGCTGCTGTTCGTCAACATGCTGGACCGCGAGCGGGCGGACTTCTTTCGCTGCCTGGACGCGCTGAAGGCGGCCTTCGGCCAGCACGTGGTCGCGACCGAGATCCCGATCGGCTCCGAGCACGAGGTTCGCGGCGTGATCGATCTGATCGACATGACCGCGTTCGAGTACGAGGGCGAGGACCGCGGCAACTCGAAGCAGGTCGAGATCCCCGACGAGCTCGTCGAGCGGGCCGAGGAGTATCGCGAGAAGCTCATGGACGAGGTCGCCGAGAACTCCGACGAGCTGATGGAGCGCTATCTCGAAGGCGAGGAGATCTCCCACGAGGAGATCGTCGTCGCGCTGAAGCGAGGGGTATCCGAGGGACACCTGTTCCCGGTGACCTGCGGCGTCGCGACCAAGAACCTGGGCACCAACCGACTGCTGGAGGCGCTGGTCGAGGACCTGCCGTCACCGGCCATGCGGGGATCGATCGCGGCCCTGGGCGCCGACGACGAGCCGGTCGAGATCGAGCCGGACGAGTCCGCGGATCTGCTCGCCTACGTGTTCAAGACCACGGCCGATCCATACACGGGCCGGATCAACATGCTGCGTGTCTACTCCGGCGTGCTCACTTCCGACTCGCAGGCGCTGAACGTCACCCGGCGCGAGAAGGAGCGGATCGGGCAGCTCGCGGCGCCCGAGGGCAAGGAGATGGAGCCGATCTCCGAGCTCGGCCCGGGCGACATCGGGGCGGTCGCGAAGCTGCGCGAAACCCGGGCAGGCGACGTGCTCGCGGCGAAGCAGACGCCCGTGCACTTCGCGCCGCTGGAGCTGCCGGCCCCGGTGATGGCGTTCGCCTACGAGCCGAAGTCGAAGGGCGACGAGGAGAAGGCGGCGACGGCGATCCGGCGGCTCTCCGAGGAGGACCCGACGCTCGACGTCCACCGCGACTCCGAGACCGGTGAGCAGATCATCGCCGGGCTGACCCAGATCCACGTCGAGGTGATCGTCGACCGGATCAAGGAACGCTTCGGCGCCGAGATCGAGCTGCACCCACCCCAGGTCCCGTACCTGGAGACGATTCGCAGCTCCGCCAAGGCGCACGGCCGCTACAAGAAGCAGACCGGCGGGCGGGGCCAATTCGGCGACTGCCACATCGAGATCGCGCCCAACGAGCACGGCGAGGGGTTCGAGTTCATCAACGCGATCAAGGGCGGCGTGATCCCAGGCGGCTTCATCCCCGCGGTCGAGAAGGGCATCGCCGAGGCGATGGCGGGCGGGGTGCTCGCCGGGTATCCGATGAAGGACGTCAAGGTGCGGCTGTTCGACGGCCAGCATCACAACGTCGACTCGTCGGAGATGGCGTTCAAGATCGCCGGCTCGCTGGCCTTCAAGCAGGCCGTGGCCGAGGCCGGCCCCTACCTGCTGGAGCCGATCATGCAGCTGACGATCTCGGTTCCGGAGGACGCCGTCGGTGACGTGATCGGCGACCTCAACTCCCGACGAGGCCATCCGCTGGGAATGGAGCCGCGTGGCTCGGCAACCGAGATCAAGGCCGAGGTGCCGATGGCCGAGGTGCTCGACTACGCGCCCGACCTGCGGGCGATCACCGGCGGGCGCGGCGACTACACGATGGAGTTCCTGCGCTACGAGGAGGTTCCCGGCCACATCGCGCAGAAGGTGATCGCGGAAGCGACCGCCGACGACGAGCAGGGCGTCCGCGCCTAACCTGGCGGCGTGGAGTTCGCGAGCTGCGCAGTCTGCGGGCGCACGATCCTGCGGGGCGAGCGGTCGTTCGCCTACCTCGACGCCGACGGCGCCGAGGCCGGGGTCTGTCCGCTGTGCAAGGCGACCGCGGAGGCCAACGGCTGGGTGCCGGCGGCGTTCGCAACGGTGGCGCCGCCCCCGCAGCCTCGGCGCCGCCGCGGCGCGGCCGCGCTGCGTGAGCGCTTCGCCCGTCCGCGCGGCGCGCCGGTCGCCGAACCCGACGAGCCGCCCGAGCCGCCGAGCCCGCTGGAGGTCTTCAACGCGAGCCCCGAGGCGCGCAAGGTGGCCGGGCTGCGACGCTCGCTGGGCGAGCCCCGGGCCTGCGTCCGCCCGCAGGAGGAGGGGGAGGGCCAAGTGGTCACCGTCGCCTGGGACCTGTCCTGGTACCGATGGAGCGTGCGCGGCGCCACCGTGAAGCAGGTCGGGAGCGGCAACGAGATCTCCGAGCTGCCGCTCGAGGATCGCGACTGGAACGCGACCGTGGCCGAGGACGGGTCGCTCGCGCGTGCCTGACCGCTTGGTCGTCAACGTTGACGGCGGGGCCCGCGGCAACCCCGGGCCGGCAGCGATCGCGGCTGTCGTCGCCACCCCCGAGGGCGAGCCGGTAGAGCGCACGGGGAAGCCGATCGGGCCGGCCACCAACAACGTCGCCGAGTACCGCGCGCTGCTGCTCGGGATCGAGCGCGCTCAGGCGCTGGGTGCCCGCGAGGTCGAGCTGATCGGCGACTCGGAGCTGGTCGTGAAGCAGGTCAAGGGCGAATACCGCGTCAAGGACGCCGGCCTGCGCCCGCTGCACGCGGAGGTCCGCGCCGCGCTCGAGCGCTTCGACCGCTGGTCGATCCGCCACGTGCGCCGCGAGCAGAACGGCGAGGCCGACAGCCTCGTCAACGAGACCCTCGACCGTGGTTGACTGACGTCGTGACCGCAGACATCGAACCCGCCGGGCCGATCGATCCCGGGGCGCGAATCGGCCACGTCCACCTGAAGGTCTCCGACATCGACCGGGCGCTCGAGTTCTACTGCGGCGTCCTCGGGCTGGAGCTGATGCAGCGCTGGGAAGACCAGGCGGCGTTCGTCTCCGCTGGCGGCTATCACCATCACATCGGCCTCAACACCTGGCACTCGAAGGGCGGCTCGCCGCCGCCGCCGGGGGCCACCGGCCTCTTCCACACGGCGATCCTCTATCCGACCAGGCGGGCGCTCGCCGGGGCGCTCGAGCGCGTGCGCTCGGCGGGCATCGCGCTCGACGGCGCTTCCGATCACGGCGTGAGCGAGGCGCTCTACCTGCGCGACCCCGATCAGAACGGGGTCGAGCTCTACTGGGATCGCCCGGAGGCCGACTGGCCGCGCGATGCCGCCGATCCGGCGCGCGTGGCGATGTTCACCGCGCCGCTTGACCTCAACGGGTTGCTGGCCGAGCTCGAGTAGCGGCGCAGGGCGCTAGCTCGCGCCGGCCTTCGGGCAGTTCTCGCGGCGGTACTCCTGCAGCCGGAGGCCCGCTTCGGTGACCTCCTGCGGCGGCTCGGTCGCGTCGCCGGCCTCGGCACGCTCACGGGCGGACTCCAGCGACAGGTCGAAGTCCTCGCGGATCTCGGTCGGGACGACGGATGCGAGCTCCTCGATCAGCTCGGCATTCTCGATCAGCACCTGAAGCTGGGCGGCGGCCAGCTCCTCCTCGGTGGGCACGGCCTCGGCTCCCAGCGCGTCGAAGATCGCCGCTGACTTGCGGTCGAGCTCGGCGACCAGCTCGCAGTAGCGCTCGAGGTCGGGCTCGGAGGCGGTCGTCGCCGTATCGGTGCTCGCGCCCGTGGTCTCGTCGTCACCGCCGCAGGCCGCGGCCGCGAGGGCGGCGGCGCAGAGCAGCGCCACCAGGGAGAGCTTGAACCGGAGATCTACCACCTGCCGTCGCGACCAGGGTACCGACCGGTTGGCGGCCCGGCGCGCATGCTGAGCTAGACTGCTCGACCCGTGCGGCTGTAGCTCAGTTGGCTAGAGCGTCTGCTTGCCATGCAGAAGGTCGTGGGTTCGAATCCCATCAGCCGCTTTGAAAGCCATCGCATTTGCGGGGGTTTTCCGGTCACGGGACTCGGTCGTTTTTGACCGCGGGAACCCCGGGGCAACACGTTGTGGGGCAAGCGCGCGAAGGAAGCGCCGCGGCGTCCAACCACCCGAAGGCCGCCGCGCAGGGTTCATCGCAGTGTAGTTCAGGAGTAGCGCTGCTCCGACAGCCCAACGGCCGCGAGCGCCTCGTCCCGATCCGAGTACAGCTCCACCCGGGCGAGCCTGCCGTCGCGAAGCGTGAAGACGTGGGCGAAGGACATCTCGACCGGCGTTCCGACTGTTTTCGACGTTAGACGCTGGTAAACGAGACTGACCACCCTGTCGCCCGCGTCGTGGAGGGCTTCCACCTCGTGATCCCAGTCTTCCCACGCATCCATCCACGCCGTGAGGAAGGCTCTCGCCCCGTCGAGTCCCTGGTAGACCTGCTGTTCGGGCCAGCCGTGGAAGTTCGACATATCCACCACGAAGTCCTCGGTGACGTCCGCCACGAATTCACGCCTGGCCGCGTACCGCTCGAGAGTCTCTCGAATGATCTCCACGTTCTCGTGCGCCATCGCCTACTCCGAAAGCCCGGCGGCTTCGAGGGCTTCTTTGGGGTCGAAGTAGTCGTCCAAGCGAATCGTCTTGCCGTTTCCGAGCTCGACCACGTACGCGATCGGAGACTCGACCTCGGCGCCACTTCCCTTTCCGCGTGCGTGTATGCGGCCGATCGTCACTAGCCGCTCGCCGAGGTCTCGGATCTCGGAGATCTCGATCCGGAACTCCGCGAACGACTGCATGAGGTCTCGGTAGAACCGGCGGTACTCATCGTGTCCGCGAACGACCGTGGCTTCACCCCCGAACATGGCCGGCAGGGATAGATGCATCACCACCTCGGGGTCGAGCACATCGGAGATCGCGTCGAGGTCTCCGCGGTTGAACGCATCGACGCCCCGCTTGTATGCCTCGATGTTCTCTTGCGACATCGCCTACTCGACAAGCCCAGCTGCGTCGAAGGCTTCGTCCCTGGTCCAGTAGACCTGGCGCCGTGCGATCTTTCCATCGGCGAACCGAAGGAGCTGCCAAGAGCGGAGCTCGGTCTCGGCGCCGCTGGCCCTGCCGCGAGACGTGCCCACTAACTCGACCACGATCGCGCCCTCGCCCGCCTCGATGATTTCGGCGACCTCGTTGTCGACGCTCTCCCAGGCGTCCCCGAATGCTTCCTCGAACCACCTTCGCGCCTCCGCCCGGCCGCGGTAGAGACCTCGAAGTCCGGGGAGCACATCGCCGCTCTCCTCCCATTCGACGTCGGGGTGAAGACAGGCGATAAGGGCGTCCGGGTCGCGTGCGTTTGCGGCATCCACCGCTTTTCGTGCGACCTCGACGTTCTCCAGTGACATTGGGCTAGTGCCGAGAGTCGGCGGCTTCACGGGCTTCGGCCTCGCTCCCGCAGACCCGCAGCCAAATCGTCGTGCCGTCGCGCCACTCCGCGACGACCCAGTCCCGTCGCTCCATTGGAGCGTCGCTATCACTGCCATGGCCGTGACTGCGCTGACGAGTGATCGTCACATCCCCGAGGTCTTGCACGTCCTCGATGTCGACGTGGAAGTCCGTGGAAACCGCGAACACGTTCTCCCACCAGTTCCTGATGCCATCGTGCCCATGGCCGGGACGCCCGGTTTCGAGTTGCGTGACACGGGTGGTGAACTCCACCTCGGGATCGGCGAGCGCGAGGAACGCATCGAGGTCGCCGGAGTTGAAGGCGTCGTTCGCCCGATGGACCAGCTCGACGTTCGTCTGCGACATCGCCAACTCCTCCAGTCCGGCGGCTTCCAGTGCCTCCTCGGGATCGAGGTAGGTCCGGACGCGTTTCGCCTTACCGTTCTTGAGGTCGCTTACGGACACCAGCGGCGACTCGGTCTCGGCTCCGCTCCCTCTGCCCCGCGTGCGCACGTGGCCGATCGCGACGATTCGGTCGCCGAGGTCGCGGATCTGAGGAAACTCCGCGTGCCACTCGTCCAGGGCCTCGTCGAGATCGCGGAACAGCCTGCGGATGCCCTCATGTCCCCGATATACGGCCGTCTCGCCTCCGAGCGGCACCATGAGCGCGGAGTGCCACTCGACCTCGCGGTCGAGGGTCTCCACCATCGCGTCGGCATCTCGCCGGTTGTACGCGTCCATCGCCCGCTTGAAGGTCTCGACGTTCTCCGACATCGTCACTCGCCCAGCCCGGCGGCTTCTCTGGCTTCGCGCCAGGTCAGGAAGTTGCGCGCCTGACCGATTCGGCCGTCGCGAAACTCCGAGTAGACGGCCCCCAGCGGATGTCGGATGGGAACGCTTGAGCCCTTGATCCTCCCGACGGTCTCTCCCAGCATCACCACCTTGTCTCCAGCCTCGTGAATCTCGCGGACCTCAAGCTCGAAGGCGTCGAAGTTTTCGGTCCACTCCGCAAGAACAGCCAGCAACCCCTCATGACCTCGGTACTCGGCCGCTCCAGGCCATTCGGGGTAGGTGTACAGGAGCAAGTCAGAAGCGAAGAACGGCCGTGTCGCCTCAGGCCCGCCGGCCGCGAAGGCCTCATAGGCCCGGCGGACCGTCTCGACGTTCGCTTGCGACATCGAGTCCGAGTATCCCCTACGAAGCGTCGCTTTCCCCATGTGTCGGCCCTTCCAGCCTCAAACTGGATCCAAACCCCGCGGCTCCCCCGCGTGATGCCGACTACAGATACGCGATGCCGGGCGCGCTTCTGGTGATGGTCAACCCCCGTTCTACCTCCGAGAGATAACGGTGCGGCTGCTCGTGGCGCGGAGCGGCAGCGCGGCAGTAAGCACATGCTCCGGGCCGAGCGCCGCCCTGGCGATCCGGCGCTGGAACGGTTCGAGGTCGAGCCGGGCAGCCGTGGCGAGGTCGAGGAACCCCCGGTAGCCCGGCTCTACGTCCGTCTCGCGGCGGTCGAGCGCGATCGTCGTCATCTCGCTCGTTTCACCTCTCCTCGGCGATACTGCGTGGGCGATGTCGCAGGAGAACGTGGAAATTGTGAAGCGCGGGTTCACAGCGATCGCGCGCCTGGACGCCGAGGCGATGCTGGAGTTCATGGATCCGGGGATTGAATTTCGGCCACGGTTCCAGCTGATGCTGGGTGGCGAAGAGGCCACATTTTGGGGCTATGGCGGCGTGCGTGAAGCGTTTCGCGACGTGTACGCGGCGCTCGACTGGATCAGGCCCGAGGTTCGCGAAATTCGCGACTTGGGCGACAGAGTCGTCGCGCTCGGTGAGGTCAGCATCCGCGGCAAGAAGAGCGGGATCGAGGCGCACTCGGCTGCAGGCTGGGTTGTCGACATGAAGGACGCGAAGGCGGTTCGCATCACCGAAATACCTGGACCCCGCAGATGCCCTCAAGGCCGCCGGGCTGTCGGAGTAGGGCCCTCATCGAGCGTTTTTGCGCGGCGCGCTACACGGCGGTCTTCTCGACCCGCCGTGCCAAAAACGGGTCGAGGGTTGCGATCCCGACTGGCCGCTGCCAGCATGGGGGAGGAGGGAGCCTGAGTTGACTGCTACTGCAGCGGCGTCGAGCGCGGTCATCGTGAGCACCGAACTGGCGGTGATCATCATCCTGATCCTCGTCGTTGTGCCGATCCTGTACTGGATCTTTCGGGCGCTGACCGGGAGGCTCGGGCGCTGACCCGCCTCGCCGAAGTCATGCCGCGCTCGCGGTGCACGTACAGCTCGGATGGAACGGCGGCAGCGGGTCGAGCCCGACCGTGACCTCGCCCGCGAACTCCTGGCAGTACGAGCACTCGCCGACGTCGACGACGACCCTCCCGCCGTCGCCGGCGGCGCTGGCGATCCCCCTCGAGCTCGCCTGGCGGCCGATCGTCGCCGTCGTCATCGCCGCCCAGTGGCCGAGCGCCCAGCGGGTGCCCCTGGCGTCGACCTGGGCCGTTACGGAGTCGTCGACGACCCGGTCGAGGTTCTCCGTCGTGACCGTGCTGATCGCGCGTCTGGCGTGGGTCTGGGCTGTCAGAGCGCCTCGATCGAGCTTTACGGCCAATGACCCTGCGAGGTCGTCGACGGCGCCAGCGGCTCCCGACCGGCGTCTGACCGCCCCGTACGCGGCGAGGTAGGCGTCGGCGACCGGGCCGCGGGCGTCGAGCCGCCTGATCGCGGTCGCGATCTCCGCGTTCTCGGCCGCGAGCTTGCGCCGGTTCCCGTCGACCGCCTCGGCGACGAGGTCCCTGATCCGCGCACCGCCCCGGACTTATGGTTCAGCCCGGGCCCCATGCTTCTGGAAAGGAGCGCGTGATATGAGCACCGACACTGGCGAGGTGGTCGTGAACAGGGCGATGTCGCTTGACGGCTTCATCGCTGGTCCCGGCCACACGATGGACTGGATCTTCGATTTCCTGACAGCGGACGCATTCCCTGAAGTCATGGCGGCCACTGGTGCGATGCTTATCGGCCGGGGTACCTACGAGGTTGCCAAGCAGATGGCCGACGAGGAGCGCACCTACGAGGGCGGAGCCGAGTTTGTCCTCACCCACGAGCCTCCCGAGAAGCCGGACCCGAACGTCACATTCCTCACCTGTGACATCGCGGAAGCCGTCGCCACGGCGCTCAGGGCCGCGGGCGGTAAGAACCTGGAGATCCTCGGCGCCGACCTGGCCAGCCAGTGCCTGCAGCGAGGGCTCGTCGACGAGATCCTGGTCTATGTCCTGCCGGTGCTCTTGGGCGACGGGGTCCGCTTTTCGACCCCGACCCTCCACAGGATTGACCTCGAACCATTCAGCAACACCCAATCGGGCGCGGTCACGATGCTCCGCTTCCGCGTGCCTCGCGTCTAGAGCGTGCTCTAACGAGACCAGACCGAGACCGCTTCTAGGTTTCGCGCATAGGGATAGTCCCGAGCACGTAACGTTGGGACATGCCGAGGGTTGAGCCGCGGATCTCTGAACGCGCGCCCGAGCCGCTGCAGCGAAGTTGAAGGCGCTCGGCGTCAAGGGAATCCTCATTAAGGCAGCCGAGCAGGGTTACATCACGCAGCTCGCATGCAAGATGCCCGAATGCTTCTGCCCCGAGGAGCTTGGAGGCGCGTGCTACTTCGAGCCGGTCAGCGACGAATTGAGCGACTGGATGCCCACCCACGAGCACCTCCCGCGCTCCAAGAGAGAGGGGGGCCACCGAGATGTGGACAACGCCATCCTTGCGCACCGCCTCCGCAATCGCATCGACTACTCCGTAAGAGTTGGCCGTCCGTACGCGAGGGATCTCGAGAGGGTCAGGAAAGCCCGCGAGGAAGCGACCCGCCGCAACCACGAAAGATCGTAGGTCACCTGCGGCTTGCTGGCGAAAGCGAGCATGATCCCCCGCTGCCGCTTTCGCGTGCGAGGAGCAGCCGACCGTCCTCGGGCCGCACCGTTCGGACGCGCCGGCAGCGCGACCCCGCTACCAGTCCAGGCAGCCGTTACGCGCCGGAAACTGGTAGCACGGCTGGTAGCAGCTCGACCGCATCCCCCATGAACAAGCCAGATGGCGGGGATTTCGCTCACATGAGCCGCTCTCAAGAAAGCCCCGCTAGCGCGGGTTTGACCCTGGTCGGTGAGCGGGACGAAAGTGACCTTCGGCATGGCGGGCACCCCTAACCCGCGAGATACTGCGCGGGCGATGTCGCAGGAGAACGTCGAGGTCATCCGCCGCCTTTACCGGGCGATGGACGCGCGGGATACGGAGGCGTTCGCCGGACTCGCGCATCCAGCTCTTGAATGGGTTCCGGACGAACGCGTCGGCGAGGGGCCTGTCCGCGGGCGCGACAGGGTCATCCGGTACTTCAGCGATCGCGCGGAGATGTTCGACGGCCTTCGGACGGAGACTGAGCGTTCTTGGGAGACGGGCGATCAGGTACTCGCCTTCATTCGGGTTACCGGGCTCGGGACCGGCAGTGGTGCCGGGTTCGACATTCGGATCGCCCATCTGTGGACGCTCAGCGACGGCCTGATCGTGCGCGGCGAGGGCTTCGGTGACCGCCACGAAGCCCTCGAAGCCGCCGGGCTTCGGGACTAGGCGATGTCGCAGGAGAACGTGGAGGTTGTTCGCGAGGCCTGGAGCGCGTACACCGATCGAGGCATCGATGCCGCACTCGACTACTACTCGGAGGACTGCGTCTGTGAGGACCTTCCGGAACTGCCTGACCGCGCGACGTATCACGGGAGGGAAGGGCTGCGGGAGAGGAACTGGCACTTCGTCGAGAACTGGGGAGATTTCGTAGCGGAGGCGGTGGAGTTCATCGATGCCGGCGACGTCGTGGTGGCGGTGATTGCGATGCACGGTCGCGGTAAGGGCAGCGGCGCTCCGTTCGACCTCCTGCCCTACTTCGTCTACGAGGTGCGCGACGGCAGTATTGTCCGGGATCGCGCCTTCACCTCTAAAGCCGAAGCCCTCGAAGCCGCCGGGCTTCGGGACTAGGCGATGTCGCAGGAGAACGTCGACGTCGCGCAAGAAGCCCTTCGACGCGGTTGCCCGAGGCGACATCGAGGCGGCCCCTTCGAGATTCCTTCACTGAGCTGCGCTAAGCAGGCGTCTGCTGCTTGAGGCGCTGGGCCGGGAACCGCGCTCGTCCGAAGGCATCAGGATGGGACCCTTCTCGCTAACTGCTGAGCGCCAACGCGGAGCCCGTCTCGGCGTCGGCGCGAAGCTCGTGCGGTCGATCGGTGCCGATCGCGTCGGGAGCGAACTCGAGCACCCGGCTCAGGAGATCCGGATGGTTGACGGTGCCGGTGTTGAGGCTCAGTCCGGCGTCCCGCAGGACTTGGACGAGCGCTCGGTGAGGAGGAAGTGCTCGACCGAGATCCCGTCCACTCCCGGTCCGGAGAGCCCAGGAGGCGAGCGCCTCGGGCGCGTAGTCCGCCCAGATCACGAGACGGGCGGAGATCCCGTCTGCAGCGGCGACAGCGCATGCCTCGGCATGGAAGCTGATCAGCTCGACCCGGTCGCGGATCGGCTCGCCGCGAAGCCGCTCGCAGAGCGCCTCGGCGGTACGGCGGGCAAGGGCGGGATCGGCGTGCGCCTTGACCTCGAGCTGGAGGCGGACCGCCTCCGGCACCAGGTCGATCAGCTCCTCGAGCAGCAGCGGATGCTCCGCCGTCGGCTCTCCCGCGGAGTCGCGGATAAGCGCCGATCGAATCTCTTCAGCGGTCCTCTGGTGCGCCCAGCCATCCAGGGTGGTCCCGAGCGTGAGCAGCGGATCGTGCAGCAGGACCAGCCGATCGTCGGCCGTCAGGCAGACGTCGGTCTCGAGGCCCTCTACCGGGCCGCTCAGGGTGTGTCGAAGCGCGGCCGCCGAGGAGTCTGGACCGTAATGGCGACCGAGCCGGTGTGCATATAGCGGGGGCAGTGCCGAGGCGATCTCCGATCTACCCGAATGCGGACCACGAAACCCCTCCCGAGCTGTTAAAGCCCTGCAAAGCAGATGTTTTCCTCGCGTGAACGAATCGACGCCCGCCGGCGGGCCCGCGATCAGTCGAGCGGGCCGGAGCGCAGCGCCCCGATCACCCGCCGATGGCCGTCGATCACCGGTGCGTCGATCAGCTCGAAGCCCTCGAAGCCCGCATGGCGGGCCATCGCGTCCAAACCTGCGGGGGTGAAGCCCCAGTAAACGAAGTCATCACGGGCATAGACCTCTCCCGCCTCGGGGATGTGAACCGCCGCCGAGGAATCGAGAGCCCGATCCGCCGGCCCGTGGGTCTCGAGCAGCACCTGTCCGCTCGGCCGCGAGGCGCCGCCGAAGGACCTTCAGCAGCCCCAGCGGGTTCTCCACCCGGTGCAGGATCCCGAAGCAGAGGATGAGGTCGAACGTCTCACCGAGCTCGTCCAGATCGAATGCGTCGAGCCGGCGGTAGTCGACCTCGGAGTCGAGTAGCTCCCGGATCGCGGCGAACCCCTCGCCTCCCTCGAGCTCGACGCCCCAGCGCGAGCTGACCCACTCCCTGTACTGCTCGTTGTCGACCGCGACGACCCGCCTCGCCCCGCGCGCCTCGGCGAGGAACGCGTAGAAGCCGTCGAAGGTGCCGACGTCGAGCACGCTCATCCCACCGAAGTCCTCGGGTAGGGCCGGGATCCGGTAGCGGTGGTCGCGAGCGACGCCGTGGGTGTAGAGCTCTCTTGACGCCGTCGAGCGAGAAGGTGTGAAACCAGAGCGGCACGCGATCGAGGACGGCTCCGGCCGTCTCCGGATCCGTTTCGATCTGGATCAGATCGGCCACCTGACGCTCGGCGGCGGTTGGTTCGGGAGGGACCTCGAAGGGCGCCAGACGCTCATCTCCAGCGGTCACGCTCCCGAGAGCGGCCTCGGCCTCGTACGGCCCGGGGTCGCGTCGCGCTGAGGTCAGATCGGCGTTTGCGGCGATGCTGTCTCCTTCGGTCGGTTGCCAACGAGACTAGCGGCGTCACGGCGGCGTCACGGCGGCGTCCTCGGCGGGCCGCCCGAGAGCCGAGCCGGGTCGCGATAGCCCGGGCCAGCATCGGCAGGCAAATGCGACGCCGAGAGAATTTGAACCAGCTGGTTGCTACGGTGCGCCGCGCAAGCTTCTGGGCACCGCGTCCAGCAAATCGTGCGAGCGCTTCCTCGTGATCGGTTTCGACCTCCGTGGTTCGCAGCACATACGCATGGAGGACACCGAATGCCAACCGGAACGGTCAAGTGGTTTAACCCGGACAAGGGCTTCGGCTTCGTCACCCCCGACGACGGCTCGAAGGATCTCTTTGTCCACCAGAGCGCAATCACGGGCGAAGGCTTCCGCTCCCTCGACGAGGGCGACAAGGTCAGCTTCGACACCGAGGACAGCGATAAGGGACCGCGCGCAGCGAACGTCCAGAAGGTCTGAGGCGATCGTCGATGGCGCCGTCCGGGCCGTCCGGGCTCGGGCTCCCGCCGAACGAGACGCAGGCTCCGATCGTCCTCCTCGACTCAGTCGACAACCAACTGGCCGATAACGACGGCGTATAGCCGGGCTCTCCCTTCAGGCAACACACTGGGCCGACCGCGCGGATGGATCAGGCCGCCCGAGCCGCTTGCGCTCTCGCGGGTGAGAGCAACAGCGGGTCGCGCCGGTCAGGGCCGCCCGCTACCAGTCCCGTGTCGTCCGTCGAGCGGGACGCTCCCAGGTTTCTCGATCGCGCTCGTCGGTTGCATGAGGAGTTCTGGGAGTCCAGGTCGGGGCCGCCTCAGCCCACCTGATTCGGCTCCGCTTGTGATCCCGACAGCTCGCGAGATACTGCGCGGGCGATGTCGCAGGAGGACGCCGACCGAATCCGTCAGGCCTACGAGGTCTGGAACGAGGGGGGTCCGAGGGCGGTCACGGATCAGTTCTGGGCAGAAGATGCTGTCTACCGCGAGGGACCCCGCTGGCCCAACGCCGGGGTCTTCAGAGGGCGTGCTGCTGCGCTCGCCCGCATGCAGAACCTGATCGATCTGGTCGGACCGATCGAGGTTCAGCTCGACGATTTGATCGCCCTGCCCGATGGCCGTTTCGTCGCCTGCACCACGATGATCGGGCAGGGTGCCGACGCGCCATACACGCAGTCTTTCGCCGTCGTGCACCGCCTGCGAAACGGCCTGATCGTTGAGGCCGACTACTACCTCGACCGCGCCCAGGCGTTGCAAGCCGTCGGGCTACAGCAGTAGGCGATGTCGCAGGAGAACGTGGAGATCGTGCGGCGGGCCAACGCCGCCTATGCGGCGGGAGGCATGGACGCCGCCCTTCCCTACTTCACTGACGACACGGTCCTGTACTCGATTCCGGAGTGGCCCGATGACCCCGAGTACCACGGCCACGATGGGCTTCGAAGGCTTGACCGGCAATGGCGGGACAACTTTGACGACTTCGGCTTCGACGCCCAGGAGCTGCGTGACGCCGGGGACGCCGTCGTATCCCTGCATGAGCTGACCGGTCGGACCAAGGGCTCGGCTATCCCAATGACGATGCAGATAGGAGCCGTCGTCTCCGAGTTCGCGGACGGACGAATTGGTGTGCAGCGTCTCTTCCCGAGCTGGGAGTCGGCCCTCCAGGCGGCCGGGCTGTAGGGTCGGCGATGTCGCAGGAGAACGTCGACGTGGTGCGCCGCATCTACGACGAGGGCCTGATCGATCAACATCCGCAGTGGCTGCTCGAGCTCGCCACAGCGGACATCGAGTACGTCAATCCCGCCGGAGCCGTGGAGCCGGGAACCCGACGTGGGCGCAACGAGTTCATCGCTGCGGTCGAGAAGACCCTCGAGGGCTGGGAAACCTGGGAGATGGAGCCGGAGCGGTTCGAGGCCGTGGGTGATCAGGTGGCGGTTGTGCTTCGGTACAAGGCGCGCGGGCGTGGGAGTGGCATCGAAGTAGAGGGTCGAGAATCGGCCCTGTGGACCGTTCGTGACGGCAAGGTCTGCCGCTACGCCTGGTTCCATGAGCCCGCGGAGGCGCTGGAAGCCGTCGGGCTGTCGGAGTAGGCGATGTCTGAGGAGAACGTGGAGCTTGTTCGACGCGGAGTTCAAAGCGCCGAAGCGTTCTGGGCGCTGCTTGATGAGGACGTCGTCTGGGACTTTGGCGACTATCCGATCTTGGACTTTGACCGCGTCTACGTCGGGCGCGACGCGGTCGTCGAGGCTTCCCGCCACTACTGGGGCACTTGGACCGACTACCGCCTTGACGCAGACGAGCTCATAGATGCAGGATCGAGCGTCGTCGTCGTGGTGCACGAGCGAGGCCGCGGAAAGACCAGCGGCGCTCCATTCGACCAGCATTGGGCGCAGATATGGACTTTTCGCCGAGGCCGGATCATCCGCTGGGAGATGTACTCCGATAGGGCGTCCGCCCTCGAAGCCGCCGGGCTTCAGGACTAGGCGATGTCGGAGCAGAACGTCGAGGCCGTTCGGCGCGCCTACGAGGCGTGGAACGCCGACGAGCTCGACGCCTTCTTGGCCGAGCTTGACCCCGAGTGCGAGTGGCATCCATCCATCGAGCCAGCCTTGGAGGGCAAGGAAACGGCCTATCGCGGCCTTGACGAGGTGCGAAAGGCCTGGAACGACTATCGCGGCGGGGCATGGGAACGTCTCACGGGCCAGCCGCAGGAGATTCGCGACCTCGGCGAGTCGGTTCTGGTCCTCGGGCATATCGCCCTGCTCAACCGGACGACTGGGATTGAGTTCCGCGAGGAAGTCGGGCAGCTCATCACCTTTCGAGCCGGAAAGTCTTCCGCTCGCGGGATTTCCTGAGCCACGCGGAAGCCCTCGAAGCCGCCGGGCTCGAGGAGTAGGCGACGTCGCAGGAGAACGTGGAGGCGCTGAAGGCGGTTTTAACGACAAGAGGGTCGCCCCCGGCGCGGCCGCGCGACGCGAGGGTCACCAACTGGTACTCGACCCCCATCTGCGACTTGCCGGGGCGATGAGTTCTGCCGCTTCGCGCGGTCTAATCCACGGCAGCCCCCGATTACGAGAAGGAGCCAGATGAGCGACAGCAATGGCCCGGCGATCCTGGCCGAGGGGCTGGTGAAGCACTACACGGGCCGCGAGGGCACGGTCGAGGCCGTCCGCGGGGTAGACCTGGAGGTGAACACCGGCGAGATCTTCGGCTTCCTGGGGCCGAACGGCGCCGGCAAGTCGACGACCGTGCGCATGCTGACCACGCTCCTCTCGATCACCGCCGGCCGCGCCGAGGTCGCAGGCGTCGACGTCGCCCGCGAGCCGGATGACGTCCGGGCGCGGATCGGGGTCGCGCTCCAGGAGGCCGGCCTGGACCCACGCCAGACGGGCCGCGAGCTCCTGGTCCTGCACGGGCAGCTGTTCGGGCTAGCCCACGGCGCGGCCACGGCGCGGGCGCGAGAGCTGCTGGCGCTGGTCGAGATCGAGGACGCGGCCGACAGGGTGATCAAGGGCTACTCGGGCGGCATGCAGCGCCGGCTCGACCTCGCGGCCTCCCTCGTGCACGAGCCGGAGGTCCTGTTCCTGGACGAGCCGACCACCGGCCTGGACCCGGCGAGTCGGCTGACTGTCTGGGAGGAGCTGCGCCGGATCAACGGGCAGGGCACAACGGTGTTCCTGACCACCCAGTACCTCGAGGAGGCCGACCAGCTCTGCGACCGGCTGGCGATCATCGACGACGGCCGGATCGTCCGCGAGGGCACGCCGGACGAGCTCAAGGCGGACCTGCGCGAGCGCCGCGGCGGCGACCCGACGCTCGACGACGTGTTCCTCGACGCGACCGGGCGCACCCGCGACCGCGCGGCGGGCGAGGTCCAGGAGGTGACGGCGTGAGCGCCACGATCGCACTGGGGCTGCGTTCGCTGCGCGAGGCGGTACGGCAGCCCGACGCGCTGTTCATGACGATGTTCATCCCGATCTTCTTCCTGATCGTCAACACGGGTCAGGCGGCGGAGATCTTCCCGTCGGAGTCGACCGGGTTCCTCGAGGGCCAGGGGTACGGTGCCTTCCAGCTGCCGATCACGCTGCTGCTGGCGGCGTCGTTCGGGATGGCGGCGCTGTTCCTCGTCGAGGAGATCGAGGGGGGCTACTTCGACAAGCTGCGGGCGATCCCGATCCCGCGCTACTCGATCGTGCTCGGCCGTTTGGTCGCCGAGGGTGCGAAGTGCGTCGTGATCGCGTCGGTGATCGTGCTGATCGCCCTACCGTTCGGGATCTCGATCGCAAGCGGCCCGCTCGGGTTCGTCCTGCTCGTCGCGCTGAGCGCGTTTTGGGGTGTCGTCTACGCCGGGTTCATGCAGCTCATCGCCCTGAAGACCCGCAGCGCGGCGGCGACGAACTCGGGCGGGCTGATCTTCTTCCCGCTGCTCTTCCTGACCCCGAACTTCGTCCCGCGCGACATGCTCACCGAGCCGATGGAGGTCGCCGCCACGCTGAACCCGGTCACGTACCTGATGGAGGCGCTGCGGTCGTTGATCCTCGTCGACCTCGCGTGGGAGGACATCCTGCCTGGATTCGGGGTGGTCGCCCTCCTGGGCGTGGTCATGTTGGTGCTCAACGTGCGGATGATCCAGAGCTACGACTAGCGGCGGCCACCGGCGCGCCCGGCGAGGCGGTCTGAAAGGATGGAACGAGATGCTCGCTCGCTGGCCCCGCTTCGGTCGCATCCGACAGCTCGCCTTCGCCGTCGCGTTCGCGATCTTCGCCCTCGCGGGGGCTGGGACGCAGGCAGCTCACGCGACCGCCTCGCCGCTTCGGTACGTCGCGCTGGGCGACTCCTACAGCGCCGCCTCCGGGGTCCTCCCGCCGGACCTGACGGCGCCGATTCAGTGCCTGCGCTCGATCCGCAACTACCCGCACGTGATCGCCGCCGGGACCGGCGCGCAGCTCACCGACGTGACCTGCGGCGCCGCGGACACCGGCCACTTCTTCACCTCGCAGTACCCCGGCGTCGCCCCGCAGCTCGACGCCGTGAAGGCGGACACCCAGCTGGTCACCATGACCATCGGCGGCAATGACAGCAGCGTCTTCATCAACACGATCATCTCGTGCGGCACCGCCGGGCTGTCGACGCTCGGCCAGGGCAGCCCGTGCAAGGACCGGTACGGGTCCTCGTTCGAGGACACCATCCGCACCACGACCTATCCGTCGCTCGTGAACGCCCTGCAGGCGGTGCGCGCGAAGGCGCCTGCGGCGAGGGTCGCGATCCTGGGCTACCCGTGGATCATGCCGGCGACGGGCGGCTGCTTCACGAAGATGCCGATTGCTGTGGGAGACGTCCCCTACGTGCGCGGGATCCAGGCGACGCTCAACGACGCCGTTCGCCGTGCCGCAGCCGCGACCGGTGCGACCTACGTGAACCTCAACCAGGTCTCGAACGGCCACGACGCCTGCCAGCCCATCGGCGTTCGCTGGGTGGAGCCCGTGCTGCAGGGCACGAACGCCGTGATCGTGCACCCGAACGCGCTCGGCGAGGCCCAGATGGCCGCCCAGGCGATCAAGGTGCTCCGCCTGCGCTGAGCTCCCGTTGGCCGTCGGGCGGGCGCGAACCGGACGGCGGACTGCCTCGCTTATCCGCGCGTGCCGACCGCGAGCAGGTACTCCTGCTCGAATTGCGCCTGCTCGGACGTGCCCCGGTTCCACTCGTCGCAGAACTCGTCCAGGGCCCGGTCGAACTCGCCCTCGCGCCCGGCGCGCTCCGCGTTCGCGCGCGCGGCGATCGTCGGGCCGTAGCGCGTCTTGAAGTGCTCGCCGTAGTCGTGGGGGCGCTCGAAGGCGGTGACCTCCAGCACGTCGCGCTCGAGCGTGTTGAAGTCGACCGCGGAGCCGAACAGCTCCTTCAGGTGCTCCTCGCCTCCCCACAGCGGCGGCGGCTGGGCGCCGGGCGGAGGCGCCGGGGCGAACGGGCCCATGGTCCGGAAGAGCGCCCCGATCATGCCCTCCGCGGTCCAGCTCAGGAGCCCGATCGTGCCACCCGGGCGGCAAACGCGGACGAGCTCGTCCGCGACCTCCTGGTGGTGGGGTGCGAACATCGCCCCGATCGAGGAGATGACGACGTCGAACGAGGCGTCGTCGAACGGCAACGCCTCGGCGTCGCCCTCGACCCAGTCGAGCTCTACCCCCTCGGCCTCGGCCCGGTGACGGCCGGCCTCCAGCAGCTCGGGGGTGAGATCGCTGGCGGTGACGTCCGCGCCGGCCCGCGCCGCCGGGATCGACGCGTTGCCGGTGCCGGCGGCGACGTCGAGCACGCGCATCCCCGGGCCGATACCGCACGCCTCGACCAGGCGCGGGCCCAGCGGCAGCAGGAACGTCTCGACCATCGACGGGTAGTCGCCCGAGGCCCACATCTTGCGGTGGCGTGACTTGAGCTCGGCGTCCTCGGTCGTCGACATCTCTTCTCCCGTCTCAGGTGGTCTTGATTACCAGTACCGAGCACTCGGCCTTGTGGGTCACGGTGTTCGGGACGCTGCCGAGCACGCGACGCTTCATCCCCTTGTTGCCGATCACGAGCAGGTCGGCGCCGCAGTCCGCGGCGAGGCGCACCAGCACCTCGGCCGGGTCGCCCTCGCCGGACAGGGTCTTGCACTCGATCCCCTCGCTGCCCAGCTCGGCCGCGGTCTGCTCGAGCATCGACCGCATCCGGGCGGAGGAGCTCGAGGCCCATTGGAGCTCGATGTCCTCGTCCGCCCTCGGGGACGGCGAGTCCTGGAACGCGCTCAACAGGTACAGGCTCGCCTCGTGGCGCCGGGCGATCTCGGCCGCCTCGCGGACGGCCTCGCCCGCCGTTGCCGATCCGTCCGTGCCGACGGCGATCGTGGAGAACATGGCGACACGATATCTCGCGCCGGACCTGGGTGGCCTACGATCCCGGGTTGGCGTGACCGGCGGGTTTCGACACCAGGCCCTCTTCTACGCCGACGACGCCGGGTTTCTCGACGGGACGCTCTCGTTCATCCGCGAGGGGCTGGCGGCCGAGGAGCCGATCCTGGTTGCGGTCAACCAGGCGAAGATCGCGCGGATCAAACGCCGGCTCGACGACGCCGCCGACCGGGTCCGCTTCGTCGACATGGGCGCCTTCGGTCGCAACCCGGCCCGGATCATCCCGGTGTGGCGCGATTTCGTCGCCGAGCACTCGCGCGCGCCCGCGTTGCGCGGGATCGGCGAGCCGGTGTGGCCGGGCCGAACCGAGGCGGAGCTCGGGGAGTGCGATCGGCACGAGTCGCTGCTCAACCTGGCCTTCGCCGACGACGACGGCGGCGAGTTCAGGCTCCTGTGTCCCTATGACACGCGCGCGCTCGTGCCCGACGTGCTCGCCGCGGCGCGGCGCAACCACCCAGAGATCGTCAACGGCGACGATTGCGAGCCCAGCGCCGATTACCTCGCGCCGGCGGACGCGCCGGACCCGTTCGCCGGAGCGCTCCCGCGTCCGCCGGCGAACGCCGATCGGGTGCGGTTCGGCGCGGCCGAGCTCGCCAACGTTCGCCGGCTGACCTGGTCGCGCGTCGCCGCGGCGGGCTTCGACGCGGTGCGCCAGAGCGACCTCGTGATCGCGATCAACGAGCTCGCCTCGAACAGCGTCGAGCACGGCGGCGGGGGTGGCTCGCTCGCGGTCTGGAGCGAGCCCGGGGCGCTGGTCTTCGAGGTCGAGGACAGCGGTCGCATCCATGACGCGCTGGTCGGGCGCGCGCGCCCGCACGCCGACCAGGACTCGGGTCGTGGGCTGTGGCTGGCGAACCAGTACTGCGACCTGGTGCAGATCCGCTCCGGCCCGTGGGGCAGCCTGGTCCGAGCGCGGGCCGAGATCAGC
This sequence comes from uncultured Solirubrobacterales bacterium, assembly GCA_963758665.1. Classification (GTDB taxonomy): domain Bacteria; phylum Actinomycetota; class Thermoleophilia; order Solirubrobacterales; family 70-9; genus WHSW01. The sequence goes on along the minus strand of CAVWWH010000009.1, from coordinate 127,653 downwards.
TGACCGGCCGGCCGTCGCCGGCGAGGAAGCCGACGACCTCGTCGACGCACCGCTCGCGGTGTTGGTCGAAGACGAAGTGCCCGCCGCCCTCGATCACGACCAGCCGCGAGCCCGGGATCTCGCGCTCGAAGCGTCGCGCCCCGGCGAGGGGGGCGAACGGGTCGTCGGCCCCCCAGAGCAGCAGCGCCGGTACACCGAGCTCGGCGAGCTTGCCCTGCCACGGAGCGAGCTTCTCGAAGTCCATCGAGCGGTAGAACTCGAGCGTCGCCCGCTGCCCGCGCCCGCCCGCGGATTCGGCGAACGGCGCCCAGTAGGCCTCGATGTCGTCATCTCCGAAGATCTCGCCGCCCGAGTTCAGCAGCGCGGCGAAGCCGTCGCGGTCGAGGGCGCCGATCAGCTCCTCGCCCTCGTCGGAGCGCAGGGCCTTCGCCATCCCGTGCCACTTGCCGTCGGCGAAGAACCCGGAGTCGCTGATCACCAGCGCCTCGACGCGATCGGGGTGCTCGCAGGCCCAGGCGAGGCCGACGAAGGCGCCCCAGTCGTGGACCACGAGCGCGACCGGGCCGAGGTCGAGCGCCTCGATCCAGGCGCCGAAGCGCTCCAGGCTGTGCTCGAAGGTCGCCGGGCCGAACTCGGTCGAGTCGCCGAGCGCGTAGAGGTCGGGCGCCAGGCCCTGGCGACCGTGTCCGGCCAGCGCCTCGAGCAACGGCACCCACATCCGCGAGCTCTCCGGAAAGCCGTGGACGCAGACGACCGCCGATCCGGTCGCCGTGGTGCCCGGAACCGCCTCGCGATAGGCGATCGCGCCCTCGCGCTTGAGCTCCGCGGCGGCCATCCGGCGCACCCTAACGCGTCCCATGAGCCCCGCTACGCTTGCGACCGGGCGGCGCCTTGGCGGAGTGGTTACGTTCAGCCTCGTGCTTCGACTTCGCGCCAGAAGGCGTCGACGCGGGCGTTGAAATCGTCAGGGACCTCCTGGAAGGGCTGGTGAGCCTCCCCGGCCATGACTTCGAAGCGCGCGTCCGGGATCCCCGCAGCAACAGCCTGGCCGAAGCGCGGCGGGAAGATGATGTCGTACTCCCCTGTCAGAACAAGCGTCGGCACCGCGATCTCCGAAAGGCGATCGACCGTATCGTGCGTGAGGCAGACGTCGACCTGCGCCTGGAACCCCTCGACCGACTGCTGATGGGGAAAGGCCATGGCCTCCTCGACGATCGCGTCCACCGAACCGTCGGCGTGCGCGCGCGGCGTATAGACCCACGTGAAGAACGCCTCGAAGAACGCCCGCTCGCTCGGCGCCACCTCTGGCAGCCAGCGCCAGAAGTTGAGCTGGGAGCTGAACAGCGCGTCTGCGCGCGCATAGGCGCTCACGAGTACGAGGCTGCGGACGAGGTCGGGATGGCGAAGGGCCAGCTCCTGCGCGATCGCGCTTCCCATCGAAAAGCCGGCGACGTGGGCGCTCGGGACCTCGAGCGCGTGCAACAGCGCCCCGGCGTCGTCGGCCATCGAGCTCGCTGAGAGCGGACCGTCGCGCAGTGGCGTACGCGCCGCACCGCGGTTGTCGAAGGCGATGAGCCCGTAGCGGTCGGCGAGACCTTCGAGCTGTGGCTGCCACGCCTCGGCGGGATCGCCCAGCCCGGCGATCAGCAGCACGTCCGGACCCTGTCCACGGCGCTCGACCCAGAGCTCGACGTCGCCAGCCATTACGCGCTCGCCCATCACGGCCTCCTAGTCCACCTCGACCGGACAAGCTTCCTGCCCGCAACGGGGCGCTGTCAAGCGCCGCGGCTTGCTGCGCCTTGACGACCGCTCCCCGGGCTCGCTGATCGCCGACGAGCAGCTAAGCAGCGACGGTCTCGTCACCTGCATCAATGATGCGCTCGACCCCGATACTTGCTCACTACACCGAGTCCGGTCCGGGTAGCGGTGTAATCCCTAGCGGGCCAGCATGGCTACACCAACTCCTCGTTCTCCTGCGACATCGCCCGCTCGGCATCGAGCAAATCTCGGACCGCGGTTCACGCTCAGCGTCTACACGAAGGCCGTTTAGGCGGCGGGCTAAGCTGTCCGCCGCGTATCTGGCCGAAGCACGAGAAGGCGCTTTGCGTGGGCCGCTCTCCCGACCGGGGAAAGGCACTAACGGGCACTGGAGCCCTGACGCAGCGCGAGCTCGCTCGCTAAGCACCGCTCGGATTCGGCTCAGATAAGCCAATCTGGCGCCTTGGCGGAGTGGTTACGCAGCGGCCTGCAAAGCCGTTTACGCCGGTTCGATTCCGGCAGGCGCCTATCGACGAAGCCCCCGCTAACACGGGGGTTTTGCGTTCCTGGGAGCCACTGATCCGAGTACCAATCGGGTACCAATCCGCGTCGCGAGTGCGTAAGATTTAGGAAACCGGACGTCCGCGAAACGCCCGCGGCGGAAACAGCGCCTGCTCGGCCATGCGGGTGTAGTTCGGGGTCTCGATCGGACCGCCGAAGGTGCCCGGGTTGCCGAAGCCGGCGTCGTCAATCAGGACCAACAGCACGTTTGGCCCGCCGTCCGGTGGCCGCACTTGGGCCGCCTGGTTCCAGTCGGGCTCAGAGCCGTCCAGGGTCCGCTTCGTCACGCCCGCAAACGGAGGCCGGCGGATCGGCAGCCGGGTCCTGTCGATCGGTTCCGCGGCCATCTGCGCTTGCTCCTCTCCTTCGCGGCTACCTACGCCGCTCGCGGTTTGCTGCACCTGCTTGCGGCCTGCAACGACCTAATCGATGGAATCACGTTGCGATGCGGTGGGCATCACCCCGATCGAATGAAATCGTCAGATCGGAAAGCAGCAGTCGGCCCGTCGCCGGGCTCGGAGCGACAATGCACCGCCATGCGCATACGACCCGTCGGCCCTGACGACCTGGAGGTATGCCAGGCGATCGTTCGCGGTCTGCCCGATTTCTTCACTGAAGATGTGCCCGAGAAGATCGCCAACGACCTCGACGCACACCACGGCTGGGTCATCACCAAAGACGACGGCGTGGTCGGCTTCGCCGTGGTCGACTACCGGTCGTCTCGAGCCGCCGAGGTCCTCTGGATGGCCGTGCGACACGACCAGCGGAACCAGGGGGTCGGCGCGACGCTCCTCGAACACGTCCTCGGCGCTCTCGCTGCCGACAACGTCGCCCTCGTCGAGACCAAGACCCTCGATGCGGCCGCTGGCTACGAGCCCTACATCGCGACTCGCACCTTCTGGGAGCACAACGGCTTCGTCCACGTCGACACCATCGACCCGCTACCGGGATGGCAGCCCGGCAACCCGGCAGCCATCTACGCGTGCGCCCTGACATCCACCCGCTGAACTGGCCCGGTTCGCGCGAGGACACGCGCGTGTGAAAAAGCAGAAGGACCCGCTCACGGGGGTCTGCCGGACTCGAGCGGCCGCCGACACGGATACGGTCCGCCGCGGCCCGGCGCTACGTCACTGGTGGGCGTCGATCGCCTTCGCCGTGTCCAGCAGGTGGCGAAAGCCGCTCACCTTTCCCTCCGAGTCGAATTCGACCAGGTGGATCTCCTCGTCCCGGACCCGCTTGCCGGTCGAGCGCACGGTGAAGTCGACCTCGATCACCACTGCCACGTGGCGGTCGCCCTCGAGGAACGTGTGCGGGTTGAACGCGTTCATCTCGAAGTCCTCCTGAATGTCCTGGAAGAACTTGGCTGCCTCCTCGCGGCCGCTGCGCGCCCGCATGTAGGGCACGTCCGCGGCCTGGGCGGCGTTGCCCGTCGGCCAGTGCTCCCAGCGCACGTCGTCGGCGTGGCGGTCGAGGATCGCCGGGATGTCGCCGCGGCCGAAGGCCTCGTAGATCTGCTGCATCGTCTCGATCTTGCCCATCGCCCTCTCCTCTTCGTGTAGCGGGGTGCAACCTAGCGCGCTTGGCAATTGTGATCAGGTTGTTGAAGGCCAACGCGCACGAGGACACGCGGGGTCGACAAGGCGGTACACGCGCCGCCCGAGATGACGGACACAACGGGTACGCGGCGCTTGATGAAGGCCAACGCCGTGGCGCTGAGCTTCGGCTTCCTCACGGTGGCCAGCCACGCGGACGGCGAGGTGAAGGTCCTCGACGAGATCGACCTGTTCGAGATCACGATCACCTCTGCGCCGCCGAACCCGGACACCCGGATCCTGTCTACGAAGGCCGCTTAAGGCGCGCGCACGGCTCCGAGCATGTACGACCTGATGCTGACGCTCACCGACGCCGAGCCCTCCGGCACCAAGGCGATCGACGAGATGAGCGTTGCCGAGCTGAAGGCCCACCGAGAGGCCCTCACCAAGGACATTGACACGCGGCCGCCGGTCCAGATCGTGAGCTTCGAGTGCTGACCGGCGGTGGCCTACTCCGACAGCCCGGCGGCTTCGAGGGCCTGCTTCCGGGTTTCGTACTGCCGGAATCTCACTACCTGCGCGTCTTTGACGTCGTAGACGGCGAACATCGTCATCGCGGTATCGATACCGCTCGTCCTACCGCGACCGCTCCAGCGAAAGGCCACGACCACCGAGTCGCCTGCGTCGATGTAATCCAGAGCCTCGACGACGGGGCTCTCCCATGTCCCCAGCCAGTCGATGAAAAACCGCTCCACGCCGGAATGGCCCTCGTACACACCGGCTTGAGGGAAGCTGGTCGCCGACGTGTCCCAGATCACGTCCTCCGCGATCATCCCGCGCCACGACTCGCGATCTCCGGCCTGGATGCCTTCGAAGCCGTCGAACATTGCGCGCACGACCTCCACGTTCTCCTCCGACATCGCACGCGCAGTATCTCGCGCCCCAGGGGGAGGGTGCCGAGGGAGAGGTGCCCGCTCAGAAGACCGCCGGTTGGTGGGCTGTGAAAAAAAGCGGGGATCTTCTGGAACCGCGAGTCGTCGGGGGTATCTCGACCCCGGCGGGCGGGCGCGGCGCGTCCCGGCCCTTTATATGAGCGGGCCGGGGCTGCGCCCCTCGCCGTGCCGATCCGCTGTACCTGCGTGGCGAGTGCGGCGTGACTTCTTCTGAGTTACTCCGACAGCCCGGCGGCTTCGAGGGCTTCCTGGCGGGGCATCGGGCGAACGCCCGGGCGACTGGTCCTGTAGTCACCGCCCGACGATCGCCGGCGCCGTCTAGGCTGGACGCGCTCCGACGCTCACGCAGCCGACCCGCGATCCCAAATGCCACGCCACGCTAAATCGCTCCTGGGCGCCCTCGCGCTGGTCGCGTTGTTGCTCCCGGCCGCCGCAGGCGCCGGCCCGACCGACTGGACGGAGCTTCGCGCCCTCAACATCACTCACCAGGGTGGGGAAAATGAGGCGCCCTCGGCGACCATGTATGCGTTCGAGCGCTCGATGAAGCTCGGCTCCGACATGCTCGAGGTCGACGTCAACACGACCAAGGACGGCAAGCTCGCGATCATCCACGACGGCTCCGTCGACCGGACGACGAACGGGACGGGCCCCGTTGCGGACTACACGATGGCGGAGCTTCGGAAGCTCGACGCCGCGCACTGGTTCGTGCCGCTCGAGGGCGCAACCCAGGACGTGCCCGCGGACCAGTACGTCTTCCGAGGGGTCCGTACCGGGCAGAAGAAGCCGCCGCCCGGCTATGGCCCCGGCGATTTTCGGCCGCTCGAGCTCTCCGAGCTGATGGATCGCTACCCCGGCGTGCCGATCAACATCGAGATCAAGGGAGGGGTTGCCGAGGACGATGCCTCCTACCTCCACGTTGCCGAGGTGCTCGCTGACTTCCTCAACCGCTACGGCCGCACGAAGGGAATCGTGGTCGCCTCTTTCAACGACGCCGCGCTCACCAGCTTTCACCAGCTCGCGCCGGACATCGATCTCGCCCCGGCGACCGCGGCAGTCGCGGGCTACGTGCTCGGCGGCGTGCCGCTGCCGCCGGGCTATGAGGTCTTTCAGGTGCCGCCCTCCTTCCAGGGCATCCCCGTCGTCACCCAGGCCTTCGTCGATCGTGCGCACGGCGACGGCTACGCCGTCCACGTCTGGACGATCGACGACGTGGAGACGATGAACGAGCTCTGGGACTACGGCGTCGACGGGATCATGTCCGCCGAGCCGATGCGCCTCGAACACAACATGTGCCAGCGCGACGAGCCCCGGCCGCCGCTCCCGAAGAGCTCACCGGGCGAGCACTGCGCCAAGAACGTCTCGATCGCCTGCGAGGTCAAGGTGAGGGACGTGAAGCCAACCGGGGGCAAGAGAGCCAAGGTCACGCTCACTCGCGAGGACGACTTCGACAGCCGCTGCGCCGGCAAGCTCACCCTAAAGGCGCTCGGCGCCAACGTCCGCAAGAAGGCGAAGTTCGACTTCGGGTGGCACTCGCCCGAGGCCGGAGGCCCGAGCGAGGTGGTCGCCAACGTCGGGCTCAACGGGGGCCTGCGGGAGTCGATCGAGCGCAGGGGGAGGGTCCGAGCGCTGACGCATCCGTATGGTGGGTTCACGGTGCGGTCGACGAAGGTCGCGTAGACCGCCCGGCTCATAACCCGGAGGTCGTGGGTTCAAATCCCACCCCCGCTATGGACGAAAGGCCCGCTATGGCGGGTCTTTCGCGTTAGAGGCGCGGCGTCGCCGCAGCGTTCGGGGTACCCCGGGGGTACCAAAGATGGCGCCCGGGGTCGATGCGGCGGAGGGGTATCCGGGGACTTCGAACGTCGTGGTCAGGGGCTTACTGGACGGGTGCCGGAGTGTCGCTTACATGAAAGGAGCGCTTTCGGTCAGGCGCTCGCTTTACGCGCAGAGCGGAAGCGAGCTCATGACACGACTTGCCTCTTGCCGGCAAGGCGGCCTCAAGCGCGGACGATGCCCCCGACGAGCAGTCCGGACCCGAGGTGAGCGCCGAGTACCGGGCCCACCTGTGTGCAGAACAGCGGCCCGGTGTCGAAGATCGCGGTGCCGTGGGCGACCAGATGCTCGGCGTCCTCGGGGGACTGGGCGTGCTGCACGATCCACTCAGTCGCGCCGCGGTCGTGCAGCTCATCCAGGTAAGCGTCCATCCGCTCCAACGCCCGGCGCCTTGTTCGGACGCGGCCGACCGGGGTGATCTCACTCCCGAAGGTTAGGATCGGCTTGACCTTCAGCGCCGTCCCAAGCATCGCCTGCGCCGCCCCAATCCGCCCGCCGCGACGCAGGTATTCGAGGGTGTCCAGACAAAACCACATCTGAAGCCTCTCGCGGGCTTGGCGCGCAGCATCGACCACGGCATTCAGCTCGGCGCCTCGCTCCGCTGCGCGGGCGGCGGCCATGACGAGGCAGCCAAGGCCGCCGGCGCCGGTTTGGCTGTCAACCACCTCGACGCGCCCGGAATCCCCGGAGACGATCCGCGCTGCCTCGGTCGCGGCCTCGCACGTTCCCGACAGGCCGCTTGCCAGATGGATGGAAACTACGTCGCGGCCCGCGCTCACGAGCGGCTCAAAGCAGGCAAGAAAGTCCCCCACCGAAGGCTGCGAAGTCGTGGGCAACATGGGGGACTCGCGCAGTCGCGCGTAGAAGGCATCGAGGTCGCCGTACTGGTGCTCGGGCTGCAAATCGCCTTTCCAGCCCACGTACAAGGGGACCTCGTGGATCGCCCAGCGCTCGACCAGCGGAGGTGGCAGGTAGGTCGTGCTGTCGGTCACGACGGCGACAGCGGCTGACTCGTCGGGCGTTCGAGCATCCTCCGAGGAACTCACGAGTGGCAACACTACGCTCGCGAAGTGGGCGACCATCGACGAGCATGGGCTGATTGACCTGGACGCGGGTTCGCCGGCGCCCGCACCTGAGCTGACCGTAGTCCGCCGGTGGGCACCGGCGCCGCCGGCAGCATCACGCTGATCCTCGTTGCGGAAGGGCGAGGCACTCTGTTACAACCCGGAAACGTGAAGGTCAACAGGGCCGTGCCAAACCTCAGGTCGGATCGGCCCGCCGAGACGCGCGACTTCTTTGTGGACCTGCTCGGCTTCGAGGCCGTGATGGATCTAGGGTGGGTCGCAACAATGGCGTCGCCGACCAACCCCTCGGCCCAGGTGACGATCATCGGCAACGACGATCCCGCCGCGCCGGGTATCTCGGTGGAGGTGGACGACGTCGACGCTGTCCATGCGAGGGCGATCGAGCGGGGACTCGAGATCGCTTATCCCTTGCGCGACGAGGAGTGGGGAGTTCGACGCTTCATGCTTCGCGAACCGAGTGGGACCGTGGTAAACGTCGTCTCCCACCGCTCCAACTGACCCACGCAGCGGCGCACGGCGCCTGCTGCTCCCGCAGAGCAGTTCGGCCAAGGAAGCGCTGAGACCGCAGTCTGGCTGGCTAGCCGAGCAGATTCCCTCGGCTGGGTTCCTTCGCGATCGGAAGCCGATCCCGCGATGACGACGGACGACCGTCCGACGGCGCCACGTGCCCTATCTGTGCGCGGCCGAGTCGGTCCCGGGCGCTACACCGGCTCGCCAGCCGCCTCGAGACCGGTCCGCCGCCCGTGCCCGGGGCCCTCGACGCGGACGTCCGGAAGCCACCGAAGCCAGGAGGGCAGGTACCAGTTGCGGTCGCCCAGCAGCTCCATCGCCGCCGGGACGAGCACCAGGCGGACCAGCGTCGCGTCGAGCAGCAACGCGACGGCGACGCCGAAACCCATCTGCTGGAACATCACGAGGTCGCCGCGGGCGAAGCCGCTGAAGACCGCGATGATGATCAGGGCGGCGCCGGTGATGATCCGGCCGGTCGAAGCGACGCCGTAGGTGACCGCGTCGCTGTTGTCGCCCGTCTGGCTGAACCGCTCGCGGATGCGGCTCAGCAGGAAGACGTGGTAGTCCATCGAGAGCCCGAAGAGCACTGCGAACAGGAACAGGGGGACCCAGAACTCGATCGTGTCCACCTGCGGGAAGCCGAAGAGCTCGTTGCCCCACCCTTCCTGGAAGACGAGCACCAGCAGCCCGTAGGCCGCGCCCACCGACAGCAGGTTCACCGCGATCGCCTTGGCCGCGACGACGAGCGAGCGGAAGGCGATCGTCAGTAGGACGAAGCTGAGTCCGAGTACGAACGAAAAAACGATCGGAAGCCAATCGCTCATCGTGTCCGATAGGTCGATCGTTTCCGCCGTGTCGCCGGTCACGAGGACCTCGACGCCCGGTTCCGGGAAGGCCGCCGGAACGTGCTCGCTTCGCAGCCTGCGCACCGTCTCGACCGCTACCTCGCCATGCGCGTCGCCCTCGATCGGGACCGTGATCACCGTGAGATCGCCGGCTTGGTTGGTCTCCAGCTCGGCGTTGCCGAGGAGCTCCTCGCTCGCCAGCTGCGCTCGAAGGCGCTCGATTCCCTCCTGGACTGTCGGCGAGGCGGCGTCGCCGTCGATCACGATCTCCACCGGCTCGGTGGTCTCGCCGGGGAACTCCGCGTTGAGGGCGAGATACCCCTGCTTGCCGTCGAGCCGGTCGGGGAGCGTGCTGACGCCCGCCTCGCCCGACTGCAGCCCGAGCACGGGCGCGGCCAGCGCGAGCAGGATCGCCGTGGAGACGACGAGGCTGATCACCGGCCGCCGGATCACCGCGCGCACCGTCCGGGACCAGAAGGGGCTCTGCTCGCGGGCGGCGACCCTCCCGAAGTACGGGATCCGCAGCGCGTTGGTGCGATCGCCGAGCAGGCTCAGCAGCGCTGGCAGGAGCGTCAGCGCCGCGACGACGGAGACCAGCCCGGCCGCGATCGCGCCGGCGGCGAGGCTCCTCATGACGGTGCTCGGCACGAGCAGGAGCCCGACCATCGCGAGCGTGAACGCAAAGCCGCTGAACAGCACCGCCCGGCACGCCGTGCCGCCGGTGGCGGCGATCGCGTCTTGCTTCTCCCGCCCGTGAGCGCGCTCCTCCCGGAAGCGGGAGAGGATGAACAGCGAGTAGTCGATCCCGAGCGCCAGCCCCATCCCGGTGAGCATGTTGGTGGCGAAGACCGAGAGCGGAAAGGCCTGACCGACGAGCGCCGTCAGCGCGAGCGCCACGGTGATCGAGACGAGCGACAGCAGGACCGGGATCAGCCCGGCCACCACGGAGCCGAAGACGATCAGCAGGACGATCAGCGCGGCCGGCAACCCGAACCCGAGCTCGCCGTTCTTCAGATCCTCCTCGGCCAGGGTCGACTCGTCGGCGTCGATCGTGAACTCGCCGGTGATCGTGACGTCGAATCCCTCGCGGCCGTCCGCATCGTGCACGGCTTCGACAGCCCCGTCGATCCGATCCTCGGCGTCGCGGCCGAGGGCAACCAGGACCACAGTGGCGTCGCGATCGCGAGAGACCAGCCGCTGCTCGCCGGTGTCGTAGAAGGTGGTCGCTTGCGTCGCGCCGGCCGCCCGCAGCTCCGCCGCGATCGCCTCGACCTGCTGGCGGAACGTTGGCTCGTCGACCGTTGACTGCAGGGATCGAACGACCACCACCTCGGTCGCGTCCTCACCGGGACCGCCGCCCTCGTCGGCGAAGCGCTGGTCGATTAGCGCGTCGGCGCGCCTCGACTCCGGATTGCTCGTGAGCTCCTCGTCGCCGGAGAGCGCGTCCCCGAGGAGGGCGGCGGTGAGTCCGATCGCGGCGACCAGCGCAAGCCCCCAGACCCCAAGCGCCAGCCAGGGTCGGCGGCCGCTCCAGATCACGAGTCGCTGGGTCATCGCCCTGCGCTCGCCTCGGCTTTGACGGGCCGGCTAGGTGCTTGCATTACTCCCACTGGCCGAGCGCGTAGCGGGTGCCCTCCGGATCCTCGAACAGCGACCACCAACCGAAATGTTGTTGCTGCGGGGAGACCGGGAACTCGACGCCGCGCTCGCGCAGCTCGCCGTAGGTCTTCTCGATGTCGGCGCAGTTGAAGAACACCGGCGAGTGCGGGAGCTGGTCAGGCGCCTCGGGCCGTTGCTCGTCGGGTGCGCGCTGACTGAGCACCAGCAGCGGTCCGCCGTCCGGCGGGCCGACCTCGATCCAGCGCTCGTCGCCGTAGGACTCGTCGCGGCGCAGCTCGAAGCCGACGCGGGTCGTCCAGAACTCCTTCGTGTCTTCCTGGTCGTTCACCGGGACTACCACCTTGCTGATACCGGTGATCATCGGTTGCCTCCTGATTCGAACGGGCCACGGTGATCGCAGTCGGATGCCCGCCAAGGTAGATCGCGATCAACGACTCCGCATCGGACCACGGGCCCTTGTTGCCCTCCGACCGTGGTCGCAGATGCGCGGCCCCGCGACCCGGCTTAGTGTGCACGCGTTCCGAAACCTTGCGGCCCCGCAGGGCACGCATGCGCCGGGCGGGTCCGCCCCTGGTCGGAAGCCCCACTCCGCCTCGAGGACGATGTCGAGGACGGCGCGGCGCAGTACCGTCGATGCGTGTTCGAGGAGTCCCGTTCGCAGTCCGCCCTCACCACGCAGGTGCGCGCGATCGTCCCGGTGTTCGCGCTCGTCGTCGCGATCGTCGCGGGCGTAACCGATCCGTCGTCTGGCGGGGACCTCGTCCTTGCCGCTCTCCCGGTCGGCGCCTTCGCGGCCTGGGCCTACGTTCCGAAGGTCCCGCTGTGGGCGGTCTCCGTGACGGTGCTGGTCCCGGTCGTGATCGCCCAGCGCTCCGGGCAGCTCGAACCGCTGATGTTCGACGTATCGCTGCTCGGCTTCGTGATCGGGCGCTGGGCCGACTCGCTCGCTATTGCCGCGGGGCTCGGCCTGCTCGCCGCGCTCTCTCCGATCGCCGCGAGCCTGCTCCAGGACCCGTCGGAGATCGCCGTGGGCATCTGGATCATGGGCATCGCCTTCCCCTGGGCGCTCGGCCTCCTGGCTGCCCGCCAGAGCGAACTGGCAACTGAGCTCGACGCCAGCCGCCGTGAGCTCGGCGAGCAGGCGCTGCTCGAGGAACGGCGCCGGATCGCCCGCGACGTCCACGACCTCGTCGGACACGGACTTGCCGGCGTGATGCTGCAGATCACCAGCGCCCGCCACGTACTGCACCGCGATCCCGCGGCCGCCGAGGAAGCCCTGCGGTCGGCCGAGGAAGTGGGCCGGCGGAACATGCAGGAACTGCGCCGCACGGTCGCGCTCCTTCGTAGCGACGATGAGGCGGGGGTGGCGCCCCCGCTCCCGTCGGCGCGGGATATCCGCACACTCGTCGACGATGCGCAGGCCGGAGGCCTCGCCGTCGAACTGCACACGCGAGGGGATCTTTCGCGGATCGCGCCGAGCGTCGGCGTGGCGATCTACCGGATCGTCCAGGAGGCCCTCGCGAATGCGGCGCAGCACGCTCCGCTCGCGCGGACCGTTCTCGGACTCGAGGTTGCCGATGGGCGAGCGTCCCTGGTCGCCGAGACCACCGGCCCAACGGTGGCCGGATCGACGGGCGAACCGGAGCGACCCCGTTACGGCCTGATCGGCATGCGAGAGCGGGCGACGGCACTAGGCGGCGAGTTCGCGGCCGGGCCGACGCCCGGGGGCTGGCTGTTGAGTTGCCGGCTTCCGCTGCATGCGGAGGACCGGGATCCCGCCGAGGAACTGGGCAAGCCGTGATCCGTGTCGCCCTCGTCGACGACCAGGCCATCGTCAGGGCCGGTTTGGCGCGGATCCTGTCCCCCAGCGACGGGTTCGACGTGGTCGCCGAGTGCGCGGACGGACAGCAGGCGGTCGAGGAGCTGGCCGCCCTCGCGGTGGATGTCGTGCTCATGGACATTCGCATGCCGAGGCTCGACGGCATCGCCGCGACGAAGCGCCTGCGCGCCACGCCCGACCCGGCCCCAGTGCTCGTGCTCACGACCTTCGGCGAGGATGAGTTCTTGTGGGGGGCGATCGAGGCCGGGGCGGCGGGGTTCGTGCTCAAGGACAGCTCGGCGGAGGAGCTGATCGCGGCAGCGCGGGCGGTCGCCGGGGGCGGGGCCTGGTTCGATTCCGGCGTGGCGCCGCGTGTACTCGACCGCTACCGCGAACTGGTGGCGCCGGCCACACGCGACGCGGCCCGCCTCGACCTGCTCACCGAGCGCGAGCACGCCGTCCTGCGCCTGATGGCGCGCGGCGCCACCAACGCCGAGATCGCGGCGCGCTTGCGGGTCGCCGAGGCGACCGTGAAGACACACGTCGGCAGCATCTTCACCAAGCTAGATGTCCGCGACCGGGCCGGTGCGATCGTGTTCGCCTACGACCACGGGGTGGTCAGCCCGGGCGCGACGCCACCGCGAAGCTCGCCCGCTTGAACTCGGCGGAGCCGACGGGTGGCGGCTGCCTTGGAAGCGTCCCCGCGCGGTGACCTGCAGCACCTCGCCGCGATCAAGGTCGCACGTGTCGACGACGAGGGCGACGCGTGGCTCGCGTTGGAGCAGCTGTCCGAGCCTTGGCCATCCCCCGCCAGCCGTCGCCGATCAGATCGCTCGCTTATGGCGATCCGGCGGCGGGATGGCGCCGCATGGCGACGTGGGGCGGCCCATCGGGAACCAGCTGCAGAGCTTCGTCCTCGACCTCGAACCCGTGGCGCGCGTAGTAGGCCGCGTTTCGCGGGTCTGCGGTCTCCAGGTAGCAATTGATCCGAGCGCGGTCGGCCATCTCGAGCACGGGTCGTGATGCCCCGTGTGACCCGGCTGCTGCGGGGGTGGTTGTATCCCGAACGAGAGGTGCCGTGATGTCCGAGCCTGACGACCACGCGACACCGAGCCTCTATGAGTGGGCCGGCGGCGAGGCCGCGATTCGGCGGTTCATGGACTCGTTCTACGACCGCGTGGAGCGCGACGACCTGCTCGGGCCGTCGTTCTTCGCGGATGGCGTCGGCGAGCAGCACCGCGCCCACGTCGCCACCTGGTGGTCGGAGGTGTTCGGAGGTCCCGCCCGCTACACCGATGAGCTCGGCGGCTACGAGAACATGCTCGCCCACCACGACGGGCTCGCGATCACGCCCGAGCAGCGGGGTCGGTTCGTCTCGCTCCTCAGCCTCGCCGCCGACGACGCCCGCCTCCCGGACAATCCCGAGTTTCGCTCGGCGCTCATGGCTTACGCCGAGTGGGGCAGCCGGCTGGCGATGCACAACTCGCAGCCCGGAGCCGACCTCGTCCAGCGCGCCCCCGTGCCGCGGTGGGGATGGGGCGTCGCGCCGCCGTTCGAGGGGTGACGATGCGCGCGGTGCGACAACCCGCCGCGCCACCCCGTACAACCAAATAGTCCCAAAGGAGGAACAGATGAGCGCAACAAAGACCAGGCAGTCGAAGGGATTCACGGCCGAGGAAAAGGCCGCGATGAAGGAGCGCGCCAAGGAGCTAAAGGCCGAGAAGAGCAGGGCCGAGGGCGAAAAGGATCTGCTCGCGAAGATTGCCGAGATGAAGGGGTCCGATCGCACGATGGCCAAGCGGGTCCACGAGATCGTCAAGGCCACTGCTCCTGACCTCGTGCCGAGAACGTGGTATGGGATGCCCGCGTATCGCAACGAGGACGACAAGGTCGTCTGCTTCTTCAAGAGCGCGGCGAAGTTCAAGTCCAGGTATGCGACCCTCGGCTTCAACGACGCGGCGAACCTCGACGCGGGCAATATGTGGCCGACCGAGTTCGCGCTGAAGAAGCTGACCCCCGCCGACGAGAGGAAGGTCAGTGCGCTCGTGAAGAAGGCGGTGAGCTGAGGGCGCGAAGAGAGGGATGACGATGCTGAGGAACGGAAGGGTTGCCACGCGAGTTCCGGCGCAGGATCTCGAGCGAGCGCGCGCGTTCTATTCGGAGAAGCTCGGCCTCGAGCCGGCGGAGGAGAGGGAGGGCGGCCGCTACGTCTGCGCCAGCGGCGAGTTCGCCCTGTTTGAATCGGCTGGTTCGGCGGCCGGTGATCAACCAAAAGGCAAGCAGGTCGAGGTACCACCGGGTACCAAACTGAGCGAACCTAAGGTGATCTCAGAGACTTACGCGGGCGTCAGCAGGCACGGGAGCGCCCAGCGAACGGAGCTCGTTGGCTTCCACTGAGTATCCCGCGAACACCGCGCTCTCGATACGGAGTGGCCTTCTGCGACTTGCTCGCTCCCGCTTCGCGCGACCGAGCGGCGAGGCGTCGGCGCCTCCGGATGCGGCCATCGGCTAATCGGCGTAGAGCGCCTCGATCTCCGCCGCGTACTTCTCGGCGATCGGCTTGCGCTTGAGCTTCATCGTCGGCGTCAGCTCGTCGCCGCCCGGCGCCCACTCGCCCGCGATCAGCTTGAACCTCTTGATCTGCTCGACGCGCGACAGCGCGGCGTTGCCGACCTCGACCCGGCCGTGACGGCTTCGCTGACGGCCTCCTCCCGCGGCCATCGCCGTCGGCGAGGGGTCGTCGAGCCCGTGCTTCGCGGCGAACGCGCCGCAGGCGTCCGGGTCGAGCATGACCAGCGCGACGTTGTAGGGTCGTCGGTCGCCGATCGCGACGGCTTGCGCGACGAGCGGGCAGGCCGCCTTGATCTTCGCCTCGATGTTCGCCGGCGACATGTTCTTGCCGGCGGCGTTGATGATCAGCTCCTTCTTGCGGTCGACGATCTTCAGGTAGCCGTCGTCGTCGATCTCGCCGATGTCGCCGGTGAGCAGCCAGCCGTCCTCGTCGATCGTCTCCGCGGTCTTCTCGGGCATGTTGCGGTAGCCCTTCATCACGTCGGGCCCGCGCACGAGCATCTCGCCGTCGTCGGCCAGCTTCAGCTCGACGCCCGGCAGCGGCCGACCCGACCGTGCCGACCCGGATCCGCCCGGGCGGGTTGAGCGTCGCCACCGCGGAGGTCTCCGACATCCCCCACAGCTCGGCGATCTCGATCCCGATCGCGTCGAAGAACTCGATCACCTCGGGCGGGGTAGGCGCGGCGCCGACGGCGAACCACTCGCACCTGGTCGAGTCCGAGCACTGGCGCGGATCTTCGAGAACGACCGCTCGTCCGCGCCTTGCCCATTCGCCGCTCCAGCTCGGCGGGCACCTCGCCCGGCCTGCTTGGCGCGCGCCCGCGCGCAGCCCGATCTCGAGCGCCCCGGCGATCGCCTGCCTGCGCGCCTCGTCCCGCTCGGCCGCGAAGCCGGCCTCCAGCGCCGCCTTCAGCTTCTCCCAGATCCGCGGCACGCCGCCCCAGACGGTCGGCCTGACCTCGATCGAGTAGGCGACCATCTCGCGCGGGTCCGGGCAGCAGTGCGACGTGTGGCCGAAGACCATCTGAGCCGTAGAGCTGCGCCCAGCGGTCGGCGACGTGGGCGGTCGGCAGGAACGAGATCGATGCGCCCGGCCGGGCGACGTCGGCACGACCTCGTCGAGCGCCCGCCACACGGCGATCATGTTGCCGTGCGTGAGCTGGACGCCCTTCGGCGGTCCGGTGGTGCCCGAGGTATAGATCAGGCACAGCACGTCGTCGGGCTCGACCGCGCGCCAGGCGGCGTCGAAGTCGAAGTCGTCGTCGCCCAGCGCCTCGAAGCTCGTCGAGCGAGAGCGTGCCCTCGGGCGCCTCGCCGATCACGATCACGTGCTCGAGCGTGTCGACCCGCTCGCGCACCTCGAGCAACCTGTCGAGGAACTGCGGCTCGGTGACGACCACGCGGTTCGCCGCGTCGCCGACGAGGTACTCGATCTGCTCCGGCGAGGAGGTGTTGTAGATCGAGAAGCAGGTCGCGCCGAGGTGCATCGCGGCCGCGTCGCAGAGGTGCAGCGCGGGGCGGTTGACGAGCATGAACGCCGACCGTGTCGCCGCGGCCGATCCCGAGCGCGGCGAACGCCGCGGCCCGGCTGCGCACCGTCGCGGCGTACTCGGCCCAGCGTGCCTCGAAGTCCGTGTCCTTGAGCCGCAGCGCCGGCCCGGTCGGCGTACTCGGCGGCGGTCGTCTGGAACGCCTCGCACAGCGTCGCGGCCCGGAGTGCCCGCGGGCGGGTGGGGCGCACGGCTGTCGTTGCCGACTCCATCTCGTCCGAACCTCCCTTTCGGCGCTGGTGACGAGCGGAGCAATCATCCCACAGGGCACCTCACGCGCAACGCGACTCGCCGGGAGTTGAGGCGATATCGCGAGGCTTTGCCTCCTGAGGCCGCTCTCTCAACGCGCGATGAGGATCAGTGCGCCCGTGACGGGCGCGCGCGAAGGGAGGAGCGGACGAACGTCGACCTGCTCCACATTCGTCCGCAGGGAGCCTGCGCCGTGCCGCGCTCCACGCAGCCGCGTGGGGAACTCCACCGCGCCGAAGGCGATGACCCCGACCTTGCGGCCCCGACCGACGGGCCGCACGATCATCCACCGAGAAGGCCGCATAGGAGCGTGTTGCGCTGTGAGGGCTCAGCTCCGCCCACACCTCGGCCCCGGTACCCGCCAGCGGCGCGACCGGCGTGCGCGCCAGCCCCGACCGCAGCGCCTCACGCGCGCCATCGACGGCATCCCGACGAGCGCGAGCGCGAGTACTTCTTCCTGGCTGAGGATTTTCTTGTCGTCGCTCATGCGTGAAATTGAGACTTTTACTCCGAGAGCCCGGCGGCTTCGAGGGCCTCGGCTTTAGAGGTGAAGGCGCGATCCCGGAGGATCTTGGCGTCGCGCACCTCGTAGACGAAGGCAGCTGGTGCATCCATCGGAGTACCGCTGCCCGGACCGGCACCGGACATCTCGGCCACCGCGACCACGACACCGTCGCCACTACTTCCGTGTGACTACCGCCGTTAAGGACGCGCCAGGACTTCAGCGACCGGCGTTAACGGCGCGTCAAGATTGCACGCGGCCTCGATTTCGCAGGCTAGAAACGAACTGTGATCTCCGGCGTTCGCGCCCTCCCTCGATTTTTCCTCGGCGAGCCGCTGCGCAGCGACCGGCTCGAGGAGACGCTGCTGCCGAAGCGGCTGGCGATGCCGGTCTTCTGCTCCGACCCGCTCTCCTCGGTCGCCTACGCGACCGAGCAGATCATCCTCGTGCTCGGCCTCGGCGGACTCGCCCTCCTCGGCTACACGCCGTGGGTCGCCGCGGTCGTCGTCGCTGCTGCTGGTCATCGTCGTCGCGTCCTACCGCCAGACCTGCGCGGCCTACCCCAACGGCGGCGGCGCCTACGCGGTCAGCCGCGCCAACCTGGGCGAGAACGCGTCGCTCACCGCCGCCTCGGCGCTGCTGATCGACTACGTGCTGACCGTGGCGGTATCGGTTGTCGCCGGCGTTGCGGCGATCACCAGCGCGGTGCCGGACCTGGCGCCGTACGCGGTGGAGCTCTCGCTCGGGTTCGTCGTCGTGCTCACGCTCGCCAACCTGCGCGGGGTCAAGGAGTCGGGCCGCGCCTTCGCGCTGCCCACCTACGGCTTCATCCTGTGCGTGTTCGCGATGCTCGCGGTGGGCTTGCGAAGATCGCCTTCGGCGACGGCATCACCGCCGAGAGCGCCGGCTACGAGCTTCGCCACGTCACCGAGACCGGGGGGATCGCGCTCGTCTTCCTGCTCTTTCGCGCCTTCGCCTCGGGCTGCACCGCGCTGACCGGGGTCGAGGCGGTCTCGAACGGAGTGCCCGCCTTCGAGAAGCCGAAGAGCCGCAACGCCGCGGCCACCCTGGTGATCATGGGCGCGCTGTCGATCACGATGTTCGCCGGGATCACCGCACTCGCGATCGCCTCGCACGTGCACATGGCCGAGGACACCGCGAACCTGATCGGCTTCCCTGCGGGGGCCGAGCAGCGGACGGCGATCAGCCAGATCGGGATCGCGACGTTCGGCGAGTCGCTGCCGTTCTACCTGCTGCAGGCGTTCACGGCGGCGATCCTGATCCTGGCCGCGAACACCGCCTTCAACGGCTTTCCGGTGCTCTCGTCGCTGCTCGGGCGCGACAACTACCTGCCCCACCAGCTCGCCAACCGCGGCGACCGGCTGGTGTTCTCGAACGGGATCGTCCTGCTCGCGCTGGTCGCGGGCCTGCTGATCGTCGCCTTCAATGCCGACGTCACCCGCCTGATCCAGCTCTACATCCTCGGCGTCTTCCTCTCGTTCACGCTCAGCCAGGCGGGCATGGTCCGCCACTGGACCGACCTGCTCACTGCGCGCGACCGCCGAGGAGCGCAAACACCTGCACCGCAAGCGGTGGCTCAACGGCATCGGCGCCGCGGCCACCGCGTTCGTGTTCGTGATCGTGCTCGTGACCAAGTTCTCGCACGGGGCGTGGATCGTGGTCGTCGCGGCGCCGATCCTGTTCGTCGCGATGAAGGCCGTCTCGCGCCACTACGCGCGGATCGGCGACGCCGCTCGCGCCCGTCGGCCGCCGGGGTGACGCTGCCCTCGCGCGTCCACAGCGTCGTCCTGGTCTCGAACCTGCTCGCGCCGACCCTGCGGGCGCTCGCGTTCGCCGAGGCGATCAGCCCGGCGACCCTGCGAGCGGTCAAGGTCGCCGCCGAGGAGGCCGACGACCCGCTGCCGCGCGAGTGGCAGGAGCGCGGCGTGCCGGTGCCGCTGGTGGTGATCGAGTCGCCCTACCGCGAGACGGTGCGCCCGGTGCTGCGCTACGTGCGCCAGCTGCGGCGCGAGTATCCCGGGGACGTGATCTCGATCGTGATCCCGGAGTACGTGGTCGCGCATTGGTGGGAGCATCTACTGCACAACCAGACCGCCCTGAGGCTGAAGGGCAGGTTGCTGTTCGAGCCCTCGGTGGCGGTCACCAGCGTCCCATGGGTGCTCGGCGCACAGCAGGACGAACCCGGGCCGAGATGAACGACCAGGTCACCTACATCCGCAGCGAGGACATGCTCGACGAATCGCGCTCCCCAGCGGCTGTCGCGGACGTTCGGCCTCACCCGGCGTCGGCAGCTCTCCGGCCTGGTGCTGGGCATCCTGCTCCTGCCGCTCCTGACCTTGCTCCTCGAGGCCACCAACGACGATCTCGCGCTCGATGGCCAAGTGCTGGTGTATCTGCTCGGGGTGGTCGTGATCGCGACTTGGTCGGCGGCGTATCGTCGCCGGTCGTCGCGGCGGTCGCCTCGGCGACGCTGATCAACTACTACTTCGTCGAGCCGGTGCACACCCTCACGGTCGGCGACCCCGACCAGATCGTGGCGCTGGTCATCTTCGTGGCCGTGGCCGGTGCTGGTCAGCGGCGCGATCGAGTTCGCCGTCCGGCGAGCGCAGGCGGCCGAGCGCGCCCGGGCCGAGGCCGAGACGATGTCGGCGCTTGCCGGCCCCGACCTCGACGGCAAGGATTCGCTTCGCGACGTGCTCGAGCGGGCTCGTGAGACCTTCGGCATGGAGTCGGTGGCGCTCAAGGCGCGCCCGCGGCGGCGCCGACGAATGGCGCGACGTCGAGCACGCGGGCTGGGCGCCGCCGGGCGAGGAGGCGCCGCTTCGCTTCGACGTTGCGGTCGGGCCCCGCGTCGCGGTTGCTCGGCCGCGGCCCGGCGCTGTTCGCCGAAGACCAGCGCGTGCTCGACGCGTTCGCCGACGCCGCGCGCACCGCATACGAGGGCAGGTGCTGAGCGGCGAGGCAGAGCAGGCCCGCTCGCTGGCGACGGTCGACGAGCAGCGCACCTCGCTGCTGGCAGCGGTCGGCCATGACCTGCGAACACCGCTCGCCGGGATCAAGGCCGCGGTCAGCTGCCTGCGCCAGACCGACGTCGAGTGGTCCGAGCGAGGAGCGCGGCGAGCTGCTCGGGACGATCGAGGACTCGAGCCGATCGCCTCGACGGCGTGGTCGGCAACCTGCTCGATGCGAGCCGGCTGCAGGCCGGGGCCCTCAGCGTCCGACCGCAGCCGGTGGCGCTCGACGAGGTCGTCGCCGCGCGCTCTGCTCGCCCTGCCCGACCGAGCGGCCGGGTCGAGCGTCGACGTGGCCGAGGATCTGCCGCTCGTCCTCGCGGACCGGGGCCTGCTCCAGCGGGTGCTCGTCAACGTGCTCGACAACTCGCTTCGCACAGCGGCGCCGAGCGCGCGGTGGAGGTGGCGGCGCACGCCGGGCTCCGACAGCGCCAAGCTCGAGGTGATCGACCATGGTCCGGGCGTCCCCGACGAGCAGAAGGCGCAGCTGTTCGAGCCGTTTCAGCGCCTCGACGACCGGCGGCCCGAGGGAGTCGGACTCGGCCTGCCGTCGCTCGCGGCTTCGTCGAGGCGATGGGCGGCGCGATGGTCGCCGACCACACCCGGGCGGCGGCCTGACGATGCGGATCCGCCTGCCGCTCGCGAAGCCCCGGCCGCGAGCCCGTAGCGGCATGACGCGGATCCTCGTGGTCGAGGACGAGCGCCGGCCTACGGAAGGCGCTGGGGATCAACCTGCGGGCCCGCGGCTACGAAGTGTCGCTGGCCGGAGACGGCCGCTCGGCGCTGACTGCGGCCTCGAGCACCCGCCCGACGCCGTCGTCCTCGACCTCGGCCTGCCCGACATGGACGGGATCGAGGTGATCGAGGGTCTGCGGGGCTGGACGCGAGGCGCCGATCGTGGTCCTCTCCGCCCGCTGCGAAGAGCCCGACAAGGTCACCGCCCTCGACGCCGGCGCCGACGACTACGTGACAAAGCCCTTCGGCATGGATGAGCTACTCGCACGCCTGCGCGCGGCGCTGCGGCGGGCGGCCGGCTCCGAGGAGCTGCCGGCGGTCGAGACCGACGACTTCACCGTCGACCTCGCCGCCAAGCAGGTCCGCGATCGCGGACGGGCCGGCATCCGTCTGACGCCCACCGAATGGCACGTTCTCGAAGTGCTGGTCCGCAACGAGGGCAAGCTCGTCTCCCAGCGCCAGCTGCTCCAGGAGGTCTGGGGCCCGACTACGAGACCGAGACGAACTACCTGCGCGTCTACGTCGCCCAGCTCCGGCGCAAGCTCGAGCCGGACCCCGCCGCACCCGCGCTACCTGATCACCGAACCAGGGATGGGCTACCGGTTCCTACACGCTGCCTCGACGGACGAATAGCGCTGTCGAGGTCGTTTCAGCAGCGGTTTCCGGCGCGCATAACCCGGGGCCGACGGAGTGTCGCTTTCTCTTTGATGGTCGGCCTGTTGTCAACCCAGGGCCATCACCGCCTTCCCTCGCTCCCAGTTCGCTGAGTCGAGCTCATTTCTCTTTCGGCGCTCGCAGCGCAGATCGTTCTTGGGAGCTGTCGCCGAGTCTCAATTCCATGCAGGGCCGTCAGGCGGCCAGAAAGCGAGAGGAGCTATCAGCGGCAGTGGGTGGTGAGAAGACCTGATTGCGCGAGAGCATGTGCCAGGAGCAGATCAAGAGCTTGCGGGCGACCGCCGACTTCGCTGGGTTCTTTCCGTGGCGAGCCTCCAGGCGCCGGTAGTAGCTGTGAAACGGGTTGCTTGGTCGCCAGGCCTGGTTGGCGGCCTCCACCGCCGCCCAGCGCAAGGTCCGCGAGCCGGCCTTGGATAGGCGCCCGGTCGCCGAGCGCTCGCCTGACTGGCTGATCCTCGGCGCAAGTCCCGCATAGCCGACCAGCTTTGAGGCCGATGAGAAGCGCGAGACGTCGCCGATCTCTGAGGCGAAGGTGAGGCTGATCGCGGGCCGACGCCCGGGATCGTCTGAAGCAGCTGGGCCCTGGGTCTTGCCGCGCGATCGGAGCGAGCTCGGATCGATCGGCGTGATCCGGCGCTGCAGCTCTTCGATGCGGTCAAGGTGCTATGCGATCGAGTCGCGCCAGACCGCGGGCACGCCGCGGCGCTCGAGTAGCTCCGATGCGTCGGGCTGTCGCAGGCGAGTGAAGGAGATCCGCAGCCCGAACTGGGTCAGCAGGCCGAAGATCCGGTTGCGAGCCGAGGTCCTCGCCTTGACCAGGTGCGCGCGGCGGCGAAGGCGCTCGCGGATCGCGCGGTCTTCAAGCGACGCCACCCAGACCGCCGGCACCAGATCGCGGCGGCAAAGCTCGGCCAGCACCCGGGCGTCGACCTTGTCGGTCTTGCAGGCAAGCGGGGCAATGTCTCTGACCTTGCGCGCATGGGCGACCTGCACCGCCCAGCCGGCGAGCTCGAGCTGGTCTTTGACCCAGATCGCGCCGCTCATCATCTCGACGCACCCCTTGACCTCGGACCCCAGCCTCAAAGCCAACCGAGCGAGACCGTCCTCGTCGGCGGGGATCAGGCCCTCCGCCTCGATTGATCCTCCCTCGCTGACTGCGCACCAGGCTGCGCGCCGATAGGCCCAATCGATTCCGACATAGTTCATGCCGGGTCTCCTCTCGCTCCGAACAGCAGTGACAACCGCCGTTCTAATGAGCGTGGCGGAGGCCCTTTTTAGTTCGGGCTCAGCGGCAGCCCGTCATGACATTCCATGCAAAGCGATACCTCCGCGCTTCGCGGCCTACATGGCAGCGAAGGCGGGGGAGGGGCTGAAGACGAAGACGATCTCCAACCACCTCAACTTCGCCCACGGGCTGTTCGGCTTCGCGGTGAAGCGCGGATGGACGGAGCTCAACCCGGTGGCGAACGTCGACCGCCCGCGCGTATGCGGGCACCGACCCCGACATCCGCTACCTCGACCGCTTCGAGGTCGAGGCCCTGCTGCGCGCCGTCCCCGACGATCGCCTCGGCCCGACCGATCACGCGCTGTACCTGACCGCGACGATGGCCGGGCCTGCGCCAGGGTGAGCTGCTGGCGTTGCGCTGGCGGGACATCGACTGGACCGCGGGCTTGATCCGCGTTCGCCGCACCTACACCCGTGGGCAGTTCGGGACGCCGAAGTCGAGGCGCTCGAGCCGCGCGGTGCCGATGGCCGACCGGCTCGCCGGCGAGCTCGAGCGCCACTTCCAGCGTTCCGCACTACCAGGGCGACGACGACCTCGTCCTCGGCCACCCCGACACCGGCCATCCCTACGACGCCTCGAAGATGCGCAAGCGCTTCAAGGCCGCGCTCGAGCGCGGCCGGGGTTCGGTCGGTGCGCTTCCACGATCTGCGCCACACCTACGGGACGGCGATGGCGGCGGCGGGCGCGCCGCTTCGGGCGCTTCAGGAGTGGATGGGCCACCGCGACTACAAGACGACGTCGATCTACGCCGACTACTCGCCCGACCCTTCGCAGGGCGCCGCATGGGCCGAGGCAGCGTTCGGGGCGGGCACCAATTCGGGCACCAAACTGAGCACAAGTGAGAGCAACTCAGAGCAATAGAAACCGCTTCAGTAAGCCAGAGGCAAGTAGGACCAACCCGCACCGTAGAACTCATGACCCGGAGGTCGTGGGTTCAAATCCCACCCCCGCTACTCAGGGAAAGGCCTGCTCGTGCAGGCCTTTCTGCTGGGGGAGATTTGTGATGACCCGGACGGGCATCAATTGTCGTCGCTCGTCGGGCCGAGGCGGCACGGACAACTGAAACGGGTCGAAACGGCCAATTGTCCGCCGCCGCTACGGCCCCTGCGACGCCTGGATCCGATTGTTCGAGCCGTCCGAGCGGGACCAGACCGCGACCGCGTCGCCGTTGGCGTCGCTTGCGGTCTGGGGGCCGTAGGCGTCCTGTCCGGCGCCGGAGAGGGTCTCGGTCGGCCCGAGGACGCCGGCGCCGGAGATCGGGCGCGCCTGGACGCGGGAGTCCGAGCCGTCGAAGCCTTGCCAGACCGCGACCGCATCGCCGTCGGCGTCGCTTGAGATCTGGGGTGCGGCGTACGGCGCGGCGGCTGACAGGGTCTTGGTCGCCCCGAGTACGCCGGCGGCGGAGATGGTGCGCGCCTCGACGCGGGAGTCTGAGCCGTCGAAGCCTTGCCAGACCGCGATCGCGCCGCCGTCGGCGTCGCTTGCGATCTGGCGCGTGTCGGCGCCCCGCCCAAAGGCCCCGGCCAGCGTCTTGGTCGCCCCGAGTACGCCGGCTGCGGAGATCGTGCGCGCCTGGACGCGATCAAACACGCCGTCACAGGATCATCAAACGGCATCAATCGATTCGACCCCCGCCCGATCCTCTGTCCCTCGGGACGGGCTTCCAAACCGTCTCACTGAGCGAACGGTTGACGCGCGGTGAACGTGCCCTTGCGAGCCCGGATCGCGTGTGGTTGGATTTGCCGCAAGGGCATCGGCGTTCGGTCGATCCTGAGAGGTGGGCACCGTGGCCGTCTTCGAACAGCGGGCGTTGGATCAAGACGATGCTGCTGCGGAGCGGTTTCGCGGCCGAACGAAGGAACGCCACCGCCGGATCGAGCTCGTCCGTACCCCCGGCGGTTTGGCTCGCGCCGACTCCCCGGAGCGGATCGCCAAGCGCCTTGACCGTCTGAGCCGCTACTACGCCGGCGAGCCGCTTCCGACGACACCGGCCGAGGCACCGAGGGCCGCCGCCGACGAGGTCTTCGCCGCGGCGCTTGATCGCGAGCCGATGCAGGCGATCTCGGCCGAGGCAGCGGCCGCTGAGGCGGGGGTCGAGGCGGCGGGGACGGTGCTCGAGAGGGTCATCAACACCGCCGACTTCGTCGACATCCGCTACCTCGAGGGCGGGGTCGCCGCAGCCCGGGCGGTCGTGCGCGTCGACATTCGGGACGCGGCCGGCAGGCGCCAGGGCTACGGCACCGGCTCGCTTGCCTCACCCCGACTCCTGCTCACCAACCACCACGTCTTTCCCGCCGCCGATGTGGCCGGCTGGAGCGCGGTCGAGTTCAACTACCAGGACGGTCTCGATGGCCGGCCACTTCAGCCGCGGGTTTTTGGCCTCGATCCCGACACCTTCTTTCTCGCCGATCACGAGCACGATTTCGCGCTGGTCGCGGTCCGCGCCTCGGATTCGGAGCTCGCCGAGTTCGGCTTTAACCCGCTGATCGAGGCCGAGGGCAAGGCGGTGGTCGGTGAGTTCGTGACCATCATTCAGCACCCCGGCGGAGAGAAAAAACAGGTTTCGCTGCGCGAGAACCGGATCGTCGACATGCTCGACGAGTTCCTGCACTACGAGGCCGACACCGAGCCCGGCTCCTCGGGCTCGCCGGTGTTTAACGACCAGTGGGAGGTCGTCGGCCTTCATCACGCCAGCGTGACAGCGCCCGACCACTCCGAGCTCGGCGGCTTCATGAACGAGGGGATCAGGATCAGCGCGATCCTGCGCTTCGTCCACGCCCAGGATCTGGCCCCGGATGCCCGCGCGCTGGCCGACCAGCTCATAGGCCCCGAGCGCATCGCCGTCCCCACCCCGAGCGAGCGAGCCACGGTTGCCGCTGCCACCCCGGATCCGCCCCCGCTGCCTGTCGGCGTCCCCGCGGGCCCAGGCGACGTGGTCCTACCGCTCGAGCTCGTGCTCCGAATCGGCGGCGGCGCACCCGCCGCGACCGTGATCGGTGCGACGACCACCGCGAAATCCGAGGCGGTGGTCATCGATCCGGACTACGCGAACCGTCTCGGCTATGACCCCGCGTTCTTGGGCGATGGGACGCTCGCAGTCCCGTTGCCGACCCTCTCTGCCGAGATGATCGCGGCGGCCGCTGTGATGACGACACCGACCAGCTCGCCGCCCTACGTGCTGCCATATCACCACTACAGCGTGGTGCTGAACAAGGTCCGGCGACTGGCGTTCTTTACGGCCGTCAACATCGACGGCGCCCTTCATCACCGCGAAGATGACGCGCTTGCCCGCGGTGACGACAAATGGTTCTTCGATCCAAGGATTCCGGAGGATCAGCAAACCGGCGAGGCCGTCTATGCCGGCAACGACCTTGACCGTGGACACCTTGTGCGCCGACTCGACCCGGCTTGGGGAGCCACCGTGGCGATCGCCAAGATCGCCAACGACGACAGCTTCCACTTCACCAACTGCACTCCGCAGCACGCCCGCTTTAACGAGAACAAGGCGACCTGGGCGGGGCTTGAGGACTACATCCTCTACAACGCCGACAACGCCGACTTCAAAGCGAGCGTCTTCACCGGGCCCGTTTTCGCCGACGACGACGACGCGTATCGGGACGTCAAGCTTCCGCGCCAGTTCTGGAAGGTCGCGGTGATGGTAAAGGGAGACGGCAAGCTCTCGGCCACCGGCTACCTGCTGAGCCAGGAGAGTCTGCTCACCGGCCTCGAGGTCATGCTGGAGGAGTTCTCCTACGGCGCGTATCGGACCTACCAGGTGCCGATCAGCCAGATTGAAGGCCTGACCGGTCTCTCGCTCGGAGATCTGACGTCCGTCGATCCACTCAGCGGGACTGAGGCGACTGGTGATGAGGCTGTGAGGAGCCCACGCGAAGTCTCTTCGCCCGCGGATTTGGTCCTATGAGTACCGGTCGCGTCGAGTCGTTCGCCGGTTCAGTCCGTCGTGTCACCACACAGCGCAGCGCGAGAGAGCCCCGCCGCCTGGTCGAGCCCGATGAACTGGGCATCTGCCTGTTGTAGCGATCCAGGTCACAGATCCTGAAGCGGCTAGGGCGGCTCGGGCTCCCGTCGCTCGCGCTGCGGGCCGAGGGCGTTGACGAACGCCGCCAGAAACAGGGTGAGCGCGGTGACGCGGCGCAGCAGCGCAAGCCGTCGTTCGGCGTCTGTCAAACGGGAAGGCCTCCGCCGGCTTAGCGGACAGGGCTCCCCCACGGGCGCTGGCCGCTTCTGCCGCTGATGCGTCACCCCTTTGGACGATGATTCCGCACCTCCCTTTGGGTGACCTATGGGCGGCGCTGGCCGGAGTCAACTGCGGTCTGGCCGAAAGTTCGAATACGAACATTCACAGACTTGACGGGCGGATCTGCGGTGGTTTACTCGAAACCTAACGGGGCCAACACGAGGAGGGAATGCTGATGAGCCCACATGCGAGACGTCGGCAATGCGGAACCATGCAGAGCTTCGAGGAACTCGCCGAGGAGACCCCGTCCTTTCGCGCAAATCAGAGTCAGATCCACGACTTTACGGCTGCGCAGTATTGAAACCGGCGAGGCGCAGAAGCTGGCGCGCAGGCGGATCACCATCCCCGTCGTCGTACACGTTGTCTACAAGGCTCCGCAAGAGAACATCTCAAAGAGCCAGATCCGAAGTCAGATCGCCGCGCTCAACAAGGATTTCCGCGCCCAGAACCCGGATCGGGCCAACGTGCCCTCGGTCTGGCAGGG
Source organism: uncultured Solirubrobacterales bacterium (assembly GCA_963758665.1). GTDB lineage: Bacteria > Actinomycetota > Thermoleophilia > Solirubrobacterales > 70-9 > WHSW01. The sequence goes on along the minus strand of CAVWWH010000009.1, from coordinate 99,795 downwards.
CCTCGTCGCCGACGGGAAGATCGAGTTCAAGCTTGCCGACCAAGGACCCGGACGGGAAGGCAACGGACGGAATCACTCGCACCGCTACGACTCGCGACTCCTTCTCCCCCTACAAGAATCCGGTCAAGAAGCGCTCCGAGGGCGGTGCTCCGGGCTGGCCGAGTGACCGCTTCCTGAACCTGTGGGTCTGCAACCTGGCCGATGGGCTCCTCGGATACGCGCAGTTCCCCGGGGGTCCGGCGAGGACGGATGGGGTCGTCATCCTCTACACCGCGTTTGGCACCAGCGGCGCCGTCCAGCCACCGTTTGACAAAGGCCGAACGGCCACTCACGAGATCGGCCACTGGCTGAACCTGAGACACATCTGGGCCGACACCATCGATTGCTCCGGGTCCGATCTGGTCAACGACACTCCGAACGCCCAGGGCCCGAACTACGGCACGCCAACCTTCCCTCACCTCTCCTGCGGGAATGGCCCAAACGGGGACATGTTCATGAACTACATGGACTACACCGACGACGCCGCAATGTTCATGTTCTCGCCGGGCCAGGTGACCCGGATGAACGCGGCCCTGGCGGGGCCGCGGAAGTCGTTCGCGAGCTGATCCGCGGATGGGACCGGGCGTGAGCTCGAACCAAGAGCGCCTGATCGGCCCCTGGATTCACTCTCATGAGGAGGACACCGACCTTGATCAGGTCTTCCGACCGCCCGGCTACAAGCTTCCGCCGTCGCGCGGCCGCGAGACGTTGGAGCTGCGCTCCGACGGGACATTCATCGGGCGAAGGCCCGGCCCCACGGACGAGCCCGTCCAGACACGCGGATCCTGGGCTGTGGACGGCAAACAGCTTCGAATTCGCGAAGGCGACGCAGACCACGTTGAGCGGACGATGACGATCGTTGAGTCCGAGCCGGGTCGGCTTGTCCTGCGTCGATCCGGGGGTCAGTCGCGCTGAACTGCCATGGCGCCGTTCCCGAAACCAAGCTTCGGCTGCAGCTACCACGTAGCGTCGCAACTATCGGCGTTGCCTCGCTGGCGTGACACGGAGCCAGGGCGGCAGATGCCTCCGACGGCGCCGATCGTCTGCTGGCCACGCGGAGCATCGCCAACCTCGGAGTCCAGGCGCGCCGTGGAGCCGAGCACAGGTCCGGAGCTCTGTCGGTGACCGATCCGGGGATCGGGGCCCGGGAGTGGGCATCGCCCGATCTGCCGGTGCGCGTGCTCCCGGGCGAGGAAGGCGAGCCGCCGCCCACCGACGGGATCGGCCTTTGTCTCTCAGGCGGTGGGTATCGAGCGATGCTGTTTCACCTTGGCTCGCTCCGGCGCATGAACGAGGTCGGCTGGCTGCCACGACTGGATCGGGTCTCCAGCGTCTCCGGCGGCTCGCTGACGGCTGGCGCGCTGGGCTTGGCGTGGGGCCAGCTCAGCTTCGCCGGCGACGTGGCCAGCAACTTCACCGAGTTGGTCATCGACCCCGTGCGCCGTTTGGCCTCTCACACGGTTGACGTCGGCGCCGTTCTCGGCGGGGTCCTCTCCCCAGGGTCGGTCGCCGACCACGCGGCCGCCGCCTACCGCGAGCACCTGCTGGGCGAGGCGACGCTTCAGGACCTGCCCGACGAGGGGGATGGGCCACGGTTCATCTTCAACGCCACGAGCGTCAAGAGCGGCGCGCTCTGGCGCTTCTCCAGATCCCAGATGGCCGACTGGCGCGTCGGGTCGATCATCGAACCCGAGGTGCAGTTGGCTGCCGCTGCCGCTGCCTCCGCCGCCTTTCCACCCATCCTGTCCCCGTTCACGCTGGACCTCAGGGGAGCCGAGTGGATCACCGAGGAGGGAAACGACCTGACGTCGGGTGACTTTCGCAGTGAGGCGGTGTTGACCGACGGAGGCGTCTACGACAACCTCGGGCTGGAGACCGCGTGGAAGCGCTGCCGCACGATTTTGGTCTCGGATGCCGGCGGGGCGCTGACCCCCGAGGCCAGTCCGGATCACGACTGGGCTCGTCACTTCGTTCGGATCACGAAGCTGATCGACAATCAGGTTCGCGCGCTCCGCAAGCAGCAGGCGATCAGCGCCTTCCAGCAAGGGGACCGCGCCGGCGCCTACTGGGGGATCCGGAGCAACATCAGCCACTATGGGCTGGCCGACGCTCTGGCGGCCCCGTACGGCGCGACGATGAAGCTGGCTGCGGTCCCGACCAGGCTTCACGAGGTCGAGGATCGGCTGCAGGAGCGCCTGATTAACTGGGGTTACGCGGTCTGCGACGCCGCGATGCGCAGCCATGTCGATCAGACATTGCCGCCTCCGACCGGGTTTCCGTATCCAGCGGCGGGTCTCGAACCCGAGGTAACCGAACGTGGTGCCTGAGTCGGAGGCGACAACAGATGGCGGGCCAGGACGTCACTGACCAGGCCGGGATGCCGGAGCTCCTCACGGTGACCCATTCGCGAGTCGAAGCCGCCGGCAGGCTCGCCCGCGATGCTCGTGCCTGGCGTTACCGCGTCACGGCCTGATTCGGGTGACGGTGCGGTCCTCGCCGCTCGCCACCCACACGCTGTCCCCCGCGGAAGTGATCCCTTCGGGACCGTCACCGACGGGGATCTGCTCACTCACCTCGCCGCTCTCGGGATCGAGCCTGGCCACGTCGTTCTCCTCCCCGAGTGAGACCCAGATCGAGTCGAACGCGGCCACGATGCCACGTGGCTCGCGGCCAACCTGGAACGTCTCCTTCTCCTGCGTCCCGGTGTCGATCCGGGTCACGCTGTCGCTATCGGTGTTGGCGATCCAGGCCGCGTCGTCCGAGACGTCGATCCCCTTCGGGTTCTCTCCGACGGGGATCGCGTCGCCAATCACCCGGTGGGTCCCAGGATCGATCCGGGAGACCGAGCTCGAGCCACGGTTGGTCACCCAGACCACGCCATCGGCATCAATGGCCACCCCGTACGGCTCGGATTCGACCGTCACCGGCTCGACGTCGTGGGTGGCGAGATCGATGCGAGAGACCGTCGACTCGCCCTTGCCGTTGTTCGCTACCCAGGCGGCATCGCCGCCGACGGCGATCCCGGCGGGACGCGCCCCGACCGGGACGTCCTCGATCAAGCCCCCCGTCGCTGGATCGCGGCGGGAGACGGACGTCCCACCCCCGTTTGAAACCCACAACGATCCGCCGCCCACCGCGACGCCCTCAGGCTCAGGACCGGCCTCGACACGTGTGCCGACTTGCTGGTCGTCGGTGCCGATCTCGACCCGCGCGATTCGGTCTCCGACCCGATCCGTGACCCAGATCCCACCCGCACCGTCGTCGGCCAACTCGACCGGAAAGTCGCCGATCTTCACAGGCTCTCCCACGACTTCAGCGGGCTCGGGACCGTCGCCGCCGGAGGAGACGATCAGGACGATGGCGACGACCAGCACGACCGCTCCGAGCGCGATGGCGGCGACCATCGGCACGCCGCGTTTGCGCTCCCCTGTCCTCTCCTCTCCCCCTCCGGGCCTCGGCAACGCGTCCGCCTGCCGCTCCTCCTCCGCGCGCCGCCGTTCCTCCTCCGCCCGCTGTGATTCCTCCTCCGCGCGCCGCCGCTGCTCCTGCGCACGCTCCTGCTCCGCCGCGAGTTCGCGCTCCTCCTCGGCCTCGAGCCGTCGCAGCTCCTGCGACTCGCGCTCCTGCTCGACCGCCCTCTCGATGCCCGAGATCAGCTCGCCGATCCCATAGTCGAACGCGTAGTCGGCTATCCGGAGCGCATGGAGCGCCGGCACCTTCTGCAGCCCCTCGGACTCCTGTCCCGGCGCGGCGGCCGCCGGCATCTGCTTGCGGCGCGGCATCGAGGCGTCCTCCATCAGCGCGACGAAGATCCTGATCTTGCGGCTGATCGCGGTTTCGATCTCGCGCCGATGCCGGTCCTCCGGGTCGTCGAGGCGGCGGTTTCCCTCGTCGTCTCTCGCCTCGAGCCATTCGCGACCGATGAGGAGCACGAATACATCGCAGGTGCCCAACGCCTCGTCGATCGCTTCCTCCCAGGGCATCCCCGGCTCGATGTCGTTGATGTCCCTGAAGACCGCGTCCGCCCCGAAGTGGCCGGCGAGGCGATCGTGGATGCTGCGGGCGAAGCCTTGGCTGTCGTCCCGCCGGTAGGCGATGAAGATTCGGAGCGTGGGGCCCGTCGGCGCCGACGAGCTCACTGGCCCGCTTCCGGCTGGGGGGTCGGCTCCTGGGCCGGCTCCTCCTGGTGTGAGGCCCAGGCGGCGTGCTCCTGGGAGACGAGCCCCTCGACCCGCTCCGCGAGCATCGCCTCTGGCTTCTCGGCCGCGGCATACGGCCCCGCTCCGGCGAGGAAGAGGAACTTCTCGTGCTTGAGCCGCTCGGCGGTGGAGCGATAGGTGGTCCAGTTCTGCTGGTACTGCTGCAGCTGTTGCACCCCCTCGAGGACGAGGATCAGCGCACCAATCCCGCTGATCAGCCATGCGGGCGCGGACTCTGCCGCCGCCACCGGGATCACCGCGGCGGCGACGATCTGGCCGAGCTTCAGCCACTTGAACCAGCGCTGGTTCTCCTGACTCTTGGTGCTGTACCAGGCGATCTGGTCTTCGAGTCGCCGCCACGCCGGCGAGTCGTGCTCAACGGTGCCGTTCCCCACCGGCTCGAGCACCCGCGTTTCGGCCGGGCTCTGGCCGCCCACAGAGATGTCCGAACCCCCTTTCACGAGTTGGTAGTAACGGACCGGCGCGGTGCTGTCAAGGAGGGCGGCGTTATGCACGGATCGGCCCCTCAGGGCGCGGGCTCCAAAGCCGACGCAGCCGGCCGCCCCTCGATCTCGGCGCGGGCTTCGGCGAGGAGCTCCGCGGGCGGCAGGCAGGCGGCGCAGTCGAAGACGAGCGCCGATCCTCCCGCGCCTCGGCGCGCCAGTCGGCGGTCGGGGGAATGTCCTTCCAATCGATCCAGACCGATTTCCCGCGCGCCCGAACCGCCTCGACGAGTCGCCTCGCGAAATCCATCTGCGCGCGGGCGTAGGAGATGAAGGCGTCCGGCGGCTCGGCCTCGGGCGGCGCCACGGCCTCGGCGGCCCGGCTTACAGGGTGGACGGTCGTACGGGCCCACCCTTCGCGCCCCAGCCGGCGCGCAGAACCCGGAGCGCGTTGCCGGAGCAAATGCGTTCAGCGTTCTGATCTCCGAAGCGGTCGCGAAGCGATTGCTCGAGGCGCGCCATGTCGGTCATCGACTCGAGCCCGCCCATCGTCGGCTTGATGAAGCCGTCGAAGTCGGACCCGATCGCCGCGTGCTCATGCGACCCGCTGATCTCGGCGATCCGCTCCAAGTGTCGGCAGATCACCTCGAACGACTCATCGAAGCTCTTCGTGCGAAGTCTGCGCACGCCGTCGTTGAGCTGATGCTGCGCGAAGATCAGGCCGACGACGCCGCCGCGGCTCGCGATTAGCTCGGTCGTCTGCTCGTCGACGCCGTACTCCTGCCGTCCGAAGCGAAAGGCGCTGTGCGAGGCGAAGACCGGCACCCGCCGGTCGGGGTCGAGGTCGTCGAGAAGGTCGAACGTATCGGCCAGCGCCGCGGTGCTCATGTGCGAGAGGTCGATCAGGACGCCCTCCCGCACCATCGCCTTGACGGCGGCGCTCCCGAGCTCCGACAGGCCGAGCTTCGGCTGAGGAAAGAGAGCGCGGTAGAGCCAATCCGGGAGGAAGGGCAGGGCGGGCGAATTGGTCGCCACGCCGCGCCAGAGCAGGTGCGGCAGGACTATGTAGGCGACACCGCGGCCCGCCAATGCCGTCACCGCCCGGTCCACGGCCTTCGGCGTATCCCCGAGATGGAAGCCGCCCTCCACGCAGTGGAGGAGGGCGACCCGGCCCCCGGCGAGCTCCCGGTCGAGCATCGTCGGGTCGCGCACCACAACGGCCTGACCCGCGTGATGCTCCTCGATGTCCGCCTCGACCATGTCGAGCTGACGTGTGAGCCGCGGCAGGTAGCCGGCCCCGGGCGGCGCCCCGTACGGTGCGTCAAGGTCGAGCTCGTCGAAGAACGAGTAGACCACCGACAGCGCCACGCCCACGCCGCCCTCCCGCAGCTGCGGGATCGTCACCCGGGGACCGCTCTCGAACGAGCGGTAGTTGGCGAAGCGACTGGCGAGCCCGACCAAGCGGGCGCGCACGCGGTCGCGCAAGCGCCCCCGCCCCTTCGCGGTGGAGAAGAGGTCGATCGGGGTGCCCTCGGCTTCCGGAATCAGGTGCATCGCGTAGTGCGCGTGCAGGTCGACGATCAACTCTGAGCGGCCTCCGCCAGATCGCTTCGCTGGCGCACGCGGTTCCAGGTGCTGCCCGATACGTCGAGCGAGCCGGGCACTTCGGACAAGCGGAGGATCTCGGTCCCCGACTCGCCCGCGTAGCGGACCGCGCGGCTCGCGACCACCCGCTCACCGTCGTGCACGGTCAGATACAGGTGGCGCGAGCGCCGCAGGCGGGTGTTCACGAGGCGGTAGTCGACGATGCACCGCCGTCCCTCGAGCCGCGCCGTGAGCTGCGGCGGGTTCGGGAAGAAGGGCTTTCCGAGGCGGTAGAGGAGGCGCCCGAGGACGGCGCGGAACTTGCGCCGACCCATCTTTCGCTGGAAGGCCGCCGGGCTCTTCCACTTGGAGCTCTGGCGCGACGGGGTCGGCGGCCCGTTCCCGATCCGGCTTGCGATCACGCGCTCGCTGTTGCCCCAGCGCCCGGGCCACCCGACCCAGTCGCCGAAGCCCTCCACCGCAAGCCAGGCCTCGGGCCCGTCGCCATAGGGGTGGTCGATCCCGACCGGGTACGGATGGGTGCCCGCCTCGAAATAGGACGCGTGTGAGAGCGGCGAGACGTAGACGACCGGGTGTCGCCCGCCGTGGCGCTCGACCCACTCGACGTCGCCGGCCTTGCGCGCCTCACCCGAATCGTGCTGGGCGTAAGCGAGATCCTCGGGCTGGCCGTCCCCGCCGAGACCGATCTGGATCATCTCCCAGTCGCCTTCGTGCTTGCCGAAGCCGAACAGGTTCTTCGGGTTGTAGTAGAGCCAGAACCAGTACTGGAGCCAATCCAGCCCGCCGACGTCCCGCACCACGCGCCCATAGAGCGGGCCGGCGTAGCGCGGATCGCGCTCCATCCGCCGGGCGTCCCCGAGCACGTCGGGGGCCTGGCAGAGGCAGTCGTCCGACCTCGGCTTCCTGCCGTCCGGATAGGCGGTCAGTAGCTCCAGCGTCAGCGCCGGGTCGCCGCCCACTCGCGCGATCACCTCACCGTCGGAGCTCCGCAGCAGGTTGCCCGCGTTCTCGACCATGCCGAGCACGGACGCGAGCTGGTAGTCGTATTGGCGGTCGAAGCGCAGCAGCGGCTTGTGCCTCTCGAGCAGCGCCAGGTCGTCGGCGGCGACTCCGGCGGTCGGCTGCGTTTTGGCGGCCCGTACGGCGCCCGCCTGGACATCGGTTGCCACCCCGCTCTCGACTCCTCCGGGGGTCGGTCAGCTCACCCTTACGGTCGGATGGACGGCCTCATGGGCCGAGCGTACACCCGCCGGTGTGGATTTCGTCACTTCGCGAGCTCCCCAAGAACGCCGATGCCGAAACGAGCATTGGCGGCCCGGCCGGGTGCGACCAGCCCCTCGTGCTCACGCTGCGTCGATCGAGCAGGGAGCCTGATAACCATGCAACTCTAAGTGCCCGGCAGGGGAGATACCAGGTGTTTCAACGAATGTTGGAGCTGTGTTAAGGACCGTCAGACGAGCGGGTCAGATGCGCCAGGCCAATCCGATTTGGACGCCGGTTTAGAGTCGCCACCGGTGTCGCCGTCGGGGTTATCCTGGCCTCGGTTCCAATTGGCCCGGAGGCGACGGGCAGGGCGACTGCGATGGCAGCGCTCGCTGGTCTTGGCCCCAATCCGTTGAGGGTCGAATCCGGAAGTCGCGTGGTACCAGCTGTGGTACCGACTTGAGCGAATCTCAGCTCATCCAAGAGGCTCCACAGCGCTTGCCGGAGCCCTGGAGCACCCGGCAGAACGAGTGGGAGGGATCTCATAACCCGGCGGTCGTGGGTTCAAATCCCACCTCCGCTACGTGGTCGCCGCGTCGACGAGTTCCTCGACCTCGATCCTGAAGTCTCCGAACTGCTCTACCAGCTGCCGCTTGAGGAATCGATGTCGCACGTCCTCGGCCCCCCGGTACACGGCTCGATCGGGGAACTGAGTGAACTGGTGCCATTCAATTGCGGCGTCCCAGGTCTCCAGGAGAGCATCGAAGTCGCGACCGTTGAACGCGTCGTAGGCCCACCGAACGACCTCCACGTTCTCCTGCGACATCGCCTACCCCGACAGCCCGGCGGCTTCGAGCGCTTCCTCTCGGGTGAAGTACTCGCGCCCCGTGGCGATCTTGCCGTCCCGAATTGTGAAGACGATCGCGTAGCGGATGTCGATCTCCGCGTCGCTGTCCTTCATCCGTCCGATGCCGCGGACGAGGGCGACAACCTGGTCCCCTGCCTCGATCAGCTCCTCGACCTCCATCCGACTCTCCGCGAACGTCTCCTCCCACTGGCGGAGGTGGTCGCGTACCGCGTCGGGACCCTCCATCAGCCCAACGTCATCGAGCGCGCCCTCCGCCGCTCGCCAGGTGATGTCGGGGTGCCAGAACTCGGCAAGCCCGTCCATGCCGTTCCGGTCATACGCGGGGAAGTACTGCCGCACAAGCTCAACGTTCTCCTCCGACATCGCCCGCGCAGTATCTCGCGCGGATGGGGCCTGGGGGGCACCCGCAATCACGATCGCGCTTCGGGATCGCGCGAGGGGGCTGGCAGCGCGCGCGCCGAGAACTCGGATTTGAGTCCTACGGCCAACAGGGGCGAGGTTGGGGGCGTCGTGTCAGCTCAGCCGACGCGACAGAGCGGCTACCTAAGAGCCTTCCTCGAGCAATTCTTTGAGCCTGCTCAGGTCTTTTCTCAGCCCAGAGCGCACCATCACGCCGAGGATCGGACGAAGCAGTCTCATGCCGCCTTCCGGTGCCAGCTCGATCGTGTAGGTGAAGACGGCTCCGCTCCCGCCGTCGGACTCCACCGCACGAGCGCCCCGCAGACCACCGATGGTCCCATCGCCGGAGAATCGGTACGACGCCCCAGGCTCCAAGTCGGTCACCACGGTATCGGCGACATAGGTGCGGCCCGACGAGCGGACGACCTCATGGACCTTTGTGCCTACGGCTGGACCGCCGGGAGGATCGGGGGCCATCTCGGACAGCCCGTTTCGCCACTTGAGGTCAAACGAGTAGTCCGCGATCGCCTCCCACACGTCAGTCGGTGGCCTGTCGATCTGGACGGATTCTGCAATGCGAATGGCCAGGGCGACTCTGACCCTATCCCACGGGATTAGCGATGGCGCGGGAGCACTCCGTCAAGGTCACCTTCACCGCCGGCGAGCTGGCTCGGCTCGACGAGCTTCGCCCCGCAGGCATGTCCCGGCCCGCGTTCCTGCGCTCGCTGCTCCGCGAGCCGCCGCGCGACGATCAGGTCGCCACCCGAAGCGAGGCGCTGGCGATTCTCACCGCCCAGGCCCGCGACGGGAAGGTCGCCTCGGCGATTGCGCTTGAGCGAGCGCTCCGCAACGAGGGCGCCGGGGCCGCCGACGCGCTCGACGACATCCTCGAAAGTGCCGGGTGACCGAGCTACTCCGACAGCCCGGCGGCTTCGAGGGCCTCGGACCGACTCAGGAACCCTTCAGCTCTCACCACCTTGCCGCGTCGAACCGTGAATAACCAACCCGTGGGGGAGTCGATCTCCAGCCCGCTCCCGCGGCCACGGGCATGAATATGGCCGAATGCGACGATGCGATCACCCAGGTCCCGGTACTCCGTCAAGTCGGTCCTGAGCTCTTCGAAGCTCTCCCTTGTTTCGGCAAACCACCTGCGAAATCCGTCGTGCCCTCGAAACACCTTGGCCTCGGCGCCGCCGATGATCGCGGAGTGAAGCTCGCCCTCCGGATCGACATGCGCGAGCATTTCCTCAATCTCGCCGCTTGCGTAGGCCTCCAGAGATTGGCGCACGATCTCCACGTTCTCCTGCGACATCGCCCGCGCAGTATCTCGCGTCGGGGCTCACCGCCCTACGGGTGTGGTCTAGGCGCTCGGCCGCCGCGTCGTTACGGTCGGCCGTGGCAGCTCCTCGGCGAGCAGCTCGCAGACCGAGGCGAGGTCGACTAGGGGACGGGGCGGTAGGTGGGGATGTGGGGGCGGGCGACGGGCACGCACAGACGGGGGACGATCGTGCAGAAGGGCGCGGGCGCTCCGCAGGTCAGATCGGTCGAACGCTGGGTGTAGACCTTGCGAACCTTCTGGCCCGGGTCGATCGCCCCGCCGTAACCGCTGGCGTTGGTGAAGGTGAAGACCGGGTTGGTGCCACCCTTGATCTTCTTGGTGCTGACCGTGACCTCGAACCCGCACCTGCGAAACAGCTGGTCGTTCGAGGGATCTGCGTCAAGGGGATCCCCCACGTGCTGATGGATAAAGCCGTCGCACCCGCGCGCGGTGTTTCGCGTCTTCGTTTGCTGGCACTCCGAGACCTCATACTCGAAGTCGGTCCCGTACTCGGGTTCGTCGATGCCAATGCCTCGGGCGACGGCCTCGGTCGCGCCCTCCATCCCGATGTCGAGCAGCCCCGCGCTCAGCTTCGGCGGCTTCTTCGGCTTGGCCTCTGCCGCTCCGCCAACCAGCAGCAGCAACAGCAAGGCTGCTAGCAGGATCGTTGTGAACTTCCCCATTTCCTCTCCGTCAGGGTGGTGGTACTCGGTAGCTGCGAGCACGGCCGTGGGCTTTTGCCAACCCTACACGCGCTGCGCCGTACCCCTGCGAGTGTCACGGACTTCCGGCTGGATTGCCGGATGCCCCCGGCTTCGGCGGCTCGAGTTCGCCCGCGAGCAGCTCGCACACCGAGGCGAGGTCGACCAGGCTTTGGCGCAGCGCCCGGTCGGCGCCGACCTGGCGCTCGATGAACGCCCGCCGAGCGCCGAGGACCGCCGCGAGCCGAGCCTGCAGTCTGGCCGCGGCTCCGGTGGTCATGCTCGTCGTCTACCGGCAGCTACGCCGGAGACCCCAGCCCTAGCCCCCGCAGTCATTCGGGCATCATTCTGCTCTCGCCAGGCCATCAGGGAGTGAGATGAAGAGATCACGACTCCGCAGAGCGATCCTTGGGATCGGCATCTCCGTCCTCCTCTTGGCAGTCGCGGCGACTGCAAACGCGGCGGGTCCGGCGCAAGCGAAGGCAACGATCGAGGCGCGTGAGGCTGTCTTCGGGCCGAAGAATGTCGACCGTCGCGGCATGCTGCCGAAGAGTCGGGTGATCGTCTCCTGGTTCGGCGTCTCCAGCCTCGCGGTCTCGTTCAACGGGAAGGTCGTCCTCCTCGACACCTACATCAACAGCGATCAGCCGGCCTCCTGCGGGTTTGACGGGGCACCGCCGCAGTCCCCGGCAGCGACGGGCTACACCCCGATCAACTACGACCAGCTCACCGCCTTAACGCCGAAGGCAATCTTCCTCGGCCACGGTCATTTCGACCATGAGTGCATGACAGGGCCGATCGCAGCGCAGACCGGGGCGCGTGTGGTCGGCCTGCCACAGCACTGCGACCTGGCGAAATCTGCAGGCGACCGGTGCCGGGCTTGACCCAGACGACGTGCGATGCGTCGGCACTCTGGCGGCCGACTCGCCCTTCGGGGCGACCCGAAAGATCAAGCCCCTCGGCCATCGGATACCCGTGACCGTGATCCGAAACGTCCACAGCGGCCCGGCGACGCTACCGGCACTGAGCAGCAACGGCACCGAGAGCTTGATGTTCCGCTTCAAGCTCGGAAAGTTCTCACTGTTCTGGAACGACAGCGCCGGGCCTCTGCGCGAGAACGCCCCGGATCTGCTCGCCTTCTTGCAAAACTCGCCACCGGCCGACATCGAGTTCGGCGCGACGTTCGGGCTCGGGATTAACGAGCAGGGGATGCGTGATCCGGCCGACTACGCCGAGGCGCTGCGGGTCAAGGCCTTCTATGCGCTTCATCAGGATCTCCCCCGTTCGCCGACGGTCTCGGCCGGGTTTCTCGACCAGGCCGCGAGCGAATTCGCGACCCGTGGGATCGGCTCGGTGTTTCGACCCCTGCAAGACCCTGGGGACTATTTGCAACCAAGGGTTTTCAATCCCGACGCCGAGAAGTGGACGAAATGAGGTCCTGGACGCGGGCCCGTTCCATGTCGCCTTGAGTTCGCGCGGTTCGCGCCCATCGGCACGAGCTATTACGCGCACGCCGGAAAAGTTGCTCGTCCCACGCAAACCAGCATTTCCGCGGTGCGATTCGCCCTGAGGCCGGAAGCGGGACGGCGGGCGACACTTCTGCTCCTCGCGCTAAGCGACAGCGGTACGACGGTTTCGTTCAAGCCAGCGAGACGGCGCGGTCATACACTGCGGGCATGGACATCAGCTTTGTGGCCAGCATCGCTGTGATCACGTCGGATCCGGAAAAGAGCCGCGAGCTCTTCGTGGATGCGATGGGCCTCCCGCTCGTCGAGGCGGGTCCCGGCAGCGAGTACTTCCACAGCGAGCAGATCGACGGGATCAAGCACTTCGGAGTGTGGCCGCTGTCGGAAGCCGCCCAGGCGTGCTTCGGCACACCGGGCTGGCCCGCGGATCGCGTCGTCCCGCAAATGAGCCTCGAGTTCGAGGTGAGCGACGCGGACGCCGTTCAGTCAGCCGCCGAGGAGTTACAGCAACTTGGATTTAGCCTGCTGCACGACCGGCGCGAGGAGCCCTGGGGCCAGACGGTCGCTCGGCTTCAATCGGAAGAAGGCTCGATCATCGGGATCTCGTTCGCGCCCGGGTTGCACGACTGAGGACCGCACTCGGCGACCTTCCGCTCCCGCGTGAAAAGCAGACGTTGCACTTCCCATGCAAGGCGGATAGCCGGCTCGGACTCGCCTCAAGTGCGTGGCGCCGGACCTGCTGCTCGTCTTAGCCTCGGTAGGCATAGCCGCCGAGATCACGCTCCAACCGCTCGACGACCGCGGCCTCGAGATGCTCGACGAGTTCGAGCTGCAGACCGAGGTTCGTCCCTTCCGCGCCCGAGCCGACGGCTCCCGCTCGTACGCGAGCTCGACCCCCGGCGCCGACCCAGCGGGGTTCGATGCGATGCTCGATCAAGTCGCGCCGACCTGGCGCGAGCACATCGCCCGCACGCCGTAGCTGCGCCCTCGCAGACGCAGCAACGCGAGCCGGGCGATGAAGGAGCGGATCAGGCCAACGCCCCGAAAGCAACTGGCCCCGCAGAGTGACCGTTTGCCTCGGTTCCTCGCCTCGTCCGCGCCGTGGGCGCTTTCGGTGCTCATTGAGCCTTGGCCGGTGTGCTAGCCGCAGGGCCAGCTTGAGAAGAACCATACGCCCCCAGGCTGCGAGGCGAGTTCTGGGAAGAGCTAGACCCCTTCCGAGCGATACGAGCTCTGCTCGGCCTCGCGAAAGTAGGCAATCCGATCGGGGTTGACATAGACCGTTGTCGGCTCGTAAACCCGACCCGCGACCTCGAGTTGCCGGCCCCGCGCCCACGCGAGGTCGAGGCGGTCGAGCCCGACGACGCGGCGGCGCTGCTCGCCGCGGTGCCCGAGCGCGACCGTGCGACCTGGGCGACGGCGCTCTACGCCGGCCTGCGCTACGGCGAGCTGCGGGCGCTGCGCTGGCAGGCCGTCGACCTCGCCACCGGCACGATCCGGGTCGTCGCGTCCTGGGACCCGAAGGCCGGGCCGGTCGCGCCAAAGACCCGGACCTCGCAGCGAACGGTGCCGGTGCCCGGCGTGCTGCGCGACCTGCTGCTCGAGCACCGCATCCGCGAGGACCCCGGCGACGAGGCGCTGGTGTTCGGGCTCGAGCGGGGCGAGCCGTTTCACGCCGCGAGCCTCTACCGGCGAGCCGACGCGGCCCGGCGGACGGCGGGGCTCGGCGGGCGCCTGCGGCTGCACCAGGCGCGGCACACCTACGCGAGCTACATGATCGCCGCCGGCGTGAACGCGAAGGCGCTGACCGTCTACATGGGGCACTCGTCGATCAAGGTCACCTTCGACCTCTACGGGCACCTGTTCCCCGGCTCGGAGGCCGAGGCTGCGGGCCTGCTCGACGCCTACCTTGCCCGGGCTGACACCGCCGCTCGGCGGGCCACGGTGTCGCGCTAGGTCGGGCCGCGCTCCGGGCCTTCGCACGCCTAGACCACGCCTAGCCCCGGCCCTCGTATACCGAGCGTATACCGCCGCAGTCAAGGGTGGAATCGAGGGTTCCTCCCCGTTGCCGTCGACACGAGCCGCGCGGAGACTCACTGCGATGGAACCGACACCGAGCCTCGCCTCATCGGAGGCCAGACCCGAGGCCACGACACCAAGGAGGCCCGAAATGAGGGCTCAGGGAAACGAAGGACGACTGGGTAGGCGATTCGCGATTGTGATCGGCCTGGCGGTGACGCTGGGGACACTATCCCTGGCGGCTGTGGCGTTCGCAGCGGATGAGGTCACCAGCGCGGACCTGAGCACCGATGCCAGCCTCCCAACCGAGGTCGGAATCGGAGACAACGGGTTCGAGATCGCGCTTTCCGCCACGGGCCAGCTCCGAGGTGGAAAGACGACGGGCGAGCTCAGTGTCGTGACGAAGTACACCATGGCCACCGACGGCACCATCACGCCGAGCGGCAGTCCAAGTGATGTCCAGGTGGTCAATTTCACGACTGGACTGAATTACGGCGACGGCCACACCAAGGGTTGTGCTGTCAATCCGAAGCCACTTGGTTGCGCACCCAATCCGCACGTCGTCAACGCGACGCTCGTGGTAGCGGCCGGGACGCCCGATGGCACCAACGGCAACTTCGTCATCTCCCCGACCGGAAGCTCGGGCTTGATCGCGCACAACAGTCCGCCCAACCACGTGGAGGTTACGGCCCCGCCGAACCACGCCCCGGAGGTATCTGCGGAGGGACCGTCCATCATCAACCCCTTCGAGGGCTCGCTTATCGACCACTCGGGCGCGTTCAGCGATCAGGACAATGATTCGCTGACTCTGAGCCTTGGAGCGGGCGACGGTGGATTCCTTCAGGGTTCGCCGACGGCACCTGGCGGCGGCTTTTGGTCTTGGCTCTACGTCCTGCCCGACGATGGACTTGGGGGTCCTGTCACCGTGACCGCGGACGATGGCCATGGCGGAACCGCGACCTACAGCTTCGGCTGGGTTGGTCAAAGCGAACACCCGAACATCAGTGGTTTCAAGGCGACGACGGGTTCGAACTGTGAGGCGTCGGTCAGCTTCGTTGTCGACGACCCCGGCTCGGCGGACACCGAGGATGTATACGTCGATTGGGGCGACGGCAATGGATTCGAACGGGCCGTTTCCGGGGTGTCGGCTGGGAGCAAGGTCGATCTGGGCCCGCACACCTACGACGCAGATCCGGGGCCGTTTTTTGTCATTACGGCCTACGCGATTGATGATGAGGGCGAGAACAGCGAGATCGCCGGCGAGGTGGTAAGTCTCTTTGGGTGTGCGTGAGCGACCCGATTCATCACCCTGAAGAAGCAGACGGCGAAAGCCGAAAGAGCGATCAAGCAAGAGGGGGCGCTGGCGAAAGCCGGCGCCCCCCTCATGGCGGGAAGGGTCCCGCCCATCATCACGTCGCAAGCCAGCACCGCATTGGGCTGCGGGGGTGCGCCAGCGCCGGCGCCCCGCCGGTTTCAGGGAAGTCGGCCCGCTCACTGTCCCAGCCCCGGCCGGAAATGACCTGGGCGTCGGCCGTTCGGCATGAAGAGGCGTTAGCAGTACGAAGCCCTCGAAGCCGCCGGGCTGCGGGGGTAGCGGCCGAGGCGTTAGGAACGCCGGGGGCGGCAGCCTTGCGGCCCGGACTCCCCCCGTTACTTCCCCCGCCGCGGCGGATTCCGCTTGTTCAAGCGGCAAAGACCCCCATGTGACCGACCTGCAAAGCCGTTTACGCCGGTTCGATTCCGGCAGGCGCCCTCAGAAAGCCCTGCTCAGGCGCGGTTTTCTGCTGCTTGGCTTCAGTTTCTGAAGTCGCCGTGTACCAACCGTGTACGAAACGGTCGGTGAAATCCCCCGACAGGCGACGCGCTGAGAGTCCGTCTAAGCCCTCGGGCTCGCCAGACGGGTCCCGGGCCATGCGAACAGGTGTTCGCCCCTCAGCCGGGCTGAGGGAGGCTGGGACGGCCTGCCTGTTCGAGGCCGGAGGCCCTGGTTATCGGGGCCGAGAGACCTGCCCAAAGTGTCGCTTTGCATGGAAACCGCAACTTCTGCTCTCACGCGAAAAGCGACAGCCCCTCAAAGCTGGCGCGGCGCGGTGCGGTCTACGTTCGTCGGGCTACAAGAGAATGCTCACGACCGCAACGCCGACCGCGACCACTGCTGCGACCTCCAAACCCATTGCCCGCAAGAGCAAGTCGGCTTTCCTGCCGTTGATCTGACGCGCGGAACGAAGCTCGGTGAGGCGCGCAAAAGCGACGTCTTTCCTGGCCTGCTCGGACCCAGAGGGCGACTCTGCGTTCAAGAGCTTTTCGATGTCGTCGACTTTGGCCCCGATGTAGTCCATGGGCCGATTGATGAGCAGGGCAACGATCGCGGCGCCCACGAACAACACCAGCGCGATGGCTAGGACCACTGAGGCGAAGTCCGAGAGCTCGTAGGTCGCCTGTTCCTCGGTCGACAACGCGCTAAGCGCGAAGAGCAATGTGACCAGCGCCCCCGAGGTTGTGACGACGGCAACTCCTCGTGCCTCAAGTGAATCCTTCCGCGCATCCTCCGCGGCGAGCTCGTCCTTTAGCAGCTCGTCGTAATCAAAGATGCCCGATTTGGCTGGCTCGGTCACTTGTTCCGCTTCTTCTTGACCACCTCCCCGCCGATCCTTCCCCCACTCTTCTGTTTTGACCGGCGCGGCTTGGCGGCCGATTTCTTCCGGGCGCCACTGCCCGGCGGCCTGGGCGGCTTTCCCCCACTCGGCTTCCTCCTCGCCATACAACCTCCCCGATCGTTCGACCGTGCCGGCCAACATTACCCCGGGGCCGCGCCAGCCGCTACTCGAGCACCATCGCCGTTCGCCGAGACGCGTGTCAGAGGAGATCCGCATGGGCGGCGTGACCGCCGTACGCGGCGCTCCGCCGCTTCTCGAGGAAGTTGTCCGTCCGCCGCGGACGGCAACCGGAAGGGAGAGTCCCCGCTCCTCTCCACACCCAATTTATAGCGCTCAGGAGGCCTCATGAAGCCCCGGGGCGTGCCGCATAATCGCCGGCCGAAGCGCCAGAACCAACGGAATGGGAGGAGCGAAATGCGTGCGATGACCGAGCATGCGGTGGTGATCGCCGGAGGAGGTCCGACAGGGCTGATGTTGGCGGGCGAGTTGGCGTTGGCGGGCGTGGACGTTGCGATTGTCGAGCGGCGCGCCAGCCAGGACCTCCCCGGCTCGCGCGCAGGTGGTCTGCACTCACGCACCATCGAGATCCTCGATCAGCGCGGAATCGCCGATCGGTTCCTCTCGGAGGGACAGGTGGCCCAGGTCGGGCAGTTCTCCGGGGTCCCCTTGGACATCAGCGACTTTCCCACCCGGCATCCCTACTCGCTCGGGCTCTGGCAGAACCACATCGAGCGCATACTGGCCGGCTGGGTCGGCGAGCTGGCGGTGACGATCTATCGCGGACGTGAGGTGACGGGTTTCGCGCAGGACGAAACCGGCGTCGACGTCGAGCTGTCCGACGGCCAGTCGCTGCGGGCGGAATATCTCGTCGGGTGCGACGGAGGACGCAGTCTGGTCCGCAAGGCAGCCGGCATCGAGTTCCCCGGCTGGGATCCGACAACCAGCGCCTGATCGCCGAGGTCGAGATGGCCGAGGAGCCGGAATTGGGCATCCGCCACGACGCCATCGGCATCCATGCCCTCGGCAGGGTGGAGTACGAGATCCGCGACGGCGAGGTGGTCTACGCGGATAGCGGGCCGGTACGGGTCATGGTGACCGAAGAGCACGTCGGACCCGCGAGCGAACCCACCCTGCGCGATCTCAGCGAGGCGCTCATCGCCGTCTACGGGACCGATTACGGGATCCACAGTCCCACGTGGATCTCCAGGTTCACCGATATGACCCGGCAGGCCGCGGCCTACCGCGACAGACGGGTCCTGCTGGCCGGCGACGCCGCACACGTGCATTCCCCGGACGGTGCACAGGGCCTCCAGACCGGCGTGCAGGATGCGGTGAATCTGGGATGGAAGCTGGCCCAGGTGGTCAACCGGACATCCCCGGAAAGCCTCCTGGATACCTACCACGCCGAGCGTCACCCGGTCGCTGCCCGCGTGCTGCGCACCACGATGGCGCACGTCGCGCTCCGCCGCCCAGACGAACGCACGGAGGCCTTGCGCGACACCATTGCCGAGCTCCTCAGGGCGGACGAGCCTCGCAGACGATTCGCCGCGATGATGTTCGGTCTGGACATTCATTACGACCTCGGCGAGGGACACCCGCTGCTCGGACGCCGCATGCCCGATCTCGACCTGGTCACCGCCGACGGCCCGCTGCGGGTCTTCACCCTGCTGCACGATGCCCGGCCGGTGCTGCTCAACCTCGGTGAGCCCGGCGGCTTCGACATCACTCCATGGGCAGATCGGGTTCAGTTGATCGACGCCGAATACGTCGGTACGTGGGAGCTTCCGGCACTCGGGGCGGTCACCGCTCCCACCGCCGTGTTGATCCGGCCCGACGGATATGTGGCCTGGGTGGGAGACCCAACCCAGCTGGGGCTCGCTGACGCGCTGACCACCTGGTTCGGACCGCCTACTGCGGCGGCCGCTCGCTCCCACCGAGCGCTCAGTTGACTCAGGAAAGCGCAAGCCTCTCCGTCCGCCGACTCCTGCTGTGAGCCAGAGACTTGCTCGGACGGAGCAGCAGATGTAGGTTCGCCAGCGCCGTGAATGAGGTCGGAGGGTTCTGGACGACGATCCGAGCGTGGCCGACGTTCGCTTTGAGGTCGAGGTCGTCGGGGTGGTCGGAGGGGCCCCCCGAGGAGCAGGCGACGATCCTGCCGGCGGAGTCCATGGCTGAGGAACAGCCCGGCGCGATCGTCATGGGTCCTGGCGACGGTCAGACGGTCGCGAACCCTGCCGGCGGAGGGCTGACCTACAAGGCCCGCAACGCGCAGACGGGTGGAGCGCTGACGGCCTGGGAGAGCACCGCCGCACCGGGAGAGGGCCCGCCCCTTCACCTGCACCTCAACGAGGACGAGTTCATGTACGTGCTCGACGGTCGCCTTCGCTTCAGGTTGGGTGAGACCGACCACACGGCGCCCGCCGGTTCATTCGTGTTCATACCGAGGGGTGTCCCTCACACGTGGCAGAACGCGGGAGATGGTTATGCCCGCATTCTCTTCGTTTTCACGCCTGGATCGCCTGGCATGGAGCGCTTCTTCGAGCGTTCAGCGGAGCTCCCCGAGGAAACGCGGATGGCAGATGCCTTCAAGACGCTCGCGAGCGATGCGGGCATGAAGGTTCTTGGTCCGCCGCTGGCTCTGTCTGACGCTGCGCCCTAGGCTGCGCCCGCGCGGGCTGTGATGGATTCTCGGCTCCCTGGCGGTGATCTGGCTCTTGTCCGTACACGGCGAGTCGCCCATCGACCAGGCGCTGCAGGCCGTCGGGGTCCAGCAGGATGGCGGCACCGGCATCGAGGACTACAACCGCCAGCAGCAGAACGACGAGGTCTTCGACGACATCATCGGCTGCCAGCCGTGGCAGCACTGCCACGGCCTGCCAAGCCCTTGAAGCGGCGCCAGTCATCATCTGAGCCGTGATCCTCGCGCTCGCGATCGCCGGCCTGTTCGTGCTGCCCGACCCATGGCGGATCGTGGTCCTGGTCTGCGCCGCGCTGATCGAGGTCGGCGAGGTGTTCCTGTGGATCCGCTTCCTGCGCCGCTACCGGGTGACCACCGGGGCCGAGGGGATGGTCGGCGAGCGGGCCGAGGTCATCGGCCCGGGCCGGGTGCGGGTGCGGGGCGAGATCTGGAGCGCCCGCGGCGGGCGGGCGACGAGCGGGGAGACGCGTGCGGGTCGCCGCCGTCGACGGGCTGACGCTGGTGGTCGAGCCCGAGGCGCGCCGCGTAACCGATCTGCGAACATCCCTGCCCCGGGGTGCGGGTAGGCTCGCCGGCGGATGGGCAAGGTCCGGTCTGGTGCTCTGCGTCGCGGCCCTCGCCGGCGGCGTCGCGGGTGCGCTCGCCGTCGCCGCCGCTGAGACCGGCACCGCGCAGGGAGACCGGCTCGTCGGGACGAAGGGCGACGACGTGCTCGAGGGCCTGCGGCGGTGGCGACGTGTTGATCGGCGGCGGCGGGCGCGACGTGCTGATCGGCGGCGGCGGGCCGGACTCGCTGCACGGCGACGGCGGGCACGACAGCTTCAACATGCGCGACGGCGAGCCAGGCTCGCGGCCCGGGGGCGCGACCGGATCTACGCCCGCGACGGTCACCCCGACGAGATCAACTGCGGCGCAGGGCCGCGACCTCGCGGTCGTCGACGAGGTCGAGGACGGGCATCTACGGCTGCGAGGTGGTCAGCGAGCCGTGATCCGCCGCCCGCCGACCACTCGTCGCGGCTCGCGCGGGGCGAGCTCGCCGACCCCGAGCAGGTCGAGCGGCTCGAGGCCGACCATCCGCGACGAGCTGCTGCGCCGGCGCGAGTTCCTTGGCCGGACCGCCGCGCTGGCCGGGCTCGCGGGGATGGCGGGCGTGCTGCCGGCGGAGACGCTGGTCGCCGAGGCGGCGAAGCGGGCGGCGCGCAAGCCGCTACCGAAGCCGCGCGACCTGCCGATCGACACCTTCGTCGTCCTGATGATGGAGAACCGCTCCTTCGACCACTACTTCGGCTGGCATCGCCGCGCCGACGGCCGCAACGCGGGCCTCTGCTACCCGAACCTCGACGGCTCGCAGACGTTCGCCACCCACCGCCTGACCCCGGACTTCCAGGGCTGCGACTTCCGCGACCCCGACCACGGCTGGAACGGCGGCCGCCACCAGATACAACTGCGGCAAGCTCGACGGCTTCTACACCGGCAACCAGCGAGGGCACCGGGTCGGACGAGTTCGCGCTCGGCTACTACCTGAAGGAGGACCTCGGCTTCATCCCGCACGTCGCCGACGCCTTCCAGCTCTACGACCGCTACTTCTGCTCGATCCTCGGCCCCACCTACCCCGAACCGCCACTACCAGCTCGCGGCGCAGAACGGAGGGCAGAAGTCGAACCTGCTGCCGCTCGGTCGACGCGACACGGGCAACTTCGGCTTCGAGTGGGAGACGATCCTCGACCGGGCGCTCGCGCACGGGGTCGGAGTCGGCTACTACGTCTCCGACCTGCCGGTCCCGGCGCCTCTACGGGCCGCGCGGGCTCGCCTGGGTGCGGCCCGGTCGTCGCAGTTCTACACCGACGCCGCCGCCGGGCACGCTGCCGCCGATCTGCTTCGTCGACCCGCCGTTCAGGACGGCGGCGGCGGCGACGGGGTCTCGGCCGACGAGCACCCGCACGGCGACGTGCGGCTCGGCCAGGCGTTCATGTCGGACGTCGCCCACGCCTTCATCGAGTCGCCGCAGTACCGGCGCGGGGCGATGTTCATCAACTACGACGAGTGGGGCGGCTTCTTCGACCACGTGAAGCCGCGGCGGGTGCCCGACGACCGCGCCAACCGCGCCGACCTCGACAACGACTGGTCGATCACCGGCTTCCGGGTCCCGGCGGTGGCGATCTCGCCGTACACGCGCGCGCGGCGCGGGAGCGGGCGGGTCAGCCACATGACCTGCACCCACGAGTCGATCCTGAAGCTGATCTCCTACCGCTACGGGCTCGGCCACCTGACCAAGCGCCACCGCTACGCCTCCAACATCGGCCGCAGCTTCGACTTCTCCAAGCGCGACTTCGAGCCGCCCGAGCTGCCCGACCCGGCGGCGATCGCTGCGGTCCCGTGCTCGGTCGGCGGCAGCGGGCGCCCGAAGGCGCACGACCTGGTCGCGGCTCGAGACCTCGGGCCTGCTCGACCGGCTCGGCTACGAGGTCCCGACGGTCACCTACGACTCGCTGTTTCGCTATCCCGACCGCGTCCGGCGGGCCTTCGAGGCGTAGCCGAACGGAAAAGGGCCCCTGAACGGGGCCCTTGGTTCCGAAAGGACGTTCCGCCAGCGATTCCCGCCGCTGGCCCGTCGGTCCTTCAGCCTTGCGAAGTCTTGGTCATGCCTATCGGCAGGGACTGGACCTACCTTAACACCGGGCCTGTGCCTTGGTTACGGTTCTCGGACGGGCTGCGGATCACTTGGTCGCGAGCGGTAGTTTGGGCGCATGAGCCTGCCGCCCGGACCGTCCGCGCCGCCCGCCGTGCAGACGGCTCGCTGGCTCTTTCGCCCGATCGAGTTCCTCGACGCCTGCCGGCGGCGCCACGGCGACGCGTTCAGCGTCAAGTTCCTCGGCTTCCAGACGCCGATGGTGATGATCTCCGACCCGGACTCGATCCGCGCCCTGTACACGAGCCGCGAGAACGGGCTCCCGCCCGGGCGCAGCTTCGCGCTCGAGCCGATCATGGGCGCGCGCTCGGTGCTGCTGCTCGAGGGCGACGAGCACCTCTCGCGGCGCAAGGCGATGCTGCCGCCGTTTCACGGCGAGCGGATGCGCGCCTACGAGTCGGTGATCGCCGAGGCCGTCGACGCCGAGATCGACCGCTGGCCGCTGCGGCGAGCGGTTCGCGATCCACCCGCGCATGCAGGCGGTGACCCTGGAGGTGATCCTGCGCGCCGTCTTCGGCGTCACCGACCCCGCGCCGGCTCGAGCGCCTGCGCGGGCTGCTCGGCGGGCCTGCTCGGCGAGCTCGCCTCGCCGCGCGCTCCAGCTGCGGATGCTGGTCGCCCGGCGCTTCGGCCGCCAGGACCCGATCGACGAGCTGCGCCGCGAGGCGGCGACCGTCGACGAGCTCCTCTACGCCGAGATCGCCGAGCGGCGCGCCGATCCCGGACCTCGCCGAGCGCGACGACATCCTCTCGCATGCTGGTCGCGGTGCGGTTCGACGGACGGCGAGCGGATGGCCGACGCCGAGCTTCGCGACCAGCTGATCACCCTGCTGCTCGCCGGCCACGAGACCACCGCGACCGCGCTCGCCTGGACCTTCGACCTGCTGCTGCGCAACCCCGGCGCGCTCGCGCGCCTGCGCGCCGAGCTCGCCGACGGGGGCGAGGAGTACCTGCGCGCGGTGATCACCGAGTCCCTGCGCCTGCGCCCGGTGGTCCCGCTGGCCGGGCGGCGGCTGGGCGCCGAGCTGCGGGTCGGGCGAGCACCTGCTGCCCGCCGGCACCGACGTCACCCCGGCGTTCTGGCTCACCCACACCCGCCCGGACCTCTACCCGCGCCCGCTCGAGTTCCGCCCCGAGCGCTTCCTGTCCGAGCCGCCCGAGACCTACGGCTGGGTCCCGTTCGGCGGCGGCGTTCGCCGCTGCCTCGGCGCCGCGTTCGCCGAGTTCGAGATGCGGGTCGTGCTGCGCGAGGTGCTCTCGCGGTGCGAGCTGCGGGGGCGCGATCGTGCCCCGGAGCGGATCGCGCGGCGCAACATCACCTTCTCGCCGCGGCGCGGGACGCCGGTCGTCCTCGCCTCCCGCCGGCCCGGTTCGCGAGGGCTCCATCTCGCCTCCCGAAGGCGCCGAACGGGCGCTAGACTCGCCGGTCCCGGGCGCTTAGCTCAGTTGGGAGAGCGCCGCCTCGACAAGGCGGAGGTCGCTGGTTCGAGCCCAGCAGTGCCCATCCAGGCGAGGCTCCGACAACTCCCGAAGTCCAGCCGCCAACCAAACGGACCAGGGGCGGGTGAATGTCCCAACGACCCCCGCAGCGGAGCGCTTCCGGGACGTTCAGTGAACCGTGCCCATGCGATAGTTTCGCCATGCCCGACTGGACCAAGACGAACTTCAACGATCTTCGCGATGTCGGTCCGCAGGACTCTCAGCTGGAATGGCGGTTCGCGCGGGAGGCTTTGGGGTCGCCCGAGCTCGGCGTGAGCCGCTTCACCTACGGCCCCGGAGCCCGGATGCCGTGGGGTCACCGGCATCGTGTGCAGGAGGAGGCCTACGTCGTGGTCGCCGGGTCCGGTCGCGCCAAGCTCGATGACGAGGTCGTCGAGCTCTCCGCGTGGGACGTGCTTCGGGTCGCTCCTGCGGTAGCCCGCTCCTTCGAGGCCGGCCCGGAGGGGCTTGACGTGATCTGCATCGGTGGTCGCAAGCCCGAGGGAGGTGACAACGAGCGGGTCGACGACTTCTGGGTCTGATCCAGGTTGAGAACGTGCACGGCTGCTCGCCGAATCGCGTGATGCGGCTGCCGCCCCGCGCTTCGTTTCGGGGCGGCCGCGCCGGGTACATCCGCCTCCGTCACCGGAAGCGACCGGAAGGAGGGCGAGATGTACATCGGCATCGGGGCGCTGATCCTGATCATCCTGCTGGTCATCCTGCTGGCCTAGACGTGCGTCAGCCGGAGGAGCCCGGCTTGTGCACCGCGATCATCGCGCCGACGACGGTGACGATGATCATCCCGAAGACGATCCACTCCGCGGAGCTGTCGAGGTCGAAGGCCGCCGCGTAGGCGAGCGCCGCCACCACGAGCAAGATGATTCCGGACAGGATCCGGATGTGGGTCTGCTGACGGGCGACCTTCTCCGCATGCGGTAGCGCGCTGGTCGCCGTGTGGTGGAGGTGGTGGTGCTGTTGTTCGCCTTCGCCCATCCGCGCTCAGCCTTTCACAGAGCAGGCCGGGCCGCCGCCTATGCTCGCGGCCGATGCTGGGGACCTACCTCTGCCTGGGGGCCTGCCTCGTTGCCGCGGCGCTGGTCGGCCAGGCGGTGCTCACCGCCTGCGGGCGGCGCCGATGGTCGCCGCTGGCCCCTGCGGTCGGGCTCGCGGCGCTCTGCCCGCTCGCCTGGTGGACGGTCCGCTTGCCGGGCGACGCGGGCGACTGCATTGGTTGCGATCGCGCTCGCCGCGACGCTCGCAGCCGCCTACCTGGTCCCGCACGTGGTCGGCGTGCGCGCCGCGGTCGGGCGGCAGGCGGGGATCGCGCTCGCCGCGGTCGCGCTGGCCTCGCTCCCGTTCATCGTCGAATGGCGGTTCGGGATCCTCGGCACCGGGCTCAACCCGGACATGTCGCAGCACCTGTTCGCGACCGACCGCCTCGCCGAGGGTGTATCCGAGCGCCTGATCTCGCAGGGTTATCCGCTCGGCCCACACTCGCTCGCCGCCGCCCTCGCAGCGATCGGGCCGAGCACGGTCCAGGCGTTCGCCGGGCTCACGATCGCCATCGCCGTCGCCGCCTGCCTCGCCGGGCTTGGGTTGCTCGACACGTGCCCGCGCGGATGGCGGGCGGCCGGGGCAGTGTGCGTCGGCTTCGCCTACCTGGTCGCCGCCTTCCTCGTCCAGGGCGCGTTCAAGGAGACGATGCAGGCGCTGTTCGTGCTCGCCTTCGCGATTGCCCTCGGCCAGCTCGCCCGCGGGTGGTCGCGGCGGGCGGAGGCGACGCCGCGTCCGCTGCGCGCGATCCCGCTTGCGGTGCTGGCGATCGGCAGCGTCTACACCTACAGCTTCCCCGGCCTGCTCTGGCTCGGCGGCGCCGCGGCAGTCTGGGCGCTGGTGGAGCTCGCCCGGGCCTGGCGGCGAAGCGGAGCCCCGGAGGTGCGGCTGGCGGCCCGCCTGGCGGCGCCCACCGCGCTCGCGGCGGTCGGCGTGGTCGTGATCGCGATCGCCCCGGAGGCCGGCCGGATCGTCGAGTTCGCGAGCTTCGAGACCTTCAACCCCGATGGCGCCGGGCTCGGCAACCTGTTCAACCGTCTCTCGCCCCTGGAGGCGCTCGGGATCTGGCCGTCGGGGGACTTCCGGATCGAGCCCGGCGACGGCGCAGCCCCGGCGTTCGCCTTCTACCTCGGCGCGGCGGCGGGCGCGGCGGCGCTGGCCTACGGCCTGCGCCGCTCGCTCGCGCGCGGCGACCGCGCGCTGCCCGCGGCGCTTGCGGCCGCGGCGCTGCTCTGGCTCTACGCCCTGATCGGCGGCACTCCGTACCAGGAGGCGAAGGCGCTGGTCCTGATCGCGCCCCTGGCGCTGGCGCTCTCGGTCCGGGCGCTGGTGGCCGCGGCGGTACCGGCGCTCGTCGCCGCGGCGTTCCTGGTCGGCGCCGGTGGTTCGAGCCTGCTCGCACTCGTCAACGGGCCGGTCGGGCCGAGCGGCTACTCGCCGGCACTCGCCGAGCTGCGGCCCGAGCTCGGCCCCGGGTCGGTGCTCGTCCTCGCGCCCGAGGAGCTGCTGGACGAGCAGCACGGGGCCGACTATCTGGCCTGGGAGCTGCGCGGCAACCGCGTCTGCATCGAGGCCGAGGGGGACGCGCCGCAACCCCCGAGGGACGGGGTCGCGGTGACCGTCGACGTCGTCCTGGCCGATGACGGGGCGGTCGAGGTCGACGAGGTCGCGGTCAACCGCGCCGGCTCAGGGGCCCGGCCCCTGCCCCCTGATCCCGGCGCCGCCCGCGCCGATCCCAGCGCGGGCGGCTGACCGGAGGGCGGGCCTCAGTACGTCGGGTCGTCCGAGCCCTCGGAATCCTCGGAGCCCTCTGGCTCCTCCGAATCCTCTGAATCGTCCGGCCCGGAGAGCTCGAGCTGCCCGCGGATCGCCCCGTCGGGGTAGTCGACCGTGTGAAGGTTGACGTAGTACTTCTCTGGCTTCGTGGCGATCTTCTTCAGCAGCTTCGCCTTGACGTCCTTGACGCAGCCCTCGTAGGCACCCGTGCCCTCGAGTCCCTCCTCGTCCTCGAACAGCGTCACCTTGACCGGGCCGGCGGTCTCCGAGTCACCCTTGTGGATGTGGCCGGCGACCATCGGGTCGAGCTTCTTGACCTCGAAGTCGAAGCAGAGCTTCTCCTTCGTCTGCTTGACGTCGACGTCGATCTCGCCCTTGCCGTTCCGCGAGCCCGGCCCGGGGACCTCGTTCTTGCCCTTCAGCTTCGCCTCGAGCTCGATCGTGTTGCGGCCGGCGAGCGACAGCGTCGGCACGGCGAGCGCGAGCACCGCCAGCGCCACCAGCGCCGGCCCCAGCTTCGATCTCAACATTCCTGCCTACCTCCTGAGTCTGGTTTCGCGCTCACCGTAGCGAGCCGGCGTGAGTAGCATCGCGCCGATGTCGACGATCGCGGTCAAGCTGCCCGACGGGACGCCGCTCGAGCTTGCGGCGGGTGCGAGCGGCGCCGACGCCGCCGCGGCGATCGGGCCGCGCCTCGCGAAGGACGCGCTCGGGGTCAAGGTCGACGGCGAGCTGCGCGATCTCGGCGCGCGGCTGCCGGACGGCGCCGAGATCAGGATCGTCACCGCGACCAGCAAGGGCGAGGAGGCAGCCGATGCGCTGTGGCTGATCCGCCACGACGCCGCCCACGTGATGGCGACGGCGGTCGTCGATCTGTGGCCGGGGACGAAGGTCTCGATCGGGCCGCCGATCGAGGGCGGCTTCTACTATGACTTCGAGTTCGCCGACGGCGAGGGCCCGAGCGAGTCCGACCTCGAGCGGATCGAGGCGGCGATGCGCGACCACATCGCCGCCGACGAGCCGTTCGAGCGCGACGGACGTGAGCGCCGACGAGGCGCTCGAGCGCTTTCGCGCCGTCGATCAGCCCTACAAGGTCGAGCTGATCTCCGACCTCGTCCGCGACGAGGGGGTGGAAACCGTGTCCCTCTATCGCAACGGGCCGTTCACCGACCTGTGCCGCGGCCCGCACGCTCCCTCGACCGGGCGGATCAAGGCGTTCAAGCTGAGCTCGATCGCCGGCGCCTACTGGCGCGGCGACGAGAGCCGCCAGATGCTGACCCGGATCTACGGGACCGCGTTTCATTCCCAGGCGGAGCTCGACGACCACCTCGCCAAGCTCGAGCTCGCCCGCGAGCACGATCACCGCAAGCTCGGCCCCCAGCTCGACCTGTTCCGCTTCCGCGAGGAGGCGCCGGGGATGCCGTTCTGGCTGCCGCAGGGGACCGTGCTGCTGCGGCTGATCGAGCGCGAGGTGCGAGCTCAGCTCGACAAGCGCGGCTACGTCGAGATCAAGACCCCGCGGGTCCTCGACGAGGAGCTCTGGCACCGCTCGGGCCACTGGGACAACTACCGCGAGAACATGTTCTTCGTCGAGCCCAATCCCGACGTCGGGCACGAGGGCGATGGGCGTCGCTACGCGCTCAAGCCGATGAACTGTCCGGGCGCCTGCCTCGCCTTCGCCTCCGGTCGCCACTCCTACCGCGACCTGCCGTTGCGGCTGGCGGAGTTCGGCGACGTCTCGCGCTATGAGCGCGAGGGCGTCCTCCACGGCCTGCTGCGCGTGCGGGCGTTCACCCAGGATGACGCGCACGTCTACTGCACGATGGACCAGATCCCCGACGAGGTCGACTCGATCTGCGAGGCGATCGACGAGCTCTACGCCCGCTTCGGCTTCGACCGGGTCCGGGTCGAGCTCTCGACGCGGCCCGAGAAGTCGATCGGCACCGACGAGCAGTGGGAGCGGGCGACCGAGGCCCTGCGCGAGGCGCTCGAGCGCCAGCGTCGCGAGTACGACGTGAGCGCGGGGGAGGGGACGTTCTACGGGCCGAAGATCGATTTCCACATCACCGACGCGCTGGGGCGCTCGTGGCAATGCGGCACCTGCCAGGTCGACTTCTTCATGCCCGAGCGCTTCGAGCTCAGCTATCAGGGCGCCGACAACGCCGAGCACCGGCCCGTGATGATCCACCGCGCGCTGCTCGGCTCGATGGAGCGCTTCGCGGGCATCCTGATCGAGCACCACGGCGGCCGCTTCCCTGCCTGGCTGGCGCCGGTCCAGGCGCTGGTCCTGCCGGTCTCCGACGCGCACCTCGCCTACGGCCGCGAGGTCGCATCGCAGCTCGCCGAGGCCGGGATGCGGGTGCGCGTCGACGAGCGCTCGGAGTCGGTCGGGCGAAAGATCCGCGATGCGGAGCTCGCCAAGGTCCCGTTCATGCTCGTGGTCGGCGAGCGCGAGCGCGAAGGGGCGACCGCGTCGGTGCGCGCCCATGACCGCGGCGACCTCGGCGCGGTTGCCATCGGCGAGATCCCAGCATTGGTCGAGGGCTGAGCCGACCGGCGGAAATGGTGGAGGGGAGCCGCAGCCCAGGCCGGGGGAAAATTGGCTTGAGCTGCGAGGCTCCCCTCACAGACGTCCTTGTCCCGCGGACGGATGCACGGAGGTGTCCCGCGGTTACGTGCGTTATACCACATTTCCGGTACCGTAACTGGAGTAATGGCTTCTCGCCGACCTCAGCTGCTTCGACGGCCTCTATACTGGCCCGCGATGAAGGGCACCGAGATCCGGCCACGTCACTGAGACGCCTGCGCCCGCCCTTCCTCTTGGTCTTGAACCCCCCTTCCTTCGGACCGCAGGCCGCTTGACGCTTCCCGCTCCCAGCGTGAACCCGTAGTGCCGGTCCCGCGGCGATTCGACCGGCAGCCCCCGGAGCGCGACCAGACGCGGATCAATGAGCGGATCCGGGTCTCGGAGGTTCGCCTGGTGGACGAGGACGGCAGCCAGATCGGGGTCGTGAAGACCGATGAGGCGCTGGCGATGGCCGCCGAGCGCGACCTCGACCTGGTTGAGGTGGCGCCCGAGTCGCGGCCGCCGGTGGCCCGCCTGCTCGACTACTCGAAGTACAAGTACGAGCAGGAGCAGAAGGCGAAGGCGGCGCGCAAGCACCAGCAGCAGGTCAACGTGCGCGAGATCAAGCTGCGCCCGAAGATCGCCGACCACGACTACCAGACCAAGAAGGGGCACGTGGAGCGGTTCCTCAAGCACCAGGACAAGGTCAAGGTGACGATCATGTTCCGCGGTCGCGAGCAGGCCCACCCCGAGCGCGGTCGCGCCCTGCTGGAGCGCCTGTTCGAGGACGTCGGCGACCTGGCGACGATCGAGTCGGCGCCACAGCAGGAGGGCCGCAACATGCACATGATGCTGGCGCCATCGCGCCAGATCGCGGCCAAGGCGCGCGAGGAGCGAAACGAGGACCGCAAGGGCGAGACCGGCGAGCAGCCGGCGACGCCCGCCCCCGCGGCGGCCGAGTCGTCCGGCGGCACGACCGAGGCCGAGCCCGGCGACGAGCCGGCCGCGGCCGCCTGACCTCGCCGGAGGTCTGCTTCAATAGTCGGCCCCGATGCCGAAGATGAAGACCCATTCCGGCGCCAAGAAGCGCTTCCGCAAGACCGCCGGCGGCAAGCTGCGCGGCCGCCGCGCCTATTCGAGTCACATCCTCGAGAAGAAGTCGCCGAAGCGCAAGCGGCGGATGGCGCGTCCGGTCGAGATCTCGGCGAACGACGCGAAGAAGGTCAAGCGGCTGCTCCCCGGGAGCGCGGGCCGATGAGCCGGGCGACGAACGCTGTCGCTCGCAAGCGGCGCAAGAAGAAGGTGCTCAAGCAGGCGAAGGGCTACTGGGGGCGCAAGCACTCCAGCTACCGGTTCGCCAACGAGCAGGTGATGCGTTCGGGCCAGTACGCCTATCGCGATCGCAGGGTGCGCAAGCGCGAGATGCGCAAGCTCTGGATCATCCGCATCAACGCCGCCGCCCGGCGCGAGGGCATGACGTACTCGGAGCTGGTCCACGGCCTCAACGAGGCCGGGGTCGAGGTCAACCGCAAGATGCTCGCCGACATCGCCGTTCGCGACCCGGAGGCGTTTCGCCGATTTGCCGAGCAAGCCCGGGAGGCCGTGGCGGCCTGAACGCATCCAGACCGCCGACCAGACTTCACCGGGCGCCGAGAAGGCGCCCTTTTTTGTGCACGAACGATGATCACCAGCAAGGACAACGAGAAGCTGAAACTGATCCGCCGGCTGGCGGAGCGCAAGCACCGCCACCGCGAGGGGCTGTTCGTGGCCGAGGGGGAGGACCTGGTGGCGGCGGCCGAGGCGGCGGGTTGGGAGCCGGAATTCGTGCTGCGCGCGGATCTCGACGTCGAACCGCGGCTCCTCGGTGCCGTTTCGGGTCTCGGCTCTGGGACGAGGGTGATCGGCGTGTATCCCCAGATCTGGACAACGTCGACCGATGGCTTCACGGTCTACCTCGACTGGGGTCAGTGATCCCGCCAACGTCGGCGCGATCATCCGCACTACCGATGCGTTGACCGGCGGGCGTATTGTCATCGGTCCCGGCACCGCTGATCCCTGGGGACCGAAGGCGGTGCGGGCGAGCATGGGGTCGGTCTTCTCGCAGGAGCTGATGCCGGGCGACATCGGGGATGCCCCACCGCCGGCCGTCGGGCTTGTCGCGCACGGCGGCGAACGGCCCGACGATGAACCGGTGATGAGCGTCTGCCTGGGCAGCGAGCGAGGTGGACTACCCGAGGAGGTGGTCGCGAACTGTGACCGGCTCTGGACCATTCCCCTGCGCGAGGGCGGGGCGGAATCACTGAACGTCGCGGCCGCGGCGGCGATCGCACTGGGACGGATATCGTCGGCCGCCGAATCAGCATGAGCGCGGAGCGGATCGACACCATGCGGAAGGAGGCCTCGGCGGCGATCGCCGCCGCCGGTGGCACCGGCGAGCTCGAGGAGCTGCGGGTCCGGTATCTGGGCCGCAAGTCGGAGCTGACCTCGATCCTGCGGGGGATCGCCGAGCTGCCGGCCGCCGAGCGTGGGCCGGTGGGCGCCGGCGCCAACGCGGCGCGCCGGGCGCTCGAGGCGGAGCTCGAGGCGCGTGAGGCGGAGCTCGGGGCGGCCGAGCTCGAGCGGGAGCTCATAACAGGGGCGATCGACGTGACCATGCCGGGCGCGCCGCCGGCGTCCAGCGCCGCCCAGAGCCTTCTGATCCGCACCCAGCGCGAGATCGAGGACGCGTTCGTCGGGCTCGGGTATCGGGTGATGGAGGGCCCCGAGGTCGAGCTCGACTACTACAACTTCACCGCGCTCAACCACCCACCCGGTCATCCCGCGCGGATGGCCCAGGACACCTTCTACGCCGACCCGGCGACGCTCGCGCCGGACCTCGAGATCGACGGCCTGCCGCCGGGGCCCGAGGACGTCGTGCTGCGCACGCATACATCGCCGATGCAGGTGCGCTCGATGGAGAGCCAGCCGCCGCCGATCCAGATCGTCTGCCCCGGGCGCTGCTATCGCTCCGATCCCTTCGACGCCACCCACAGTCCCGTGTTCCACCAGGTGGAGGGCCTCGCGATCGGGGAGGACGTCACGCTCGCCGATCTCAAGGGAACCCTCGACGAGGTCGCGCGGGCGATCTTCGGGCCTGAGCGCGAGACGCGCTTCCGGCCCGGGTTCTTCCCGTTCACCGAGCCGAGCGTCGAGGTCGACGTGTCGTGCTTCGGCTGCGCGGGCACGGGGCGGCTCGCCGACGGGTCGCGCGACCCGCTCTGCAAGGGCGTCGGGTGGATCGAGATCCTCGGCTCCGGCATGGTCGACCCGGACGTGTTCGGGTTCGTGCGCGAGATGGGGTACGACCCCGAGCGGGTGCAGGGGTTTGCGTTCGGGATGGGGATCGAGCGGATCGCGATGCTCAAGCACGCGATCCCAGATCTGCGCAAGTTCTTCGAGAACGACGTCCGCCTCCTGAGGCAGTTCCGATGAAGGTCCCGGTTTCCTGGCTCACGGAGTACTGCGACCCCGGCCTCGCGGCCGAGGAGATCGGCGAGGAGCTCGCGATGCACTCGATCGAGCTCGAGCGGATCTCGCGCGTCGGCGCGCCCAGCGGCGAGGGCTTCGTGGTCGGCGAGGTGATCGCGGCCGAGCAGCACCCGGACGCCGACCGACTGCGGGTGTGCGAGGTCGACACCGGCGACAGGCGCAGGACGATCGTCTGCGGGGCGCCCAACGTCGCCGCGGGCCAGACGGTCGCGGTGGCGCTGCCCGGGGCGGTGATGCGCGACGGCACCGAGCTCAGCACCGCGAAGCTGCGCGGCGTCGAGTCCGACGGGATGATCCTCTCGGAACAGGAGCTCGGGATCGGCGACGATCACGACGGAATCCTCGTGCTGACCGACGGGCAGGCAGGCGAGCCCCTGAGCTCCGTGTTCGCCGTGTCAGAGCCGGTGCTCGAGCTCGAGCCGACCTCCAACCGGGTCGATTGCTTCGGTGTCTACGGGGTGGCGCGCGAGCTGCACGCGGTGACCGGCGCCGAGCTGGCGCCGCGGCCGTGGGACGGCGACGCCGAGCCCACGGGGGAGGGGTCGGTCTCCGACTACGCGTCGGTCGCGGTCGAGGTCGCCCGAGCTCTGCCCGCGGTTCAGCGCCCGGGTGTTCACCCACGTCGAGATCGGGCCCTCGCCGCCGTGGCTGAAGGCGCGCCTGACCGCGACGGGGATGCGGCCGATCAACAACGTCGTCGACATCACCAACTACGTGATGCTCATGACCGCGCAGCCGCTGCACGCGTTCGACCTCGACCAGGTGCCGGGTGGCGAGATCATCGTCCGCACCGCGCGCGAGGGCGAGACGATGACCACGCTCGACGGCACCGAGCGCCGCTTCGACGCCGACGCGGTGCTGGTCTGCGATCGGGACGGCCCGACGGGAGTCGCGGGCATCATGGGCGGCCTGGTCTCCGAGGTCAGCGACTCGACCACGCGTGTCCTGCTCGAGGTCGCGACCTGGAACGGGGCCAACATCCTGCGCACCTCGCGCAAGCTTGGCCTGCGCTCGGACGCGTCGAACCGCAACGAGAAGCAGCTCCACCCCGAGTTGGCGCTGCGCGCCCAGCGGATCGCGTCGCAGCTTATCGTCGAGGTCTGCGGGGCGCGGTTGGTTCCCGGGACGATCGACGCTGCGGGCGAGATCCCGTCGGCGCGACGGGTGCACCTGCGCGGGGGCCGCGCCGAGCGGCTGCTGGGCCTGGCGATCCCGCGCGAGGACCAGGTCACGTACCTGGAACGGCTCGGGTTCGGCGTCGAGGTCGCCGGCGAGGACCTCGAGGCCGAGGTGCCCTTCCACCGCCACTACGACGTGACCCGGGAGGCCGACCTGGTCGAGGAGGTGGGGCGGATCCACGGCTACGCCGAGCATCTGCCGGCGACCCTGCCCGCCGCCTTCGCCCAGGGTGGGCGGCTGACCCGCGAGCAGCGGCTGCGCCGCCGCGCCGAGGACCTGACCCGCGACCTCGGCTTCGACGGGATCGTCACGCTCAGCCTCGTCGACCCCGGCCAGCCGGCGCGGCTGCGGCTCGGCGAAGATGACCCGCGCGCCCAGCCGATCGCGATCTCGAACCCGCTCTCTCGCGAGCACTCGGTCCTGCGCACCACCCTGCTCGGTGGCCTGCTTGACGTCGCCCGCTACAACCTGGCTCGCGGCGCGGGCGCCGTCGCCCTGTGCGAATCCGGGCGCGCCTATCTGCGCGAGGGCGAGCCGGGCTCCGGGACGCTGGGTGGCGGCTTCCGGGGCGACCGTCCCGCCCCCGCCTTCGAGCCCTGGCGGCTCGCCTGCCTGGCCAGCGGGCCGACGGCGCGCGAGGGCTGGAGGGGGGAGGCGAGCGAGCCCGACTTCTACGCGCTCAAGGGGACACTGGAGGGCCTCGCCAGCGGACTCGGCTGCGCGGTCGAGGTGGAGGCCACGAACGAGCCGTTCCTGACGCCGGGACGCGCCGGGCGCGTGCTCGTCGGCGAGGTCGAGGCCGGCTGGGTGGGGGAGATGCACCCGCTGGTCTGTCGGGCCTGGGACCTCGAGGCCGCGGTCGCCTTCGAGCTCGACCTCGCGCCGCTGGTCGACGCCTCACCCATAGGCGGCGAGGGGTACGAGGACGTGATCACCTATCCGGCGGTCGAGCAGGACATCGCCGTCGTCGTCGACGAGCCGGTCGAGGCGGCGCGGGTGCGCGAAGTCGTCGCCGACGCCGGCGGCGACCTCCTGCGATCGATCTCGCTCTTCGACCTCTACCGCGGCGAGCAGGCCGGCAAGGGGCGCAAGAGCCTCGCCCTGCGGCTCGAGTTCCGCGCCGCCGACAGGACGCTTACCGACGAGGAGGTTGCCGGCGTCCGCGCCCGGATCGAGGCCGCGCTCGCGGAGCAGCTCGGGGGGTCTCTGCGTGGCTGAGGCGAATTCGCAGCCCAGGGTGGTCGTGGCCGGCGCCTCCGGTTACGCGGGCGCGCTCGCCGCGGAGCTCGTCTGGCGCCACCCGCGGCTGGATCTGCACGCCGCGACCTCGCGCACCGAGGCGGGCGCAGCGCTCAACCGGCTCTACCCGCGCTACCGCTGTCCGCTAGAGCTCACCGAGCTCGACCTCTCGCTGCTCGAGGACGTCGAGGCGGCGATCGTCGCCTACCCGCACGGAGCCGCGGCGCCCGTGGTCGCCGAGATGCGCGGCATGGGGCTCAGCGTCGTCGACCTCTCGGCCGACTTCAGGCTCGTGGACGTCGCCACCTACGAGCTCTGGTATGGGCCGCACGGCGACCCGACCCTGCTCGAGAGCGCCGTCTACGGCCTCACCGAGCTCGACCGCGAGCGGATCGCGCTCGCCGAGCTGGTCGCGAGCCCGGGCTGCTATCCGACCGCCGCCCTGCTCGCGCTGGCGCCGCTGGCCGAGCGCGGCGTGATCGAGTCGGTCGTCATCGACGCCAAGTCGGGGGCCTCGGGGGCCGGGCGCGGGGGAGGGGAGCGCCTCTCGCTCGTCAACCTGGCCGAGAACCTGATGCCGTACGGCGTCGACGGCCATCGCCACCTGCCCGAGATCGAGCAGGAGCTCCGCAGGATCGCTCCGGCCGGGTCGCCGAGCGAGCCCACAGCCGAAGGTGGGGACGCAACGCGAGGTGTCCCGGTCACCTTCGTCCCCCATCTGCTGCCGATTGACCAGGGGCTCCTGGCGAGCTGCTACGTCGAGCTCAGCGAGCCGGTCGAGGCGATCGGCGAGCTGTACGCCGAGCGCTACGAGGCAGACCCGTTCGTCGAGGTGATCGACGTCCCTCCCGGCGTCCGCGACGTGCGCGAGACCAACCGCTGCCGGATCCACGCGGCCGCAGCCGGCGAGGGGCGGGCGGTCGCCTTCGCGGCGATCGACAACCTGTGGAAGGGCGCCGCCGGCCAGGCGATCCAGAACCTCAACCTGATGCTCGGGCTCGGCGAGACGGACGGACTGTGAGCCGGCGGTCGGTGATCGGCGGTCGGCGGAGCTTCTTTCGCTCGAGATGGGTCGAGGTGCCCGAGGGAGTCGAGGAGCTCGATCGGTCGGAGCTCGCCCCCGGTTTCCGGGCCGGCGGGGCGGCCTGCGGCCTCAAGGGCGGCGGCGAGACGGACGTCGGGGTCCTCGGGTGCGAGGCCGCCGAAGTGCGCTCGGCGCTGCTGCTCACCCGCAACGCCGCCGCCGCGGCACCGATCCGCGTTTGCCGCGACGAGTGCGACGCAGGCTCGATCCGGGCGGTGGTGGTGAACTCGGGCAACGCCAACGCCGCCACCGGTGAGCGCGGTTACGCGGACGCGCTGGCGATGCGTGACGCCGCCGCGGCCGCGATCGGCGCCGAGCCGCGCAGCGTCGCCGTCGCCGAGACCGGGGTGATTGGGGTGCCGTTGCGCATCGACGACGTCGTCCGCGGGATCGCCGATGCTGCGGCGGCGCTCTCGGAGCGTGGCGGCGAGGTGTTCGCCAGCTCGATCATGACCACCGACTCGGCGCCGAAGGCCTGCACGGTGAGGGCCGGCGGGGTGACGGTCTCCGCCCAGGCCAAGGGGGCGGGGATGATGGAGCCGGGCTTCGCCACCATGCTCTGCTTCGTGCAGACCGATGCCCAGATCCCCGAGGCCGAGACAGCCCTGCGCGCCGCCGTCGCGGGCTCGTTCGAGCGGATCACCGTCGACGGCCAGATGAGCACCAACGACACCGTGCTCATGCAGGCGACCGGCGCCGCCGGCGCGACGCTGCCCGCGGGCGTGCTCGAGGCGGTGCTGCAGCAGCTCGCGCTCGAGATCGTCGCCGACGGCGAGGGCGCGAGCCGGGTGGCGCGGGTCGCGGTCAGCGAGGCGGCGACGGCCGCCGAGGCCGAGCGTGTGGCGAGGGCGATCGCCAACTCGCCGCTGGTGAAGACCGCGCTCTACGGGCGCGACCCGAACTGGGGGCGGATCGCCCAGGCGGCGGGGATGGCGCTGGCCGGACGAGCGGCTCGACGAGCTCGGCCCCGACCGGATCGACGCCGACGAGCTCGGGGGCGACCGGGCCGAAGCCGAGATCGCGGTGCGACTGAGCCGCGGCGCGGCCTCGGCGCATGTGTTCTTCTCCGACCTCACCCACGAGTACATCCGGGTCAACGCCGAGTACACGACATGACGACAGGGCCCGTCGACTCCGCTTCGCGTCCGGGCTCGTCGGGGTCGGTGGAGACCCTGCTCGAGGCGCTGCCCTACATCCGCGAGTTCCACGGCCGCACCGTGGTGATCAAGTACGGGGGCGCGGCGATGGCCGACGAGGCGCTTCGCGACGGCTTTGCCACCGACGTCGTGCTGCTCAAGTACGTCGGCCTGAACCCGGTGATCGTCCATGGCGGCGGGCCGGACATCACCTCCTACATGGAGCGACTCGGGATGGAGGTGAGGTTCGTCGAGGGCGTTCGCGTCTCCGACCCGGCGACCGTGGAGGTGGCGAAGATGGTCCTGCTCGGCAAGGTCAACTCAGACATCGTCATGCGCCTCGGCCGCCACGGGCAGCCGGCGGTCGGGCTCTCGGGCGAGGACGGGGCGCTGTTCGAGATCCGCCCGCACGCGAACGCCGACGAGATCGGGTTCGTCGGCGAGATCGAGCGGGTCTCGGTCGACGTGCTCAATCACATCGCCGAGGACTACATCCCGGTGATCGCCTCGGTCGGCGTCGACCGCGACGGCAACTCCTACAACGTCAACGCCGACACCGCCGCCGGCAAGGTCGCAGCCGCGCTCGCCGCCCACAAGGCGATCTTCCTCACCGACGTCGCCGGCTGGCTCGCCGACCCCGACGACGAGGCCTCGCTCAACTCGCGGGCCACCGTCGACGAGGTCGAGGCCGCGCTCGACTCGCTCGCCGGCGGCATGCGGCCGAAGCTCGGCGCCTGCGCCGAGGCGATCCGCGGCGGCGTCGGCTCCGCCCACATCATCGACGGCCGCCGTCCCCACAGCCTGTTGCTCGAGCTCTTCACCGACGCCGGCATCGGGACCATGGTGGTTCCTTGAGCGCGCCCGTTCGGTCCTCCGAGTGAGCGTCCGAGGAGCTCAAGGAGCTCGAGGCGCGCTACGCGTTCGACACCTACGCGCGGGCGCCGGTGGAGTTCGTGCGCGGTGAGGGGGCGCGGCTGTGGGACGCCGACGGCAACGAGTACCTCGACTTCTTCGCCGGGCTCTCGGTCCACAACGCCGGCCACTGCCATCCGCGGATCGTCCGCGCGATCAGCGAGCAGGCGGGCCGCTTCGGCGGCTCCTCGAACCTGTTCTACTCCGAGCCGGCGATGCTGCTCTCGCGGCGGCTCTCCGAGTCGAGCCTCGGCGGGCGCGTATTCCTCTGCAACTCCGGCGCCGAGGCGAGCGAGTGCGCGATCAAGCTCGTCCGCAAGCGCGCCCACCGGAACGGGATCGAGCGGCCCGAGATCGTCACCCTCGAGGGCGCCTTCCACGGCCGCACGATGGCGGCGCTGGCCGCGACCCCGAAGCTCGCCCGCGAGGACCTGTTCGGCCCGCTGCCGCGGGGCTTCGTCTCGGTCGGGCGCGACGACCCGGAGGCGCTGCGCGCCGCCGTGGGCGAGCGCACGGCGGCCGTGATCGTCGAGCCGATCCAGGGCGAGGCCGGGATCTTCCCGATCGCCGACGAGGTCCTGGTCGCCGCCCGCGAGGCCTGCGACCGGGCCGGCGCCGTGCTGGTCTTCGACGAGGTCCAGTGCGGGATGGGGAGGACCGGGAGCCTGTGGGCGTACGAGCAGCTTCCGGTGCGCCCCGACCTGCTGACCGCGGCGAAGGCGCTCGGGGGCGGGCTCCCGGTCGGCGCGGTGGTCGGCACGCCGCCGCTCGCCGAGGCGCTCGCCCGCGGCGACCACGGCTCGACCTTCGCCGGCGCCCCGATCGCGGCCGCGGCGGCGCTCGCGGCGCTCGAGGTGATCGATGACCCGGCCCTGCTCGGCCGCGTCGGCGAGCTCGGCCGCCGCCTGCGCGCCGGGCTCGGCGAGCTCGACGCGATCGACGAGGTCCGCGGCCGCGGCCTGATGGTCGGCGTCACCCTGGCTCCGGGGTCGGACGCGAGCGCCGTGGCCGCCCGCGCGCTCGAGCGCGGCCTGGTGCTCAACGTGCCCGGCGAGCGCATGCTGCGCTTCCTCCCGCCGCTGGTGATCGACGAGGCGGACGTCGACCGGGCGCTCGAAATTGTCGTCGACTCGCTTGCGTAGAGTTTCGCGCGATGCACGAGGACCCCACCCGGCGGATGGACGTGCCCCCGCCCGGGCCCGATTCCGGCGGCTACGGCCGGCCTCCCGGCGAGCCGCCCCGCTCGGGGATGAGCGGCGGGGTCAAGGCCCTGCTCGCGATCCTGGTCGCGGCCGTGATCGGGCTCGGCGTGGCGCTGGCGGTGGTCTCCGCGAGCGACGACGAGCCCGACGCCGCCACCACCGCCTCGAGCACGGTCACGACGCCCACCGAGCCGACCACCACCGCCCCGACGACCACCTCGAGCACGCCGACCACGACCTCGACGCCGGCGACGACCAGCACCACGACGACCCCGACCACCACCACGACCACCGCCGAGCCGACGACCACGACCACCGACCTCGGCACCGTCACCGAGGGCAGCGGCGGGACCGAGTCGCCGTAGCCTCGCTCAGCCGCGGCCGCCCGCGCCGGGCAGGTGCTCCGCGACGCGTTTCAGGGGCTTCAACCGACGGGTGAAGCCGAGCGAGCCGCGGGCCAGCCGGCCGCGCCAGGTGCTCGCCCCGACCACGAACGTGCCGACCGCGCGCCGTCCGGGCCAGAGCCGGTTGATCATCGCGTTGTCGGGATCGGCGCACGAGTCCATCCACTCGAGCTCACCGGCCTCGAACCGCTTGATGTTGGCGAGCTCGAGTTGGGCCCCGGGCGAGAACTTGGCGACGGCGTCGTCGAAGGCGATCTTGAACGCGAACGAGCCCGGCGGCGCGATCAGATTGCACTTCATCGCCGCCGAGCGCGCGCCGCTGCCGAGGTCGAGCAGCTCGAGCCGCCCGGCGGCGGCGAAGGCGGCGCACAGACGGCGAAAGAACTCCGCGTGACCAGGCGTGGAGCCCATGGCGGTGCCCGTGCGCCCCTTCCAGCCCGAGAGCTCGAGCTCCAGAAAGCGCTCGACGGCGCCCGGGTCCCCGGCGCGGTCGGTGACCTCGAGGGTCCCCCCGAACGTCTCGCTCAGCCGCCGCTCCATGCGCCGCGCCTCGTGACGGTGGTGCCTGCCGAGGTCCGCGGCGTCGACGGCGCCGTCGCGACGCGCCAGCAGTCCACGCTCGTACTCGTGGGCCTCGAGCAGGCGCAGGCGGCCGGCGGCGACCGCCCGGCGGAGGGCATCGAAGAAGGGCCCGTCGGTGGTCAGCCGCTCGAGCAGCAGCACCTCTGTCCCGCCCGCGTCGACCAGCGAGGCGAGCAAGTCGTCGGCCGCCCGCTCGGGGGCGTCGGCGGCGAGGAGCGGGGTGGAGAGAAAGCCGTACTGGGTCACCCCCGCCTCGCGGGTACCCGTCAGAAGGCGGAGCCGGCGCCGGCCCAGCGGCATGCAGGCGCGCCAGGCCCCGTCATCGTCGGCGACCACCAGCAGGCGCTGCGGCGCGCGCTCGACCAGCTCGGCCGCCGGCATCAGGAAGTCGGGGCCGAAGAACGGGTTCGGCTCGACCGCTCGCTCGCCCAGGTCTCGCCAGCGCGCAATCGCATCCCGGTCAAGGTCCGAGATCGAGATCAGTTGCGCCCGCGGTCCGCCGGCCACTACCCGGGCGCCCCCGAGACCCTCATCGGTCGGCGCCCGGGACCCGCCGCGCGAGCACCTTCAGCGGGCGCTTGAGCCGCTCGCGGGTTTCGGGCTCGAACCGATCGAGCGTCCCCCGCAGCCGGCCCTCCGCCAAGGCCGCCCAGCGCAGGGGATGGCGAGGGGGGCTGACGATCACCGTGCGGACCTCGCGCTCGCCGGTCGCGAACCGAAGCTTGAACTCCTCGGTGCCGAGCAGGAGCTCGTAGACGGCGGCGCCTTCCTCGATCGCGTGGCGGATGGTGTGCGCGAGCAGCAACATGCCGATGCTGTAGCGAGCATATGCCTCGTCGAATCCGGCGAGGTAGTAGGAGTAGCGATCCCCGACGTGCCACCCGTACCAGACCGCGGCCGGGCGTTCGTCGACCTCGAGCACCCAGAGCCGGAGCCAGCCCCGCTCGAGGACGGCTCGCGAGAACTCCCGGTGAAAGGCGGCCGACCGCTCGTTGATCGCGCCGGAGCCGCCGCGTGCCTCCCAGCGGCCGCGGTGAAGGGCGAAGAAGGCGTCCATGTCCGCGGCCAGCCGCGCCCCGTCGGTCTGGCGAAAGGCGACCCGGTGCTCGCGCTCGAGCTTGCGCAGGCGCCGGCCGAGCTGGCTGCGCAGGTTGCGGCTGCGCCCGGCCAGGTACTCGTCCCATGTCGCGCCGCGGATTTCGACCTCCGGCAGCACGCCGCGGAGATGGCGGAGCTCGGTGACGGACTCGCCCGCGGCCGCGAGGCCGTCGACCCAGTCGGCGCCGGCATCGACCCGGTCGAGGACGAGCGCGCCGCGCTCGCCCCCGTCTCGCAGCCGCGCCAGCGTCGCCGTCGCGAGCTCGCGGTCGGAGTCGCGGTCGAGCGGGGAGAAGAGGTCGCCGAGCCCCGATCCCGCGAAGCCCAGCCGCCGCACGGGTCGCCGCCCGCTCGCCGCGAGGGGGAGGATGCCGGCGAGCGCGCCGTCCGGGCCGTGGCGGACGGCGACCGCCGGTGCGGCGTCCGCGCCGTAGATCTCGAGCCAGGCGAAGTACCACTCGGGGGTGAGGAAGGCGTTGCCGCGCTGGATCGCGAGCTCCCGCCAGCCATCGCTCAGCTCGCGAAGCCGGCCGGCCTCCGCCACGATCTCGACGCCGGAGCTCATACCCGCTCGCGTAGCGGCGGCTTCGGCCGCAGTCGCAGGGGCCCGGTCAGCTTCCTGGCCGCCGCCCCCGGCCCGCTCGTCGACAGCGAGTCGTAGCGGCCGAGGACCTTGAGCACGAGGCTGACCGGGCCGTGCTGGGGCGTGACCAGCTCCCGCGAGAGCGCGAACCGGCTGCTTCCGTCGGGCTCGGTCGAGTACGAGAGCGCCGCCAGGAAGCCGACGTCTCGGGCGGCTCGCCGCGCATCGGGCGAGTGCCTCGCGTAGGGGTAGGCGAACGTGGACACCTCGCCGCCGGTGATCCGCCGCAAGGTCTCGCGA
This sequence comes from uncultured Solirubrobacterales bacterium, assembly GCA_963758665.1. Lineage (GTDB taxonomy): Bacteria > Actinomycetota > Thermoleophilia > Solirubrobacterales > 70-9 > WHSW01. Next base: position 57,370 of record CAVWWH010000009.1, on the reverse strand, counting down.
CTCGCGGTCATCTCGGTCACGCTCTCCTCGTACGTGCAGTGCGAGAGGTCGCGGTGGTCGACCGTGTGTGCCCCGATCTCCCAGCCCGCCGCGGCCAACCGTCGGAGCTGGTCTTCGCTGCAGACCCGCAGCTCGGCCTCGGGCTTCGCCCACGGGTACGGCTCGCCGATCAGGCCGGTGGGCACGTAGACCGTCGCTACCGCGCCCAGCTCGCTCAGGATCGGGAGCGCGTCGGTGAGCAGGTTGACGAGCCCGTCATCGAAGCTCAGCGCGATTGTCCCCGGCGGCCCCTCGACGGCCGACGCCGAGGCCCGCACGTACTTCTCGACGGTGACGAAGCGGTATCCGGCCTCGGCCAGGAGGCTGACATGCGATCGAAACTGCTGCGGGTCGATGCAGAGCAGCTCCGGGTCGTCGGCCCGCGGCACCGAGCCGACCCCGTGGTAGGCGAGGATCGCCCCGTGGCGCCGCCGGCCGGCGCGAGCGATCGCCCGGGCGCTCGCGGACAGGCACGAGGCCGCCAGGCCGCGAATCGGGCTCACCCCACCGGCTGGCGTGACCGCAGGCGACGCGCCCCGTGCGAGACCGCGCCGGCGGCGGTCCAGGTGCCGACCTTGACTCGGTCGAAGGCCGGGTGCTCGCCGGGAGAGGCGGGGTTGATCCCCAGGGCCCTGAGCCGAGCGTTGAACGCGTGCAGGACCCCGAGCTCGCGCGAGCGGTCGGTGCACCAGGTGACCGAGAGCGAGATCGACGGCTCCGGCCCGCTGCGGACCAGGTGCGGGGCGTGCAGAGGAACGTAGACGCCGTCGCCCGGCGACAGCGGGAAGCGCTCGGGGTCGTCGGGCAGCGACTCCATGTTCCGGTGGCCACCCTGGTAGTAGCGCTCGAGCTCGCGGTCCTCGGCGTCGGCGTCGGCGAAGCGGCCGACCCGCATCTCCTTCTCACCGCGGATCTGGAGCAGGAAGTTGTACTCGGGGTCGAGGTGGCTCGGGGTGACCGAGTTGGGGGCGGAGATGAAGATGAAGCCCTCGCGCTTGCGCACCGGGCCCTCGTTCGATTCGACCGCGGCGGTCACCTCGCGCAGGGTGTCGGTGAGCAGCCGGGCGTAGTCGGGGTGGGTCTCGATCAGCTTCAGCACCATCCAGGAGCGGTTCGAGTCGATCGTCCGCACCAACTCCCCCGGGGTCAGGTCGAGCTTCGGCGCCTCGCCCCCGGGAAGGATCTCCGGGATCTGGCCGATGTTGTGCTCGACCTGGTCCTCCGGGAGGTAATCGGCCAGCTCGGCGATCGCCTCCAGCGTGAGCAGGGGATGATCGCTTAGCTCATGCGTGACCGCGAACGGCCGGTCACCGAGCCCCGTGGCCAGCCGTGCGGGATCGATCTTCAGTGCTTCGGTCAAGCCGCCCTTTCCTTCGTCCGCTCGCGGGTCGAGCTTTAGTCACGATCGTAAATCCCCGACCGGCTTCCCGTAGCCGCTGGCGAGCTCGGGAAACGCCGCCGCCACGTCCGGCGACGGCGCCGGCAGCCAGGCGCTGCCCGGCCAGTGGCGCGCCTTGAGCCGGCGGCCGGCCGCCACCAACCGGCGGGCCAGCCGGGTCGCGCCACCCGCCTCGACCCGCGCCAGGCCACGGCTGTAGGCGTCGACCTGTCGTCGTGCGAGCTCGCGGACCGAGGCCGGGAGGCCCTCGTTCGCCGCCACCCGGCCGGCCACGTCGCGCATGCTCGACCACATCTGCGCCTCGTTCTTCGACAGCGATCCGGCGCGATCGCGGCCGATGATCAGGCAGCCGGGGGCGAACACCGGCAGCCGGCCGGAGGAGACGATGCGAAGCCAAAGGTCCCAGTCCTCCGCGCTTCGAGTCGCGATCTCGTAGCCGCCCACGGCGGCAAGCGCGTCCGCCCGGCAGGTCGTCGAGCTCATCACGAAGTTCGTCTCCAAGAGGCGCAGCAACACCTCCTCCCACGAGGCGGAGGCGTGCGGGTGCGGGTAATAGTCGTGCCAGGTACTCGAGCGGATGCGCCCGTTGGCCTCCTCGAACAGCCAGGCATCGGTGTAGGCGAAGCCGGCCTCGGGCTCACGATCCAGCGCCGCGCTCATCTCGGCGGCGTAGCCCGGCATCCAGAGGTCGTCGCTGTCGAGGAAGGCGACGTACTCTCCGGCGGCCGCGGCGATCCCGGTATTGCGCGCCGCCGACGGGCCCTGATTGCGCTGGCGGATCGTGCGCACGCGTGCGTCCTCGGCGGCCCAGGCCTCCGCCAGCTCCCAGGTCGCGTCGGTGGAGCCATCGTCGACGATGATCAGCTCCAGGTCCGAACGCGTCTGGGCGAGCACCGAGCGCACCGAGTCGCCGAGCGTGCGCTCGGCGTTGAAGGCGGGCATGACGACGCTGAACGGGCCGGCGCTCATCGGCGGCGGATCTTACGGCTGAGCTGGTGTAGCACCGTCGCCAGCTCGTCGGCCGCGTCGCGGGAACAGAGCCGGAGGACGACGACGAACACGGCCAGCCCCGCGATCGCCTGGCCGAGGAGCAGCGCGAGGCTGACGGCCACCGCGTGGGCCTCGGTGTCCAGGGCGGCCTCGACGGGGAGCAGCACCCCGGCCATCACCGACGCCGCCAGCGCCGGCGGCCACACCACCCTCAGCATCGAGCTCAGCGGGATCGCGAACGCGCGGCTGGCGACGGCGAGCCCGAACACCCCGCCGATCAGGGCCGCGACCGAGATCGCGGCGGCGACGGCCCGAAATCCGAACGGCAGCGCTGCCGCCATGAGCGCCAGGGTGCCGCCGATCCACACCGCGTTGACCAGCGGCAGCGGTCGCGGCTTGCCGCTCGCCTTCAGGGTCTCGGAGACGATCGAGTTCATCGCGCCCCCGGCCGGATAGGCGCACATCGCGGCCGCCGCGTAGCCGGCTTCGCGCCAGATCTCGCCGAAGACGACGACCGCCAACGGCACCCCGAGCGGAACCAGGATGAAGCCGAGCGGGAAGGCGAGGATCGACATCGCCTGCAGGGTCCGGATGAAGGCGGGCCGGAAGCGCTCGGGCTCGCCGAAGATCTCGGCGAACGTCGGGAAGAGGACGTAGGACGCGGCGGCGAGCAGGCCGGCAAAGGGCAGCGTCGCCAGCCGCAGGCCGTAACGGAACTGGCCCAGGGCGGCGGTCCCGAGCCCGTTGCCGACGATGATCGAATCGAGCTGCCAGCCGACGCTGTAGATCGCCGCGGCGCTGAAGACGTGGCGGCTGTAGCCGACCAGCTCGCGCCACATCGCCATCGAGGCGAGCCGCAAGTGCGGCCGCCAGCGGACCAGTGCCCAGGAGAGGACGACGTCGACGATCGTGCTCGCGTACTGGGCGATCACCAGGGCCCAGACGCCGAGGCCGTTGTCGGCGGCGATGATCGCGCTGACGGCGAACGCGACCATCGCCAGCGGCTCGATCACCAGCCGGCGCGCCATCGAGAGGCGGCGTTGCAACAGCGCGTAGGGCACGCTGAGGATCGAGCGCAAGAAGATCGTCCCAGCCATCACCGCGGCCACCTCGGTCACCTGCGAGTCGTCGAAGATCAGCCCGAGCAAGGGCGCGGTCGCCACGGCCAGCACGCCGATCGCGATCCCGCTGATGAAGGTCGCGATCAGGGCGGTGTTGGCCGCCTCCTCGAGGCGGTCACGGCGCTGGACCACGGCCGAGGCCATGCCCGACTCGGTCGCCAGCTGGGCGAGGCCGAGCAGGATCGTGGCCGCGGCGAAGACGCCGAACTCCTCCGGGACGAGCAGCCGGGCCAAGACGATGTAGGCGGCCAGGTTGATCACCTGGGTCGCGCCGAAGCCGATCGCGGAGATGCCGGCGCCGCGGACCACCGGCCCCGCCAGCCCCGCTGATGGGTCCCCGGGCGCGGTCGGCGGCGGCTGGCTGCCAGGGCTGCTCATCCGGCTGATCCTAGGAGCGGCTTCAGATGGCGCTCCCGCGGGCGCGCGCGGGCGTTGATCGGTGCCTGGACGCTTGTCCGAGTGGGCGTGGATCTCCTACGACCGACCCGAGCGGGGCCCGATGCGAAGGGTGAGCTCGGATGCACGCCCCCAGCAGACAGTCACGCCTGAACGTCGTCGCGATCGCCCTCGTCGCCAGTGTGGCCGCGCTCGGGATCTGCGCTCCCGGCGCCACCGCCGCGCAGAAGGCGTCGATCCCGTCGACCAACCTGACCGAGAACCCGAGCTTCAAGCGCTCGACCAAGGGCTGGCAGGGCACCGACGCGCGGCTGCGCCGTGTCCGCGACCGCAAGGCCCCGAACGGGAGCACCGCGGCCAAGGTCGCGGCTCGCGCGGGGATCGAGGCCTACTGGCTCAACGGCACTCCGGCGAAGCTTCGAGACGGCGCGACCTCCGGCGCCGACTACACCGGCACCGCCTGGGTTCGGGCCTCGGGACGCACCGGTGGTCGCAAGGTGGCGGTGGTCGTCCGCGAGACGACCACCAACGGCGAGCTGATCCAGGACTCGTTCAAGACGGTGAAGCTGCGCCGCTCCTACCGCCAGGTGACGGTTAGCCTGACCGCGAAGCGCGATGGCAGCGTCATCGACATGTACCTCAGCCGGCCCGAGGGCGACGTGGTCAAGGGCGACACCTTCTACGCCGACGCGCTGACCGTGACCGCCGACACCCCGGCCGCCGCCGCCGGCTCCGGAGCACCCGGCGGAGCCGCCCCGTCGACGGTCGGCCAGATCGCGATCATCAACACCCACGAGGAGCTGATCCGTCACGAGCAGGGCTCGCGGTATCGATACCTGGTCGTCCGCGACGGGATGCACGAGTCGGTGGACGAGCTGCGCGCCGCGAACCCCAACAGCGACATCCTCCTCTACAAGGACCTGTCGTTCACGATCCGCGACGAGCCCGGCTGCCCCTATGCCCCCTACGAGGTCACCGGGGTCAGCTACTGCACTGCGAACTCGCACGAGGGCTGGTTCCTGCACGACTCGGGCAGCGGCCAGCGCTTGACCTCCTCGGCCTACCCGAACCTGTACGCGATGGACCTCGCCGACCCCGGGTACCGCCAGGCGTGGCTGAGCGCGGTCCGCGCCCGGCTCGTCGACGCCGCGGGCGACGGCAGCGGCGTGCGCTGGGACGGCGTCTACCTCGACGACACCAACCTCTATCCGGGACACGGGATGGATGGCCGGATCCAGGAGGCCACCAGTGCCCAGTACCGCGAGGCAACGCTCGACTTCGTCGCCAGCGTCTCGCCGGCGCTCCAGGCGGAGGGCTTCATGACGATGGCGAACGTCGGCATGGACATGTACGACCCGGCGCAGCGGGCGGCGGCGAAGCAGCTCGCCCGCAACATCGACGTCTACAACCGCGAGTACTTCGTCCGCTGGTCCGACAGCCCGGTGTTCACGACCCCGCACGCAAGCCGCGGGAACGAGTGGACCGACGAGCTCGTCCACATGGAGGAGATCCAGCGGGCCGGTGCCAGCTTCAGCGCCGTCGTCTACGGCGACACGACGGAGGCGGAGGTCCAGCGCTACGCGCGTGCCACCTTCCTGCTCGGCTGGGACGGCACCGACGGCGGCGCGCTCATGTACCGCGCCTCGGGCGCTTCCGACGGCTGGCTCGCCGACTGGACCACCGACGTCGGCTATCCGGTCGAGGCCCGGCAGGCGGTCGGCAAGGGCTGGCAGCGCGACTACACCGCCGGCACCGTGATCATCAACCCGCACCCATCCGGCGGCCAGACGTTCGCGCTCGGCGGCAGCTACCGCTTGCCGTCGGGGAGCTGCACCGACTCGGTCAACCTCGGCCCGGCCTCGGCACTGGTCTTGCCGCGGTGCTGAGCCGCGCCGGGCGCCGACCACCTTCCTCTACGATCCCCGCGATGTCAGCATCCCCGGACAAAGTCGCCGATGCGCGCGAACAGCGTGAGCGCGAGTTCCACGACCGCGTCTACGGGAGCGGCGAGTACCACGACCGCCCGGCGGCCAAGTTCTACTCCATCGCCCGCTCCGCCTACGACTACTACCAGAGCCGGCTGCTCACGGACGTGGAGGGGGCCGACGTGCTCGAGTACGGCTGCGGGGACGGCAGCTACGCCTTCGACCTCGCCCGCCGGGGGGCCAAGGTGACCGGGATCGACATCTCGGCGATCGCGATCGAGCAGGCCGCCGAGCGGGCCCGCGACGAGGGCGTCGACCAAAACAGCGACTTCCAGGTGATGAACTGCGAGCAGCTCGCGTTCGCCGACCGGAGCTTCGACCTCGTCTGCGGCGGCGGGATCCTGCACCACATCGACCTGGCGAAGGGCTACGCCGAGATCGCCCGGGTGCTGCGTCCGGACGGCGTCTCCGTGTTCCTCGAGCCGATGGGCCACAACCCGCTCATCAACCGCTACCGCGACCGCACGCCGGAGCAGCGCACCCCCGACGAGCACCCGCTGCTGGAGGCCGACCTCGAGCAGGCCGGTGAGTACTTCGCCGACGTCGAGACCCGCTTCTTCAACCTGCTCTCGCTGGCCGCGGTGCCGTTGCGCGGGCGCGCCGGCTTCGACCGCGTAAACGGCGCCCTCGACCGCACCGATCGCTGGCTGTTCGAGCACTTCCCGGCGACCCGCAAGCACGCCTGGATGGTCGCGATCGTGATGCGTCAGCCCCGCTGACGCCGACGCGGCCGGTCGTCGAGCACTCAGAGCGCGGACGATGGCACGGATCCTGATGGTCGTGCGGCCGAGCAAGGGCGGCGCCTTCGGCCACGTGCACCGGCTCGGCCTGGCGCTCGCCGAGCGCGGTCACGAGGTCGCCGTCTGCGGGCCGCACGGCAACCTCGACCCGCCTCCGGGCCTCGAGGTGATCCACGTCGACATCAACCGCTCGATCGCCCCGCGCGCGCACGCCCGCTCGGTGCTGGAGATGGCGAAGGCGATGCGGCGCTTCGAGCCCGACCTGATCCACGCCCACGGCTCGCAGGGTGGCGTCGTCGCCAGGCTCGCCCGGGTCGCCTTCCCGCGCCCGCCGCTGGCCTTCAGCCCGCACAACTACGCCTTCACCAACTGGTTCGCGAGCCGGCTCGAGCGCGGCGCCTACCGCGGGATCGAGACCGCGCTCTCGCCGCTGGCGACCAGGGTGATCTGCGTCTGCGAGGCCGAGCGCCGGCTGGCGGCGTCGGTGGGCTCGCGGCGGCGGGCCCGGGTCGTCTACAACGGCATCGACCCGTTCGAGCAGCTCGGCTCCGATCCGGAGCTCGAGCGCCTCGCGGCGGACGGGCCGCTGGTCGTCTGCGTGACCGAGCTGCACGCGCCGAAGGGCGTGCCGACGCTGATCGAGTCGATGGCCGGCGGTGCTCGCCGCGCACCCGCGGGCCAGCCTCGCGATCGCCGGGGAGGGGCCGATGCGAGCCGAGGTCGAGGCGCTGATCGAGCGGCTCGGTGTGGGCTCCTCGGTGCGTCTGCTGGGCCAGCTCGCCGACGTCGACCCCGCTGCTTCGCAGCGGCGCCGTCGCGGTCGCGCCCGGCTGGGCCGAGTCGTTTCCCTACGCGATCCTGGAGGCGATGGGGTCGGCGCTGCCGATCGTCGCCACCGACGTCGGCGGGGTGGGGGAGGCGATCGAGGACGGGGTCACCGGCCGGCTCGTGCCCGCGCACGACCCCGGCGCCCTCGCCGCCGCCACGGTCGCGCTGATCGACGACCGGGAGACGGCCGAGCGGCTCGGCGCGGCGGCTCGCCGGCGCGCGCTCGAGCGCTTCAGCTTCGCCGGCATGGTCAACGGCACGCTCGCCGTCTACGACGAGATCGCGAGGCTCTAGGTGGCGAGGCCGCTGCGCGTCGCGCAGGTGATCACCGGGCTCAACACCGGCGGCGCCGAGACCATGATCATGCGCCTGATCGAGCGCCTCGATCGCGAGGCGTTCGAGAGCGTCGTCGTTTCGCTCACCGACGTGGGCACGATCGGACCGCGGATCGCCGAGCTCGGGATCGACGTGGTGGCGCTCGGCGCGAGCGCCGTGCCGACGCCCGGGGACCTGCGCCGGATCCGGGCCGGGATCGGCGGCCTCGACCTCGACCTGGTCCAGACCTGGACCCTGTACGGCAACGTCCTCGGCGGGATCGGGGCCCGGCTCGCCGGTCGCGCGCCGATCGTCTGGGGCGTCCACCATTCCGGCGACGACCTTGCCAGCCTCGGGACCAGGGTGGTGCTCACGCAGCGCTTCGAGCGCCGGCTCGCGGCCCGCCTGCCGACCCGGATCGTCGCCTGTTCGCAGAGCTCGCGCCGGATGCTCGCCGAGCAGCGCTACCCGCAGGAGAAGGTGGTCACGATCCTGAACGGCTTCGACGTCAAGCGCTTTCACCCCGATCCGGCGGCCCGGGCGGAGGTCCGGGCCGAGCTCGGGATCGGCCCCGACCGACCGGGTCGTCGGCCACGTGGCGCGCTTTCACGCGGTCAAGGGCCACGACCTCTTGCTCGAGGCCGCGAAGCTCGTCGTCCGTGGTCGAGCCCGAGGCACGCTTCGTCCTCTGCGGCGCCGGCGTCGAGCCCGGCAACGAGGCGCTGGCGCAGCTCGCGGCGCCGCTCGGCGACCGGGTCATGATGCTCGGCGAGCAACCGTCGATGGAGCGGATCTACGCGGCCTTCGACCTCTGCGTCTCCTCGTCATCCGCCGAGGCCCTGCCGCTGGCGGTGGGGGAGTCGATGGCGACGGCCGTCCCGGTGGTCGCGACCGACTGCGGCGACTCCGCGGACCTCGTTGGCGAGACCGGGCGGATCGTGCCGCTGCGCGATCCGGAGGCGCTCGCCCGCGGGATCTCGGAGCTGCTCGCGCTCGGAGCGGCGAAGCGCTCGGCGCTCGGCGCAAGCGCCAGGGCGCGGGTCGACGAGCGCTACTCGCTCGACCGGATGGTCGGCGCCTACGCCGACCTGTGGACCGGGCTGGTCGAGGCGGCGGCCTCCGAGAGCCGCTAGGGCGGCTCTTAGGGGTGTGACGCGGAACGTCTGCATGGCAAGAGCGCAACCCCACGTCAGGGTTGCTGTGAGGACTTTCGGGCCCATACGAGCCATAACCCCTCACAGGCAATCGGCGCGGCACCGTCGCACGGCGCGAGAACGCCACGATTGTCGCGGTCCTGTGCCTGGTCTTCGCCGCCAAGCTCCTCGGCAACGCGAAGGGCGAGCAGACTCCTACGGCCCTACGCGGTGCGCCACGAACCTGATCGGGCCGGTGTCGCAGCGCTCCGCTCCGGTGCCGCGCGTGACCCGCACCTTCGCCTTGAGGGCGTCTCTCGCAGTGAATCGGCCGGTGAAGCTGTCTTTGCCGGGTGGTGAGGTGTAGGTCACGAATCCGCTGAACGTGCGACCGGCACGAGCAGCGCTCATCCGCACGCCCACGCTTTGCGTGCCCTGTCCCTGGCAGCGAAGCGTTCCACTCCACTTGAGGAGCCGGACCCCGTGTAGGCCCGGTCGTAGAGCTTCAACCCGGAGTCGAAGCTTGCCCGGTCCGTGATTCCCGCTTGTGTACTCGCCCCTGTACCGACCGTCGACGGGCGTGAAGGTAGAAGTGGCGGCGGCGTCTATGCCCACGGACACCGAGCCGACGACCGCGAGGCAGAGTGTCGCGAATCTCCGCATGCCCAAGGGACCCTAAGCGATAGCCGAAGTTGCGCTTTGGACGGGTGATTTGAATCCGCCATGCAACGCGAAACTCTCAGGATCACACCTCTGAGCGTGGAGGGGGTGCCCGACTATCCGCTAGGGCGACGCCGGTGGGCGCCGGCCGGCGCCGGAGATCAGGCGCTCGTACAGGGCCGCGTGCATGCCGGCGACGCGCTCGACCGAGAACCGGTCCAGGCCGCGGCCGGCGGCGGCCGCCAGCCGCTCGCGCAGCGCGGCGTCGGCCAGCAGTGCGGCGATCGCCGCCGCCATCGCAGCCGGGTCGCGGGGCTCGACCAGCAGCGCGCTCTCGCCGTCGGCGAAGAACTCCGCCGGACCGCCGACGCGGGTCGAGACCAGGGGCGTCCCGGCGGCGATCGCCTCGAGCGCGACCAGCGAGGTGCTCTCGCGATCGGAGCTGAGCACGGCGACGTCGAGCGAGCCGAGGATCGCGAGCACGTCGGCGCGGGCGCCGAGGAAATGGGTGCGGTCGCGGACCCCGCGCGCGTCCGCGCGCGCCTCGAGCTCGGCGCGGGCTGGTCCCTCGCCGGCGATCACCAGCCGCGCTCGCGCGCAGGCGGGCGGCAGCTCGGCGACGGCGTCGATCAGCACCTCGAGCGCCTTCTCCGGGCGCAGCCAGGCCGCGGTGCCGACCAGGGGGGTGTCGTCGGCGAGCTCGAGCTCGGCGCGGAGGTCGACTGAGGCCGGCCCCCGGGCGACGAACGGCGCCGGGATCACCTCGACCTTGTCGGCGCGCACGCCGCCCTGCCAGACCACCCGCTCGCGCTCGGCGTCGGTCCCGACGACGACCGCCGAGGCCACCGGGCCGATCAGGTGGTGGTCGAAGCCGCGGATCAGGCGGCCGAGCGAGCCGTCGTAGGGCGAGCCGTGCTCATGGGCGACGCGCACCCGGACGCCCGCGAGCGGCGCCAGCAGGCTCGCCCAGAGGTTGGAGCCGAACATGTGCGAGTGCACGACCTCGATCCGGCTCCGGCGCATGAACGAGACCAAGCGCCGAAACGGCGCCAGGTCGAGCCGGCCCGAGCGCCCGAGCGCGAACCACGGGATCCCTGCCGCCTCGAGCTCGTCGACCAGCGACCCGCCGGCCGTCCGCGTGGCCGCCACCGTCACCGCGAAGCGCTCGCGCGGGAGCGCGGTCGCGAGTGTGACCGCGAGCCGCTCGGCGCCTCCCGGCTCCTCCAGCGAGTCGATCAGGGCGAGCACGCGCAGCGGGCTCACCCCGGGGACGGCTCCCTTTCGGTCGAGCTTGACAGCGCGAGCAGCGCCGGACCGAAGGCCAACAGGATCCAGACCTGCTTGTTGTATTGGATCGAGGCGAAGAAGGCCGCCGCCAGCATGCCCATCTGGGCTACGAACACGGCTCGCGCCAGCGCCTCGGTCCGGTGATCGCCGGCGTCGCCGAAGTTTCGCGCCGCCCGCAGCGTCGTCCACAGGGGGACCCCGAGCACGCCCAGGAAGAGCGCCAGCCCGACGACCCCGAGCTCGGCCAGGGTCTCGAGGTAGATGTTGTGCGCGACCAGGGCCTCGCCCTTGCTCTGCGTGTCGATCCGCCCCGGCTCGTCGAGGTACCGGCGCGAGGTGGTGTCGAAGTTCGCCAGCCCGACGCCGAGGATCGGGTTCGCCTCGATGATCCGCCCGCCCAGCTCCCAGACGTCCGTGCGGCCGGTGCCGGAGCCGACGCTGGTCACACGCTCACGGGCGCTCTCCGGTGCCAGGAAGCCGAAGTAGCCGACCATGGCGACGACCGCGACCAGCGCCACCAGGAGCACCTTGCCGCGCTGCCGGCTGGCCACCAGCAGCGCCAGCACCAGCACGACGCCGAGCGAGAGCAGGCCGGCACGCGAGAGGGTGAGGAAGGTCAGCAACGCGCAGCCTCCCGCCGCCGCGATCGCGGCCAGCCGCAGGATCGGCGAGCGCTTGTACCAAGCGGCGAGGGCGACGGCGAGCACCAGCGAGGCGACGAGGACGGCGGCGAGATCGTTCGCGTTGGTGCCGGCGCCGGAGAGCCGGCCCTCGACGTCGAATCCCTGGGTCTGGGTGAGCCCGTAGAGCGCCGATGTGAGGCTCCCGGCGATGAACGCCCAGAAGGCCCAGGTGAAGTAGCGGCGCCGGGTCAGGGCGGTATAGAAGATGAAGAAGAGGGCGAAGTCGAGCGCGAGCCGGAGGACCGCGGTCCGGGTGCTGGCCGCTTCCTCGGCCCAGCCGATGCTCAGCGTGCACCAGGCGAGCAGCAGGGCGATCACGCCGACGAAGGCCGGGTGGTCCCTGACCAACTCGATCGCCTCGCCGGTGTCGCGGCGGCTGGCGAGAACCGCGAGCCAGGAGAGTCCGAGGAGGACGCCGACCAGCTTGACCGCGCTGATCGTCGGATCGTCGCCCAGCGGCAGCACCTCGAGGAAGGCGACGAAGATGAACAGGGCGACCCCGAGCGCGAGATCGGAGAGCACCACGAGCACGAAGGCGACCGCGACCGCGAGCGCGAGCGCGAGCGGTGGGTCGATCCCGGCGAGGACGCCGATCGCGAGCGCGAGGACTACGAACGCCGCTTTGACCGCGGCGCTGGTGGGATCGTCGATCCTGGTCAGGCCGGCGATCCCGGACGGGGCGGTCGCCGGCGAGCGTCGCAGCACGACCACCGTCAGTCCCCGCTGACGGGTGCCTTCTCCAATGAGGGGCGCAGCAGCCGGCGCCGCGGCTCGCCCTGCGCCTGGTAGAGGTACTCGTTGTGGGTCGGCCTCGCGGTGCCGACGACGACGAAGCCGACCGGCTTCACGTGGATCTCCGAGAGCAGCTCGCCGAGCCGCGCCAGGTTCGCCAGCCGGGTTGCGCCGAGCCTGGTGACCACGAGCACGTTGTCGACGTAGGAGGCAAGCGGCAGCGCGTCGATCACGTCGGTGAGCGGCGGCGAGTCCACGATCACGTAGTCGGCGAGCCGGCGGGCATCGTTGATGAGCTTCGCCGCCGACGGCAGGCTGAACAGCTCGGTGACCGAGCCGCCCTCGTACTCGGCCAGCAGCAGCTTCAGCTTCGGGCCCAGGTTCTCGGTGCTGACCAGGGCTTCCTCGAGCCCGACGCTCTCGATCAGGACTCCGACCACTCCCTGGCTCGGGGTCGCGCTCAGGGCACGGCCGATCGCCGGCCGTCGCAGGTCGGCCTCGATCAGGATCACCGAGTTGCCGGCGGCCGCGAGCGAGGTGGCGAGGTTGATGGCCGTCGTCGTCTTGCCCTCCGATGGCGAGGAGCCCGTGACCAGGATCGCTGTCGATTCACGCTGCGCGCTGCGATTCGACGCGGCAAGGGTCCCTCGCAGGGTGCGGTAGGACTCGGCGGCGGCGGGGGAGAGGGCGAGGGGGTTCAGCGGGTCGCCCGTCGAGCTCCCGCTCTCGCGGGGAATCCGCGCCAGGATCGGCAGCCGGTAGAGCCTGCGCAGCTGCTCCTCTCGGCGCAGCCTCGGGTCGAGGATCTGGATCGCGAAGGCCGCGGCGATCCCGAGGATCAGGCCGGCGAGCACGCCGATCGCGATGCTCAAGGCCTTGCGCGGCGATGCCTGCCCGCTCGGCAGCGAGGCCGCCGTCTGCACTTGGATCGTCGGGTCCTCGGACTCGCGCAGGGTCCGCAGCTGGGCGAGCTGCTGCTGCAGCTCGGGGTTGGGCTGCTCGTCGAGCTGCGCCTCGAGGCCGGGGAGGATCTTGTCGATGTACGTGTGCAGCTCGTCGGTGCGCTCCTCGACCGTCGCGGTGGCGAAAGCGTTGGCGAGGTCGCGCGCCTCCGCGGGCGAGTCGGCGGTGGCGACGATGGCGATCACGTTGGACGTCGCGACCGGCTCGGCGCTGACCTTGTCCAGCAGCTCCGTGGGCGTCAGGGGCGAATCGAGCTCGGTCTTCACCCTGGCGGCGACCTCGTTGTTCTCGATCAGGCGCGCGCCGGTCTCGACGTCGGTCGCCGGGTCGGACGACTCGCGGATCAGCGGCAGGCTGATCAGCGCCTGGTCGGAGCCCGAGGCCGGGAAGATGATCATGTCCGCCTCGGCCTCGTAGGTTGGCGTCGCGGTGACCACGTAGAGGATCGCGGCGCCGGTGGTGATCGCGACGATCGCCAGGATCAGCCAGAGGCGCTCGCGCAACGTCCGAACGTAGCCCGCCAGGCCCTGCTCCTCGGCGGGCGGCTGGAGCCAGTCCGCGTCCGGCGCTGACGTGTCGCTCGAGTTCGAGTTCACGGGAGGACGCATTCTGACAGTGCCTCGACCGCCGGCACGCGATTCCTGAGCGCTGAACGGACGCTCTCACGGTCGGCGGCCGTTGGTCGGGTGTAATTTCTGAGAGCGAGCTTGCGCTCGCCGCGATCGCTGCAGTTTGGGCGAGCAGGGTGCGATGATGGGATCGAACCGATGGCCGAGATCCGATTTCCGATGAGGCGGCGTGGCACACGTCGCGCGGGCCCCCCTGTCGCCGAGCAGGACGCGCTCGCGAGCATGGCCGAGCAGATCCGCGAGCTCGACGCGGCGGCGGCGCAGGCGTCGATTCGGATCGCCGAGGCCGCCGAGCAGCTCCGCGAGGGCGTGATCGCGACACGGTCGCCTACCCGGGCCGAGCTGCTCGCCGGCGTCGGCGGCGCGCTCGCCGATCGCACCGAGGCAATCCGCGAGGACTGCGGCCGGCTGACGGCGCTGATCGACCGCACGGCGAAGCTGGTCGCCGAGCGCGACGCCGGCAACGGCGGCCCGGCGTCGCCGAGTGCCGATCACCCGACCGAGACGGTCGGCCGCGCCGACGAGGAGCACGGCCCGGCGCCGCCACACGGCGTCAGCGAGGGCCTGCGGCTGATCGCCAACCAGATGGCGAACTCGGGCGCGACCCGGACCGAGATCGAGCACCGGCTGCGGACGCAATTCGGTGTCCGCGATGCCGAGCAGGCGCTCGACGACATCTTCGGCAACCGGCCCAGCGGGGTGAACTGAACGATGGCCAGCCATCCCTCGATCGGCGATCCGAGCCCGGCCGGCCGAGCTTCCTCGGAGCTGCGGCGGTCGGTCGAGCAGGCGAGCGAGCGAATCCACGAGATCATCGACGCGGCCGAGCGGGTCGCGGTCGAGATCCGCAGCGAGGCGGAGTCCGAGGCCGAGAGCTACTTCGCCGAGCGCAGGCGCGAGGCCGACCGGCTGGTTGCCGAGCGCACCGCGGCGCTCGACCAGCTCAGCCTCACCGTCGCCGACATCGGCGAGCGCTTCAAGCAGCGGGCCGATCAGATGCTCGCCGAGCTCGATCAGGTGGTGGCCGAGGCCCGCAGGGGCGCCTACCGAAACGCCCCCCTGGCGGCGGTCGAGCCCGAGCCGCGGGCACCGGAGCGGGCGCCCGAGCCGGCGCCGCGGGCGGCGGAGCCGGCGCCGGCGGTCGTCTCGGCCTACCCCGGGCGCGCCGGCGAACCGACCGAGCCCGAGGGCGCCCTGGGCGCGGCCGGGCCCGGCTCGACGGCAGCCGCCGACACCACCGCGGAAGCGCTCCTGCGAGCGACCCAGATGGCGGTCACGGGCAAGGACCGCGACGAGATCGCCAGGGCTCTGCGGACCGACTTTCCCGCCGTCGACGCAGACTCGATCCTCGACCAGATCCTCGGCTGAGCCCGTGGCGGCCCGACGGGGGTCGCCCGGCTACGCGCACTAGGCGCTCGGCCGATCCGAAGCGGCGACGCTGACGTCCACCAGCTTCGCGAAGACCGCCCAGCGCTGAGCGGCGCTGTAGAGCGGGTGGCAGGCGGTCAGCACCAGGCGCTCGTAGCCGACGTCATCGACGATCTCGACCTGGCTCGGCTCGACGACCTCGTGCTTGGTGACCTCGTAGGTGAAGGTCCCGTAGGGCATCTCGAGGGTGATCTCGTCGCCGTCCGCGACCTCGTTGATGTGCCGAAACGGCGCCAGGTAGGTGGTCCGGTGCCCGGCGATCCCGATCGTCCGCCCCTGGCCCGGGAAGGCGGTCTCGGGATAGTGGGCCGGTCCCTTCTGCAGGCTGGCCGTGTCGGTGCCCTGCACGACGACGTAATCGGCGTCGATGCTCGCGATCTCGATCCGGCCGATCCCCTGGCCGGTCTCGACGTGGGCGGCGAACGAGCGCGCGAGGTTTCTGGCACGGACCTCGGGGTCGGGCTCGCGCGAGGCCTGCTCCACCGCCGGCAGCTCGTTGAAGCTCTGCTCGAGCTCCGCGAGCGAGTCCTCGGCCTGGCCCTGCTTGATCGAGCCGTAGACGGTCGAGACCGGCTCCTTCCACGCCAGCGTCATCGCGACGTCGGCGGCGACCACGATCCCCGCCGTGATCAACGCCACCGAGAGGATGTAGGCCGCGCGGCGCAGCATCTGCAGCCATCATCCACGACCGAGCGGCAGCATGCGAGACTTGCGCGCCGATGACCGACCAGGCGCCACGCATCGCCGGCTACCAGGCCGATCCCGAGCGAATGGGGCGGGTACTGCTGCTCTACTCCGGTGGCCTCGACACCTCGGTGATGCTGCATTGGATCCAGCGCCGTTACGGGGCCGAGATCGTCACCCTGACCGTCGACCTGGGCCAGCCGGGCGAGGACTGGGACGTGGTCGTCGGCAAGGCCCGGGAGCTGGGCGCGGTCGACGCGATCCGAGCCGACGCCCGGACAGAGTTCGCCCGCGACTTCGTGCTTCCCGCGATCAAGGCGAATGCCCTCTACGGCGGCGGCTATCCGCTGTTCACCGCCCTGGCGCGACCGCTGATCGCCAAGCTCGCGGTCCAATCGGCGCGGGCGACCGGTTGTGACACGATCGCCCACGGTTGCACCGGCAAGGGCAACGACCAGGTGCGGATCGACGGCACGATCGCCGCCCTGGACCCGGAGCTGAAGGTGCTGGCACCGGTACGCGAGTGGAAGATGGGGCGCGAGGAGGAGATCGCGTACGCCCGCGAGCACGCGATCCCGATCAAGGGGGCCAACGAGGCCGCCGCGCCGTACTCGATCGACGACAACCTCTGGGGCCGGTCGTCGGAGGGACGGTCGATCGAGGACCTCTCCTCACCGACCCCCGAGGACGTGCTCGAGCTCGTCACCCGGCCGGAGGACGCGCCCGATCAGCCCGAGCTGGTCCGGATCGGCTTCGAGCGCGGCTGCCCGATCTCGATCGACGGCGAGCGGATCGAGCTGGTCGAGCTGATCGAACGGGTCGCCGAGCTCGGCGCCCGCCACGGCGCCGGCGTCGTCGACCACATCGAGGACCGGATCGTCGGGCTCAAGGTCCGAGACGTCTACGAGGTCCCGGCCGCCGCCGTGATCCTGCCGGCCCACCGCGAGCTCGAGAAGCTCGTCTCGACCATCCACCAGAACAACTTCAAGCGCGCGCTCGAGGACCACTGGGCGTACCTCTGCTACGCGGGCCTCTGGCACGAGCCGCTGCGGTCGGACCTCGACGCCTACATGGACTCGGCCAACGCCTGGGTGACCGGCGAGGTGACGGTGAAGCTCTACAAGGGCTCCGCGACCGTGGTCGCGCGCTCGTCGCCGTTCGCGCTCTACGATCGGGCTCTGGCCTCATTCGGCGAGTCCGGCGGCGAGTTCAGCCAGGATGCGAGCCCCGGCTTCATCGAGCTGTTCACGCTCCAGAGCCGGATGGCGTACCGGGTTCGCAACCGCGAAACCGGGGTAGACGACTAAGGACTCCCGGAGGTATTTGCATGGCTGCCGCGATCTACGAGCTCATCGGCCGCATCGTCGTCCGCCTCGCGTGGCTTCGCTTCGGCACCCAGATCAAGGTTGCGGGCGGCGCCTTTGCCGCCCTCGTTCTGGTCGGCGGCTACCTGATCGCCAAGCGCCAGCCGCCCGAGGGCTGAGGCTGCGACGCTCAGCCGGCGCAGACCCAGGCCGCGGAGCCCGAGTCCGCCCAGATCTGGGCGGCGATCTCGGTCTGCTCGGCCGGGGATGCGTTCTCGGGGTCGCCCTCGCCGCCGTAGAGCTCCCAGGTGGAGGGCAGGATCTGGTACGCGCCGCCGGCGCCCGAGGTCGGGTTGACCGCTCCGAAGTTGCCACCGGACTCGCACATGACGATCGCCTGCGGGATCGCCCAGTCGCCGAACCACTGCGTCACCTCGCCTGCGGCCTGCTCGGCTGAGATGCGCTCGAGTCGCTGCACCTCGTCGGCCCAGCGCCCGACCTGGGACTGCAGGCTCTCGACCGCGGCCTCGCGCTGCGCTCGCAGTTCGGCGAGCTGTGCGGCGCGGGCCTCGGCATCGGCGCGCACGGCGGCGATCTGGTTGCGCGCGGCCTCGATCTCGGCGTTGAACGCCTCGGCGCGCCGCTCGGCCTCCTCGATCGCGACGAGCTGTGCCGAGACCTGGTCGCGAAGCGTCCGCACGCGCGCGACCAGCGACGCGTCCGCCGCCTCGATCCGCCGCAGGTACTCGGCGCGGGTCTGCAGGTCGTCGAAGCCGTCGGACTGGAGCAGGATCGTGGTCGCGTCGGGCATCCCGCTTCGGTAGATCGCGACCAGGCGGTTGGAGAGCGCGTTCAGCCCGCGGCCCAGCTGAGCGCGCGCGGCGGCGAGCTCCTCGCGGGTCAACGCGACGTGGGCCTCGAGACGGCGCTCGCGCTCGAGGCCCTGCGCGAGCACGGCGCTGAGCTGCGCCTCGCGCTGGGCGGCGGCGATCGCCTCCTGCTGGACGGCGGCGAGCTCCGCGGTGGTGCTCTCGATCTGCGCTCCGAGCGCCTGCGCCTGGCCCTTGGCGCTCGCGATCCGCGAGTTCAGCTCGTCGATCGACGGCGCCGCCAGTGCGGTGGCGGCGGCGAGCGAGAGGAGAGCGCACCCCGCCGCCAGGATCCAGCCACCGGCGAGCGCCGCAGGGCGCCTGCGGGAGTGGGCGGGGACGGGCTTTTCGGTCGCCTGGTGACCCATGTGCGCGCGCCTACGGGGTTAGCTGACGGGCTCGCGCGCCAGGCGGTGATTCCTGGTGGCGCTACGCGGGATCCCGCGATTCGCCCCAGGCGGTGAAGAGCAACACCGCCATCGGGTCCCCCGATTCCCGGCAGCACGCACTGATCGGGGCGATTTGCAGGGAACTCGGCGAGTGCGGGAGCCTAACGGACCGTTAGCGACGTGTAAGCGCCGGGCGTGGGGTTCCTGCCTCTGCAACGGAACTTGCAGGCGCTCGCAGGCGACCGGCGTGCTCAGCCTCCTCGACCTTGACCGAGCCCAGCTCCTCGGCCCGAGCCGCGCGCGCCTCGATCTCGGCCGCGCGCGCCTCGACCTCGTCGAGACGCGCCGCGGCGCGCGCCAGCGCCTCGTCGGCGCGACGCTGGTTCTCCCTCGACTGCAGCGCGGCCTCGCTCGGCTCGCGGAGGCGCTCCGGTTCGGTGGCGCCGCCCTCGTCGGCCTCCCACCCGCCCGCGGGCTCGAGCGCGGCAACCGGCGCGGGCCCAGGCTCCTCGCCGCCCTGCTCGAGCTCCGGCGTCCACTCGGCCCGGCGCAGCACCACGGTGGCGGCCGCGAGGACGAACAGGACCCCGGCCCCGGCGACCGCGTAGCTCAGCCGCGGCTCGAAGATCGCCGCGATCGCGCCGCCGATCACGAAGCCGATCCCAGGCATCGCGCTGGCGAGCGCCTCGAGCAGCGCGAGGACCCGGGCCTGGAACGCGGCCCGCGTGAGCTCCTGAACCGCCGTCACCAGGGCGATCCACTGGACCCCGTTGCCGAGCCCGCCCACGAACGAGGCGGCGCAGGCGACGGCGAGCGTCGGCGCGATCGCGGTGCCGAGGTACGCGGCGCCGATCGCCAGGGTGGAGAAGAACAGCAGCGTGCGCAGCGGGACGCGCTTGAAGGCCGCGAAGACGACGCTGCCGACCAGCATGCCGGCGCCCCAGCTCGCCAGCAGGGCGCCGTACCCCGCGTCGCCGGCGTCGAGCGTGCGCTTCGCGAACACGACCTCGATCGGGATCACCAGCGAGAAGAAGACGAAGGCGAGCGCCTGCGCGCCGAGCAGGCGTCGCAGCGCCGGGCGATCGCGCACGTAGGCCAGCCCGCGCCCCAGGCTCTCGCGCCACGGTGCCCCGGGCTCCTCGGGCTCGGGCAGCTCGAGCCTGCGGGCGATCACCAGCAACATCGCGACCCCCAAGAACGAGCCGGCGTCGACCAGCAGCGCCGTTTCGACCCCGGCCCCCGCGACGACCAGCCCGGCGATCGCGGGGCCGCCGGCGGCCCCGATCGTGAACGCGATGTTGAGCAGCGCGTTGCCCTCCCGCAGCTGTCCGGCGGGGGCGAGCACGGCCGTGGCCGCGGCTCGGGTCAGGGCCCGGGCCGCGGAGGCGATCGAGCCGTCGACGGTGGCGATCGCGACCACGACGATCAGCGCGAACTCGTCGACCATCAGCGCCAGGGCGGTGAAGGCGACGGCCTCGGCGGCGTACAGGCCCGGCAGTGTGAGCCGCACCGGGAGCGACTCGAGCCGCGAGACGAGCGGCGGGCCGAGCAGGGCGGGGGCGAAGTGCATGCCGCAGAACAGTGCCGCCGTCGCCATCGGGCTGCCGGTCTGGTCGAACACCAGGACGGCGAGCGCGATCTCGCCGAGCCAGTTGCCGAGCTCGTTGACGAGGTAGGCGAGGCCGAGGTTGGAGAACCCGGGCAGTCGGAGGGGGCGCAGCGCGGTCGCCATCGCCTAGGCTAAGTTAGTCCAGGGATCATGCCGTTCTTGCAATTTCCGAACCTGACTTGCAAGTTCGTGCAAGTTTTGTAAGATGCAGGGGAGTTTGAGCGGGCCGACAGCCCGCAACGACCATGAGAAAGGGGCCACCGTGGGCTTCCGTAGGCAGCTAAGTACCGCGAACTGAGGTTGAGTGGAGCGCCGCACCGGGTCAGATCGACCGGGCGGCGTTCGTGCGTCCAAGATTGAGCCCCTCAGCGCGCCCGGTCACCGACCGCGGGGGTCGCCTTGACGTAGTCGTGGATGCGCTTGTCGAGCGCCAGCTCGGCCTCGAAGTCGGCGTCCTCGCCGTGGCGGTAGGCGAGGTCCTTGCCCTCGAGCACCGTGACCAGGGCGTCCACGTACCGGCCCTCGAGCTGGGTCCCCGAGACCCGGCGCAGCTCGATCACCGCCTCGTAGGAGCTGACCGGCTCGCGATAGGTGTCGCGGGCGGTCATCACGTCGTAGGTGTCGGCGACGGAGACGATCTTGGCGAGCTCGGGGATCTCCTCGTCGGCGAGCCCGCGCGGGTAACCCTTGCCGTCGAGGCGCTCGTGGTGGGCGAGGATGATCTCGCCGATCGGCTGGTAGCCGTCGATCTGGGAGACGATCCGGGCGCCCTCGTAGGGATGGGCCTTGATCGCCTCCCACTCGGCGTCGGTGAGCTTGCGCCGACCGGACTTGAGGATGTTGTCGGGGAGGACGAACTTGCCGATGTCGTGCAGGAGGGCGGCCGAGTGCACGAGCTCCTGGTCCTCGGCCGAGAGCCCGGCCTGGGCGGCGATCTCGCGCGAGTAGCGGGCGACCGCGGCGCTGTGGCGGGCGGTCATCCGGTCGCGCAGGTCGAGCGTCCGCAGCAGCGCCGAGAGCAGGGCCACCTGGAACCCGGCGAGCTGGCGCGCCCGCAGCTCGAGCTCGTCCGCGCGGTCCTGGGAGAGGAGCAGTGCCCCGACCACGTACTGGAAGGTGAGGATGATCACGCTGAGCAGGGCGACCGCCGCCGCGCCGGCCTGGATGTAGGCGGCGGCGAAGCCGAGCGCCAGCATCGACGCGGCTGCCTCGGAGGGGAGGACGGGGAGCAGGCCGCGCTGGACCTTGCTGAGGAAGCTGGAGCGCTCGACGTAGCACGAGTAGCCGGCGATCAGGATGAAGTCGATCACGAGCGCGAGGCCGAACACGGCGACGATCAGCAAGTAGTAGCCGAGGCTGCCGGACTCGATCGCGGCCGCCGCGACGGTCGCGTGGAAGACGAGACCGGCGATCAGCGGGAACCATGCGTAGGTGACCAGGTTGATCAGCAGGTTCTCGCCCGCGTAGCGGTACCTGGCCCAGCCCGGCGAGGATCGTGACCACGCCCATCAACGCGGCAGGCGCGCCGCCGAGCAGGGCGGCACCGAGCACGATCGTCATCAGGCTCGCCGAGACGGAGACTCCGGAGACCCTGGTCTCGATCGCGATCAGGTCGCTGACGACCGAGAGCGCGGTCAGCGTCGCCAGCAGCGGCAGGTCCCAGTTCGACGACCCGTCGCTGAGCACGGCGACGACTGCCGCGGCGGCGAGCGCGAGCAGCTCGAGGCCGACCACGAAGCGTGTGGGCCTGATGGTCATCGGGGAGGTGGCGAGCGGGCGGGGTCGCGCGCCTTAGCCGGTGATCGAGTTGGCGTTGCGCCCGTAGCGCGGCACGGCGCCCAGCGACGACTCGGCCGGCTGGCGCATCGAGGCCAGGAACTCCTCCAGGTCGGTGGGCGCGTAGCGCCGCTGGCCCCCCGGCGTGCGGTAGACGGGGACGATGCCCTGGTCCGACCACTTGCGCAGCGAGGCGGCGCTGACGCCGAGGAACTCGGCCGCCTCGCTCACGTTGAGAAACCTCTGAGTTGCTTCCATGATCCCTTCTCGAACTGGTAGATCCGCCGCAAATCGGCGCAAACTTGATTCGTCGATCGGGTTGGTAGCCGTCCCGCGCCCCGGTGCGCAACGAGTTCGTGCCCCGTGCGTAAGCAGTGCACAAGTTTCGCCGCTCCAACTTGCACCAGCCTGCGCAACTCGGCCAAACGGCGACGAAACTTGCACCGGCTTCGCCCTCAGCTACTTGAATACAGGTAATGGTAAGCATGAGCGGCGTTCGAGGCGCCGTTCGATCGCCGCTGACCCGCCGAGCCGCACCGAAGCGGTCTCAGGGACCGTCAAGGTGCGGCTCGACGTTCCGCCCGCATCACGAGCGGCAGGGCGGCGCGGAGTCGTGTGCCGGCGTCGGCGGGAGCTAGCCGAGCTGCGCGAGCAGCGCGTCCGTCGCCTCGCCGGGCTCGAGCCCGAGCGAGGGAACGCCGTCGCGGCCGGCGACCAGGCGGGCGGCGCGGTAGCCGTGGAGGCCGGCGTTGCCGTCCTCGGTGCGCAGCGCGCGCAGCGGGTCGCCGAGCACGTCGAGCCGGGCCTCGGAGCCGCAGATCACGACCGCGACCGGGTCGAGCGCGCGCAGCGCGCTGCGGAACCGGCCCTCGGCGAGGCCGGCGGAAAGCAGCAGCACGCGAAGGCCGGCGCGACGCAGGAACAGCTCCAGCGCCTGCACGTGGACGGACTCGACACCGAGCGGCGAGCCCGAGTCCAGCAGCAGCACGCCCTCCTCGCGGCTGGCGCCGGCCGCCAGGCGGCGAGCCCGATGCAGCCATCCGGTCGCCCAGCGGCAGGCGTACTCGAGCTCGGCAGCGCCGTTCGGGCGCCGCTCGGCGAGCTCGAGCGCCGGCAGCAGCAGCTCGGAGACGGTGCGCTCGACCGAGCGCACCGCGAGGCTCTCCTCGAGCTCGCGGTCGGCGCCCGCCTCGTCGAAGCGGTCGAAGCAGGTGACCAGCCGGGCCGGGGAGGCCGGGCCGCGGCCGCGCTGGCGGGCGACCTCGACCGCGCTCGAGATGTTGTGGGTCTCGCGCAGCGCCTCGCGCAGCGCCTCGACCTCGTCGAGCTCGTAGAGGCGGTGGTTGCCCGGCGTGCGGCGCGGGTGGGGGTAGCCGAGGCGGCGCTCCCAGCTCCGCAGCGTGCTCGTGCTGACGCCGAGCATCTCCGCGGCCGCGTTGATCCTGATCCCACTCATACCCTGGTCTTCCTATCGGCAGAAGCCGCGCGGAATCTCAGCAGGTTCTCGCAGCTCTTACAAGGTTCTCGCAGCGTTGCGCTATGGATCTTGCAAGGGCGCGTCGGTCACCGTCGGGCTGCGGGCGACGGGTGCGCCCGCGGCCTTCGCGGCGTAGGTGGCCTCGGCGGCGCTCTCCAGCAGCCGTTCGGCGCTGAGGCCGTCGCCGGGACAGCTCGACGACCCCGGCGGCGATCGCGATCCGCGGCCCGGCTGCGCTCTGCGAGCCGCTGATCAGGCCCGCGATCCGGGTCGCGATCGCCACCATCCCGGCGGCGTCGGTGTGGGGAGCGACGATCGCGAACTCGTCCTCCTCGAGGCGGAAGGCCTGATCGACGTCGCGAAGCTGCAAGCGCAGGATCGCGGCGACCGCGACGAGCATCCGGTCGCCGCTCTCGCGCCCGTAGGCGTCGTTGATCCTGCCGAGCCCGTCGATGTCGATGAGCGCGAGCGCGAACCCGTGCCCGTACCGTCGCTGCTCGGCGAGCAGGATCCGCAGCCATTCGTCGAGCTGGACCGGGCCCGGCAGGCCGGTGACCGGGTCGTCGGCGGCGCCGCCCGAGCGCTCCGCGACCAACTCCCGGGCGACCGTGCCCTGGATCGTCCCGAACACCTCCGCGAGCCGCTTGACCGCGTGCGCGAACTCGCCGGGCTCGCGCTCGGGCAGCTCGCGCCGCAGCGTCTCCACCAGCAGCCCCTGAAGCGTCGCCAGGTCGCGGGGGATCTGCGCCGGAGCGGCTGGCCCGGCGCGCAGCCGCGCCAGGCGGGCGCGCGAGGCGGTTCGCGGGCGCGAGCTCGGCCGACTCGAGGTCGTCGAGCGCGTCGAAGATCGCGCTGATCAGCGGCGGCGCCTCGGAGGACAGCCAGACGATCGGCAGGTCGGCGACCTCGGGCAGCGGGGTGCGGTCGATGATCCGCTGCAGCCAGTCCTTGGCGAGCTGCTCGCGGTCGCCTGGCGAGGGCGCGATCAGGCCTGCGGCGGAACCATCCACTGCCGACTCACGCTAGACGGCAGCCCGGTCGTCACCCGTTCGATCAGCGGCACCGGAACGCCCCCGGCACGTCTACACTCGGCGGCGGCTTGAGCGCTGAGGAGAGAGCAACCGGCACGGCGGGCGACGCGGGCGCCGAGGTCGCGCCCGAGGGCGACGCGATCATCGGCGCCACGCTCGAGGGCCTGCGCCGGGCCGCCGAGGAGGTCGAGCACGTCGCCGCTGTCGCGGAGACCCTGCAGCGCAGCCTGCTGCCGGAGCGCCTGCCGGAGCTGCCCGGCCTCGAGGTCTCGGCCCGCTACGTCGCCGGCAGCGCCGACGCCCAGGTCGGCGGCGACTGGTACGACGTGATCGCGCTGCGCGACGGCCACGCCGGGCGTCGCGATCGGCGATGTCGTCGGCCATGGACTCGACGCCGCCGCGCGCATGGCGCGGCTGCAGAACGCGCTGCGCGCCTACGCGCTCGAGGGGCTGCGCCCCTCGCTCGTGCTCGAGCGCATGAACGGCTTCGCCCGCGAGGTCTCGGGCGGGCCGATGGCGACCCTGCTCTACGGCGTCGTCGACCCCGATGAGGGCCGGCTGCGCCTGGCGACCGCCGGCCATCCGCCGGTGCTGGTGATCGGCCCGGCCGGCGAGGCCTACTTCGCCGAGGGGCCCGCCGGCAGCCCGCTCGGGGTGGTCCCGTTCCCGTCCTACGAGGAGTCGACGATCCCGCTGGTGCCCGGCTCGACGGTCCTCCTCTACACCGACGGCCTGGTCGAGCGGCCCGGACGCCTCGCTCGACGAGGGCCTCGAGTGGCTGCGCGAGTTCGCCGGCGGTGTCCCGGCGCACCCGGACGAGCTCTGCGGGGCGCTGCTGCAGGCCCGGTTTCGCGACGCGCCTCCGCGCGACGACGTCGCCCTGCTCGCGGTCCGGCTCGAGCCGGTGTCGCTGGAGCGGATCGAGCTCACCCTCCGCGCCGAGCCTGAGTCGCTGGCGCAGATGCGCCGCGCGCTCGGCCGCTGGCTGCGCGCCGCCGGCGCCACCGACGCCGAGACCTACGAGGCGCTGGTCGCCTGCGGCGAGGCCTGCGCGAACGCGATCGCCCACGCGTATCCGCCCGGCGAGGCCTCCTACGTGGTGGAGGGCCGGCGCGACGACGGCGGGGTCGAGGTGCGGGTGCGCGACTTCGGCACGCTGGCGGCCGCCGCGCTCGGGCTCCCAGGGCCGGGGCCTCGGGCTGATCGAGGAGCTGATGGACGAGGTCGAGATCGACCGCGGCCCGGCCGGGACGATCGTCCGCATGCGCCGCGCGGTCGGCGCCGACGGCGGCGGGACCGGCCTGATGCGCGACCGGATCGCCGGGCTTCGAGTTCGAGCAGCGCGACGCGGTGCTGGTCGCCGCCGTGCGAGGGCGAGATCGACAGCTCGAACGCGGCCGAGCTCCGCCTGGCGCTGTCCGAGCGCCTTCCGAGCGCCTCGAGCGCCCTGGTGCTCGACCTCTCCGCGGTCACCTACCTCGACAGCTCCGGCATCCACCTGCTCTTCGACCTCGGCCGCCGGCTCGCGGCCCGCCGCCAGGCCCTGCGCCTGGTGGTCCCCGACGGCGCGCCGATGCGCCGGGTGCTCGAGCTCTGCGCCGTCGACGCGGTCGCGCCGATGGACCGCGAGCTCGACGCCTCGCTGCAGGCGCTGGCGGAGACCGAGCTCTAGCCGCGCGTCAGGCGATCCGCGGGGCGCCCGACCAGGAGGCCTGAAAGCGCTCCATCGCCCGCTCCAGGCGGCGGCCGACGTCGCCGCCGGCGAGCAGGACCTCGCCGACGCGGTTCGCGAACGC
This sequence comes from uncultured Solirubrobacterales bacterium, assembly GCA_963758665.1. Lineage (GTDB taxonomy): Bacteria > Actinomycetota > Thermoleophilia > Solirubrobacterales > 70-9 > WHSW01. The sequence goes on along the minus strand of CAVWWH010000009.1, from coordinate 31,107 downwards.
CTGCAGGAGCAGCAGCTCGCTGCGCCCGATCGGCCGGCTGGCCCGGGCGGCGAGCGCGATCACGCCGAGCAGCCGCCCGCCGCCGATCATCGGCGCGGCGATCAGCGCCCCGCGCCCGGAGCTCTCGCTCGCCGGGCCGTGCAGCAGCTGGGCCCGGCGCTCGAGCGCGGCGCGGCCGAGCGGGCCGTCGCCGAGCGCGACCTCGTCCGGCAGCTCGAGCGTCGTCGCGCCGCGCTCGGCCGCGGCGACCCGCCGCAGCGAGAGCCCGTCCTCGTCGGTCAGGTAGACGGCGCCGCCGTCGACGTCGTAGAGCGAGACCAGCCCGCCGAGCATCGTCGCCAGGCCCGCGCCGGGATCGGCCGAGCGGCGGGGTGGGGGCGGGCGGCGCGCTCGGCCGCCGGCGCGGCGCCGGCGTCGGCTGGTGATCTCGTGGTGCTGCAGCGCCAGCGCGACCGCCTGCGACCGCGTGGTCGAGGCGCCGAGCTTCGCCATCGCGTTGCGGACGTGGGTGCGCACGGTCTCCGGGCGAGAGCACGAGCTTCTCGGCGATCTGGGCGCCGCTCATGCCCTCGGCGAGAGCGCCGAGGATCTCGCGCTCGCGTCGGGTCAGCGAAACGCGCGCGGGAGCCTGCGCGCCGCGCCTCCCTGCGTTCTCCTTGGTCTCCGAAGCGCCATCGCTATACCCCCTACGCCGAATCTATCACTAGCCGGTTTGAGGTAATGCAGGACCACATTCCTGGTATTTCACGCCCAAAACCGTTGACGGAGACGCGTTCAGTGCCCACAACATGTCCCTGTCAACAGCGCCGTGGATTTTCTGGCGGTGCGGCAAGATCTCGCCGTAGGCATGAAGCTGGGCGGGGGGAAGGGTGCCGAAGTGGCAAGGGTGATCGGAATGACTAACTACCGTATTCGTTTTTCAGCTGCGAGGCTCCGGTTCGGAGCATCTGATCGTGGCAATCTGCGCGTTCGCGCTCCTGCCGGCGGCCACTGCCACGGCAGCGGACCCGACCGACGAGCAGTATCAGCCCAGTCTCGAGCAGCTCTCGACGGGCGGCCAGGGCGGCGACCCGAGCGGCGGCTCGGCCACCGTCACCGACGGGCTCCCGTTCACGGGCCTCGACGTGGCCCTGCTCGCCGCGGTTGCCGGCGGGCTCCTGCTTGCCGGACTGGTGCTTCGGCGCCAGCGGCCGAATGAGTCGGTGAGGAGCTAACCGATGAACGCCGTCGAGCTCAGTAGCGCAGACCACGGCGGTCGCCGTGGTCTGCGCGCGCTCGAGGCCCAGCGGATGATCGACCTGTTCGCGCTTCGGCTGGCGCCGTCGGTCGCCGCCGGGCCTGATCGCCTATCTGCACATGGGCGAGATCGGCGAGCCGCTGATCGTGTTCGCGTGCGTCCTGATCGCCACCCAGGCGATCGAGCGCTCGCAGCTGCCGCTGCACGTGATGCCCGCCAGCCGGGTGCTGCTCGGGCTCGCCGCCCCGCTGTTCGGCGTCGGCGCCGCGTGGCTGATCGCGGTCGCGGTCGGCGACGCGTACCCGCGTCGCGAGTACGAGGCGGTCGTGCTCGGCTCCTGGCTGGTGATGGCGCTCGGCGCCTGGATCAGGCCCCGGCTCGAGGACGGCCTGCGCGCCCGGGTCGCGGTGATCGGGCCGCGCGAGTTCGCGGCCGACTTCGTCGCCGAGCTCGAGGCGGCGAACGTCCACACCTACGAGGTCGATCGGCTGGATCAGCCCCCAGGGGCCGGCCGAGTACCGGCGTCTGCGCTGGCTCGGGACGCTCGACGAGGTTCGCGAGGCGGTGCTCGGCGAGGGCATCGAGCTGATCGTCGTCGGGCCCGTTGTCGGCGACGCCGAGGGCGCCCGGATCGAGGACGTCTGCGCTCGCGTGGCTGACGAGTGCCTCGACCTCCCGGTGCGCCTGATCGCCGCCAACCAGCTCTACGAGGAGACCTTCGGCCACGTGCCCGTCGGGATGATCGACGCGGCCTGGTACCGCTACATCATGCACCCGCGGTTCCGGGCCTCGGGTCCGCACTCCAAGCGCGTCTTCGACCTCGTGGTCGGGAGCCTGATCGCGCTCGTCTTCCTGCCGGTGCTGATCGTCGCCGCGCTCGCGATCAAGCTCTCCGACCGCGGGCCGGTGCTCTACCGCCAGCGCCGCCTCGGCGAGTTCGGCGAGGAGTTCGAGATCCTCAAGCTCCGCACGATGCGGGTCGACGCGGAGGCCGACGGGCCGCAGTGGTCGGCGGTCGACGACGACCGGGTGACCCGGGTCGGGCGGCTCCTGCGGCGGACCCACCTCGACGAGATCCCGCAGCTCTGGAACGTCCTGCGCGGCGACATGACCCTGGTCGGGCCGCGTCCCGAGCGCCCGGAGATGGTCAGCGAGCTCGAGCGCCGCTTCCCGCACTACACGCGCCGCCACCTGGTCAAGCCGGGGATCGCCGGCTGGGCCGCGCTGCGCTGCGGCTACGCCGGCTCGGACATCGGCACCGCGTGGAAGCTCTGCCACGACCTCTTCTACATCAAGCGCCGCTCGATGCTCGCCGACGCGCTGATCCTCGCCGAGACCGGGAGTGGAGGTCTTCCGCGACGCCCACCGCGCCCTGCGCGCGCCGGATGAGCGGTTCCTGCTCGGCGAGGAAGCGAATGGCTGAGGCGGTCGCCGGCCGAGGTCCGCGCGGACCGGGTCGCGGGCAGCTCGAAGGCGCTGCTGGTCGTCGACGACGACTGCGTCTGCGTCGAGGCCAGCCTCGGCGCCTGCCGGTTGCTCGGCGTGGCCCGCAGCGAGCTCGTCGGCCGGCGCGGTCGAGGCCCTGCTGGAGCCGGAGTCGCGCGAGCGCTTCGCCCACGTCTGGCGGGCGTTTCGCGACGGCGGCGGCCACGCCGAGCCGTTTGCGCTCGAGGCGCCGGCGACGGTGGTCGAGGTGGGCGCGACGGTGACCGCGCACGTCCTTCCCTCCCGCCACCTGATCAGCCTCGACCCGGCCTCCGGTCCAGGCCGAGACGGGCGCGGAGCGCGACGCGCCGCGGGCAGCGCCGGTTCGCGCCGCCGCCGGAGCCACCGCGCCGCGGGTCCCGACCGCGCGCGAGCGCGAGGTGCTGGCGCTGCTCGCCGGCGGCCGCACCGACGGCCAGATCGCCGCCCTGCTCGAGCTCTCGCCGGCGACCGTGCAGACGCACGTTCGCAACGCGAAGGCCAAGCTCGGCGCCCGCACCCGGGCCCAGGCCGTCGCGATCGCGCTCCAGCGCGGCCTGATCGAGCGCCTAGGGCCGTCAGCTCTAGCTCGGGCGCCGGGTCGACGCCGAGCCGCTCGGCGAGCGCCTGGACCCGTCGCGTCGAGCGGGTTGAGCTCGAGCGCGACCCGGATCTCGTCGCGGGCGGCCGCGCGGGTCGCTCGTCGGCCTGCAGCTCGGCGAGCAGGTAGTGGGTCGCCCACTCCTCGGGCCGCTGCTCGGCGGCCTCGCGGAACGCGCGACAGCGCCCGCTCGGCGTCGCCGGCGGCGCGGGCGATCGCGCCCTCGGCGAGCAGCGGCGTGTCGCTGAGCGGGTTCAGCTGCTGCGCCCGGTCGAGGTCGTCGTAGGCGCCGCTCGAGGTCCGTGCGCCAGGTCGCGTAGGCGTTGTTGACGTAGCGCTCCGACAGCCACGGCGGGATCGCGCTCAACGCGAGCACGCGCCAGCGCCGACCGATCAGCCAGCCGCGCCAGGCCGTCGGCCCGAGCGCCGGTGCGAGCGCGGCCAGCGGTGCGCAGGCGGAGCCGGCCAGCGCCAGGACCGGGGCGGTGATCGCCGGGTAGGGCCAGAACCAGTCGACCGACGCGTGGACGAGCCAGTAGCTGCCGCTGGCGAGCGCGATCGCGCTCAGGCCGGCGGCGGACGGGCCCGAGCGGCGCGCGCGCAGACGACGCCGGCCGTCGGCGGCGACCAGCGGCCGTCGACCAGGAGCGCGAAGCCCGACGAGGCCGAGCTCCGAGAGCGACCTCGAGCTCGACGCTGTGGGCGTCGCGCAGGTTCTGCGTCGGCGACCTCGCGCTCGCGCAGGTAGGTGTACTGGAAGCCGCCGCCACCGTGCCGAGCAGCGGGTCCTCGCCGCCGTCGTCGAGCGCGACCCGCCAGATGTCGTAGCGATCCGAGCCGGCGTTGAAGGTGAACCGGCTCGAGTGGTCCGAGAGGTCCGGGCGTGCCGCCGGCGCGGAACTCGTCGGCGCGATCGCTCGACCCAGTCGACCGGGTCGCCGACCGCGACGACGAACGCCGACCACGGCAGCGATCGCCGATCGCGACCAGTCCGCTGGGCCGACGCGCCGGTTGGCGCGCGCTGGAGTCGCTGCCGAGCCCTGGCAGCCGGCCCTCGAACGCGTGCCGCCAGCGGCGCCGAGCAGCGAGCGCGACGCGACCGTCACCGCCGCGATCACGCCGGCCCGGTGCATCTCGTCGAGCGACGCCCGCGACCCCGTCGGCCGACGGCGCCGTAGAGCGAGGTCAGCGCCGGGAGGATCGCCGAGCGCCGGAAGCAGCGCGAGCGCCAGCCAGCCCAGCGCGCGCACCCGCTGGGGCGACGGCGAGCACGTACACGGCCAGCGCGACCGCGATCGCCGGCATCGAGCCCGCGGCTCTGCGCGAGCAGGAAGAGGTCGATGCAAAGCGTCGCCGTCGCCAGGGCCGCCGCCCGCAGGCCGCCAGTCGAGCGTCGCGGTCGGTGGCCAGGCCGAGCGCCGGGAAGAGGGCGATCGCGAAGAACGCCGCGTTGGCGTTGCGGTAGCCGAGCGGGTAATCGAGCGTGCCGTCGGCGATCTCGAGCAGGTCGCGCGGGCGTGTCCGAGGTCGCGAGGCCGATCACCGTCACCATGCCGGCGAAGGCGCCGGCGGCCGCGAGCGGCACCAGCGCCAGCTCCGAGCCGGGCGCCGAGCAGGCTTGCGAGCGCGAGCCCGAGGCCGAAGGCGAGCGCGTAGACGACGATCCGCTGGCCGTCGGCGATCGCGACGTCGGGCGCCGGGCTCCAGAGCGCGGAGAGCAGCCGCCCAGACCGCGAGGCCGCGGCGAGGGCTGCGAGCGCGATCCCGGCCGGGGTCGAGAGGCTGAGTCGCGGCAGGGTGGGGGCGAAGCGCAGCAGCAGCGCCGCGCCGGCGCACAGCAGGATCGTCCCCGGGAGCAGGACGACGCCGAAGTAGGCGCCCTCCTGCCAGGCCCACCAGGCGAAGCTGCCGCCGAGCAGGGCGAGCACCAACAGCGCCGCCGGCTCGAGCCGCGACGCCGGCCGCTGAGCAGCTCGGGCGCCGCCGGGGCCGTGGTCACGTCGGGCCCGGCCTCGTCGACCATGCGCGCACGGTAGCCCATGGGTCGGGCGGCGATCGCACCTGGTGCACACGGCCGCAAGCCACCGTCCGGGAGCCCCGGTGCCAGCCGGCTTGCAGGGGGCGGATTCGGATCCCGCCCGGCGAAGGCAACTCGAGCCACAAGGGGCAGGAGAGCTGATGCAGGCAGAAGGAGACGAAGGCAGGGAGCGCTTCCGCGAGGCCGCCGAGCGCGCCCGCGAGGAGCTGATGCGCCAGCTCGGCGGCGAGGCGGAGCGCCTCGACCGCGAGCTGACCGAGCTCTCGAGGCAGATGATGGAGAGCGCGGCCCGGGTGGCCGAGGAGCGCGTGGAGCGCGAGCTCGAGCGCCTCGAGCGCGCCTCCACCGGGCTCTCCGAGGAGCTTCACCGCCGCCTCAACGAGGACGCCGAGCAGTTCCGCGCCGTGCTCAGCGAGCAGCTCGAGGCCAGCGGCGCCGAGCTGCGCGCCGAGAACGCGCGCTCGCTGCTGGAGCTCTCCGAGACGATCCGCCGTGAGGTCGAGAGCGACTACCGGGGCCGCGGCGAGCAGGTCGAGCAGGACATCTCCCAGCGGCTGTCGGAGCGCCTCGACGAGGCCGACGCGCTGCTCAGGGAGCGGCTCGACCGCGCGGTCTCGGAGGCGCAGCGCCGGGTCGAGGAGCGCGTCGACGAGCGCCTCGCGCAAGCCTCGGGCGCGCTCAACAGCGAGATCGAGGCGACCCGCAACGAGCTGCGCGAGCGGATCACGGCCCTCGTCGACGACTCCGTCGAGGAGCTCTCGACCCGCGCCGCCCAGGGCCGCCGCCACCTCGCGATCGAGCTCGAAGCCGGGATCGCGAACGCCGAATCCCAGCTCTATGACCGGATCGGCTCGGCGACCGCCGCCAGCCGCGGCGAGCTCGGCAGCGAGATCAGCCTGCGCCTCGGCGAGCTCGAGGCGCAGATCTCCGAACGGGTGGAGGCCGAGCGCAAGGACCTCAAGCGACGCCGCAAGGCGGCGGTCGCGTCGATCCGCGACGAGCTTCGTAACGAGATCGCCAAGCGGGTCAAGAAGGTCCGCGCCCAGCTCGGCGAAAGCGTCGAGGCGCGGCTCCAGGAGGGCATCGAGCGGGTCTCCGGCGAGGCCGATGAGCACGTCGGCAAGGTCTCCGAGCAGCTGCGCACCGAGCTGCGCGCGGCGGTCTTCAACGAGGTCGAGACGGTGCGCCGCCAGCTCGACGAGGGGATCGACGCCGCCGCCTCGGAGCGCGGCGAGCGCCTCGACTCCGAGCTGCGGGCCAGCATCACCGCGGCGACCGGGGCGCTGGCGGAACGCGTCGGCTCCTCGATCGAGGAGCTCTCACGCGACCTCGACGCCAGGCTGACCACCCGCTCGGCCGAGCTCGAGCGATCGCTCTCGGACCGGCTCGGGACCGAGCTTCAGACCCATCGCGAGACGATCAGCGCCGAGCTCGCCGACCAGCGGCAGCGCGGCGAGGCGGCGGTCCGCGAGACGCTCGGCGGCGCGCTCGAGCTCGCCGAGAGCCAGATCACCTCGACGGGCACGGAGGTGGCGAAGACCGTCGCCGAGAGCGTCGTCGAGCAGGTCGCGGCGGCGGCCGAGGCGAGGCTCGGGGAGGTCTCGGCGGCCCAGGTCGCCGAGATCGAGCGGCAGGGCGCCCACGCACGAGCGGAGATCACGGAGCACACCAAGCGCGCCTTGGCGCGCAAGATGCGCCGTCAGGAGCTGAAGCTCGCCCGCGAGGAGCGCGAGCAGCGGATCGCCGCCGCCGAGGAGCGGATCGACGACCGCGCCAAGGGCATTTTCGACCAGGCCCAGAGCGAGATCGACGCGCTGCGGACCCGTGATCTGGGAGCGATCCGCGACGAGGTCGAGGCCCTGCGCCGCGCGGCGCGGGACGAGGTCGGCCGCCTGGAGGAGCTGGTCTCGAGCTCCGAGGCGACGATCCAGATCCGCGCCTCGGAGGCCGAGCTCTGGCTCGCCGAGCGCATGGACAGCTCCTCGGAGCAGCTGACGCGGCGCGTCGAGGCGGCCGAGCGCTTGATCGGCGCTCGCGCCCGGTTGTCCGAGCAGGCGGTCGGCGAGCGCGGCCAAGCGGCCGAGGAATCACTGGCGGGAAGCGTTGCGACCGCGGAGCGGCGCCTCGCGGACGTCGCCCGCGACCAGGAGCGCGAGCTCGAGGTCCGGTTGCGCGCCGACGTCGGCGGCGCCGAGGACCGGATCGCCCAAACGGCTCGGATCGCCGAGGCAACGGTGTCAACGCGCGCGCAAAGCGCCGCGGCGGAGGCGATCCGCGCCCTGACCGTGACCGCTCGGGACCTGACGCAGCGAATCGAGCGCCACGCCGGGACGCTCGAGGCAAGTGACCGGCTGTTCGAGCTGCTGGCCCAGCTGCGCGAAGCCGACCGCCGCCTGCGCGAGTCCGACGAGCGCACCCAGCGCGCCCTCGGGCACCTGCGGGCCGTCCCCGACGAGGGCGAGGAGCGGCGACGGCCGAACGGGGGCGGGGCCGCGGGCTAGACCGGCGCTACCCGCGGGCGATCCTCCGGATCTGAGGCGGCCGCAGCAGCGCCGCCAGCGTCGGCCCCGTGATCGCCGCCAGGCCGCCCTTCTTCATCTCCACCCGGGCGCCGGTGGCGCGCTGCACCGCGCGCGAGAAGTCCGGTTCGTGGCCGACCAGCAGGACCGTCCCGCGGCCCGCGGCGAGCGCGTCCGGGTCGAAGTCGCCGCCGCGCAGCGCGTCGCTGACCTCGGGCTCGATCCCGAGGGCCTCGCAGGCAATCCGCGCCGTGTCCAGCGAGCGCGTCTTCGGGCTCGTCAGGCAGGCCTCGATCCCGGCGTCGAGCGCCGCCAGCGCCTCGCCCGCGGCGCGGGCCTGCCGCTCCCCCTTGGCTGTCAGCCGACGCGACGAGTCGTCGGCGGCTTGGTCCTCGGCGTCGCCGTGTCGAAGCAGCCAGATCAAGGCGATGGTGATCCTCGCAGTTAGCGGCTTGGCGGGTCGATGCCGACCGAGCCGGTTGCGATGATCGCAAGGTGAGCGGGAGCGTGGTCCACCTTCACGTCCACAGCGAGTACTCGCTGCTCGACGGCGCCTGCAAGATCGTCAACAGGGGAGCGGACAAGGTCGACCGCGGCCTCGCAGCGCGAGCCGCCGAGCTCGGGATGCCGGCGCTCGGCCTCACCGACCACGGCGTGATGAACGGCGCCGTCGAGCACTACAAGGCCTGTCGCGAGCATCAGATCAAGCCGATCCTCGGGCTCGAGGCCTACCTGGTCGACGACCGCCGCGCCGAGGGCCGGGTCGAACGCAACCACCTGACCCTGCTGGCGGCCGACGACACCGGCTTCCGCAACCTGGTCAAGCTCACCTCGGCGGGCTTCCTCGAGGGCTTCAAGCGCGGCAAGGCGAACGTCGACATGGAGCTGCTCGACCGCCATGCCGACGGTGTGATCGCGCTCACCGGCTGCCTGCAGTCTCGTTTTTGCCGCCGCCTGGTCGAGGAGCGCCCGACCGACGCCCGCGCTCACCTCGACGACCTGGTCCAGGTGTTCGGCGCCGACGACGTCTACTTCGAGATCCAGGCGAACGGGATCGCCGAACAGGCGAAGGCCAACGAGGGGATCGTCCGCTACGCCCGCGAGCTCGGCCGGCCGCTGGTCGCGACCGCCGACGTCCACTACCTGCGCCGCGAGGACCACGCCAACCACGCGGCGCTCCTCTGCGTGCAGACCAAGTCGACGCTCGAGCAGCCGAAGCTGACCTTCGACACCAACGAGTTCTTCCTCAAGAGCGCCGCCGAGATGGAGGAGGCGTTCGCGGCCTGGCCCGAGTCCGTGCCGACGACGCTCGAGATCGCCGACCGCTGCCAGGTCGAGATCGAGCTCGGGAAGCTGCTGCTGCCCCGCTTCCCGACCCCGGACGGCGAGGAGCCGCGCGAGATGCTGCGACGGCTCGCCCACGACGGGCTCGCCCGCCGCTACGGCGACCCGGTGCCGGCCGAGGCGCTCGAGCGGCTCGAGTTCGAGCTCGGCGTGATCGCCGACATGGGCTTCGACTCCTACTTCCTGATCGTCTGGGACTTCGTCGGCTTCGCCAAGGACAACGGGATCGCCGTCGGGCCCGGGCGCGGCTCCGCGGCCGGCTCGATCGTGGCCTATGCGCTCAACATCACCGACCTCGACCCGCTCGCCAACGAGCTGCTGTTCGAGCGCTTCCTCAACCCGGCACGCAAGTCGATGCCCGACATCGACATCGATTTCTCGGTTCGCGGCCGCGAGCGGGTGATTCGCTACGTCCAGGAGAAGTACGGCCGCGAGTCGGTGGCCCAGATCATCACGTTCGGCAAGATGGCGCCGCGCGCGGCGACCCGCGACTCGGCCCGCGTGCTCGGCTACGACTACGCCACGGGCGACCGGGCCGCGAAGCTGATCCCGGAGCCGATCATGGGCCGCAGCCCGAGCTTCGAGGACTGCCTGCGACCCGGCCAGGAGCTGCGCAAGGCGGTCGATGCAGACCAGGACCTGAGGCGGATCGTCGACGTCGCCCAGGGGCTCGAGGGGATCGTCCGCAACAACTCGATCCACGCCGCGGCCGTGGTGATCGCCGACCGGCCGCTGGACGAGATCGTCCCCCTGCAGCTGGCGGAGGACCGGGGGGCGGCTGCGGAGCGGGGCGCGAACGGCAAGCCCGAGCGCCAGTACAAGATCGTCACCCAGTACTCGATGAACCCGATCGAGGAGATCGGCCTGCTGAAGATGGACTTCCTCGGGCTCCGCAACCTCGACGTGATCGAGGACGCGGTCGAGATCATCCGCCGGTCGCGCGGCGACGAGTGCGACATCGAGGCGATCCCGATGGACGACACGACGACCTACGAGATGCTCGCCCGCGGCGACTCGGTCGGCGTCTTCCAGCTCGAGTCGGAGGGCATGCGCGACGCGCTGCGCAAGGTGCGACCGACCGCGTTCGACGACATCGTCGCCCTGGTCTCGCTCTACCGCCCGGGCGCGATGCGCTACATCGACGACTACGCGCGCGGCAAGCGCCACCCGGCGAGCGTCACCTACGCCGACGAGCGGCTGCGGGCGATCACCGAGACCACCTACGGCTGCTGCATCTACCAGGAGCAGCTGATGGAGATCGCGAAGCAGATCGCGGGCTTCAGCCCCGCGCAGGCCGACGACCTGCGCAAGGCGGTCGGCAAGAAGAAGCGCGAGCTGATGGCGACGATGGAGGGGATGTTCTACGAGGGCACGGCCGCCTCAGGCACCGAGCCGAGGGTCGCCAAGGACCTCTGGTCGCTGATGACGGCTGCCGCGGACTACAGCTTCAACCGCAGCCATGCCGCCTGCTACGCGCTGATCGCCTACCGGACCGCCTACCTGAAGGCCAACTACCCGGCCGAGTACATGGCCGCGGTGATCTCATCGGTGATGTCGACCAAGGACAAGGTCCCGTTCTTCGTCAACCGCTGCGAGGAGATGGGGATCGAGGTGCTCCCGCCGGACGTCAACTCCTCCGACCACGGGTTCGTCGTCTCGGGCAACTCGATCCGCTTCGGGCTCGACGCGGTCAAGAACGTCGGCCACGCCGCGGTCGAGACGATCATCGCCGCCCGCGAGACCGCGCGCTTCGAGTCGATCTGGGACTTCTGCGCGCGAGCCGATGCACGCGCCGTCAACAAGCGCGCGATCGAGTGCCTGGTCAAGTGCGGCGCGCTCGACTCGACGGGCGACTCGCGCAGAGGGATGCTCGAGGTGCTCGCGGGCGCGCAGTCGGCGGGCGTGAAGTCCCAGGAGGACTCGCGCCGCGGCCAGGGCTCGATCTTCGACCTCGACGGCGGCGACCACCCTCCCGCCGAGGGAGGCGGGGCGCCGACCTTGGCCGCCCCGCGGCACCCGCCGGTGCCCGCCGGCGAGTTCGATCAGCGCGAGCTGCTGCGACTCGAGAAGGAGACCCTGGGGACGTTCGTCTCCGCCCATCCGCTGGGCGAGGTGCGCGAGGCGCTGCGGGCCAGGGTCGAGCGCCCGCTGGCCGACGTGGCCTCGCTACCCGACGGAGCCTGGGTCACGGTCGGCGGGATCGTCGCCGAGGCGAAGAAGGTGCGCACGCGGCGGGGTGGGCACGTGATGTTCGCCGCCCTCGACGACCTCGAGGGGCGCCTGGAGCTGTTCGTCCGCGATGCCGAGTCCGAGGCCGCCGGGGCGATCGAGGTCGATCGCGTGGTGGTGATCCGCGGCCGGGTCGACAAGGGCGAGGGCGGCAAGCTGAGCGTGGTCGTGCAGGAGGCCGAGGAGTTCGAGCCGGGGGCCGACGAGCTGGCCGCGGCGCGCGCGCGGGCGCTGCAGGCGAGCGGGCCGCTGGTGCTGAAGGTCAACGCCGCCGAGTTCGGCGCGGGCCTGATCGACGAGCTCAAGTCCCTGTTCGGCGACTTTCCGGGCGAGAACGAGGTCATGCTCGAGATGCGGACCCGCGAGGGGGTGCGGCGGTTGCGCTTCGGCACCGACTACCGGGTCACCCCGTCGCCGGCCCTGCGCGCCGAGCTCGATCAGCTATTGGGCCCGGCGGCTCTCGCCGCCTGAGCCGTATCGCCGGCGCCGGGCGGCGTCATCGGTCGCTCGCGTGCAGAGCACGCCACGCTCCCTGCTTCCTTGCCCGGCTGGGCGCTACGGCTCAGGAGCCGTATCGCGGGGCGGGGGGGCGTCATCGTTCGCTCCAGGCGCCCCGGGCTGACTTAGACTTCACTCGTGGCGACAGTCCAGCGATCTGGGACGAGGGCGAGCGAGTGCCGGCGCTGCCGCACCTTCTGCGACAAGCTGATCGAGCCGCGGGGCTGCCTGGAGCTCGGCTGCCGGTTCCTCTACAGCTACGAGGACCAACTCACCGGCGCGCGCTACATGGGCTGCATGCGCAAGGTCTTTCGAGCCGAGATCGACGTCGACATGTTCGAGCTCGCCGAGGCCGACGGGGGCTTCGGCGGGATCAAGATGGCCGGCGACCCGCTGCCGCAGTGCCAGTTCCGGGTCGAGCCGTGCTACGAGGGCGCCGGCGCCTCGTTCGCCTGCGTCAACCCACGGTTCTTCGACTGCACCGACGAGGGACCTGAGGGGATCCGCGCCTTCGACCTGCGCAATTCGCTCCGCGAATCGCAATAACTCGCGCCACGTCCTCCGCTCTCGCCCCGACTCACTGGCCCGCGACTACGCCGCGAGCTTCTTCTTGTGCTTCGGCGTCCGGGCGTGCGCCGTGTCTCTCGACTACGCCCTGAACCTGTAGCCGACGCCGCGCACGGTTTCGAACTTGTCCTGGCCGAGCTTCTTGCGCAGGTAACCGACGTAGACGTCGACGACGTTCGAGCCGGGGTCGTAGTCGTAGCCCCAGACCCGGGCCAGGAGCTGCTCGCGGCTCAAGACCTGGTTCGGGTGCTGGAGGAACGTGCGCAGGAGCTCGAACTCGCGCGCGCTGAGCTCCACCGTGTCGCCGGCGACGCTGGCCCAGCGGGTGCGGAGGTCGAGGGCGACGGCACCGACTCGCAGCTGGGTCTCCTCGGCGGCCGGGTCGCCGCCGCGGAGCTGGACTCGGATCCGCGCCACCAGCTCCTCGAAATGGAACGGTTTCGGCAGGTAGTCGTTGGCGCCGCTCTCGAGCCCGGCCACCCGGTCGTGGGGGTCGCTACGCGCGGTCAGCACGATCACCGGAAGCCTCCGGCCGGCGCTCCGCAGGTCGCGGAGGACCTCGAGGCCGCCCTTGCGGGGCAGGCTGAGGTCCAGGATCAGCAGATCGAAATCGCCCCCGTTCGCGAGGGTCTCGGCCGTGATCCCGTCGCCGACGACCGTGGTCGTGAAGCCGCTCGCCCGCAGTCCCTTCTCCAGAAACGAGGCCAGGCGCGCCTCGTCCTCCGCGATCAGGATCCGGCTCATGTTGGCGCCGGGGCGGTGGGGAGGACGATGGTGAAGGTCGAGCCCAGCCCGAGGCGCGAGTCGAGCTCGACCCAGCCGCCGTGCGCCTTGGCGATCGCGTCGACGATCGAGAGCCCCAGGCCGGCCCCGTCGGCGGCCTGCGAGCCGGCGTCGCCGCGCTCGTAGCGGTCGAAGATGCGATCGCGGTCGCCCGCCTCGATCCCGGGGCCCTCGTCGCGCACCCAGAGCCGGGCGCGATCGCCGACCAGGGAGCTGCCGAGCCAGATCGCGTCCCCGTTGCGCGTGTAGCGGACCGCGTTGTCCGCGAGGTTCATGATCGCCTGCGTGAGCCGTTGCTGATCGGCGACCACGATCCCGACCCCGGTGCCGTCGAGGCGCCACTCGCGGTCGCCCAGGCTGCGCGCCTTGGCGAAGAGGTCATGGGTGAACAGGTCGAGATCGACCGGGCCGGTGCGCAGGAAGTCGGGCCGCGGCGCCTTGGCGAGCAGGAGCAGGTCGTCGACGTAACGGCTCATCCGGTCGAGCTCCTCCTGGATCACAGCGATCGCCTCCTCGCGTTCCTGCGGCGAGTCGCCGAGGGTCTCCAGGTGGCCGCGCACGACGGTGATCGGCGTCCGCAGCTCGTGGCTGACGTCGGAGAGGAAGTCCTTCTGGTGGGCGAACGCCGTCTCGAGCCGATCGAGCATCCCGTTGAAGGTCCGCCCGAGCTCCGCGATCTCGTCGTTGCCGCGAACCGGGATCCGGCTCGACAGGTCGGTCTCGGAGATCTGCCTGGCGGTGCGCGAGAGCGCGTTCAGGGGAGCGATCGCGCGACCGGCGGCGAGCCAGATGAACAGCGAGGCCAGCAGCAGGACGACGATCGAGACCCCGATCGCGATCCGCACCGCGCTTTCCACCTGGTCGCGCTCGTCGGCGGTCAGCGAGGCGGCGACCAGGACCCCGCGGCTGTCTCCGATGGAGACGGGGATCGCGACGTAGCGGGTCTCGCCGAGGTCGGTCTCGAGCTCGCCGCTGCGTCGGGCTGTCGATCTCGGCGACGGACGGGTAGGAGGCGCCGAGCGCCTCCTCGCCCGGGTTGGCGACCTTGACGCTGAAGAGCTCGCCGTCCATGAACGTGACCAGGGCCCCGTCGGAGGGGGCGGCCGAGCGGCTCAGGTAGGTCTCGAAGAGCTGCTCGACATCGGTGAACGGGCGGCCGTTGCGTGGCTGACCGAGCTCCGAGACGTCCTGCAGCGACTCCACGTTTCGGGCCAGGTCCTGCTCGACCTGCTCGCCGATCCGCGAGAGCATCACCTGGCGCAGGACCAGGACCGATGCCGCGGTCGAGAGCACCAGCAGGGCGAGGAAGGAGATCAGCACCCGCGTGCGGACCCCGGCCAGCAACGATCGGCGCTCGTCCGCGCTGCCGGCGGCCTCCCCCTCCTCGGCGCGGGCCCGCGAGTCGATCAACACGGCGCTGACTTTATCCGGGATCGACGCTCGGCCGCACGGCAGCCGCCGTGCGTCAGTTGAGTCGCTCGGCCAGCCGGGTGAGGGTGTCCGCGTATTGATCGTCGGTCGGCGAGCCCGCATCGCCCCCGTCATCGGCGGCGGGAGGAGCAACGCCGGCCGGGCTCTCGCTACCGGCAACCCCCGACGCCACCGGCGGGCCCGCGTCGCCGGTGCCCTGGCGATCGCCGCCCCTGCCGCGGTCGCCCTCGCGGTCGCCGCGGCGGCCTCCCTCGGCGTCGTCGCGCTGGCCCGCGTCGCCCCCGGGCGGCCGCGGAACCCGCTCGCCCGGAGTCTCGATCCCCGACAGCGGTGTGTTCTCCTCGGGCCCCAGGAGCGTGATCGAGACGATCACCACGAGCAGGCCGACGACGATCGCCTGGGCGATCACAATGCGGGAGGGTCGCCGAATCACCCCCGCGCCCCCTGGCACGACTCGATGCGCATCCGCGGACAAGCGTCGCGGGCGTGGATGAGAGGGGGATGAGAGGGGGATGAGACAGGCGCGAGCATGAGAGCCATTCTCATCCCACGCTCACGGTGGTCTCACCGGGCGGACCTACTCTGGACCCAGTTCATCTCCCAATTTCCGCGAAGGAGACTCGTATCTTGCGCACCACTCAGAACCTGAAGACGAAGATCGCCGGACTGCTCGTCGTCGCGATGCTCGCGTCGCTGCTCGTCCCGGCGCTCGCTGGAGCACAGCAGGCAGATCCGACCACCAGTCAGTATGGGGACCGGCTGACGCAAGTCAGCACGGGTGGGGACGATCAGCCTCCGAGCACCGGGGACGGGCTCGGGGGCAACGTTGGGCCGCTTCCGTTCACCGGCTTCGACGTGATCGCGATGGCCGCGGTCGCGCTCGCCGTCACCGGACTCGGCCTCGTCCTGCAGCGCGCGGTTTCGCGCGAGCCGAGCGACAGGCTCACCTAGCAGGGCCTAGCGCGACTTCGCCGCCCGCCTCCGGCGGGCGGCGAGGCCGCGCTTTCGCAGCTTCCGCGCGAGCTCGACGTCGGCGCGGGTCGGGGTGCCGTCGGTACCTCCCGTCTCGATCAGGGTCGGCAGCTCGTCGAAGCGCGGATCCGAGAGGAAGACCGAGAGCCCGCGCTCGCCGATCTCGCCCTGGCCGAGGTTGGCGTGGCGGTCACGGTTGCCGCCGAGCGGGATCTTCGAATCGTTCAGGTGCAGGCACCGGAGCCGCTCGAGGCCGACCTTCGCGTCGAGCTCGGCGACGACTTCGTCCAGCGCCTCGACCGAACGGAGCTCGAAGCCCGAGGCGAGCAGGTGGCAGCAGTCGATGCAGATGCCCACCCGCCGATCGCCGTCCAGCTGATCCACCAGCTCCCCGAGCTCGTCGAAGTCACGGCCCAGCGGGCCCTGGGTGCCGGCGGTGTTCTCGAGCAGCACCGGGCACCGATCGGAGTCGGAGAGCGCCGCGGCGATCGCCTTCGCGGCGCGCTTGATCGAAGGGGCGAGCGGCTCACCCTTGCGCGCCCCGGCGTGGAGGACCACGCCGGTCGCGCCGATCCCGTCGCCCACCCGCAGCGCGTGGGTGAGCGAGGCGATCGACTTCGCCCGGATCTCGCGCTCCCTGCTCGCGCAGTTGATCAGATAGACCGCGTGGATCGTCGTCGAGCGGATCCGCGAGGCGCCGGCCGCCTCGCGAAACTCGGCGAAGTCGTCCTCTGAGTAGCGCGTCGGCCGCCACATCCTCGGGCTCTGGTTGAAGATCTGGATCGCGTCCGAGCCGGTCTCGACTCCGCGCTCGACGACGTTGGCGAGCCCGCCCGCTGTGGAAACATGCGCGCCGATCAGCACCGCGCCCGCGCTTTCCCGCTCTGACAAGCCATTTCCGGCACCCTAGCGATCTCGTCTGCTCGGAGCTCGGATTAGATCGGATTCGGGCTGATTCGGGCGGTTCGGGCACTGGTGCCTAGGCGCCAGAGGCGGCGAAGGCCGTGACCGCTGAGCTATTCCGACAGCCCGGCGGCTTCGAGGGTCCGCTGCCAGCCGTTCTGCTCGACGAACCACTCCTGGCGGGCGATCTTGCCTCGCGTGGAGAGCTCCATGGCCGTTCCGCCGGATGTCAGCTCGGTCTTCACGCCGCTGCCGCGCCCGTAGCCGACGAAGTCGCCTCTCACCGCGAGGCGATCGCCGCCGTCGACCAGCCGGTCGATCGTCCACCCCCAGGGATCGAAGGCCGAGTCGATCTCGCGGTAGAGCGCCCGGACCCCCTCGCGCCCGCGAAAGCAGCCTCCCACGCCAACGCTGTCCATGCCATGCATGAAGACCTCCGTGCCGGGCTCGTAAAGGAGCACGCTTACGTCCACGTCGCTGCGTGCCACCGCGCTAAAGCCCCGCTTGATCGCGTAGGGCATCAACCGTCTCCTGAGCGGCGAGCCGAGCTTGAGCCGGACGATGCCCGCCGTGAACGCCGTTCCGACGGCGGGCGCTCGCAACAGCAGCCAATCGAGCAGGTCGCGTTTCTCCTGCGACATCGCCCGCGCAGTATCTCGCGGGTTAGGGTGCCTCGCCATGCCGGAGATCACCCTCGTCCCACTCACCGACGAGGTCGAGCGTTGCTCGACCGGCTCGAAAGCGCCGGCCGGTTCCCATTCCGCTGCGGCACTAATGGGCACTGGCGGCGCCGACGCTATGGCGCCGATGGCCGTTTCCCGCATGGTGGAGCGGTAGGAGGGGGAGGGCGCGGATGCTGTGGAAACATGCGCGCCGGTCAGCAAAGTCGTGAATCAGTCCCCGAGAGCTCGCTTCGCTCCGTCGCCGACCGGTGCCCTGCATATCGGCGGAGCGCGCACGGCACTCTACAACTGGCTCTTCGCGCGCGGGACTGGCGGGACCCTGGTGCTGCGGATCGAGGACACCGACCGCGAGCGTTCGACCCCGGAGAACGTCGAGCAGATCCTCGAGGCGCTGCGCTGGCTCGAGCTCGACTGGGACGCCGGTCCGCTCAGCCAGGCCGAGCGCGCAGACCGCCACCGCGAGCGGATCGCCGAGCTGGTCGAGGCGGGCAAGGCGTATCCCGACACCGCGACGGGCGACGAGGTGCGCGCCTACAAGCAGGCTCACGGCAACGCCGGGTACCGCGGTCGCGCGCGGCCGGGGGAGGGGGCCGCGATCCGCCTCCGCGTCCCGGACGAGGGCGAGACCGTGGTCGAGGACCTGATCCGCGGCCCGGTGAGGTTCGAGAACAGGCTCACCGACGACCTCGTGATCGCGCGCGGCGACGGCACTCCCCTCTACAACTTTGCGGTTGCCGTCGACGACCTCGAGATGGGGATCACCGACGTGATCCGCGGCGACGATCACCTCTCCAACACCCCCAAGCAGCTGCTCGTCATCGAAGCGCTCGGGGCAGCGCCGCCTCGCTATGCGCACCTGCCGCTCCTCCACGGGCCCGACGGCAAGAAGCTCTCCAAGCGCCACGGTGCCGCCTCGGTGCAGGGGCTCCGCGACGCGGGCTACCTGCCGGCGGCGGTGCGCAACTACCTCGCGCTGCTCGGCTGGGGAGCCGAGGACGACCAGACGATCCTCTCGACCGCCGAGCTCGTCGAGCAGTTCTCGATCGATCGGGTGGGGCGCTCGTCGGCGATCTTCGACGAGGGCAAGCTGCGATGGCTCAACGGGCGCTACATGCGCGAGCTGCCGCTCGATCAGTACGTCGAGGCCACCGCGGCGGCGCTCGAGCGCGCCGGCCACGGCGCGGCCGGCGCCGACCGCGAGCGGCTCGCGGCCGCCTGCGCAATCGCGCAGGAGAAGGCGCAGACCCTCGAGGAGCTCTGGCCGTTGATCGCGTTCCTGTTCGAGCCGCCGGTGGACGATCCGAACGCCTGGTCGAAGGTGATGGAGCGCGACGGCGTCACCTCGACGCTGGCCGCAGCGCTCGAGGTCCTGCGCGCCGCGGAGCCCTTCGACGCGGCAACGCTCGAGGCGCGGCTCGGCGAGCTCGCGGAGCGCTTGCAGGCCAAGCCGCGCGACCTCTATCAGCCGTTGCGGGTGGCGATCACCGGCACGACCGTGTCGCCGGGGATCTTCGAGTCGCTTGCCGCGCTCGGACGCGAGGAAGCGATCGCACGGGTGGAGGCGGCGCTGGAACGCCTGCAGGATGCCGCCCCGGCTGCCTGATCGGGCCGGGGAGCTAAACAAGCGCGCTCGGCTGCCGATCTAAGAGGTGAGCGTGCGCAACCGCGCGCGCAAAGGCATGAGAAGCTGACGATGAGCCAAGCCACGAAGGGCAACCGGGCCAAGCGGGGGGAGCGTCGCGCGGGAGTCGGCGGCACGCGGCTGGCCGACGCCTTCGACGCGGTCACCGGGATGCCGGCGCTGGCGGAGGCGCGCAGGCGCCTGATCGACCGCTGCGAGCGCCAAGCGCCTTCCTCGGGCGAGGTCGCCGAGGCGATCGAGGCCGATACGGCGCTCGCGATCGCGGTGATGCGCGCCGCCAACAACGGCGACGGGCCCGCCGGGCGCACGGGCGGGGTCCGGGAGGCGGTCGAGTACCTGGACGCGGTCGGCGTCCGCTCGCTCGTCGCCGGGCTCGAGACCTACGACGTGCTCGATCAGCCGGGCCCGTCCTCGGTGCGCAACGAGCGCTTCCGGCGTCACGGGGTCGCCGTGCGGATCGGCGCCGAGCGGATCGGCGACCTGGCGCGCCTCCCGCAGCGCGACGAGCTCGCCGTGGCCGCGTTGCTGCACGATGTCGGCAAGCTGGTCCTGATCGAGCTCTACGGCGACGAGCAGGCGCCGGAGCGCGCCGGCGAGCCGCCCGAGGAGCGCGCTCGCCGGGAGCGCCGCGAGCTCGGGATCGACCACGCCCTCGTCGGCGCGGTCCTCGTTCGCCGGTGGGGCCTGCCGCCGGCGGTCGCAGCGGCGGTCGAGCGTCATCACGCGGCCGACGCGACCGGCCACGCGGCCGCGATCCGGCTTGCCGACCTGGTCGTGCACCACGCCGCCGGCGACTCGGTTTCGGCCGAGGCGATGCGGGAGACCGCCGCCGCGCTGGAGATCGACGAGGCCGGCCTGAACGCGTTGCTCTTCGAGTTCCCGCACGTCGGCGAACGACGCCGCCGCGCAAGCGAGCCGTGCCCGCTGTCGGTGCGCGAGCTCGAGGCCCTGCGCGGGCTCGCCGAGGGCAAGGTCTACAAGCAGATCGCCGCCGAGCTCTCACTCTCGGTGAGCACGGTGCGCACCCACCTGCACAACGTCTATCGCAAGATCGGCGCGGTCGACCGCGCTCAGGCTGTGCTCCTCGCCCGGGACCGCGGCTGGCTCTGAGCACGAGCCCGCCACGTCGTCGTGCGGGCGCTACTCGATGAGGCTGGAGCGGAGACCGATCGCGACCGCATGCGTGCGGTCGCGGGCCTCGAGCCGCGAGAGGACCGCCTTGGTGTGGGTCCTGACCGTCTCGGTGCTGAGCCCGAGATGCTGGGCCACGTGCTCGGTGGAGAGCCCGTTGGCGTACAACTGCAGGATCTCGCGCTGGCGACGGGTCAGCTTCCGGTCGCCGTTACGGCGCGCCGCCGGGTCGACGAAGGTCTCCGCTTCGGCCGCCGCATCGACCGCCCGCTCGAGCTCGGCCACCGGTGAGCTCTTGGCGACGTAGGCGGTGGCGCCGGCGTCGATCGCCCCGTTGGCGGCGTGCCGCTCCGGGCGTGAGCCGTGCGCGACGATCCCGAGCCCCGGGCGCGCCCGGCGCAGCGCCCTGATCGCGGCCAGCCCGGTGAGCTCGCCGCGGTCGACCGCGGCGAGCTCGACGATCGCCACGTCGAAGTCGCCGATCGTGGTGATCACGTCGATTGCGTCGCGACCGTCCTCGGCCTCCTCGACCTCGTAGCTGTCGGCGAGCAGCCCGCGGACCCCCAGGCGGATCGCGGGCTGCTTGTCGATGACCAGGCAGCGTCGTTCGTCGTTCATTGCATTGCCCCGGGCCGGTGGACTTCCGGCGGATCTAGTGGCGCCGATCGTGGATGTCCGACCGGCTTACGGCTCCTCTCAGCGGCCGCGCGACGCATCCTAGCCAGCTTCGCAAGGGCGGTCGGCCCGACCTCCGGTAGGAGCGAGGTTTTTCCGCCGACATCCGTTACAACCTTGAGCGATGCGAACGCCGGAGGGCCAGGCGGGATGATCTCGGTGACCTCGAAGTCGCGCTACGCGGTCGTCGCCATGGCCGAGCTCGCGCGCTCCGGCGAGCGCCCGGTCCCGATCGCCCAGGTCGCCGAGCGCCGCGACATGCCGGTCCAGTTCCTCGAGCAGCTGTTCTCGACCCTGCGGCGCGACGGTCTGCTCGTCAGCCAGCGGGGCGTCAAGGGCGGCTACCGGCTCGCCCGCCCGGCCGACCAGATCACGGTGATCGAGGTCGTCCAGGCACTCGACGGCAAGGTCGGGGCCGAGGCCGACGAGGCCGGCGGGATCTGGAAGGAGGGGGTCGAGGCCCTGCGCGACGTGTTCAGCCGCACGACGATCGCCGACATCGCCCGCCGGGAGGCCGACGAGGTCGGTGCGGGCATGTACCACATCTAAGGGCAGCCCCGGGACCAAGCGGGATTCCGCTTGGTAAAGCCAGGCTCGACCGCTGGGGAACCGCTCAAGACCGCTCGGATCGGACTCCGACTGCACCGCAACTGCACCGCACCCGAGCCGTCGGAGGCGCGATGGCCTGACCCGCGCCGAACAACGCCCTGCGATCGGTGGCGGGAGTCGAGCACGCCCGCCCATGGCAAGGGACCTAACGACTGGATTCGGTCGGCCCGCGAACCGGTGGCGCACATCGCCACGTCAGGGAGCAAAGGCGCGATGCCCAGCTCGGAGGGGAACTCGGGTGCCGGGGACTCACCGCCGATCCGATCAGGGAGCTGCATCGAGGTCTGCTCATACCGGCTGAGAGTGGGATGCCGGGAATGTGCGACCTATGCCACCACGACCGACGACCGACCCAGAATCAGAGGAAGACCGATGACCGAAGACCTGAACCCGACCGAAGCGGATCGCTTGATGCTCCTCGATCGGATCGCCGCGCGCATCCCCTGGCTCGACCTCGACCAGCAGTCGATCGAGTGGATGACCTTGGAGGACGGCCACGAGGCGCTGGTCGTCAACGGCGGCGGCATGGACGGCGGCGACGGTACCTTCTTCGCCAACTGCGGCGAGGACGTGCACGCGGTCGGATCGCTGGCTCCGCTGATCCCCGGCCACGTCGGCTGCGTTGTGATCAGGCCGGATGGGAGCCCGGTTCTCGCTCGCGCGGTGCACGACCCGCTGGCGGAGTAAAGCCGGGGCGCGAGGTGCTGCGTGGCGATGTCGAAGCAGAATCTCCTCTGCCGTTGTGTGACGCCGTCACACCCGGAGCGGCGCTCAGCAGCTACTTTCCCTGGGGCACGCTGACGTGCGAGAAATGGGGGGTCGGCGAATGTTGCTTGCCCACGGACGGGAAAGACGACATGGGTAAGCGATTCGCGATTGTGATCGGCGTGGCTGCGGCCGGTGTGATGGCGCTCGGGGCGCAGGCAGCCGACGCCTACGTCTACTGGGCGAACTACGGCACGGACACGATCGGCCGCGCCGACCTCGACGGCACCAACGTCAACCGGAGCTTCATCACCGGCGCCGAAGACCCGCTTGGCGTCGCGGTCGACGCCGGCCATGTCTACTGGGCGAATACCGCCACGAGCTCGATCGGCCGCGCCGACCTCGACGGCACCGACGTCAACCGAGCTTCATCGGTGGCGCCGATAACGCCCGGTGGCGTCGCGGTCGACGCCAACCACGTCTACTGGGTGAATCGCGGGTCCAGTCGGCTCGGGCTCGATCGGCCGCGCCAACCTCGACGGCACCGGCGCCAACCCGAACTTCATCACCTACGTCACCCTCCCGCAGGGCGTCGCGCTTGACGGCGGTCACGTCTACTGGACGGGCGGCTTCCCCTCCACCACGATCGGCCGCGCCAACCTCGACGGCACCGGCGTCGACCGGGCCTTCATTCGGGGCGGCGGTCGAGGGCTCGCCGTCGACGCTCACTACCTCTACTGGACGGACTGGCGCCACCGGCCAGATCTTCCGCACCGACCTCGACGGTGTCGGACCCCGACCCCCTTCATCCCCGGCCACACGAGTTCCACGGGCGCACTCGCGGTCGACGCAGACCACGTCTACTGGACGAATTACACCATGATCGGCCGCGCCAACCTCGACGGCACCGGCGTCGACCAGAGCTTCATCGGCAGCTTTGACGACCTGGAGGACGCCCTCTACGACGCGGAGGGCGTCGCGGTCGACGACCTTCCCCACCGGCCCGATACCACTCCGCCCGATACCACTCCGCCCGACAGCACCCCGCCCGACACCACCGCGCCGCAGACCAAGATCACCAAGGGCGCACGGAACAAGACCGACAAGACCAAGCTCAAGTTCAGGTTCACCTCCTCCGAACCCGGCTCGACGTTCGAGTGCAGGGTGGACAAGAAGGCGTTCAGGCCCTGTGGGTCGGCGAAGAAGGTCAGGCGCCTCGACGCCGGCAAGCACAAGTTCAGGGTCCGCGCGATCGACGCTGCTGGCAACGTCGATCCCTCTGCGGCGAAGGACAAGTTCAAGGTCGTCGGCTGAGCCGAACCGCGACCGGCGGCTAAGGGCGCAGGGCCCGCGTCGGGGGGTTCTTAGGGCTCGCCCCGGTTCACCGAGCGGACACCAGCCCGAGAGAGACGACTCCGCGCGGGCGCGTCCCGGCCTGTGTCGACTACGCGGTCACTTCGACGGCGGCGGCCCGGACCACGAGCCGCCCCCATCGTCCCCGAGAACGTCGCCTGCTTTCGTGGCGACGCCCGCGCCCGCTTCGTTAGTGGTCGACGGGACGCCGCTCAGGTCCCCCGCCTTGCCCCTCGCTGGCGTCGTCGCCGCAGCCGCTGGCGATGAGGCCGACGACCCCTAGCAGCACGATTGCCGCGACGATGTTGCTCAGGCTGGTTGTCATGGGTCCTTCCGTTGCCCGCACCTCTCACACCGCCCGGGCGTTAGGACCTTGCCATGCCGAGCTCGGTGGCAGCGCCCGGCAGGCGGGCTCAGCGGATTCTTAGAGCTGCCCCGACCGGACACAGCACCAGCGACCGGCGCGCGCAAAGCTGCGCTTTTCGTCCAAGCGAACTACTCAGAGAGCGACGCGGCTTATCTCTTGGTCACCCTTGGCCGCGTTCGATTGCCTCGGCCGGAGGCTTCTTCTTGACGCGCTCGCACCCCTTCGGCCTCGGATCAAGCCCCCTGTCGATGATCGCCTTGTCCCGCTTGCCCGGCCCGCAGTTGATTGCGAGGTCGCGGTCGGCGTGCCATGCCTTGAGCAGGTCGTTGCCCGAGCCGCCGAAAAGAGTGTCGTCCTTGCCCGTGTAGAAGGCGTCCTCGATGGCCTCGATGCCGCCGTTGAGGGTGTCGGCGCCAGGGCCGCCCGAGAGATAGTCGGCTCCCTGCCCGCCGACCAGGAGGTCGCTGCCCTGATCGCCGTTAAGGTCGTCCTGGGTCCAGTAACGGACTCCGGATCGAACTCCTCCTCCTCGGCCTGGATCGCCACGAAGCAGAACTGTTCGTTCCCGTAGACCTTGTCGTTCCCCGGGCCGGCGTGAACCTCGAACTCGCCGACCGACCCTACAGTGCCCCGGATTTCCGGGTCCCAGGCCACGCCGGTACTATCTGCCGGACTCGAACACGTCGTTGCGATCTTCGAGGAAGACCGCGAAGTCTTCCCCGACCCCGGGGTAGGACTCCACGCTGGTGCCATCCGGACAGTGGACCGATTTCGGAGGAAGCTGGTTCTCGGGCGAAGGCAGGAAGCAGCTCGGCCGGTCGGTGTGCTCGACGGTGGTGATGCCGGCGCCCTCGAAGATCACGTGGGTCCAGAGGCCGTCCCCGGGTTGTGCGGTCGGGGCCGTGTCCTGAATGAAGTGGTAGAGAATCTCAATGTCGTTCTCGGTCGCGGGCGCGGCCTGGACTTTGATCGCAGTCGGCCAGGTGACCTTGGTGGGTCGGCGAGAGCCGGTGCAGCGATTGAGGAGCACGCCGGCAGATACCGCGGTCGCCAGGGCCACGAGGGGACCTGGGCGTTTCATGCTGCCCAACTTAACCGGGCGGCGGGGGGACCGTCAAGCATGCCTCGCGGCGTCAGCGCCAGCCCCGGTTACAGCGAGCGCAGGACGGCCGCAGGTTCGCCAGCGAATCGCCGCCACCGTCGGCGATCGGGGTCACGTGGTCCACGTCGGTGGCGAATGCGCCGCATCGCCAGCAGGTCCGGCCGTAGCGGGCGAACACGACCTCCCGGGTCCGTCGCCACGGTCTACCCGCGCGGGCGGCGGAGCTGGCAGCGGGCGCAGCGGCTCCCGGCCTCGATCAAGCGGCCGCAGCCGAGGCAGGGTCGCGCTACAGCCACCCGACCAACCGCACCGGCTCGGGCTGATTCTCGGCCCGATCGACGGCCATCGCCAGCGCGATCACCGCGTCGATCCGGTTCGAGGATGCCGCCCGCCGGCGTGGGCGATCCGGGCGCCGCGCTGAGTCTGCTTCGCGACCGCGGCGGCGACGTGGGCATCGAGGACCGGATCGCCGGGGTGGCGCAGGCGCCGCTCCAGGATCGCCGCCGAGAGCCGCTCCGCGGCCGGGACGAGTCGGGAGTCGTTCTGCGGGAACTGGACCATCCGCAGGCCGGCGCTTGACAGGTCGAGCGCCTGCGCGCCGAACCGCCAGGGATCGAAGGCGGCCTCGACGATCACGTACCGCTCGGCCAGCTCGCGCAGCGCGGCCTCGGCGTAGATCACCGCTTCCTCGCCCTCCCACGTCTGCACGCCGACCCGCAGGTCCTCGGTGACCCAGACGAGCGCGGTCGCGGCGCGGCTGCCGCCGATGTCGATCCCGGCGAACACGCGCTCGCCGGCCTCGATCGCGTAGTCGGCCCGGCACTTCGCCCAGGCGCCGGCCGGCAGCCAGCCGACTCGCTGATCGCCGCGTGCTGATTCATGAAGTAGCGGCGGAAGCTCGACTCGGGGACCGCGTCGCGGCGCTTGCGCAGAACCTCCCAGGTCCGCCACGAGGCCGGGTTCGCGGCGAGGATGCGGCGGCGATCGGTGAGCTCCGTCCCGTCGGGGCAGGACCACTCCAGCAGGTGCAGGTCCGGCCCCTTCGCCTCGACCACGGCGCCCCTTCGCTTCGCGCCGGGTAGCGCGAGCGCGCGGGCGCGCAACCGCCCGAGCGGGGAGTCGGCCGAGGGCGCCGCGGTCGAGATGATCCGCAGCTTCGCGCCCGCGACCTTCAAGCTAGCCGTGCATCGCGACGTAGGCGGCCGCGTCGGTCGCGGTGTGCATCTCGTCGATCACCGCCAGGGTCGAGTCGAGGCCCTGGAGCGCGTCGGCCTCGCCGGGCCGGACGCGCATGAACCGGGTGAAGCGGCGCGAGCTCGGGTCGGGTCGGAAATGAAGCTCGCGGCGGGTCGCGTGGAGTCGATCGTCGCCGAGCCGATGGGCGAAGTCGACCGCGTGCTCGTAGGCGATCGCCGCCTGCTCCCGGGTGCCGGCGGTGAAGTTGACCCGCGCGTCCTCGATCTCGAGCAGGTGCCAGAGCGCGTAGGCGGCGAGCAGCGTCGTCTTGCCGTTCCGCGTGGCAGGAGGACGACGACCTCCTCGACGTCGGAGCAGAGCGCCCGGCGCGATCCGCCGCTGGAACGGCTCGAGCGCGAGCCCGACGCCGGCGGCGAAGCTGGCGAAATCGCTCACTTACCAAAAGTAAGTGATCCGCCGGTCGCGGTCCCTGACGACCTGGGCGGAGGCGTCCTGATGGCCGAGGGAGTCGAAGTCCGGCACCGCAAAGGCTGCCGCTCTCTGAGCGGTGGCCGGTGCGGTTGCGATCCGAGCTACCGGGCGTCCGTGTGGTCGAACGTCGACGCCAAGCTGATCCGTCGCAGCTTCCCCACGGCGGCAGCGGCGAAAGCCTGGCGTGGAGATGCACAAACCGCTCTGCGCAAGGGCACGATGCGGGCGCCGTCACCGACGACGATTCGAGAGGCATGGGGGGCCTGGCACGAGGGCGCGAAGCAGGGGAACGTTCGCACCCGCTCGGGTGAGCCGATACAAGCCGAGCGCGATTCGGGGTTACGAAAAGGCGATGCGTCGCGAAGTGCTTCCGGAGTTCGGGGCGACGAAAGTCACCGAACTCCGGGTCGTCGAGGTCCAGGACTTTGTCGATCAGCTGCTCGCGCGAGGGGCAAGTCCAAGCACGATCACCACTGCTCTGAACCCGCTGCGCGCGATCTATCGACGCGCTCTGAGGCGCGGGGAGGTTGCCGTCAACCCAACTCGCGGGCTTGAACTACCGGCCGTCGTCGGCCGCCGGGAGCGAATCGCCTCGCCCGGTGAGGCGGCGCGACTCATCGCCGCTCTGCCCTCCGCGGATCGCCCGGTGTGGGCAACGGCGATGTACGCCGGCCTGCGCCGTGGCGAACTTATGGCGCTCAAGTGGACCGACCTCGACCTTGCCGCCGGTGTGATCCGCGTCGAGCGGTCCTGGGACATCGTCGAGGGACCAATCGAACTCAAGACCCACGCCGGGCGCCGCAAGGTGCCGATTGCCGGCTGTCCTCCGCGATTACCTCGACGAGCATCGGCTGCAGACTGGGGGACGGGGCCGGCGTTCGGCGGGACGTCGCCATTCATCCCTCGGCGTCTTTCCGAGCGCGCTGACGGGGCGTGGGAGGCCGCTGGGCTTGACCGGATCACCCTGCACGAGTGTCGCCACACGTTCGCGTCGCTGATGATCGCCGCCGGTGTGAACGCGAAAGCGCTGTCGACCTACATCGGCCACGCCAACATCGGGATCACCCTTGATCGCTACGGGCATCTGATGCCGGGGAACGAGGAGGAAGCGGCTGGGCTGCTCAATGCCTATCTCGCGGCCTGGGACGCCCGGGCTCGTGGGGCCGAGCCAGTGACTGCGTAAAGACCCACGCTTTTCGTCCAAAGCGGCACGATTCGTCGCGCCAGTCATTCGGGCATCATTCTGCTCTCGCCAGGCCATCAGGGAGAGGGATGAAGAGATCACGACGCCGCAGAGCGATCCTTGGGATCGGCATCTCGTCCTCCTCTTGGCAGTCGCGGCGACTGCAAACGCGGCGGTTCGCGGCAATCGAAGGCAACGATCGAGGCGCGTGAGGCTGTCTTCGGGCCGAAGAATGTCGACCGTCGCGGCAGCTTGCCAGAGAATCGGGTGATCGTCTCCTGGTTCGGGGTCTCCAGCCTCGCGGTGTCGTTCAACGGGAAGGTCGTCCTCTCGACACTTACCTCAACAGCGATCAGCCGGCCTCGTGCGGGTTTCGACGGGGCACCGCCGCAGTCCCCGGCAGCGACGGGCTACACCCCGATCAACTACGACCAGCTCACCGCCTTAACGCCGAAGGCAATCTTCCTTGGCCACGGTCATTTCGACCATGAGTGCATGACAGGGCCGATCGCCACGCAGACCGGGGCGCGTGTGGTCGGCCTGCCACAGCACTGCGACCTGGCGAAATCGCAGGCGACCGGTGCCGGGCTTGACCCAGACGACGTGCGATGTGTCGGCACTCTGGCGGCCGACTCGCCCTTCGGGGCGACCCGAAAGATCAAGCCCCTCGGCCATCGGATACCCGTGACCGTGATCCGAAACGTCCACGCGGCCCGGCGACGCTACCGGCACTGAGCAGCAACGGCACCGAGAGCTTGATGTTCCGCTTCAAGCTCGGAAAGTTCTCACTGTTCTGAACGACGGCGCCGGGCCTCTGCGCGAGAACGCCCCGGAATTGCTCGCCTTCTTGCGAAACTCGCCGCCCGGCCGAATCGAGTTCGGCGCGACGTTCGGGCTCGGGATTAAGGGCAGGGAATGCGTGGTCGGCCGACTGGCCGAGGCGCTGCGGTCAAGGCCTTCTATGCGCTTCATCAGGATCTCCCCGTTCGCCGACGGTCTCGGCCGGGTTTCGTCGACCAGGCCGCGAGCGAATTCGCGACCCGTGGGATCGGCTCGGTGTTTCGACCCCTGCAAGACCCTGGGGACTATTTCAACCAAGGGTTTTAGATCCCGACGCCGAGAAGTGGACGAAATGAAGTCCTGGACGCGGGCCCGTTCCATGTCGCCTTTGAGTTCGCGGTTCGCGCCCATCGGCATTAGCTATTTACGCGCACGCCGGAAAGTTGCTCTTTCCATGCAAAGCGCAACTTCTAGCGCGCCGCGAGCGCGTGTGGGGACGGCGTTCGGGGTGCCGGCGCCGCTTCGTTTTTCCCGCCACAGTTTTCCCACCGACTTCCCCAAGCCGCTTGATCAAGGGCGAACCGGGCGCCTGACTGGCATGTACCACATCTAAAAGGCCCCCGCGGCACAGAGCGGGATTGCATTTGCGAGAGCCAGGTCCGACCGCTGGGCAACCGCTCAGAACCGCTCGGATCGGCATCCGACTGCACCGCAACTGCACCGCACCCGAGCCATCGGAGGCGCGATCGACTAGCCCGCCGACGCCCGGTAGCCCGGGGTTAACCAGCCCAGCGCACAAGCCCCGCGGGTGCCGTGGACCGACCCGCCGGCGTTCGAGCAAGGTAGATCGACTGATGAGCCCCCGGGGTCGAGACCGGATTCGGTCGGCCAGCTAGGACAGCACAGGCGCGATACCCGGTCTCGGCCGTGGGGAGTGGGAGAGCGAGCGGAGTAGTCCCCGCTCCAGCTGGGGATGATCCGAGGACCCGCCGAGGTCGGGATCGCTCTCGTGCTCACGCCGGGCGAATCGCACAATTCGGGTGACGACCGCTCACCCAGCCGTCACCCAGACTCTGCGCGCAGAGTCCACAGTTGCCCTCAACAGACAGCTAATTCTGTAATGACCACTCCAATCTCGCTACGCGAGCCCCAGGAGGAGCAGATGGCCCAGGAGAACGTCCCAGTTCTGATCGTCGGCGGCGGCGGCGCGGGTCTCGCCGCCTCGATGACGCTCGCCCGCCTGGCGTCGACTCCTGCTGGTGAGCGCGCTGCCCGGGACCTCGACCTGCCGAAGGCCCACGTCCTCAACCAGCGGGCGATGGAGATCTTCGAGGAGGTGGGGGTCGCCGACGAGATCGACGAGCGCAGCACGCCGGCCGAGCAAAATGGGGGCGAACGGTTATTACGCCGGGTTGGCGGGGGACCACGACGGCTACGGGCGCCGCATGGGCGAGCTGGAGGCCTGGGGCGCGCGGCTAAACGACCTCGGCGTGGCGGCGAGCCCCTGCCGGACCTGCAACCTGCCGCAGATCCGCCTCGAGCCGGTCCTGAAGGAGCACGCCGAGAAGCTGAACCCAGGTGGGATCCGGTTCAACCACGAGCTCATCGATCTGGTCCAGGACGCCGACGGTGTGACCGCGACCGTGCGGGACAAGGACGCCGACGCGACCTACCCGGTGCGCTCGCAGTACCTATCGCCGCCGACGGCGGCCGACGGTCGGCAAGCTCGTCGGGGTGGAGATGAACGGCCCGCGGGACATCATGAAGATGGTCTCGATCCACATGACCGCGGACCTCTCGCCGTGGGCCACCGACGATGACGTGCTGATCCGCTGGCTGGCTCAACCCCGACTTCGGCGGCTCGTGGAGCGGGGTGCTCGTCCCGATGGGCCCCGACCACTGGGGCCCGGCATCGGAGGAGTGGGTCTTCCACATGCAGTACGCCACCGACGACCCGGACGCGACGCAGGAGGAGAAGGTCCTCGCTCGGATGCGCGCCTCGCTCGGCCTCCGCCCGAGCCGGTGCCGACGGTGCACCGGATCACGCGCTGGTGGGTGATGGAGGGCGTCATCGCGGACAAGTTCCGCCAGGGCCGGGTGTTCTTCGCCGGCGACGCCGCGCACCGCCACCCCCCGACCGGTGGCCTGGGCCTGACCTCGGCGATCCACGACGTCTACAACCTGAGCTGGAAGCTGGCCGCCGTCCTGGCCGGCCGCGCCGGCGACGGCCTGCTGGACACCTAAGAGGCCGAGCGCAAACCCGTCGACCAGAACAACACGACAACGCGATCGCCAACGCGATGAACCACTTCACGATCGACAAGGCCCTCAACTCTCGCCCGAGAAGACCCCGGAGGAGAACTGGGCCGAAGCTGCGCCGCCTGTGGCACGACCTCCCGGAGTCGGCGGCCAAGCGGCACGCCCTCCGGGCGATCGGCTCACAGACCATGGAGTTCCGCCACCACAACGTCGAGTTCGGCTACCGCTACGACTCCACCGCCATCGTGTCCGACGGGAGCTCCGCCGCACGTCCGTCGACCGGTCCGCCTCTACGAGCCCAGCACCAGTCCGGGGCACCCGATGCCGCACGCCTGGATCGACGACAAGGACGGCGGTCGGCGTC
>CAVWWH010000008.1:0-200898 GCA_963758665.1 uncultured Solirubrobacterales bacterium | reverse complement strand
GACGTCCACGACCGCGGATTATCGCGGCCGTGGCGCCCCGTCGGCGGCTAGGAGGGTCCGTTCGTGCCCGAGCCCTCGGTCCTGTCGGCCTCGCGCTTGCGCTCCTCCTTGGCCCTCGCCGCGGCATGCTTGAGCCGTTCGGCCTCGTCGGTCGCGGTCAACGCCCGGTCGCGCTCCCGTAGCGCTTCGGCCTTGACCTCGAGCGCATCCACGCGCTCGTGCTTGGCCTCTTGGTCGATCTTTGCCTGCTTCTTTGCGGCCCGCTTGCGCGCAGCCTTCTTGCGCTGCTTCTCGGCCTTCTTGGCCTCAGCCTGCTCCTGGTCGCGGCGCTTGCGGGCCCGTTCGCGGTTTCGCTCGGCATCCTGGTCGGCCCGGCGTCGGCGCTGCTCGGCGCTCTCACGCTTCTTCGTCGCTCGCTCGTCTGCCTTTTCGCTGCGCTCGGCGGCGCGCTCGCGCAGCTTGAGCGCTCGGCGTCGATCGGAGACGGCCTCACGCAGGCGCTCGGCCTCGTGACGCAGCTCGGGATCGCGAAGCGCGGTGCCGGCGACGTTGCGAGCCGCGGCGTCGGCGCTGTCGACCGCCAGGCGGGCCGAGCCGGCGACGCTCTCCGGCGCCACCCTCAGGGCCGTGTCGGCGGGAAGCCGGGCCAGTCGGATGGTGCCGTCGACGACGGCCTTGGGAATGGTCTGCAATGGGGTCATCGGTTCTCCTTCGGGTCGAGCGCGTCGGCCTTCGCTTCGGTTTCGCGCGCAGTCTGTTGCAGCTCGAGCGCCTCGCGGTTTGCCTCGCGCTCTCGGGCATCAGCGACGTCGATACGCCGATCGGCCTCGGCCTGCTCGCGCTCGCGCGCGGATTCGGCCTGCTTGATCTCTCGGGCGGCCTCGTCGACGGCCCGCTCCTCGGTCTGCTCGCGGTGCGCTTCCGCGGCCTGCTCGGCCCGGCGCTCCTCGATCTCGGTCTCGAGCCGTTGGCGCTCCTGCGCCGTCTCGACCTTGTCCTCGGTGAGCTCGGCCTCGGCATCGGCCTGCTGGGCCTCGCGCCGGGCGTCGGCGGCCTCGACGCTCGCCTCGCCCTGGGCCTGCTGGAGGCGGCCCTCGCGGGCGAGATCTTCGTTGCCGGTCACCTCGCCGGCGAGCTCCTTGGCCTTGCCGGCGACCTTGCCGACCAGCCCGCCGCTGGTTCGTTCCTCGGTTTCGGGTTCGGTCATCTTCGTGGCCTTTCGTCTGCTTGGGCGCGCCCATGCGGGACGCGGGGAGTTCATCCAGGCGCTGTGCGCGCCCGGACAGTTGCTACTACCCGTCGGAGCCCGACCTAACAACTGCGCGTCGGCGATTCGCGGTGGATCAGCGACGACCCGGCACCGACACCTCGAAGCCGACCTTGTCCGGCTCGACGCTTCGCACCAGGGGGACGCCCAGGAGGCGGGCGATGCGCCAGGCCCAGGCGTAGGGGAACGGCACCGGGAACTCGGGCAGAATCGCTCCTTGCGGCCGTTGGGTCCCTCGACCTCGATCGTCACCGTCGAACTTGGCAGGATCCAGCCGGCCGGGTGGTCGACGCCGACCAACCGGACCAGCTTCGGGCCGCCGTCGCCGAACACCCGGCGGATGTCGCGGACCGCGGCGCGGATCCGAAACGGGTTCAGGTAGCGGAGCCTGCTCACGTTCGAGCAACTACCCGCAAAGGGGTGGATCGACGCGACACGGTGCGATAGGTTCGGCGCATCCCCAAACTCAAGACGGCCCTCCCCATCCTGCTGATCGCCGTCGCGATCCCGGTCGCCGGCGCCGAGGCCTCGGCCGACAAGACGGTCCTGCACCCCGGCGGCAGGTACACGCAGTGCGGGGACGGCCAGGTGAACGGGTCCGGTTGGTACAACCTGAAAGCGCTCCGGGTCGCCTGCAACCCGGCCCGCAAGCTCGCCGACCACTACGTGTTCGAGGCCGGCGGCGACGACGACGGATACAAGGGGTGGCGCTGCTCGGAGGAGCAGCTCGGCGACGAGCTCTGGCGGACGAAGTGCAGCCGCGAGAAGAGCGGTGCCACCCAACGGGTGAAGTTCAAGTTCGGAGCCTGACGCGGGGGTGTCCGCGCATGGCGAGCGCCCGCGCGGCGCGCTTAGCCCGGCGCTGCGCCGGGCGCTCGTCGTCCGTCAGGGCAGCGGCGCGCTCTGGTTCGCGTACGGCTGGTAGTCGCGGCAGGGCTGGCCGCGCAGCGCCGGGCAGGGCGGCAGCCCGGTGGGCGCGTCGACGCCGCCCACCACGGGCAGCAGCAGCCGCGACGGCCATCTCCGGCGAGTGGGCGACCGAGACCTTGGCCGGGGCGTCGGGGACGGCCTCGCCGAACGCCCACACCGGCTGGTCGCCGCCGACGGCGCTGATCGTCACCCGGATCGCGCGACCCGGCCCGATAGACGTGGCCCTGGTAGTAGAGCGGCACCGTGACCTTCGTCGACTCGCCGCGCGGCAGCGGACCGAGGTCGCGCTTGCGCAGGCTGAGCACCGGCTCGAGCAGGGTGCTCTTCTTGCGGTCGAGCTTGCGGGCGGCGGTCCGCAGCCAGCCGCTCTGGACGAAGCTCTCCTTGCCGTCGGGGCGCACCTCGGAGACGGTCACCTGCAGGTCGAGGTCGCGAGCCGGTGAGCGGATCCAGGCCTTGAACGCCCCGGCGCCGACCACCGCGGTGTCGGCGCTCAGCGGCGGGGTGACGTAGGAGGCGCGCGGTCCCGGCCGGGTTCTGGCGTCCAGTTGTACGGGGGCGTCGCGGTCCACAGGCCGTCGGTGCCGGAGCCGGTGTTGCCGGTGAAGTTGGTCGGCGGGCGCGCGCCCGGCGTCCCACGTGAACGCGTCCTTGGCGCCCTCGGCGGGCTTCTCGTCGCGCAGGGCGCCGTCCTCGCGCAGGTACCAGGAGCGCGCCTTGGTGTTCGGCACCGGGAAGCTCGAGAACGACTGCTCGAAGCCGGCATACGGGTGGCCGGGCTCGACCGCCGGCGCCGTTGTCGAACAGGATCCGCACCGGCGGCAGCGCCTCGAACGCCGCCAGGGCGGCGGCGAAGTCCGGCTCCTGCTGAATCGGGTCGTCGGGCAGCTGGACGCCGGGGATGCCCATGCCGGCTGGTAGATGGTCGGCGCCAGCGACCTCAAGCCGTCGCTCAGCGCCGGGCTTCGCTGGGCGACGTAGAGCTCCAGGAAGTCGAACCAGCGGGTGAAGGTCGCGGGGTCGAGCGAGTCGCGTGTGGACGCCGTTGGTGAACGTGAACCACTTGCGGTCGGTGCCGGTGAAGCGCGACGGCGAGCGTCGGGCAGTGGCCGCCCGTCTGCTCGTCGGTCCACTGGCAGGCGAGGAACACCGGCACCTTGATCTTGTGGACGAAGGTGACCGGCGAGAGCGGGTCGGCGACCTTGGGGCGGTAGTAGCGGTTGCGGCGGATCTTGGCGAGCAGGTCGACCGCCTCGGGGTGCAGCGCCTGGTTGGCCCTGCAGATCTGCGTCGCCGTCCTGGATCCGCTCGTACGCCCACTCCTGGCCGCTGGTCGGCGATGCCGGGCTGGGCGTCGTGGACGCGGTCCTTGGCCCACGCGAGGGCGAAGCCGGTGTTCAGGATCCCGCCCGGATAGAGGGTCGTCTGGGTGTTGTCGATCACCGACAGCGGCGTGATCGCGGCGAGGCTCGGCGGCCGGGTGGCGGCGACGAACAGCTGGCTGATGCCGCCGTAGGAGACGCCCATCATCCCGGCCTTGCCGTTGAGCGACCCAGGGCTGGCGCGCGACGGTCTCGATCACGTCGTAGCCGTCGAGGCCCTGGAGCGGCTCGAAGTAGTCGAAGGCCCCGCCCGAGCAGCCCGGTGCCGCGCATGTTGACGTCGACGACCGCGAAGCCGAGCACGCTCAGGATCTGCGCGATCGAGCTCTCGCCGCCGGCGGGGTCGGCGTAGCCGTAGCCCGAGTACTCGACCAGGGTCGGGTACGGGCCCGTCGTCGGCGGGCCCGGGCAGGCTGGACGTTGATCGCCAGCTTGGTCCCGTCGCGGGTGGTCAGGTAGCCGTAGCCCCCGGCGGGCAGGGCCTGGTCGTAGATCGAGGTGTCGGGCGGCGCGGAGCGGTCGCTGAGCACCCGGAAGCGCGGCGTCTGCGGGGCGTCCGATCCCTTGCCCTGGCGGACCGTGTAGCCGCCGCCTGGCTCGACGCGGCGAAAGAGGATGCCGCCGAGCTCACCCGCCTGGCGGGTCTCGACCTTCTTGCCCTGGCGATCGGCGAGCGTCAGCCGCTCACCGGGAACGGCGCCGGTCACCTGCACCTGCTCGACGCTGCCGTGGGCGGTGAAGGTCGCGGCGGCCTTCGACTGGGCGCTCGCGG
The DNA here is from genome assembly GCA_963758665.1 of uncultured Solirubrobacterales bacterium. Taxonomy (GTDB): domain Bacteria; phylum Actinomycetota; class Thermoleophilia; order Solirubrobacterales; family 70-9; genus WHSW01. The sequence continues at coordinate 196,547 of CAVWWH010000008.1, read as the reverse complement.
AGGTGGCGAGGGCCAGCGAGCCGCACAGCAGCAGCCCGAACGCGCGTGCGATCCGCCCGCGAAGCCCCAGCGCCTCCCTGCACCTCATCGGCGACAGCTTTTCACAGTCTGCGGATCCGGTGCGACCTCGCGTGATCATCGCCGCGCGCTCGGGCGCGCGGCGCGACGCAGGCGGCGGGCGAGGGCGGTCAGCGGCGGCCCACCGTCGGGCGCGCCGTCGCCGTCGGCGGCGACCGGCTCCTCGATCCGGCGGACGACGCTGGGCGCGTAGAGGGCGACCGGCCCGGCGACGCCTCGGAGCTCGACCTTGCCACGGCTCTCGGCCTCGAACTCGTGCGAGAGCCGCTTCCAGGTCTCGCCGGTGATCAGGATGTCGTCGCCGGTCTCGCGCGTGTGCGCCTCGACGCGCGCCGCGACGTTGACCGCGTCGCCGATGACCGAGAAGTTGAGCCGCCCGGCGCCGCCGATCGCGCCGGCGACCACCGGCCCCGAGTTGACGCCGACCCCGACCCGCAGCTCGCCCGCCCGGCCCTCGGTCGTTGACCGCGGCGGCGATCCCGCAGGCGGCGCGGACCGCGCGGTCGGCGTGGTCGGGGAACGGCTCCGGGGCGCCGAAGACGGCGAGCAGGCCGTCGCCCTCGAACTTGTCGATGTGCCCGCCGTGGCGGGCGATGATCGGCACGATCACCTCGAACAGCCGGTTGAGCGCCCCGACCACCTCCTGCGGCGTCGCGCCGGAGGCGAACTCGGTGAACCCGCGCACGTCGCAGAACATCACCGTGACCTCGACCTCGACGCCCTCCTCGCTGAAGCCCTCGGAGAGGATGTACTCGGCGACCTCCTCGTCGAGGTAGGTGCCGAACGCCTCGCGGATGCGCTCGCGCTCGGCGAGCCCGGCGACCATCTCGTTGAAGCTCGCCGCGAGCTCGCCGAGCTCGTCCCCGGTCGTCACCGCGACGCTGACGTCGTAGTCGCCCTCGCTGACCCGGTCGACCGCCCGCGAGAGGTCGCGCAGCGGGCGCAGGATCGACTTGGACAGCATCACCGTGAGCTCGAGCGAGATCGTCGTCGCGACCGCCAGCGCGACCAGCACGTCGAGGCCGAGGTTGGAGCTGCCGCCGCCGTCGGAGGTGAGCGCCGCGACCACGAGCCCGGTGATCAGGTTGATCAGCGGCAGCGCGACCAGCAGCCGGGTGCGCAGCGAGACCGCCCAGAAGTCGGTCCGCTGGCGCGGCGAGAGGGCGGAGTTGATGTCGACCAGCACCGGCCGCATCCCGGCCTCGACCGCGAGGTAGTGGAGGATCGCGGAGTAGCCCATCGCCACCGCCGCCCCGGCCAGCAGCGGGAAGATCCCCAGCACCGGCAGGTCGAGGATCGCGACCGAGACGATGCAGATCGGCACCACCGAGATCAGCACCGGGATCGGCAGGTCGCGCTTGAGCAGCAGCACCGGCAGGTTGATCGCCGCCGACCAGGCGTCGTGGGTCGAGCGCTCGTCGCGATCGCCCGCGATCCACTCGCGGATCGGGCGGATCTGGCCGGTGATCCGCCACAGCGAGGCGAGGATCGCCGCCTCGGTGAGCACGAGGGCGACTCCCAGCACGGTCAGGTACTCGTGCGTGTCGCCGTCGAAGTAGAAGGTGAACAGGGCGAGGGTGCCGCCGACGATCACCAGCGCCGTCTGCAGCTCGACCGCCATGAACGCGAGCGGATAACGAGAGCCGAGGCGCTTGTAGAAGAAGGTCATCGCCGGTACGGCCATGCGCTGATTTTCCCAGCTACAGCGCGACTTATGTGTGAGATCGCCGTGCTCGCGGGTGCCCCCGTGCGCGCACGCCTCAAGGTTGCGCCCGCGCCGCCCGATGAGAGACCTGTGAGCCGGTCGGTGCTGCCCGAGAATCCCTTCAACGGGGGCTTCCCCGAGCCTCCTGCCGGCGCGCCGGTCCGCGTCGTCACCGCCCGCCACGAGGCCTGCGGCGCCTCCACGCGCGTCCGCCTGCCGGAGACGCTCCCCGTCGGTGCGGTGCGCCGCTGTCGCTGCTCGGGCTGCGCGGGGATGTTCGAGCCGCCGCAGGTCGAGGAGATCGGGCCCGAGCCGGTCGTCGGGGCGGAGCACGAGCTCACGGAATGGGTCGAGTCGATCGAGCCCGAGGTCACCGCGGTCGAGGCCGCGGAGCGCAAGCTGCACCTGGTGGAGCCGGGTACCGTGGCGCCGTCTGCGGTGCCGAGGCCCGTGTCGTCGCAGCCGAGGCCGATGCCCACCCGGCACCCGAGGCTCGCGCTGCCGAAGGTCGCGCTGCCCAAGCTCTCCTTGCCCAAGCTGCCGGCGGTCAGCCTGCCGAAGCCGAAGCTGCCCGTTCGCACGGGCGCAGCGCGCCGGCTGCCGAAGCTGCCGTCGCCCAGGCTGCCGGCGCTCGACCCCGAGAGCCGCAGCTGGAAGCTGCTCAGCATCCCGATCGCCGCCGTGCTCGTGGTCGGCGGCCTGATCCTGCTGCGCGGCAGCGAGGACGAGCCCGCCCCGGTCGCGCCGGCGGCGCCCGCGGCCTCCGCCCAGCTCCCCGCCGCCGGCTCTCCGACCGGTGCCGATGACCGCGGCTCCGGCGCCGCCTCGGGCGGGAAGCCGTCGAAGGAGACCGAGTTCGTGCGCGAGTCCTCCTACTCGCTGGCGCTGCCCGCCGGCTGGGAGCGGATCGACCCGCCCGCAGGGGCCACCTTCGCCGCCGTCGCCGCGGACGGCAGCGCCGACGCCACCCTGTGGATCACCCAGGACCCGAAGCTCGACTTCCCCACCTTCGTCTCGCAGTCGCTGACCCAGCTCGAGGCGCTCGCGGGCGCCGCCGAGGTGATCGAGCGGATCCCCGGCCCGACCGCCGAGACCACGATCGTCCGGCTCGCCGCCGACGCCCCCGCGGGCCAGCCGACCTATGAGGCGACGCTCCGGGTCGCCGGCCCATACCGCTACTACCTCGCGACCACGGTCCAGCCCGGTTCCTCAGCCGCCACGGCCGACGGCATCGAGCTGATCACCGGCTCGCTGAACCCCGAGCTCGAGGGCTAGGGCCTTGACCGGGCGAAAGCGCACCCTGCTGCTGACACGTGCTGGCGCTGGCGGTGCCGCTGCCCGCATACGCGATCACCGACCGGGCGCTCGAGGCCGTGGGCGCGAGCACCGGGCCCGCCGACGATCGAGGTCTCGACCACGCTCGCCTCATGCGGCGTGCTCGAGGACGGCGTCGTCTGCAAGCTCGAGGTCTCCTTCGGCCCCGTGCCCGACGCGGCCAGCTACTCGGCCGCCGTCACCCGCCCCGACGGCTCCGTGATCGACTACGGCGCGATCGAGCCCGGCGGCGCGGCGCTCTGGGTGCCCTACGTGGGCTCCGGCAACTACAGCGTCAGGATCACCGCCTACGGCGCGTCCGAGAGCGGCGACGACCGCAACGGTCGCGGCGAGGTGGTCGCGACCGGCAACTCGCGGACCGACGAGGACGACGACTCCGGCGGCAAGCCGCGCGAGGCCCAGCAGCTCTCACCCGAGACCGAGGTCGAGGGCCGCGAGCCGGGCGCGGGATCCAACCCCGACCCCGACGGCGCGGCCACCAGCGAGGCCGGCAGCTCGGCGGCCGCCACCGAGCCGGCTTGCACGCCGACGCCGACCGAGCCGGCGCCGGCGCCGACCCCGCCGGCCGAGCCGCCTGAGGACCTCGACCCCGCGAACCCCGACGAGGACGCCGACGCGATCCCCGACGAGCAGGAGCGGGTCACCTACGAGCAGCAGCTCGCCGAGTACGAGGCGGCGCTGGCCGCCCAGGCCGAGGCGCCGGCGCCGCCGGCGTCCTGCTGACGCGCGGCGCGCCGGCGCCCCGACTACGATCCGGGCATGGCCACCGCCACCGCCGCAGGCCCTCTCCGACGCCGCCCGCGAGTTCGTCGCGGCCGCCCCGCACAGGCTGCTGATCGGCGGCGAGCGCCCCGAGGCCGCCGACGGGCGCACCTTCGAGACGCATCGACCCGGCCACCGGCGAGCCGATCTGCGAGGTCGCCCAGGCCGGCGCCGAGGACGTCGACCGCGCCGTCGCCGCCGCGCGGGCCGCGCTCGATGGCCCGCTGCGCAAGGTCTCGCCGTCGAAGCGCGCGGGGCTGATGTACGCGCTCGCCGAGCTGATCAAGGCCAACGGCGAGCGAGCTCGCCGAGCTCGAGTCGCTCGACAACGGCAAGCCGCTGGCATCGGCGAAGGGCGACATCGCCGCGTCGGTCGCCCACCTGCGCTACTACGCCGGCTGGCCGACCAAGATCGAGGGCGAGACGATCCCGGTCTCGGGCCGCGACCTGTTCTGTCTACACGCTGCGCGAGCCGGTCGGCGTCTGCGCCCAGATCGTGCCCTGGAACTTCCCGCTGCTGATGGCGGTCTGGAAGATCTCCCCCGCCCTCGCCGCCGGCTGCCCGCTCGATCCTGAAGCCGGCCGAGCAGACCCCGCTGACCGCGCTGCGGCTCGGCGAGCTCGCGCTCGAGGCGGGGTTCCCCGAGGGCACCGTCAACGTGCTCACGGGCGACGGCGAGACCGGCGCCGCGATGGTCGACCACCCGGGCGTCGACAAGGTCGCGTTCACGGGCTCGACCGAGGTCGGGCGCGAGATCGGCGCCAAGTGCGGCCGCGCGCTGAAGCGGGTGACGCTCGAGCTCGGCGGCAAGAGCCCGAACATCATCCTCCCCGACGCCGACCTCGAGGCCGCGATCGCGGGCTCCTACCAGGGCATCTACTTCAACTCCGGCCAGGCCTGCAACGCCGCCTCGCGGCTGTTCGTCCAGGCCGAGATCTTCGACCAGGTGGTCGAGAGGCTGGCCGAGTTCGCCTCGCAGGCGAAGGTCGGCCCGGGCCTCGACCCCGACTCGCAGTTCGGCCCGCTGGTCTCCGAGGAGCAGCTCGGCCGCGTGACCGGCTACATCGACTCCGGGCTCGCCGAGGGCGCCGAGGCGGTCGCCGGCGGCACGCCCTCGAACGGCGGCAACGGCGGCGGCTACTTCGTCGACCCGACCCTGTTCACCGGCGTCACCGACGAGATGCGGATCGCCCGCGAGGAGATCTTCGGCCCGGTGCTGGTCGCGCAGCCGTTCGAGGACCTGGACGAGGTCGCGCGGCGCGCCAACGACACCGAGTACGGGCTCGCCGCGGGCCTCTGGACCCGCGACATCTCCCAGGCCCACAAGCTCGCCGCGCTGCTGAAGGCGGGCTCGGTCTACATCAACACCTGGGGCGCCGGCGACCCGGCGGCCCCGTTCGGCGGTTACAAGGCCTCCGGGATCGGGCGCGAGAAGGGCCACCACAACCTCGACGCCTATCTCGAGACGAAGTCGGTGTACACCCAGCTCTAGAGCGGTGCGCGGACGAACGGGAACCTGGCTGGTCGCGATTGCGTGCGCCGTCGCGGTCGCGGTCGCCTCGGCGCCGGCGACCGCGGAGGACGTGGCGCCGGTCGCCACCGCGACCACCGTCGGGCTGCGGGTATCGGCCGAGAAGCTGCACGTCGCCGGCACCGTGCTCCCCGCCCAGCCCGGCGGGCCGGTGACGCTCACCGTCCTGCGCAGCAAGCGCAAGGGCGCGCCCTACAAGCGCGTCCGCTCGACCGAGGCGACGATCAACCTCGAGGGCTCCTACGCGACCGCCATGCGGCGCAAGCGCAAGGGAGCCTGCCAGCTGATCGCGGAATGGGCGGGCGACGCCGACAGCCTCGCCTCGACCGCGAGCGTCGGCTTCCGCTGCTGAGCGGCCCGCCGCTCGCGCCGCCGAGCGACGGGCTGGGCGGGCCCTAGTCGTTCTCGAACATCGCGAGCAGCGGGTGCGTGAGCCCGTGCTCGGCGCAGAGCCGCGGGATGCTCTCCATGTCCATCTCGAGCCCGTAGCGCTCGCGGACCTCCGCCATCGCCTCCGGAGTGCGGCTCGGGGAGCTCGCCGAGCTCGCGGAAGAAGTGCTCGAACCCGGCCGGGGCGATGATCTCGAGGATCCGGCAGGGCTCGTCGCCCGCGTTCCAGAACGTGTGCCACTGGTCGCGCGGCTTGAACGCGAGGTCGCCGGCCTCGGCGTAGATCACGTCGTCGCCGAGCTGGGCCCCCATCGTGCCCTCGAGCACGAAGCTGTACTCGTCCTCGCGCGAGTGGCGGTGAAGCGGCGCGCACAACGAGCGCGGCGGGATCGGGTGCTCGACCAGCGAGAACCCGGCGCCGGACTCCTCGCCCCAGATCATGAACCGGACGCCGAGCGCGCCGAGGTCGACGTACTCGCCCTCCTCGGGCCCGACCTTCCGCGGCCCCTGCGAGGCGTCGAAGCGGCGGAGGGCATCGATCGAGATTGCCTGGTTCATCCTGTCTCTCCTCTTTCGCTGAACAACACTGTTCTGCGAACCTATCAGACGGCCGACGGACCTGTCAACATTGATCGTACGGCCATGTCTACTGAAAAGAATCAGATCGAGAGACGCGCGTATCGCAAGCGGCGCCGGGCCGAGCTCGAGCAGCGAGACCCGGCTGCGGATCACCGAGGCGGTGATGCACCTGCACGAGACGGTCGGGCCCGGCGAAGACGACGGTGAGCGCGATCGCCGACGAGGCCGGCGTCCAGCGGGCGACCGTCTACCGCCACTTCCCCGACGACGAGGCGCTGATCGGCGCCTGCTCGGCGCACTGGATGAGCCTCAACGCCCCGCCCGACCTCGAGCGGTGGGCGGCGATCGACGATCCGGATCGGCGGCTGCGGGTCGCCCTCACCGAGGTCTACCGCTGGTACGAGGGCACGGAGCCGATGGTCGAGCGGCTGCTGCGCGATCGCGCCGCAGTGCCCGCCCTCGACGCCCGGCTGGGCGAGCGCGACGCCTACTTCGAGGCGGCGACCGCCGCCCTGCTCACGGCACGGGCCGAGCGCGGCGCCCGGCGGCGCCGAGCCCGCGCGGCGATCGCCCACGCGCTCGAGTTCGAGACCTGGCGCTCGCTGGCGGGGCGCCAGGGCCTGAGTCGCGACGAGGCCGTGGAGATGATGGCCGCGCTGGTCGCCACGGCGTGACGCCCCATGAGACGCCGAGTGACGTCCTGTGCACCTCAGAGGTGCTCAACACGTCATTCGGCGAGGGGTGCTGGGAGGTGCCGGGGGAGGGACTCGAACCCTCACGCCCCCGTGGGGGCAATCGGTTTTAAGCCGATCGCGTATCACCAATTCCGCCACCCCGGCCCCTGAAGCCTAATCGGCTTTATCCAAGCTGAATGAAGAGGCGTCACCATGCCCCTGGTAGCGCAACAAGGCCCCTGTTACCGTGTTCCGAGGGGTGGGTACAGCGCGCCGTACATGGAGGCCTCGACCCTCACACCTGCCAGTAGTCGTGCCGGCATCCTCGGCCGCCGTTCCCCGCTGCTCAAGCTGCAGGGCGACGAGCGCCTCGTCGCGCTGATCCGCGACGGCCACGACCACGCCTTCGAGGTCCTGTTCGAGCGCTACCACTCGCGCCTGCTCGCCTTCTGCCGCCACATGCTGCGCTCGACCGAGGACGCCGAGGACGTGCTCCAGGAGGTGTTCGTGAAGGCGCACGCGGCGATGCTCGCCGACGACCGCCACATCAACGTGCGCCCGTGGCTCTACCGGATCGCCCGCAACCGCTGCCTCAACCACCTGCGCCGCCCCGTCCCCGAGGGCCAGGACTCGATGGACGTGATGGTCGGCGAGAACGGCGTCACGACGGCCGACCGGGTCCAGGGGCGCGAGGACTTCCGCGCCCTGGTCGCCGACGTCCAGGACCTGCCCGAGACGCAGCGCACGGCGCTGCTCCTGCGCGAGATCGAGGCGCTCTCCTACGAGGAGATCGCCGAGACGATGGACACGACGATCCCGGCGGTCAAGTCGCTGCTGGTGCGCGCGCGCATGTCGCTCGCCGAGGCGACCCACTCGCGCCAGCTCACCTGCGGCGAGGTGCAGCTCGAGCTCGCCGAGGCGGCCGAGGGGCTGACCAAGGCCTCGGGCCCGGTGCGCCACCACGTCAAGCGCTGCGAGCAGTGCCACAAGTTCCGCGGGGAGCTGCGCTCGAACTCCAAGGCGCTCGCGGCGCTGGCGCCGATCGGGCCGCTGGCGCTGCTGCTCAAGGGGTTGGTCGCGAAGTTCGGCTTCGGCGGGTCCGGGACCGCCGCCGGCGGCTCGGCCGCGGGCGGCAGCGGGATCGCCGGAGGGACGGCGGTTGCCGGCGGCGCCGCCGCGGGCGCCGGCGGCGCGGCGGCGGGCGCCGGGGGCGCTGCGGCCGGAGCCGGAGGCGCGGCGCTCGGCGGCGGAGCGGCGGCCGCGGCCGGCGGAGCTGCCGCCGGTGGCGGGCTCGCGGGCGCGATCGGCGCCAAGGCCGCGGCGACGGCGGCGACGGCGGCGCTGCTGACCGCCGGCGCGGTCGAGGTCCGCCAGCAGTTCAACTCCGACAACCCGGCCAACGAGAGCGCCAAGCACGCCCCGGCCGAGGCCTACTCGCCGCCGCCCGAGAGCGGCAGCGGCGGCGCCGACACCGAGCAGACCGCCGCGGCCCAGGCCCACGCCGTGACCGAGCCGGCGCCGACCGTAAGCGCGACCCCCGGCGCCGCAGCCGAGCAGCCTCCCGCCGACGCCCCGGCCCAGCCGCCGGCCGACGGCGCCGCGCCACCCGCGCACGACCCCGCCGCCACCGGCGACGACGGCGTGGTCGGGCCCGCGGGCGGTGCCGGCGGCGCCGACGATGCCGGCGCCACCGACAGCGGCGGCGGGCCGGTGCTGATCACCGCGCCGGCCCCGACCGAGGTGATCGTCACGACCCCGGAGCCGGCGAGCACCGCGCCTCCGACCGAGGCCGCTCCCCCGCCCCCGCCGGTGATCGAACCTCCGCCGGTCGACCCGCCGCCGCCGAGCGACCCGCCGCGCCGGTCGACCCGCCCGCGCCGGTCGACCTGGTCGACCCGCCGCCGCCGAGCGACCCGCCCGCGCCCCCGGCTCCCTGAGCCGGGCCGAACCGGCCGGCGAGCCGTCCTAGATCGGCAACCGCGCGAGCGCCCGCGTGCCCGCGGGCGAGGTCTCGACCTCGAGCCGCCCGTCGGCGGCCCTGACGCGCTCGTTTACGGAGGCGAGCCCGATGTGGCCCTCGGCGAGGGCCTCGTCGCGACGCCCGGGCGCGATCCCGCCGCCGTCGTCGACGACCTCGAGCTCGAGCTCCTCGCCCGTGTTGCGCGAGCGTGACCGACACCGCGCTCGCCCCCGAGTGGCGCGCCGCGTTGGTGAGCAGCTCGCGCGCGATCGAGAGCAGCAGCTCGTCCTCGCGGCCGACCGCCGCCGGCTCCAGGTCGATCGACATCTCGAACCCGCCCTGGCGCGCCGCCTGACGCGCGACCGCGCCCAGCGCCTGCTCGAAGCCGCCCTGCTCGAGGGTCACCGGGTGCAGGGCCATCATCGCCTCGCGCAGGCGGCCGATCGCCGCCTCGACGACCTCGTGCGCGCGCTGCACCTGGGCGCGGCCGGGCGCCGCCTCGATCAGCTCCTGGTTGGCGGCGAGCAGGATCTGCAGCGAGTCGTCGTGGATCAGCTGGGCGATCCGGCGCCGGCCCTGGTCCTCGGCGTCGATCACCTGGGCGACGAGCCGGCGGCAGACGTCGAGCTCCTCGCGCAGGTCTGCGAGCTCGGCGCGCAGGGCCTCGTTCTCGGCGGCGAGGTGCCGGAGGCCGCCACTACGTCGAGCATCCCGCGCCGCATCGCCTCGGCGACGGCGGCGGCGCGGTCGGAGACGCCGAGCTTCTCGTAGAGCGAGTGCAGGTGGCTCTTCACGGTCGTGGTCGAGAGGTGGATCTCCTTGCCGATGTCGGGGGCCGAGTACCCCTGCGAGACCAGCGCCAGCACCTCCTGCTCGCGGTCGGTCAGCTTCGGCGGCCCGCCGCTGCGCTCGCGCTCCTGGATCTGCTGCGGCGAGCCCCGCCTGAGCCTCGGCGGCGAAGGCCGTCCCGCCCCGCGCGATCGACGACGATCGCCTCGCAGACCTCGTGGCGCGATGACTCCTTCGACAGATAACCCTTGGCCCCCGAGGCCACCGTCTTGTAGGCGAGCTCGGGCTCCATGAACGCCGACAGGAAGAGGACCTCGGTGGCGAGCCCCTCGCGGCGCATCGCCGCCAGCACCTGGGTGCCCTCGAGGCCGGGCATGCGGATGTCGAGCACGGCCACCTGCGGTTCGCAGGTCGCGGATCCGCTCGAGCGCCTCACGGCCGTCGCCGGCCTCGGCGACCAGCTCGAGGTCGGGCCGGTCCTTGACCGCCCGCACGATCCCCTCCCTGTAGATCGGATGATCGTCGGCGACCAGCACGGTCACGCGTTCGGCCTTCGAGCTCACCGGTCGGCGAGTCTAATCGCGGCGCAGGGATGAGTCCCAGTGCCCCGGTTCGAGGCCCTCCGTGACCTCGAACCGGAACTACTGGGAACGGGACCGGACGCCGGTGGGGCCAGCGCCCGGAACGTCGAAAGAAGCAAATCCGGCCTCGCGCACCGCCCTCAGGAGATCCTTCCCCGAGGTTGCTGCGAATGCGTGTGGGTTGACATCCATCTCTCCCATGTGAGGCCCTCTTCGCTCCCACGACGTGGGGGGTTAGGGGGGATATCAATAGTGGTGCAAACTGCATATTTTCTCTTCCCCCGATCGGCCAGACTTGTCGGAGATTTGCGGGACCGATCGTAGGGGATCGGGATCATTCGATCGGTTTCAGCCCTCCTCGAGCTCCTTGGCCAGGGCCCAGCCGACCGCGACCCCGACCATCATCCCCATCCTCGCCTCCTCGGCGAGCAGCGTGCGGATCGCGGTCGCGCGCTCCTCCGCGTCCTCGAGCGCCAGCGTCCGGCCCAGCTCCGCAGTCGTGCGACTCGGCGAACCAGCCGCCCGAGTCGAGCGCCTGGGCGAGGATCCGCTGGAGCTGCGGCGCCATCCGGGTGATCAGCGCCTCGGCCTCCTCGAAGCGCCCCGGCGTCGCCAGCGCCGCGACCGCCGCCTCCAGCTGGGCGTCGGAGTAGGCCTCGCTCATCCGCGGCGCTCCCAGAGCTCGAGCCTGAAGTCGGCGCCGTAGCCGAGCCGCCGATAGAGCGGCTGGCCCATCGGCGATCCCTGGAGCGACGAGGTCACGAGGCCGCGATCGCGCGCCTCGCCGACCGCGATCGCGATCAGCCGGCTGGCGAGCCCGAGCCCGCGGTGCTCGGGGTGGGTGGCGACGAAGTAGAAGCCGAGGTCCTTGGCAGGCGTAGCCGACCCGCGCCGCTGTTGAGGCGCCTGGCTCTGATGGTCCATCGTCACCAGCACGCAGACGGGCTCGCCGTCGACCCGGGCCTGGTAGAAGCGCGCGGGCGGGCTCCGGCGGCGGGGCCGCGAGCCCGGCGGCGACCCCGGCGTCGGCCGGAAGGCCGTAGGCGAGGTCCTTGAGCCGGCCGAGGTCGGCGGGGTCGACGCTCGTTGTCCCAGTCGAGGTCGCCGAGCTCCGGCGCCTCGAAGTCGGCGAGCTCGAGCGACATCGCCATCGGCGAGCCGTCGAGAAGGTGGCCCGGCCGCCTCGAGCAGCGCCGATCGCCTCGCGGTCGAACTCCGGCGTCCACACCGTCCAGGCGGCGACCCCGGCGCGCTCGTAGGCGACGGCGAGCTCGTCGAGCGCGTCGGCGAGCGCCGCCGCATCGGTGTAGGTCGACCGAGTTGCGATCGAGCGCTGCGGGCAGCTCGGGACGATCGCCGCGGCGATCGCCGTCGCGCTCGAACAGGCTCGCGCCCGCGCGAGCTCGCGCCGAGCATCGCGACCCAGTCGCGCAGCCCGCGCCGCTGCAGCTCGAGCGCCCGGTCGCGGTTCATCGCTTGCGCGCGAGCATCAGCCCGTCCGCGATCGCCGACCATCGCCGCGTCGACGCGCTCGTCGGCGGCGATCAGGTCGTTGGTGGCCCGGATCGCCTCGACCTGCGTCCTGGTCGTCGTCGGGATCGATCGACCCTGCCCGCGGCGAGCACGTTGTCGACCACGATCACGCCCGCCGGGCCGCGTCCGCGCGCAGCACCTGCTCGTAGTAGGCGGGTAGTTCTCCTTGTCGGCGTCGATGAAGCCGAGGTCGAAGACCTCCCGCTCGGGGAGCGCGCGCAGCGTCTCGAGCGCCGGCCCGATCCGGATCTCGACCCGGTCGGCGACCCCGGCGCGCGTCGAGGTTGCGCGGCCGCGGTCTCGGCGAACTCCTCGGACAGCTCGCAGGCGATCAGCCGGCCGCCCGGCGCCAGCCCGCGGGCGATGCAGATCGCCGAGTAGCCGGTGAAGGTGCCGAGCTCGATCGCCTCGCGGGCGCCGATCGAGCCGCGCGAGCAGGGTCATGAAGGCGCCCTGGTCGGGCGCGATCTGCATCACCGCGATCTCGCCCATCGCCGCGGTCTCCTCCTGCGACGCGGCGCAGGACCTCGTCCTGGCGCGCGCCGTGCTCGACCATGTAGTCGTGCAGCTCGTCGGTGAGCGGCGTGAACTTGCTCAACGTCGTCCCAGCGCCGCCGCCGAGGCCGCAGGCGGCGCCGACGAGGGCGCCGGCGAGCCCGGCCCAGACGATGGCGAAGTCGTCGACCGCGGGCAGCAGCAGCAGCACCGCGACGACGACCAGCGACCGCGATCCGGTCGTACTCCTCGGTCGGGTCGGCGCGGCGCTCGGCGTCGCGGATCACGAGCCAGGCGCAGACCACGCCGAGGGCGATCCCGTTGCCGCCGGCGGCGACGAAGATCCCGTCGCCGAAGCTGGAGTCGAGGCCGTCGGCGGCGAGCATCCCGAGCGCGCCGCAGCCGATCACGAGCAGGACCGCGGCGATCGTGCCCACCCGGCGCTCGACCGCGGGCAGGAAGATCGCGATCGCGAGCCCGCAGGCGAACAGGTAGCCGATGTCGTCGTAGACGAACGGGGCGGCGAAGTAGCGCCACCACTCGTCGCCCACCGGGCCGACGATCGCGCCGAGGTCGAACACGGACAGGTTCGAGGCCGCGCTCGACGACGACCAGGACCGCCGACGCCGCCAGCACGGCGATCGTCGCCACCGGGCGCAGCGCCAGGTCCTGCGGTCGCGGCGGCCCGCTCGGCGAGCGCGCCCGCGCCGCTCGGCGGCCTTGCGCCGGCGCTTGTCGGCGCGGCCCTCGCGCACCCGGACCTCGTCGCCGACGCGCTCGAGCTTCGGCGCGCGCTTGCGCAGCCGGGTGCCGCAGTACGGGCACTCGGTGACGTACGGGCTCACCTCGGAGCCGCAGCTCTTGCAGACGACGGTGAGCTCGGGACCGGCCATCTCCCTCGAGTATTGCCGACCGCCGCCGGGGCGTTACGGCTCGTGGCCTCGGCGATCTCCGCGGCGAGCGCGCGCAGGTCGTCGCCGTTGCGCTCGGCGATCGCGAGCTGGCGGTGGGCGCCGGTGCCGTCGGTCGAGCAGGTCCTCGACCCCGGCGAGCTCGTCGGCGCAGCCGAGCGCCGTCGGCGTGCGGGCCGAGCAGCTCGATCAGCTCGCGGACCATCTCCGGCGCCGGCACCTGCTCGCCGGCGCGGAAGTCGATCAGCTGGCCGTCGATGCCGTGGCGCGCGGCGCGGACCTTGTTGTCGTCGATCAGCTCGGTCGGGTACTCGATCAGCGGCTCGTCGTCGTCGTAGAGCGAGCACAGCCGGTGGGCGAGCGGACACGACCAGCGCCGCGAGCGAGATCGTGTGCTCGACCCGGGTCTGCTGGTCGAAGATCCGGGTCTCGACCGTGCCCAGGTTCGGGTGCGGCCGCACGTCCCACCACAGGAACGTGTAGTCCTCGATCGCGCCGGCGCGCATCATCATCTCGACCCGGTGGGAGAAGATCTCCCAGGTGCCGTAGTGGGGCGGGATGCCCTCGCGGGGAAGGCAGCGGAAGATCGGCACCCGCGAGGACATCAGCCCGGTGCGCTCGGCCCTGCCAGAACGGCGAGTTGGCCGACAGCGCCAGGAACAGCGGCAGGTAGCGCCGGATGCCGTCGGCGACGTAGATCGCCCGGTCGGCGCCCTCGATCGCGACGTGGACGTGGGTGCCGAAGATCAGCTCGCTGCAGCGCGATGCCGCCGAGCTCGTCGACCAGCTCGCGGTAGCGCGGGCGGTCGACGATCTCCTGGTCGGCGCAGAGCGCGAACGGGTGCGTGGCCGCGGCGCCGATCGCCAGCCCCTCGCGCTCGGCGACCCCGATCACCGCCTCGCGCAGGGCGACCAGCTCGCGCCCGGCGCAGGGCGACGTCGTCGCACGGCTTGGTCGCGATCTCGAGCACCGCCTTGAACAGCTCCGGCTTCACCTGGCCCTCGAGCTCGGCCGGGACGGTCGGCGAGCAGCTCCTCGATCTCCTGCGCCAGCCCCCACCCGTCGGGGTCGAGGATCATCAGCTCCTCCTCGATCCCGACCGTGAACGGCGGGCCCGTTGAATGCGTGCTCGAGCACCGGGCGCCGAGCCTATACTCCGGCTCAGGCCGGCTCAGCCAGGGCAGCCCAAGCGACCCCGCAAAGGACGGTATGGAAATCAGCAGCATCACCGAGCAGAAGTCCCTCCTCGCCACCCTCGCGCCCGGCAAGCGCACCCGCCTGCGCCGGCTGCTGTTCGAGTTCGGCCCCGGCAGCGGCACCCTGCTGCTGCTGCCGATCGACCAGGGCATCGAGCACGGCCCGCGCGACTTCTTCCCCAACCCGGCCTCGAAGGACCCCGAGTACCAGTTCCGGCTCGCGGCCGAGGCCGGCTACTCGGCGATCGCCTGCCAGATCGGGCTCGCCGAGAAGTACTACCCCGACTACGCGGGCCAGGTGCCGCTGCTGCTCAAGGTCAACGGCAAGACCGACCTGCCGCCGTCCGACGACGCCCTCTCGACCACCAACGCCTCGGTCGAGGACGCGGTCCGGCTCGGCGCCGACGCCGTCGGCTACACCCTCTACGTCGGCTCGCCGCGCCAGGACGAGGACCTGCACCAGCTCAAGGGCGTGCGCGAGGACTGCGACCGCTACGGGATGCCGCTGGTGATCTGGGCGTACCCGCGCGGGTCCGCGGTCTCGAGCGAAGGGCGGGCAGAACTCGTTCTACGCGATCGACTACGCGGCCCGGATGGCGATGGAGATGGGCGCCGACGTGGTCAAGCTCAACCTCCCGCAGCCCCGACCCGAACAAGGACTCCCCCGCCCCCTACGACGAGATCGAGGTCTCCCAGGAGGAGGCGGTGCGCCAGGTGGTCGAGTCCGCCGGCCGCTCGCTGGTGGTGCTCTCTGGCGGCTCGAAGATCGACGACGACAAGCTCCTGAGCAGACCCGCTACATCATGGAGTCCGGGGGCTCGGGCGTGATCTACGGCCGCAACGTGTGGCAGCGCGAGCACTCCGAGGCGATCGAGATCATCGAGCAGATCAAGGAGATCATGCTCGCCAGCGTCCGCCGGATCCCTTAGACGCGGCGCGCGGGGGCGGCGGTGCTCCCGCCGGGCTTCACCCGATAGATGTCGGCGGCTCGCCTGCCCTGCTCGCGTCGGTCGCGGTGCTCGCGATCCTGATCGTGGTCCTGGTGAGCTCCGGCGACGGCGGTGACGACGAGGAGGACGCAAAGCAGCCGCGCGCGCTCGATGCCCGGGTCACCCGGGTCGTCGACGGCGACACGGTCGAGGCGCGGGTCGATGGCGCGACCGAGGACGTGCGCTACATCGGCGTCGACACGCCGGAGTCGGTGAAGCCCGACACGCCGGTCGAGTGCTACGCGCTCGAGGCGAGCCACTTCAACGAGCGCCTGGTCGAGGGCGAGGCCGTGCGGCTGGAGTTCGACGCCGAGCGCCGCGACCCCTACGGCAGGCTGCTCGCCTACGTCTACCTCGGCGACCGGTTCGTCAACGCCGAGCTCGTCCGCCGCGGCTACGCGACCACGCTGACGATCCCGCCCAACGACCGCTTCGCCGACCTCTTCGACCGCCTCGAGCGCGAGGCCTCCGCAGCCGGCCGCGGGCTCTGGGGGGCGTGTGACTGGGGAGGCTGGCTGCAGCCAAGCGTGCTCGGCACGTGAGCCGGACGTGCGCTAGCGGCCATCAGCCAGGCGAGCGTCTCGAACATGACCACGGTGACCACGACCACGGTCAAGGTCAGCGCGACGAGCAGCAGGCCGAAGCTGACGTTGCCGCGCTTCTCGGTCGACTGGATGTCGACGGGCGCGCGAGCGGGCCGCGGCGCGCTGGCGCAGCTGCGACGGCGCCGGCGCTCCAGCGCGGCCTCCTGCTCGAATGCCAGCTCGAACTGGTCGAGCCCCTGCTCCATGCGCAGCTCGGACATCACCGAGACGCGTATCACCCGCGCCCACGTGACTACAAGCGTTCGCTCACATAACGCTCACGGCCGGAATCTGGCGCCTCAGCCTTCGAGCGCGTCGAGCGCGTCTCGACTCGCTCTCGGCGACGCTCGTCGACCCGCCGTCTCCCCCTTGATCGAGAGGTAGACCTCCTTGCGGAACACGGGGACCTCCCGCGGCGCCGTGATGCCGAGGCGGATCTTGTCCCTGCGAGACCGCCAGGACCGAAACCTCGATCGTCGTCGCCGATCATGATGCTCTGGTTGGTTTTCCGCGTCAGGACCAGCATCTCGCCTCCATTCGAGCTGCGCCCGAGGCCACCCCCACAGTGACCCCTCACCTTGTTTCCGACCTCGGCGCAGCGTAGCCGGTTTGCCGGACCGCGAGCCGGGTCCCCCCGTCGGGTCCGTACGGGTGCACTAGTCTTCCCCGCTCGATGGCAAAGCCGCTGCGCTCACAGCTCAACCAGATCCGCGCCTGGGTGCGCCAGGGTCGCACCGACGCCTGGATCGCCCACCAGCTCGAGGTCTCGACCTCCGAGCTGCGCGAGTTCCGCCGCCGCCACGAGCTCGACGCCGAGGAGGAGACGCGGCGAGGTCGACCTCCGCGACGAGATCGAGGCCGAGATCGAGGCCGCCGACGCGCGAGGAGGAGCTGGCGGCCGAGGCAGCCGACGAGGACGAGGCGGCGACGAAGCGGCCGCCGAGGAACGCGGACGACGGACGAGGACGCCGACGCCGACTCCGGCCGGGGTGAGGGCGCCGGCGACGATCCGAGCGGCGACGGGGAGCGTCCCCGGCGCCGCCGCCGCCGCCGTCGCGGCGGGCGCGGCAAGCGTCCCGGAGCCGGGATGCAGGCGAGCTTCGACCACGGCAAGGAGGGCTACGGGCTCTGGCTCGACCCGGCGATCGCCGACGACCCGGTCTACACCGAGCACTGGGCCGATCATCGCCAGGTCGAGGTCACGGTCGAGCCCGACCGGATCGTGATCAGGCGCTCAAACGGCGGCTCCGGCGCCGAGGGCTAAGCGCCAGCCCCGCCGAGTGCCGCGCTGAGCACCTCAGAGGTGCTCAATCCGTCGCTCGGCGCGGGGGGTGGCCGCGCTACGAGCCCCGGGCGGCCCGCTCGCGCAGCTGGGCGGCCGCGCGCCGGCGCCGGCCGCGATAGCCGCGCGTCGCCGGCTTGCCCTCCCAGGCCTCGACCGGCAGGCGGGCGAGGGTCTTGACCAGGTCCTCGAGCGCGCGCAGCTGGTTGGGGTCGACCCCGCGGTCGAGGACCGCGCGCATGCTGGCGCCGCGCACCGCGGTCGAGGCGTCCTCGAACAGGAACAGGGCGATCTCGGGGTCGCGCCGGGTCGGGCTGCCGCAGGGGACCCCGCCGTGGTTGCCGACCTTGCGCAGGGAGGCGACCAACCGCGCGCCCTCGTCGCCGGCCGCGGGCTCGAGCCGCTCGCGCGGGAGCCGCCCGACGACCGCGGCGCGGAGCTCCTCGCGGGCCTGTGGCTCGATCCCCCGCAGGCCCTTGCGCGGGCGGAAGTTCGCCGGGGTGCCGCGGCGAAACGAGCGCATCATGTGCATCAGCGGCCGCCAGTGCGCCGGCGGGATCGCGCGCAGCGGCCCCAGCAGCACGATCCAGAGGCCGCAGCCGGCGATCGCGAGGATCAGCTCCAGCCACGGCTCGAGCTCGGGCAGGGCCTCGAATCCGGCGGCGATCAGCGCCGCCAGGACGAGCGCCGTGAGCACCTCCCGGTAGGGGAAGTAAAGGGGCTTGCGGCCCCGCTGCCCGCGGACGAACAGCAGGGTCGCCGGGATCCCGAACCCGATCGACCATCCCGACCGGCGCGGCATAGACGTCGATCGCCCCGACCAGCGCGCAGGTGACGCCGATGAAGAGGAGCGCCGCGGCGATCACGCCCCCGATGAACAGCGGCCGCTTGTTCGGCAGGTTGACGTTCTGGTTCACGGTCCGGTAGAGCGCCGGCATGACGAAGCCGAGCGCCGTGAACGGGATCAGCGACGCCGCGTCCGAGTACTCGGGCGGAGCCAGGTCGACCAGTACCTGCCCGCCGAGCACCATCGCGAGCACGGCCAGGATGCAGACCAGGGTGAAGTAGGCGAGCAGCTGGCCGCCCGCCGTCTGCTTGCCGTACTGCTCCTGGAACGCGTCCCACATCGCCGACTTGCGCAGCGGGCGCATCCCCATCCGGAAGCCCTGCGGGAGGAAGGAGACGACGAAGCCGAGCCGCGAGGCGAGCGCGTAGATGCCGAGCTCGGTGTGGTCGACGAAGCGCGAGAGGATGAAGATGTCGGCGTTCTGGACCAGCCAGAACGACATCACGATCGGCGCCCGGTAGCGGCCCGCGATGATGATCTGCTTGATCTCCGCCGGGTCGAGGTTGGCCTCGAAGCTGCCGGACAGCAGGACGAGGCCGACGAGCCCGGCGATGGCGGTGCCGACCAGGGTGCCGAGGATCGCCCCCTCGACCCCCGACCCGGCGGCGAGGAAGACGATCAGCGCCACGAGCCCGAGGAGCGGTCGCGATGTGTCCGCGATCAGGAACGCGCCCGGGCGGCGCTCGAGCCAGAGGACGATGTCGGTGAGCTTGAACACCAGCAGGGTGGCGGCGAGCAGGCCGGCGAGCGCGACCACGCCGTCGCTCTCGGGGTCGCCGAGCAGGACGTCGGCGATCGGCCGTTTGAACGCGTAGACGATGGCGGCTGCGAGCAGCCCGAGCACCAGCGCCCAGGCCAGCCCCGTGCCGAGGGTCCGCGGAGGCGACGTCGCAGCGACGTCATCGTCATCGTCGTCATCGTCGTCATCGCCGCCGCCGAACGTGCGGCGCACGGTGCCCGGCTTGACCAGCAGCGACGCGAGCTGGGCGACGAGCCCGGCGAGGAAGAGCAGCAGCGCGAAGCGGGCCATCTCGTCGGGCCCGAGGTAGGCGGCGACGATCAGCACCGAGACCAGAGCGATCGCGTTCGCGACCACCAGCGAGACCGCCTGGACCGAGGAGTTGCGCATCACGCCGACGCCGAGGACGGCCCCCGACCCGCCGGGGTGGCGGTGCTGCTGCTTTTGGCGCTGCCCGGCCATCCGGCCCTCCCAGGGCCCTACGGGGCCCAGAGCGTCCAGTTCGAGAAGTCGCGGCCCGTGAGCTCGCGCAGGCGCTCGCCGTCGGCGCGCAGCTCCTCCAGGGTCTCGGCCGGAAGCGCGGCGCGGACGTCGGGGCGCTCGATCGCGCGCCTCAGCGGCAGCCGGTCGTCGAGCACGAGCCAGAAGTTGGAGGGCAAGCGGCGCCCGCGGCGGCTGCGGCCGAGCCGCTCCAGCCGCACCGCGAGCCGGGTCGCCCGGGTCTTGCCCGACGTCTGGTGGCGCTCCTGCTCGAACCGCGGGTGCTCGAATTCGGGATCGACGCCGATGAACTCGAACACCCGGCGCAGCGTCTCGCGGCGCTTGTGGCGCAGCTCCGACTGCTGGAAGACGAGGATCCGCTCCTTCGGGTAGTGCTGGAGGAAGCGCTCGAGCTGCATCGCGTACTTCGAGCGGGTGACGTACGAGGTGTTCGGGTGCACGAGCGTTTCGGCGAGCGTGCCCTTCTCGCGGCGCTTGGCGTAGTTGTGGACCCAGTGCGCGGCGATCCGCTCGAGCGGGTCGCGGATCATGTAGATCAGCTTCGCGTCACCGGCCACCGACGCCATCCGCTCCGGCACGCCCGCGTGCTGCGGAAAGGCGGTGTAGTTGGGCGATGCCTCGCCGCGCACCCGGGCCTCGGCGTCGAACTGCGCCGCGTACCAATCGACCCCGCGCGGCCAGTTGCGCTCCTCGATGAAGAAGTTGAGCTCCTTCGGCTTCGACATCGAGACCTCCGGGTGGAGGCTGAGGTAGTAGTGGAGCACGCTCGTCCCGCACTTCTGCGCCCCGATCACGATCAGGTTCGGCAGCGCCCCCCGGGCGGGGCCGGCGGCGGAGTCGGAGCGCGGGCCGATGCCCGGCACCGCTTCGTCAAGCGGCTTTACGGGTGAGGAGGCCTCCATCGGAGCGCCCTCAGCGTAGCGAAGGCACCTGCCGTCCTCCAGACGCGGCGACGACGCGGCGCGGCGTGGGGCGCTCGGCGCGGATCAGCGCCAGGCGGGCGGCGAGAAAGCGCTCGTAGGGCACTCCGGCGAGCTCCGCCTGGCGCGACCCGGCCGCGGGGACGTGCTCCACCCCGACCCCGAGCGCGCGCAGCTCGCCCAGCGCCTCGAGGGCGTCGGTGACGACCAGCGTCCGCCGCGGCTCCTCGCCTGCCTCGGCGATCGCCGCCCGGGCGGCCTGGGCGACGTGCTCGGGCTCGATCCCGACCGCGAGCACCAGCGCCCGCAAGCGCGGCTGGGTGACCATCTGGTGCCCGATCCTCCAAGCCGTCTGCGGCATGCTCACGACGAAAGTCCCCCACCGCCGCCGGAAGTCCCTCCACCCCGCGCCCCGCCCTGCGCGACGGGTGGATTTCGATGAACTACGCAACGTTTTCCGCCCGGCGGCGCCGGTCGGGGCCGCGGCGAGGCCGGCGAGCCAGGCGGCGGCCTCGGCGGCGCCCCCCGGCTCGGCGAGCTCCCCGAGGCGCGCAGCCAGCGCAGCGCGCTCGCCCGGGTCGAGCAGGCGCTCGAGCTCGCGCCTCCAGCTCCGGGTCGGCGGGCCCCTCGGCGGCGAGGCCGATCCCGGCGCGCTCGGCGTGGCGCGCCCGGGCCGGCTGGTCGTCGGTGTTGCGGGCCATGGGCACGAACAGCGACGGGACCCCGAGCGCGATCAGCTCGTGGTAGGCGTTGTAGCCGGCGGCGGCGACGGCGGCGTCGAAGGCGGCGAAGTAGCGGCTCATCGGGTAGGTGGCGCGCAGCTCGACGACCCCCTCGGGGACCGAGTCGGCCGCGGCCAGGGCCGAGGACAGGGCGCGCGACCTGGACCCCGCCGCGCGCCGCCAGCACCGACAGCGCCCGCCGGGTCGCGTCGCGGACCTCCGCCCCCTGGCCCAGGCTGACCAGCACCGTCGGTACGCCAGGGTCGAGCCCGAGCTCGGCCGCCGCCTCGGCCCGCGGCAGCAGCTCGGCACGATCGAGGAGCACGATCGGCTCGACGCGGTGGGCGCGCGTCGCGTAGCGCCACCGTCGGGCCGGCGTCCTCGGCCGCGGCCAGCTCCCCGGGCTCCAGGACCGCGTCGAAGGCGCCGGCGCGGCCGAGCGGGACCCGGCTCGATCCCCGCTTCCAGAGCGGGCGCCGGCACCAGACCGCGGTCGCGCCGGCCGGCAGGGCGCCGAGCAGCGCCTCGTAGGGGTGGGTGCCGTCGAAGACGATCACCGCCGGCTCGGCCTCCGCGATCGCGGCCCGCAGCCGGGCGCGCAGCCGCCGCGACCACCGGTAGTCGTTGCCCGACACCGGGGTCCCGTAGGCGGGGACGAACTCGACCGGGAAGCCCATCCGCTCGACCACGGGCGCCGCCGCCGAGAGGGTGAGGAAGAGCGGCTCGGCCCGATCGGCGAGCCGCCGGGCGATCGCCATCGAGCGGGTCAGATGCCCGAGCCCCGTCCCGTTCGAGGTCGTGAACAGGATCCGGGGGCGTCCCGCGGGACCCGGCGCGCGCTCGCTCACCGGCTCAATGCCCGTAGGCGCTCAGCGTGCGCTCGTAGGAGCGGCGTAGCACCGGCGCGCAGTGGTAGCCCTCGGCGTCGAGCCGGTCGAGCGTGGTCTCGTAGAGGTCGGTGATCCGCTCCTGCTCGTCCTCGCTGAGCCCCTTGCGCCAGCGCTCGCGGTGGGCGGCGTCGGCGCTCATCTCCGCCTCGAAGAACTCGCGCATCGCGGGCTCGTCGTCGACCCCGAGGAAGCCGAGCAGCTCCGCCGTAGGCCGCCTCGCGGTCGGAGTGGACGAGCTCGTCGAGGCTGATCACGCACAGCCGCTCGCGGTCGGCGTCCGAGAGGCCGCGGACCCCCTCCTCGGCCTGGCGCAGCCGGTCCGCCCAGAAGTCGATCCCGGAGCTGACGTCGGTCGGGTGGTGGGGCTTCTGGCGCAGCGAGACCTTCGACGAGCCCGAGTCGCGGCCGTCGCGGACCGAGTGCACGAACCTGGCCTCGGGAAAGATCCGCGCGAGCGCGTCGGCTGCGGCGATGGTGAAGCAGCTCATCTCGACCAGCACGGGCTTGCCGGCGCGGTCCGCCCCGGGCTGGAGCAGGTCGTAGAACAGCGTTCGCGACGCGTGCAGCAGGTCCTCGCCATGAGTCGCCTCGAACCGCCCGACCGCCTCCTCGAAGCGGTCCGCGGCGACGATCTGCCGCAGGCCGCGCTCACGCCCGCGCCCCAGCGCCCGCCACTTCGCCCGCACGTAGGCGCGGTCGCCGATCCGCACCCGGTGCCACCAGTAGCCGCGCAGCTTGCGCAGGAAGTCCTCGGGCTCGGTCCGGCCGCGGACGACGTCGGCGAGGCCCTTCGGATTGCAATGGAAGCGGCACTCGATCGGGACGCCGTGAAAGCGCGAGTGGCGGTCGAGCAGGTAGCTGAGCACGTGCGTGCCGCTGCGCCCGGTGCCGCCGACGAAGACCAGCTCTGCGGGCGGGTTGCTCATCGGGCTCGATCGTAGACGTAGACCAGCGGGTCGAGCTCGTCACCCCGCCGCTCGAGCGAGTGGCGTAGCAGCGGCGCGCAGCGCGCGCCGTCGGCCTCCAGGCGGCCCAGCGCCTCGTCGTAGAGCGCGGCGATCCGCTCCGCTTTGCCGGCCGAGATCCCCTCGCGCCAGCGCTCCTTGTTCGCCTCTTCGGTCGTCATCCGGTTGGAGAAGTAGCGGCGGGTGCGCTTGGTGGCCGGGGCGCCGAGGAAGCGAAACAGTGGACGCAGCGCCGCCCGGGCGCGCTGCATGCGCACCAGCTCGTCGAGGCTGACCGTCAGCAGCCGCCCCTCGGCGACCGCGTCGGCGCCGCGCTCGATCGCGCGGATCCGCTGCTCCCACCACTCGATCCCCTGGAGGCGGGTCCGCGGCCGCACCAGGCCCCGGGTCTGGGCCACCCGCGAGGCCGAGGCGTCGCGCCCGTCGCGGACGACGTGGATGAACTTCGCCTCCGGGAACACGCGGGTCAGGGTCGGCGCCCCGGCGACGGTGTCGGTGCTCTGCTCGACCAGGGCAACGGCGCGATCCTCCTCCTCGACCCGGAACCAGAGCAGGTCGTAGAACAGCCGGCGGCAGGCCGCGGCGAGGTCGTCCGCATGGCCGGCCTCGAAGCGCGCCAGCGCGGCGTCGAAGCGATCGCGCTCGACGAACCGGTACATGCCGCGGAACCGATTGGTCTGAAAGCCCTTCCACCAGAAGCCGCGCATCCGCTTGACGAAGGCCTTCGGCGTGACCTCGCCGGCGAGCAGCCCCGGAAAGCCCTCGGGATCGGTGTGGAAGCGGACCTCGACCGGGACCAGGGCGTAGCGGTTGTGGCGCGAGATCAGCTGCGAGAGCACGTGGGTGCCGCTGCGCCCGGTACCGCCGACGAAGACCAGCTTCGCCGTCTCGGGTGCTCGCTCGGGGGTGTGGCCGCCGAGTACGGGCGACGGTCCCTCGTCGGGGGTGCCGAAGTGCGGCATCAGCCCTGCTTGCCGTCGCCCGCTCGGCGGTCGTAGGCGTAGTGGTCGACGTAGCGCTCGCACGCCCGCGCGAGCGGCACGGTCTCCGGCTCGATCGCGGGCGAGGCGGCGAGGTCGCCCAGCCAGACCAGGCGACGGGCGTCGAGCGTCCCCGCGAGACCCTCGGGCTCGGCCGCGCGGACGGTGACCTGGTGACGCCCCGCGTCGGCCGTGACCTCGCCCGCCGGCCAGAAGGCGCCGCGGCCGGCGCCGCTCAGGTACATGCCCTCGAGCGACGCGGGCAGGCTCGCGACCGGTTCGCCGTCGAAGAGCACGGCCAGGGGCACCTGCGAGTGGTACTGCAAGGAGAGGGCGTAGCCGCCGTCGTCGGGGAGATCGAGCTCGACGGTCGCCTCCCCCGGCGCCTGCCAGCCGCGCTCCTGCCCCGCGACCCGGGCGTCGGGCGGGGCCGGCGTGCTCCACGCCGTGTACTCGACCAGCACCGGTTCGGCGAGCACCAGCGCCTCGCCGTCGCGCTTCGGCGGGTCCGGGCTGCAGTCGAGCACGGCACCGGGGTCGCCGCCCTCGTCGAGCACCTTCGATCGCGGCGTTTCACCCTCTCGCCTCCACAGCGAGTAGTCGCCGACCTCGTCGACCCCGACGAAGTTCGGCGGCGGCGTCGATCCGTATGAGGCCGACGGGACGATGGCCCAGTCGAACTTGTCGAGCTGCCCCGGGTCGAGCGAGTCGAAGTCGGCCGCGTCGCCCTGCTGCCAGGTCTTCTCCGGCCGCGCGGCGATCTCCTCGGGCACGTAGCCGGCCGGCGCGCGGGCGAGCGTCCCGCGCAGGTAGTAGCCGGAGAAGCGGTCGACGCCGAGGAAGGCGACCGTTTCGCCGTCGGCCTGCTCGGCGAGGCGCTCGAGCCCCGCCCGGCGGTCGTCGAAGCCGATCGGGGCGTCGCGCAGGGCCAGCAGGGTGGACAGCGAGGCGGCGATGAAGACAACCGCGCCGGCGCCGTAACGCACCATGCTCGTTGCTCGTTGCTCGTCGCTCGACGGTCGCAGCAGCGCCCACAGCGAGACCAGGATCACCAGCGGGGCGATCACCGCCAGCGCCTTCGCCTCGACGTGGATCTCGGCGACCAGGCGGGCGAGGACGTAAACGGCGGCGCCCGCGATCAGCATCGCCAGGAGCGCGAGCCGGCGCCGGCGCCAGAGCTGGAAGGCGCCGTAGCCGGCGGCGAGCGCCCCGATCGCGACCGCGAGCAGCGCCCCGGAGACCTCGCCGCGAACGATCCGGAAGTCGCCCGCCGGCCAGATCCCGAACACCTCGCCGGGGAACACCGGCGAGCTCAACCGCCCCGCCGACGCCTGGACGTCGGCGATCTTGTCGGCGAACTCGCGCGCCGGCGTGAAGGCCACGGCGGCGATCCCGATCAGGATCACGACGCCGACGGCGAGGGTTAGCTTGTGGGCGACGAGCCCGTCGCGGACCGCGCCCCAGTCCACCGGGCTGCGGCCGGCGATCAGCTCCAGCACGAGCCAGAGCGGGACCGCAAGCGCGAACCAGACGAGCCCCGGGGCGCTGAACGTGAACACGCTCGCCGCCGCCAACAGCAGGCAGACGCCGACCACCGAGCGCCACGGCGGGCGCCCGGCCGCCCTTGCGGCCGCGTCGGCCGCGGGCATCGCGCTCTGCAGGGCGAGCGCGAAGGCGAGGCAGAAGAGCGCCATCGCGGTCTCCTTGAAGGCGCTCTGGGCCAGGAACGAGGCGGCCAGGTACGGGAGCCCCGTGAGCGCGGCGATCGCGATCCGGCGCACCGGTGGGAACCCGGCGAGCCCCCCGAGTGCGGTCAGCGCGGTCAGCGCGGGGATCGCGAGCAGGAGCCCGTTGAAGGCGTCGACCAGGCTCGCCCCGGTCGACCTGGGCTGCGATCACGGCGACAGCCTGCGGGCCGATCGGGTAGCCGAAGCGAACCGCGCTCGGCTCCGGGCCGAACCCGTGCTGGAGCCAGTCCGCCCAGTAGAGCTGCGCCGCGTGGTCGTTGGTGTAGACGCCCTCGCCGAGGATGCCGACTCGGTCCGAGATCAGGAACGGGAGCGTGGTCGCGGCGAGGACGATCCCCACCACGGCCGCCCCGAGCGGCCACAGGTGGGCATCGCCGACCCGGCGCAGGTCACGCCAGGCGATCGCGGCGGCGGCGATCAGGGCGAGCCCGAGCACGATCGCGGCGGTGGTCGCGCGGCCGGGGAGGCGCACCAGCAGCGGGGCGACGACGACCAGGGCGGCGAACCCGGTGGCGCCCGAGAGCCACGCCGGCCGGCGGCGGCCGAGCAGCGCGAGGATCGCCCTGCCGGCGAGCAGCGAGGCCACGCAGACGATCAGGGCGCACGCGTAGATCGGGAGCATCAGGGCTGGTTCGCGGTCGGGTTGGCGTTGACCGAGTCGCCGTTGAGCTCGGCGGCGCTCAGCTCGGGCAGGTCGCCGCAGGCCGCCGGGTCGGGCGGGCCGGAGAGCTCGAACACGCTCACCGGGCCGTCGCGGAGGATCTCCTCGGCGGCCGGGTCCTCACGGGTCCAGAGCGCTTCCTTGGTGTCCGTGAGCCGGCCCGGGCTGAACGGGTCATAGGTGGTGACCACGTGGGTGTAGCCGCCGTCGGCGAGCGCCCGCCGCCACTCGGCGCAGGTGGGAATCCGCTCGTAGGCGCCGTCGGGTCCCTCGCGACCGAGCCACTGGACGTGGTTCGAGAGGTCCGTGCCGTAGTACGGGAACTGGTTGAAGACCCCGCGGATGCCGCCGACCGCGACCTCGGCGTCGCGCAGGTCGCGCGCCCAGCGCACCGCGTCGGCGAGCCGGAGCTGCGGGCTCAGGTTCTCGTAGCGGCGCTCGAGGTAGTGGCGCTGCTCCCACCAGCCGGCCGCGAGCGCGGCGATCGCGACCACGACCGCCGTACCCGCCACCCAGGCGAGCGGGGAACCGCCGTCGACGCGGTCGCGCAACAGGCGCAGCGCGGCGAAGCCGGCGAGCACCGCGACGCCGGCCGCGATCGCGCCCTTGACGTGACCCTGCTCCCACTGCACCAGCGAGATCGCGGTGGCGGCGAAGAGGATCACCAGCCCCGCGAGGGTGAGCCGCCGGGCGGGCTCGGAGCGCCGCGTGAGCGGCAGGCAGGGCAGGATCGCGAGCCCGATCGCGGCCGCCGGGGCGAGGTAGCGGACGTTCCAGACGAAGGCGATCGGCTCCCCTTCCTCGCCGGCGGCGGTCAGCGGCGTGAACACGTAGGCGATCGCCGTGAACAGGACGACGCCGCCCAGCACGCGCAGGATCGGCTCGGCGCCGCGCCAGAGCGCGTAGGCGCCGGCGCCGAGGATCGCCGCCAGCACCAGCGGCCACAGGAACCCGAACGAGTCGTCGAGCCCCGGGAAGAACCAGTCGGACCAGACGTCGAAGTCGGTCGCGTAGTGGAAGACCGAGTACCCGGGCCGCAGCTCGAGGTCGCGCTCCGGCGCCGGCAGGCCGAGCGGGCCGAACGACGTGTAGGGGATCGGATTGCCGACGGCGACCGCGTTGCGCACGTACCAGTAGCCGCCGGTGAGCAGCGCCGGGCCGGCGAACCAGAGGCCGGTGCGCAGGCGCGCGCCACGCCCGGCGATCACCACCAGCCCAACGAACAGGGCAAGTACAGGGGCCAGGAATGAAAGCTTCGTCCCCGCCGCGAGGCCGGCCGCCAGGCCCGCGACCGCGAGCGCGGGAACCAGCGCGCGGGCGGCGGGGTCGCCACGCGGATGCTCCGCAGCGAAGCGAGGACTGTCGTCCGCGCGGTGACTCCCGCCGTCCGCGCCCCTCACGGACGCGAAGGCATTGACGAGCACCGCGACCGCCGCCAGGATCAGCGCCACGCCGACGATGTCGTTGAGCGCCTCGCCGGCCTGGAACTCGACCAGGTTCTGGGCCCCGAGGGCGATCGCGCCGCCGATCAGGCTCTGCGGCCCGAGCCCGTACGGGCGACCGATCGCGTACGCGGCGGCGAGGCCGAGCGCGAGCCAGCCGAGGTTGATCAGCGGCGAGAGGATGTCGCGGTCGAAGGCCAGCAGCGGGACGGCGTGCACGACCTCGGAGTTCGCGGGGTAGTACGACGCGAAGAAGATCGGGTCGAAGTAGTCGATCGAGCCGAACTCGGCGCCCTGGGCGAACCGCGTCGCGAGCGGCATGTGGTACCAGAGGGTGTCGGCGCGGTCCATCCCTCCGGCAAGGCTGCCCAGGGTCGGGACCATCCAGGCCGCGGCGACCACCGCGCAGGTGCCGGCGGTGAGCCAGACCGCGATCCGGGCCGGCTCCGGCGCCGGCGGGGCGAGCTCGGCGGCGCGGCCGGCGTAGCGGCTCGCGGCCAGGTGCGCCGCCACAGCCGCGAGCAGGGCACCGGCGATCATCGTCGCCGCCTCGAAGGCTCCGAAGGTGCCGAGGGCCTCCGCCAGGAGGGTCAGGGCCGCAAGCGCGATCACCGCCTCGGCGACCCGCGCCGGTGCCCCCGACCAGGCGGGCAGCGCCGCCGTCCGCAGTCGCCACGCCGCGTAGGCGAGCGGGATCACGATCAGGGCAAGCTCGAGCGCGCCGAGCAGGTAGGCACCGGCGTCGAGGGTGCGCTCGGAGGCGGGGGCGATGGTGAACGCCGGGCTCATCCCCGGCCGCCGATCGCGACTACTGCTAGCGGTTCAGCCCGCCGACCACGTAGGGGGACTCGCCCGGGGCGATCATCCCCATCTTGCGCGCCCCGTGCTCGGCGGCGTCCGGGCCCTCGAGGCCGGCGACCCGCTCGTGCAGCCTCGCGTTCTCGGCCCGCAGCTCGGTGAGCGCCGCATGCTCGCTCTTCGAGTCCCGCCAGGCGTCGAGGAAGTTGATCGCCGGGCTGATGTAGGAGATGCAGATCGCGAGCACCACCAGGACCAGCGAGACGCGCCCCACCCGATCCCACTGCACCCGGCTGGCGCCGCCGCGCCGACGATTGCGCGGCGCCGGCTTCAGCCGATACCCGCGTGCGGCCTGGGCGCGAGTGCTCACGCCTGCTCCGTTCGGCGCCGATCGCCGTCTACCTTCCGCTGAAAGCCGACAACCCCGGATAGGTGGCGCTCTCGCCGAGCTCCTCCTCGATCCGCAAGAGCTGGTTGTACTTCGCGACCCGGTCGGAGCGCGAGGGCGCGCCGGTCTTGATCTGGCCCGCCGCGGTGCCGACGGCGAGGTCGGCGATCGTCGTGTCCTCGGTCTCGCCCGACCGATGGGAGATCACCGCCGAGTAGCCCGCCTCGCGGGCGATCCCGATCGCCTCGAGGGTCTCGGTCAGGGTCCCGATCTGATTCACCTTGATCAGGATCGAGTTGCCGACGCCGTCGTCGATCCCCCGCCGCAACCGTTCCGGGTTGGTGACGAAGAGGTCGTCGCCGACGAGCTGGCAGCGATCGCCCAGCCGCTTGGTCAGCAGGCCCCAGCCGTCCCAGTCCTCCTCGGCCATCCCGTCCTCGATCGAGACCACCGGGTAGCGGCCGGCCATCTCGGCCCAGTAGGCGGCCATCTCCTCCGCGCTCAGCGCCCGGCCCTCGTGCTCGAGCACGTAGGCGCCGTCGGACTCGCGGTAGAGCTCGCTGGTCGCCGGATCGAGAGCGATGAACGCGTCCGCGCCGGGCTCGTACCCGGCGGCCTCGATCCCCTCGACCAGGACCGCGAGCGCGGCCTCGTTCGACTCCAGGTCGGGGGCGAAGCCCCCCTCGTCGCCGACCGTCGTCCCCAGGCCGCGGCCCATGAGCGTCGCCTTGAGCGCGTGAAAGACCTCGGTTCCCATCCGCAGCGCCTCGGAGAAGCTCGGCGAGCCGGCGGGAACGACCATGAACTCCTGCAGGTCGACCGAGTTGTCGGCATGGGCGCCGCCGTTGATCACGTTCATCATCGGCACCGGGAGCACCGTCGCCCGCTCGCGGGGGTTGCCGCAGAGCTCGGCGACGTACAGATACAGCGGCAGGTCCGCCTCGGTGGCCGCGGCGCGCGCGGTCGCGATCGAGACGCCCAGGATCGCGTTGGCGCCGAGCCGCGACTTGTTCGGGGTCCCGTCGAGCTCGCACAACGTCCGGTCGATCGCCGCCTGATCGGCCGCCCGGGCTCCGATCAGCGCCTCGGCGATCGCGCCGTTGACGTTCTCGACCGCCTTGCCGACTCCCTTGCCGGCCCAGCGTTCGCCGCCGTCGCGGAGCTCGGTGGCCTCGAACTCGCCGGTCGAGGCTCCCGACGGGACCGCGGTGCGCCCGCCGGCGCCCGAGTCGAGCCGGACGTCGACCTCCACCGTGGGGTTGCCCCTGGAGTCGAGGATCTGACGCGCGTGGATCTGCTCGATCGAGCCCATGCGAGGGCGGGAGGCTAGCGGGAGGCGTCTCGCAGCCGGTCCGCGGCGGCCCTGACCGCGAGCTCGGGGTCGACGCCGAGCCGGCGCGAGAGCCGGACCGCCTCGAGCAGCATCTCGCCGACCGCGGCCTCGGCCTCGTCGCGGGATTCCCGCTCGGCCGCCGAGCCGCCCTCGGGATCGGCGCGGCGCAGGGTCTTGCGGGCGTAGAGCAGCCCCGGCAGGGTCTCGGGGATGTCGGCGAACGGGTCCTCGGCGCCGCGGCCCTCGACCTCGCGCTTGATCTGGTCCCAGTTGCGAAGCACGTCGCGAGAGGTCAGGCCGGGCTCGCCTCCGCCGGCGGCCGCGGGCTCGCCTGCGCCCGCGGACTCGCCGAATACGTGCGGGTGGCGGCGGATCAGCTTCGCCGTCAGCTCCTCGGCCACCTGCGCCAGCGAGCCGGCGCCGCGCTCCTCCAGCAGCAGGGCGAGGAAGACGACCTGGAACAGCACGTCGCCAAGCTCGTCGCGGAGCTTGGCGTCGTCGCCGCGCCGGGCGGCGTCGGCCAGCTCGTAGGCCTCCTCGACCGTGTGCGGGACGATCGAGCGCTCGTCCTGCTCGCGGTCCCAGGGGCACTCCCGCCGCAGCCGGCGGGTGATCCGGTCGAGGCGGTCGAGCGCATCACGCGCTCGATCACTCATCTCACGGCTAGCCGCCGGGCGGTGCGGCGGGCGGGGCTGTCCCGGGCGGCACGGTGCCGGGAGGCGCGGTGCCGGGAGGCGCGGTGCCGGGGGGCACGGTGCCCGGGGGCGCGCCGGGCACCGGGGCGAGCCCGGGCGGCACGCCGCCCGCCGGCAGCTCGGCCTGGCCGCTCTGCGGGCCCTGTGGCAGGCCGACCGCGGCGGGAGCGCCGAAGACGGTGTTGCTGCCGGGGGCGATCGGCCGGGTCGAGGGCACCGGGGCGTCGCAGCCCTGGGTCTCGGCGACCTCCTCGGTGCACGGATCGGGCGGGGGGTCGGCGTTCGCGCACCGGTCGATCCGGTAGCCCTCGGCGCAGAACGTCCGCGCCGTCCACTTCGCCTGGAAGTCGGCCTGGAAGGACTGTGCGATCTCCTGCTGGCGGGTCGCGGCCAGGGTCTGGCGGATCTGGTCGGACGCCTCCTCGACCGGGGTCGTGGTCGCCTCCGTGATCTTCTCGACCTCGATCACGTAGAAGCCCGCGTCGCCCTCGAACGGGCCGACCAGCTCGCCCTCGGCGGCGGCGAACACCTCGTCGTCGAGCGCCGGCTCGGATTGGCCGGCCACGACGCTCTGGCGCAGGCCGCCCGTGGACTTGGTCGCCTCGTCGATCGAGTATTGCTTCGCCACGCGCTCCCAGTCCTCCGCCGACGGGTCGGTCCCGAGCTCCGCCAGCGCCTCGTCGGCCTCCGGCTCGGTCCTGGTCAGGATCACGCGCACGTTGCGGGTCTCGGGCTGCTCGAACTGCTGCACGTTCGCGTCGTAGAAGGTCTCGACCTCGTCGTCGCTGACGTCCGGCTCAGCCGGGAGGACGGCCTGCTGGATCGCGTCGGAGATCAGCTGCAGCCTGATCCGGTCCTTGGCCTCGTCGAGCGTGAAGCCGGACTGCTCGAGGAACCTCTCGAACTCCTGCTCGGAGCCGAACTGCTCCTCCTTGATCGTCTCCAGCTCGGCGTCGATCTCGCGATCGGTGACCTCGATCCCCCGCTCCTCGGCCTCGCCGTTCACCCAGCGCGCCAGGATCAGGTCGGACTCGGCCGCCTCGGCGAGCAGCTCGTACTGCGGATCGTCGGCCGGCGGCACCTCCCTCAAGCCCTGCCGGGCCGCGGCCTGCACCAGCCCCCGCTCGTACTCCTCCTTCGAGATCGTCTCTCCAGGCGGATCGTCCACGCCCTCGACCACCGCGATCGCGCCGTCGGGCACCGTCGGCTGGCCGATGCCCTCGGCGATGGCGACGATCACGAACAGGGCGACGAACAGCACCCCGAAGCCGACCAGGCCGACTCGCTTGCGCGAGGTTGACGGCGGCGGGGACTTGGCAGCCTTGGACCTGGCCGCGGCGGCGCGGTTGCCCTTCTTTCCCTGCGGACTCACGAGGTCGGCAGCATAACGGCCGCGCCCTAAAGCGCGGCTCAGGCATGCGGACGGCCGCGCCGGCTCCTCAGATAGTGATTCCATGCATCTAGGCGGCGACGGGCTCGGCCTCGAGGGCCGCCGTCAGCGCGGCGGTCAGCTCCAGCATCGCCGCCAGGCGCTCCGCGGGATCGTCGGCCACCCGCAGCGAGAGCGTCTTTAGGCGCAGCTCGTAGATCGCCTCGCCGACCCGCTCCCGCAGCCTGCCGACCGTCGCCGCGTCGAGCTCCAGCGGGATGATCGAGAGCCGCCCGCCGCGGACCTCCGCGGTGCGCGCGCCGGCCTCGCCGAGGGCGATCCTGGCCCGCTGCAGCGCGAGCAGGTTCTCGACCGGCTCCGGCACCTGCCCGAAGCGGTCGCGCAGCTCGTCGCGAAGGGCCCGCAGCGCCCCCGCTCGGCGCGCGCCCGCGATGCGCCGATGCACGTCGATCTTCGCCGTCTCGAACGGGATGTAGTCGGTGGGCAGGTAGGCGTCGACGTCGAGGTCGAGGCGCACCGGCGCCTCCGGGGCCTCGGCCTCGCCCGCGGCGCGCAGCGCCTCGACCGCCTCGTCGAGCAGGGCGACGTAGAGCTCGAACCCGACCGCGGCGACGTGGCCGGACTGCTCGTCGCCGAGCAGGTCGCCGGCGCCGCGCAGCTCGAGGTCGCGCATCGCGATCGCGAACCCCGAGCCGAGCTCGGTGTGGTCGGACAGCGTCGCCAGGCGCTGGCCCGCCTCCTGGCTCAGCGCCTGCTCGGAGGGGTAGAGCATGTAGGCGAACGCCCGCTCGCGAGAGCGGCCGACGCGGCCGCGGATCTGGTACGCCTGGGCGAGCCCGAGCTGGTCGGCGCGCTCGACGATGAGGGTGTTGGCCTGGGGGATGTCGAGCCCGGACTCGATGATCGTCGTCGCCACCAGGCAGTCGGCGTCGCCACGCAGGAAGCCGAGCATCGTCTCCTCGAGCACGGTCTCCTCCATCTGCCCGTGGGCCTCGGCGAAGCGGACGCCGGGGCAGAGCGCCCGCAGCCGCTCGGCGACCTCGTGCAGGGTGTCGATCCGGTTGTGGAGGAAGAACGCCTGCCCCTCGCGCGCGGCCTCGCGCTTGACCGCGCGCCCGACCAGCTCCTCGTCGTAGGGGCCGACGTACGTGCGCACGGGCCGGCGGCCCTCGGGCGGCGTCTCGATCACCGAGATGTCGCGCAGCCCGGCGAGGCTCATCTGGAGCGTGCGGGGGATCGGCGTCGCCGAGAGCGAGAGCACGTCGACCTTGAGCTTGAGCTGGCGGAGCAGCTCCTTCTGCTTGACGCCGAAGCGCTGCTCCTCGTCGACGATCACGAGCCCGAGGTCGGCGGCGCGGACGTCGCGCGAGAGCAGCCGGTGGGTGCCGATCAGAATGTCGACCTGCCCCTGCTCGAACCGCGCCAGCGTCTCGCGGACGGCGGCCGGCTTGCGCAGCCGCGAGACCATCTCGACCTCGAGCGGCGACGAGGCGAGCCGCTCGCGGAAGGTGCCGAGGTGCTGCTGGGCGAGGATCGTCGTCGGCACGAGCATCATCACCTGCTTGCCCTCGACCGCGGCCTTGTGGGCGGCGCGCAGCGCGACCTCGGTCTTGCCGTATCCGACGTCGCCGCAGATCAGCCGGTCCATCGGGCGCTCGGACTTCCATGTCCGCCTTGACCGCCTCGATCGCGTCGACCTGGTCGGCGGTCTCGCGGTAGGGAAACGAGCGCTCGAGCTCGAGCTGCCACTCACCGTCGGGCTCGAACGCATGGCCCTTGCGCGCCTGGCGCTCGGCGTAGAGGTTGAGCAGCTCGCCGGCGAGCTCTCGGGCGGCGCGCCGGGCGCGGGCCTTGACCGCGTCCCAGCGCTTCGAGCCGAGCGCCGAGAGCTGCGGCGCCTCCGCCCCGGCCCCCACGTAGCGGGTGATCTTGGTGAGCTGGTCGGTCGGCGCGAAGACCTTGTCCTCGCCCCGGTACTCGAGCTCGAGGTAGTCGCGGGTGACCCCTGCCAAAGTCTTGGTCTCGAAGCCGGCGAACCGCGCGATCCCGTGGTCCTCATGGACGACGTAGTCGCCGACGCGGAGGTCGGCGAAGCTCGCCATCCGCCCGCGGGCGGCGCTCGGCGCGGCCGCGCGCCGCCGGTGGACGAGGCGGCGAAAGGGGATCACCGCGAGGCGGAGCTCGGGCGAGACGAACCCGTCCGTCAGCGCCGCCTCCTCGAACAGGACGGCCGGGCCCGCCGGCGCGAGCTCGCCGAGGAACCTAGCGTCGACGCGGTTGAGGTTGTAGCGGGCGCGTTCGGCCTCCCCCCGGCTCTCGAAGCAGACGACCACGCTGTAGCCGGAGCGCAGCTCGCGCTCGAGCTGGGACTCGGCCTCGGAGATCGAGCGGGCCGCCGAGGTGGGCACCTGTGCCCGGAAGGCCGATGCCTCAGACCCGTCCTCGCCGGCCCCACGGACTTCGATCAGCGCTCGCTGGGCAAGTGGGTCGGCGACGTCGACGTAGAGGTGGCGGGCGTCGGCGTCGTGCATCGCCGTGGTCACGTCCTCCCAGTGGTCGGCAAGCGCCGCCGGGGTCTCCTCGGCGGCAGCGAGGACGACCGCCGTCCGGTCGCCGATCAGGTCCAGTGGCGCGCGAAACGACTCCACCGGGAGCAGCGAGGCGACGTCCGGGCGCTCGGGCTCACCGCTCGCCACCTCCGCGAGCTCGCGATGCTCGAGCGCCAGCTCGGCCGCCGGGTTGAGCTCGATCTCCTCGGCCTCGCCGAGCGAGCGCTGGGTGAAGGTCGAGAACCAGCGGATCGACTCGATCTCGTCGCCGAACAGCTCCAACCGCGCCGCGCGGTCCTCCGTCGCGCCGAAGACGTCGAGGATGCCGCCGCGCACCGCGAACTGGCCCCGGTCCTCGACCTGGTCGGTGCGCTCGTAGCCCGCCTCGACCAGGAGCTCGGCGACGTCGCCGAGGTCGACCTCCTCGCCGCGGTGCAGGACGAAGCCCTCGGGGCGCAGAGCCGCGTCCGGGACCGCCTCGGCAAGCGCAACGGCAGATGCGACGACGACCGGTTGCTCGTTGCCCGTTGCCCGTTGCTCGGCTGTCTCTCGGCGCGCGTCGCCCGACGTGAGGGCGTCCAGCGCGCCGATGCGTAGGCCGACGAGGTGCGGTGGCGGCGCCAAATGGGACTCGTACCCGGTCCCCCGGGACGGGTAGTAGCGGACGCGCCGCGGCGCCAGATACGCGCCGAGGGCGCGGGCCAGGTCGCGGGCGCCGACGTCGTCGGCGGCGACCACCAGCGCCGGGCGGTCGGCGAGCGCCTCATCGGAATCGAGCAGGGCGGCGAGCAGGAACGGCCGGATCGAGCCCGACGCGCGCAGGTCGACCGCCTCGCCGGCGCGAATCCGGGCGGCGAGGGCGGCGAGTCGCTCGTCGGCGAGCGCGATGTCGAGCAGTGCCCTGAGCAGTCGGGCGAGGTTAGCGGCGCGGCCGGGAGCCCACCGCGGGCATGGGTAGGCTGCCGGCCATGAGCCAGGGGACGCGACGGATCGCGGCACCCGGCCTGGCGATCCTCGCGGCGGTGGCGCTGCTGTTCGCAGCGATCGCGGGCTACGCCACCGATGCGCTCTTCGACTCGGACGAGTTCGCCGAGCGGGCAACCGCCGCGCTCGACGACGAGGCGGTCAGCGCCGAGATCGCGAGCAGGGTCACCGACGACCTGGTGCTGAACGCCCAAGCGGACCTGATCGGTGCCCGGCCGCTGATCGAGGGCGTCGTCGACGGGATCGTCGGCGGCAGCGTCTTCCAGGGCTTCTTCCGAAGCGGAATCAGCGACGTGCACCGGTCGATCTTCAGCGGCGACGCGAACACCGCCACGCTGACGCTCGCCGACGTCGGCGAGGTGCTCCGCGGCGCGATCCAGGCGCTGCGTCCGCAGCTCGCGAAGCAGGTGCCCGGCGGGGTCGACATCGAGATCGCCGAGATCAACCCCCCGTCGTGGCTCGCCGACGCCGCCCAGCTCGCCGGCGACGTCGAGGCGCTCGCCTGGATCCTGCTGGTGCTGGCGCTGATCCTCGCCGGCGCCGCGGTGCTCGTCTCCTCCGATCGCCGGAGGACGGTGATGCAGCTCGGGGTCGCGATCGTGATCTGCGGAGTGGTCGGAGTGGTCGCGCTGAGCGCCGTGCGCGCGATCCTGCTCACCCGGGTCGACGAGCCGGGCGCCCGCGACGCCGCCGAGGCGATCTGGCACGCGTTCCTGGGCGACCTGACCAACACGCTCTATCTGCTCGCCGCGGTCGGGGCGGTGATCGCCGCGGCCGCCTCGTCGCTGCTGCGCCCGGTCGACATCGGCGCCCCGCTGCGCCGCGCGGCCGAGCTGATCACCCGAGTCCCCGAGCACCGCATCTGGCGCCTGCTCCGGGCGCTGGCGCTGCTCGTGATCGGGATCCTGATCGTCGTCCGCCGTGACGCTGTTCGTCGACCTGGTCGTGATCGTGGTCGGCCTCTACGTCGCCTACGCCGGCGCCGCGGAGCTGATGCGGATGATCCTCCCGGCGCAGGAGGCCGAGGCCGAGTCCGACCGCACCCAGGGCCGGCGAGCGTTGATCGCGACCGGCGTCGCTGCCGGGGTGATCCTGATCGGGGGCGCGGTCTTCATCACCACCGGCGGGATCAGAGAGGCCCCGGCGAAGATCGACACGGTCGGCTGCAACGGCGCGGAGGAGCTCTGCGACCTGCCGCTGAACGAGGTCGCCTTCCCCTCGACCCACAACGCGATGTCGGCGGTTACCAATCCCGACTGGCTCTTCGCCCAGCACGAGGACGGATTTCCGGCCCAGCTGCACGACGGGGTCCGCGGGCTGTTCATCGACGCCCACTACGGCACCCCGACCGAGGGCGGACAGGTGAAGACCGACCTCTCGGACCTCGACAGCGGCGAGCGGCGGACCTACGAGGCCGAGCTGGGCTCCGACGCGCTCGACGCGGCGCTGCGGATCCGCGATCGGATCGTCAACTCGCCGGCCAGCGGCCCGCGAGCCGTCTACCTCTGCCACCGCTTCTGTGAGCTCGGGGCGCTGCCGATCGTTGACGGCTTCAAGCAGATCCGCGACTTCCTCGCCGCCAACCGCGACGAGGTCGTGGTGATAGTGATCGAGGACTACGTCGAGCCCGCCGACATCGACGCCGCGGTCCGCGAGAGCGGCCTGATCGACTACGTCTACGACGGCGAGCTCGACCCGCGAGCGCTGCCGACCCTGCAGCAGATCATCGACTCGGGCGGGCGGGCGCTGATGATGGCCGAGAATTCCGACGGCGGCAGCGAGTTCCCCTACTACCACTCGGCCTACGACGCGCTGGTCCAGGAGACGCCCTACTCGTTCAAGGACCCGAAGCTGCTGACCCAGGACAAGCACCTGAAGGCGAGCTGCAGGCCCAACCGGGGCCCGGATTCGGCGCCTCTGTTCCTGGTCAACCACTGGATCGACACCTCGCCGGCGCCGAAGCCGTCGAACGCGGCCAAGGTGAATGCCCGCGAAGCGCTGCTCGCCCGGCTCGAGCGCTGCGAGAGACAACGCGGGCTGTTCCCGAACTTCGTCTCGATCGACTTCTTCCAGGAGGGCGACCTGTTCGACGTCGTCGACGAGCTCAATGCGGAGGTCGCGGCCTCCGAGCCCTGATCGTCACTCGCGGTAGGGCAGGCCCGGGCCGGAGCGCGCCCATTCGACCTGGCCCTCGCCCTCGGCCAGCGAGCGGTCCTCGACCCCGTCCCACTCGTGCAGCATCCGCTTCAGCCGCGCGACCGCCTCCGGCGGGTGCTCGGCGACCTGCGCCAGCGAGCTGCAGCGCCGCCTCCTCGGTCCGCGCCGCAGGGGCGACCTTGTGGACCAGCCCCCAGCGGTAGGCGGTGTCGGCGTCGACCTCCTTGGAGGTCAGGAGCAGGTACTTGGCGACGGAGAGCCCGCAGAGGGTGACCAGGCGCGCCGGGCCGACCGGGACCCCGAGCGCGGCCCCGGGAAAGCGGAGCCGCAGGTTCGAACCCCCGACCCGCAGGTCGCAGGCGACCGCGATCTCCGCGCCGCCGCCGACGCAGGCGCCGTGGCAGGCGGCGACCGTGGGCTTGGCGAACCCGGTGAGGGCGTCGTAGAGCTGCGAGAACAGCTCCATCCGGCGGACGTTGCCCGCGGCGTCGAGCTGCTCGCGGACGTCGGCCCCGGCGGAGAGACCCATGTGGTCGCTGGACGAGATCACGACGACGCGCGCCTCGTCGTCGTCGCGGGCGCTCGCCAGGTGGGCGAGCATCTGCTCCAGCATCGCGGTGTTGATCGCGTTGCGAGCCTCGGGCCGATCGAGCCGCAGCAGCGCGACCCGGTCGGCGACCGAGTAGTCGGTGACCGGCTCAGTCATCACCGCCGCGATCCTCTCAGCAGGCGCTCGGTCTCGTCGGCCGCCGCCTCGACCAGCCCCCGGACATCGGCCTCGGGCTCCGAGAAGCGCCCGAGGACGTGCGCGGAGACGATCTCGGGGTCGGTCGAGTCGGGGCGCCCGACGCCGACGCGCACGCGCCAGAACTCGGTCGAGCCAAGGCCGTCGCGAGGCTCTTGAGCCCGTTGTGGCCGGCGACGCCGCCGCCGAGCTTGGCGCGCACCTCGCCGAACGGCAGGTCGATCTCGTCGTGCACCGCGACCACCTGCTCGAGCGGGATCCGCAGCTGGCCGCGCGCCGGCCCCGCGGCCGAGTCGCCGGACTCGTTCATGAACGTCTGCGGCGTGAGCAGCGCCACCCGCGGCCCGCCCGGACCGGCGCGGCCCTCGGCGATCAAGCCGCCGTACCTGCGCTTCGGCTTCGACAGGTCCCAGCGGCGGGAGAGCTCCTCGGCGACCCGGAAGCCGAGGTTGTGCCGGGTACGCGGCGTAGCGCGTCCCGGGATTGCCCAGGCCGATGACGAGGAACCGATCCGCGGCCTCGGACTGGGCGCGACGCCCGAACAGGCGCAGGGCTACTCCTCGCCGGAGTCGCCGGAGTCGCCGGCATCCTCGCCGGCCTCGCCCTCGCCCTCGGCGGCCTCGCCCTCGGGCGCCTCGATCGGCTCGCCGTCCTCGCCGACCAGCTCGGCCTCCTCCTCGAGCTCGGGCTCGGGCTCCTCCTCGACCCGCGGCGGCGAGAGGGTGGCGATCGTGATCTCGTCGGCGTTCTGGTCCTCGCCGAGCGCGAACTCGACGCCCTCGGGGGCGATCAGGGCGCTGAGCTGAAGCGTGTCGCCGATCTCCATCCCGGACACGTCCGCGGGGATCGACTCCGGGATCGCGGTCGGCAGGGCGGAGATCGTGATCTCGTGGGTGACGTGCTCGAGCACGCCGCCCTCGTTGACGCCGGGCGCCTCCTCGGCGCCGATCAGCTCGATCGCGACCTCGGCCTCGATCTCCTCGCAGCAGGTTGACCTCCTGGAGGTCGAGGTGCATCGAGGTTGCCGCGCACGGGATGGCGCTGCTGCTCCTTGATCACCACCGGGACGGCGCGTCGAGCCGTCGATCTCGACGTCGATCAGGGCGCCGCCGTGGACGAGCACGTTGCGGACCTCGCGCTCGCCGACCTGGAACGGGCGCGCCTCGGAGCCCCCGCCGTAGACGACCCCCGGCACGAGGCCCTGGCGGCGCAGGCGCCGGCTCTCGCGCGAGCCGAACTCGGTTCGCGGCTGGGCCTTGAGGGTTGCGCGGTCGTCAGCCATGGCGACGGCTGAGGATAGAGAACGCCCGAGCATCCGGCCCGGGCGGCCGGTCGCCCGGCGCCGGGTTCAGGAGCGCCGCAGGGCGATCCCGGTGAGCAGCTCGAGCACGACCCGCGAGCCGGCGAGCGCGGTGGGGTCCGGATGACCGCCGGAGGGCATCACCTCGACCACGTCGGCGCCGACCAGCTCCAGCCCGGCGGCGAGCTCGCGGCAGGCCCAGAGCAGATCGGCCGTCGTCATCCCGCCGGGCTCCGGTGTCCCGGTCCCGGGCGCGAACGCCGGGTCGAGCACGTCGATGTCGATCGTCGCGAACGCCGGTCCGGGCCCGACCGCCGCGATCGCCTCGGCGAGCACGTCGGCGATCCCGCGCTCGTGCACCGCGCGCATCGGCAGCGCCTTGATCTGCCGCTCGCGCTGCCAGGCGAGCTCGGCCTCGCCCGGCCAGTAGCCGCGCAGCCCGACCTGGGCGTACCGGCTGGGGTCGACGTGACCCTGTTCGACCAGCCGGTACATGGGCGTCCCGTGGTTGACCTCGACCCCCCAGAGCTCGCTCGCGGTGTCGGTGTGGGCGTCGAAGTGGATCAGCCCCAGGGGCCCATGGCGGCGCGCGCAGGCACGGAGGTCGGGCTCGGCGATCGAGTGGTCGCCGCCGAGCACGACGGGGATCGCCCCGGCGTCGACGAGCTCGCCGACGATCGCTTCGATCGCCGCGTGCGAGCGCAGCGGATCGGCGGGGATCACCGCGGCGTCCCCGTAATCGATCACCCGCAGCACCTCCATCGGCTCGATCCCGGCGTCGAGGTGGCGCCCGCCGCCCCCGCCCCCGCTGGCGGCACGGATCGCCCGCGGCCCGAACCGCGTCCCCGGATGGTCGGTGGCGAGCTCGTCGAGCGGCGCGCCGACGATCGCCACGTCGGCCCCCGCGAGCCCGGCGGGGTCCTCGGTGTAGGGGACGCCGGCGAACGAGGGCAGGCCGGCGTAGTCGGGCCGGCCGGCGTCGCCCCAGCGGGCGCTCGGATCGATCGTCGTCACGACGCGCAGGGGGTGCCGTCGGCGGCGGTGCCGGCGGCGTCGCAGGGCTGAATCGGCGGCGGCTGCCAGCCGCTTCCGTCGAGGATTGCTGCCCGGGCCTCGCCGGGCTCGTAGAAGCGCCAGATCAGCCTGAAGCCGCCGCCGTCCGAGGGCGAGGGGAGCCAGTTCTGAGCCTGCTGTGGATCCGACGGCGCGTCCGGCTGCACGTACATGTCCAGCGAGCCGTCCGGGTTGAGGTGCAGGTTCGAGCGATCGTTGATCAGGTAGCGGTCGATCGGGTTCGGGACCAGGAAGATGTCCGCGTCGTACATCGTCACCGACCAGAACTGCTTTGCGGGGATCGGGAGCTGATCGGCGGGGACGTGCAGGACGTAGCGCGAGCCGCCGACCAGCGGACTCAGGTCGTTGGCCGTCTGCGTGAACGCGTAGATCGCGATCTTCGGCTTCAGCGCCCCGACGCCAACCTTGTCGGTCATCGCCCGAAGCGTGTAATCGGTCCCGTAATTACCGATGTCCCCGATCAGATAGCCGTTGTGGAGGTCGAACTGGGCCACGTAGCGGCTCGCGATCTCGGCCTGCACGTTCGCCGGGCCCTGGGTGACCGCGTCTCGCATCCCGCGCAGCGTGTCCGCGCTCAGGTTGGGATCGGCCCTCGGGTCGAGGCCCGGCCCGACCCCGATCGCGGTCAGTTGCTCCAGCAGCGGCGCGTCTGCCGTGGGCGGCGGGAACTTGCTCATCAGCTTGCCGAGGGAGGCATAGAACTGGAGCGGATCCTGGCCGGGTCCGAGCCCCGCGATCGGCGGGTGGTCAACGGTGGTGTCGAGCGGCTTGATCGCCGGCGGCCGATACTGCTCGCCGAACGTCTTCAGCGGCTGCAGGCCGTAGGAGGCCTGGATCTCGTTGACCCGCTCGGTGTCGCCCTCGCCCTTGATGTAGGTGCGCCCGATCATCCAGACGCGGTTGTACGGCGACTTCACCTTCGTCACGCCTCGCGGCAACTTGCCGTCGAACCGCGGGCCGACGATCGCAAAGTCGCCGCCGTCCTGTTGGCCGGTGATCGTGCCGATGTTGCGGAAGTTCTCGGTCCACGGCGAGACGAGCTCGAAGACGTAGAACCGGTGCATCCTCGGCACGTGGAGGAGCTGCGGCTGGCGCGAGAGGTTGAGCCAGGCGATCGAGTAGAGCGTGTCGTGGTTGGGGGCGACCACGTCCCGGTTCTCCGGCTTGGCGAGCGCTTTCGCGTGACTAAACCGGTTCACGGGGGCGTCGCCGGCGTGGTCGGGCTTGGAGACGCTGCTGTTGGTTCGGAAGATCCGGTCTGTGTCGACGATCGGGATCCCGTACTCGTAGGCCTTCGACCCGAGGGCGTAACCGGTCTCGTAATCCGATTGCGCATGGACAGGCGCAACCGTCGCCCCCCAGATCCAGAGCGCGACGCCCGCGATCCATGCAGCGCGCCTCATCACGCACATTCAACCCGGTTCGCGAACCGGAGTAGCGGCGGACCCGCGGGGCTACTCTCCGCCCGTGGGCGACGAGATGAAGATCCCGAAGGGCCGCGTGCGCAGGTCGGCGAAGCTGGGGACGGCGCTCGGCGGCCAGGCGGCCCGCTACGCCGGCACCAGGGCCGCGTCGGTCGCCCGCACGGCCGACGGCGCCGACGAGAAGCTCGAGGCCCGGCACCTCGAGACGGCGCTGAAGATGGTTCGCACGCTCGGCGAGATGAAGGGCGCGGCGATGAAGATCGGCCAGCTCGCCTCGTTCATCGACACCGAGTTCCTGCCTCCCGAGTACGCGGAGCTCTACCAGGACGAGCTGGCGAAGCTGCGGACCTCGGCGCCACCGATGCCCTGGGAGCGGGTCTCGAAGGTGATCGAGGAGGAGTACGGCGAGCCCGCGCACGAGCACTTCGCCCACTTCGAGCCCCAGGCCTTCGCCGCGGCCTCGATCGGTCAGGTGCATCGCGCCACGCTGCTCGACGGGCGCCCCGTGGCGGTCAAGATCCAGTACCCGGGCGTGGCGGAGGCGCTCGAGTCGGACATGCGGAACGCCGGCATGCTCGTCCGCCTCGCGCGAGCGCTGGCGCCGGGGCTGGATGCCAAGGAGGTCGCCGAGGAGCTCAAGTTGCGGGTGCTGGAGGAGCTCGACTACGAGTACGAGGCGCAGAACCAGCGCACCTTCTCGCGCGCCTACCGCGGCCATCCGTTCATCTACGTCCCCGACGTGATCACCAGGCTCTCGCGCCGCCGGGTGCTGGTGACCGAGCTCGTCGACGGGATCGGGTTCGAGGAGGTGAAGCAGCTCGGCGCCGATCAGCGCAGCCGCTTCGGCGAGATCGTGTTCCGTTTCTGCTTCGGCTCGATCTACCACCTCCAGCACTTCAACGCCGACTCCCATCCCGGCAACTACCTGCTGATGTCCGACGGGCGGGTCGCCTTCCTCGACTTCGGGATGACGAAGAAGCTCGACCGCGAGCAGATCGAGCTCGAGCAGGCGGCGCTCGACGCCGCGATCCGCAAGGACCCCGAGGGGCTGCGCCGGCGCCTCCACGACCTCGGCTTCATCAAGCAGCCGACGAAGCTCGACGCCGAGCACCTGATGGACCACGTGATGCTGGTCGGTGGCTGGTACATCGAGGACCGCGAGTACCAGGTCTCCGCCAGGCGGGTGATGAAGATCATCGAGTCGGCCTCGGACCCGCGCTCGGAGTACTTCTCGATCATGCGCCGCGAGAACATCCCCGCCGAGGAGCTGATGGGCAGGCGGATGGAGATCGGCGTGATCGCCGTCCTCGCGCAGCTCAAGGCCCGGCGCAACTGGCACCGGATCATGCGCGAGTGGGTCTACGCCGACGAGCCCGAGACCGAGCTCGGCCGTCAGGAGTGGGAGTACTTCGAGTCGCGCGGGGTCAGGAGGGTCCCTGGGCTGGCGGCACCCGGACGCCCCTGATCGCGATCACCAGCCCCACCAGGGCGATCGCCGCGACCACCCGCAGGCTGAGCTGGACCCCGGCGGCGAACGAGTCCTTGACTACGTCGAGGGCCTTCTCGGCGTTCGATGCGCCGAGCTGGTTGTAGGCCGCCTCGCCCGGCTCGGTGCCGACCAGCACCCCGTGGATCACGCTCGCCTGCTCCTCGGTCATCGGCAGGCCCTCGGCGGCGGCGTCGGAGACCACCGCGTCCTCGGAGCGGGTCGTGAACAGGGCCGTGGTCAACCCCAGGCCCATCGCCCCGCCGGCGATCTGGAACATGTAGGTGATCCCGCCCGCGAGGCTGGAGCGGGCCGCGTCGAGCATGGTCACGGCGGCGGTCGTGATCGAGGGGTAGAAGAGCCCGGCCCCGATCCCGGTCAGGGCGAGGCCCGGGACGAGGGCGCCATAGCCGGAGTCGGCGCCGAAGAACGAGACCACCAGCGGGCCGGCGGCCAGCAGGGCGGTGCCGGCGATGATCACCGGGCGGCCGCCGATGCGCTCGTAGAGGCGGCCGGCGAGGAAGGCGACGACGGCGAACAGGCCGAGCATCGGCAGCATCCCGACGCCCGCCTTGAGCGCCGTGAAGCCAAGCACCTTCTCCATCAGCTGGGGGACGTAGAGGACGATCGAG
Source organism: uncultured Solirubrobacterales bacterium (assembly GCA_963758665.1). Taxonomy (GTDB): domain Bacteria; phylum Actinomycetota; class Thermoleophilia; order Solirubrobacterales; family 70-9; genus WHSW01. The sequence goes on along the minus strand of CAVWWH010000008.1, from coordinate 151,801 downwards.
AAGAAGACCGCGGAGAGCATGAGCACGGTCAGGCAGGCCGCCCGGAAAGGCCTGTTGGCGATCACGTCGGGCGGGATCAGCGCGGCCTCGCCCACCCGGCGCTCGATCACCGCGAACGCCGCCAGCAGGCCGGCCCCGAGCGCGAACATCGCGAGCACCCGCGGGTCGGTCCAGCCCCAGTCGACCGCCTGGTCGAGGCCGAGCAGGAGCGCCACCAGCCCACCGGAGACGGTCGCGATCCCGGCGTAGTCGATCCGTCGCTCGGTCGCCTCGACCGGCGGCTGGTGGACGAACTTGGCCGTCGCGAGGGCGGCGAACGCGGCCACCGGGAGGTTGAGCCAGAAGATCGCCCGCCAGCTGAACTCGTCGGTGAGCACGCCGCCGATCAGCGGTCCGACCGCGTTGCCGAGCCCGGCGACGCCGAGGACCAGCCCGCCGGCGAGCCCGGCGCGGGCCGGCGGCAGGGCGGCGAAGGTCATCCCCAGCACCGCCGGCCACATCAGCGCCCCGCCGACGCCCATCCCCACCCGGGCGCCGATCAGCACCAGCGCATTCGGCGCGATCGCGCCGAGCGCCGAAAAGCCCGCGAACAGCGCCGTCCCGATGAAGAAGATCCGGCGCCGGCCGAGCATGTCGGCGAGCCGCCCGCCGGTGATCACCCCCATGCCGAAGACGAGCACGTAGGCGTTCACGACCCACTGCACCGTGCCGACGTCGGCGTCGAAGTCCTCCTCGATCGCCGGCAGGGCGACGTTGAGGGCGGTGAAGTCGTTGGCGATCACCAGCACGCCGAGCCCCATCGCAAACAGCGCCAGCTTCGTGCCCCTCGGCAGTGCGTCGCCGGCCGCCATCCGATCGGGACTCTAGCGACGGCCTCCGGACGCCGATATACCGTCCGCCATGAGCTACAAAGGGGAGCGTCGATGAGCAGGTTCAAGCAGGGCTGGGAGCTGACGAAGAAGAGCTGGGCGCTCTTGCGCTCGCACCGCGAGCTGTTCCGGTTCCCGATCTACGGCGCCGTGGCGGCGATCGTGATCGTCGCGGTCACCGTCGGCCCCGGCATCTACCTGATCGACGACGGCCAGACGGTCGTCGGCGCGGTCCTGATCGCGATCGGGATCTACCTCGCGTCGTTCATCGCCGTCTACTTCGGCGTCGCCCTGGCCGCGACCGCGGACGCGATCTTCCACGGTCGCCCGGCGACGGTCGCCGACGGCCTCGCGGTCGCCCGCGAGCGGGTCGGGGCGATCGCGGGCTGGGCGGCGCTGGCGGCGCTGGTCGGGGTGCTGATCTCGCTGATCCAGCAGAGCGGCTCGATCGGCGAGGCGCTCATCGGCTCGCTGATCGGGGCCGCCTGGGGCCTGATCAGCTTCCTCGCCGTGCCGGTGATCACCTTCGAGGGCACCGGGCCGCTGACGACGCTGAAGCGCTCGGCGACGCTGTTCAAGGAGCGCTGGCGGGGCCAGGTGACCGGCAACGTCGCGATCGGCGGCATCGTCGGCCTGCTCGGGGTGCTGCCGGCGGTCCTGTTGATCGCGGGCGGCGCCTACCTGTGGGCGTCCGACGACGGCACCGAGGGACTGGCGGCGGGCGCCTTCGTGCTCCTGCTCGGGGTGATCCTGTTCGCGGTCTCGATGCTGATCATCCAGGCGATGCGCGGGGTCTTCGGCGTCGCCCTGTACCGGTTTGCGGCCACCGGCGAGGTGGCGTCGGGCTTCACCGAGGCGGACCTGAACTCGGCGGTGCGAACGAAGGCGTAGCCCGTTCCCCGCGCGCCGCTCGGGGCTCCGGGCCGGGCAGCAGGCGCGGGTCGTTGCTGCAGATCCCGTCGACGCCGAGCGCGGCGAGGTCGGCCACGCGCTCGGGGTCGTCGACCGTCCAGGCGATGACGGCGACGCCGACGGAGTGCGCTGCGTCGACCAGGCGCTTGCCGATCAACGGGTGGTAGATCCACACCGCCCAGGCGCCGAGCTCGGGGGCGCGGCGGCGGACCAGCCCCGGCAGCCGCGCCCGCAGCGAGGCGGAGCCGGTGACGAACACCGGCCGCAGCCACGGGCTGCGCGACCAGTCGCGGCGCACCTTCGGCAGCGTCCAGCCGCGATCGAGCTCGGGGGCGGCGTCCCGCAGGTAGACGAGGCTCTCGAGCTCCATCGTGGAGACCATCGCCCGCTCGGCCAGTCCCCGCTCGGCCAGCGCGGCGACGACCTCGTCCTCGCGCCCGGCGACCTTCAGGTCGAGGTCGAAGCGCAGCCGGTCGAGTGGCGGGCGGGCGAGCGCGTCGAGCGCCTCCGCGAGGGTGAGCGGGTCGCGCCGCCGCGCGTCACCCCAGTCGTGCGCGACGAGCAGCGGCGCGCTCGCGGTCGCCGGGCCGGCCGGCGCGCGGCGCCACTCCGATCCCTGGGCGAAGTCGGAGCGCGGGCGCAGGACGTCGAGCTCGATCGCGTCGGCGCCGGCGCGGGCCGCGGCGGCGAAGCTCTCGAGCGTGTTCCCGGGCACGAGCGCGTCGGCGCCCTTGTGTCCGATCCTCAACATCCGGCGAGCGTAGTGACAGCCCCGGCCGGGGGGTCGTTGCGGCCTAGAACAGCTGGTTCTCGCCGGCGAAGATCTCGGAGACCGAGTCGTCGGCGAAGATGCGGCGGATCGAGTCGGCGAGCGTCTGCGCGGCCGAGAGCACGACGATGTTGTCCGGGGCGCCGGGGCGGAGCGGGATCGTGTCGGTGACCACGATCCGCTCGATCTGCGAGCTCTCGTAGGCGAGCCGCTCGTAGGCCGGGCCCGAGAAGACGCCGTGGGTGGCGCAGGCGATCACGCGGGCCGCGCCCTCGTCGAGCACCGTCCGCGCGGCCGCGGTCAGCGTGCCCGCGGTGTCGATCATGTCGTCGACGAGCACTGCCGTCTTGCCCTGGACGTCGCCGACCACGTAGCCGATCTCCGCGACCTGCTGCGCGGGCCGCTCCTTCTCCATCACCGCCCAGTGGACGCCGACCTTGCGGGCGAAGTTGCGCGCCACCTTGACCCGGCCGGCGTCGGGCGAGACGATCACCAGCTCGTCGTCCCAGGCCTGGTCCATGAAGTACTGGGTCAGCATCGGCATCGCGGTCATGTGGTCGACCGGCTTGGAGAAGAAGCCCTGCACCTGGCCCGAGTGCAGGTCCATGGTCAGCACCCGGTCGACGCCGACCGCCTCCAGGCACTGGGCGACGACGCGGGCCGAGATCGGCTCGCGCGGGGCCGACTTCTTGTCCTGGCGCGAGTACCCGTACCAGGGCATCACGGCGATGATCCGGTGCGCCGAGGCGCCCTTGGCGGCGTCGATCATCACCAGCAGCTCCATCAGCGCGTCGTTGGGGGTCATCCCCTGGGCGGCGTTGGCCGCGGTCGACTGGACGAGGAAGATGTCGGCGCCGCGGATCGACTCCTCGTAGCGGCAGTAGACCTCGCCGTCGGCGAAGGTCCGCAGGTCGGCGGTGCCGAGGTCGAGGTCGAGCTTGCCCGCGATCCGGGCGGCGAGCTCCATCGAGGCCGCGCCCGCCGAACACCATCAAGCGCTTGGTGTAGTCCTGCGGGATCGAGCTCATCACCTGCGGGCTCTCCTCGAGAATGCTCATTCGTCCGTTCCGCCGGCGTCGCTCGCCTCGGCCTTTCGCTCCGCGTAGCCCTCGATGTTCCTCTGCTCGTTCGACGAGACCCCGAGGGCCCCCTCCGGGACGTCCTCGCGGATCACCGCGCCGGCGCCAGTGTATGCGCCGTCGCCGACCTTGACCGGGGCGACGAGCGAGTTGTTGACGCCGATTCGCGCACCTTCCCCGATCTTCGTCGGGTTCTTGGTCCGGCCGTCGTAGTTGGCGGTGATGCTGCCGGCACCGAGGTTGGCGTCGGCGCCGATCTCGGCGTCGCCGACGTAGGCGAGGTGGGGCACCTTGGCGCCCTCGCCGATCGCCGAGTTCTTGATCTCGACGAAGCTCCCCGCCTTCGCGCCCTGGCCGAGTGCGGCGCCGGGGCGCAGGTAGGCGAACGGGCCGACGCTCGCCAGGTTGCCGACCTCGGCATCGTCGAGGTAGGAGTGGACGATCCGCGCCTGCTCGCCCACGCGGGTATCGACCAGCGTCGAGTGCGGGCCGATGATCGAGTCCGCGCCGACCCTGGTCGCGCCGCGCAGGGAGCTGCCCGGCTCGATCGTCGCGTCGGCGGCGATCTCGACCTCGGCGTCGATCCAGGTCGATGCGGGGTCGACGATCGTCACCCCGGCGATCATGTGGCGCTCGAGGATCTGGCGCCGGGCCTCGGCGGTGGCGGCGGCGAGGTCGACGCGGTTGTTGACGCCGAGGTTGACGTTCGGGTCGGCGGCGCGATGGGCGACCACGCGCCGCCCGTCGCCGCGGAGCATCGGCAGGACGTCGCCCAGGTAGTACTCGCCCGCCTCGTTGTCGTTGTCGAGGTGGTCGAGCGCCTCCATCAGCGGCTCGGCGTCGAAGGCGTAGGTGCCGGTGTTGACCTCGCGGATCGCGAGCACCTCGGGCTCCACCTGGTCGGGCCACTTGGTCTCGACGATCCGGTCGATGTCGCCGTCGGCGTCGCGGACGATGCGGCCGTACGCGCCCGGGTCGTCGAGCTCGACGGTCATCACCGTGGCGCCGGCCCCCGCCGCCCGGTGGGTCTCGAGCAGCGCGGCGACGATCTCACCGGTGATCAGCGGATGGTCGCCCGAGAGCACGACCACGGTCTCGGAGTCGCGGACGATGTCGTGGGCGGCGCGGACGGCGCCGCCGGTGCCGTCGGGCTCCGGCTGGACCACCGTCTCGGTGCCCTCGGGAATCCCGGGCGTCAGGTCGCGATCGGGCGAGACGATCACGGCGATGCGCTCGGCGCCGGCCTCGCGCGCGGCGAGCACCGGCCAGGCGACCATCGGCCGGCCGCAGACCGGGTGCAGCGCCTTGGGCAGCGAGGAGCGCATCCGCGTGCCCTCGCCGGCGGCCATGATCAGGACGGTGGGCCCGCTCACCCGGCGAATCGTAGAGCGGCGCCACGCGACCGCGCTTGCGGGACCACCGACTGGGCGGGTATATTCGGCCGCGGCGCAGTCCCAGCGCCCAAGCTCCGTCCCGGCGCTCACGCCGCCGGCAGCGGGAGCCAAAGGGGGCCTCGAGCTCTCGGGACGCCGGGTCATCCACAGGGCGCCCTCGGGCGCCGGCCCTTCCGGCGGGCGCCGTGAGCGTGAGTCAGGGCCGCCCTCGCCGGTGAAGGAGCGAGACATGACCAGGCAGAGCACGTTCAAGCGCAAGGTCCGCGCCCGGATGCAGAAGACGGGCGAGAGCTACACGGCCGCGCGCCTGCGGCTGATCGAGGGCGGCGAGACCCCGCCGTCGGCGCCGACCGCGGTCGAGCCCCGGGTCTCGGCCGCGGCCGTGAAGGGCGCGACCGGGCGCACGTGGGAGGAGTGGTTCGGGCTGCTCGACCGATGGGGCGGCACCGGGCGCACCCACGGCGAGATCGCCCGCTGGCTTTCCGCCGAGCACGGTGTCGCCGGCTGGTGGGCGCAGAGCGTCACGGTCGAGTACGAGAAGGCACGCGGCATGCGTGCGCCGGGCCAGCGCCCCGACGGCTGGGAGGTGACCGCGTCGAAGACCGTCGGCGTGCCGGTCGAGCGGCTGTACGGCGCGTTCACCGACGACGCCGAGCGCGAGCGCTGGCTGCCGGGCGCGGAGCTGGGCCTGCGGACCGCGACCGCGCCGAAGTCGGCGCGCTACGACTGGGAGGACGGCTCGACCCGGGTCGTGGCCTGGTTCGAGGCCAAGGGCGAGAACAGGAGCCTGATCTCCCTCGCCCACCAGAAGCTGCCCGACGCCGACGCCGCCGAGGAGATGAAGGCCTACTGGCGCGAGCGAGTTGCGGCGCTGAAGGCGCAGCTAGAGGGCGGCTGAACGGGCAAGTACGGGAGTCGGGACGCATCCGCTCCGCACATTTGACGGTCGCGCGTAGACCCGCGATCCGCGGGGGTGACGGTGCACGAATGCACCACGTCCACGCGGACAGCCCACCTGGTGCAAATCTGCATCGCATAGGTGCACGGATGCGCCAGGTCGCCGCGATCCGAGGGCGGTGAGCATTCATGCATGTGGATGCCCGAATCGCCGCCCTCGCCGCGAAGCAGCATGGGCTGGTGACGATCCGGCAGCTGCACCGGCTCGGGCTCAGCCGCGGAGCGATCGCGCACCGCATCCGCTGCGGGCGGCTGCACCGTGTCCACCAGGGCGTGTACGCCGTTGGTCACGCCGACCTCAGCGCGGACGGCGAGTTGCTCGCGGCCGTGATGGCCTGCGGTCCCGACGCCGGCCTCAGCCACGAGCACGCCGTTGAGCTCTGGGGCCTCATGCCGCCGTGGGCCGAGACGGACCGCGCGGAGATCGCGGTCTCGGTGCCGCGGACGAGCGCCAGGGGCCGGCGACCCGGCATCCGGATCCACAGAACCGCCCTCCTAGCTGCTGACGTGGAGGCCCACCGGCTCATCCCCGTCACCTCGGTCGCCCGCACGCTCGCCGACTTCGGCGCTCGAGTCGAGCTCCGAGAGCTGGAGCGAGCGGTCGACCGGGCGATCAGCGAAAACCTCGTCGGCGTCTCCGATCTGCGTGCCGCTGCAATGGCCCGAGCGCGCGCGCCCGGGCCGAGCACTCTGCGGAAGCTTCTCGCCGCAGCCGAGCGCTTCGACTCGGTCACGGCCTCGATGCTCGAGGAGGAGTTCGTCACCGTCGTTCGCGCCGGCGGCTTGTCGATGCCGTCGCTCAACCAGCGGATCGACGGGATGAGGGTGGACGCGATCTGGCGACCGCAGCGAGTGGCTGTCGAGCTCGACGGCTACACGTGGCATCGCACCCGCGCTCGTCAGGAGAACGACCGGGCACGGGAAGCGAAGCTCAGGCGTGCCGGCTGGATTCCCGTGCGCTATTCCAAACGGCAGGTGTTCGATGAGCCGTTGCTGCTCGTCTCGGATCTGGCCGCGATCCTGGCGGCGAGAAGCTGACTGGGGAGCCAGGACTCGAACCTGGATCTCACGGCACCAAAAGCCGGCGTCGTGCCATTGGACCACTCCCCAACGCGACCTGGACTCCCGCATCCGCCGCGCCGGGCGACACGGCCCCGGAGCTAGTCCTCGGTCTTGCGTCGCACCTTCGCCCGGCCCGCCTCGGTGCCGGGCTCCATCGCGGGGCCTCGGGGCGGGGGGATGCCGAGCACGCGCATCGCCTTCAGGCCGAGGCCGAGCTTCTCGCGGCCCGCGGTCGAGGTGAGGTCGTGGCCGCACAGCTCCTTCACCCGCTCCAGGCGGTAGCGCACGGTGTGGCGATGGGTGAACAGCTGGTCGGCGGTCGGCGTCACGTTGCCGTCGTTGTCGAGGTAAGCCTCGACCGTCTTCACCAGGTCGGTCTCGTACTGATCGTCGTAGGTCGAGAGCGGCGCCACCGTCTCGGCGTAGAAGCGCTCGAGCTCGCCCGGGTCCTCGCTCATCGCCGGCAACAGCAGCCGGTAGGAGCCGGTGTCCTCGAACGCGAGCAGCTCGAGCCCATCGGCCTCGGCGACGTTTGTCGCCAGCAGGGCCTCCTGCCCGGCGCGGTAGAGGTCGACGGGGTCGGCGACCCAGCGGCTGCGGGCGACGGTGAGGTGAAAGCCCGGCAGCGAAGCCGCGAGCTCGCGCGCGAGCGCCTCCGTCGCGCGCTCGAGCAGCGTCGCCTCCTCGGCGGGGACGATCGCGCTCACCTCCGCCCGGTCACCGAGCTCGCCCAGGCGGGCGATCGCGCCCGTGCTGCCGGCCCGCAGCGCTCGCAGCGAGACCACCAGCACCCGGGCGCGCCAGTCGCCCGTCTGGGCCGAGCGTGGCGCGGCGCGCGCGAAGATCACCCCGGCGCCGGCATCGACCGCGCTCCCGAGCTCGCCCGCGCGGGCGACGATGTCGCCGCGGTCGGTCACCCGGCGCGAGAGCACGGCGTCGACGAACTCCCCGGCCGCCTCGTCGCTCGCCCACTCCGGCGCCCGCGAGCGCTCGAGCTCGAGCGCCAGCAGGGTCGAGACCATGCGGGTGAGCGTCGCCGGGGGCTCGCCACCTCGCCTTCGGTAGCGGAGCTCGCCGACGACCGCGTCGGCGACTCGCAGCTCGAGCGTCCCGACGTCGCCCTCGCCGACGAGCAGCTTGCTCTCCTCCGCCGAGGACGAGGCGGCGACCGCGAGCACGGCGCTCGAGCGGTCGATCAGGGCGACGCTGGCGCCCAGTGCCGCGCCGGCCGCGCGCGCGACCGCCGGCAGCCCGGCACCCGACTCGATCGCCTCCGAGAGCGTGTGCAGAGCCTCCTCATCCCGCCCTTTTGCAGGGCTTTTGCGTGTCCGCGGCTGCGACGGCACGCGGAGAGTCTAGGCACGCGAGCGACCGATGACGCCAGCCATGCGACGCCGATCAGCCGCCGAAGAGGCCGGTGATGTCGTCCCAGTAGTAAACGATCGCAATCCCGACCGCGACGCCGATCGCGAGCAGGGCGATGAGCACGAACACGGAGACGAGCACGGCGGTCACCTTCTCCCAGGTGCGCCCGAAGGAGCCGACCGTGGGCGCAAGGATGAGCACCCCGAAGGCGAGCAGGCTGATCAGGCCCGCGGCGCCGAAGAGGATGTACTCGGTCCCGATCTTGGCCAGCGGGGGCATCACCGTGGCTCGTGATTGTGCCGCAAGTCCCGGAGGTGAGTGACGACCATGGCGATCGCCGCGCAGCCGGCGAACGCGGTCACCCCCAGCGCCCAGCCGCCGCTGACGTCGCTGAGGTAGTGGACGCCGAGGTAGGCGCGGCTGAGCCCGATCACCGCCGTGAGCGCGAAGCCGACCATGATCAGGGCGGTGCCGTAGCTCCATCCCGGGCGCACCCGGACCGCGATCGTCAGCGCGAGCCAGGCGTAGAAGACGGAGTGCGCGGCGTGCCCGCTCGGGTAGCTCGCCCCGTTGGCCTCGACCAGTCCGCCGCCCGGCCGCGGGCGATCGACGATCTCCTTCACGACCGGGACCGAGATCAGCATGATCACGACCGCGGCGACCAGCACCGCGAGCTCGGGCCACCGCCGCCGCCAGGCGAGCACCCCGCCCGCGATCACGCTCAGCGGCACCAGCACCGCGCGTCGAGCCGAGCGCCGTGATCACCTTCGCCGCATCGGTGAGCCAGTCCATCCGCAGCGAGTCGATGACGTCGATCGCCTCGGCGTCGCCCGGCGTCGGGCCGGCGTCGCCGGAGACGATCAGGCCGTAGCCGATGAGCACGAACAGCGACACCGAGAGGACCGCCACCACGGTCGTGAACTCGAGCCCGAGACCGCCCGGGGTGAGCCGGCGCCAGGTGAACCGCAGCTGCGGCAGCAGCCGGCGCAGACCGGGCGTGTTCTCGATCCGCCGGGCCAGCTTGCTGCGGTTCTCGGCTTTGCGCAGGTAGCGCGAGATCACGAACGTGCCGACGATCACGGCGACCAGCGAGCCGAAGATCAGCGCCCCGGTGCCCGCGATCTCGGTCGCCTTGTCGAGGCTGTTGGCGAGCAGGTAGCCGAGCACCGAGAACGCCGCCGCCCAGAGCCCGGTCCCGAGCACGCTGTAGGGGACGAACGCCCTGTACTGCATCCCCGAGCTGCCGGCGATGAACGGCGCCAGCGCCCGCACCAGGCCGATGAAGCGCCCGATCAGGATCGTCTTGCCGCCGTGACGGTCGAAGAACCCCTCCACCTGCTCGAAGCGCTCCGGCGTGATCAGCACCTTGCGGCCGTGCCGGAGAACGAAATCCCGCCCCAGCCGCCGGCCGATGAAGAAGCTGGTCGTGTCCCCCGCCCAGGCGCAGAACCAGACGACCGCGATCGTGATCACGAGCGACGTCTCCCCCTGGCCGGCGACCGCGCCGCCGAGGATCACCGCGGTCTCGCCGGGGAAGATCAGGCCGACGAAGGCGCCCGTCTCGAGGAAGGCGAGCAGGCCGACGAGGAGGTAGGTCCAACTCCCGAGCCAGCTCGACAGGTCCTCGAGGATCTGCTCGATGTCGATGTCCGGCCCGAAGCGCTGGAACGCGATGAAGCCGAGGACGACCGCCCCGACGATCACCCCGAGCCGAACCCGATCGCGCTTCTCTCCCTCGAGCTGCACCAGCTAGTCCGTCGAACCGCTCATCGCGGGCATGCATCGCCCCCCATCCCAGGATTATCCGAGCCGCTGCGGCGCCGAGACAATCGCGCCCGCCCAGCGGGGCGGCAGCCGCGAGGCGGCGGCGTCGGCGGCCGCGAGGTCGTCGAAGAGGCCAACGGCCGTCGGTCCCGAGCCGGCGACCAACGAGCGCGCCGGCGCCGACCTCGTCGAGCGCCGCCAGCGCCTCGGCGATCCGCGGCCGCAGCGAGATCGCCGCCTGGCCGAGGTCGTTGACGAGCAGCTCCGCGTACTCGAGCGGCGATGCGCCGCCGCCCGCCGCCGCCCGCAACCGCGTCGCCAGCCCGGCGAGCTCGTGGGCTGAGCGCCCGATCCCGAGCGCGTCGGCCTCGGCGTAGACGTCGGCGGTCGCGAGCTCCTCCCGATCGGGGAGGAGCACGGCGGCGAACTCGCCGGGCGCCGGCAGCGACTCGACCAGCTCGCCGGCGCCGCCGACCAGCGCCAGCGACGGTTGGAGCTGGGAAGGCACGTCGGCGCCGAGGCCCGCCGCGATCGCAGGCAGGTCGTCGATCTCACCGACGCCCAGGCGCAGCACGGCGGCGGCGTCGGCGCTGCCGCCGCCGAGCCCGGCGGCGACCGGGATCCGCTTCTCGATCTCGACCCGCACCGGCGCCCGCCGCCACCCCCGCGCGCGCATCGCCTCGAGCGCGACCGCGACCAGGTTCGGCGCGGTGACGCCGGGACAGACGACCTCGTCCGCCCCTCCCTCCGCGTCGGTCACCTCGATCCGGTCCGAGAGCAACAGCGGGCAGAACAGCGAGCGCAGCTCGTGCAACCCGTCGGCCCGCCTGAGCCCGAGATAGAGGCACAGGTTGAGCTTCGCCGGCGCGCGCAGGATCAAGGGCGCGCCTCCGCCAGCGCGGCGGCCAGGGCCGTGAACTGCTGCGGCGCGAGCTGCTCGGCGCGGGCGTCGGCGGCCAGGCCGAGCGCCTCGAGCGCCGCCCGAGCCGGCTCGCGCGACCCCGCCCGCGCGTGTTCGAGCGAGCGCGCCAGCGACTTGCGCCGGTGCGCGAACGCGTCGCGAACGAGGGCGGCGACGGCCGGCGGGGCGGCAGGGCCGATCCGCCGCAGGCCGATCAGCGCCGAGTCGACGCGCGGCCGCGGCGTGAACACCGCCCGGTCGACGGAACGCAGCAGCCGCACCTCGCAGGCGAGCTGGACGAGCACGCTCGGCGAGCCGTAGGTCCGCGAGCCCGGCGCCGCTCGGAGGCGGTCGGCGATCTCGCGCTGGACCATCAGCGTCCACGACTCGACCTCGCCGAGCTCCGAGATCGTCCGCAGGATCAGCGGCGTCGCGATCGAGTAGGGCAGGTTGGCCACGATCCGGTTCGGCGCCGGGTCGAGGGCGGCCAGGTCGAGGCGCATCGCGTCGCCGAAGTGAAGCTCGACGTTGCCGTGCTCGGCGGCCAGGCGCTCGAGCCCGGGCCCGAGCCGCCGATCGAGCTCGACCACGTGCACGGTCGCCGCCCGAGGGGCAAGCAGCGCGGTCAGCGCCCCCTCCCCGCCACCGACCTCGAGCACCACATCCGAGGGCTCGAGCGCCGCCTCGCGCACGATCGCCGCCAGCAGGTTGGTGTCGGCGAGGAAGTTCTGGCCCAGCCGCACGGTCACCAGCCGAACACGCGGGCCGCGTTCGCCTCCACCGTCGCCTCGAGCTCCGGGTACGGCAGGCCCCGGACCTCGGCCAGCGCCTCCGCGGTCGCGACCACGTTCGCGGGCTCGTTCGGCCTCCCCCGCACCGGCTGCGGCGCCAGGAACGGGGCGTCGGTCTCGACCAGGAGCAAGCCGTCGGGAACCTCGCGCGCCGCCGCGCGCAACGCCTCGGACTTCGGGTAGGTGACGTTCCCCGCGAACGAGCAGTACCACCCCCACTCGCCGGCCTCGAAGGCGCGCTCCGCAGGCGCGGAGAAGCAGTGCAGCACGACGGTCACCCCGACCGCCTCGGCGCGCAGGATCTCGAACGTCTCGGCGAGCGCCTCGCCGTCGGTCGTCGCACCGCCGTCGCGGACGTGGATCACCAGCGGCTTCGAGACCCGCCGGGCGATCTCGATCTGGGCGCGGAACGCGTGGCGCTGCTGATCTCGGGGCGCGCGGTCACGGTAGTAGTCGAGCCCGGTCTCGCCCACGGCCACCACCCGCGGGTCGCCGGCCAGCTCCTCGATCCGCTCCGCGGCGGCCCGGTCGAAGCCGGCGGTCCCGTTCGGATGGCGGCCGACCGCCGCGAACACCGCCTCATGCGCCTCGGCCGCCGCAATCGCCTGCTCGCCGGCGGCCTCGTCGATGCCGACGCTGAGGATCCGCCGGACGCCGACCCGGGCCGCGTCGGCGACCAGCTCGGCGTCCCCGGGCTTGCAGAGACCGAGGTGACAATGGCTGTCGATCACCGCGCGAGTCTCTCAGACGGCGATCGCGGCTCGCCGCGGGTTAGTCGCCCGTCGTTAGCCCGCCAACACGCCGGGTAGTCGGGTCGATGGCCGATGGGTGAGGAGAGGACAGCAGAGCGCTCCGAGGTCTGGGACGACGTCGCCCCCCGCCGCGCCGACTACGAGCCCGAGGGCACGGATGAGCGCACCGGCCCGTGGCCGACCCTGAAGCGCACCGCGCTCGAGTTCATGGAGGACAACATGACCGACTGGGCCGCGGCGCTCACCTACTACGGCCTGCTGTCGCTGTTTCCGGGCCTGATCGCGCTGGTCTCGCTGCTGGGCCTGTTCGGCGACCCCGAGACGACCACCCGCCAGATCACCGACATCGTCACCGAGCTCGGGCCGAGCACCGCCGCCGACACCTTCTCCGGCCCGATCGAGTCGATCACCTCCAACCGCAGCTCCGCCGGGATCCTGTTCTTCGTCGGCCTCGGGGTCGCGCTGTGGTCGGCGTCGGGCTACGTCGGCGCCTTTACGCGCGCCTCGAACGTCGCCTGGGAGACGCCGGAGGGCCGCTCCTTCTTCAAGCTGCGCCCGCTGCAGATCGCGGTCACCCTGGTGATGGTGATCATGCTCGCGGTGGTCTGCCTGGCGCTGGTGCTGACCGGGCCCGTGGTCGAGGCCGTCGGGGGCGCGATCGGCGTCGGCGACACCGCGCTCACCGTCTGGGAGCTCGCCAAGTGGCCGCTGCTGCTCGCGGTCACGATCCTGATCTTCTCGCTGCTCTTCTACGCCGCCCCCAACGTCAGCCCGCCGGGCTTTCGGTGGATCACCCCGGGCAGCATCTTCGCGGTCTGTGCCTGGCTCGTGGCCTCGGCGCTGTTTGCCTACTACGTCGCCAACTTCGGCTCCTACGACAAGACCTACGGCACCCTCGGCGGGATCGTGAGTTTGCTGGTCTGGATGTGGATCACCAACCTGGCGCTTTTGTTCGGGGTCGAGCTCAACGCCGAGCGCGAGCGCAGCCGCGAGCTCGCCGCCGGCGTCCCGCGCGCCGAGCGCGAGATCCAGCTCGAGCCTCGCGACGAGCCCGACAACCGCAAGACGGTTTAGCCGGCCGCTAGTCCAGCTTGGGGAACAGCGGCGCGATGCGCTGGACCCGCGCGCCGCCGCGGCGGGCGCCGAACGCGTCGAGCTCGCGGTTGCCCTCGGCGAGCGCCTCGAGCAGGTTGCCGCTGGTCTCCGGCATGTACGGATGGAGCAGCAGGGCGAGCACCCGGATCCCCTCGACGAGGTTGTAGAGCACCTGATCGAGCCGATCGGCCTGGTCGTTCTCCTTGGCGAGCTCCCAGGGCTTGGTCTCCTCGACGTAGCGGTTCAGCCGCCGCACGCGCGCCCAGATCGCCTCCAGCGCCTGCGTCAGCTCGACCCGATCGAGCAGCTCGCGGACGACCGCGTCGACGCCCTCGAGCGCGTCCTCGCCCTCGGACAGGGCCGGGTCCTCGCGCGCATCGGGGACCACACCGTCGCGATAGCGGTCGAGCATCGCCAGGGCCCGCGACGCGAGGTTGCCCCAGTCGTTGGCGAGCTCGGTCTCGTAGCGAGCCTCGAAGCCGGGGGTCGACACGCTGCCGTCCTGCCCGAAGGAGACCTCGCGGAAGAGGTAGAACCGCAGCGCGTCGGCACCGAAGCGCTCGATCACCTGGTCTGGATCGAGCACGTTGCCGAGCGACTTCGACATCTTCTTGGAGCCCATCAGCAAGAAGCCGTGAATGACCATCCCGCGCGGTGGCTCGATCCCGGCGGCGAGCAGAAGCGCCGGCCAGATCACCGCGTGGAACTTGAGGATGTCCTTGGCGAGCACGTGCAGGGTGGCCGGCCAGTAGCGCTCGGTCAGGTCCTGGCCCTCGCGGGCGAAGGAGAGCGCGGTGTAGTAGTTGAGCAAGGCGTCGAACCAGACGTACATCCGCTGGCTCGGGTCCCAGGGGAGCGTCATCCCCCATTTCAGCCGCGGGCGCGAGAGCGAGACGTCCTCGAGGCCGCCCTCGATCAGCGCCAGCGCCTCGTTGCGGCGAAAGTCGGGGACGACGAAGGTCGGGTCGTCCGCGTAGAGCCGCTTGAGGTCGTCCTCGAAGGTGGAGAGGCGGAAGAACCAGTTCTCCTCACGCTCGCGCTCGAGTGGGATCTCATGGATGGGGCAGGTGTGCCCCGGCCCGAGCTCGCGCTCGGTGTAGAAGGCGGCGCAGCGCGAGCAGTACCACCCCTCGTAGACGCCCTCGTAGACGTGGCCATTGTCGTGGACCCGCTGCATCACCTCGGCGACCCGCTCGGTGTGCCGGGGGTCCGAGGTGCGGATGAAGAAGTCGTTCGACGCCCCCACCCGCGCGGCCATCGCCTGGAAGCGGGGTGCGTTGCGGTCGGCGAGCTCCTGCGGCGAGACGCCCTCCCGTTCGGCGGCGACCTCCACCGGCTCACCGTGCTCGTCGGTGCCGGTGAGGAAGAACACGTCCTCGCCGCGCTGGCGATGATGGCGCGCGAGGATGTCGGCGGCGATCGTCGAGTACGCGTGCCCGAGGTGGGGCTCGGCGTTGACGTAGTAGATCGGGGTCGTGACGTAGAAGCTCACGGGCGGCTGAGCTTATTCGGCGGCCGCCCGCGTGCAGGGGCGCGGGCCGCTCCGCGTCCACGTCACTCATAGACTGGCGCCGTGGCGCACGCGCTGCAATGGAAGCTGGTCAACGTCGCGACGGCGGCCCACGTCGCCGTCTACCGGGCCACCGGCGGGCGCCTGCCGCCGGGACGGCTGGGTGGCTCGGGCACCATCGTCCTCGTCGATCATGTCGGCCGCAAGTCCGGCAAGCGGCGCACGACCCCGCTGCTCTACCTCGCCGACGGCAACGATGTCGTCATCGTCGCCTCGAAGGGCGGCTCGCACAAGCATCCGGCATGGTGGCTGAACCTGCGCGAGATGGACGAGACGGAGATCCAGGTCGGTTCCGAGCGCCGCCGGGTCACGGTCCGCCAGGCGAACCCCGAGGAGAAGGCCCGCCTGTGGCCGCGGCTGGTCGAGGTCTGGCCCGACTACGAGCGCTATCAGCGGCGGACCGAGCGCGAGATCCCGCTCGCGATCCTGAGCCCGGCGGGCAGCTGAGGGTCGCGGGCGGCGCTCAGAGCAGCGAGTCCTGGCCCTTCGCGGCCGCTCGGCGGCGCCGCGGCACCCCCGCGGCCTCCGCGAGCGCCGCCTCGACATCGGCGAGGATCGCCCGCTCCGAGCGCGAGGCGACGAGCGGCTCCGCGAGGCCGTCGACGTGCACGTAGGTCCGGCGTCCGTCGCCCCGCTCGGCGGCCGCCAGGGGGACCAGCGCGAACACCCGGTCGGCGCGCACGTAGCGCCCGTAGCCGAGTGAGATCAGCCTCGGGTCGCGCTTGGTAGCCATCGGCCCAGCTTAGGCCAACCCCGCACCGCGCCAAGGCGCGAACGCCGGCCGGCCGCTCACTCCTTCGGGGCCGGGTCGAGCTTGTTGAGCTTCTTCTTCGCGGTGTCCCTGCAGTCGGGCGCGAACGGCGGCACGCCCTTGACCCCGACGTTGCCCTCCCGGCTCGCGATCACGAGCCCGAGCTCCTCGCGCTCGGCGGCCGCCTCGACCTCGTCGGAGTCGTTGAGGAGCTTGCCCTCGACCTCGCAGAACGGGTCGCCGTCGATCGCGTAGCCGTTGCCGCTCTGCTCGAGGTTGAGCTTGTCGATGATCTCCCGGTCGCTGTAGCTGGTGCCCTCGTCCCCGCAGGCGGCGAGCCCGGCGACCGAGGCGAGCGCCACGATCACGAGTCGGATCCGCCCCTTCATCGTCGGGCCAACCTATAGAAGCGGGCGGCTCGAACCGAAAGGGCGGCCCGCAGGCCGCCCTTTCACTCACGCGCAGAGGCCGGACTCGGCTACTTCTTCGACTTCTTGCGCTTGCACTGCTGCTCGTCCGACGCCGTCGCCTCGGGCGCGTCGGAGAACGAGAAGACCGCGTCGTAGTCGATCGTCTTGTTCTTGCACCGCGCCTGCACGTACTTGCCGGCCTTGACGGTGGTGCTGAACTCCGAGCTCGAGCCCGCGCCGCCGGCGATCGGCGGGACGGTCACGGTGAGGATGTATCCCTTGCTCAACGTCGCGGTGAGCAGGGTGGTGGTGTTGAGCGGAGCGCCCAGCCGCGAGTGCAGCAGGATTCCCTCGGTGTCGGCGCGGTTGAAGGCGGTGACGTCGGCGATGAAGTCCTGGCGAGCGCCGCCCGCGCCGAAGGGCAGGTTGGCGACCGCGCGCCCCGTCCCGACCTCGGCGTCGCCGCAGGCGTCTCTGGCGGCCTCCGTCGTGGTTCCCGCGATCTGCGACGGGTCGCACTTCGGCACCGCGTCGTTGTCGAACTTGACGTTCTTCTTGTCGTAAGTGACCACGACCTGGGTCGGCTTCGGTGGCAGCCCCGCGGGATTGGCCTGGTCGGCCATCGTCGTCGCGACCGTGATCTCGACCCCCTTGAACTTCTTCTTGTCGAGTTTTGGCGTCTCCTTGCCGGTCATCTGGCCGTCCACCGTGACGACCGCGGGCGCCGCGAGCGCGGCCGGCGCTCCGATGATCGAGCCCGCCAGGATCACTGCCCCCGTGGTCAATAGCTTCGTCCGCACGTCACCCTCCTCGAGTTCTTGCTGCCGGCGAAAACCTGTCGCCGCAAACCTATCGCGGGCCGCGAAACGAGGAAGGGCGGCCCGAGGGCCGCCCTTCTCTCAACCTCAGCAGTCGAAGCGAACTACTACTACTACTTCTTCTTCTTCTTCTGCTTGCAGGACTGCTCGTCAGTGGCGGTCGCCGTCGGCGAACCGTCGCTGAAGTAGAACGTGCCCTCGTACTTGATCTTCTTGTTCTTGCACCGGGCCGAGACGTAGTCCTTGGCCTTGACATTGGTGTGGAACTGAGCGATCGCTCCGACGCCTCCGCCGAGGGGCGGGATGGCGACGTCCAGCGTCGTGCCCTTGAGCGTGCCAATGAGCGTCGTCGTGGTGCCGAGCGAATCGACGCGCGAGTGCAGCAGGATGCCCTCTGCGTCACCGTTGTTGAACGCGGAGACGACGACCGGGAAGTCCTGACGGGTTCCGCCCGCGCCGAACGGCAGCGCCGCCGTCGCGTCACCGTCGCCCACCTGTGCGTCACCGCAGGCCGCGATCGCCGCTTGGGTGGTCGTCCCGGCGAGCTGCGAAGTGCTGCACCCCGGGACCGAATCGGTGTTGAACTTGACGTTCTTCTTGTCGAAGACGATCACCGCCCGGTTCGCCTTCGGCGGCAGCAACGTGTCCGGGGCGGCCGCGTCGGCCGTCGTGGTCTCCACGTCGATCGAGGTCTTCTTGAACTTCTTCTTGTCGAACTTGGGGGTCTCCTTGCCACCGACCTGGCCCTCGATCGTCTGAATCACCTCAGCTGCGCCGAACGCCGAGCTGGGCACGATGATCGAAACGGCGAGGACAAAGGCCCCGACTAGAAAGCGCGTGTTGCGCATCAATCCTCCTTGTGTACTTGCATCTACGCAGATGGGCACGGAGCCTCTTCTCCGCGCCTCCGTATGAACACACCAGCCCTGCCGAGGTTGCGGTGGGCCCCAAGGAGCCTCTCCTCTCACGGCGGACGGCCTGAGCTTATCGCTATGGCAGCGAGCGAACGTGGAGGTAGTCGCTGAACTCCTCGAAGGCGCCGCCGATCGAGGCCTGCGCCGCCTGCTTGTTGCACGGCGGGCGCGGGATCTCGGTCACCTGGGTCTGATCGACGAACACGAACCTCTGGATCCGGTCGAGCAGGTCCTGCGCCGCCGCGACGTCCCCCTCCGTGTGGACATTGAAGTTCGGGTTCGACGCCGACGCCAGGTCGAGGATCGAGTTGATCCCGCCCGAGCACTGGGCCGTCTCGAACGACTCGAGCCCGTTCGGCAGCTTCAGATACCCCTTCGGCTGGATGTATGGGTTGGTCCGGTTCGAGCTCAGGCGCTGGGGATAGGCGGAGAGCATCTCGGGGCTGAACGGCGCCAGGGTGCGGATGTAGTTGAACGCGCCGGCCCCCTCGTTGTTGACCGCGTTGGTCGCCGCCGAGACGTTGCCGAGGAAGCCGGTGACCTCGTGGCGGTACTGGCGCAGGACGGTGAGGATCGGGGTGACCTCGTCCAGGAACGAAGGCAGGCGGGTGAGCAGTGGCGGCAGGTCGTCGTCGAGCAGCCGCCGCAGCGCCGGGAAGCCCTGCGGCGCCGCGTTGATCGCCGCCCGCAGCCCGGGGTAGAACCGCTCCAGCTCGGTCGCCAGCTTGGCGGTCGAGGTCAGGGTCGGCGCGAGCTGACGCACGGACGGCCGCAGCTCGGTGATCACCGGGTTCGCGGTGGTGGCGAACTGGTCGAGCCGGGTGAGCGTCGTCCGCGACTCGCGCAGGAAGGTCGGCAGCACCGTGAACAGCGCCTGCAGGTCCTCGTTGCGCTCGGCGGTGGTCGAGAACACCGCCTCGGTGTTGCGGATCAGGCCGGAGAGCTGGCCGCGGCGCTCGGAGAGCGCCCCGAAGACCTCGGCGCCGCTCGACACCAGGCCGGTGACCGCCCGCTCCTGGCTGTCGAGGACCCGCAGGATCTTGTCGGCCTCGGCGGCGAAGCTGTCGAGCGAGGCGAGCGCGATCGAGACGTCCTCGCCGCGGCCCCGGAAGGCGGCCGCCGCGCCCTGCATCCACTGGCTGAACGCGGCCCGGGTGCGGGCGTCGAAGGTGCGGAAGATCTCGTCGAGCTGCACCGACTGCGCCACCTGCGCCCGCGGCAGGTCGCCGCCCTCCGGCAGCGGCTCGGCCTCGTTGCTGCCGGGGCTGAGCTCGACGTAGGTCTCGCCCAGCAGGGTCTTCGCGCGCAGCTGGGCGCGCGTGTCCGAGGGGATCGGCGCGTAGGGCGCCTCGAGCTCAACCGTCGCCACCGCGTCGCCCTCGTCGCCGAGCTCGATCGTCTTCACCTTGCCGACCGAGACCCCGGAGATCCGCACGTCCGACTCCTGGGCGAGCTGGGTCGCCTCGTCGAACGGGACCGTGAACCGGTAGCCCTCGGGCTTCAGCGGGATCGGCCCGCCGAAGGCGATCCAGAGGAAGAGGGCGAGCGCGAAGCACGAGAGTGCGAAGCCCGCGGCTACCAGGATCCTCGTGACTGTCGGTGGGCGTGTCTCCATGGGCGCTCTAGGGAGTCGGGATTCCTGTGATCGGCGGGCAGACGCGGGGATCGGTGGACGCGGGGACGTTGGTCATCTGCTGCAGCGTGCGCAGGAACGGCCGCGGCGCGGCGACACCCTCGGCGAGGCCCGCGGTGTTGCAGCCGAACATGACCACGCTCCGGAGCATCGGGCCCATCGAGTCCTGGCTGAAGAAGAGCGCGTTGGTGTTGTGGTTGAGCCAGGCGAGCCAGAACAGGTAGCCCTCCTCGGCCGATCCGGGCGGGTTGTAGGCGAGCGCGTTGCCGAGCGTGTCGAGCTGGGTGAAGACCCCTCGCAGGCCCTTGGTGGTCGTCGCCAGCGGCTCCGCCGCCTGCTTCAAGTGGCGGGCCGGCGTCTGGGCGGCGCGGGTGAACGGGCGGATCTGGTTCTCCAGCACCGGGGTCGTGTTCTCGAACAGCGGTCGCACGGAGCGCAGGGCCGGCCCCAGAGCCTGCGCCGACGGGATCAGCGCGGTCGAGGCCGGGCCGAGCACGTTGGCGAACTCCTCGCCGCTCTCCAGCGCCGCCCTGGTCTCCGTGAGCGTGCTCGGCAACTCCTGCAGCGACTCGCGGATCGCGGCCTCCTGGTTGGCGAACGCGGCGAGCGCGGCGTTGGAGGAGTCGACGAACTCGGCCAGCCGGGTGTCGTTGGCGCCGAGCTCCTCGCTGACCTGCTTGAAGGTGGTGATCGAGCGGCGGATGTTCTCCCGCCTGACCGCCAGCGCCTCGCCGATCCGGGCCAGGTCGCGGGCCAGCGGCTCGAAGCGGCGGAACGTCGCCGAGAGCTTCTTGCCGTTGCCACCGAGGCCCTCGCCCCCGCCCTGGAGCAGGAGCTGGAGGTAGGCTTGCGTGTCGGCGTCGAGGGTCGCCAGGATCTGGTCGGGCTGGACGTTGGGCTCGCTCTGGGAAGCGGGATCGTCGCCCCCTCGGACAGCGGCTCGCCCTCGTGGCCGACGTCGAGCTCCAGGGTCATGTCCTGAAGGCCCGGTGCGCGGGCGCAGGAGCACCGTGGTGTCGGAGCGAATGATCGGTCGCGTACTCCTCCTCGATCAGCATCGTGACCACGGCCTTGCCGTCCTCGAGCTCGACCTCGGAGATGTCGCCGACCTTGACCCCGGCGATGTTGACCGTCTGCCCCTGCCCCGGGGTGACGGCCTGGGCGCTCGAGAGCTCGGCCTTGAGCTCGAACCGCTCGTCGCCGAGGAACGGGACCCACGACGGGTACGGCTGCTGCTGCTGGGAGAGGATGTACGCGGTCACGCAGCAGGCCGGCGACCAGCAGCGCCGCGATCGCGATGAAGTCCGTCAGGTGGTCGCGGATCGCCTTGGTCACGGCAGTGCCTCCGGCGCCGGCGGGCCGACGTCGCCCGGGAGCCCGCGCCGCCGACGCCGTTGATGTCGGGCAGCGGGTTCTGCGTGCAGGCGACGTCCGGCCGGTAGGGCGGGATCGAGGAGGTGAAGGTCGGGCGGGTGCCCAGCGGAGGAGCCTGGGTGTTGCCGAAGATCACGTCGTTGCGGACGCCGCCGGGCGGGTACGACATGCTCGAGAGCACCGCGCCGCCGCCGGTGTTGACGCGCAGGTAGGAGCCGTTGCCGTCGAAGCCCTGGGCGGCCCCGGCCTGGTTGACGAGGGTGGAGAGGAACTCCTGGTAGTTGGTGAGCCCGCTCGGCCAGCCGGGCGCGCCGTCGCCGAACGGATAGGCGCCGCCGTTGTCGTCGATGACGATGTCGCCGGTCGGCACCAGGTTCTGCGAGACGCAGCGGCTGAACGACTCGCTCTCGCTGAAGCAGCCCCTTCGAGGCGACGGTGGTCTCGGCGAGCGGCGGGGTCGACGCCCTCGAGCAGCCGCGCGAGGCCGCCGAGCTCGGACTCGCCGGTGAGCAGCCGCGCCTGTTCGCAGCCAGGGCTCGCCGGCGTCGATCGTCGCCGGCAGCTCGGCGATGCTCGGGCTGAGCTCGATCGCCAGGGCGCGGAACGGGGCAGGGCGTCGGAGAGCGCCGCCAGCGAGGGCTCGGCCTCCTCGACCGTCGGCGCCAGCTCGGCGATCGTCCGGCTCAGGTTCTCCGACTCGGCGGCCAGCGCGCCGGCGAAGGTGTTGAAGTTCGTGATCAGGTCCTGGAGCTGGGTCTCGTGGCCCTCGAGCTTGCCGAAGATCACCTTCTGGGCCCGGATCAGGCCCGAGAGGTCGTGCGGGCCCTCGCCCAGCAGGGCCTCGTTGACGATCGCCGTGTCGCGTCCGGCGGGCCCGCCGTAGCGCGAGCGAGTCGTTCAGCGCCTCGGCCCCGGTCTCGCCGGCGACGTCCGGGTCCTGGCCGACGTCGTCGGCCGCGCGTGGGCTCGTAGGTGAGCGCCGTGCCGAAGCCCTCGAGCAGCTTCTGGAGGCCCCTTCGCGCCGGGGCCTGGAGCGCGGTCAGGACCTCGTCGATCTGGACGGCGGTCGCCGTCTGGGTGACCGGGATCGTGTCGCCGTCGTCGAGCACCGGCGCGCTCGGGCTGCCGGGGTCGAGGTCGAGGAAGAAGTTGCCCTCCAGGAACAGCCGCGGGCGGATCTCGATCGTCGCGTCGGAGTGGATCGGCTGGCCGGCCTCGTCCACACTGAAAGTCACCTTCGCCGTCTCACCGTCGCGCTCGACCGAGGTCACCTTGCCGACGTTGACGCCGGCGATCCGCACCGGCGAGGTCGAGCGCAGGGTGGTCGCGTTCTCGAACTGGGCGCTGATGGTGAAGCCCTCGCCCGTGAACGGGATCTTCTTCGCGAACGCGAGATAGACGCCGGCCCCGATCAGCACCGCCACCAGCAGGCCCCAGACCCAGGGCGAGGGGCCGGTGTAGTGGCGGCCGTAGATCCGCGGGTCGGGCGCTGGCGCGCTCGCGTCGCGCTTCACCGGGGCCCGGCTGCTGGAGCGTCGGAAGAGGGCCATTACTCCTCCTCCTCCTCGGTCGGCTCCTCGGGGCTCAGGTCCTGGTTCCTCGTGTTCGGTGCCCTGGTTGCCGGGGACGTTGCCGAACACGACCTTGCCGGTCTGGTAGGGCTCGTTGCCCGCCTCGCACTCGCGCGTCTGGCCGGGCGCGGCGGTGTTCGGGTACGGGTTCGAGTGCAGGAAGTTCTTGTCGTCGCCGCCGCCGTTGGCGATCCCCGAGGACGGGCTGCCCTCGCTGTTGGGCCCCTTGGGGACGTCGAAGACGATGAAGCGCTGCCAGGCGCCGAGGTTGTTGCCGCCGGTGAACACGCCGTTGAAGTTCTCGGCGAGGATGCCGCCGTAGTTGCAGACCGTCTGCGCCGGGGCGATGAACCTGGCCGCCGGGCCGAGCTGGTCCGTCGCCAGCGTCGCCGCGGTGATCCCGGCGCGGGCCGCGCCGTTGTTGGTCAGGCGAAGCAGCGCCTCGAAGGTGGGCGCGAGCTGGCGGTTGAGCTGCTCGGACTTGGCGAGCACCGGGGCGCCGGCCTCGAGCGAGGCGGCGATCGTCGGCGAGGTCTGTCGCAGCGCGACCGCGGCCGGCTGCAGGTCGTTGAAGAGCGCGGTCGAGTTGGCGAGCAGCGTCCGGATCTGCGGCAGCGTCTCGATCGCGGTCTCCTCGGTCGGCGGGCCCTCGGAGATCGACTCCTGGATGAACGGGCGGGCGACCTCGGCGAGCGCGGTGAACGTCGTGTCGAGCGAGCCGAACATCTGCGCCTGGACCTCGGCCACGGGAGCGACCTCGGCGGCGGTCGCGCGAGAGCGCCTCGATGAACCCGGCGAGGTTGGTCTCGGGCGAGGAGAGGTTGCGCGTCACCGGCTCCAGCACCTCGAGCACGCCCGGCAGGCGCCCGAGCGCCGAGTTGAGCGCCGGCCCGCGGCCGGCGAGCGCGTTGCCGAACTCGAGCAGGTTCTCCTGGGAGGCCCTGCGGGTCTCCTCGTCGAACATCGAGAGCACGGTGTCGAGCTCGACCGGCTCCGGCGTCGCCGCCGAGAGCGGGACCGTGCTGCCCTCCGCGTAGCCCTCGTCGGAGGTGCCCATGTTGATCTCCAGGTACTTGAGCCCGAGCGCGGAGCGAGAGCGCACGATCATCGTCGAGTCGACCGGGATCGGGTCGACGTCGCGGTCGAGCTTGAGGTCGAGGCGGGCGCTCAGGTTGCCCTCGGCGTCCTGTTCCGGCTCGATCGCCTCGACCGCGCCGACCCGCACGCCACCGACCCGGACCTCGTTGCCCGGGACCAGGGTCTCGGCGTTGGGCACCTGGACCGAGATCCGGTAGGTGGGCACGAACGGCAGCCCGGTGTTGGCGTTGTAGGCCAGGAAGACGGCGAGGATCACGACCATCACCGTGAGCGCGCCGACCATCGTCGGGCTCGCCGTCAGGCCTGCGCCGCGGCCTCTCATCGCCGCTTCTCCTTGTCGCGGTCGCGCTTGCCGCCGGCGCTGCCGATCAGGAACTCGAGCAGGTCGCGGGCGTCGCGCATCTCGGCGCGGCCGTTGGTCGAGGGGGCGACGCCGAGCCCCGGGGTCGTGCCCTCGGGAGTCGGCTCGGCCGGCGTCGTCGGCGTGGTCGGCGTCGTCGGGTCGGTCTCCAGCGGCGGGGCCTGGGCGCCGCCCTCATCGGGCGCCGGGGTCGTCGGCTGCGGCGCGGCGGGCCCGGGCTCGGCCTCGACGGACCCGTCGTCGGTCTGGTCGGCCGGCGGCTCCTGCTCGGGGTCGGGCTGGCGCTCGTCGGGCCGCTGGCTGCGCTCCTCGTCGGTCTTCGACGTCGTCTCGACCGGCTCGCGGAAGTTGGCGCTGCAGTCGATCAGGATCGTGGTCGTCTCGTAGTCGTTGCAGTTGGTGATCAGCAGGAAGGCGCGCGTGAAGTGGCCGAGGTCGTCGAAGCCGTTGAAGCTGCCGACACCGCGGTAGACGAACCGGAGCAGGTTCTTGAAGCCGTTGTGGCGGTCGAACGAGCGCAGCAGCTTCGCCAGGCTGCTGGTCGCCGGAGCGGCCGACTTCGCGAGCTTGCGGATCTGGCGGATCAGCGGATCGGACTGGACGAGCGGCGCGCGGCTGGCGGCGGCGGCGTCGCCGAGCGAGTCGAGCGCGGTCTCGGCGGAGTCGGCGAAGGGGCCGAGGGCCTCGGTCGCCCTGGTCGCCGCCGGGGCCGCGGCGGCGAGCTGGGTGAAGGTCGGGGTGCCCGCGTCGGAGAACTTCGCCAGCTCGACCATCGTCGAGCGGACCTCGCGCAGGGTCTCGGGCAGGAGCGCGAAGTTGCGCTCGAGGTCGGCGCTGCGCTCGGCGGTCGCCTGCGCGGTCACGGCGGCGCTGTTGATGAAGCCGCCGATCCGGTCGCGGTCGCGGGCCAGCGGCTCGAGCACGGCGTCGCCGTTGCGGGCGAGCTCGGCGAGCTGGCGGTTCTGGCGGGCAAGGATCGCCAGCACCGCGTTGGTCTCGCGTAGCGCCGGGTCGGAGCGCTCGATGATCTCCTCCACGTCTTCTCCGCGGCCCGCGAATGCGGCGCCGAGGTCGTTGAGGATCAGCCGGAAGCGCTCGGCATAGGGCTCGCGCATGATGTTGTTGACCAGGTCGAGGTCGACCGCCTTGCCGTTCTGCTCCAGAGGCAGGAAGCGCTCGCCCTCACCCGGCTCGCCCTCGCCGATCACCTCGAGCTCGGGGGGCGGCTCGGACCCCGCGGCGCGCGGCTGGGTCGGCTCGCACTCGACGAACTTCTCGCCGAGCAGCGACTGCGGGCGGATCAGGCAGGAGGCGTCCTCGCGGAAGTCCTGGAACCCCGGATCGTCGATCCGCAGCACGACCACGGCCTTGCCCGGGTCGGGGCTGCCATCGACGTGGGCGGGCTCGGTTTCCGCGGTCACCGTGACGTCGTCGATCACGCCGACGTTGGCGCCGGCGATCCGCACCTCCTCGCCCGGGACGAGGAAGGCGCCGTTGTCGAAGATCGCCCTGACCTCATAGTTGCCCTCGTCGCCGCCGGCGCCGCTGCCGGCGACCAGGATCACCGCCGAGGCGGCCACGGCGACGAGGATCGCGGCGACCCGCCTCATGGCCCCGCGGGCACGTCGCCCGGGTCGCAGATCCCGGTGAGCGCGCCGTCGTCGAGGAACGGGTTGGAGCCGGCGATCGGCTGCGTGCTGCCGCCGGGGCAGCGATTGAAGAAGCCGTTGTCGAACTCCTGGAACTGCTGCGAGGTGGGCACCGGGTCGAGGACGTTGGTCGCCGGGTTCCAGTTGAAGAAGTTGATCCCGGTCGGCTGCGGGCGCAGGTAGTGGCCGTTGGCGTCGTAGTTCGATGACGCTTGGCCGAAGCGCCCGAAGAAGGCGAGCAGGTCAGGGCTGTAAGGCCGTAGCTGGGCGAGGTTCGGCTGGCTGTCGTCGAGGGCCGTGATCTGGGCCGGCACCGAGGACGCCGCGCGGCGCTGGGCTCCGGGGAGGGCCCCCAGGGTGTCGACGAGGTCGTTCGCGGGGCCGTCGAGGTGCAGGACATCGCTCAGGTCCCTGAATACGGGCACGGAGTCGTCGGCGACGGTCGCCAGGTCGACCAGGAACGGCCGCAGGTCCTCGGTCGACTCGCCGGTGACCGCGATCAACGGGTCGAGGTCGTCGAGTGCCGCGCGCAGGTTGACGAAGGTCGTGTTCGCCTGCCGCAGCGCGGGCGGTAGCGCGACCAACGCCCGGTCGAAGGCCTCGTTCTCGGCCGCGATCGCACCCAGCGCCTCGTTCGCGTTCGAGGTCAGGGCGGCGAGGTCGTCGCGGCGCTCGGCGACTGCGCCGAGCACCGAGGAGCCGGAGGCGAGGAACTCGGAGAGGGTCTGCTGGTCGCGGTTGAGCTCCTGGAGCAGGCGGGTCGTCGACTGGATCCCCGGCGCCAGGTACTTGTAGGCCTGATTCGCCTCCTCCTCGTTGCCCGTGTAGACCGTCGCCTGCCCCTGGATGAACTCGGCGAGGCCATCGCGGGTGCGGCGGTCGAAGGTGTTGAAGAGCTGGTCGATGTCGACCGGCGTCGTCGTCCGCGTCGAGGGGATCACCGCGTCCTCGGGGATCTCGGGCTCGGAGTTGGCGCCCGGCGAGATCGAGACGTAGCGGTTGGCGATCCCCGAGAGCGACGTCGCGCGGATGGTCGCCGTGGTGCCCTCGTGAAGCGGCTCGTCGACCGTGATCGCGACTTCCGCCTGCGCGTCCTCGGTCAGCTCGATCTCATCGACGGTCCCGATCGCCTGGCCGCCGACGAGGACCTCGTTGCCGGGCACGAGCTGGCCGCCGGTCTCGAACTCGAGCTTGTACGGGGTCCCGTCGTCGCCGCCGAAGAGCACGATCGCCACCAGAACGACGAGGATGATCAGCGCGCCGAAGCCCGCGACGCGCGCGAGGATCCGGCCCGTTCCGCTGTCCGGTCGCTCTCCCTGCACTTGGGGACGGCGCGCGCCTTGCTCCTCTCTACCCACTCATCTCGGTGGTTTCCGCCGGACGGGTTACTCTCCTCCGCAGCGGGCACCCAATCGGCCGATCTGTACCCGCGCGCATCCTAATCGCTAAGACGGGCGCCCGCCGCGTACATCGGTCAAGCAACGGTTCGTCATTCGCGCGGGTTTCGCCCGGTGAGCCCGCGGTAGAGATCGTTCGCCCGAGTGCCGGTGAGCGCGGCGACCACGCTCGCGGCCGCCCGCGGCCGGGCCCCGGACTGGACCAGGCGGCGCAGGGCGTCGACGGCAAAGGCGACGTCGGTCCCCGCGGCGCGGTCCGAGGGAGGTGCGATCACGACCACGATCTCCCCCTTGACCTCGTCGCGAAAGCGCCGCGCGAGGTCGCCCAGAGTGCCCCGGGCGATCTCCTCGTGGAGCTTGGTCAGCTCGCGGCAGACGGCCGCCTGGCGGTCCGGGGCGAGCGCGGCCAGCGCCGAGAGCGAAGCCGGGAGCCGCCGCGGGGACTCGAACGCGACGACCGTCTCGGGCGAGCCCAGCACCCGCTCGAGCTCGCCCGCGCGCCGGGGAAGAAAGCCCTCGAACCGCCACCGGTCCACAGGCAGCCCGGAGGCGACGAGCGCCGTGGTCACCGCCGACGGCCCGGGGAGCACCTCGACCTCCAGCGCGCGCTCGATGCAGGCCCGGATCAGGCGAAAACCGGGGTCGGAGATGGCCGGGGTGCCGGCGTCGGAGATCAGCACCACCTTCGCCCCGCGCTCGATCTGGGCGACGAGCTGGCGGGCCCGCTCGACCTCGTTTTGCTCGTGGTTGGAGACCAGGCGCGGCCGGCGAAGCTCCAGCCGCTCATAGAGGCGCCCGGCGCGGCGGGTGTCCTCGCAGGCGACCAGGTCCGCCCCCTCGAGTGCCCGGCGCGCCCGCGGGCTCAGGTCGTCGAGGTTGCCGATTGGCGTCGGGCAGACGGTCAGCCGCCCGGGCATCAGCGCGGCTCCGCGCTCACGCGCTCTCCTCGAGCGCCATCTCGGCCGCCCCCACCATCCCGGCGTCCGGGCCGAGCGCCGCGAGCTCCACCCTCGTCTCGCTCATCGGCTTCAGCGCCCGCGCACGGAGCTCACGGCGAGCCGGGTCGAGGAGCAGCTCGCCGGCCGCCGCCACGCCGCCGCCGATCACGATCACGTCGGGCTCGAAGATGTTCGCGTAGCTGGCGAGCGCGACCCCGAGGTGACGCCCGATCCCGGCCACGACCTCGACCGCGATCCCGTCCCCCGCCAGGGCCGCGTCGGTGACCGTCTTGCCGCTGATCTGCTCGCCGGCCGCCAGCGCACGGCCCAGCGCCGAGCCCGGGTGAGCGGCGGCGGCGAGCTGCCCGGCGCGCCCGAGGGCGGTGCCAGAGGCGAGGGCCTCGACGCAGCCGTGATTGGGGCAGTTGCCCTGGCAACGCGGGCCGTTCTCGTCGATCACCATGTGGCCGAGCTCGGCGCCGGCCCCGATCGTGCCGCGATACAGCTCGCCCTCGAGCACCAGGCCGCCGCCGATCCCGGTGCCGATCGTCACCAAGACCAGGTTGCGCGTCCCCCGGGCGACGCCGAACCGATGCTCGGCGAGCGCTGCCGTGTTGGCGTCATTGTCGATGAACACCGGCAGCCCGAGGCTCTCGGACATCATGTCGCGGATCGGGATGTTGGCGATCGGTAGGTTGACCGAGGTGATCGCGAGCCCCCGCTCGCGGTCGATCGTGCACGGAATCCCGAGCCCGATCGCCTCCGCTTCAGGGCAGGCCTCAAGGCTCTCGCGCAGCTCTCGCTCGAGCGTCTCCAGTAGGACCTCGAGCGTCAGACCGGTGGTCGGCTCGGTGCCGCGATGCAGGATCGCGTGCTCCGAATCGACGACCCCGACGGCCATCTTGGTGCCCCCCAGATCGGCGCCGATCGCAGCCCTCAATTGAAGGATTCTCCGATGGGCATGCGGTATTGATAGCTCATGGCCGATCCCGAGGATCAACCTGAGAAGCCCGAGCGCGAGGAACCGCCCGAGTACACCGTCTACAGGTCCCGTCCCCGCCTGCGCGACCGGATTCGCAAGCCCGACCTCTCGGGCCTGACCGACAAGCTCCGCCGCGGCGAGGGCGAGCAGCCACCGGAGGTCCGCCCTCCCGGCGAACGCCCGGTCTGGCGGCGGGCCCTGAAGTGGGTCGGGATCGCGGCCCTGGGCTGGATCCTGCTCAGCTTCGCCGCCTTCGCGATCTCGGCCCAGATCCAGAAATCGAAGCTGGTCGACGGGGTCGGCCAGACGCTGGACGGCAACCCGTTCATGCTGGCCAGCGCGCAGACGATCCTCGTGCTCGGCACGGACGTGCGCTCCGGAGCATTCGCCGGCCCCGACGAGGCGGAGTCGAAGAACTGCATCGACGCCGTCACCAGCGGCCGGCCCAACGACGGCAGCTGCGACTCCGGGCCCTACCGCTCCGACACGATCATGCTGATCCAGGCGGGGGGCGGCAGCTTCCGCAAGCTCTCGATCCCCCGCGACACGCTGGCCGAGGTGCCCGGCCAGGGCCCGCAGAAGATCAACTCCGCCTACGCCTCGGGCGGCGCGAAGCTGGCGGTCCGCACCGTCGAGGGGCTGCTCGGGATCGACGTCGACCAGGTCGCGATCATCGACTTCGACGGCTTTCGCAGCTTCATCGACACGATTGGGGGGATCGACGTCGACCTGCCGACCGACGTCTGCTCGAACGTCTCCGACGGCGCCTTCAACCTCGATCTCGAGCAGGGGGAGAACCACCTCGACGGCTTCCAGGCGATCACCCTCGCCCGCACCCGGATCAACGAGTGCCCGTCTGAGGGATTCATGGGCGGCGACGTCGAGCGGGCGGCGTTCCAGCAGCTGATCCTGGACGGGATCAAGGGCAAGCTGACCAGCATCACCAGCGCACCGCTGAACTTCATCAAGGGACCGCTGATCGGCTGGAACGCGCCCAAGGCGATGGTCTCGAGCATGGGCGGGCTGACGATGCCCCAGCTCGTGATCTCGGCGGCGATCGGCGGCGGCGGCGAGACGGACGTGCTGACGCCCTCATCGACGACCGGCTCCGGCAACCTCGTCGTCTCGCCCGAGGAGTGCGAGCGCGCCGCCGAGGCGCTGCTCGGCGAGCGGCCGCCGCGCAGTCCCGACTGCCCGCAGTCCTAGGGGCAACGGCGCGCGCCGAAGGCTCAGTCCGACGAGCTCGACTTGCCCGAGCCCGAGCCCGAGCTCGAAGCCCCGTCCGACGACTTCGACTCCGACTTGTTAGACCCGGAGTCGGAGCTCGACTTCGACTCCGAGCCGGAGTCGGACTTCGCGGCGCCGTCCGAGGAGGCGGAGGCGGCGCCCTTCCTCGCGTAGTCGGTGGTGTAGAAGCCCGAGCCCTTGAAATGGACCGCAATCGGGTGAAAGACGCGCTCGACCGGCTTCGCGCAGACCTCGCAGGCCTCGACCGGGTCGTCGGTCATCGACTGGATCACCTCGAATTGGTGACCGTCAGCGCATCGGTACTCGTAGATCGGCATCGGCGGCGATTATCGCAGGGGGGATTTCACCCCCCGCGCAACCGGCGCGGGCGCGAACGAGATCATCTACGGTCGGCCAGGTCGACGGCGGGGGCCGTCGAAAAACGGGAAAGGGGCACGAGGATGGATCGAAGGGCAAGCCTGATCGCGCGACTTGCGGCGACCACTGCAGCGCTGGCGGCGATGCTCGTGCTGGCGCCCGCGGCGCAGGCGGCCTTCGGCCTCACCGGCCTCTCGGTGACCCCGGCGAGCAACGACGCCGGCGCCAACACCGACGTCACGATCGACATCGCGATCCAGGAGCCGGCGCACGATCTCAAGGACCTGACCATCCACCTGCCTCCGGGCCTGATCGGCAACCCGCTCGCGGCGCCGATGTGCACGGAGGACCAGTTGAACGCCAACGCATGCCCGGCTGCGAGCCAGGTAGGGACCGTCAGCAACGACATCAACCTGACCGTGGTCGGCCCGGCGACGCTTCCCCAGACCGTGAACGGAAAGATCTTCAACCTCGTGCCTCGCTCCGGCGAACCGGCTCGGTTCGGGATCGTTCTCAATGCGCTGCCGTTCAACATCCCAGTGCTCGGGCCGGCCGTGCTGCCACCGATCATCTTGCAATCGCCGGCGAAGCTGCGTCAGTCCGACCTCGGGCTCGACACCGAGCTCAATGGACTGCCCAATTCAGCGGTTGTCATACCTGCATCGGGCACGACCGCCGCCATCGACATCACGTCCGTCTCGCTGACCCTCAACGGCCAGGCCGGCTCGCCGCCGCAGGGGTTCATCCGCCTGCCCACCTCCTGCAAGACGCACACGGTCGGCTTCGACGCCGCCGCCCATGACGGGCAGGTCGCGCCGGCCGGCGCCGCAACCTTCACCACCACCAACTGCGGCGCCCTGCCGTTCGCGCCCGAGTTCAGCGCGCGGATCAAGCGCACCGGGCCGGTCAACGAGCCGGTGCGGCTGAGCACGACGATCGCACAGACGATCGAGGAGGCCGGGCTGCAGCGGGCGCAGGTCATCCTGCCGGCGGGGCTCGGAGGCAACAACGACGCGCTCAGCAACAAGTGCTCGCAGTCGGACTTCCAGGCGGGCACCTGCCCGGCCGCGTCGATCGTCGGCAGCGCCTCGGCGACCTCACCGCTGCAATCCCAGGAGCTCAGCGGACCGGTGGCCCTGGTGGAGCCGGCGGCGCCCGGACTGCCGGAGATCGGCATCGACCTGCGCGGCGCGCTCGCGCTGAAGCTCAAGGGCACGCTTGGCATCGCACCGGGGGGACGCAACATCGTCGTCTTCGACGGCCTGCCGGACATCCCGATCTCGGCCTTCACCCTCACCTTCGCCGGCGGCCCGGGTGGGCTGGTGTTCGCCAGTCGTGACGTCTGCGAGCCGCCGCCGCTGGTGTTCGACGCCAACTTCCTGTCGCACTCCGGCGCCACCAGCACCGCGGCGGCGCCCGCCACCGTCGACTGCAGCGAGGCCAAGGACGCCGACGGCTCGAGGAAGCCGCGGGCGAAGATCAAGCTCGGCCGACTGGGCTCCGACGAGCCGACGATGAAGCTCAAGCTCAAGGCGGGCGCGGAGAAGCTGCGCAGGGCGAAGCTGAAGCTGCCGCGCGAGCTCGCCTTCGCCGGCGGCCGTGCGTTCGACCGGGGGACGAAGGTGAAGGCGGGCGGCGGCAAGGCCTCCGTCGAGCAGAGTCGCCGGGGCCTGAGACTGAAGACGAAGAAGGCGGTGAAGTCGTTCGTGGCCAAGTTGGCCGACGGCGCGCTCGAGGCCGGCCAGGGCCTGCGCGAGGGCAGGCGGCTGAAGTTCAAGCTCAAGGTTCGCGACGCGGCCGGCGAGACGACGAAGCTGACCGTGCGGGCCAGGTAGCGCCCCGCACTCGGGGCGGGGCGCCCAGCCGAGCCCACGGGCGCGACCGGATCGTGCTCGGCCCACGCCCCGGGTAGGGGTCGCAGTACGGATGGGCCCCTGGCCGGGTCGGAAGGGCCGATGGGCACGAGGATGGATCGAAGCGAAAGCTGATCGCGCGACTGGCGCGCGACCGCGCTCGCGGCGTCGCTTGTCCTGGCGCCCGCGGCCGGAGCCTTAGATCCCAGCCGCTCCGTGACGCCGCGAGCACCGACGCCGGAGCGAACAACTCACGGTCGACGTCGCGTCGCATGAGCCCGAGGCCGACCTCCGGGACCTCACGATCCATTTGCCTCCGGCTGATCGCCGACCCACTCGCAGCGCCAACCTGCGCGGTCGCGCGACTGGACGCCGACGCCTGCCCCGGCACCGACCCAGGTGGGCACGACGGCATTGACGTGAACGCACTCGGCGTCTCGTCCCGGTGACCGTGAACGGCTCGATCTACGACCTTGTGCCCCGCCGGGCGAGCCGGCGCGCTTCGGGATCGTCCTGCGCCCGCTGGTGCGTCCTGTCACCGCCGATCATCACGGAGGCGCCCGTCCAGCTGCGCCAGGGAGCCGCGGGCTCGACACCGTGGGCCTGGACCTTGAGCTCACCGTTCCCAACGTCGTCGAGACGATCATCCATCGACTCGTCAATCTCTCTGACCCTCTCGCGGCAGGCGCACCGCCGCAAGGGTTCATTCGCCTGCCCACCTCGTGCAGGATGCACACGGTCGCTTCACGCACCGCCCACGACGCAGCCCGCCCTGGCGACGGAACGTTCAGCAGCTTCAACTGCGGTCTGCTGCCGTTCACGCCCCAGCTCAGCGCTCGAATCACACCGGACCGGTCAGCGAGCCGGTCGGCTGAGCACGACGATCACACAGACGAGCCAGCAGGCTGGGCTGCAGGCGCAGGTCATCCTCCGGCCGGGCTCGGGCCGACGACGCCGCGCTCGGCGACCAGTGCCCGTACGCGACCTTCGAGGCCGGCGGCTGCCCGGCCGCGTCGATCGTCGGCAGGCGGAGGTGATCTCCCGCTGTGGTCGCAGGCGCTCGAGCGGCTCCGTCGCCCTGCTCCAGCCGGAGGGCCCGGCCTGCCCGACCTCGGCATCGACCTGCGCGGTCCCGTGGCGTTGAAGCTGATCGGGAGGCTCGGCATCGCACCGCCGAGTCGCAACATCGTCAGCTTCCACGGCCTGCCCGACATCCCGTTCTCAGCCTCCACGCTCTCCTTCCCCGGCGGCCCGGGCGGGCTGGTGACCGCCGGTCGCGACGTCTGCGAACCGCCGCCGCTGGTCTTCGACGGCCGCTTCCGCGCACTCCGGCAGCAACAGCACCACGGCGGCGCCCGCCACCGGCGACTGCGGCGAGTGGCGAGGACGGCGGCGGCTCGAGCAAGCCGCGGCGAAGATCGAGCTCGGCCGGCTGGGCTCCGACGAGCCGACGATGAAGCTCGGTCAAGGCGGCGCGGAGAAGCTGCGCCGGGCGAAGCTGAAGCTGCCGCGCGAGCTCGCCTTCGCCCGCGGCCGTGCGTTCGACCGGAGGCGAAGGTGAAGGCGGGCGGCGGCAAGGCCTCGGTCGAGCAGAGTCGCCGGGCGCTGAAGCTGAAGGCGAAGCAGCGGTGAAGTCGTTCGTCGGCGAAGTTCGCCGACGGGGCGCTCGAGCCCGGCCGAGGGGCTGCGCGAGGGCAGGCGGCTGAAGTTCAAGCTCAAGGTTCGCGACGCGGCCGGCGAGACGACGAAACTGACCGTGCGGGCGAAGTAGCCTCGCCGAGTGACGCGCTGAGCACCCCATGGGTGCTCAATCCGTCGCTCGGCCCATTTCGCGCTCCTGCCCTGCCCCCGCGGGCGCTGGCGCGGCAGCTACGGTTGAGCGCGTGAGCGACACGACCGCGACGGAAGCCGGACCGAGCCTGGACGAGATCGTCGCGCTGTGCAAGCGCCGCGGCTTCATCTTCCCCTCCTCGGAGATCTACGGCGGGGTCGGCTCGACCTACGACTACGGCCACTACGGGGTGCTGCTGAAGAACAACGTCAAGGCCGAGTGGTGGCGCGCGATGCTCCAGGACCGCGACGACATCGTCGCGATCGACTCGGCGATCATCCAGCACCCTCGGGTCTGGGAGGCCTCGGGCCACCTGGCCGGGTTCACCGACCCGATGGTCGATTGCAAGACCTGCAAGCTGCGCTTTCGCGCCGACCACCTCGAGGACTCGCAGTGCGGCGTAAAGCCCTCGAAGCAACCGGGCGAGGGCCCCGACTGCGAGCTCACCGACGCGCGCGAGTTCAACCTCATGTTCGAGACCAACGTCGGGCCGGTCAAGGACACGGCCTCGACCGCCTACCTGCGCCCGGAGACCGCCCAGGGGATCTTCATCAACTTCAAGAACGTGCTCCAGTTCGCCCGCAAGAAGCCACCCTTCGGGATCGCCCAGATCGGGAAGTCGTTTCGCAACGAGATCACGCCCGGCAACTTCGTCTTCCGCACCCGCGAGTTCGAACAGATGGAGATGGAGTTCTTCTGCCCGCCCGAGGAGACGGAGAGCTGGCACCGCCACTGGATGTCCGAGCGGATGCGCTGGTACACGGAGCTCGGGATCAGGCCGGACTGGCTGATGCTGCGGGCCCACGGCGCCAACGAGCTCTCGCACTATTCCTCCGCCACCTCAGACATCGAGTACCGGTTCCCGATGGGGTGGTCGGAGCTCGAGGGGATCGCCAATCGCGGCGACTTCGACCTCACCCAGCACGCTGAGCACTCCGGCGAGAAGCTCGAGTACTTCGACCAGCAGACCAAGGAGCGCTACGTCCCACACGTGGTCGAGCCCGCCGCCGGGGTCGATCGGGCGATGCTCGCCTTCCTCGTCGACGCCTATGACACCGAGGAGGTCGAGGGCAGCGAGCGCACCGTCCTGCGCCTGCACCCCAGGCTGGCGCCGGTCAAGGTCGCGGTCCTGCCGCTGGTCTCGAAGGAGGGGATGCCGGAGCGGGCCCGCGAGGTGTTCGAATCGCTGCGCCACCGGCTGACTGCCGAGTACGATGCCGGCGGCTCGATCGGCCGGCGCTACCGCCGCCAGGACGAGATCGGGACCCCCTGGGGGGTGACCGTCGACGGCCAGACGCTCGAGGACGGCACCGTCACCCTGCGCGACCGCGACTCGCTCGAGCAGACGCGGGTCCCGACCGAGGGGCTCGCCGAGGCGCTCGGCGAGCGCCTGGCGGAGCCCTGGCAGAGCCCGAAGCCGGGTTGACGGGTACGGCGCGAACGATGGAGACGAGCACGGTCGAGGCGAGGGCGTCGGGCGACGGCGGCGAACGGCTCGCCGCGCTGGCGGCGGTCGCGCTCGCCGCCGCCGGCTTCGTCCTGCTGCTCGCGGCGCCGGACCTCGACGTCCGCTGGGAGCACCACCCCTCGCACTTCTGGCTCGTGGTGGTCGCGGCCGCGACCACCGCCATCCTCGCGTACACAACCGGCGAGGCCGCCGACCGCCGCGGCGACACGCGCCTGTTCTGGGTCTCCAACTGCTTCCTCGCGGCCGGCGGCTTTCTCGCCCTGCACGCGCTCGCCACCCCCGGGGTGCTCCTCGACAACCCGAACCTGGGCTTCCAGATCGCGACCCCGGTGGGGCTCGCGGTCGCCTCGGTCTTCGCTGCGATCTCCGCGCTGCCGGTCGCGACCCACGTCAGCGCCCGCGCGCGGCGCAGGGTCAGGACGGGACTGATCGCGTTGATGATCGGCTGGGGCGTGGTCAGCATCGCCGGGCTGGCGCCGCTCGACCGGGTGACCGAGGTCGAGCGCGCCTCGGGAGCGATCACGGTGCTGGGGGTGCTCGGCGCGCTGCTGTTCTTGCTCGCGGCGATCCGCTACCTCGGCCTCGCCCGCGAGCGACGGTCGCTGTTGCCGCTCGCTGTCGCGACCTCCTTCTTCCTGCTCGCCGAGGCCATCCTGGCGACCGCCTTCGCGCGCAGCTGGCACGCCACCTGGTGGGAGTGGCACCTGTTGATCCTCGCCGCGTTTGCCCTCGTTGCCTGGGCGGCGCGGCGCGAGTGGCGCGAGGAGCGCTTCGTCGCCCTCTACACCGAGGAGACCGCCCGGGGCCAACGTGAGCTCTCGGTCCTGTTCGCCGACCTGGCGGGGTTCACGTCGTTCTCCGAAGGACGGGACCCGCGCGCCGTCAGCGAGGTCCTCAACGCGTACTTCGAGGTCGCGGTCCCCCCGGTCGTCTCGGAGCACGGCGGGGTCATCGATCAGCTGATCGGCGACGCGATGCTCGCGACCTTCTCGGACATTCCGGGGGAGCCCGACCACCCGCTCCGGGCGGCCCGGGCGGCGCTCGCGATCCGCGACCGGACCGAGGCGCTCGCCGCCGAGCATCCCGACTGGCCGCGGTTTCGCCTCGGTGTCAACACCGGTGAGGCGATGGTCGGCGTGGTCGGCGCCGGCGGCGGCCGCAGCTACACGGTGATCGGTGACGCGGTCAACACCGCGGCGCGGCTGGAGAGCGCCGCGCCGGTGGGCGGGATCGCGATCGGCGACGCGACCATGCGCCGGCTCCCGGGTGCCCGGGTCGCCAATCTCGGCGGGCTCGAGATGAAGGGCAAGGCCGAGCCGGTGCAGGCGTTCCTGCTCGAGCGGCTCTGATCAGCCGGCTCAACGGCGCCGGCGGTCGGCGCGGCCTTCGGCCGCCGCCTCCTAGGCCGCTCGAGCCCACCCGCTCGGCGTTCGCCGGGCCGTTCGGTCCGACCGGGTACGTAGACCGCGTCCTCGAGGCCGACCGCGCGCAGGTCATCGTCGAGGATCGCCTCGACGTCGATCTCCAGCTCGATCCAGTTCGAGACCACGACCCCGCCGCGAGGGATCTCGTCATTCCAGGAGACGCCGAACTCGTGGCGGTTGACCCGAGCGGTGAGCGCGAAGCCGATCCGCGTCATCTCGCCTTTGTTCTCGTCACCCTCCCAGTAGGGCGTTCTCCACTGGCCCAGATAGGTGACGTCGAGCGGCACCTCCTCGGTGTTGCCGCGGATCGTCAGCTCGGCGGCCGCCTTGAACTGCAGGTCGCCGATCCGCTCGGTGAACCTGCCGCCGAAGGTGATCCGTGGATGGTTCTCGACGTCGAAGAAGTCGGCGCTGCGCAGGTGCTCGTCGCGGTCTGCCTCGCCGGTCCATAGCTTCTGCGCATCGATCACGCCCTCGAAGGTGGTTTCCATGCAGTCGCCGAGGTCGAACTCGACCGCCCCGTGCACGTCCTTGAACGCGCCCCGGACCCAGGTGACCATCATGTGACGGGCGGTGAACCCGACCGCCGTGTGGCCGGGCTCGAACGACCACCGCTTCATTCGGCCCCGCCCGCGAAGTCCACCTCGAACGCGACCTCGTCGACGTAGCACCAACACCACGTCTCGCCGGGCTGCGCCGAGCGCACGATCGGGTGCGAACGCTCGGCCGCATGGGTGCTCGCGTGCCGGTTCGGCGACGAGTCGCAACACCCGACCTTGCCGCAGGTCAGGCAGACCCTCAGGTGCACCCAGCGCCCGCCGATCTTCAGGCACTCCTCGCAGCCCCCGACCTCCGCCGGGGGCGTGATCGCGATCTGGTCGAGATGGGTGCAGCCGTCGCTCATCGGGGTCTGCGACTGACGCTACCGAGGCCGTCAAGGGGCTCGCCCCGGCCGCCGGGAGGAGATCATGTGTGACGTCCATCACACTGTGTTGTGGCGGTCGGCGGCCCGGACTAAGCTCGACACCAACCGGTGTAACGGTTCGAGGAGGAGATGGGATGAGCGTCGCGCAGAAGGACGGGATCAAGGCGGCCGACGGGATCAGCTACGGCGACCTCTACGAGCGCTGGGAGCAGTCCAACTGGCAGGCGACCTCGATCGACTTCAGCCGCGACCGCGACGGGTGGGAGGCGCTCACCGACCTCCAGCGGCGCTCGGCGCTGTGGATCTACTCGATGTTCTTCTTCGGCGAGGACTCGGTCGCGGACAACCTCTCCCCGTACATCGACGCCGCTCCGAAGCCCGAGCAGAAGTACTTCCTCGCCACCCAGCAGGTCGACGAGGCCCGGCACGCCGTCTTCTTCCACCGCTTCTTCAAGGAGGTGATCGGCGCCGGCGACTCGATCTCCTCCACCCTCGCCTATACCGAGGCGCAGCTCAACTGGAGCTATCGCAACGTCTTCGAGCGCCTCGACCGGATGGCGGCCGACCTGCGCAAGGACCGCTCGCTGCCGAACTTCGCCCGCGCGATCGCCCTCTACCACATGGTCGTCGAGGCCACCCTCGCGCAGCCGGGCCAGCACTACATCGAGGATTACTTCGTCAAGTCGGGGACGATGCCCGGGTTCAGCGAGGGGATGGCGAACGTCTCCCGCGACGAGCAGCGCCACATCGGCTTCGGGGTCAAGGTGCTGGCGGAGTGCTTCGCCGAGTCCGAGGAGTGCAAGGACGCGGTGGTCGAGCTGCTGCGCGAGGTGATGCCGTTCACGATCGGCGTGTTCACGCCGCCCAACTGGGACCTCGATTACACGCGCTGCTACGGGTTCGAGCTCGAGGACATCTTCGCCTTCGGCATGCGCTCGGTGAGGACCAAGTGGCGGGCGGCCGGCTACCCGCTGGAGGAGATGCCGGGCGTGCTGCCCGTCGATCCCGAGCTCGAGCCGGAGGAGGTCGCGGCCCGCCAGATCAGGCTGATGAAGGCCGGCGTGCTGGGCGAGCCCAACGGCCCCCCGCAGGCATCACCCGAGATCCAGGAGCTGCACTTCGACATCATCGCCCGGGTCGCGCAGGCGAACGCCGCCGCGATCGACGGCGACCCGATGACGATCCAGTGGCGGTTCAACGACGCCGAGCCCTGGCACCTGCAGATCGCCAACGGCTCGACCGCGGCGGCGCCGGGGATCGCCGGCGCCCCCGACCTCACCCTGGAGACGAGCTGGGGCGATTGGATCGCGATCTCCTCGCGCGGCGAGAACGCGCGCAAGCTGCTGCTGCGGCGGCGGATCCGCCCGCGCGGGTCGCTGCGCAACATCGTCCGGCTCGGCAAGGTCTTTCCCCCGCGCCCGAGCCGGCTGGGCTGAGCGCGGCCACCGACCGCCGTGCGGGCCGGCTCGCGCCGGCGGCGCGGGCCGCTACTCGGTGGCCGCGGGTGTCGGCGCCGGGGTGGTGGTCGAGGTGTACTCGAACTCCTCCTCGGCCCCGAAGAGCTTGTCGAGCACGGCCTTGCGCAGGTCCTCGCTCAGCGCCAGGGCCAGCGCCGCGCCGGCGAGCCCGATCAGGATCACCCGGCCCCAGCGGCGCTTCTTCTCCTGGCCGCGCAGGCGGTTGGAGGCGTCGCGAAGGTTCTCCGCCGTGTGCTTGAGGTCCTTGTGAAGCTTCTTGTCATCGATCGCGGTGTCGATGACGTTGCCGTTGGAGGAGAGCCGCTCGTAGGCGTCCTTGGCCGCGTCGACTGCGTCGCGAACGCTGTCGCGCAGATCCTCGTCCTCCATCAGCCTGCGCAGATACGGGTTGTCGGCGGCCGATCCGACCGCATCTCGCGCGCGCTTTGCCTTCGTGCTCTTCGCCATCGGTGTGTCCCTCTCCAGGTCGTCTTGCGTCGGCGGTGGTGAGGATATACCCGCGAGGCGCTTGGCTACCCGTCGATGGCGGCGGCAAGCGCCTGCTCGATCCTGTCGACGTAGACGAACTCCAGCGCCGAGCGCTCGTGCTCGGGAATCTCGAGGATCTCGCCCTCGTTGCGGTCCGGCACGATCACCCGCTTGATCCCCGCCCGCTGCGCCGCCAGCGACTTCTCCTTCAGGCCGCCGACCGGGAGCACCTGGCCGGTCAGCGTGACCTCGCCCGTCATCGCCGTCTGCGAGGAGACCGCCTTGTCGCGGATCAGCGAGGTCAGCGCGGTCGCCATCGCGACCCCGGCCGACGGGCCGTCCTTGGGCACGGCGCCCGCCGGCACGTGCACGTGGATGTCGTGCTCGGCGAACCAGTCGTCCGGCAGCTCGGGGTTGAGCTTCGCCGCGTGGCCCCGGACCCAGGAGAGCGCCGCCTGCGCGGACTCGCGCATCACCTCGCCGAGCTGGCCGGTGATCGTCAGTGCGCCGTTGCCCGGCATCGCGGTCGCCTCGACGAACAGGACCTCGCCGCCGACCGGGGTCCAGGCGAGGCCGGTCGCCACGCCCGGGTCCTTGGTCCGCCGCCGGGCCTCGGAGAACACCCTGCGGCGCCCGAGCAGCTCCCGCGCCCGCTTCGCCGAGACCGTCTGCGCGCCCTTCGCGCGGCGCCCGCGCGGCGCAGCCCTGTTCGACTCGGCCAGCTCGCGGGCGAGCTTGCGGCACACGGTGCCGATCTCGCGCTCGAGGTTGCGCACCCCGGCCTCGCGCGTGTACTCGTCGATGATCGCCCGCAGGGCGGCGTCGGCGAACCTCACCCCGGCCCCCTTGAGCCCGTTCTCGGCGAGCTGGCGCGGGACCAGGTAGCGCTTGGCGATGTGCAGCTTCTCGTCCGCGGTGTAGCCGGCGAGCTGGATCACCTCCATCCGGTCGAGCAGCGGACCCGGGATCGCGTCCACGTTGTTGGCGGTGGCGATGAACATGACCTCGGAGAGGTCGAACGCGAGGTCGAGGTAGTGATCGCGGAAGTTGTCGTTCTGGGCCGGGTCGAGGACCTCCAGCATCGCGCTCGACGGGTCGCCGCGAAAGTCGGCCCCCATCTTGTCGATCTCGTCGATCATGAACACGGGGTTGCGAGACCCGGCGTCGCGAAGGGCGCGGATGACCGTCCCGGGCATCGCGCCGATGTAGGTGCGGCGGTGACCGCGGATCTCGGCCTCGTCGCGCACCCCACCGACCGAGATCCGCTCGAACTCGCGCCCGAGCGCGCGCGCGATCGAGCGCCCG
This sequence comes from uncultured Solirubrobacterales bacterium, assembly GCA_963758665.1. Classification (GTDB taxonomy): domain Bacteria; phylum Actinomycetota; class Thermoleophilia; order Solirubrobacterales; family 70-9; genus WHSW01. The sequence continues at coordinate 110,268 of CAVWWH010000008.1, read as the reverse complement.
AGGCTGGTCTTGCCGACCCCGGGCGGGCCGATGAAGCAGAGGATCGGGCCGTGCGACTGGGGGTTCAGGCTGCGCACCGCGAGGTACTCGAGGATCCGGTCCTTGACCTTCTCGAGGTCGTAGTGGTCGGCGTCGAGGACCTCGCGGGCGTGCGGGATGTCGAGGTCATCGGCGGTGCGCACCGCCCAAGGCAGCTCGACGAGCCACTCGAGGTACGTGCGGATGACGCCGTACTCGGCGGCCGCGGCGGGCAGGCGCTCGAGCCGCGAAAGCTCGCGATCGGCCGCTTTCTGCGCGTCCTCGGGGAGCTCGGCGGCGGCGATCCGCTCGCGCAGCTCGGTGACCTCGGCCTGGGTCTCGTCCTCCTCGCCGAGCTCGCGCTGGATCGCCTTCAGCTGCTCGCGCAGGTAGTACTCGCGCTGTCCCTTGCCCATCTCCGATTCGACCTCGGACTGGATCCGCGAGCCGAGCTGGATCACCTCGAGCTCGCGGGCGAGCAGCTCCGAGAGCCGGCGCAGGCGGCGGCCGACGTCGACCTCCTCGAGCAGCTCCTGCTTCTCGGCGGTCGAGATCCGCAGCGCGCCGGCGATCAGGTGGGCGAGCGCCGAGGGCTCGTCGATGTTCATCACCGCGAGCTGCAGCTCCTCGGGCAGGTAGGGAATCTGCTCGATGATCTCCGAGAAGGTGCGCTGGACGTTGCGGGTCAGCGCCTCGAGCTCCGGCGACTGCTCGAGCTCGTCGGGCAGGGCCTCGATCCTCGCGACCAGGTACGGCTTCTCGGTCACGTAGTCGCCGATGCGGACCCGCTCGGTGGCCTGCACGAGGATCCGCATGGTCCCGTCGGGGACCTTGAGCATCCGCGCGACCACCCCGACCACGCCGACCCCGTAGAGCTGCTCGGGCCCGGGCTCGTCGAGCTCGGGGTCGCGCGAGGCGACCAGCACGAGCGTGCGCTCGCCGCCCAGGACGTCATCGATCAGCTTCATCGAGCGCTGCTGGCCGACGGCGAGCGGGGTCAGGGTGTCGGGATAGGCGACCGCCTCCTTGAGCGGCAGCACCGGCAGCGCCGCCGGCAGCGGCCCCGAGGCTCGCGCCCGGATCGCCTGCTCGACGTCGGTCGCTTCGACGACCTGGATCCCGTCGTCATTCATCGATCGGGACCCGGCGGGTCACCTGGCCGGCGAGCGGCAGCTCCACGCGGAGGATCCCGTCGTCGTAGCTGGCGCGGGCACGCTCGGCGACCACGTCGGCGCCCAGCTCCACCACGCGCCGGAACGGGCCTGCCTCGATCTCGACCTGCTGGTAGACGCGGCCCTCGGTTTCGGCGACCGGTCGCTCGCCGGTGATCACCAGCTCGCGCCCGGCGACCTCGAGCGCGACGCTGTCGATGTCGACCCCGGCGAGCTCGGCCTTGACGATCGCCCGCGGCTCGTCGCCGCCGTAGTAGACGTCAACCCTGGGAGAGAACCCCGACTGGGCGCGCGTGAGGCGCGACCACTGCTCCGCGAACGGGTCGCCGAGCAGCTCGTCCATCTCGCGCCACATGCGCTCGAAGTTGACGCGGAGGTCTCGGGGGCCGGCCATGCGCTCAATGTACCCGGCGCGGCTCTCGATGCTCGGGCGCGGGCTACACCTCGTACACGTCGCCCGCGCGGGCGACCTCCACCGGGGCGCCGAAGGCGCGCGAGCCCTGCTCGCGGGCCCACTCGGCGTCGAGCTCGTCCGAGATGTGGGTGAGGACCACTCGCTTGGCGCCGGCGCGGCGCGCGTGGTCGCCGGCCTCCTCGGGGGTCAGGTGGCCGCGGATCCCGGTGCGCTCCGGGCGCGGCAGGGTCGCCTCCACGAACAACAGGTCGGTGTCGCGAGCCGCCTCGACCAGCTCCTCGCACGGCCTGCAGTCGGCGCCGAAGGTGAACCGTCCGCGGGTCGCGACCAGGTTGACCGCGTGGGTGAGGATGAAGTGCGGCACCTCGGCGAAGGTCGCCGTCAGCGGGCCGACCTCGACCGTCGACTCCCGGTCGTAGTCCTCGATCGCGAACGCCTGCTCGATCAGCTCCTCGTCGCCCCAGGCGCCGACCACGGTGCGGAATGTCTGTCGCGCGCCCGGCGGCACGATCAGCCGCGGGCGGGCGGGATCGTCGGTCCCCGGATGCCCCGCGACCGGGACCGGCTGCTGGCGGGGCGTGAGCAGCAGGGCATAGGAGTAGGGAACGAGGTCGATGAAGTGGTCGGCGTGGACGTGGGAGATCAGCACCGCGTCGACGTCCGTGTAGTCGACGTGCTCGCGCAGCTTGCCGAACACCCCGCCGCCACAGTCGAGCAGCAGGGTGGTCTCCCCCTCCTGGATCAGATAGCCGCTGCAGGCTCCGCCCGCGTCCTGCCAGGCCGGCGACTTGCCGAGCACGGTGATCCTCATCTCGCGCGGAACTCTAGGCGCTGGGGTCGCGATTCCCGCAAACGGCGAAAACCGCGACGGCGCGGTTGCGAGCGAAAACCCGGCCGTTGCGGACTCGGCCCCCACGAGCCCTGCGCCGCGGTGCCATGATCGAAGCCGGGTCGGGACCACCACCCCAGAGCACGAGAGGGAGGCAGTGAGAGTGATCGAGGTCGAGGTCGAACAGGCGACGGAGATCGCCGAAGCCCTGGGGTTGCGCCGAAAGGGCGCCGCGAAGCGGAAGAGCAAGCGCAGCGACAACCGCAGCTGCGAGGACTGCTTCTTTCACCGCCGGATGCTCTGTGCCCTCGACCTCGACGAGCCTTGCGCGACCTTCCGCGCCGACACCCCCCAGGGCCTGGTTCCCCCGCGCCAGCCGGCGTTGCTGCTGCGCGAGACCTAGATCGGCGACGCGTGGCCTGGTGAAGATCGGCCCCGCCTTCTAGAATCAGGCGGGATGGCTACCGATCGCAGCGCCCGGCTGAGCGCCTCACCACCACTGTTCGCGAGCAGGTTCCTCGACTTCTTCTCGAGGATCCACCCGGCCGTGCCCGGCGCTGATCTACGTCCCGGTGATCGCGGCCCTGATCGTGCTCGGGGCGCGCGCCGACCAGGGCGCGCTGGAGATCATCGGGCTGTTCCTCGCCGGGCTCGTGATCTGGACGCTCTCGGAGTACTGGCTGCACCGCAAGGTCTTCCACTGGGACCCCGACCACCCCATCGGGCATCGCCTCCACTTCATCATCCACGGGGTCCACCACGACCATCCCAACGACAAGATGCGGCTGGTGATGCCGCCGGGCGCGAGCATCCCGCTGGCGCTGCTGTTCTTCGCCGTCTTCTGGCTGATCTTCGGCACGCCGACCGCCTATCCGCTGTTCGCGGGCTTTCTCGCCGGCTATCTGGGCTACGACTACATGCACTACTACCTGCACCACTTCGTGCCCAAGTCGAGGCTCGGCAAGCACCTGCGCGAGCAGCACATGCGCCATCACTTCCAGGACCACCGGTTCGGCTACGGAGTCTCCTCGCCGCTGTGGGACGTGGTCTTCCGCACCCTGCCGCGCACGCGCAGCAGTCGTTAACCGTTACCCTGAGTTCATACTGTTACTACGATCACACTGTGAATCATGGTGTGAGCATTGGGGATTCCGAGATGTCACCTGTTTCGAACACCGTTGACGAGGCCGCGGGCCTCATCCGCGCGCGGATGAAGGAGCTGGACGCCGAGCGCGCACAGCTCGAGCGGGCGCTCGCCAGCCTGACGGGCGGTCGTGAGGGACGTCGCGGCCCCGGCCGTCCCCGCGGCTCAAGCTCCGCGGCGAGGGGCAAGGCCTCGAGCGGCCGCCGCCGGCGCCGGCGCCGCGGCGGCACCCGCGCCGACCAAGCGGTGAAGCTGGTCGCCGCGAACCCCGGGATCTCGGCCTCGGAGATCGCCAAGCAGATGAAGATCAAGCCGAACTACCTCTACCGGGTCCTCGGCGAGCTCGAGAAGGAGGGCAAGGTCCGCAAGGAGGGCCGCGCTTACCACGCGACCTGAGCGCGCGGGGGCCAGCGTCGGCGCTGCTCAACGGCGACCGCTCGCTACCCGAAGTAGTCGTCCCAGGACTCGGGCGCGTGGCGGTCACCCCACATCCCGATCGGGATTCCCAGGAACCACATCGCCACCGCGATCTCGGAGCTGACGAAGGCCACCGGGATCGACGCCACGAAGGCGATCACCGGGGTCAGGGACATCAGCGCCCCCCAGCGATAGACCTCCTCGGGCATCGCGTTGGTCAGCAGGCCGTAGCGATGGGCGTGGCGCAGCAGCACCACCTCCATCCCGCTGACGAGGGCGACGCTCACCGCGTAGATCGTGAACGCGAGCGGATTGTCGAAGAAGTTGCCGATCAGCGCGGTGGGGAACGGCAGGAACGCGATCAGGCCGAGATAGAGCAGGTTGAGACCGATCAGCCCGCGGTCCATCGCCGCCAGCAGCGAGAACATCTGGTGGTGGGCGACCCAGTAGCGCCCGATGACCGCGAACGAGACCACGAAGCTGACGATCGAGTCGCTCAGGTCGCCCAGCGCGTCGGCGAGGTCGCCGATGCTGTTGGGGTCGGAGATCGAGGGCACCTCGATGCCGACCACCAACAGGGTCATCGCGATCGCGAACAGCCCGTCCGAGAACGCGAGCACCCTCCCGAACTCGACCGAGTTGCGGTCGAACCGCCGTTCGGCGGAAGGGTGTGAGGTGGTGCCCGCCACGGGCGTCCGGCGGCTACACCAGGCCGAGCTCGGCGACCGAGTCGCGCTCTGAGCGCAGCTCGTCGATCGAGGCGTCGATGCGCTCGCGGGAGAAGTCGGTGATCTCGAGCCCCTCGACGATCGAGTACTCGCCCTCGACGCATTGACAGGGCTGACCGGCGATCACGCCCTCGGCGAGCTCGTAGGAGCCGTCGGTGGGGACGCCCATCGAGACCCAGTCGCCGGCCTCGGTGCCGAGCACCCAGTCGCGGACGTGGTCGATCGCCGCGTTCGCCGCCGAGGCCGCGCTGGAGGCGCCGCGCGCGTCGATGATCTCGGCGCCGCGCTTGCCCACCCGGGGGATGAACTCGTCGGCGATCCAGGCCTCGTCGTCGACCGCGCTCCAGGCGTTCTCGCCGCGGACCTTGGCGTTGACCAGGTCGGGGTACTGGGTCGGCGAGTGGTTGCCCCAGACGGTCATGTTGGTGACCTCCGAGACCGAGGCGCCCAGCTTGTTGGCGAGCTGGGCGACGGCGCGGTTGTGGTCGAGGCGCATCATCGCCGTGAACCGCTCGCGCGGCACGTCGGGCGCGTTGGCGGCGGCGATCAGCGCGTTGGTGTTCGCGGGGTTGCCGACCACCAGCACCTTGACGTCATCGGCTGCGCCGGCGTTGATCGCCTCGCCCTGGGGCTTGAAGATGCCGCCGTTGGCCTCCAGCAGGTCCGCGCGCTCCATCCCCTTGGTCCGCGGCCGGGCCCCGACGAGGAGGCCGACGTTGCAGCGGTCGAAGGCGTCCTTGGGGTCGTCGGAGATCTCGATCGCGCGGAGCAGCGGGAACGCGCAGTCGTCGAGCTCCATCGCGGTTCCCTCCGCCGCCTTGATCGCGTCGGGGATCTCGAGCAGCCGCAGCTCCACCGGGGTGTCGGGACCCAGCATCTGCCCGGCGGCGATCCGGAACAGCAGCGCGTAGCCGATCTGGCCGGCGGCGCCGGTGACGGTGATTTTCGTCGGGGATTGGCTCAAGTGAGGCTCCCTGCGGTCGCAGTAGTCAGTCGTTAGTTCTTGGATGCGGCTCGTTGGAGGTTCTCGTCGATCGAGGCGAGGAACTCCTGGGTGGTCTGGAACTCCTGATCGTCGCCGACGAGCAGCGCCAGGTCCTTGGTCATCTTCCCGCTCTCGACCGTCTGCACGCAAACCCGCTCCAGGGTCTCGGCGAACCGGCTCACCTCCGGCGTCTCGTCCATGCGGCCGCGCGCGGCGAGCGCTCGAGTCCAGGCGAAGATCGAGGCGATCGGGTTGGTCGAGGTCGGGTTGCCCTTCTGGTGCTCGCGGAAGTGGCGGGTGACGGTGCCGTGCGCGGCCTCCGCCTCCACGGTCTTCCCGTCGGGCGTCATCAGCACGCTGGTCATCAGCCCGAGCGAGCCGAAGCCCTGGGCGACGGTGTCGGACTGCACGTCGCCGTCGTAGTTCTTGCACGCCCAGACGTAGCCGCCCTCCCACTTGAGCGCCGCCGCGACCATGTCGTCGATCAGGCGGTGCTCGTAGGTCAGGCCCTTGGCCTCGAACTCGGGCTGGAACTCGGCCTCGAACACCTCCTGGAAGAGGTCCTTGAAGCGCCCGTCGTACGTCTTCAAGATCGTGTTCTTGGTCGACATGTAGACCGGGTAGGAGCGCTCGAGCCCGTAGCGGAACGACGCACGCGCGAAGTCGCGGATCGAGTCGTCGAGGTTGTACATCGCCATCGCCACCCCGGCCCCCGCCGGGAAGTCGAAGACCTCGAGCTCGATCGGGTCGGAGCCGTCGTTGGGGGTGAACGAGAGCATCAGCTTGCCGTCGCCCGGGATCCGCGTGTCGGTGGCCCGGTACTGATCGCCGAACGCGTGGCGACCGATGATGATCGGCTTCGTCCACCCCGAGACCAGCCGCGGGATGTTCGAGATCACGATCGGCTCGCGAAAGATCACCCCGCCGAGGATGTTGCGGATCGTGCCGTTGGGCGAGCGGTACATCTCCTTCAACCCGAACTCCTTGACCCGGGCCTCGTCGGGCGTGATCGTCGCGCACTTGACCCCGACCCCGTGCTCCTTGATCGCGTTGGCGGCGTCGACGGTGATCTGGTCCGAGGTCGCGTCGCGGCTCTCGATCCCGAGGTCGAAGTAGACGAGCTCGAGCTCGAGGTAGGGAAGGATCAGCTGCTCCTTGATGAACGCCCAGATGATCCGGGTCATCTCGTCGCCGTCGAGCTCGACGATCGGGTTGCGGACTTGGACCTTGGCCATCGGCCGCGCGATGCTATCGGCGGCGCCCGTAGAGTGGTGGCATGGACTCCGAGCGGGTGGGGATCGAGATCGCCGACCACGTCGCCGACGTGCGCATGGCCCGCGGCGACAAGCACAACGGCCTCGACTGGCGGATGTTCGTCGCCCTCAACGAGGCGGTCGACGAGGCACGCGCGGCCGCAGGCGTGCGCGCGGTGGTGCTCTCCGGCGACGGGCCGAGCTTCTGCGCGGGACTGGACTTCAAGAGCTTCTCCGCAGGGAACGGCGATCTCGCCGGCGACGGCTTCGCACCGGTGGACGGCTCGATCGCAAACTTCGCCCAGCGTGTCGCCTACGGGTGGCGTGAGCTGCCCGTGCCGGTGATCGCGGCGCTGCACGGCGCCTGCTTCGGCGGGGGCCTGCAGATCGCGCTCGCCGCGGACATCCGGATCGCGGCGGCCGACACCCGGATGTCGGTGATGGAGATCGAATACGGGCTGGTCCCGGACATGAGCAGCACCCAGACGCTGCCCCGCCTGGTCCGCGACGACGTCGCGCGCGAGCTCGTCTACAGCGGCCGGATCGTCGAGGCCGCCGAGGCGGCAGAGCTCGGGCTGGTGACGCGCGTGGTCGACGATCCCCGGGCGGCCGCGCGCGTGCTGGCGGCCGAGATCGCCTCCAAGTCGCCGGATGCGATCCGGCGGGCAAAGCGCCTGGCGAACGAGGCGCCCAAGCTGAACGCAGCCGACGCCCTGGCGCTCGAGGCCGAGCTCCAGCGCGAGCTGCTCGCCAGCCTCACCAAGAGATAGGGGGGTAATCCCCCGCCGAGCCGCGCTCAACCGGGCGTATGGCCCGGTTCGATGCGGCTCGGATGCGGATGCTGGAGATCGCGCGCCGCCAGCATGGCGTCGTGACCCTCGCGCAACTGCGGGCGTGCGGCTTCACCGCCGACGCGGTCCGGGGGCTCGCCCGGCGTCGCGAGGTCGGCCGGCTACACCGCGGCGTCTACCTCCTCGGCCCCATGCCCGGCCCTGCCACGCGCGAGGTGGCCGCGGTCCTCGCATGCGGCATCGGCGCGGTTGCCAGCCACCGCTCCGCCGCCTATCTCCACGCGGTCCTCCCGCGCCTCGCCCAGCCCGGACCGGTGCACGTCACGGTCGCGGGGCGCCATCTGGACGGCGACCGGGGAATCGTGGTCCACGAGACCGCATCGCTGCTGCCGCATGAGATCCGCGAGCGTGACGGGATCGCGGTCACGGCGCCGATCCGCACGATTCTCGACCTGGCGGGCTGTTGTGACGCGGGTGAGCTCGAGTCGGCGGTGGCCGAGGCCTTCGCGCTGCGACTCGTCAACCGGGCCACGCTGCTGCGAGCCGCCGATGCGGCGGCGGGTCGGCGCGGGGTCGCTCGCCTCGCCGGCCTCCTCGAGGGCCGACGCAGCCCCGCGCGCACCCGCTCGCGCCCCGAGCGCGAGCTCCTTGCGGCCATACGCGCCGCCGGGTTGCCCGAGCCCGAGACCAACGCCAAGCTCGGCCGTTGGGAGGTCGACTTCCTGTGGCGAGACGCGCGACTGGTGGTCGAGGTCGACGCCTACTCGACGCATTCATCGCCGCGAGCGTTCGAGCGCGACCGCCGCAAGGACGCGGAGCTCTTCGCCCTCGAATTCACCGTCCTGCGCGTCACCGCGGACCGGGTGCGCGCGGAGGCAGGCGCGGTGGTCGCCTGGATCCGCGACGCGCTCGGCCGCCTCGCCCGCGACCGGAGCGGCCGCCGCGCCGCGCTCTGAGACAATGTGGCCCGATGGCAACCGCCGAACGTCCCCTTAGCGCGGCGACGCATGAGGTCGCCAATCAGGCGACCCCGCTCGAGGGCTACAACACGTTCGAGGCCGATCGGGTGCTGGCCGAGGCCCTGCGCCGCGAGGGCGGCGACTGGGCCGAGCGGCGGGTGAGCGAGGTCGGCGCCTTCGCCGGCTCGGCCGAGGCGATCCGGTGGGGGTTCGAGGCCAACGAGAACCCGCCGCGGCTGCGGACCCACGACCGCTTCGGCAACCGCATCGACGAGATCGAGTTCCACCCGGCGTGGCACGAGCTGCTCGGCAGGGCGGTCGGGTTCGGGCTTCACGCGCTTCCGTGGCGCGAGCCGCAGCCGGGCGCCCACGTGGCGCGGGCGGCGATGACCGTCGCCTCGCAGCAGGAGGCCGGGGTCGGCTGTCCGATCTCGATGACCTACTCCGTGATCCCGGCGCTCCGCAAGCAGCCGGAGCTGGCCGCCGAATGGGAGCCGCGCTTCACCTCGCTGAGCTACGACGGCGAGCTGCGGCCGGCGGCCGAGAAGCCGGGCGCGCTCTGCGGGATGGGGATGACCGAGAAGCAGGGCGGCTCCGACGTGCGCGCCAACACGACCGTCGCCACGCCGCTGAACGGCGGCGGGCCGGGGGCCGAATACGAGGTCGACGGCCACAAGTGGTTCTTCTCGGCGCCGATGTGCGACGCCTTTCTCGTCCTCGCCCAGACCGACGGCGGCATCTCCTGCCTGCTGATGCCCCGGTTCACGCCCGACGGCGAGCGCAACGCGATCCAGATCCAGCGGCTCAAGGACAAGCTCGGCAACCGCTCCAACGCCTCGAGCGAGGTCGAGTTCCGCGGCGCCTGGGCGCGGCTGATCGGCGAGGAGGGTCGCGGGGTGCCGACGATCATCGAGATGGTCAACCACACCCGCCTCGATTGCGCGCTCGGGGCGGCGGCGGGGATGCGGTCCGGGGTCGCGAACGCGATCCACCACGCCTCGCAGCGCTCCGCCTTCGGCAAGCTGCTGATCGACCAGCCCCTGATGCGCAACGTGCTCGCCGACCTCGCGATCGAGTCCGAGGCGGCGACGATCGGGGCGCTGCGGCTCGCGCGCGCCTACGACGAGTCGATCGCCGGCGACGAGGACGCGACGCAGTTCAAGCGGATCGCGAACGCGGTGCTCAAGTACTGGCTCTGCAAGCGTGCCGTCCCACACTCCGGCGAGGCGCTCGAGTGCTTCGGCGGCAACGGCTACGTGGAGGAGTCGGGGATGCCGCGCCTCTACCGCGAGTCGCCGCTCAACTCGATCTGGGAGGGCTCGGGCAACGTCCAGTGCCTCGACGTCCTGCGGGCGTTGGTCCGCGGCCCCGAGGCGCTCGAGGCGTTCTTCGCCGAGGTCGACGAGGCCGCGGGCTCCGACGCCCGGCTCGACGCGGCCGCGGCCGCGCTGCGCGACGAGCTCGGCGACCTGGAGGCGATCGAATCGCGGGCCCGGCGCCTGGTCGAGCGCATGGCGCTGGTCCTGCAGGGGTCGCTGCTGCTGCGCTTCGGCGATCCGGCGGTCGCCGACGCGTTCTGCGCCTCGCGCCTCGGCGGCGACTGGGGCCGCGCCTTCGGCACCCTACCGGCGGGCACGGACTTCGAGCGGATCATCGAGCGCCACGCCGTCGACGGCCGCTGAGATACCCGCCAGGCCCGTCCCGCCGAGCGCGCCGCCCCGCTCCTGGCGCGCCGAGTGACGCGTTGAGCACCTCATAGGTCGCCCTCATGTGGTCAATCCGTCGCTCGGCGGGGAAACGGCGCGTTCAAGCGGGAGTTCGCTCCACCCGATACACCGAGGGTGGAGAGCCTGGCCCAAGCTTCGCGCGTGCAGACGCAGCGCACGCGCGCGTTCGGCACCCTGATGCTCGCCGGCGGGGCGCTCGCCGGGATCACCGTCGCCCTGCCCCCGGCGGCGACGGGGTCCGACGCCGCGGTCGTCGCGCTCGGCGCGCTCGCGGCGGTGATCGGGACGGTGCTGGTGCTGGTGCGGCGCGAGCTGCCGGAGTGGCAGCTCGGCCTGGTCGGGGTCCTGGGCACGGTGCTGATCACCCTCGCCACCTATGAAGGCGGCTTCGATGACACCGGGACCGCCGACAACCAGATGCTCTACATCTGGGTCTGCCTGTTCTCGTTCTACTTCCTCGGCCTGCGCAACGCCCTCGTCCAGCTCGGCGCGGCCGGGGCCGCCTACGCCTGGCTGCTCTCCCAGCATCAGATCGCGGGCGGTGACGCGGCGACCCGCTGGGTGGTGACGATGACCGCGCTGTTGACCGCCGGCCTGCTGGTGGCGAAGCTGCGGCGCTCCAACGACCGTCTGGTGTCCGAGCTGACGAGCCGGGCCCGGATCGACTCGCTGACCGGGCTGCTCAATCGCAACGCGCTCGAGGAGCGAGCCGCGCTCGAGTTCGCCCACGCCAGGCGCGATGGCGGGTCGGTGGCGATCCTCGTCGCCGACATCGACGACTTCAAGACGATCAACGACAGCCTCGGCCACCCGGCCGGCGATCAGGTCCTGCGCCAGGTGACCGCGGTGCTGACCGAGGGCACCCGCGAGGTGGACGCGGTGGCCCGGGTGGGCGGTGACGAGTTCGCGATCCTGCTGCCGGGGGTCACCGCGACCGTCGCGCGCGTGATCGCCGAGCGGCTGCGAGTCGCGGTGCGCCGTGCGGCAGGCGACGTGCACCTGCGGCTCTCACTCAGCGTCGGGATCGCCGTCGGACCACAGGACGGCGAAACCCTGGCGGCGCTGTGGAAGGCGGCCGACCGGGCCATGTACGTCGCCAAGCGCAGCGGCGGCGACGCGGTCGCGAACGCGGCCGAGCTCGGCGGCGAGAAGCCGGCGGCGGTCCTGGACCACTCGCGGCCCTGAGCGCGCCCCCGGCGCTAGCCTCGTGCGATGGCCTACGACGATACGGTCGCTGATCGCGCCCGCGGGATGCTCGCGCTCCGCGACTCGCTGACCGAGCGCAAGATGTTCGGCGGGGTCGCCTGGATGATCGGCGGCAACATGGCCTGCGGGGTGATCGGCGACGAGGTGATCGTGCGCGTCGCCAAGGACGACTACGACCGTGCCGTCGCCGACCCGCAGGCGCGCAAGTTCGACTTCACAGGGCGGCCTATGCGTGGCTTCGTCTGTGTCGCTCCCGCGGAGCTCGATGACGAGCAGCTCGCCTCGTGGATCGACGCCGGCTGCGACTACGCCGCCTCGCTGCCCGCGAAAAGCGGGAAGTAGCGCGGCGCCTAGGATAGGCCGATGGCGCCCAGGGGCCAGCTGACGCTGTTCGAGATCCGCGGGATCAGGATCGGGGTCGACTACTCGTGGTTCCTGGTCCTCTTCCTGATCATCCTTTGGCTCTCGGGCTTCTATCGCGACGTGCTCGGCGCCGAGCAGTCCGACTCCGCCCCGTACCTGCTCGCGGTCGCCTCGGCGATCGCGTTCTTCGGCTCGATCCTGCTCCACGAGCTCGGGCACGCGGCGGCGGCCAACCGCCTCGGGATCCCGATCACGGAGATCACCCTGTGGCTGTTCGGCGGCGTCGCGCGGATGAGCAGGGACTCCGACTCGCCGGGGACCGAGTTCAAGATCGCCGCCGCCGGTCCGGCGGTGACCCTGGTCCTGGCGCTGCTGTGCTGGGGCGTCGGGATGGCGGCGGCGGGCCCGGGTGACTTCTGGGGCGCGGTCCGGCTCGACTCCGACGCGGAGGTCTCAGGGCTGCTGGCGATGGTCGCCTGGCTGGCGGAGATCAACGTTCTCGTGCTCGTCTTCAACCTGATCCCCGCGTTCCCGCTCGACGGCGGCCGCATCGCGCGCGCGATCGCGTGGCGGCTGAGCGGCGATCGCAACCGCGCCACCCGCTTCGCCGCCAACCTCGGCCGCGCGTTCTCCTACCTGCTGATCGGCTTCGGGCTGGTGCTGATCGTCGGCGGCAGCGATCTGGTGATCACCGGGATCTGGTTCGCCCTGATCGGCTTCATCCTCGGCCAGTCGGCCCGCGGTTACGCGATGCAATCGGAGTTCTCCAGCCGCATCGACGGGATCAGCGTCGCCGACGTGATGGACGCTGAGCCCGTCTCGATCACCGAGGACACCAGCATCGAGCGAGCGATCGAGGACTACTTCCTGCGCTATCGCTGGCCCTGGTTCCCGGTCGTCGACGCGGGCGACCATTTCCGCGGCCTGCTGGTCCGTGAGGCCGCCGACGGGGTGCCGGAGCCGAGCCGGGCCTCGCAGACCGTCGGCGAGGTGTTCGAGCTCGACGCCGGCGGGACCCTGCGGGTCCGCGACGACGCGCCGCTGGAGTCGCTGCTGGGCAACGACGCCCTGCGTCGCCTCGGCGGCCTCGCCGCGGTCGATGCGGACGGGCGCCTGCGCGGAGTGATCACGGCGGATCAGGTGGGGCGGGCGCTGCGCGACGCACTCGGCGGCCGGGCCTGAGCGCCACCGACGTTCTATAGGATCGCCGCCGATGCCTCGTGCCACCGCGCGACACGACGTACTGGTGATCGGCGCCGGGCTCGCCGGCCAGCGCGCGGCACTCGCCGCCGCCGAGCAGGGCGTCTCGGTCGGGATCGTCTCCAAGGTCCACCCGGTGCGCTCGCACTCCAACGCCGCACAGGGCGGGATCAACGCGGCGCTCAACCCGGAGGACTCGTGGGAGTCACACGCCTTCGACACGGTGAAGGGCTCGGACTACCTCGGCGACCAGGACGCGATCGCGGTCATGTGCCGGGAGGCGCCGGAGGAGATCCTGCACCTCGAGCACCTCGGGGTCCCCTTCCATCGCAACGAGGAGGGCAAGCTCGGCACGCGCGCCTTCGGCGGCGCCTCACAGGCACGCACCTACTACGTCGCCGACATCACCGGCCAGGCGATCATGCACGTCCTCTACGAGCAGCTGATGAAGCACAGCGCCGCCGTCGACCGCTACGAGGAGTACTTCACCACCGCGCTCGCGCTCGACGACGAGGGCAACTGCGTCGGCGCGGTGCTGCGCAGCGTCCGCGACGGCTCGATGGAGCTGTTCGAGGCCAAGAACGTGATCCTCGCCACCGGCGGCGACGGCCAAGCCTGGCAGCCGACCACCAACGCGCTGATCTGCACCGGCGACGGGATCGCCCAGGCCTACCGGGTCGGCGCCCCCCTGATGGACATGGAGATGATCCAGTACCACCCGACGACCCTGGCGGGCAAGGGCTTCCTGATCACCGAGGGTGCGCGCGGCGAGGGCGCCCACCTGCTGAACGCCAACGGCGAGCGGTTCATGGAGAAGTACGCGCCGAACAAGATGGAGCTCGCCTCGCGCGACGTCGTCTCGCGCGCCGAGCAGACCGAGATCAACGAGGGCCGCGGCTTTCCCGACGGCACCGTGGCGCTCGACATCACCGTGGTGCCGAAGAAGCGCATCCACGAGGCGCTGCGCGAGATCGTGCTCGTCGGCCGCGATTTCGCGGGGGTCGACATCACCACCGAGCCGATCCACATCAAGCCCGGGAACCACTACACGATGGGCGGCGTCAAGACGGACATCGATGGCGCCACCGAGATCCCCGGGCTCTACGCCGCCGGCGAGTGCGCCTGCGTCTCTGTCCACGGCGGCAACCGCCTGGGCGCGAACTCGCTGCTCGACACGCTGATCTTCGGCCGCCGTGCCGGGCTTCACGCAGCCAACCGGGCGAAGGCCACGGCGCCATCGCGGCCGTCGAGCTCGATTCTCGCCGACGAGGAGGCGCTGGTCGGCCGGATCGTCAATCGCGAGCGCGGCTCAGGGCGCCGGGTGTCGGAGATCCGCAAGGAGCTCGGCGCGACCATGGACCGCTACGTGGCGGTGTTCCGCGACGACGACGGGATCAAGCAGGCCCACGAGATCGTCAAGCGGCTGAAGGAGGAGGCGGAGAGCGCCTACATCGACGACCGCGGCGCGATCTTCAACCAGGACGTGCTCGGGGCGATCGAGCTCGGCTACATGCTGGACTGCGCCGAGTGCGCGTGCGTGGGGGCGCTGCACCGCACCGAGAGCCGCGGGGCTCAGTTCCGCACCGACTTCCCCGAGCGAAACGACGACGAGTGGCTCAAGCACATCGACCTGAAGCTGAACGGCGACGGGCCGGAGATCAGTTACTCCGACGTCACCATCACCGAGTGGCAGCCGATGGAGAGGACATATTGAGTCTGCAGACTGCAGACTGCAGACTGCAGAGCTGATGGCCGAGACGGAGCAGTACACGCTGAAGGTGCGGCGGTTCAAGCCCGAGGAGGGCTCGGGGCCGTACTGGGAAGAGTTCGAGGTCGAGCTCGACCCGACGCTTTCGGTGCTCGACGGCCTGCTCCAGGCCAAGGACCGCGACGATGGCTCGCTCTCGGTCCGCTGCTCGTGCCGGGCCGCGATCTGCGGCTCGTGCGGGGTGAAGATCAACGGGGAGTCCACGCTCGCCTGCCTGACCCAGGTCGGCGAAGCGCACGAGTTCGCCAACCGGCGCAGCGCCGAGCCCGCGACCGCCCCGGCCGGCGAGGCCGAGCAGGCGGCGGGCAACGGCACCGGCGCGCAGCCGATCGTGGTCGAGCCGATGGGAAACATGCCGGTGATCAAGGACCTGGTCACCGACATGGAGTCGACCCACTGGACCAAGATCCGCCGGGTCACGCCCTGGCTGCTCGACGACGGCGACCCGCCCGAGCGCGAGCGGGTCGTGCCGCCTGAGTCGATGGTCGACATCACCCAGACGATCGCCTGCATCCAGTGCGGGGCCTGCGTCAGCTCCTGCCTCTCGATGGAGGCCGACCCCGACTTCATCGGCCCCGCCGCGCTCGCCAAGGCCTACCGGTTCGTCGGCGATCCCCGCGACGTCGAGAGCCGCGAGCGGCTCTGGGACCTGGCCCAGGACCCCCACGGGATCTACGACTGCACCCACTGCTTCAGCTGCGTCGATGCCTGCCCGAAGGGCGTCGCGCCGATGGACCAGATCATGCGCCTGCGGCGCGCCGCCGGCAACGACGAGGAGATCCGCGACCGCAACAACGGCCACAACCACGAGGCCGCGTTCGTCAACATCATCCGCAAGAAGGGGACGCTGGACGAGTCGCTGCTGCTGCAGGAGTCCTACGCACCCGGCGTGGCGGGCAAGCTGATCCCGAAGCCGTCCGCGCTCAAGGGGCTGCTGGGCTCGATCCCGACGGCGATTCGCGGGATCCGCTCGGGCAAGATGCGCTCGCTGCCGAAGCTGATCCCCGGCGTCCACCACAAGCTCCCGGGCGAGTCACAGGAGCACGTGGAGCGGATCTACGAGCACGCGGAGGAGCACCGCACCGAGATCAACCTCTACATCGCCGGCGAGGAGGACGTCGAGCCCGAGCCCGACGAGGAGGAGCTCAGCCCGCCCGAGGTCTCGACCGGCCCGAAGGAGAGCGAGTGAAGCTCGCCTACTGGCCCGGCTGCGTCTCGCGCGGGTTCACGACCGAGCTCCACGGCTCGATGGCGATGGTGGCCGACCGGCTCGGGATCGAGCTGGTGACGCTCGACCGCGCCAACTGCTGCGGCGCCGGGGTGATCGCCGAGCACAACCAGGAGCTCGCCGACACGCTCAACGCCCGCACCTTCGCCCTCGCCCAGCAGACCGGGCTCGGGATGATGAACATCTGCTCGACCTGCCAGGGCGCGCAGTCGGAGTGCCAGCAGCGCCTCGACGCCGACTCCGCCTATCGGGCCCACATCAACGAGGCGCTCGCCGACGAGGGGATCGAGTACGTCAAGGACAAGCAGGGGTGGGAGAACAAGAACTTCCTCTGGGTGCTGGCCGAGGACTACGGCCTCGACGAGCTGAAGGCGAAGGTCGTGCGGCCGCTCTCGGGGCTGCGGGTCGGGCCCTTCTACGGCTGCTACGTGATCCGGCCCAAGCACCGGCTCGGCTACGAGGACCACCCGGAGCGCGACCTCTACCTCGAGCAGGTGATCGAGACGCTGGGCGGCGAGGTGGTCGAATACGACGGGTCGCGCAAGTGCTGCGGGTTCCCGGTGATCACGATGAACCGCGACACCTCGCTGCGCCAAGCCGGCACCCACGTCGCCGACGCCCTCGACCAGGGCGCCGACTGCCTGGTGACCCCCTGCCCCCTCTGCCACCTCAACCTGGACATGCAGCAGCCCGAGGCGGCCAAGGCCGTCAACCGCGATCTCGGGCTCGCGATCCTGCACCTCCCCCAGCTCGTCGGGCTGGCGCTCGGCTTCGAGCCCAAGGAGCTGGGGATGAACCGCCACATCGCCTCGACCGAGTGGGTCGGCGAGCGGCTCGCGGGGGTTTCCGCCTGATGTCCGCGCTGCCGGAGGGCGCGCCCCAGCCCCCGCCCG
This sequence comes from uncultured Solirubrobacterales bacterium, assembly GCA_963758665.1. GTDB lineage: Bacteria > Actinomycetota > Thermoleophilia > Solirubrobacterales > 70-9 > WHSW01. The sequence continues at coordinate 93,172 of CAVWWH010000008.1, read as the reverse complement.
AGGTCGAGCAGGCGGCGCTGCTCGGCCACCTCGACGACGCCGTCAGCCTCTATCTCAAGTTCACCGACGTCGACCCCGAGACCGCGCGCCAGGTGGTCGAGAGGCTCGCCGACGGCTAGATGGCTGGGCCGCCGGCTCCCGCCTCGCGCCACATGAACCAGTTCGCCACCCCCAGCACCTCGGCCTCGTCGATCACCTCGAAGCCGAAGCGCGAGTAGAGCGCCACGTTCTCGGGCTTCTCGGTCTCGAGATAGGAGTGCTCGCCGGCGCGGTCGAGCCGGCCCGCGTACTCGCGCAGCAGGACGCTGCCGATCCCGCGACCCTGCAACGCCGGCTCCACGCCGAAGGGACCGAAGTGGGCGTGGGCCCGGTCGGGGTCGCGACCCTCCCAATCGCGAATCCACCGCACGGTGCGAATCGCTGCCCGGGGGCCGGCGGCCGCGAGGGCCGGCACGGCCCGGGCGACGTCGAGCCCCTGCGGGCGGCAGGCGAACCCGGCCAGGTCGTTGGCCGAGGCGACGATGCGGCCGTCGAGGCGCGCGACCAGGGGGCGCTGGTGCGCGGCGAGGCGGTACAGGAGCGTGAACATGCGATGGGTGTAGCGGTAGCGACGCTCGTGGTCAGGGCCGAGGACGGCGACGGCCAGCGGGCTCGTGCACATCGCCCGCGCCGCGACCGCCACCGCGGCCGCCGTCTCCTCCGGCCGGGTGTCCCCGATCTCGACCCCGCCCAGGTCGATCGGCTCCCTCACGTTCTCTCCATTCGTCGCGCGATCCAACCGGCGCCGACGGTGTCGGTGAGTCCGTGGGCGATGATCGAGGCGAGGATCACGAACGAGGCGACGTCGAAGACCAGGCTCCCGTGGGCGACCGACGCGTCGAGCACCAGGAGCGCGAACAGCATCGACGCGACTCCCTTCGGGCCGAACCAGGCGATGAACGCCTTGTGCGGACGCGGCATCTTCGTGCCCGCAAGCGCGACCTGCACCGCGACCGGACGCGCCAGCGCGAGGGCGAAGGCGATGAAGGCGAGCAGCGCGCGGGACCGGCCCGTCGTAGCCCGTGGCAACGAGCAGGGCACCGAAGACGAAGAACGTGAGCACCTGGAAGATCGCGCTCACGTTCTCGGAGAAGTCGGAGAAGCGCTCGGTGATCTCGTGCTCGGACATCCCGAGGGTGATCCCGAAGACGAAGGCGGCGATCAGGCCGTTGCCGAAGGTGACGTCCGCGATCCCGAACGCCGCGAGGCCGAAGCCGACGGCGTAGATGCCCTCGTAGCGCGGGGTCACCCCGCGCGGGACGACTCGGTGGACCCAGCCGCCGAGCAGCCCGACGCCGACTCCGATCACGGCGCCGAACGCCGCCTCGCCGATCAGCTCGGCGGCCTCGCGGCCGGCGTCGCCCCCGGGCGTCGCGAGGACGAGGAAGAAGAGGACGAACGGCAGCGCGAGACCGTCGTTGAGACCCGATTCCAGGTTGAGCGTGTGACGGATCGAGTCCGGCACCCGGGTGGAGCTGACCACCGCCGAGGTGATCACGGGGTCGGTGGCGCAGAGCACAGCGCCGAGCAGGAAGGACTCGGCCCAGGTGAGGTCGTCGAAGAGCAGGTTCGCCCCCAGCGCCAGCAGGACCAGGGTGAGCGGCATCGCCAGCACCAGCGCCCTCGCCGGCGGTCCCCAATGGCGGCCGAGGAGCTCGCGATCGACGAGCAGTCCGTCGGAGATCAGGGTCAGGATCAGCGCGAGCTGGATCAGCTCGACGATGCCCGGCTCCCCGACGTCGACCGAGACCAGGTCGAGCTCGGCGAGCACGATCCCGAGCGTGATCGAGAGCACCGAGGCCGAGAGCACGGTCCCGCGGATCAGCCCCGAGAGGGCGGCGGTGACCGCCAGCAGCGAGCCGAAGATCAGCAGCGCCTCGCCGAACGAGAGGTCCATCAGGGCACGTACCAGTCGACGTAACCGGCGCAGCCCGCGCGCGCCGGCTGGGCGCGGGTGGCCGCGATCCCGCCGAGGTGGGCGACGGAATGGGCCCCCAGGAGCCGCCCGGCCGGCGGCGGTCGCTCGACGGTCGCCGTGATCTCGACCGGCTGACCGCCGGGGACCTCGATCCGCCCGGCGGGCCAGTACGGAGCCGTGCCGCGGTAGTCCAGGTTGCCGGGCACGGTCGCCTCGAACGGCGGCGGATCGGCGTTGAGCGTCACCGGCCGGGTCGCGTCGTACTGCAGCGAGAGGTCCCAGGCACCGGCGGGAAGCTCGAGCTCCACGCTCGCCGATTCCCCGTTCTCGACCGTCGTCCGCGACCAGTCGCCGGCGGTCACGGCAATCGGAGCCATGGCGAACGACGAGGCGCGCTCGGGCCTCCGTGAGCCGCAGCCGCCCTCGCGGCCCGGCTCCGGCCCGCTCTCGGCCGGCCGGCGCCCCAGCGGCGTCAGTTCCTTGCGCCAGAGCACGTAGGACTCGGTGGTCTTCACCGGCTCGTATCCCGGCGGGGGGCCGCTGGCGTAAGCGGCACGCGTCGTCAACACGTATGGGAACCGCGCCAGGGTCTCGGCCGTGACCGAGTCGAAGTCGAACTTGGAGCCGACGTTCGCCAGCTCGAAGTTGGGCTGGACGAAGTAGGGGTCATAGAAGTTGCGCACGTGCGTGTAGGGCTTCGACCCGCGCAGCTCGTAGAGGACGAAGTTGTCGCGGCCGAGAAAGAGCAGCTTCTCACCCTCGACGAGGGGTCGGATCGCGGCCAGCTCCCGCGCGTGATCGGTGGGCGCCACCGGTGCCTGGCGCAGGATCAGGAAGCTGGAGGCGGCGGCGGCGAGCGCGAACAGGGCGCCGATCGCGCGCAGGCCCCGCTCGCGCGACCCCAGCAGCCCGCCGAGCGTGACCAGGGCGACGAGCGGGGCGGCGATCGAGAGCGCCTTGGCCGAGGTGTAGACGGTCCCCAGGGCCAGCGCCAGCAGATAGAGGACAGCGGCCGCGAGCAGGGCCGCCGGGATCGCGACGCCGTGGCGCCTGATCCACCGCGGCAGCGCGAGTGCCAGGGCGACGAGCGCGAACAGGCCGCCGGCCCAGAAGATCACCGCCGGCGCGTTGCTCGCGGCGGCGGAGAGCCTGAAGTCGCTGGTCGGCCAGATCCCGAGCGCCTTGAGCGGCGAGAGGTGGCCGGGCAGGTTGCCGAGCCCGCCGTCGTTGGCGCGGTCCGGGTGGAGGGCGCGGAAGTCGGCGAAATCACCGGAGGCGGTCAAGTTCGGGGAGGACGAGAATCACGAGCGTGGCGATACCGGCCGCCGTGGCGAGCGCCGCCGCCCGGGGAACGACGCCCCGGGGGCGCTTCGCGTCCTTGCTACGCACCGTCCTCGCGTCCATGCTGCGGAGCCCCCGGGCGCCGTCCCCCGAACGTCGGCGTTCGAGCAGACGTGATCGCGCCCCACGCCAGGGTCACCCCACCCAGCCAGGCCAGGCCGGGGAAGGAGTAGACGTAGAGGGTGCCCGCGGCCAGCACGCCCAGAGGGATCGCGTCCGGCCAATCCTTGGTTCGCGGCAGAAGCAGGGCGAAGGCGAGCACGAACAGGGCGATGATCGGCTCCTTGAACGCCTCCTGGGCCAGGTAGGCGGTCGCCAGGTAGGGGAGCGCGACCAGCGCCGCGGCGAGCGCCCGGCGCAACGAGCGCAGCCCGTCGAGAACCGAATACGCGACCAGGGCGGTGAGCGCCGGGATCGCCAGGGTGAGACCGGCGAACACGTCGATCGCGCTCGCGTGCAGGACCGCCGCCAGGGCCGCGACGAGCGCGTGCGGTCCGAGCGGGTACCCCTGGTCGATCAGCACCGGCTCCGGCCGGAAGCGCTCGTCGATCCAGTCGGCGAGCAGCAGGTGCGAGGCCATGTCGTCGTTGACCAGGGCCACGCCGAGGATCCCCACATCGCCGGCGGCGATGAACGGGATCGCCGCCGCCACGGCCGCGATCGCCGCGGCGGCCGGGGCGCCCCAGCCGACCCGGGCGCGGGCTCCGCGCAAGGCGACGATCGCAGCCGCCACGCTCAGCAGGGCTCCGAGCGCGACCGCGATCGCCGTCCCGCGCCCGCCGACCCCGGCGACCGCGCCGCAGACCACGAGGATCAGCGCGAGCCCGATCGGGCCCGCCACGAGGGTCCACTCGCGGCGACCGCAGACGATCAGCAGTGCTTGGCCTACGGCCAATGAGCCGGCGACGATCGCCGCCGCCGAGGCGATCGCCGTGAGCACCTAGGCCGCTAGCGCTGCGGCGCCGGCCGGGACGCGGATCAGGTCCCGCTGATGCAGGACCTCCGCAACCTGGACGGCATTGGTGGCCGCACCCTTTCGCAGGTTGTCGCCGACGATCCAGAGGTTGAGGCATCGCGGGTGCGAGGGGTCGCGCCTGATCCGCCCGACCAGGACCTCGTCGCGCCCGGCGGCGTCGGTCGACATCGGGTAGACGCCCTCGCCGGGCGCGTCGACGACCAGCGCCCCGGGTGCGGCGGCAAGCAGCTGCCGGCACTCCTCCGGCGAGAGCGGCTCCCGCGTCTGCACGTTCACCGACTGGGAGTGGCCGACGAACACCGGCACCCGGGCGCAGGTCGCCGAGATCCCGACCTCCTCGTCGCCGAGCTCGAGGATCTTGCGCGTCTCGGCCATCAGCTTGCGCTCCTCGGTGGTGTAGTCGTCGCCGTCCTTGAACGTCTCCACCTGCGGCAGCACGTTGAAGGCGATCGGGTGTGGGTAGACCTCAGGCGGCGCCTCCTGGCCGTGCAGGACGGCGTGCGCCTGATTGGTCAGCTCGTCGACGGCGCGCTGGCCCGTCCCGGACACCGACTGGTAGGTCGAGACGACGATCCGTTCGATCCCCACGTGGCGCTGAATCGGGGCCAGCGCGACCATCATCTGCATCGTCGAGCAGTTGGGGTTCGCGATCAGCCCGTTGTGGCGCTCGGCCGCGCTGGGGTTGACCTCGCTCACCACCAGGGGGACGTCGGGATGCATGCGCCAGAAGCTGGTGTTGTCGACGACCACCGCCCCGGCGGCGACGAGTCGCGGCGCCCATTCGGCGCTGACCGCGCCGCCGGCCGAGGAGAGCACCAGGTCGAGCCCTTGGGTCGTCTCGTCCGCGAGCGGGCGGCACTCGAGCTGCTCCGAGCCGAACGGGATCCGCTTGCCCGCCGACCGCTCGGAGGCGAACGGGACGACCTCCGTGGCCGGGAACCCACGCTCGGCGAGCACCTCGAGCAGCGTCGAGCCGACCGCGCCCGTGGCGCCGACGACGCCGACCCTGTAGCTGCGCGAGCTCATGGGAACGACGAGATTAGCTTGGCGCGGCGGATCCCTACTCCCGAAGGACGGCGGCTGCGAGGGCCATCTCGCGCTCGACGAAGTCTCTCTGACGCAAGATCATCCCGTGGCGCAGGGTCATGACCTGGAACAAGCGGATGTCGAGGGCGATTCCGCTGACCCTGCCATGGCCCGTGATCCGGCTGGCACCGAAGAGCCGGTCACCCAGGTCGATGACCTCCTCGGATCGGAGCGTCAGCTCTTCCCACGAGGAGAACAGGGTTTCGAACATGCGCCGGTACTCCTCCGGCCCGCGGTGGACCTTGGGCAAGTCGGGGAAGTAGCCGCCAAGCAGGCTTTCCGCGCCCTCGAACTCGAACTCCGGGTGAAGATACGGAAGCAGGACGTCGACGTCCCGGCGATTGAACGCGCCGGCGAATCGGCGCGAGCTCCGCACGGTGAACGCTCGGCGCAGCCGAGAGCTGGGCGGCAGGCGCGAGTAGACGAGAGCAATCGGGGGAACGAGCGCCGGAAAGCGGATGAACACCCGTTCATCCAGGCTCCGCCGCGTGGGCTCACCAGAGGTCGCAACCGGCGTTCGCACGCCGCCCGCGAGCTCGACGCTCTCCTCAGACATCGCCCGTCCAGTATCCCCGCAAGGGGCGTCGAGGGTGCGTTGGGTTAGGACGTCACCCGCGGGCGGTGCTCGCCGGAGGGGTCTTCCTCGCGGACCGCGTCCTCGGCCAGCTCGAAGGCCTCGTGGATCGAACGCACGGCGTCGGGAACCCGGGCGGCGTCGATCACGCAGGAGATCTTGATCGGCGAGGTCGAGATCATCTCGATGTTGATGTCGTGGTCGCCGAGGGTGCGAAAGACCTTGGCCGCGACCCCGGGATGGCTGCGCATCCCGGCGCCGACGATCGACACCTTGCCGACCTCGGCGTCGGTCTCGACCCCGCCGACCTCGAGCGGCTCGAGCACCTCGGTGGCCGAGGTCAGGTCCTCGCGGGCGACGGTGAACGAGAGGTCGGCCTTCTGGTCGCCGGAGACCGGCTCGTTCTGGATGATCATGTCGACGTTGACGTTGGCGTCGGCAAGGGCGCCGAACACGCGGCCGGCGACGCCGGGCTCGTCGGAGAGCCCGGTCAGGGTCACGCGCGCCTCGTAGGCGTGGGTGACGGCTGTGACCATCGGCTGCTCCATCGTCACGTCCTCGGCGACCACGAGGGTACCGGGGGCGTCCTTGAACGAGCTGCGGCAATGGATGCTCACCCCGTGGTTGCGCCCGTACTCGACCGCGCGCAGCTGCAGGACCCCGGCGCCCGACGACGACATCTCGAGCATCTCGTCGAAGGAGACCTGCGCGATCTTGCGCGCCGCCGGGACGATCCGCGGATCGGCGCTGAACACGCCGTCGACGTCGGTGTAGATCTCGCACACGGGCGCTCCGAGCGCGGACGCGATCGCGACGGCGGTGGTGTCAGAGCCGCCGCGGCCGAGCGTGGTCACGTCCTTGGAATCGCCCGAGACCCCCTGGAACCCCGCGACGAGCACGATCCTGTCCTCCCCGAGGGCGGCGCGGATGCGATCGGCGCGCACGTCGATGATCCGTGCCTTGGTGTGCGACGAATCGGTGACGATCCCGGCCTGCGATCCGGTCAGTGAGATCGCCGAGTGGCCCATGTCGTGGATCGCCATCGCGCAGAGCGCGCACGAGATCCGCTCGCCGGTCGAGAGCAGCATGTCCATCTCGCGCTCGAGCGGGTGCGGCGAGATCTCGAAGGCGGCGTCGACGAGCTCGTCGGTGGTCTTGCCGCGGGCCGAGAGCACGGCAACGACCTGCTGGCCGCGCTCGCGCGCGGCGACGATCCGGCGCGCGGCGCGCTTGATGTCCTCGGCCTCGGCGACCGACGTGCCGCCGAACTTCATCACCACGATCTCCGCCATCGACGGCAGGATACGAGCGCCGCCTGTCGGCGTCTCGCCGTCGGCTCAGTCGAAGCGCCCGCGCTCGCGCGCTCGCTCGAGCGCCTGGGAGTCATAGCCGGGCAGCTCGCCGGTGCGCTCGAGGCCGTCGACGTAGGCCTGCATCGCCAGCTCGGCCTCGTCGGTGCCCAGCGCCGCCATGAATTCGGCGCGCTCGAGTCGCAACCCGGCGGCCAGCGGCATCGCCGCGCCCAGGTTGACCGCTCGCTTCACTCCCCCGATCGCCGCCTTCGGGCGCCGCGCGTAGCTGCCGGCCAGCTCGAGCGCCCGGTCGAGCAGCTCGCCGGGCTCGGCAAGCTCGTCGACCAATCCCAGCTCGAGCGCGTCGGCGGCGCTCACCGGCCCACCGTCGAGGCAGAGGCGCAGCGCCGGGCCGGTGCCGAGCAGGCGCGCCAACCGTTGGGTCCCGCCGCCCCCGGGCGGAAAGCCGAGCAGGATCTCCGGCTGGCCGATCATGAACTCCCCCGCGGCCATCAGCCGCCGATCGCAGGCGAGCGCGAGCTCGCATCCCCCTCCCATCGCGGAGCCGTTGATGGCCGCGATCACGACCGCGCTCATCGTCGAGAGGCCCGTCAGCACCTCGCCGAAGCGCTCCGCGAGCGAGAGCCCGGCGACCGGCGTCGCGGCCAGCGCAGCGGGAGCGCCGGGCAGGCGGCGGAGCGCGCCGACGGCCGAGAGCGACACTCTGGCCGCGGTCGCACCGACGCTGGGCGACGAGCGGGCACCGTCGAGCAGCTCGCCGACGTCGTAGTGGGCGACGAAGCGCTCCGGGTGATCACCGGTGATCACCACCGCGGTCACTTGCGGGTCGTCGTCCACGCTGCCCACCAGCGCCTCCAGCGCGTCGACGATCGCGTCGTCCATCAGCGCGTGCGGCGGGTTCGAGATCGTCGCCAACACCACGCCCTCGCCGCGCCGATCCAGCCGAAGCTCGCCCACACCGCCAGCCTATCCGTAACCCGCCCCGCGACCGGGACGGCAACTACGATCGCGGGCCGATGGAGGATTCGAGGGGTCCTTCGAGGGCCACGATCGCCCGGCGGCGCGCGGTCGCGATCGCGGTCGTCGCGGCGGTGATCGTCGTCGCCGCGCTGCTGCTCACCGGCGGCGGCGAGCCGGCCGACGACCCGGCGGCCGCCCCGCTCTCGGCCGAGACCGCGGCCGCGATCGCCGCGATGGCCCCCGAGCAGCTCGCCGACCAGGTGCTGCTGCTCGGGTTCGAAGGCACGGACGCGGGCGCTGAGATCGTCGACGACGTTCGCGCCCGCGAGCTCGGCGGGGTCCTCGTCGGCTCGGCCAACTGGGTCGACTCGGCCGCCGGGACGGCGCTGGTCGGGGCGATCCGGGCCGCCGGACGCGAGGGCGGGCGGATCCCGCCGCTCCTCGTCGTGGCTCAGGAGGGCGGCCGCTATCGCGCCTTCGCCGATCTGCCGCCCGAGCGGACGGAGCTCGAGATCGGCGACACCGGCTCTGCCGAAGCCGCCGAGGAGTGGGCTCGCGAGTCGGCGGCGGCCCTGCGCAGCGCCGGCTTCGACCTCAACCTGTTCCCGGTCGCCGACGTCGCCTCGCTCGACAGCCCGATCGCCGATCGCGCCTTCTCCGACGATGTCACCGAGACCGCGACGCTGACCGCCGCGGCCATGCGCGGCTGTCGCCGGGCCGGGCTCGCCTGCGCCGCGCTTCACTTCCCCGGGCTCGGCGCCGCCTCCGAGGACACCAACCGTGGCCCCGCCACGGTCGGGCTCGACACCGGGACACTCGAGTCCCGCGATCTGGTCCCGTTCTCCGCCGCGTTCGGCGAGGGGATGCCTGCCGTCGTCCTCTCGCTCGCCTTCTACGTCGCCTATGACCCGGTCACCCCCGGAGCGCTCTCCGACGCCGTCGTCACCGGGCTGTTGCGCGACCAGCTCGGCTACCAGGGGGTCGCGATCACCGACGACCTCGGCGCCGGCGCGGTCCGCTCGGGCACCTCGGTGGCCAAGGCGGCGGTCGCGGCGCTGGCCGCCGGCGCCGACCTGGTGCGGATCGACGCGGTCGCGGACCAGGCCGGGGTGCAGGCGGCGATCGTCGACGCGGTCGCGGCCGGCGAGCTCCCGCTGGAACGACTCGAGCAGGCCGCCGGCCGCGTGCTGGAGCTGAAGCGCTCACGGGGACTACTCGGCGGCGTGTGACCGAAGTCACGCTTCGCCGATCTATCTGTCTGATATATCTCGCAGATAGATGGAACTGAACCCGACCTCCTACGTGATCCTCGGAATGCTGGGCCTGCGGCCGATGTGCGGCTACGAGATCAAGCGACTGGTCGACCACTCGACCCGCTTCTTCTGGGCCGCCAGCTACGGCCAGATCTATCCGGAGCTGCGCCGGCTCGCCGACGCCGGGCTGATCGAGGGCGAGCCCGACCCGGGCTCGGCCCGCCGGCGGATCGAGTTCACGCTCACCGCCGCGGGCCGTGAGCGGCTCGAGCAATGGCTCGCCGCACGGCCCGAGGTGTACGAGATGCGCGACGAGAGCCTGCTCAAGGTCTTCTTCTCCGGCGCCGCCGGCCCCGGTGGCGCCCGCGAGGCGCTCGAGGCCAAGCGCGACCAGCACCGCGCGATCGCCTCCCAACTCCGCGGAATCGCCGACTCGGCGATCACGGACGGCACGAGCGGTCCCGAGACCTCACTGCGGTTCGGGATCGCGTTTCACGACTTCGTCTCCGATTGGTGCGACCGCGAGGCCCGGGCGCGGGGATGATCGACCGTCTCGCCAAGCTCGCCGACGGCCACGCGCGCCGGGTGGTCTTGATCGCCGCGGTGTTCTTCGTCGTCGCGGGGGTGCTCGGGTCCGGCGTCGCCGACCGGCTCGACCCCTACGGCGCCGACGACCCCGAGACCGAGAGCGTGATCGCCGATCAGCGCCTCGAGGACGCGGGCTACCGCTCGACCGGCGTCGTCGTCCTGGTCGAGGGAGTCGACCCGACCTCGGCCGCCGGGGCGCGGCGGATCCGCGAGCTCGAGCGGCTGATCGCCGCCGACCCGGCGGTGGCCTCGGTCGACGGGTACGGCGATACCGGCTCGCGCGCCTTCATCTCCCGCGACGGCGATGACACCTATCTGGCCGTCGCCCTGAGGCCCACCGACGATGACGCGATCCAGGCGGCCGCGGAGCGGATCGTGGCCGATCTCGACGGCGAGCCGGGGGTGAGCGTCGGCGGCTCGGCGGTGGCGCAGGAGCAGATCAACGCCCAGGTCGAGGACGACCTGCGGCGGGCCGAGCTCTACGCCTTCCCCCTGCTGTTCCTGCTCTCGCTGCTCTTCTTTCGCAGCCTGGTCGCGGCGCTCTTGCCGCTCCTGGTCGGCGGGCTGGCGATCGTCGGCACGATGCTCACCCTGCGGGTCGCCGCCGAGCTCGGCTCGGTCTCGATCTTCGCCCTCAACCTGGTCACCGGGCTCGGCCTCGGGCTGGCGATCGACTACAGCCTGTTCATCGTCTCCCGCTACCGCGAGGAGCTCGCCCGCAGCGGCCCCGGCCTCGAGGCGATGCGGCGAACGCTGGCGACCGCCGGGCGCACCGTCCTGTTCAGCTCGCTGACCGTCGCCGGGGCGCTCGCGTCGCTGCTGGTGTTCCCGCAGCGGTTCCTGTACTCGATGGGCATCGGCGGCTCGCTGGTGGCGCTGATCGCCGCGGCGATCGCGCTGATCGTCCTGCCGGCCGTGCTCGTCCTGCTCGGCGCGCGGGTCAACTCGCTGGCGCCGGCGTTCCTGCGTCGCCGCGCCGATCGCGACTCCCGGGCGGCGACCGAGGGCTTCTGGTACCGGCTCTCGCAGCTCGTGATGCGGTTCCCGGCCCGGATCGCGATCGCCAGCGCCACCCTCCTGATCGTCCTGGGGATCCCGTTTCTGTCGATCAACTTCACCTCGGTCGACCCCCAGGTGCTGCCCGGATCGGCGAGCGCCCGCCAGGTCGACGACACGCTCCGGGCCGAGTTCCCGCCCTTCCACGACTCGCCGGTCCTGCTCCAACTCTCGGATGCCGACCGCGCGCAGGCCCGAGCGCTGGCCGCCGAGGTCGAGCGCGATCCGGGCGTCGCCGCGGTCAACCCGCCGCAGGAGCTCTCCGACTCGACCTGGGCGATCGAGGCGGTCTCGGGCTCGGCGCCGCTCAGCGAGGGCAGCCAGGAGCTCGTCGACCGGTTGCGCGAGCTCGATTCCCCTGCCCTGGTCACCGGGTTCACCGCCGACTATCTCGACCTGCAGGCGAGCCTCGCCGACCACCTCCCGCTGGTGCTGGCGATCGTCTTCGTGGTCACCTTCACGGTCCTCTTCGTGATGACCGGATCGGTGGTTCTGCCGCTCAAGCAGGTGCTGATGAACGCGCTCGGGCTCAGCGCCACCTTCGGCATCCTCGTGTTGATCTTCCAGGACGGCCGGTTCGAGAGCCTGCTCGGCTACCAGAGCCAGGGTGGGCTCGAATCGACCCAGCCGCTGCTCCTGTTCGCGGTCGCCTTCGGGCTCTCGACCGACTACGGCGTCTTCCTGCTCGCCCGGATCAAGGAGGCGCGCGACGGCGGATACGACGACCGCGAGTCGGTCGCGGTCGGGCTCGAGCGCACTGGTCGCATCGTCACCGCCGCGGCGCTGCTGTTCTCGATCGCGATCGGCGCCTTCGTCATCTCCGAGGTCGTGTTCATCAAGCAGGTCGGGCTCGGGACCGCGATCGCGGTGCTGATCGACGCGACGATCATCCGCGCGCTGCTGGTCCCGTCGCTGATGCGGCTGCTCGGCCGCTGGAACTGGTGGGCGCCGGCGCCGCTGCGCCGCCTGCACCGCCGGATCGGGCTCCGCGAGGCGTAGGGTCTTGGCGATGGCCGACATCCAGCGGGGGCGCCACACGGCTCGGGTCGATGACGACTTCGTCGTCTTCCTGATCGGGATGCGGATCAACACGCTCCTCAAGCCCCACAAGTGGATTCCGGTGGCGCGGGCGATGCGCCCGATGATCCGCGAGCTCGAGGCGCATCCGGAGAAGGGCATGGTCCACGCGCAGCCGATGTTGATGGGGAGCTCATTCGCCTTCGTCCAGTACTGGCGCAGCTTTGAGCACCTGGCGGCCTTCGCCCGCAACCCCGACGACCCTCACCTGCCGGCGTGGAAGCGCTTCAACCAGCGGGTTCGCGACTCGGGCGACGTCGGGATCTGGCACGAGACCTACCGGGTGAGGGCGGGCGAGTGCGAGGCGGTCTACGGCAACATGCCGCGCTGGGGACTCGCCGAGGCGTTCGAGCACGCCCCCGTCGGCACCACGAGCCAGACCGCCGCGCGGCGGATCGGCGCGAGCGCCGACGACGAGGCGCCGGTCGAGCCCTACTAGTGGACCGAGTGGCGGCCGGCCAGCGCCCGGCCCAGGGTGACCTCGTCGGCATGCTCGAGGTCGGCGCCGACCGGCAGCCCCGAGGCGAGGCGGGTGATCGAGACGCTGCCGCGCAGGAGCTCGGCGACGTGGTGCGCGGTGGCCTCGCCGGTCGTCGTCGGGTTGGTCGCGAGGACGACCTCGGTGACCTCGTCGGCGCCCGCGCGGCCGACCAGCTCGGCGATCTTCAGATCCTCGGGGTCGATCCCGTCGATCGGCGAGAGCGCGCCGCCGAGCACGTGGTAGAGGCCGCGGTACTCGTGGGTGCGCTCGATCGGGATCACGTCTGCCGGTTGCTCGACGACGCAGATCAGCGAGCGATCGCGGCGCGGGTCATCGCAGATCTCGCAGCGCGGCCCCTCGGAGAGGTTGAAGCAGACCTCGCACAGGCCCACCTTCTCCTTCACCTCACGGATCGCGTCGGCGAGCGCGCCCGCGTCGGCGTCGTCGGAGCGGAGGATGTGAAAGGCGAGCCGCTGGGCGGTCCGCTGGCCGATTCCGGGCAGCTTCGCCAGCTCGGAGACCAAGCGGTTGATCGGCTGGGGGTACATCGGCCGGGAAGCTAGCGGTCGGCGCGGCTATCGCCCGGCGACCCCCGACCGTCCGGGCAAGGCCGCGATTACATGCCGGGCAGGCCGAGCCCGCCCGCTCCGGCGATCCCACCCATCTTCGAGGCCGCCAGCTCCTGGGCCGACCGGATCGCCTCGTTGACCGCCGCCAGGACCATGTCCTGGAGCAACTCCGGGTCCTCGGGATCGATCGCCTCGGGATCGATCGAGAGCTCGAGCAGGCGCAGGTCGCCGCTCATCTTCGCCTTCACCATGCCGCCGCCGGCGCTCGCGTCGACCACCTCGTCCTTGAGCTTCTCCTGGGCCTCGGTCATCTCGGCCTGCATCTGCTGGACCTGCTTCATCATCGAGTTCAGGTCGAAACCGCCGGCCCCCTGTGGCAACCGGGTCATCCTTCCGCCTCCTTCGCTTCGGCCTCACCGGATTCCGGCTCGGGCAGGTACTCCTCGGCATCGAACTCGGTGCGCATCAGCTCGACCAGCTCGTCCTCGCTCAGCGTCGACTCGGGCTGCGCCTCGGCCTGGTCCGACTCGAGCAGCACGTAGACCGGGCGCAGGCGTTCGCCGACGATCGCCTGGACGGCCTCGGCGACCCGGTCGCAGGCGTCGGTCGCCTCCGCCTTGCGCTTGTTGAACGCCGCCGAGGCCGGGAACCCGACCTCGAGCACCGCCTCCTCGGCATCGAGGGCGACCGGGCGCGCCGCGGTCAGGATCTGCGAGAGCAGCCCGGAGCCCGAGTCGCGGACCTGATCGATCACCGCGGGCCACATCGCCACCACCCGCTCCAAGTCGAGCCCTTCGGCGACCGCTGTCGCCTGTTGCCCCGCTCCCGCTTCGTTCCTCTTCTTCTCCTCCTCGCCTGTCGCTGTGTCGGGGGCGCGGCGGCGGGGGCCCGGCCGTCGGGCACGGTTCCCGCGGGAGCGGGGGTGGCTGGCGATGTGGGTTGTGGGCGGGCCTCGGATACCCTCCTCGACACCCCCGCCCCCCGTCCCGCCCGGCGGCGAGCGCCGCCTCGACCTCTCCAGGCGTTCGGCGAGGGCCTCGCGGCCGGGGTCGAGTTGCGGGCGGGCGCAGCGGAGGAGGGCGAGCTCCACCGTCATCCGCGGATCGTCTCCTTCGCGGATATCGGAGAGCGCCTTCGAGAGCGTGTCGATTGAACGCCCGAGGGTGAGGTCCGAGAAGGAGGCCGCCTGGGTGCGCAGGCGCTCGGGCTCGGCCGCGGTGACCGCGAACGAGTCCGGCGGCTCACCGATCGTGCGGACGACGATCAGCTGGCGCAGGTGGCCGAGCAGGTCGCGCGCGAACTGCGTCACGTCGCGGCCCGAGCTCGCCAGCCGCTCCGAGACCTCGAGCGCGGACGCGGCCGTCGCCGGCGGCGATCGCGTCGGCGGCGGCGAGGATCAGGTCGGCGTCGGCGACCCCGAGGACGGCGAGCACGTCGTCGGTGCTCAGCTCCTTGCCGCCGTAGGAGACGAGCTGGTCGAGGGTGCCGAGTGCGTCGCGGAAGCTGCCGGCCGCCGAGCGGGCGATCGCGCCGACAGCGCCGTCGGAGACCTCGATTCCCTCGACCGCCGAGACCCGGCGGATCACCTCGGCGATCTGCTCGAGCGACGGGCGCTGGAAGTCGAAGCGCTGGCAGCGATCGACGATCGTCGGCATCACCTTGTGCGGCTCGGTGGTGGCGAGGATGAAGGCGGTGTTCGGCGGCGGCTCCTCGAGCGTCTTCAGGAACGCGTTCCAGGCCTCGCGGGTGAGCATGTGCGCCTCGTCGAGGATGTAGATCTTCCAGTGGCCCGATGCAGGGACGTAGCCGACCCGCTCGCGCAGGTCGCGGATGTCGTCCACGGAGCGGTTGGAGGCGGCGTCCATCTCGATCACGTCGAGCGAGGTCCCGGCGGCGATCGTCAAACAGGACTCGCACTTGCCGCACGGGGTCAGGGTCGGGCCGTCGACGCAGTTGAGCGAGCGGGCGAGGATCTTGGCCAGCGAGGTCTTGCCGGTGCCGCGCGAACCGACGAACA
The DNA here is from genome assembly GCA_963758665.1 of uncultured Solirubrobacterales bacterium. GTDB lineage: Bacteria > Actinomycetota > Thermoleophilia > Solirubrobacterales > 70-9 > WHSW01. Next base: position 77,924 of record CAVWWH010000008.1, on the reverse strand, counting down.
GGTAGGCGTGGTGGACGCGGTCGCGTTCGACCGCGTTCGAAAGCGTTCGCACCACGTGCTCCTGGCCGACGACCTCGTCGAAGGCTTGCGGGCGGTGGCGGCGGTAGAGCGAGGTCTCGCCGGTCACCGGGCCGAGTCTACTGGCGACCCCGGGAGTCACCTGGCTCAATCGCGAGCTCACAGGCGGAGGGCTCAAGGAAGCAAAGGAGGCGGCCGAATAACTGAAGGGATGACTGAAAGCGTGCGCCTGATCACCACGCTTGCGGCGTTGCCGGCGGCGGCCGTGCTGTGCTTCTCCGCCTCCCCGGCGACCGGTGACGGCGGCGAGAAGACGAAGATCGTGATCAAGGCGCTGAGCCCGACGGGCGCCTCGGGCAAGGTGGTCTCCAAGGACAACGACTGCGAGGGAGGCAAGAAGGTGAGCCTGTTTCGCCTCGACGACTTCCTCTCGGTGAAGATCGAGATCACGCAGTCGAAGCGGAACGGCACGTGGAAGACCAGCAAGGACCTCCAGGAAGGTCAGTACTTCGTCAAGGTCGACTCCTCGCCCGGCTGCCGGTACGCGGTTTCCCCGTACAAGAACCTCGGCTGAGGGCCCGCGCCCCGCGCGGGTAAGAAGATGACCGTGCGGGCCCGTCCTCGAGAGCGGTCTCCGGGCGTGCCCGCCGTGGCTGGCTCGGGTCAGGCTTGTCCGCGGCACATGCCCGCTACCGCTTAAGGCTGCTTCCTTCCGGACCTGACCTGGTTCGCGGACGCGCATTGCGCGGGACCTGACCGTCAACACCGCCCGCGGCGTACTGGCCCCGTAGGCCACGACCCTCAGACGAGCGTTCGGCCCCGCTAGAGCGGATTGCGGGTTCAGGGCACCGCTAATTCCCCGCCTAGCACGGTCGCCACGCATCGTACTCCGCTAAGGCTTTGGCGGCAGCCGCCGATTGATCCCCCAATGGGATCTCGTCCTCTCCTGACCGGCCTCGCCGCCGCCCTGGCGCTGGTGCTCGCGGTCGCCGGGATCGCGGCCGCGGCACGGATGACCTCGACCAAGCTCGGCCCGACCCTGTGCGAGACGGTCGGCGGCGGCAAGTTCGTCGACATCCCCGGCTTCCCGGGCGAGATGCTCGATCGCCGCCTGCTCGCCGACGTTCGCTGGCTGCGCCAGCGCTACCGGATCTTCGTCACCGACGGGTACTCGACCAGCGACATCCACGCGGAGCTGGGCGAGCACCCGCTCGGCCTGGCGCTCGACATCGTTCCCGACAAGGCCGCGGGGGGGCGCTGGTCGGACGTCACCCGCCTCGCCCGCTGGGCCGAGCCGCGACGCGACCGCCCCCGCGCTCCCTTCCGCTGGGTCGGCTACAACGGCGACGCGGGCCATGGCCGCGGCCACCACCTGCACCTCTCCTGGAGCCACTCGCAGCCCGGCCCGGCCGCCCGGCGAAGCTGATCAACACGATCCGCTGCCCGGACGCGATCGGCGGCCCTACCGCCCCGACCGAACCGACCGAACCGACCGCCCCGACCGAACCGCCGACACAGCCGTCGGGCGGGGCGGGCGCCGGCGGTGGCTCCGGCGGTGGCGGGCACGGCTCGGGCGGCATCGGCGGCAAGCGGGGCCCGGCGCCGCCCGCGCCCGAGACCGGCGGCGTCGGCCTCGGCGAGTGACGTAGCGCGGCCGCATCCTGACGTGGGCGCCGCCGGCCCCGACCGGAATCTAGAATCGCCGCAGGGCGCGTAGCTCAGTGGGAGAGCGCTCGCTTCACACGCGAGAGGTCGCTGGTTCGAAACCAGCCGCGCCCATGATCAGCATCCGGCTTCAGAAAGCCAGTTGGATCCAGCTCCCCGGGGCCAGCCGGCGGTACGGTGCGACTGGCGAAGACCGACCAGGGGGATAGGCCCTGTTCGGCCGCGATCGATCGAACCGACGCTGGCGGCCCCGCTAGTCGAGGTCGGTCTCCACCTCGATGCGCCCCGATTTGGCGGCGTCGGCGAGCGCGGAGTAGTCCAGCTCGTTCTGGTCGGCGTAGCGTTCGGAGAAGTCCGCGATCGCCCGGTCGAAGCTCGTGCCCTTGCCGAGATAGGCACCGATCGCAATCGGGTCGCCGGACCGCGCGTGGGCCCTGGCCAAGGTCCAGGCACATACGCGCCCGTAGATCGCCAGCCCCTCCGGCGGCAGGGTCTCGACGTCGACCGATCGCTTGCCGTCCCAGAGTTGGCGCACGTAGAAGTCTCGTTTGCCTCCGTCGAAGCCCAGGGCTGGGAGCCAGCCGAGAAGGATGTCGCTCGAGGCCTGCATCAGCCACTGGCCCTCGACCACCCGTTCGCCGTGGTTTTTGAACTTGCTCGCCCCTAGGTATGGCTCGAGCACCGAGGCCTCGGCCTCCTTGGCCTGCAGGAAGAGCGGATCCTGCCCGTCGCGGCCCATCATCAACGCCACCCAGGCCCGGGTCCCGACACTGCCGACCCCGACCACCTTGCGGGCAAGTTCGACGAAACGGTAGCGGTCGAGTAGGTGGCGACGGTCTCCTTTGAGGCTCTCGCGGTAGCGGCCGAGCATCTCGAGGATCCGCTCCTGGAGCTCGTGGGCCTGATCCTCGGAGACGAGCTCCCCGGCGGGAACCAGCAGCGGCGGATCGCTGATGATTCGCGGCTCGCCGTCGATCACCCGGACGAGGCGATCGAAGGCCTTCATGCTGTTCTTCTTTCCGGCCTTCGCCACGTTCTTCTGCGCCACCTTCATCTGCTTGCGGTCGGCGACCTTGGCCAGGTCGGCGAGGAGGGTGTCGACGTCGAGGCGCGCGTACCAGACGTCGAGGTTCCGCATCGCGGCAAACTCCCGCATCGCCTCGCGGTAATAACAAGCCGTGCTGAGCACCGCGGCGCGAGTCTGCTTCGGGGTGAAGTCGCGGTCGCGCCCGGCGATCGCGAAGCTCGCTGCGAGACGCTTGAGGTCCCACTCCCAGGGCCCCGGAAGGGTTTCGTCGAAGTCGTTGACGTCCAGGACGAGACGGCGATCGGGGGCGGCGAAGATCCCGAAGTTCGAGAGGTGCGCGTCGCCGCAGAGCTGTACCGGAATGCCGGAGTTCGGGGTCTTCGCGAGGTCCATAGCCATGATCGCTGCCGCTCCGCGGAAGAACGTGAATGGCGACGCGAGCATCCGCCCGTAGCGGATCGGAACGAGTTCTTGGACACGGCTCGTGGCCTGGTCCTCGAGCACTTTGACCGGGTCGCGCCGCCGGGCTGCCGGCTCCCAGTCGCCGTGGCTTGAGCGCGAAACCCGCTCCCGTGCCGCCTTGCCAGCGGCTGCCCGCTCGCCTGCCGAGGCGAACACGTCTGCTGGATGCGACGGCGCGGTATTCCGAGCCACAGCCGAAACCCTATCGCCTGCCCGTCGCTGTCCCGGCCTGAGCGGGCGGACCCGGCAACGGCCGGTTCCGGACACACTGAGCTCAGACCCCGGCCTCGACTCCGCCGCCCACGCGGGGCGCGCGTAGTATCTAATGACACGTGCGGTCAAACGCCGATGATCCGTCGGCCGCTGCCGTGGAGGGTTCGCTGAATGTGACCGAAGCTCGCGGGTCGAAGTTTGGACCGAACGACGACAACGCATCCATCGAGGGCTCGCCCTTCGCGCCGCGCCTGACGCATCGGCTCATGTTGGAGTTCGGGGACCGCAAGGACTTCGACGATCCTCGGCACGAGTGGCGGCGGCTGTTCTCGGAGCTGCTCGGAACGTTCTTTTTGGTCCTCGTCGCGGCCGGCGGCGGGATCCTGGTCGGCGAAGGCCAGATCAGCCTCGCGGGGCCGTCGTCGCGCCGGGCCTCATGGTCCTGGCGATCATCCTGTTCATGGGCGCGGTCTCGGGCGCGCACCTGAACCCGGCAGTATCCCTGGCGTTCGCGATGCGCGGCGATTTCCCCTGGCAACGCGTACCGGGCTACATCATCATCCAGCTCCTCGGCGCCACCCTCGCCTGCCTGTTCTTGCTTGCCGTGTTCGGGAACATCCAGCACCTCGGGGCGACGCTGCCCGGTCCCGGCTATGAGAACTGGCAGGCGCTGCTGATGGAGATCGCGCTCACCGCGGGCCTGGTCAGCGTCATCCTCGGGACCGCCTCGGCGGCCCAGAACGTCGGCGCGATCGCGGCGCTCGGCGTCGGCGGCTACATCGCGCTGGCGGGACTCTGGGCAGCGCCGGTGAGCGGCGTCTCGATGAACCCGTCGCGCTCGTTCGGACCGGCGCTGGTCAGCGGTGACTTCACCAGCTACTGGGTATATGTCGCGGGCCCGATCGCCGGCGCGCTGATCGCCGTCGGCTGCGCGTACGTCCTTCGCGGACGGGGTGGCGACCCGATCGCCAGGGCGGCGGGCTCGGGCGTACTGTCGCCGGGGAGCCTGGAAGAGAAGCAGCGTCTGTCGGGGCAGATCGACCGTGGCGAGGTGGTGCCGCCCGGGATCGCTGACGCCGACGAAACCGACAAACACGAATGACCGTGGCCGTCTCCGCGCGCCGCAGTCGTTGGTGTGCCCAACGGTCGTTCGATGCGCCGTGAAGACGATGACCTGCACGCCGAGCCGGGAATCGAGGCGCCCGGTTTCGTGGTCGAGTCGGACCGCCTTTCGTTGGCGTTCTCGGTGGCGAGTCGGGCCCACTCGGGCCACTAGCGAGGGGGCCACGGCAGACCGTATCTCGAACACCCGATCCAGGTCGCCGAGCTGCTCCGGGACGAGGGTTACCGCGAATCGGCGTGCGCCGCTGGCCTCCTTCACGACGTCGTCGAGGACTCCGGGCTTCACCATCGTCGATGTGATCGAGAGTTTCGGATCGAAGGTTGGGGAGTTTGTCGCTGCGCTCACCGAGGATCCGGCGATCGAGGACTGGGAGCAGCGCAAGCTGGCGGTTCGCGAAAGCGTCGCCGAGTCCGAGCCGAGTGCGCCGCGATCTATATCGCCGACAAGCTCGCAAACCTTCATGACTGGCGACTGGTCTACGCCGAGGTCGGTGAGCGGGCGGTGGAGTTCTTCAAGGCCCCGACGCTCGCCGCCAGGGTCCGCGCCTGGCACGCGGATCTCGAGATGGGCGAGGGCGTCGCGCCGCAACTCAGACTCAACGCATATCTGCGCCGGGAGCTTGAGCAGTTCGAGCGCGAGCGGGGAACCTAGCCGAGGCTTGGCGCCGAACGACCCTTTGCCCACTCATCCTCGTGCTCTATCCCGGGCTTCTCCGCGGTGCCCTCGACGACGCAGTGCCCCCGACGACGTCGTATGCCGGGGCCACCGGCGCACGCGGCCTCCCGGCGAGATACTGCGCGTGCGATGTCACAGGAGATCGTTTCGGCGGTCGCAGGGGTTCCGGAACCGCGCCCGCAAGGCGCGTTGAGATCGTTTGAGAATGCGGGGTTAGCCAATGGTCGAGCTACCTGACCAGCTCCCGCTCGCCGCGCTGAGCGACTCCCGGACCTTGTTCGAAGCCGGGCTGATCCTCGTGCTGGCGGCGGCGGCGCCGCTGATCGCCCAGGTGCTCCGGCTCCCATCGATCCTGGTGCTGCTCGCGCTTGGGTTCGTCGCGGGCGCGACCGACGCGCTCGACCCCAACGCCCTGCTGGGCGAGACCCTGATCTCCACCGTGGTCTCGATCGCCGTCGGGATCATCCTCTTTGACGCCGGGCTCGGCCTGAACTTCCGCAAGCTGACCGGCAGCGTCGCTCGCGTCTACCGGCGGCTGGTGAGCCTCGGGATCCTCGTCACCTGGGCGGTCGGGACGGTTGCCGCCTATCTGCTCTTCGATCTCTCCTGGAGGTCGCGCTCGTGCTCGGGGCCGTGCTCGTCGTCTCCGGCCCGACGGTGGTCGGGCCGCTGCTCAGCTTCATCCGCCCCTCGAAGACGGTCAACTCGGTCCTGAAGTGGGAGGGCACATTCGCCGACCCGATCGGCGCAACGCTCGGCGTCGTCGTCTTCAACGCGGTGATCGCCGGGCATGCGACGGCCGGCGAGGAGATCGCTCAGTTTCTCCTCGCCGTTGGAATCGGGGCCGGTTTCGGCATCGCCGGGGGAGTCCTGGTCGTGGCCTGGGCGCGCTGGTTTCGACCCAGCCAGTCGCAGGCGCTGACCGGGACGCTGATGTTCGTCGTTGCGATGGTCGTCTGTGCCGACCTGCTCCGCGATGACACGGGCCTGATCACCGGCCTCTTCATGGGCGCGATCCTCGTCAACAGGCCACCCCAGGGGATCGAGCCCGAGGGGCTGGCGATCCAGACGGCAAAGCTGACCCGCGCCTGGCGCGAGCGGATCGCCACTCTCTCGACCTTCCTGATCGGGGTCCTGTTCATCATCCTCTCGGCCCGTGTCTCCCCGGACCAGATCGGCGAGATCGGCTGGGTGAGCCTCGCGTTCATCGGCGTGCTCGTACTCGTCGGCCGCCCGCTTGCCGTGGGGCTCGCGACCCTGGGCTCGTCGCTTGCGATGCGCGAGCGCGCCTTCATCGCCTGGATGGCGCCGCGCGGGATCGTCGCCGCAGCGACCTCGTCCACGTTCGCCCTCGGCCTCACCCAGGCCGGGGTCGGCGGCGGGAGCCAAGACCTGATCCCGATCACCTTCATCGTGATCGTCGCCACCGCGCTGATCTACGGCCTGAGCGGGGGCCCGGTCGCGCGCGCGCTCGGAGTCGCGAGCACGGGCCCGGGTGGCGTCCTGCTGATTGGCGCTACCCCGGTCGGGCGTGCCATCGGGCGTGCGCTCCAAGACCAAGGGATTACCGTGCTGGTCTGGACCGGGGACGACGAGTACGCCGGGGCCGCCAAGTCCGCCGGGCTCAGCGTCTACGACGGTAATCCCACCGAGGATGCGAGCGGCGATGCCCCCTCCCAGCTCGACGAGCTCGAGTACGCACTGGCCGTGGCTGAGGACGAGGCCCTGAATGCGATGGTCGCAACCGACCTCTCCGAGTACTTCGGCCGCGACCGCGTCTTTCAACTCGCGGCCAAGGACGCCCGGACCGGGGACTTCTACACCATGGCGACAGTCCTGTTCGACGGCTCAGCCAGCCATGAGGCGCTCCTGGCGCAGGTTAAGGCCGGGGGCAAGATCGCCGTCACCGAGGCGCCCGCGAACGGCAAGAGGAGAACCGGCAACGGCGTTGGCGGGGCGGCAGACCTGCCGATGTTCGTCCTCACTCCGGGCAAGGACCTCCAAGTACTCGCTGCCGGGGATCACCCCACGGTCGGGATTGGCCAGGAGCTGATCGGCCTGGTCAAGGGCAGGCAACACGGATCGTGATTGCCGCCACCCTGCCCGCCGGATCGCGTCGGCGACGACGTCCTTCACCTCAACCACAACATCGCGCCCAGCGGACGCTGAAAGCGATGAATTTGGCTGCGGATCGCGGTCTCAGCCCGCAATCAATCGATTGGAGTGGAGATGGGCGAACTGAATCAGGTGGCCGACGGCGTCTGGGTCCGGCAGAGCGAGTGGGTCTGGACCAATTCCAGCGTCGTGCGCGGCGAGGATGGGTTGATCCTGATCGATCCCGGGATCGATGGCTCCGAGTTGAACCGGCTCGCCGATGACGTGGACCGGCTCGGCATCCCGGTGGTCGCCGGGTTCTCCACCCATCCCCACTGGGACCACCTGCTCTGGCATCCCCGGTTCGGCGACGTGCCGCGCTACGCCACCGCCGCCGGCGCCGACGCCGCCGGTGAAACCCGAGAGCAGCAGCAGGCGGGGGCGGAGGAGGAGGGCGGGTCGGGCATCCCTCTCGACCTGGTCGCCCACGTCACCCCGCTGCCCGCGGTCGGCGGAGCGGTGCCGGGGGAGATCATCGAGCATCAGGCGCACGCCGTCGGCCACGCCGCGATCCTCCTCGCAGACCGTGGCGTCCTGCTCGCCGGCGACATGCTCTCCGACGTCCTGATCCCGCTCTTCGACTCTCGCCAAGTCGATCAGGTGGGAGCCTACGAGGCGGCGCTCGACCGGCTGGACGAGGCCGTCGGCCACGTCGATGTCGTGGTCCCCGGCCACGGTGCCATCGCCGAGGGTCCCGAGGTGGCGGCCCGCCTCGCCGCCGATCATGCCTACATCGACGCACTGCGGCGCGGAGAGGAACCGGTCGACGCGCGTCTGGATGCGGACTGGGTCTCCGGCATCCACCAGTCGAACCTGGAGCAGGCCCGAGGGCGGTAGGTCCCGCGGGTCCCTGGCGCGTCTGCCGGGATCCTGACCAGCTGGTCGGCTCGATGGCGGTCCCGCCGGGAGACCTCCTCGACGGCATCTAGTGGGTGCATGCGTGGCACAGAGCCGGTCGGGTCGTTTACCTTCGGCTCTCAGTCCAGACTGCGGACCATGACCTTGGTGCCGCGCCCGGGCTAAGCGGAAAGTTGCCTTTCCATGCAAAAGTGACCGTTTCGGAGTCGGACGCCATCCTGCTGGCTCTACTGCGTGGAAACGGCTCGGAAACAACAGACCGAAGCAGAAGGCGACAAACCGCAACCGCTTGGGCCTCGATGCTCTCGCTTCACGCACGACGGCGGCACACGGCAACAAGCGGCGGCAGCCCGATCACATTTCACACGCGAGAGGTCGCTGGTTCGAAACCAGCCGCGCCCATCGCTTAGATAACCGGTTTCCGGCCGTTGGCGGTGGCGGCTCGGAGGGTCGGAAATGGGCATAGGCTTGCGCCATGCGCCCCAGGTGTCCAGCGTGCCGCGAGACCTTCGAAGGCGCTGACGCGCGTCGAGCAGACCGACGCTGGGGCGTCCGGCCTGAGGAGGCTCCGGCCGTGGTTGCGCAGGCCGTCTCGACCTGAGAGGATCGGACTCCAGCCAGTTACCTCGAGGGGGACGTGATGCCCGCAGATCGCAGGCGCCTGACCGGTTTAACCGTCGCCACGCTTGCAGTGTCCATCGTCCTTTCCGGAGGTATGTGGGCCGCCGATCAGTCCCGCGCCGCGGTGAAGCGCTGGACGCCCCTTCAATCCTCGACACTGGCCAGGGCCGAGGTCGCCGCGGTGAGGATCGGACACTTCATCTACGTAGTAGGCGGGTTTCCGGAGGGCTTCCAGACCATCTCGACCGTGGAGCGCTACAACATACGTAGCGATCAGTGGCGTCCGATGCCGCCGATGCCCGTCGCCCTCAATCACCCAGCGGCGGTGGGCTACAAGGGAAGGCTGTACGTGCACGGCGGCTTCCCCGGGATCGCGGAGATCTTCTCGTTTGGGAGCACCAGCGGCCTGTACCGGTTCAGTCCGGAGCGAGACCGGTGGACGCAGCAGCCCTCGTCACCGACGCTGCGCGCTGCGGAGGCCGCCGCTGTGATCGGCCACCGGATGTACGTGGCCGGCGGCGCGAACGAGACCGGCTCGCTGAACTCGCTCGAGGTCTACAACTTTCACCGCAAGCGCTGGCTGCCCGGGCCGAGCTTCCAAGGCCCCGCCCGCAATCATGCCCTCGGCGTGGCGTCGGACGGGTACTTCTACGTGCTCGGCGGACGGAGTGGCGGCACGATGGGGGATCCGAGCCTCGCCCAGAACTATGCAGATGTCGACCGCTACGACCCCCGCCGGCACCGCTGGCTGCAGAGACCGCCGATGCGCGAGGCGCGCAGCGGCTTTGGTGCGGTCACCTTGGGAGATGACCGAATCGTCGCGTTCGGAGGGGAGGACTGGCCGTTCCTTGGCGTGATTGGAACAGCCGAGCTGTTCGACCCTAGAACCGAGCGCTGGACCTCTCTCCCGGACATGCGAACTCCCCGCCACGGGCTCGGCGCTGCGGCGCTCGGGGATCGCGTCTATGCAATCGAGGGAGCCACGGATGTGACCGCCTCTGAGCCCACGAGCTTGCTCGAGGCTCTAGACGTGCCCGCAGCCTCGAACGCCAAGGTTCGCAGGGCAAGGTCAACCAGCCGCCGAGCCCGCTCAGCGCGCCCTCGTTGACCTTGAGCGGCTTTACGACGCGTTCGAGCGCCGGGATCTCGACGCCTTCCGAGCGAACGCGCATCCGGACGTCGCGGGACGCGACCTTCGACGAGTACCAAGCCGAAGTGCTCGAGATGACGCCGGTGCGCGGCGACTGCGTTGTGGTCCACGGCCGCCAGAGCGGTCTCGTCGCCGGCGGCGCGTCAAGGGCCGAGAGCGAGATATTCCAGACCTGGTGGTTTCGTGACGGGACGCTGAGTGAGATGGCCCACTTCTCGACTCGCGCGGAAGCCATCGAAGCCGCCGGTCTGCGTGAGCAGCGCTTTGTCCGAAAGCGGCACTGCTTGACCTGCCTCCGAGATTCAGCCTCGCAAACAGCCGCTTGCATGGAGGCTGTCGCACAAACCGGCACGAACCTCAGTTGATGCGGGCTCGTCTATGCGCGCGGCGACCGCGTCTGGGATATTGGACACGCGATGACGGGTGGAACACGGACCTCCCAGCGGGGAAGACGGAGCAAGGACGCCAAGGTCGAGCTGCTGAGGAACGTGCCTCTCTTCTCAGAGTGCAGCAAGCGCGATCTGCGCCGGATCGCCGGGCTTGTGGACGAGATGGATATTCCGGATCGCACTGTCCTCATCCGTCAGGGTGAGCCGGGGCGGGAATGCTTCGTGATCGCCGAAGGGAAAGCCAAGGCAACCGTGCGCGGAAGCGGCTCGGCTTCGCTCGGACCCGGCGACGTCGTGGGCGAGATGTCCCTCCTCGACCAGGCCCCCCGCGCCGCGACCGTCACCGCGTGGACCGACATGCACCTGCTCGTCCTCACCCCACGTAACTTCTCGGTGCTGATCGAAGAGTTCCCGCCCGTTGCGCGGCGGATCATGGCGGCGTTGGCAGCGAGAGTCCGTGCGGCGGAGACCCGCCAGCCGCTGGCGCCTCACTTGCAAGCAAGTAGGTAGCCCGCCACCGCACAGGCCTACGGCCCGCGACCCGTTCGACACCGACGGCTCGATCGACGCCCAGGCGCACCCGATGTCCGATGTTCGGCGGGTTCGACTCCTTTTCAGCTCGCGCTCGCCGCTTACAACGCCTGCGGGCGGGCTCCCGGATCGCTTCACACGCGAGAGGTCGCTGGTTCGAAACCAGCCGCGCCCATGGCTTAGACAAGCCGGATCGACGCATACGGTCTCGGCGGCACCAGTAGCAGAATCCGGCGGCCCCCGAAAAAGTCGCGCCGCCTACTCCCGCAGCCCGGCGGCTTCGAGGGCCTGAGCTTCGTGCAAGAACAGCCGCCACTCGGTGATCTTCTTGTCTTTCACGGTGAACAGGAACGCGAAGTCCATCCTGACCTCGACGCCGCTTTGCTTGCCACGGCCGCTGGTCGTGATCGCGACGATGACGTCGTCGGCGGAGTCAGCGAGTACCCGGACGTCCTCAACGCGGTAGTCGTCCCATTGCTCGGGCCAGATGGCGAACGCTTCGAGCACACCGTCGTGTCCGTACTGCCGCAAAGACGAGGCGTCCGGCAACTCGGACGGCTGCGTGATCACGATGTCCTCGTCGCAGACGCGAAGGACGCCGTCGATGTCGCCCCGGCTGACGGCATCGAAGGCCTGGCGCACTACCTCCACGTTCTCCTGCGACATCGCCTACTCCTGAAGCCCGGCGGCTTCGAGCGCCTCGCGTTGGTCGAGGAACCCGCGCAGGCTCGTAGCCCTGCCGTCTCTTACCTCGACGATCCATGCCCATCGGTCATCGACCTCGATCCCGCTGGCACGACCGCACCCGCTCACATCACCGAGGACGAGAACGCGGTCGCCCAGATCGCGAAGCTCAGTGGCTTCAAACCGCAAGGATTCCCAACTCTCGGCCACGTCGCGAAACCACTCATGGATGCCCCTCGCTCCCTCGTAGTAGACAGGTTCTCCGCCGACCCCGACGAGGTGCATCTCGAATCTCGGATCGCTGGCGGCAACCATCGCTTCGGGGTCTCCGGGGAAGGTCATCGATGCGAAGGCACCCCGCACGACTTTGACGTTCTCCTGCGACATCGCCCGCGCAGTATCTCGCTCTGGCCGTGACCCAGCTAAGTAGGAGCTATGGAACGGACAGAACGTCGCCTCCTTGCCTACTCCGACAGCCCGGCGGCTTGAGCCGCCTACTCGGCGGGCTCGAAGACGTGCTCGGCGTCACCCGGGGACACGAGGATGACCCCGCGGACCGGGACCTCTCCGGAGTTCCAGACGGTGTGGCGCGTTCCGCGCGGGACAAAGACCGTGCTGCCGGGAGCCACCTCCATCTCGCGGTCACCGAGAAGGAACGTGGCCTCGCCGGAGGCCATGTAGAACGTCTCGTCGGTATGGGGGTGCAGATGCGGCGGGGGCCCGGGCTCACCCGGCGGGAACATCCCGACCATCGCTACGTAGGACCCCCGAGTCTCATCGGGGCCAAGCGTGATCGGGTCCGGGGTCTCCGGGGGCGGGATAACCGTGCATCCGTTGATCGTCTCCATCTTTGGCCGACCCTAACGCACGTCCAGACGGCTCGATGGGCCCGCGCCCTACTCCGACAGCCCGGCGGCTTCGAGGGCCTCGGCCCACGTCATGAACACCCGGATACGCTGAATCCTGCAATCCGCGACCTCGACCACCTGGGCCATTTCGCCTGGAACGTCAACGCCGCTTTCGGCCCCACGGATGGTCAGCTCAAGCCGCAGTCCCACTGCATCACCCTGCGTTCTCACATCGACGGGGGTCAACTTCAGGTCGCCGACGACCTTGGCCTGATCCGTCAGATGGGCAGCCACTGCATCCCGCCCCCGCACCACGGTCGAGTCGGGAAGATTCGGGGGGTCGTGGAACTCAATGTCCTCTGCCCAGAACTCCTTGGCCAACTCCGATCCGCCCTCGTTCCAGGCTTCGTAGCCCCGGCGAACGATCTCCACGTTCTCCTGCGACATCGCCCGCGCAGTATCTCGCTCTGGCCGTGACCTAGCTGAGTAGTTAGGCCTAGAGGGTCCAGAACAGTCTGCGGTCAGTAGCGCGTGCTGGCGCTCCTATGCCTCAGCCCCTACTCCGACAGCCCGGCGGCTTCGAGGGCTTCGGCGCGGGAGCCATAGAGGATCCCCCGAATCATGCGTCCATCTTTCAGCTCCCAGACCACGCCGGAGTCAAGCTCGACCGGCACGCCGCTCGCTTTTCCGGTTGCGGACTGTTGCGTGAGCACGACAACTCGGTCACCGCCAGCATCGATCACGCGCTCGATCCGCATCGACCAGTCCTCAAAGTCCTCGGTCCAGGTCCCGAACCACTCCACGAACTCCTCGCGGCCGCGCACGACATGCCACTCCTCGGACGCGGGGAAGCCGAACGTCACCCACTCGGCGTTGTCAGCGAGGGCGTCCGTATCGAACACCGCACCGGGATCGCCACGCTGCACTGCCGCCACAAACACCTCACTTACCCGACGCGCGATCTCCACGTTCTCCTGCGACATCGCCCGCGCAGTATCTCGCTCGGGCCGTGAACTAGGTGAGTAGGAGCTACGAAACGGCCAGAACGCCGCTGCCGGGCCTACTCCGACAGCCCGGCGGCTTCGAGGGCTTCGGGCTTGTTGATGAAGCCGTCGATTCGGACAATCAGACCGTCTCCGAAGGTGAAGAGGGTCGGAAGCTCGCGCTCGATTTCGATGCCCTCCCTCCCCTGAAAGAACCAGCGATCCACGACCAGGAAGCGGTTGTCCGGAGCCGTGAATACCTCCTCGCGTTTGATCTGCACCGACTCCCAGGCATCGGTCGCCCCTTCCCAGAAGTCCCTCATGCCCTGATGGCCGCGGAAGAACGTGTCCTGGTCGGGAGTCAGCACACCGGCACGGAGCTCGATGTCCGCGTCCATGTACCGCAGGGCATCATCGACCTCGCCTCGGTTCAGCGCATCCGTGAAGCGGCGAAGGATCTCCTCTGGGTCCTGCGACATCGCCCGCGCAGTATCTCGCTCTGGCCGTGACCTGGCTGAGTAGGAGCTATGGAACGGCCAGAACGCCGCCTGCTGCCCTACTTCGACAGTCCGGTGGCTTCGAGGTGCGGCGTCCCGATCCGCGAACGTCTCCCAGCGGAACGTCCTCGGCCCGAGACGGCTGGGTTGGCGCCGCCGGGCGTGGGTACGTGATGGGGAAGTCCATCGAAGTCATCGAACCCCGGGAGGAAGACATGGCAGACAACTGGGCCACTGTGCGCCACTACGAGGGAATCACGAATCCTGATGAGGCCGCCAAGCGGGTACGTGAGGGTTTCGTCCCGTTGATCAGCGAGCATCAGGGCTTCGTCGCCTATTACTGGGTGGACGCTGGGGACGGCGTCATGTTCTCGACCAGCGTTTTCGAGGATCAAGCCGACGAGGAGGATTCGAACCGCCTGGCTGCGGATTTCGTCAAGGAGAATCTCGCGGATCTGTTCCCGAACCCACCGGTGATCACGGCGGGCCACGTGGTGGCTCAGCACTAGCTGACCATCCGCAGCGCGGGTCGTGCGACATCGCCCGCGCAGTATCTCGCTCTGGTCGTGACCTAGCTGAGTAGGAACTACGGAAAGAGCAGAACGCCCCTACTCCTCAAGCCCGGCGGCTTCGAGGGCTTCCGCTCTCGTGGAGTAGTCCCGCATAGTCACGACCTTGCCATCACGCATCCGATAGAGGGACGCAGAGGTCATATCCATCTCGATCCCACTGCTCTGGCCCCTGCCCGTGTAGCGGACCATCACCAGGACGTATTCCCCGCCGAGGTCTTCGATGGAGAGCGGCTCGGCCCCGAATTGGTCGAAGCCCTCGAACAAATCACGGGTGAGGAACCTCCTGAGAGCTTCCCTGCCGCGCACCGTCTCCACACCAAGTATCGGGCCGATCGCCGGGCTCCAATCCACGTCCGGCTCCAGGCGCTCGAGCACGTCGTCTACGTCGCCGCGGGCGAACGCGTCAAAGCCACCGCGCAGCGTCTCCACGTTCTCCTGCGACATCGCCCCCGCAGTATCTCGTTCTGGCGGCGACCTAGCTCAGTAGGACGGCCAGGCCCGAACAGAGCTGAGCCGCCGACAGATCAGTTGGTCGCGTGCCGCTCGCAGCGTCGGCGACGCGGTTCGGCCAGGTCGTCACAGGGGCGGCCTTCCTCATCGGTCGCGGCGCAGGGCCGCATCGTCGTCCGAGCGCACTCGCCGCAGACGAGCAGCCACAGCACGATCCAGCCGCCCGAGACCGTGAACCGTTGCGGCGAGGCCTCCGCGAAATGCCGCGATCGCTCGCGACAAGCTGCGCGAGCAAAAGGCCGAGCGAGCCCGCGCCGAGCGGGAGCGCCTCGCGAAAAGGCGTGGCGCGGCGGGCGTCGAACGCCTCGAGGAATTGGCCACGCGACGGCGGATCGCGATCATGTGCGCCGAGGCGCATCCCGGCCGCTGTCATCGCCAGCTGATCGCGACCTGCTGACGGTGTGTGGATGGGCCGTGCTCCATCTCCTCGCCGACGGAAACCTGTCGCCTCACTCGCTGAACCGTCACGCTGGAGGTCGAGATGGACAGTCTTCTATCCGGGACAACCGCGATTGGATGTCTAGCGTGACCGAAACCGACCGCATACGACTGGTCCGCGACGTCTACAACGCCTACGAAACAGGCGATCGCAGCGTCGTCGAGCGAAGCCTTAGCGACGACTTCACCTTCTCCGCGCCGCCCGACGTGGGCATCGACCGCGCGACGTACTTCGAGCGCTGCTGGCCGAACTCGGAGAACACCGAGGCGTTCGAGTTCCATCGGCTCTTCGAGGGGAACGACGAGGTCGTCGTCACGTATGAGGCCACCCGGACCGACGGCAGCCGGTTTCGCAACACCGAGATCTTCGGGTTCGACGGCGACCGGATCAGCCGGGTGGAGGTCTACTTCGGCTGGGACGTGGAGTGAGTCGAAACGGACGAGGTGGCTAGCGGGGTCACCCGGCGTCGCCGGCCTGCGCCATGATTCGCCCGACGTTCTCGGGAGCGAAGAACTCCGGCGCCGGCAGCGTGCTCGCCTGCACGCTCACGAAGCCGTCCATCGCCTCCTGGTTTCCGCGCATCGCCCCGAGCACCTGCTGCAGCTCGGGCGGCGGCGGCTGAAGCTGCGCGAAGTCGTCGGTGAACTCATAGACCGGCAGCGCTTCCTGGTCGCGGGCCCGCTGGTAGTCGCTCATCCCCTGCTCGAACGAGCGCCTTCCTGAGAACGCATCGTCGAGCGCGTTTGCCGCCAGCTCGGCGTCGCGAAACGCATCGTTGATGCCCATCGCGGTGATCGGATTCTTGTGATAGCCGGCGTCGCCGACCAACGCCCAGCCCGGGCCGAACGGCTTGCGGAAGTACCCGGGAAGCTCGGCCGAGCCGATGAACTTCGACTCCCGCCTTGCTCCCCGCACACGCTCGGCGAACTCCGGAGCGAGGTCCATGGTCGCGAGGAAGTTCCCCTCGATGTCCTTGCGATTGTTGTGGAACTCCTCGACCGGCCAGCCGAAGGGGACCACGGTGAGATCGTCGTGCGTGCGCGCGGCAGCCCAGCCCCTCCGATTCTCGGCCCGAATGAAGGTGTCGAAGCCGTCGGCGTGCAGGCCGCTCCAGTACGCGTAGTACATGGCCAGGTGCGAGCGCCTCTCGTCGTACTGCTCGGGCTGAACCTTCTTCGCGACCAGCGAATGCCTGCCGTCCGCGCCGATCACCACGCGCGCGCCCTCGGTCACGTCAGCCCCTCCCTTGGCGTGACCGCGGATGCCCGTCACGCTCCCGTCCGAGGCGAGAATCTCTTCGACGGTGAACCCCTCACGCAGCTCCACGCCCGCCTCCACCGCGGCGTCGACCAGCAACCGGTCGAGGATCGTGCGACGCGGACAATACGCACGCGCGACTCCGTCGATCGGCCGCGGCGACCCCGAGATCGTCAGCGGCCCGAAGTCGAACGAGTAGGTCTCGAGCGGCGGGCAGCCCGTTGCCTCGAGGCGCTCCAACAGGCCCCACTGTTGGAGCGCGGCCACGCCCGGCGGATGCACGACATGGGTGGACATCGTGTCGCTCGGGAACGTCGCCTTGTCGAGCAGCAGCACTCGGTGGCCCTTGCGGGCGAGCAACATCGCGGTGGGCGCTCCCGCGCAGCGCGCCCCGACGACGATCGCGTCATAGCCCTCGCTGCTCAATGCGTGAGTCCCATTGCTTCGTTGGTCGAGTCACTTTCTCATGACTCGCCGTCCGGTTGCAACCGTCGTGCTGACGCCAGTCGGGCCAGCGGAGGGCCACCGAGCGTCATCTCACTCCGGGAGTCGGTAGTCAGGTGACCCTCGGTCCGCTCACTTCTGCTCGTCGACCCAGGAGAGGATTGCGCGAGAGTGGGTGATCACGGTGCCATCGGGGAGCTTGAGCGCCGGCAGCTTCTCCGCTCCGGTCGCCTGCCGCAGCTCGTCGCGCGAGCTCTTGCGCAGGAACGGGATCGGGTGGCCGTGGCCGGCGATGACCTTGTCGTACTCGATGCCGGCGTCGCGAAGCGCCTCCTGCACGCGCCGGCACGGGTGGACTCGCGGGCCGCCGTCATCGCCGTGGCAGACGTACAGCGTCGGCGTCTCGGCCATAACGTTGAGGATTAACAGATCTGGTCGGCGACCGGTAAACCGCCGACCCGGGCGTAACGGACTCCACACCCTGCGGGACAAGGGAACGTGACCGCCGTCGGGACCCGATCAGCCACCGCCTGATGGAGGAGCCCAGCTTCAGCGGGCTGTTGGTGGTCGTCGCGGTCGCGTTCGCGGCGCCCTTCCTGCTCGGGCTCGTCCCGCGGCTGCGGCTGCCCTCGGTCGTCTTCGAGATCGTCGCCGGGATCGTGATCGGCCCGTCCGTCCTCGGCTGGGTCGAGCTCGACCAGACGATCGAGGTCCTCTCCCTGCTCGGGCTCGCCTTCCTGCTCTTCCTCGCCGGGCTCGAGATCGATTTCGACCGCCTGCGGGGGCGGCTGCTGAAGCTGGCGGCGGTCGGGTGGGCAGTCTCGTTCGCGATCGCGATCGTCGTCGCGCTCGGGCTCAAGGCCGCCGGCCTGGTCGAGACGCCGCTGCTCGTGGCGATCATCCTCTGCGGCACCTCGCTCGGCGTGATCATCCCGGTGCTCAAGGACGTCGGCGAGCTCACCAGCCGGTTCGGGCAGCTCGTCCTGGCCGCCGCGTCGATCGCCGACTTCGGCGCCGTGATCCTGCTCTCCCTGTTCTTCTCCGGAGAGAGCGGGCCCGGGTCGACCGCGATCCTCCTCGGGCTCTTCGTCGCCCTGCTCGCGGTCACCTTCGTGGTCATCCGCGGCGCCGAGCGCTCGCGGCACATCGAGGAGGACCTGCTTCGTTTGCAGGACTCGAGCGCCCAGATCCGCGTGCGCGCGGCGATGGTGCTGATGGTCGCGTTCGTCGCCCTGGCCGAAGGCCTCGGCCTCGAGCTGATCCTCGGCTCCTTCGCCGCCGGCGCGCTGCTGGCGCTGCTCGACCGCGACCGGCGGATGACCCATCCCCAGTTCAGGGAGAAGCTCGAAGCGATGGGGTTCGGGCTGTTCATCCCCGTGTTCTTCGTCACCTCGGGGATCCGGTTCGACCTCGACGCGCTGCTCGACGATCCCTCCAACCTGGCGATGGTGCCGATCTTCCTCGCGGCGCTGCTTGCGGTGCGCGGGCTGCCCGCGATCGCCTACCGCGACTTCGTCGGCGGCGCGAGGGCGAGGATCGCCGGCATCCTGCAGGCGACCTCGCTGCCGTTCATCGTCG
Source organism: uncultured Solirubrobacterales bacterium (assembly GCA_963758665.1). Lineage (GTDB taxonomy): Bacteria > Actinomycetota > Thermoleophilia > Solirubrobacterales > 70-9 > WHSW01. Next base: position 59,226 of record CAVWWH010000008.1, on the reverse strand, counting down.
CCGCGACCACGATCGGCCAGGACCTGGGACTGATGGACGCGGCCGAGTCCTCGGCGCTGATCGCCGCCGGCCTGCTCTCCGTGCTGGTCTTCCCGATCACCGGCTTGACCCTGCTGCGACGCGCCGTGCGCGACGAGGGCAAGCAGACCATCGCCGTGCCCTCGACGGGCTGACCTCCTAGGCCGCGACGCGCTCCCGGGTGAAGTCGAGGATCAGCTGGGCGGTCTCCGTCGGCACGTCGAGCTGCGGGCAGTGACCGATCCCGTCGAGCTCGACCCAGTCGGCGTTCGGGACCCACTCGGTGCGAAAGCGCGCCGCGGCGGAGGGCCAGCGCAGGACCCGGTCCTCGGTGCCCCAGACCACCCGCACCGGACAGGTGATCCGCTCGGCGTCGAGGCTCCAGCCCGCTTGGACACCGTGCTCGATCAGCGCCATGAAGCCGTCGCAGCCGGCCGCGCCGCGGAGCTGGTGGACCAGCAGCTCGGTCGGGATGTGCTCGAAGTTGGTGGTCACGAACTCGGTCGCGCGGCGGCGCCCCTCGGGCGTGGAGAGGATCGCATCGGCGTAGGGCGCTGCCGCGGTCAGCAGCTCCTGCATCGTGCGAAAGAACTGGACGGAGTCGCCGAAGGCAGCGTCGCCGGCCGCCCAGCCGCCCGCGGGTGCCAGCGCGACCACCGTCCGCGCCCGGCCCCGGGCCGCGAGCTGGAGCGCCACAAAGCCGCCGAGCGAGTTGCCGACGATGTGGGCGGTCTCGAACCCGGCCTCGTCCATCGCCGCTTCGACCCCGTCGGCGAGCAGCTCGTCCGAGATCTCGCCCGCGATCGGCGGCCCGCCCGCGTGGCCCGAGAGCGTCGGCGCGAGCACCTCGTGCTCGCGCTCGAGCGCCGGCAGGACCAGCTCCCAGGTGCGCCACGTGTCGGTGAAGCCGTGGAGGCAGACCATCGGCGGACCCGAGCCGGCGCGGTGAGAGCGGGTGAAGTCAGCGTTCATCGCAACCATCCTTACGGCTCGCGACCGGCGACCGCCCGCTCGACCCTCCCCGCGAGCGCCCGCAGGTGATCGATCAGCACGACGGGCTCGTGGACCTCGAACTCCACCCCGAGCATCGCGATTCGCATCGCCAGCCAGTCGAGGTCGACGTCGCCGGTGCGGTACTCGCAGCTGCGGTCGTCGATCGGGACGATCGTTCCCCAGCGCGCCGGCAGGCGCCGGCGCAGCGTCGCCGCGGAGGCGCGCAGGGTGACCCGCGCCTCGTAGGGCTGGGGCGCCGAGGAGATGCTGTCGGCGACGAACCGCGCCGCGTCCCCGGCCGGCGGATCGCGACGTGGATACCGGACCCCGGTCGCGGCCGGACGGGCGAGGCGATCGACCCGGAAGGTCCGCCAGTCGTCGCGGCCGCGGTCCCAGGCGAGCAGATACCAGCGACGGCCGAGGTTGACGAGCGAGTGGGGCTCGGCCTCACGGCGGGTCTCGGCGCCCTCGCGATCGCGGTAGGTGAAGCTCAGCCCCTCGGCGTCGCGGCAGGCCGCCGCGATCACACTCAGGGTCTGCGGATCGACCGTCGGCCCGCCGTCGGCGAAGGCGACGGTCGCCTCGCCGAGCGCCCGCACGCGCCGGCGCAGGTGCGAGGGCAGGACCTGCTCGAGCTTGACCAGCGCCCGTAGCGAGGTCTCCTCGATCCCGTCGACCGACGCGCGGGCCGCCGTCCGCAGCCCGACCGCGATCGCGATCGCCTCTTCGTCGTCGAGCAGCAGGGGCGGCATGACGGCCCCGTGGCTGAGCCGGTAGCCGCCGGCGGGCCCGGTCAGGGACTCGACCGGATACCCGAGCTCGCGGAGCCGGTCGATGTCGCGGCGGATCGTCCGGACCGAGACCTCGAGCCGCCGGGCGAGCTCGGCCCCGGGCCAGTCGCGACGTCCCTGCAGCAGGGAGAGCAGGGTCAGCAGGCGGCTGGACGTCCGGTTCACGACTTTCTCATCCTCCCGAAAATTGAGGACAGAAGCTGACCTGAACCTTCCGTAGCGTGAGCGCCGACCAAGGACGAAGGGAGCGAGAAGCGATGGACCCACGAGAGACCTACCCGGCCGGGGTGCCGTGCTGGATCGACACCTCACAGCCCGACCCGGACGCGGCCCTCGAGTTCTACGGCGGCCTGTTCGGCTGGGAGTTCGACGAAGCCACGCCCGCGGGCGCCGAGCAGCGCTACTGGATCGCGAGCCGCGACGGGCTCGCGGTCGCCGGAATCGGATCACCGCCGCCGGAGCTGCCTTCGCCGAGCTGGAACACCTACGTGCGGGTCGAGAGCGCCGACGAGGCCGCGGGCGCGATCGAGCGCGCCGGCGGGACCCTGCTGAGGGGGCCATTCGACGTCCTCGATGCCGGGCGGATGGCCGGGTTCGCCGACCCGACCGGCGCCACCTGCTTCGTCTGGGAAGCGAAGGAGACCGAGGGCGCGCAGCTCGTCAACGCGCACGGGAGCTGGAACTTCAGCGAACTCAACACCGGCGACCGCGCCGTCGCCCTCGCCTTCTACGGAGAGGTGTTCGGCTGGGAGATGAGCGATCGCGCGGCGGAGGACCCGGGGATGAGCTTCTGGCGCCGCCCCGGCTACGGCGACTTCCTCGAGGCGCTGACGCCCGGGACGCGGCAGCGGATGAGCGACCTGAAAGCCCCCGAGGGCTTCGAGGACGCGGTTGCCTGGCTCGTCGACCCGAGCGTCAGCGGCGCTCCGGCGGATGCCCCGTCGCGCTGGAACGTGACCTTCGGCGTCGACGACGCCGACGCGATCGCGAGCCGCGCCGAGGAGCTCGGCGGCGCGATCCTGATGGCCCCGCTCGACGCGCCCTGGGTCCGAATGACGATCATCAGCGACCCGGCCGGCGTCGCATTCACGGCGAGCCAGTTCGTCCCGCCCGAGCAATAGTCCAACCGAACACGAACCAGGAGGCACGACCAGACCATGAACAAGCTCGATTTCATCGGCATCCCGTCCACCGACAGCGACCGCACGCGCGAGTTCTACGTCGAGACCCTCGGGCTGCGCCCCGACGACAAGGCGAACTACGAGGTCTGGATCGGCGAGACGTGCTTCGGCATCTGGGAGCCCGGCAGGTTCGGGATGGAGTTCCAGCCGCAGAAGAACGCGCACCCCGCGATCCACGTCGACGACGTCGCCGCCGCCCGCGAGGAGCTCGAGTCCAAGGGGGTCGAGTTCACGGGGGACATCCTCGACACCGGCGTCTGTCACATGGCCCTCTTCACCGACCCCGACGGCAACGACCTGATGCTCCATCATCGCTACGCCCCGCGCGATTGAGCACCGCCGGAATGGCCTACCCGCCGCCCGACCGACACCTGCTGCGCGCCCGCGACCTGGCGGACGCGCGCTACTTCGAGCACCTCGACGTCGACGATCTCGCCCGCGCGGCGGGACTCTCGCGCGCCCATTTCAGCCGCGAGTTCCGCCGCGCATTCGGCGAGTCCCCGCACGCCTACCTGCTCACCCGCCGGCTCGAGCGGGCGGCGGCGCTGTTGCGGACCACCGACAACTCGGTCGCCGAGATCTGCTTCTCGGTCGGGCTCCAGAGCGTCGGCTCGTTCACGACCAGCTTCAACCGCACGTTCGGCGTCTCCCCCACCGCCTATCGCGCCCGGTTCCCGCCGGCCTCGGCGCTGGCGATGATCCCGGGCTGCGTCGCCCGGGCATACGGCCGGCCGCAACACAGCACGTTTCGAGAAGACAGGAGCGCGCCGCGCGGCATAGCGTGGGCAGCCCGCCAATTCGAACCGAAGGAGGACACTCCGATGCTCAAGTTCGCTCACGCCCAGCTCTGGGTCCACGACCAGGACGAGGCGCTCGCCTTCTACACCGACAAGCTCGGCATGGAGGTGCGCGCCGACGTCACCCTGCCCGAGATGGGCGACTTCCGCTGGCTGGTGGTGGCTCCGCCGGGCCAGGAGGACGTCGGGATCGTGCTGATGGCGATCCCCGGCCCCCCGGTGTTCGAGGAGGAGACCTCGGAGCAGATGCGCAGCCTGCTCGCCAAGGGCGCGTCCTCGACCGTCTTCCTGACGACCGACGACTGCCGTGCCTCCTACGAGGAGCTCAAGGGCCGCGGGGTCGAGTTCACCGAAGCGCCCGAGGAGCGCCCGTACGGCGTCGACTCCGGCTTTCGCGATCCGAGCGGCAACGCGATCAGGCTGACCGAGCCGCGGGAGCTCCCCACCGGCTGAGCCGCGGGCACTGGGCGCCGGGGGCCGCAACTCCGCGACGCGCCCTCGACCTGAGATAGTCCGCCGGTGCCCGAGTCGATCTCGATCCCAGGCCGCTTCAACGGGCCGCTCGAGAGCGGCAACGGCGGCTACTCCGCAGGCCTCGTCGCCCGCTTACTCGAGGGGCCTGCGGAAGTCAGCCTGCGCCGCCCGGTACCGCTCGACCGGCCGCTCGAGGTCGTCCGCGAACGCGGCGGCTCGGTGCGGGTGCTCGACGGGGATGCGGTCGTCGCCGAGGGACGCTCGGTGGCCGAGGTCGAGGCCGACGTGCCGGCGCCGGTGAGCCCGCCCGAGGCCCACGCCGCGGCAGCCGGGTATCGCGGGCTCTCCGGCGAGGTCTTCAGCCGCTGCTTCGTCTGCGGGCGCGATCGCGAGGACGCCTTCGGGGTCTTCGCCGGCGCCGTGGAGGAGCGGGAGCTGGTCGCCTCGCCGTGGACGCCGCCCTCGTGGACGGCCGACCCGACCGGCCACGCGCTGCCGGAGTTCGTCTGGGCGGTGCTCGACTGCCCGACCTTCTTCGCCGCGTACCTGGGCGAGGAGCTGCCGATCAGCGTGCTCGCGCGGCTGACGGCGCGGGTCGATGCGCCCGTCGTTGCCGGCGACGAGCACGTGGTGATCGCCTGGCCGATCGACGATCGAGGGCCGCAAGCGCCACGCCGGCTCCGCCGTCCTGTCGGCCGACGGCGAGCCGCTCGCCGTCGCCCGGGCGCTGCTGATCGAGCCGCGGGCGAGCTAGCTCAAACGACAAAGCGCGCCGGGATCGCTCCCGGCGCGCCATGTCACGCGTTGCGGACCGCGGGCTAGTTGAACTGACCGCGAACCGCGCCGTCCGGATACTTCTTCGTCGTCACGTCCGCGTAGTGCACGGTGGGCTTGCGCTTCAGCCGCTTGATGATCCGCGACTTGATGTTGTGCTCGCAACCTTCCTCCGGGCTCGTCGCGCTGTGGTTGAACAGCACGGCGGCGTCGCGCCCGACCGCGCCCGCCGCGCCCCGGTGAATGAAGGCGCCGGTGACGGCGTCGAGGTTCTCGAATCGGAGCACGTAGCAGATCCGCTGCTTGACCCGGTTGACCCGCAGCCGGAGCACGGCGCTGCCATCCGGGTCTCCGCCGTTCGGGTTGACGATCTCCGAGCCGCTCATCTTGGCGGTGAGCCTGGTGGCCCCGTTCGCCATCATCGGGACCGTGAGCGCGACCGCCAGGACCGCGACGATCCCGGCGAGGATCAGCCTGTTTCGCATCTTCCCTCCATGTGGGGTGGTTTTCGTGCCCGGAACGCGCCTAGTTTCCCCAGGTCCCCGGTCCGCTCGCCCTCCCATGGGCGAGTCCGGGCGAGTTCGTTCACCCGGCGCCCGGCTGGGGCCGGGGGGGCAAGGTGAGCTTGGTCACAGCGAGGTTGACCGGCGGCCGGGCTGGGGATAGATTCGCCTCACACTCCAAGCCAAGCGATCGCGGAGGTCAGCCGATGAGCACGAACGTAGCGACACTCGAGGGAGCGCCGACCAGCCTCTCCGACGACGCGCTGGAGGAGCTCCGAGGCCAGCTTCGCGGGCCGGCCCTCACCTCCGCCGACCCCGAGTTCGCCGAGGTGCGCAAGGTCTTCAACATGATGCACGACCGCGAGCCCGCGGTCATCGTCCAGTGCACCGGAACGGCGGACGTCGTCGACGCTGTCAATTTCGCCCGCGAGCAGGGGCTCGCGATCGCGGTGCGCGGTGGCGGCCACTCGATCGCCGGGCTGTCGTCGATCGAGGGCGGGATGCTGCTCGACCTCGCGTCGATGAACGGGGTCCAGGTGGACCCGGAGCGGCGGATCGCGCGCGTCCAGGGCGGAGCGCTGTGGGGTGACGTCGACCGCGAGACCCAGGCCTTCGGGCTGATCGCCCCGGGCGGCGTCGTCTCCGACACCGGGGTCGCCGGACTGACGCTCGGCGGCGGCTATGGCTGGGTGCGGCGCAAGCACGGGCTCTCCTGCGACCACGTGGTCGAGGCGCAGGTCGTGTGCGCGGACGGCGAGGTCCGAACCGCGTCGAAGGACTCCAACGAGGACCTGTTCTGGGCCCTGCGCGGCGGCGGCGGCAACTTCGGCGTCGTCACCTCCTTCACCTTCGAGCTCCAGGAGCTCGGGCCGATCGTGGCCTTCTCGGCGACGATGTACCCGCTGGAGGAGGTCACGGAGGTCCTCCGCGGGTGGCGCGAGTACGTCGAGCAGGCGCCGAACGAGGTCACCTCGGTCATCGTCACGATCACCTTCCCGGCCAACCCCGAGATGCCGGAGGCGGTCCACGACCGCCCGGTGGCGATCGTCGGCGGCGTCTACGCGGGCGATGCCGATGAGGGCATGGAGGCGACCAAGCCGTTGCGGGAGCTCGGAACGGTGCTGTTCGACATGTCGGGCCCGACCCCGTACGCCGCGGTGCAGACCGGGTTCGACCCGCTGTTCCCCCGCGGCGCGCTGCGTGGCTACTGGAAGGCGCAGTACATCGACGAGCTCTCGGACGAAGCGATCGACGTGATCGCGGGGCGGGCGAAAGAGCGCCCGGCGCCGTTGACGATGGTCAACACCTTCCTGATGGGGGGCGCGATCGCCGACGTCGATCCCGAGGAGACGGCCTTCGCCACCCGCGAGGCGCCGTACATGATCTCGATCGACGGCCTCTGGACCGACGAGCAGGCGACCGACGAGGAGATCGTCGGGTTCGTGCGCTCGACCTTCGACGCGGTCTCGGAGTTCGGCACCGGCGACGTCTACCTCAACTTCACCGGCAACGCCGGCGAGGACCTGGACGAGCACGTGGACGACGCCTTCGGCCGCAACCTGCGCCGGCTCGCCGAGGTGAAGGCGAAGTACGACCCGGAGAACTTCTTCCGGCTCAACAACAACATCGCACCGGCCTCGTAGCGGCTTCTAGTCGCGCTCGTCCTCCGCGGCGGGCTCCTCCGGCTCCGGCTTGGCCCCGGTGGCCGGCTCGGTCGAGCCGGTGCGCTCCGCGCCCGGCTGCGGCTCGTCCGGCTGCGACTCCGGCTCCGCGGCCGGTTGCCGCTCGGCGGCGGTCGCCGGCTCGGGCGCGGCGGCCTCCTCCGACTTGCCGGTGAGCGCGTCGCGGAACTCGCGCGCCTCGCGCAGGCCCCTGCCGGCCGACTTGCCGAGCGTCTTCGGGTCGGCCTTGTCGCCGACCATGTCCTGCACCGAGCCCTTCAGCTCCCTGGCGCCCTCGCCCGCGGATCTGCCCAGGGCGGGCAGCTTGCGGTAGCCGACGATCAGCAGCAAGACGACGATGATGATCACGATCTCGAGCGGGCCGATCATCTTGCAAGCGCGCCTTGGCCGCCCGGGACGGGCCGCCTACTCGATCTGGAACTCCTGGAGCTGGCCGAGCTCGTAGTGCGGCTCGCCCTGCTTGGTCTGCAGCGGGCAGAGCATCGCGTAGGAACCCGGCTCGAGCGGCTGATTGATCTTGACCGTCTGGGTCGTGCCCGGCTCGGCCTGGCTCTCGCCGACGGTCTCCGCCGAGCCCTTCTCGCCCTCGAGCTCGATCGCTTCGTCGAGGGTGAAGCCCTCGTTGATCTTGGCGAAGACCAGGACGTGGGGCTCCTCGCCGTCGTTTTGGAACTGGACGGTCTTGGTGTCGGTGCCGGGAGTCGCGGAGAGATCGAACTCGTACTCGGTCGCCGTCAGGGTGACTTCCTCGGTCGAGGCCGTGGTCTCCTCCGTCTCGCCATCGTCGGAGTCGTCGTCGCCGCATGCCGCAAGGCCCGCGGCGATCGCGGCTCCCACGAGCGCGCCGACTGCCAATCGACGCACGGATACTGCGGTTTGGTTCACGCTCATGGGTGTCGTTGTCCCGTCTGTAGGTTGCGGGCCGGACCCTACTCCGTGCCCCGGCGGGCGAGCGCCCCCGGCGCGGGGCTCGGCGGATCCCGGGCCCCGGATCGGGTATATCTAGTCGATGCAGGTCGAGGGGGAGACGCTGATCCGCAAGGCCTACTCGGCCTTCGGGGACCGGGACCTGGACGCACTCAGGGACCTCGCGGACGAGACGATCGAGGTCTCCACGGTCACCGGCCTGCTCGCCGGGCGCACCGAGCCGTACCGAGGCTATAAGGGCCTCGCCGAGTACTTCGATGACCTGGCCGAGCAGTGGAAGCGCCTCGAGCTCCAGCCCCAGCACTTCCACCCCGTGGGCGACGGGCAGGTGCTCGTCTTCGGTCGGGTGCGGGCCTGGCACGAGCGCGGCTTCCTCGATTCCCAGAACGCATGGCTGTGGACGCTGCGCGAGGGCCGTGTGCTCGCGGTCCGCGTCTACGCCGACCCGGCGGACGCGCGGCAGGCCTTCGCAGACCCCGAGGCCGACCGCCTCTAGGGGCTCAGGCGTCCTCGAAGGCCTCTGCTGCGGCGCGCTTGCGCAGCGCCTCGAGCCGCGAGCGCTGATCGGCGGCGCGCTCGGCGAGCGCGGGGAAGTCGGTCCCGTTCAGGCCCTCGCCGACCGCGGCGCGCAGCGATTCCCAGAGGCCGAGCTTGCCGGTCACGCCGATCACCAGCCCCTCGAGCTCGACCACCCGGCTGAGCGGCGAGTAGCTGAGCAGGCTGTTGTTGGGCTTCAGCCGGCCGAGCTTCTCGGCGGTCCAGCCGGCCGCGTCCTTGACCGTGCTCGGCTTCACCCCGAGCCTCTCCATCACCCGCTCGAGGGCCTCGCGGTCGGCCTCGATCTCATCGGCGATCCGGCTCAGCTCGGCACCGTAATCGTTGCCCTCGTTGGACCCGGCGGCGCGGCGCGCGAGCTCGACGCCGGCCGTCGCTCCCGCGTGGTGGTCCTGGAGGTACGTGCGAAGCATGTCGGACACGTCGGCTACCGACCTACCCTCGCACAGCGGCCGCGTAACGCGTGGCTCGTCCCGGACCACGGCGCTGCCGATAGGTTTGGCGGATGGACACCCGGGTCGAGCGGATCGTGCTCGAAACAACCCACTACCGGATCGTCGGCGACGTGACGATGCCGCGCGAGGGCTATCGCAGCCGGCTCTCGGACTACCTCAACCACGGCGAGCTCGACTTCATCCCCCTCGCCAACGCGGTGGTCAGCCCGATCGGCGGGCCGGACGAGGGCGAGGCGCGCGAGTTCATCGCCGTCGCCCGCACCCACGTCCAACTCGCCTACCAGGCCTCGCGCAACGGGCCGGGGCCTTGAGGCCTACGCGATCCGGTCGCCGGGCGCGACGTCGCGATCGGGGCGCACCAGGACCACCCCGAGCTCGTCGTCAAGCGCCCCGAGGACCAGCGCCTCGGAGGTGAACGGGCCGATCCGCTTCGGCGGGAAGTTGACCACCGCGACGATCAGCGAACCCTCGAGCTCCTCGCGCGAGTAGCTGGTGATCTGCGCGGACGAGCGGCGGGTGCCGAGCTCGGGACCGAAATCGACCTCGAGCTTCCACGCCGGCACCCGGGCCTCGGGAAAGTCGTCAACCGAGGCGATCCGCCCGACCCGCATCTCGACCGCCTCGAACTGCTCCCAGGTGATCGTGTCGCCCGGCCTCACGGTCTCAGCACGATCTTCAACGCCTCGCGGCGGTCATAGATCGCGTACGCCTCGGCCGCCTCGTCGAGGCCCATGTGGTGGGTCACCAGCGGGGTCGGGTCGAGCGCTCCCGAGGCGAGCCGCTCGAGCACCGGGTCGACGTGCTTGATCACGTTCGCGTGCCCGGTCTTCAAGGTCAGCGCCTTGATCCAGACGATCCCCATGTGGACCTCGATCCGCTCGGCGTAGACCCCGGTCGCGGAGACCGTGCCCGCCTTGCGGGTCAGCCGGCAGGCCAGCTCGAGCGCGTCGGGGTGGCCGACCGCGTCGACCGTCGCATCGGCGCCGCGACCCTCGGTCAGGGCCTTGACCGCCGCCCGCGGATCCTCCTCGGTCAGGTGGACCGGCTCGGCGCCGAGCTCGCGGGCGAGCTCGAGCCGCTCGGTGACGGTGTCGACGGCGACCACCGCGGCAGCGCCCTCCGCGAGCGCCGCCTGCACGGCGCAGAGCCCGACCGGGCCGAGGCCGAGCACCGCAACGACCGATCCCGCCCCCACGTCGCACTCGACCACCGCGTGATACCCGGTCCCCATCACGTCGCCGGCGAACAGGGCGACGTCGTCCGACATCCCCGCGGGCACCGGCCGCAGCGTGAGGTCGGCGTTCGGCACCAGCAGCAGCTCCGCCTGCGCTCCCTGCAGCGAGCCGAGCGTCTTGCCGTGGCCGAAGACGCGACCCGAGTCGCACTTGTGGAAGTCGCCGCGACGGCAGAAGAAGCACTCGCCGCAGGCGCTGCAGTAGGTGCCGAGGACGCGATCGCCGGTCGCCACCGAGCCAACGTCGTCGCCGACCGCGGTCACCGTGCCGACGTACTCGTGGCCGAGGGTGAACCCCTGCTCGATCGCCACCCGGCCGTGGTAGATGTGGAGGTCGGAGCCACAGACCCCGGTCGCCTCGACCCGCACGATCGCCTCGTCCGGAGCGCTCAGCTCGGGCTCGGCGACGTCGTCGACGCGCACCTCCCCCGGCCCCTGGAAGGTCACCGCTCGCATCGCGCCCACTCTATGGGTCCCCTAGGGTCCCGGCGGGGACCGGGTTCGTGGGAGGATCGAAGCCATCCGGCCACCACCCCGAGAAAGGCATCGCATGAGCGAAGACCCCGGAGCCGTCCTGATCACCGGCTGCTCGTCCGGAATCGGCCGCGAGACCGCGACCCACCTGGCGGCTCGGGGCTGGAAGGTCTACGCGACCGCGCGCAACCTCGACTCGATCGCCGACCTCGGCGACGCGGGCTGCGAGACCCTGGCCCTCGACGTCACCGACGAAGGCTCGATGCGGGCGGCGGTCGAGGCGGTGGAGGCGGCCGACGGCGCCGTCGGAGCGCTGGTCAACAACGCCGGCTACAGCCAGTCGGGGGCGCTCGAGACGCTGCCGATGGAGAGGCTGCGAGCGCAGTTCGAGACCAACGTCTTCGGCCTGGTGAGGATGTGCCAGCTGGTGCTGCCGAAGATGCGCGCGGCGGGCCGGGGCCGGATCGTCAACCTGAGCTCGATGGGCGGCAAGCTGGTCTTCCCCGGGGGCGGCGCCTACCACGCGACCAAGTACGCGGTCGAGGCGCTCTCCGACGCCCTGCGGTTCGAGGTCAGGGGCTTCGGCGTTCGGGTGTCGATCATCGAGCCGGGCCTGATCACGACCCGGTTCGGCGAGACCGCGGCCGGCTCCCTGGCCCATCCCGCGGACCCGGCGTCCGAGGCCGGCGACGACCCGTACGCGAGCTTCAACGCCGCCGTCGGCGCCGCCACGCTCGGCGTCTACGACGGCCCGATGGCGAGGCTCGGCGGCGGCCCCGAGACGGTCGCCCGGGCGATCGAGCGGGCGATCTCGTCGCGCAACCCGAAGCCGCGCTACAAGGTCACGGCCTCGGCCAGGATGGCGATCGGCCAGCGCGCGCTGCTCACCGACCGCGCCTGGGACGCCGTCATGCGCAGCCAGTTCCCCAGCCCGAAGCCGGAGTAGGGCGCGAAGCCCGAGCAGGAGCGACTTCGGGCCTAGACTCGCGGCGGTGACCGGGGCCGCATCTCGTCGAGCGAAGCTGATCGCCTCGCTGCTGATCTGCGCTGCGGTGGCAGCGCCCGCCGGCTGCGGCACTGACGAGGAGCCCGACGACCCGATCACGATCTCCCGCGGCGCCGGGCCGACCGATCTCGATCCCGCGCTCGCATCGGGGATCGGGGCGCTGGAGGCGCTGTGGCTCGTCTACACGCCGCTGCTCACCTACCGCCACGCCGAAGGCGAGAAGGGCGCCGAGCTGATCCCGGGCCTCGCCTCGGACCTCCCCCGCGTATCTCGGCCGACGGGCGCACCTACTCGCTCGAGCTGCGCGAGGGACTCACCTACTCCGACGGCATCGCCGGTGCGCGCGGGCGACTTCGAGCACGCGATCGCCAGGACCCTCTACCTCGACTCGGCCGCCGCGGGGCTCTACGCGGGCATCGAGGGCGCCGGCGACTACCTGGCCGCGGCCGACCCCGAGGCCGGGATCGAGGGGATCGACTCCGACGACGAGACCGGCGAGATCACGATCACGCTCGACGCCCCCGACCCGAGGTTCGCCGACGCGCTCGCGCTCCCATACGCGGCGCCGGTCCCGGCGCGGACCCCGTTTCGCGACCTGAGCGCGACGCCGCCGCCCGGCGTCGGCCCTTACGAGATCACCTCCACCGACTCGGACGGCGGCTTCGTGCTCAGGCGAAGCCCGACCTTCGCCGAGCTCGACATCCCCGACATCCCGACCGGCAACATCGCCGAGATCACCACCCGGGTGGTCCCGGGCGAGCGCGCGCCAGGCCCAGGACGTGCTCGACGGCAAGCTCGACTACATGCAGGGACCCGCCGCCGGCCGCGCTGCGGCCGACGATCCTCGAGCAGGCCGGCGAGCGGTTGATCGAGCACCCGGCGCCCGCGACCTGGTACGCCTACTTCGACCGCCGGCGCGGCGCCGTTCGCCGATCCCGCTGGTGCGCGAGGCGGTCAACGCCGCCCTCGACCGCCCGGCGCCTCGCCCGGACGTACGGCGGCGAGCCCGGCTGCGCGCTGCTCGCTCCCGGCGTCCCCGGCTATGACGAGACGCTCGACACCGACGAGTGCCCCTACGGCGACCCGAGCCGGCCGCCCGACCTCGCCGCCGCGCGGGCCCTGATCGACCAGGCGGGGTGCGCCGGCGCGCGGGTGAGGTGGCGAGCGGGCGCGACGCAACCGAGCGGGCGCTCGCCCGTGCCTACGTCGACACCCTGGACCGGATCGGGCTCGAGGCGAGTGCCGGAGCGGCGCCACGCGCGAAGCCATACCGGCATCGACGTCCTCGCCCCCGAGCCGCCTCGCGCGCTCGGGTTCTTCGCCGCGGCGGCCGGGCTCGACGATCCCCTGATCGCCGGCGAGCTCGACCGCCTCGGCGCCTCGACGGAGGTCAACGCCGACTCGGAGGCGGACTCCGAGGCATGGCGCGCCCTCGACCGATACGCGGTCTCGCCGCCGCAGAGCTACGTCGCGCCGCTGGGCCATCCGACCGTCGCCACCTTCTTCTCCGAGCGCATGGACCCGGCCGAGCGCGGTCTTTCATCCCGTGTATCGCAACGACTACTCGAGCTGGCGGCTGAAGGAGGGCGAGTAGCGCGCGGGCGCGAATGGGTACGAATGTCCAGCGGTGCCCGTTCCCGCACACGCTTTAGCCGCCTGAGCTAGTGTTTTTTGGCGCATGAGAGAGCATGCCGGACTGAGGCCGGGGGGAGCGCTTGGAGGCCAGCGGATTTCGCGAGGACCACCCGGCTCCCGTCGGGCGCCGGAGCGGAGCTCACCGAGATCGAGGCGGGCGCAGCGCTGCCGCGCACCCCATGGCAGCTGTTCTGGAGGCGCTTCCTCGACGACAAGCTCGCGCTCGGCGCGCTCGTCTTCATCGTCCTCTGATCCTGATCGCGATCTTCGCCCCGGTGGTCGTCGACATCGCCGGCGCGCCGGGCCCCGACGAGCGCGACACGGCCGCGCTCGACCCGCTGTTCGCGACCCCGACCGGCCCCAGCTCCGACCATCTCTTCGGCGTCGACCAGCTCGGCCGCGACGTCTTCAGCCGCGACGGTCTACGGCGCCCGCGTCTCGCTGATCGTCGCCTTCGTCGCCACCTTCATCGCCACGGTCGCTGGGGATCGTCGCCGGCCTGCTCGCCGGCTACTTCCGCGGCTGGACCGACACCCTCGATCTCGCGCAGCGTCGACGTCCTGCTGGCGATCCCCTACCTGCTGCTGGCGACCGGGCTCGCCGCGGCCTGCACGCTCGGCCGACCACGGCGGCGGGGCCGGCTGCCTCGGCGGGCTGATCAAGCCCGGGATCGGGGTGGTGATCTTCGTGATCGCGTTCACCAGCTGGACCTACATGGCGCGGATCGTCCGCGGCCAGGTGCTCTCGCTGCGCGAGAAGGAGTTCGTCGAGGCCTCGCGCTCGATGGGCGCCTCGCAACTCGCGGATCATCTTCCGCGAGCTGCTGCCGAACCTGACCGCGCCGATCATCGTCTACGCCTCGATCCTGATCCCGCAGGTGATCCTCTACGAGGCGGCGCTCTCGTTCCTCGGCGTCGGCGTCACCGACCAGCCGAGCTGGGGGCAGATGATCTCCGACGCCACCCCGATCTTCAGCGACGCCTGGTGGTACATGCTCTTCCCCGGCCTCGCGCTGCTGTTCACCGTGCTCGCCTTCAACTTCGTCGGCGACGCGATGCAGGACGCGCTCAACCCGCGCAAGAAGCGGAGCTGAGATGACGAAGCCTTTCCGCAGCCCATCCTCAACAGAAAGGACAGACGATGCAAACCAAGCTGCGATGGCTGCTTGTGCTCGGGTGCCATCGTCGCCTTGGCGCTGACCGCGTCGGCGTGTGGCGACGACGACGAGCTCCAGCACGACGGCCAGCTCAGCGAGCTCGGCCGACGAGCGAGTTCGCGCCGCCGACCGAGGCGCCCGACGACGCCCAGGAGGGCGGCGAGCCTGACCGTGATCGCGGCCTCCGACGTCGACTACATCGACCCGGGCGCCGCCTACTACCAGTTCACCTACATGGTCACCTCGGCGACCCAGTCCCAGCTCGAGGGCTACGCGCCGGACGACGTCGAGCAGCCGACGCCGCTGCTGGCGACCGAGGCGCCCGACGGTCTCCGAGGACGGCAAGACGATCACCTACACGATCCGCGACGACGTCAAGTTCTCGCCGCCGGTCGACCGCGCGGCGACCGCCGCCGACGTCGAGTACGCGATCGAGCGCTCGCTGCTGCCCGGCGTGCCGAACGGCTACGTGCAGACCTACCTGGCCGGCGTCGACGGGCATCGACGAGGCCGTCAAGGCAGGCCCAGGACGACCCGACCGGCGGCGCGCCCGACATCAGCGGGATCACCGCGACCGACGACACGACGCTCGAGATCAAGCTCACCGACACGAGCTCGCTCGGCGTGATCGGCGCGTCTGACGCTGCCGGTCTCGCGCCCCGGTGCCGGAGGAGTACGCGAAGGAGTTCGACGCGGAGAACCCGTCGACCTACGGCGAGAACCAGGTCGCGACCGGGCCCGTACATGATCGAGAACGACGCCGAGACGGCGAGCTCGACCGGCTACACGCCGAACAAGGAGATCCACCTGGTCCGCAACCCGAACTGGGAGGCCTCGGACGGCGGACTACCGGCCCGCGTACCTCGACGAGATCGACGATCCAGGAGGGCTTCGCCGACACGGTCTCGGCGTCGAAGAAGATCCTCGACGGGCAGCGCCCAGGTCAACGGCGACTTCACGGCCCCGCCGACCGTCGATCAAGCAGGCGGCGACCTCGGGTGAGGAGGGCCAGCTGACGCTGACCGCCGAGCGGCGGCAACCGCTACATCGCCCTGAACACGCAGTTGCCGCCGTTCGACGACATCAACGTCCGCAAGGCGGTGATCGCGGACTCCAACCGGACCGACCTGCGCAACACGCGCGGCGGTGAGCTGGTCGGGCCGGTGGCGACGCCACTTCCTGCCGCCGGACGTTCCCGGGGTTCGAGGAAGCGGGCGGCCTCGAGGGCCCGGACCTCGACTTCATCGCCAACCCCGAGGGCGATCCGGAGCTGGCGGCCGAGTACATGAAGAAGGCCGGCTATGAGAGCGGGAAGTGCGAGGGATCGGAGTGCGAGATCACCATGGTCGGCGACGACTCGCCTCCCGGCTCGGACACCGCCGAGGTGGTCAAGAGCCAGCTCGAGGAGCTCGGCTTCAAGGTCAACTTCCAGAAGGTCACCCACGACGTCATGTACACGAGGTTCTGCAGCGTTCCGGCAGAACGCCCCGAAGTCTGCCCGAACGTGGGCTGGCTGAAGGACTTCAACGACGGTCAGTCGATGCTCGACCCGACGTTCAACGGCGAGAACGTGGTCCCGGAGAACAACTCCAACTGGCCGCAGCTCGACGTGCCGGAGATCAACGACGCGATCAACGAGGCGACGCTGATCGACGACCAGGAGGAGCGCAACCAGGCGTGGGGCGACGTCGACACGATGATCATCGAGCAGGCCGCGGCGATCCCGTGGATCTGGGACAACCAGGCCAACATCCAGTCGGCCGACGTGGCGGGCGTGATCAACCTGTTCAACGCGAACTGGGATCTCGCGTTCACGTCCCTGAAGCAGTGAGGACCCAGACCCGCTGATCACCTGAGCACGCGGAAGGGACCCGCCGCCACTCGGGCGGCGGGTCCCGCCCTCTACACCAATCCCGACGATGGCCCGCTACATCATCCGCCGCCTGCTCTGGTCGGTGCCTGCTGCTGGTGCTCGTCAGCGCGGTCGTCTTCGTCCTCTTCTACGTCTTCCCCTCGGCCGATCCCGCGCAGCTGCGCGCCGGCCGCCAGGCCAACGAGGACCAGATCGCAGGCGATCCGCGAGTCGCTCGGGACTCGACAAGTCGGTGCTCGACGCAGTTCTGGATCTACATCAAGGGCGTGTTCACGCCGCTCGACCTGCCGGGCACCGACGCCCACGGCCCGCTCTACTTCGGGCGCAGCTACCAGTCGAACGCCGACGTCAAGGACGTGATCATCTCCGACCTGCCGGCGACCGCGATGCTGGTCATCGGCGCCGTGATCGTCTGGCTCGCGATCGCGATCCCGGTCGGGATCATCTCCGCGGTCAAGAGCCGCTCGCTGCTCGACCGCACGACGATGATCACCACGCTCGCGTTCATCTCGGCGCCGGTGTTCTGGCTCGGGCTCGTCGCCCTCTACCTGTTCGCCCAGGACGTCGGGGTGATCCCGATCTTCCCGGGATCGGCAGCTACGCCGAGGCCGACGACTTCATCGGCAAGGTCGGCTCGATGCTGCTGCCGTGGGCGGTGCTCGCCGCCGCGACCGCGGCGATCTACGCCCGCTACCTGCGCGTCGCAGATGATCGACGTGATGGGCGAGGACTACATCCGCACCGCGCGCGCCAAGGGCCTGCCGGAGCGGCGGGTGATCATGCAGCACGCGCTGCGCTCGCGCGATCACCCCGATCGTCACCCTGCTCGGCCTCGACGTCGCGGTGCTGCTGGCCGGCAACGCGATCCTCACCGAGATCGTGTTCAACATCCCCGGGATCGGGGCCGAGACCTTCAACGCGATCAAGCGCTCCGACCTGCCGATGATCCAGGGGATCACCCTGTTCGGCGCCTTCTTCATCGTCACCCTCAACCTGGTCGTCGACATCGCCTACGCCTATCTCGACCCGCGGGTGCGCTACCAATGAGCGCCGAGCCGCTGCTGCGAATCGAGGACCTGGCGGTCCACTTCGACACCGACGAGGGCACGGTCAAGGCGGTCGACGGGGTCTCGTTCGAGGTCGCGCGCGGGCGAGATGCTCGGGATCGTCGGCGAGTCCGGATCGGGCAAGAGCGTCGCCAACCTGACGCATCCTCGGGCTCACCCGAGCGTCGAACGCCGAGATCTCCGGCCGGATCCTGTTCGAGGGCCGCGACCTG
Organism: uncultured Solirubrobacterales bacterium; assembly: GCA_963758665.1. GTDB lineage: Bacteria > Actinomycetota > Thermoleophilia > Solirubrobacterales > 70-9 > WHSW01. The sequence goes on along the minus strand of CAVWWH010000008.1, from coordinate 41,419 downwards.
AACGAGCTGGACGAGGACGAGCTGCGCGAGATCCGCGGCAGCCAGATCTCGATGATCTTCCAGGACCCGCTCTCCTCCCTGCACCCGTTCTACAAGGTCGGCAAGCAGCTCGTCGAGGCGATCCAGGTGCACCAGGACCTCGACAACGACGCCGCAATGAGCGCGCGCGGTCGAGCTCCTCGGCCTGGTCGGGATCCCCGACCCCGAGCGCCGCGCGGGCGAGTACCCGCACGAGTTCTCCGGCGGCATGCGCCAGCGCGCGATGATCGCGATGGCGCTCACCAACGACCCGAAGCTGCTGATCGCCGACGAGCCGACGACGGCGCTCGACGTCACCACCCAGGCCCAGATCCTGAAGCTGATCGAGCGCCTGCGCCAGGAGTTCGGGATGGCGGTGATCATGATCACCCACGACCTCGGGGTGATCGCCGAGGTCGCCGACCGGGTGATGGTGATGTACGCCGGCCGGGTGGTCGAGTCGGGGACCTTGGACCAGATCTTCTACGACCCACAGCACCCCTACACCTGGGGCCTGCTCGGGTCGCTGACCCGGATCGACCAGCCGCGGACCGCTCGCCTGGCCCAGATCGCCGGCCAGCCGCCGTCGCTGATCGCGCTGCCCGAGGGCTGCTCGTTCCGGCCCCGCTGCCCGCATGCTTTCAACCGCTGCGCCGAGCTGCCGCCGCTCGAGGAGCGGATCCCCGAGCGCGGACACAGCGGACCGCTGCTGGCTGCCGCCCGAGCAGAAGCGCACCCTGCGGGTCGTCGGCTCGGGCGAGATCGGCCTCCAGGAGCCGGCGGCATGAGCGAGACCGAGGCCAGGCACGCCGAGGAGGCCCGCGACGCGGACGAGGACCGCTCGGGCGACGTCCCCGCTCCGTCCGCGGCCGAGCTCGAGGGTTCGCGCCGGGGGGGCGAGGAGCCGATCCTCGAGGTCGACCACCTCGTCAAGCACTTCCCGATCAAGGCGGGGATCCTGTTCGACCGGCAGATCGGCGCGGTGCAGGGCGGTCGACGACGTCTCGTTCACCATCGACCGCGGCGAGACGCTCGGGCTGGTCGGCGAGTCCGGCTGCGGCAAGTCGACCCTCGCGCGCTCGATCCTGCAGCTGATCGAGCCGACCTCGGGCTCCGTGCGCTTCGAGGGCAACGAGATCACCGGGATCCGCGGCAACGGAGTCGCGCAGGCACTGCGATCGCACATGCAGATGGTGTTCCAGGACCCCTACGCGTCGCTGAACCCGCGCAAGCGCGTCGCCCAGATCGTCGGGCGACCCGATGCGCATGCACGGGATCGTCGATCGTGGCGGTGTCCGCGACGCGGTCCGCGAGCTGCTCGAGCGGGTGGGGCTCAACCCCGAGCACTACAACCGCTTCCCGCACGAGTTCTCGGGTGGCCAGCGCCAGCGGATCGGGATCGCCCGCGCGCTGTCGCTGAACCCGAAGCTGATCATCGCCGACGAGCCGGTCTCCGCCCTCGACGTCTCGATCCAGGCTCAGATCATCAACCTGCTCGAGGACCTTCAGGAGGAGTTCAAGCTCACCTACCTGTTCGTCGCCCACGACCTCAGCGTCGTCCGCCACGTCGCCGACCGGATCGCGGTCATGTACCTGGGCAAGATCGTCGAGATCGGGCCCGCCGACGCGGTCTACCAGCACCCGATCCACCCGTACACGGTCTCGCTGCTTGTCCGCGGTGCCGATCCCGGACCCGCGCGCCAACGCCGCCCGCGAGCAGATCGTGCTCGAGGGCGACGTCCCCAGCCCGGCGAACCCGCCGGCGGCGTGCCGCTTCCACACCCGCTGCCCGCGGGCGACCGAGATCTGCTCCGAGGTCGAGCCGCCGCTGGTCAACTACGGCAGACGACCACTGGGCCGCCTGCCACCACCCGGTCGGCCGCGAGGATCCCTCCCCGGCTGCCGCCGCGGCCAGCCGGGTGTAACCGCGGCCGATTCAGGGTAGTCCCGGTCCAGACGCCGCACTCGGCGGCGGAAGTCGACGTGAAAGAGGGAACGATGCTTGGAATTGCCCGGGTGGCGTTGGCGGCGATCACGGCAGCCGCGATTGGGTTCGGCCTTGCGGCCTGCGGCGACGACTCGGGCGACAGCGGCGGGAGCTCCGACACGGTGATCCGCGGCACCACCGACCTGCCGGTCTCGCTCGATCCGGCCGGTGCCTACGACCTCCCCTCCTACGACGTCATCTACAACGTCTACCAGAACCTGGTCCAGTTCCCGCCGGGCGAGACGAAGCCGGTGCCGGAGGCGGCCGAGTCGTGTGAGTTCACCGACGACGTCACCTTCGAGTGCAAGCTGCCGAGCGACGGCGTCTTCTCCGACGGCTCCCCCCTCGACGCCGAGGACGTCGTCTTCTCGTTCGAGCGCAACGTCAAGATCGCCGATCCCAACGGCGCCTCCTCGCTGCTCGCGAACATGAAGAGCGTCGAAGCCCCGGACAAGAGCACGGTCGTCTTCCACCTCGCCGAGCCCGACGCGACCTGGCCGTCGGTGCTGGCGACCGCTTCGTTCGCGATCGTCCCGTCCGACACCTTCCCGGCCGACGAGCTCCAGGACGACAGCTCGGTGATCGGCTCCGGCCGCTATACGGTCGAGCAGTACCAGCCCGGCCAGCAGACGGTCCTACAGGCCAACGACCGAGTACAACGGCGAGGATCCGGCCCAGACCAATACCGCGATCATCCAGTACTTCGACAAGGCCTCGGCGCTGAAGCTGGCGGTGGAGCAGGGCGACGTCGACGTCGCCTACCGCAGCCTCTCGCCGACCGACCTCGAGGACCTGAAGTCGGCCGAGGGCGTCAACGTCGTCCAGGGCGAGGGCGCGGAGATCCGCTACCTCAACTTCAACCTCGACCTGCAGCCGGGCGACGACGACGCCCAGAAGCTGGCGATCCGCCAGGCGGTGGCGCAGACGATCGACCGCCAGTCGATCGTCGACAACGTCTACAACGGCACCGTCAAGCCGCTGTACTCGATGATCCCGGCCAGCCTGCCGTTACCACACCGACGCGTTCAAAGACGCCTACGGCGATGCCCCGGACGTCGACGCCGCGACGCAGACGCTCTCCGACGCCGGCGTCAAGACCCCGGTGCCGCTCGAGGTCTGGTGGACCCCGTCCCACTACGGGCCCGCCTCCGGTGACGAGTACGCCGAGATCAAGCGCCAGCTCGACGACAGCGGCCTCTTCGACGTGACCCTGAAGTCAACCGAGTGGAACCAGTACTCGGAGGCGGCGTTCACCGACAAGTACCCGACCTACCAGCTCGGCTGGTTCCCGGACTACCCGGATCCCGACGACTACGTCGGCAACTTCCTCTCCAAGACCAGCTTCCTCAACATCCACTACAGCAACCCGGAGGTTCAGAAGCTACTCGCGGAGGAGAAGGCGTCGACCGACGACGCCGTGCGCCAGGCGGCGTTCGAGCGGATCCAGGAGATCTCGGCCGAGGACGCGCCGAACATCCCGATCTGGGAGGGCGACCAGGTCGGCGCGGTTCGCGACGGCGTCGAAGGGGTCGAGGACACCTTCGATCCCGCGTTCATCTTCCGGTTCTGGCTGATCACCAAGAACTGATCGGCTTGTGCGCTGAGACCGGAGCGGCCGGCGCGGGGTTGCGCCGGCCGCGGCGGCGTACCGGGGGTGGAGGCGCGAAAACCGAGTGAGCTCGCACGGCACCTCGCTCCGCCGCTACGCGCTCACGCGCCTGGCGCTGGCGATCCCGACCGTCTTCATCTTGCTGACGATGGTCTTCCTGCTGATGCGGGTGGCCCCGGGCGACCCGATCCAGTCGGCGCTCGGCGGCCGGCTGTCGCAGGAGGAGCTCGACGAGCGCCGCGCCGCCGCCGGCTTCGACAAGCCGATCCTGGAGCAGTACGCCGAGTACCTCGGAGATGTGTTCACGCTCGACCTCGGGACGACGCTGACCGACAACCGCACGGTCACCTCGATCTTGGTCGAAAACGGCAGCGCGACCGTCGAGCTCACGGTCGCGGCGTTCATGATCACGATCGCCGTCGGGATCCCGGTCGGCCTGCTGGCCGGGCGCTTCCGTGACGGGCCGATCGACTTCGGCGGGCGGATGTTCGGGATCCTGATCTACGCGACGCCGGTCTTCTTCCTTGGCTTCCTCGCCCAGATCTGGATCGCCCCGGCCCTGGGGTTACCGACCTCGGGGCGCGCGAGCCCGATCGTCGACTTCGAGCTTTCGAAAACGACCCACCTGTATTTGATCGACAGCCTGATCCAGGGCAACTGGGACGCGTTCTGGGATTGCGTCCGCCACCTGATCCTGCCCGCGGTCACCCTCGGCCTCGTGGTGAGCGGGGTGATGATCCGTCTGGTGCGCGTCAACCTGATGCAGACGATGAAGGGCGACTATGTCGAGGCCGCGCGGGCCCGCGGCGTCTCCGAGAGCCGGGTCGTCTTCCACCACGCCTTCCGCAACGCGATGGTCCCGGTGATCACGATCGCCGGGCTGCAGTTCGCGATCCTGCTCGGGGGCGCGGTGGTCACCGAGCAGACCTTCAACTGGCCAGGGCTCGGGGCGGAGCTGATCCGCTATCTCGACGAGCGCGACTACATCGCGGTGCAGGGGATCATCACCGTGTTTGCGCTCGCCGTGGTCGTGATCTCCGTGCTGATCGACCTGGTCGCCGCGCTCGTCGACCCGAGGGTGCGTTACTGATGCGGGTTCCGCGCTGGGCCAAGCCGATGACCGAGGCACGCGGGCCCTCCAAGTGGATCCTGATCGGCGGGATGGCGATCGTCGCCTTCTTCCTCGTGCTTGCGGTCTTCGCACCGCTGATCGCGCCGTACGGGTTCGAACAGTTCAGCGCCGACGGGGTCCGCTTCCCGAAACAGGCCCACCCCGATTCGACGCACGTGTTCGGGACCACGGTGCAGTCGACCGATGTGCTCTCGCGGGTGATCTGGGGCTCGCGCACGGCGATCGAGGTCGTCGTCGTCGCGGTCGTGATCTCGCTGCTGGTCGGCGTGCCGCTGGGGCTGATCTCGGGCTACGTCGGCGGCCGGCTCGACCGGGTCCTGGTCCTGATCACGGACGCGCTGTTCGCCTTCCCATACATCCTGCTCGCGATCGTGATCGCCTTCCTGCTCTCCGACTCGATCGGGCAGGGGATCTTCTCGGCCGCGATCGCGATCACGGTCGTCTACATCCCCCAGTACTTCCGCGTCGTCCGCAACCACGTGATCAGCGTCCGCGAGGAGAACTACGTGGAGGCCGCGCGGGCGCTCGGCGCCCCGCGGCGGACGATCATCACCCGTTATGTGTTCAGCAACGTGATCCAGAACGTGCCCGCGATCGCGACCCTGAACGCCGCCGACGCGATCGCCACCCTGGCGGCGCTGGGGTTCCTCGGCTACGGGATCCAGCCGACAGAGGCGGCGGAATGGGGCTACGACCTGCAGCGGGCGATCGACGACGCGGGCGCCGGGATCTGGTGGACGGGTCTCTTCCCGGGCCTGGCGATCGTGCTCCTGATCACCGGCTTCACTCTCGTCGGCGAGGGAATCAACGACACCCTCAACCCGCTGATTCGCGAGCGGCCAATCGACCCGCCCGAGATTCCGGACGAGGTGGCGACGCGGGCGCCGGCCGGCCCGGTGACGCCGCCGCTGGGCGCGACCGAGATGCGCACCACGGAGGTCGACCGTGAGTGAGCGTGGGCCCGTCCTCGACGTCCGCGACCTGCGGGTCTGGTACGGCACCGGCGCCGACCCGGTCCGTGCCGTCGACGGGGTCACACTCGAGATCAACCGCGGCGAGACCGTCGGCCTGGTCGGCGAGTCCGGCTGCGGCAAGTCGACCCTCGGGCGCGGCATCCTCGGCCTGCTGCCGACGAACGCCAGCATCGCCGGACAGGTGCTCTACCAGGGTCGCGACCTGGTCGGCCTCGACGCCGACGAGCTGCGCGACCTGCGGGGGCCCGACATCGGGCTGATCTTCCAGGAGCCGATGACCCGCCTCGACCCGCTGCACACGATCGAGAGCCACTTCCTCGAGACCCTGCGCACGCACCGCTCCGAGCTCGACAAGGAGGAGATGCGGAAGCGCTCGCTCGAGACGCTGGCGAACATGGGGATCCCTCCGACCCGGTTCAAGCAGTACCCGCACGAGTTCTCGGGCGGGATGCGCCAGCGAATCATGATCGGGCTCGCGCTCGTGCTCGAACCCAGCCTCGTGATCGCCGACGAGCCGACGACCGCCCTCGACGTGATCGTCGAGGCGCAGATCCTCGGCATCCTCGCCGACCTGCGGACGAACTTCGACACCGGCCTGTTGCTGATCACCCACAACCTCGGGATCGTCGCCGAGGCCTGCGACCGCGTCGCGGTCATGTACGCCGGGCGGCTCGCCGAGGAGGGCGACGCTCGCGAGGTCTTCTCCGAGCCGTCTCACCCCTACACCCGCGAACTTCTGCGGGCGACGATCTCGCTGCGAACCAAGGGGCTCAACTACATACCCGGGGCACCTCCGGACCTGATCGACCCCCCGGCCGGGTGCCGATTCCACCCCCGCTGCCCGGCGGCGATGCGGGTCTGCCCGCAGCATCAGCCCCCTGAGGTGAGGGCCGGCGGTGGCCAGCGTGTCGCCTGCTGGCTGCACGGCCCCGAGCGAGGAGATCCCCGAGGGCGGGACCGAGAAGCTCGAGCGCGGCGAGATCGCGATCGCCGAGGAGGCCTGATGAAGTCGACCACCGAGGCGCTGGTCGAGGTCCGTGACCTGAGCACCCACTATTCGATCCGAGGCTCGTTCGTCGACCGGCTGCGCGGCCGCGAGTCGGGCTCGGTGGCGGCGGTCGACGGAGTCAGCTTCGACCTCCGCCACGGCGAGGTACTCGGCCTCGTAGGCGAGTCGGGATCGGGCAAGACCACCCTGGGCCGAACGATGCTCGGCCTCGTCCCGGCCACCGCCGGCAGCATCAGGCTTCGCGGTGACGAGATCACGGGGCTCAGCGAAGCCGAGATGCGCCCGCTGCGCCGGCGGCTTCAGATCGTCTTCCAGGACCCGCACGCCTCGCTCAACCCGGCGATGACGATCGGCGCCGCGATCGGCGATCCGCTTCGCTTCCACGGGATCGCCGACGACAAGGCCGGCCGCGAGCGCCGCGTTGCCGAAGCGCTCGAGCGTGTCGGCCTGGCGCCGGCATCTCAGTTCGCGAGCAAGTACCCGACCGACCTCTCGGGCGGCCAGAAGCAGCGCGCCGTGCTCGCGCGCGCGATCATCCTCGGCCCCGACATCCTGGTCGCCGACGAGCCCGTCTCGATGCTCGACATGAGCGTGCGGGCGAAGATCCTCGAGCTGATGATCGCGCTCAAGTCCGAGCTCGACCTGACCTACATCTACATCACGCACGACCTGGCGACGGCGAAGTTCTTCTGCGACCGGATCGCGATCATGTACCTGGGCAGGATCGTCGAGCTCGGCGAGGCCGAGAAGATCTACGCCGACCCCAAGCATCCCTACACCGCCTCCCTGCTGCGCGCGATCCCCGAGCCAGATCCGCAGCGCAGCGTCCCCCGCGACCTGCCTCGCGGCGAGATCCCAGACGCGGTCGCACCGCCGCTCGGGTGTCGCTTTCACCCCCGGTGCCCGCGCGCGTTCGAGGTCTGCGGCTGGGAGAGCCGCGATCTTCGCGCGGGGCTCGAAACCCGCTGGACCGAGCTGCCCGAAACCGAGTACGAGCGCGAGCGGGAGATGATCGGCGACCTCGACGAGCTCGACGAGCCGACCTTCGACGCCCGCCTGCCCGCCGGCGACGGCCACTCGGGCGCGGACGCGGCGGAGGTGCTCGACTCGATGCGCTCAGCTACTCGCGACGACCCGCTGTGGAAGGGGGTCGCGGAGACCGAGGCGACGGAGGACGCGGTCGAGGTCAGCTTCAACCACGGCGCAGAGCCGCGGCGGCTCGAGGTCGACGGGGTCGAGGTCGAGTGCCACCTCCAGGATCCCGAGGCCCTGGAGGCGGCGAAGCGGGCCGCCCGATCCGGGGGCCCGTCCGCGCCTCAGACGCGTTGAGGTTGCGCGACGGTCAGACGCGACTGGTTCGCCCGGCCGAGATCCGCGGCCAGATGAGCAGCACGAGCCCGATCAGGATCAGGGCGATGCCGAGCGCGTAGTGCACGAGCACGGCAAGCACGATGCCGATGACGATGAGCAGTAGTGATAATTCCATGACCGCACCCGTACCCGGGATCGGTCGCGGGAAACGGGGCCGGCGCAGGCCCGGGCGCTATCGCGCCTCGAGATGCCGGCGAAGCCAGCGCGCGTTGCGGACCGCGAACCCCTCCCAGTCGTTGTTCGCGTAGACGAACACCTCGCGCTCGGCGCGCCAGGCCGCGATCCGCCGCCTCCAGGTTTCGAGCTCGGCCTCGGAGTAGTTGCCGCGGCGGCCGCGGCCGCCGTGGTGGAGGCGGACGTAGACCCAGTCGGCGGTCGGCTCGAGGCTCTGGAACGGGCGCTCGGGGTGGTCGCCGACCACGAGGGCGACGCCGTGGGCGCGCAGCAGCTCCAGCACCTCGGGGGTGAACCAGCTCGGATGACGAAACTCGATGCAGTTGCGCAGCTTCGGGAACACCGCGAGCGCCTCGGCGAGCCGGTCGTCGTCGCGGTGGAAGTTGGCGGGCAGCTGCCACAGCAGCGGACCCATCTTCGGCGTCGCCAGCAATGGCTCCAGTGGCTCGAGCAGGCGCTCGACGCGGCCCTTGAGATCGCGCAGCCGCTTCACGTGCGTGAGGTAGCGGCTGGCCTTGATCGCGAAGACGAAGTCGTCCGGTGTCGCGGCCACCCAGTGCTCGACCGTCTCGCGTTTCGGCAGCCGGTAGAAGGTGGCGTTGACCTCGACCGTGTCGAACAGCGTCGCGTAGTGCTCGAGCCATCGCGACTGGGCGACGCGCTTCGGATACACGAGCCCGCGCCACTCCGAGTAGTTCCAGCCCGAGCAGCCGATCCGCACCGGCTTCATCGGGGCTCGTCGCTCGGCGGCACCACCGAGCTGATGGTCTCAGAGCGGGCTCCGCGAGACTGTCCGCGCGCTAACGGGCCTCGGACGATGCCGGTGCCGGCGCCGGGGGCTGCTGCGGGTGCTCGCCGGTCTCCTCGCCGATGACCGCCTTGCCCTGCGCGGTCGACGGCCACCAGATCTTGTCCCCGAGCAGCTCGACGGCGGCGGGGACCATGATCGTCCGGACGATGAAGGTGTCGAGCAGGATGCCGAGCGCGACCATGAAACCGAGGTCGAAGGTGAAGGTGACCGGCAGGGTCATCAGCACGGAGAAGGTGCCGGCGAGGATCACCCCGGCGCTGGTGATCACCGGGCCGGTCGCGGCAAGCGCGCGCAGCATCCCCTCGCGGGTCCCGTGGGTTCGCGCCTCCTCGCGCACGCGGGCCATCAGGAAGATCGTGTAGTCGATCCCCAGCGCGACCAGGAAGATGAAGGCGAAGGTCGGGATCGAGGCGTCGAAGCCGGCATCGCCGACGACGTAGCGGATGAACAGGATCGAGAGGCCCAGCGTGCACAGGAAGGAGAGGATCACGCTGGCGATCAGGACGAGCGGGGCCACCAGGGCGCGCAGCAGGATCGCGAGGATGATCGCGATCACGAGCAGCGCCAGCGGCGCGATCAGCTTCAGGTCGCTCTCGGTCGCCTGGTCGAAGTCGTAGGAGATCGCGCTGCCGCCGCCGACGAGCACGGTGGCGCCGGCCACCGATCCGGACACGGAGTCGCGAAGCTCGGGGACGATCCCCAGCGCGGCCTTCGTGTACGGGTCCTGGTCGAGCACGACGTCGACCGAGGCGATCGAGCCGTCCGTCGATGTCACCAGCCCGCCCTCCGGCCCCACGGTCGGGCTCGCCGCGGCGACGCCGTCGACGTCCTCGGCCGCCGCGGCCGCGGTGGCCACGTCCGCCTCGCTGACCGTGCCGTCATCCGCCTGGACGAGCATCGTCATCGGCGCCAGGAGCCCCGGCGGAAAGGCCTCCTCGAGCAGCTCGAAGCCCTCGACGCTCTCGACCGAGGTCTTGAAGAAGGTGGTGGTCGAGTAGTCCACCTTGTAGGCGAGCAGGCCGAGGGCGCCGGCGACGAACACGCCCCCGGTCACAGCGAGGGCCAGGCCGGGGCGCTGCAGCACCCGGTCGCCGAAGCGTCGCCAGACGCCCTGGCGTCCTACCTCGGGGTGCTCTGGGTCGTACTCGACCGAGGTCTGCCGCGGCCAGAATCCGCGGCGGCCGAAGATCGTCAGCAGCGCCGGCAGCAGCGTGAGCCCGGCGACCATCGCGCTGACGACGCCGATCGCCGCCACCGGGCCGAGGGTGGCGGTGTTCTGCGAGTCGGCGAGCACGAGCACGAGCATCGCCAGCGCCACGGTCAGGCCGCTGGCGAGGATCGCCGGCCCCGAGCGGCGCACGGCCCGGGCCATCGCCTCGTGCTTGTCCTCGATCCGTCGCAGCTCCTCGCGGTAGCGGGAGACCAGCAACAGGCAGTAGTCGGTGCCGACCCCGAACATGAGCACGATCAGGATCGAGGTCGAGTTGGAGGAGACCGTCGCGCCGCCCTCGGCCAGGAGGTAGATGAAGCCCTGGGCGATGGTGTAGGCGAAGAAGACGACGATCAGCGGCGTCAGCGCGACCAGCACCGACCGGTAGATCGCGCCGAGCAGGACGAGGACCAGGGCCACCGTCGCGAGGAGGAGCTTCGTGTCGATGTCGGAGAAGACCTCCGAGGCGTCCGTGTTGAACCCGAGGTCGCCCGTGAGCTTGATCTGCATTCCGTCGGCCTCCGAGCCGGTGGTGTCGCGGACCGCTTCGCCCCAGTCGGCGGAGTTCTCGAAGTCGGTCGGCACGACGAGGACGGTGTAGGCGAGCGACCCGTCCTCGGACACGATCTCGGACGGTGACCCCTGCTCGAACGGAGCAACCGGGGGCTTGGTGAGCGGCAGCTCGTACTCCGAGAGGTCGAGATCGTTGAGCGGCTGCTCCTCCAACGCGGCCTGAAACGGCTCAGCAAGCGCCTCGAGCGCGGCAGCGTCCTCGGCGACCTTCTGCTCGTCGGCCTCGGTGAGCCCACCGTCGCGCTGGTAGACGATCAATCCCTGGCTTGTCTCCTGCGACGGAAACTCGTTGTCGAGCAGCTCGACGACCTCGGTCGACTCGGCGCTCTCGGGGAGGAAGGAGGCGGTGTCGTCCTGGGTCTCGTCGGCGAGCTTCGCGCCCAGCGGCGAGAGCACCGCGAACGCGACGATCCAGATCGCGAGCACGATCCACTTGCCACGACGGCCGGCGACGAATGAAGCGAGCGCTCTCACGAAGCGCGTGATCCTAGCGCCGCGCTCGGGGCCCAGTGTGACGATCTCACAATAGGATCACGCCGAACGCCGGCCCCGCCGGGGCTGAGGGGTCGCATCGAACGACAGGAGGATCCGTGGAGCGGCAGTTGGTGGACACGAACGCACTGAACGGCGACTTCGGCGGAACGGTCGTGGCGCCCGGCGAGGAGAACTGGGACCAGGCGCGGGCCGCGTGGAACCTCGCGGCCGACCAGAACCCGGCGGCCGTCGCCTACGTCGAGTCCGCCGACGACGTGGTCGCCGTGCTCGAGTTCGCGCGAGCGAACGGACTCGGCGTGGCGGCCCAGGGCACCGGCCACGGCGCCGGCTCGCGGGGCCCGTTGGACGGCTCGATCCTGCTCAAGACCGAGCGCCTGAAGGGCATCGAGATCGATGCCGACGACGGGGTCGGCCGCTACGAGGCGGGCGTGCTGTGGCTGGAGGCCAATCCCGCGGCCGGCGAGCACGGCCTCGCCAACCTCTCGGGCTCGGCGCCCGACATCGGCGTCGTCGGCTATACGACGGGGGGCGGCTTCGGCTGGTGCGCGCGCCGCTACGGGCTTGCCTGCAACAGCGTGCGCGCGGTCGAGCTGGTGACCGCCGACGGCGAGCAGCGCCGCGTGGACGCGGACAACGACCCGGACCTGTTCTGGGCGGTGCGCGGCGGCGGCGGGAGCTTCGGCGTCGTGACCGCGATCGAGTTCGACCTCGTCGAGCTGCCCGAGGTCTTCGCCGGCAGCGCCATCTATCCGGCCGACGACCGCACCGGCGAGATCCTCAACCGCTACTTCGAGTGGGCCCCCGGCCTGCCCGACGACGTCACGTCGATCGTCCGATTCCTGCAGCTGCCCCCGCTTCCGCAGATCCCCGAGCCGCTCCAGAACAGGCCCCTGGTCACGATCGGCGCGTGCTATGCGGGGCCCGAATCGCAGGGCGCAGAGCTGATGCAGCCCATGCGGGAGCTCGGCGACCCGGTGATGGACACCTTCGAGTCGATGCCTCCCTCGGGGCTCCCCGCGGTGCACATGGAGCCCGAAGAGCCCGTGCCCGGCATGGTCTACACGGCGTCGCTTAGCGAGGCGCCGCAGGAGGCGATCGACGCGTTCATCGAGACCGCCGGGCCCGACTCGGGCTCACCGCTGCTCGCCGCCGAGCTGCGCCAGTGCGGAGGCGCGCTGGCCGAGCCGGCGGAGGGCGGCGGGGCCCTGTCGCACCTCGACGCCGAGTACGTCTTCGTCGGCATCGGCCTGCCGATGAGCCCGGAGATGGGCAAGGCCATCAACCAGCGGATCGACGCCGTCTGCGAGGCGCTCGGGCCGTGGTCGACGAAGAACCGCTACTTCAACTTCTCCGAGCGCCCCACCGACCTCGAGACGATCTTCGCCCCCGAGACGCTGGGTCGGCTGCGGGCCGTAAAGCGCCGCTACGACCCGGACGGCCTGATCAGCGGCAACCACAACATCTCGCTCGCCTAAGCCGGGGACGGACTACCTCCCGGGGAAGGGGCGGCAGCGCGGCCTCCGGCGGCTGCGCAGCCGAGATCATGTCGTCACCCGATCGGGTGACCAGAGTGCGGCCGCCCGGGCGAATACGGTCGCGATGTGACCAGCCGAAGCCGACCACGCCGGCGGCGACGAGGATGATCCGTGGTGCTCTGCATGGAAGCGGCCCGGTTCGCGACGGTCGACGTTTTCGTCACCGCCTCGTATTAGCCTTCGGTCCACCACGAGTCACCCGGCCCACGTTTCCGGCCGGCTGAAAGGAGTCAGGCGAAATGAGCGGTAGCTACGAACCCGAGACGCAGCGCGGCGAGGGCTGGATCGCCTTCGCCGGGGTGATGTTGATGTTCGCCGGTTTCCTAAACGCGATCTGGGGGATCGCGGCGATTGACGATTCGGCGTTCTTCACCGACGAGGGGCGCTACGTGCTCTTCGACAACCTCAGCACCTGGGGCTGGTTCCTGTTGATCGTCGGCGTCCTGCAGCTGATCGCTGCATTCTCGATCTGGAGCGGTGGCACCTACGGCCGCTTGGCCGGCATTGTCTTCGCCAGCCTCAACGCGATGATCCTGTTGTTCACCGTCAACGCGTTCCCGTTCGCGGCGTTCATGCTGTTCATCGTCGACCTGCTGGTCATCTACGGGCTCGCCGTCTACGGGGGCGGAGGTCGCCAGCGTGTTTGACACCGTGGCCGCCGACTACCCGTTCCTGGACGTCCTCTGGACGATGATCGTGTTCTTCGCCTGGGTGGCGTGGATCTGGATCGCGATCACGTGCTTTATCGACATCTTCCGCCGCCACGACATCGGCGGCTTGCACAAGGCCGCCTGGGTGGTGTTCATCATCGTGATCCCGTTCCTGGGCGTGCTCGTCTACCTGATCGCCCAACACGATGGGATGCGCGACCGCGCCCTCGAGCAGGCCAAAGCCCAGCGGACGGCGATGGACGAATACGTCCGTGACACCGCCGGCGGCTCGGCGGCCGAGATCGCGAAGGCCAAGGAGCTGCTCGACGCCGGCACGATCACCCAGGCCGAGTTCGACTCGATCAAGGCCAAGGCCCTGGGCTGACGGCAACGCAAACGAGAGCAAGACATGCTGTCTCGTCGCGGGGCGTCGTCAACAGCGGCAGGGAGTGAACGGGCCCGGATCGGGAGGCGGAGGCTCGGGAGACGGAGGCGCCCCGACCCTGACCTCCTCGCGCGCAATCGCGGCGCTGGGATTCGGGTCGCGGCTGTCGGAGCCAGCCGCAACGGTGTTGGGATAGACACCCGTCTTCGTCGGGCGCACGACCGCGCGAACGGTGACGCTCTCACCCGGCCGCAGGTCGCCGAGCAAGCACGCCGGCGCGGTGGACTGGCCCAGCGGGGCTCTGATGCAGCGGCCCTTGCCGGGCTTGAGCGAGAGCAGCTTCGCTTCACGCTCGCTTGAAAATCGCCGCTCGGCAATGGTCACATCGACCGCTCTGGCGGGGCCCTTGTTGGTCACCTTGACCCGGTAACGAACCTTGTCGCCGAGCGTGTACCGCCTGCGATTGGCGACCTTGGTGACGACCAGGTTCGCCCCCTCGCCCTTCGGCGGCTCCGGCACCGGGTCGGATAGGGTCACCGGAGGCCCGGTGGGCACGGGACCCGGCGTCGGCCCCGGGTCGGGCGGGGCCGGCCGCGGCTGGATCTTGTTGACGAAGGTGCAGTCCTCGTCCGGCTGCTCCTCGGTCAGCAGCACGCCGACGCCGCCCTGATCGAAGGGGACCGGCTCGCCGTTGCAGATCACCGCGATCAGCTGCCACTTGCCGCTGCCGATCGAGTTCTGGCGGATCTCGTAGCCGCGGAGCGGGATCGAGCTCAGGTCGTCGCCCTGGGCGACAGCCGGGACTCCGGGGTGCTTGGTCTGCGCGGTCAAGGCAGAGATCGAGGGGTCGGCGGGGCCGGTGGGTCCCACCTCGTAGGCGGCCGTTGCCGTCCCTCCGAGGGTCACCAATCGAACCTTGATCGAGCCGACCGGGGTGAACCTGTTGGTGTACGTGCAGACGGTGCCCAGACCCGATTCGATCGAGACCGTCTGGTGATCCGATGGCGGCAGCTCCTGGCCATCGCAGTCGACCGTCGACAGCTTCCAGTTGCCGCGCTCGGAGTCCGGCAGCCGCTCGGTGATTCGATAGTCGCCCGGGTCGAGGTCGACCTGGGGCGGGTCGGCCTCGGCCGCAACTCCTTCGATCGTGGTGGTCGCGCTCGCCTCGCTCGGGGGGCCGCCGCCGACCGGCTCGATCTCGAACGGGAAGGTGCCGAGGCCACCACGGGTGATCTTGCGTAAGAGCAGGCCGCCAGGTGGGGGGCGATAGCGGTTTACGTACGTGCAGGTGACCGTGTCGCCCGCAGCCAAGGTGATCGCTGCCGAGCGCGCCCCCTGATCGATCGCGGCGCTGCTCCCGCCCGTCGCCGAACCGCAATTGAGGCTCTCGAAGGCCCAGCTCGGCGGCGGTTGTTGCTCCGTGAACGTCCAGGGAGGGTCGCCAGGCAGGGTCTGGGCGCGGCTGAAGCTGAGCTGTCCCGGCGCGTTCGTTCCGGCGCGCAGCTTGAACGCGCCACCGGGGTTGAACGAGATGTTGCCCTCGAACGGGAACGTCTCCGCCGTCCCGGCGGGTGCGCCCAGCGCCTCCTTGCGGACGACGATCGTGCCCCCGGTAGGTGGAGGGGAAACGTAGTACGCGAAACAGAACACATGTCGCCGACCGGATGGGAACGTGATCCACTCGACGTTGTCACCGTTGAGGTTGTCGGACGCGCAACGAAGGGCGCCGAAGGCATACGCGCCGCCACTGGCGCCGTAGAGCACCGGGTCGGCCCTCGTTCCACCCTGGAGCCAGAGGCGGCTCGGTTTCTTGGCCAGGTCCGCCTGCTCGTTGGTGAGCTCGATCGTCACCGCCCCGGGCAGGTCGTCGCCCGTCGCTCCGCCTTGGTCGTTGAGCAGCGGCGTGCTCGCGCGCGTGACGATCGAGGTGGCGAACGGCGGATCCGTGACGATCGAGAGCGATCCCCACGGACCCGTGACCGCGCGCGGCTGGATGCCGCGGCCGAGGGTGAGGTTCCAGTTCTCGATCGGCTGGCAATTGGGCTGCACCCGGTCCTCGGTGGTCGCCTCGACCAGCTCCCCGTCCTTGTACGGCGTGTCGGGGCCGAGGTCCCTGAGGCTCTCCTGGATGTTGTTGCGAGCCCGATTGGCGGTGATGTCCGTGTATTCCGGACACACCCGCGCGGCAATCGTCACCAGTTGACCGGATTCGGCGGCGGCGGACGTCGGGACGGCGACAGCGAGTGCGCTGAAGGCCACGATCGCTAAGAGGATCAGCGGAGTCCCTCGCCTCAGGACCGTAGCCATGCCCGCAGTGTATGGCCACCTCATGCGCGAGATCAGCTATTCGTCCAGCAAGCACGGTGCTCTCTCGACGGCGATCAACGCGAATCGGCGTCGACAACCAGAGCGAGGAATTCACCGGCGTGCCCGGCGTCGCTCATCGGGACGAGCCTCGTTAGCCGCCCAGCGGCGAGGGCGGGATCCGCGACTCGCCGTGGACGCTCGGGATCACCAGTCCGACCTCGTCGATCACGCACCAGGACCAGGTCTCGCCCGGCTCCAGCGAGCGGATCAGCGGATGGCCCGCTTGTCTTGCGTGGCGCGTCGCGTGGCGGTTCGGCGAGTCGTCACAACAGCCGACCTTCCCACACTCGAGGCAGATCCGCAGGTGGAGCCACGGATCCCCGGTCGCCAGGCAGTCATCGCAGCCGGCGACCGTCGACGGAAGCTCGGTCACCTTGACTTGATCCACGTGGGTGCAGGTCGTCATCAGCGGGCCTAACCGAAGGTAAACACGTAGGCCTCGACCCCGGGGGCGAGGAAGGTGATCTCGAGGGTGCGGTCGGCGATCGATCCAGGCTGGCGGACCAGCTGGTAGAGCCGCTGCTCGGACACCGTGCCGTCCCCCTGCTCGTCGACGTCCAGCCCGTGCGAGTCCGCGGGCGGCTCGCCGTCGATGCGGACCCGGAACGGGACCGACGCATCCGGCGGCCTCGGGCCCATGACGAGATGGACATCGCGGGCGTGGAAGCGGAACGAGAGCGTCCCGACGGCCTCGTTGAGAACGCTCGCACGTTCCTCGACGGTCCAGTCGCCCGAGAGCGACCACTGGTTGAGGTGCAGCGCTTCTTCGCGCGCCCCCGCCCGGTTTCCGCTCAACCTGTCGCCCAGGTAGGTCTCCGGCGACCTCAGCGTCGTCCACTCGGCCTGCGCCTCGATGCCTGCGGGAATGACGGAGACCAAGTCGCCGGCAACGTCGTCGCGCCCGGCCTCGCCGAGCAGCCGCTGGATGATCCGCTCGCACTCCTCGTAGCCGCCCTCGCCGAACTGGTGATGGCGGATTCGCCCCTCTGCGTCGGCGATGTAGACGGCCGGCCAGTAGCGGTTGGCTAACGCCTGCCACACGGCGTACTCGGGGTCGAGGGCGATCGGGTAGGTGACCGCCAAGTCGCGCGCGGCCCAGCGGACGTTCTCGACATCTCCTTCGAACGGGAATTCCGGCGTGTGGACCCCGACCACCACCAGCCCGTGTTCGGAGTACTTGTCCGCCCACGCACGGACCCAGGCGAGCGTGCGCAGCCAGTTGATGCACGTGTACGTCCAGAAGTCGACGAGCACGACCTTGCCCCGAGATCCGCGTCCTTAAGGGGCGGCGAGTTGAGCCAGCCCGTTGCTCCGTCGAAGCCGGGGAGGTGGGTCTCGACCCCCGGCACGCGCGAAAGCGGGCTGCGAAGGCAGCGGAACGCCGTCACCCGACCGCCTCGACTTCAACGGACACGAGCGTCATGGAGTCACTCGCCCCCGAACAGGTTGAGGAAGAACAAGAAGACGTTGAAGACGTCCAGGAAGATGCTGGCCGCGATCGGCACGACGCCGTCCTCACCTGTGCGGCGCAGCCGGTTGAAGTCGTAGATCGTGTAGGCGCCGAAGATCCCGAGCCCGGCGACGGACCAGATGATGTTCTCGTTGGGGATCGAGACGAAGATCGCGACGATCCCGAACACGATCAGGGCCAGGAGCGCCCAGAACAGGGTGCGTCCCCACGATGAGAGGTCGCGGCGGGTGGCGTATCCGTACGCGCCGAGCCCGGCGACGAACGCCGCGGTCGCTCCGGCGGCCTGCCAAAGAACGGACGGGTTGGCTTCAGCGTAGTCGGCGATGACCGGGGCGACCGCGAGGCCCAGCAATAGCCCCATCCCGAACAGCAGCCCGACCGCGAGCTGCTCGCGGCCCCTGGAGGCGGCGACGTTGAGGCCGATGATGCATCCGAGCGCCGGGATGAACAGCAGCAACCCCGTCACCCCGCTCAGATCCCGGCCGAGGTAAGCGCCCAGCGCGGTGAATCCCACCGCGACGGCGACGAACCCCATGACCGGACCGAGCAGCTCTCGGGCACGGTCGCGTCCAATCGCCTCGCCGGGTGTCGGTTCGCCGTGGGTCGTTTCGAGCGAGCTCATGTCACCACCACCCTTCAGCGGGCGTGTGTCGTCGAGCTTGGCTTAGCTCGTCCGGGGTCGGGCTCGTGGAAACCCTAGTCTCGTCCACTGGTCTAGAGAGTGGCGGTGGCCTTCGCCTCCTGCTCGGCGTCGAACGTCGGCTGCGGGAACGCCGGCGATCTCGTACGCCTCCGCCTGCTCGAGCGTCTCCCGCTCCAGCAGGGCATCCGCCAGGGCATCGAGCCGCGCCCGCTCCCGTCGCAGAAGCTCGATCACCTCGGCCTCGGCCTGCTCGACGATTCGCCGCGTCTCGTCGTCGACGAGCCTCTGAGTCTCGGGCGCTGGAGTTGCCGCCCCGGGAGGAGCGCGCCATCGGCGCGGCCGTCCCCTACGCGCGAGCGGTCCGATCGCCTCGCTCATGCCCCAGCGCGCCACCATCCCGCGCGCCAGCTGGGTCAGGTTCTGGATGTCGGACTCGGCGCCGGTCGTCACCTCGTCGTACACCACGGTTTCGGCTGCGCGCCCGCCCAGCGCGACCTTGATCTTGGCGATCAGCTCGCCCCGCGCGTAGCTGTAGCGGTCGCTCTCGGGCGTCGAGAGCGTCACGCCGAGCGCCTGTCCGCGCGGGATGATCGAGACCTTCCGAACCGGGTCCGCGCCGGGCGTCAGCATGCCGACCAGTGCATGTCCCCCCTCGTGATAGGCAGTGCGCTCGCGGTCCTCGTCGCTCATCACGACCTGGCGTTCGGCGCCGAGGATCGTCTTCTCGATCGCGTCGCTGAAGTCGCGTTGCTCGACCGCGTTGTGGCCGCGTCGCGCCGCGAACAGCGCCGCCTCGTTGGCGATCAGCGCCAGATCGGCGCCCGTCGCACCGGGCGTCGCGGCGGCGATCCGTTCGAGATCGACGTCGGGGCCGAGGGCGAGCGAGCGGACGTGGATTCGCAGGATCTGGGCCCGGCCGTTCTTGTCGGGCGGATGCACGGCGATCCTCCGGTCGAAGCGTCCCGGCCGCAGAAGCGCCTGGTCGAGTACCTCGGGACGGTTGGTCGCGCCGAGGACGATCACGTTCGTTTCGGGCTCGAACCCGTCCATCTCCGTGAGGATCTGGTTGAGCGTCTGCTCGCGCTCGTCGTGGCCGCCGCTCAGGCCGCCGACGTTGCCCGAGCGCGCCCGGCCCACCGCGTCGAGCTCGTCGATGAACACGATCGCCGGCGCGGCCTCCTTGGCCTGCTTGAAGAGATCGCGCACGCGCGATGCTCCGACGCCGACGATCGCCTCCACGAACTCGGACGCCGACAGCGAGAAGAACGCCGCGTCCGCCTCGCCGGCCACCGCCCGGGCCAGCAGCGTCTTGCCGGTCCCCGGTGGCCCGTACAGAAGGACGCCGCGCGGAATCCGAGCGCCCAGCCTCCGGTAGCGCTCGGGGCGCTTCAGGAAATCGACGATCTCGACCAGCTCGTCCTCGGCGTCGTCGATCCCGGCGACGTCGTCGAAGGTGACCCGCTCCTGCTCACCGTGCTGGAAGCGACGCGCGGTCGCCCGCCCGAAGGCGCCGAGCACGCCGCCGGCGCCCCCGCGGATCTGGCGCCGCGCGAGCCAGACGAAGAACCCGATCAAGAGCAGGGTCGGCAGGAAGCCGAGCAGGAGCGTCGCCCACAGCGACCGTCCCTCGTCCGGCGGCTCGGCGTTGATCACCACCTCCTGCTCGGACAGGAGATCGGTGAGCCCGGCGCGGTCGATGAACGCCGGGACCTCGGTTTCGAAGCGGGTCACCTCGACCGGCTCGTCGTCGCCGGGCGGGTCGTAGGTCGCCGCCTCGGTCGAGCTCGCCCTCGAGCGAGTCGGCCTGCGAGGTGATCTCCTCGACATTGCCCGCCTCCAGCTGGTCGGTGAAGAACGGCTGGTACGGCACCCGCTCGCGATCGTCGGGGCCGCCGGTCATGAACGAGATGAGGAGATTCACCGCCAGCAGTCCCAGCACAAGCGCGATGAAGACGCGGCTGCGCGGGATGAGCGGCGGCCGGGCGCTCGTGCCGTCGTCCCCTGGCGGGGGGCGTTGGGTGGGCGGGGCCGGAGCGGGGTCGGGCAAGCTGCTCTAACTCCAGCAGAAGTTAGCCCGGCGGGTTGTCAATCGGACAGCTCGAGCCAGAACAGGAAGATGAAGTCGGGGGAGTGTCAGCGAGCTGGTCGAGGTGTGAGCCCATGCCTAGCCACCGCATGCTAAAGAGCGGGGAGCAATGATTCGTTCAGTCCGAATCCAGCGACGACAGGTAGTTGTGGACGAGCGTCACGGCCATCGCCCCCTCGCCCACCGCCGAGGCGACGCGCTTGATCGAGCCGTGGCGCACGTCGCCGGCGACGAAGACGCCGGGCACGCTCGACTCCAGCAGCATCGGCTCGCGTTCGAGTGACCACTGGCCGGCGCCGGTGCCCCTGGGCAGCTCCGGTCCGGTGAGCAGAAAGCCGCGCTCGTCGACGTCAAGCCAGTTCTCGACGCTGGCGATCAGCGGGTCGCCACCGATCATCAGGAACAGGGCGTCGAGGCTCACCGTTTCGTTGCCGGCGGGACCGGAGACGTCGATCTCGCTCAGCTCCGGAGAACCAGCGGCTCGAACGAGCTGGGTCTTCGTGCGGACCTCGATTCGCTCGTGCGCCTCGATCCGCTCGACCAGGTACTGCGACATTTCTCTGGAGATCGATTCGCCGCGGACGAGCATCGTCACCTGCGCCGCGAAGCCCGCGAAGTGAAGCGCCGCCTGCCCGGCCGAGTTGGCGCCGCCGACCACCGCCACACGGCCACCGCGATGGGCGGGTCTGATCGCCCTCCACCGATCGCGGATTTCAAAGGGCTGGGCGCAAGACGAGCATCCCCCGGCTCGACACGAGATGCGCCAAATCGTCCGCCAAGCGTTGGACGTGTTCGCTCGCCTGTTGCTCGAAGCGCTCCACTTCGAGGATCTCGGCGATCAGCACGTAATCGGCTTGACCGATGGACTGTCCGGGCACGTCCGCCGGCCGCGTAAGCCGCCAGTCCGAGATCGTGTCCAGCGACCCGCGGACGATGTCGCGATCCTCCGTCATCAGATGCTCAAAGTCCTCGGCCAGCTCCGGCGAACGCAGCTGAAACCACATCAGAAGGGTCGCCGGAGGACTCATCCACGAAGCGTAGTAGGAAGTCGGCCGGTTCGGGTACGCCGCTCCATCTGGTCGCCCGCGGCAATCGTGCGATCGCCGCCCGTGGGCGCCGGCCCTGGCGGCCAGGCATGCGCTGCGGTTTCACCCGAGTTCTACTTGCTAGCGAGAAAGGAATCGGGCAGCCATCGGGTCTCGCTGCGACGCACGGGCTCGGGCGTGGTCGGGCGCTGCTCCATTTCGCGGAGGCTGTCGCACAAACCCAAACCGGGCCGGTAGGAGCGGATCTCCGCACCGGTTAACCTCGCACGCAGAAGCGAAAGCGGCGAAGGTGCTGAGTCTTGGCGCTGCCCCGACGGTCGTTGCCACCGCGGGCCTCCGCAAGCCCGGCCGTTCGGCTCAGGCCGCTCCGCGCAGCTGCTCGGCGACCACGAGCGCGGCCAGCAGCGCGGTGAGCACTCCCGACGCGACCAGCGCGTCGGCGCCGGCGGCGAGCGGAACGGCGGCGAGGAGCGCGATGACCACCACGGCTCGCGGCACGCTCTGGGCCTGGCCGATCCTGGCGGCGCAGGCCATCAGACCAGCGAGGTAGAGGGCCGGGCCCCCTAGCGCGACCAGCGCTCCCGAGTCATGCAGGGCGTCCGTCGGGTGCGCGATGACGAGCTCGTCGCCGACCGCGACGAGGACGATTCCCGCCACGATTGGGAGGTGTAGGTAGGTGTAGATGTCGCGGCCGATCTGGCCCCGCTCCTCGGCGGTTGCCGCGCGGATCCGCTCCAAAACACTGCCGGCGACCTGGCCGAAGTACAGCCACCAGAGCGCCGTCGACGAGAGGAAGGCGAGCAGGAGCGCGGCAACGACCTCGAGGCTCAACCCCGTATCCGAGGCAGTGGCCCCTGCGAGAACGATGCTCTCTCCGAGCACGATAATCACGAACAGCTGGAAGCGCTCGCCGAAATGGGCGCTCTCGATCTGCCACTGGCTCATGGCGGTAGCGCCCACGCCGGGGAGCCAATACGTCACCAGCGGCGCCGCGAGGTCAAGTCCGAGGGCACCCAGCCACAGAACCCAGCGCAACGCCTCGGTGTCGACGAGGCCGCCGGCGACCCACAGCGGCGCCGAGATCACGCTCCAGGCCAGGATCTGGCGGAAGTTCTGGTTGAACAAGCCGCGCGGCGTGACCACGACAACGAACGCGTTTCGCCCGATCTGCAGACCTGAGTAGGCGCACCCGAACAGCAGCGCGTGCTCGCCGAACCCCTCCGGGATCGCGACCGCCATCAGCAGGCTTGCGGCCATCACGAACACCAGCACGAGCCGGACCGGCGCCGTGTCCGGGTCGAACCAGTTGGTCATCCACGTCGTGTAGTTCCACGCCCAGTACAGGGCGACGAGCATGAACGCCGTCTCGGCCGCGCCCGACCAGCTGATGTCCGCGAGCAGATAGTGCGACAGCTGGGTGACAGCGAAGACGTAGACGAGGTCGAAGAAAAGCTCGAAGAACGTCGCACGCTGCTCGCCCTCCCCATGAGCGCGGATGATCGGCAGCTCCGGGATGATCCGGCTCGTACTGGCCGCCACGCCGCGAGCATAGGCGAGCGGTCGCGGATGGCACGCAGTATCCACGTAATGCCGACTACCACGCCCGCCACGGCTTCGTCGTCGAGAACCCGGCGTTGCAGCTGGTCCCGAACGGTCCGACTCACATGGCCATGCGGCGCCGGCCCCCGTCGCCCGGTCGCTATCGCTGGATCTTCGTGAAGGTGTTGTTCATCCATGGCTTCCAGTCGCCGTTCTCGTCCCCGCAGCCACCAAGCCACCGAGAGCGTGCCGTCGCCGTTGAGCTTGATCCTCCCCTCGTCGTCCAGTCCGTACTGGAACCGCGCGGGACCCTCGAAGGCGAGGGTTTCTCCGGCCACCCGGCCTTCGTAGCGATTGCCCTCCTCGAGAACGTGGAGTCAGCCGTTCTCGGAGCAAGAAGATGATCCGGAAGCTTCCCGCCTCCGAGTCGCAAATGCCAGTAGGCGACGTCGAGACCGAGGAGGTAGATCAGCTGATCGCGGCGTACTCGCGAGCTCGCAGCCCCACGACGACGGCGGCGAAGTCCCGGATCGCCGCCCGCATCTCAGGCAACAGGGAGAGTTTCGGCGCGTGTGTTTCGAGCATCTCCAAATCGCGTTGCCAGAGCCGCAAACGCGTTCCGGGTCCCGTCTTGTCGCGCTCTGCTCCCTCGATGCCGCGAGTTGAGATGAGGCGGGTGAGTTCACGCGCATTGGAGGTGCGATCTGCCGCGAAAATCGCCTGGGCGAGCTCGCCGGCCTTGGCGACCTCTTGCCGCTGCGCGTCCTTGCTCTCGACGAAACCCTCGATCTGGGGATCGTCGGTCAGGGTCGCGACGAGGTCGGCAACCAAGCAGCCGAAGCGCGTGGCGATGTCCTGGACGCTCAGGTCGCTGCGTTCGACCACGTCATGCAGCAGGGCCGCGGCGACGGCCGCGTCGGGATAGCCGCCCCTCGCCAGGCGTTCGGCGACCAGGACCGGATGAACCACGAACGGGGATCCGGGATCTCGGCGCTCCTGGCCCCGATGGGCGCGGCGCGCCAATTCGAATGCATTCCGGAGTATCGGCGAGTCGCAGATGAAGTCGGGGGGAGTGTCAGCGAGCTGGTCGAGGTGTGAGCCCATGCCTAGCCACACGCATGCTAAAGAGGGGAGCACGGCGGGCGCCAACGCCGCTCACGAGCGGGGCGATGCCGCATGCCCCTCAGCCGGGCAGGTCCTCGGGCCGCTTCTCGGCGAACTTCCCCCCAGCATCCCGGTTGCCTGCCCCACCTCGATTAGATAGCCATCGGGGTCGCGCATGTAGCAGCGGACCTCGGCCACACGGTCGATCGGCTCAGTGACGAAGTCGGCCCCCTTGGCCTTCCAGTCGCGGTAGCACGCGTGGATATCGGCAACTCTCAGGTTGAGGAAGGTGGAGACCTCATTCGAGGGCTCGTAGGGGACAACCGAGATGTCCGGCTTGTCCGGGGTCGGCCCGCCGCCCGGATTCATGATGATCCAGCCGTTGGCGAGCTTTACGATGCAGGGGTTCTCCTCGAGCACCACCTGGCCGCCGAGCACGTCCGCATAGAAGGCCCTCGAGCGAGCGACATCCCGCACAATCAGGAAGTGGGTCACCAGGATGCCTTCTGCCGGCGCGGGCATGTTCTCGAGGTCGAGCTTTGGTTGTTGGCCAGTCATGTCTCGCTCCTGACTTTCACCGCGCTCCCACCCCGAAACGGGCCTGCGCACCCGGCCGGCGCAGCTGCCGCCGGTAACGATAAGGCGCGCGCGGGCTGCCGTTTGGCCGGACGCTTGCGATCGCTCGAGAGTCTCGCTTCCCCATGAGATGAGGCGTCTGCGCAGAACGTCTTCGGCGACCCCCTCCGGACGAGGAGGACGAGCCGGTGGGCTGGTCTGCGTCGCCTGCCTTCGCGCGAGCTGCTCGGCCAGACGATTGTCGCCGCGTACACGTGGGTTTCAAATGCCGGGGCGAGAAGGGTGATCTGCGATGCTGCGCACGAGTCCCCGAGCGGCCAACGAGCCGCGGATCCGAGCAGAGAAATGAAGCTCCCATGGAAGCGCAGTCCACGAACGGCGCCGCTCCCGACGTCGTGCTGATCCACGCGCTCGACTGGGCCACGAACCCGGTCGCGAACGTGTGATGGCGAGCTGCAGCCATCTCGACCAGGTTCAGGTGACCGAGCTTCCGGCCTCGGTCGAGGGATGCGAGGAATGCCTGAAGACGGGCGATCCTTGGCTTCACTTGCGGATCTGCCTCGAGTGCGGCCGGGTCGGTTGCTGTGACAGCTCGCCGAACCGCCACGCCTCACGCCATGCCCGGGAGGCCGGGCACCCGCTGATCCGCTCGCTCGAGCCGGGCGAGGAGTGGTCGTTCTGCTTCGTCGACGACATCGGGCTCGTGATCCCGCAGGTTCGCGGCCAGACCCGGATCCCGCCCTCGCCGCTGGGTTGATGTCGGACCAAATCGGCGGCTCAAGCCCGGCCGCCACCGCCGCCCAGGTCACGTTCGAGAGCACCGCCGGGCGATGGGTCCTCGCCGTCGCGGTGCTCGGCTCGGGCCTCGCCTTCCTCGACGGCACCGTGGTCAACGTGGCGCTGCCCGAGATCGGCCGCGACCTGAACGCATCGACGAGCTCGCTGCAGTGGATCCTCAACGGCTATCTGCTGACGCTTGCCTCGCTGGTCCTGCTCGGCGGATCGCTCGGCGACCGCCACGGACGGCGACGCATCTTCGTGCTCGGGGTCGGGGTCTTCACCGCCGCCTCGCTGCTCTGCGCGCTGGCCCCGACCGCCGAGCTGCTCGTCGCGGCCAGGCTCTTGCAGGGCGTCGGGGGAGCGCTGCTGACCCCCGGCAGCCTGGCGATGATCGAATCGAGCTTTCGCCGTGGTGACCGCGCCAGGGCGATCGGCGCCTGGTCGGGCCTCGGCGGCGTCGCCACCGCGCTCGGGCCGCTTCTCGGTGGCTACCTGGTCGAGGCCGTCTCGTGGCGAGCGATCTTTCTGATCAATATCCCGCTCGGTCTCTTCGTCATCGCGATGGCGGCCCGCCACGTGCCCGAGACCCGTGACCCGACCGCAGGCGGACGCCTCGATTTCCGCGGCGCCGCTCTGGCCGCGCTCGGCCTCGCGGGGACGACCTACGCCCTGATCGAGGCCCCCGAGGGCGGCGCGTCGCCCGTGATCGTGGTCGCGGGGATCGGGGGCGTCGTCGCGCTCGTCGCCTTCCTGTTCGCGGAGCGGCGCACCGCCAACCCGATGATGCCCTTGGAGATCTTCAGGTCGCGCCAGTTCAGCGCCGCGAACCTGGTCACCTTCGTCGTCTACGCCGCTCTCGGCGGCTTCTTCTTCCTGTTCGTCGCCTTCCTGCAGATCTCGCTCGGCTACTCGCCGATCGCCGCCGGCGCCGCGTCGCTTCCGGTGACCGCCCTGATGCTCGCGCTCTCGGCGCGCTCGGGCGCCCTCGCCCAGCGGATCGGCGCCCGGATCCCGCTCACCGTCGGGCCGCTGGTGATCGCGCTCGGCCTGCTCCTGCTGACCCGGATCGAGCCCGGTGACAGCTACGTATCGAGCGTGCTCCCCGGCGTGGTGGTCTTCGGCCTCGGCCTCACCCTGGTGGTGGCGCCGGTAACGGCCACGGTGCTGGCCGCGGCCGACTCCCGTCACTCGGGGATCGCCTCGGGGATCAACAACGCGGTCTCACGGGTCGCCGGCCTGCTCGCGGTCGCGGTCCTGCCGCTGATCGCCGGGCTCACCGGCGATGCCTTCTATGACCCCTCGGCGATGACCGACGGGTTCAGGATGGCGATGGCGGTCTGTGCCGGTCTCGCCGTCCTCGGCGGAATCCTGGCCTGGCTGACGATCAGCGACGACGTGCTCGAGGCCGAGCCGGAGGCCGGCGGTGACACGCCCGCCCGGCTCGCCAGTGACTACGCGTGCCCGGTCTCGGGTGCTCCGCTGCGACCGGGGCGAGAGGCCGACTGTCGTCCGGCCGCGGCCGCGGAGTGACGGCGGCGGCAGGTGGGGGATGCTGCCTTGCGCGACGACCGAGCGTGGCGCGGCCGCGGGCGTGCGCTAGCCGGGTTCCGGCGCGTCCCGAGTCGTCCGCAGAGTTCGGGCGAACGCGAAGGACCAGATCGCGACCAGGACCAGGTCAAGCAGCGTCGCGAGCAGCCAGGGCGCCGGACGGGCCCAGCCGATCGCCAGCGCGGCCGCCGCACCGACCAGCAACGCCACCGCGAGCGGGTGGTAGAGGGCAGCGAGCCTCCGGTAGTCGGCCAGAGCCGAGACCGAGCCGGCCAGCAGACAGGCTCGACGACCTCAACCAGGACCTGGACTCCTGCCTGGAGGACGTCACCGATCTCGGGGAGCCGGTGGAGGAGTTCGACACCTTCGACCAATGCATGCACCTGATCGGCGTCACGGAAAACGGCAGCCGCTCGGGCAGCTTCGGCTACGCGTACGGCGATGCCGGCCGGCTGAGGCCGGCGTTCGCGATGGACATGCGCGGGTTCCAGGAGCCGGAGTACGACCTCCTGGCCCACCCCGGCGAAGAACCGCCGAGCATCGAGTGCAACGAGGACGCCGGCGGCCTGTTCACGAACTGACGTGACGCTACTACGCGGTCGGCCGATCCTGCGCCTATGCGGTCGCGCCTGCCGCCGCGACGATCAGCTTCACCACGACGTCGGGCCGCGACACCATCGAGGCGTGTGAGGCGGGCACCTCCTCGATCGTTGACTCTGCGCGCTCGGCCATGAAGCGCTGGGTTGCCGGAGGGATCGCCTTGTCCTCGGTGCCGAGCAGATACCACGATGGGATCGACTTCCAGGCCGGGGGTCCCGAGGCCGCGCCGAGCGCCGCGGCGCTCCACGGGCGCAAGGCGGCCGCCATCACGCGCGCGGTGTCAGTGTCAACGTCGCCGGCGAAGGCGGCGGGAAACGCGTCCTGGTCGAGATAGAGATCCACGCCCTCAGAGCCGTCGGGGTTCGTAAACGGCACTTCCCGCAGCGCGGGCGGAATCAGGCTGCCCTCGTTCAGCTCAAGGAGCTGACCGATGCTCTCTCCTTCATCCAAAGCCCACCCGTTGACGTAGACGAGTCCTACCACTTGGTCGTTGCCGGTCGCGGCATTCGTGATGACCGCTCCGCCGTAGGAGTGACCGACGAGCACGATCGGCCCCTCGATCGTCTTCAGCAGGTCGGCGAGGTACTTGGCGTCGCCTTGCAGCCCTCGCAGCGGGTTGGCAAGGCCGATTGCGCGGTAGCCCTGGTCGTGCAGGGCGCGGATGACGCCATCGAAGCCAGTGGCATCTCCCCAGGCGCCGTGGACCAGGACGACCGTCGGCTGGGAGCCGCTTCCGGTGCTGTCCATTTCTCCTCCTTGATTGGGATTGGGCTGCCGCGTGGCCACCCTACCTCGGCGCCGCGAGCGGGTCCTCCTCTTGTCAGCGGTCGGCCGAGTCGCCCAACATCCGGCCCAGGTCCAGTTCCGCGTCTCGGGTTTGCAAGCCGCGCTTCATCGCGGCTTGAATCCGGCCTTGCGTCTCGGGGTCGCGCACGCCCTCGCCGAAGAGATCGGAATCGCGGCGGAAGTCCTCCGCCGGTGCAAGCGCGATCGCATTGACCCGGTCCTTGACGACGACCTGGCCAACGGCCGGAAAGCGGGCGATCCGATGAGCGAGGGATCTGACAAATTCGCCGAGCTCGTCGGCGGGCAATGCTCGATTGATCCAGCCGTACCGTTCAGCCAGCTCCGCGTCGTAATCCTCAGCACTCAACATGACCTCGAGCGCTCGCGCGCGGCCGATGAGGCGCGCGAGGTGTTGAGCGGCGCCCCCGCCGGGGATCAGACCGAAGGCCGGCTCGAACTGACCGAAGATCGCTGACTCTCGCGCCGCAAAGCGCATGTCGCACGCCAGCACGAACTCGCTACCGGCGGCGCGGACGCGAGCCTCGATCTGCGCGATGGTGACGATGCGGCTTGCGCTCAGATGACGAAACATGAGGGCAAGCGAGGCTTCGCCGGTCAGCTTCGCCGCCTCCGCCCGATACTCATCGATCCGGGTCAAGTCGACGTGGGAGATGAAGTAGTCGGGGTCGGCGCTCGTGAACACGAGCACCTGGAAGGCGTCCTCGGCCTCGGCTCGCTGAATGAGCGAGACCAGGTCGCGGACCAGTTCGGGCCCCAGAAGATTCATGGGCGGGGCCGCAATTTCAGCGAACAGAACGGCCCCTTCGTTGCGCACGTTTAGCGTCTCGAAATCCACGGGAGAACTCCTTCCTCTGTTCGTACGCGCTTTGTGGCCATAAAGCCAAGCGCCGAATCCCGACTCAACCAGTCAATCGGGGTTATCGGCAAGCGCTACTTGGGAAGGCGACCCGGCGCCCTTTACTGGCCCGGTCCCTCGGCGCGCTCACGCAGCGCGTTCACGATGAACTCGGCGTACCACGCGGCCCACTCCTCGTCGCGCACTCCCCCGAGCTCCTCGGCCTCGTACTTGCCGTGTGCCGCCTCGGCCGCGCGCAGGAGACGGGTGAGCTCTTCCTTCGTCAGCTCGGTGCCAGCCACTGCGGCGAGTCTAACCTCGTGTGGTGCTCCCCCTAGACCGCGGCCGGGACCTTCGACTCGAGTTCGGTGAGCGCGAGCAGGAAGATCTCCGAGAAGGTGGGAAACGGCTGGATGACGTCGTTCATCACCGCGAGCGGGACGCCCGCACGGATGGCGACGGTGGCCTGCTGCAGCCATTCGCCCGCATCGGGGCCAAGCGCGTACGCCCCGGTCAGCCGCTCGCCGTCCGACACGAGGGTGAGGAAGCCGTTCTTCTCCGCGTATGCGCGCGTGTAGGTGGAGGTGCGCGGCACCGACGAGATCGGTGCAGTCCCGGTGATCTCGCCATCGGCCGCGCCGACCGACGCCGCCTGGGGATCGGTGAACACGACGCGCGGCACCGCCTCATAGTTGGCTTCCCATCGGCGCCCAAGGATGTTCGCGGCGGCGACGCGCCCCTGGTACTTGCCGACGTAGGTGAGCGGCCAGACGCCGGTCACGTCGCCGATCGCCCAGACGCCGTCGGTCACGTTCATGCGCTCGTCGACCGGGATCCCGCCCTTCTCGACCGAGACGTCCACGTTCTCAAGCCCGAGGCCCTCAGTGCGCGGTCGGCGCCCCGTGGCCACCAGCAGGCGATCGCCCCGCAGCTCCTTACCGTCGGGGAACTCGAGCGCGTAGCCGTGGTCGTCGCGGCGCGCGGATTTGGCGTGTTGTCCGAAGTGCAGCTCGATGCCCTCGGCGGCCAGCGCCTCGCCGAGGGCGTCGCCGAGCGGCTTCGGCTCGCGGGGCAGCAGGTGATCGAAGCCTTCCACGAGCGCCACCGAGGCGCCGAAGCGGAAGACCGCCTGCGCCATCTCGACGCCAACCGGACCGCCGCCGAGCACCAACATGCGCTCGGGCACCTCGCGCAGCTCGGTCACCCCGCGGTTGGTCCAGACGCCATCCAGCTCGGCAAGCCCCGGGACCGGAGGCACGACCGCTTCGGACCCGGTGGCGATGACGACGTGCTCACAGGAGTGCTCGCGGTCGTCCACCGTCACGCGGCCGGCACCCGCGATCGAGCCCGAGCCGCGCAGGACGTCGATGCCCTTCGAGCGCAGCCACTCCTCCTTCGCGGCGTCCTCCCAGTTCGAGGTCATGAAGTCTCGCCACTCGAACGCCGCCGCAGTGTCGAGCTCGCCGCCCACGGCCTGCGCGGCTCCGGGCGCCTCGCGCGCGGCCTGGAGCGCCTCGCCGGGGCGCAGCAGGGTCTTCGACGGAATACATGCCCAGTAGTCGCACTCGCCGCCGATCAGCCCGCTCTCCACGACTGCAACCTTCAAGCCTCCGCCCGCGAGGCGGTCGGCGCAGTGCTCGCCGGCGGGGCCCGCTCCGATGATGATGACGTCGTACTCGCTCACAGCGATCGTCACCGACCGGCATCCGAAACGGGCACCACCACGACCTCGAGCTTCAAGTCCATCGCTTCCCCTCTGCTGGTCCGAGCCAGTCTCGCACGCTTGCCGGAACGGGCCGAGCGGATGGACGATTCGGTTGAGCGCCAGAGACCGCCAGTAACGTAGAGCGGGTGACGACCCCGCCCTCCATCACGCTGACTCCAGTCGGCGACGAGGACCACGTCACTGGCTCGGATGAGCCTGACCTGACCTTGGTCGAGTACGGGGACTTCGGGTGCCCGTTCTGCTTCGCGGCCAGCCTCCCGGTGAAGTCCCTGTTGGACCGCTTCGCTTCCCTTCGACTTGTCTGGCGACACTTGCCCGACCCCGAGCTGCATCCTGGAGCGGACCTCGCGGCCGAGCTCTCCGAGTTCGCCGCCGTCCAGGGCAGGTTCTGGGAGGCGCATTCCCTGCTGCTCGCCGGGCGTGACCGGTTCTCGCACGAGGATCTTCTCTCCGTGGCACAGCGGCTCGATCTGGACCCGGACGAGGTCGAAGCGGCGCTCGCAAAGCGACGGTTTCGCGGGCGGGTCCTGGCAGATATCGCCGGGGGCAGGCGGGCCGGGGCACAAGGCACGCCGACCTTCTTCGTCGATGGCGAACGGCTCGAGGGACCCTGGCGCCAGCTCGCCCAGATCGTGCCCGCGAGGCTCGGGCTGCGACCCATTGAATGACCGAAACCAGCCCATCGGAGTGGGGCTCGCCGAGGCGGTCGAACCGGCGCCGTGGCTCGTCGGCGCGACGCGACCGCTGGCCCGAGCGGTCGCCCGAGTCACCGCGCACCCCTGCGGGCGGCCGTAACCCGGCGTCAGAGGCCCGGCTTCAGGACTACAACTAGCCGGCCGCGACGCGCACCCTTGCCTGTGGCTGTTCCGCACAGGGCGCGGGGACATCCACGCGCCCGGACTCGATCCGCTCGCGACAGTCGCGCGAACTGATCGTCACGACCGCCAGGATCGCGCCCGCAAGCGCGAACCCTGCGCCGACTAGGAACGCGGTCTGGAAGCCCTCGGTCAGCGCCACCGCCTGGTCGCCCACGCCTTCCGAGACGACGCTCGCCGTTCGGCTGGTGGCGATCGAAGCCAGGATCGCGAGCCCGAGCGCGCCGCCGACCTGCTGGCTGGTGTTGATGAACCCGGACGCGAGCCCGGCCTCGTCGGGGCGCGTCCCGGCCACGGCGGCGATGGTGACGGGGACGAAGGCGAGGCCGAGACCGACGGCGACGACGAGCGAGGGGAACAGCAGATCGCCCAGATACGAGCCGTCGGCCGCGGCCCGAGAGAACCACACCAGCGCGCCGGCGATGAGCAGCATGCCGACGACGAGCGTCCCCCTCGCGCCGAAGCGCGTCACCAGGCGCGAGGCCACGGTCGCGCTGACCATAATCGTCACGGCCAGCGGCAGGAACGCGAAGCCCGCCTCGATCGGGCTGTAGCCGAGGACCTGCTGCATGTAGAGCGAGATGAAGAAGAACATCGAGAACAACGACATGCCGAGGAGCAGGCCCACGGCGTTCGCGCCGCGCAGGGTCTTGAGCCGGAAGATGCTGAAGGGCATCAGCGGGTGGCTCGCGCGCGACTCCCACGCGACGAACGCCGCCAGCGTCGCCAGCGACAGCGCGCCGAGGCCGAGCGTCTGCGTCGAGGTCCAGCCCGCCGACTCCGCGTCTACGAGGGTGTAGACGAGAAGCGCGAGTCCCCCGGTCACGAGGACCGCCCCGGTCGCGTCGAACTCCCGGGCCGCTCCCTCGTCGCGGTTCTCGGGCAGCAGGCGCGGCGCCAGCGCGGCGGCGGCGACGCCGATCGGGACGTTGACGAACAGGACCCACTCCCACCCGGCCCACTCGGTGAGCATGCCGCCGAGCAGCACCCCCGCGGCGCCGCCAGAGCCCGCCACGGCGCCCCAGATTCCGAGCGCCCGGTTGCGCTCGGCGCCCTCGGCGAAGATCGTCGTGACGAGCGACAGCGCGGCAGGGGAGATGAGAGCCGCCCCCAGCCCCTGCAACGCGCGCGCCGCGATCAGCCACAGGTCGCTCTGAGCGAGACCGCCGAGCAGAGAGGCGAAGGAGAAGAGGACGAGGCCGATCATGAACATGCGGCGGCGCCCGAGGAGGTCGGCGAGGCGGCCGCCGAGCAGCAGGAAGCCACCGAAGGTCAGGGTGTAGGCGTTGACCACCCAGGAGAGATTTTCCTGCGAGAACTCGAGCGCGCTGCCGATCGAGGGCAGGGCCACGTTGACGATCGAGGCGTCGAGGATGACAACGAACTGCGTCGTCGCCAGCAGCGCCAGGGCGGCGCCCTTGCCGCGCGGCGGTTGTTGGTCTGAGTTCACGGGATGCACCCCAGGAGCGCCATCACGCGATGGCTCGGAGCCGCTCGCGGATCCTCGAAGCCCCATGCTATGTGCCAAGGCCTCCCAGTGCGCCTGAGTTCGAACCTTCACGGTGCTGTTGGGGCCTCTGTTGTTAGCGCATTCTGTTTGCACACACTGCAGGAAAGCGGCAGCCCCGCTTGGGGCCGCAATCGGCCGGGTGTAGGGTCGGCAGACACAGACCCAGCCGCGACGATGACGGAAGACGCCCGGCGGATCGCTGACATACCGTCGTCGGATTGGCACCTAGCGAAGGAGTTTCTCGATGAGCGCCCCGACGACCACACCTGACACGATCGTCTTCGTCCACGGCTTCTGGGTCACGCCCCGGTCCTGGGAGAACTGGATGGCCCGCTTCGAAGCGCGCGGGTACCGAGTCCTCGCGCCGGCTTATCCCGGCTTTGAGGTCGAGGTCGAGGCGCTCAACGCCGATCCCACGCCGATCGAGGACGTGAGAGTGCCCGACATCATCGCCCACTTCGAAGAGGTGATCGATGAGCTCGATGCTCCACCCATCCTCATCGGACACTCGGCGGGCGGTGCCTTCACGCAGGTCCTCCTCGACCATGGACTACGGCGCCGCTGGAGTCGCTCTGAATTCAGCTCCGACCGAGGGCGTCCGGGCGATCCCAGCGGCGCAGCTAAAAGCGACGCTCCCGGTCCTCAAGAACCCGGCCAACCATCACAAGGCGGTCGGGTTCACGTTCGATCAGTGGCGCTATGCGTTTACGAACACCTTCCCTGAGGACGAGGCTCGGAGGCTCTACGAGCGCTACCACATCCCAGCCTCCGGACGGATCTTCTGGGACAGCGTCTTGGCCAACCTGCAGCCGGGCCATCAGGAGGTGTGGGTCGACTATCACAACGACGATCGGGCCCCGCTGCTGTTCGTTTCGGGCAGTGAGGACCACCTGATGCCGCCGAAGGTCCAGCAGTCGAACGCCAAGCACTACAAGTCCGACACGATCACCGAGATCAGGGAGTACGAGGGCTTCGCCCACCTGCTCCCGGCGCAGAACGGGTGGGAGGAAATCGCCGACTCTGTCTTGCAATGGGCGGTCGAACATGCAGAGGCTCCGAGTCGGACGTGACGGCCGACGGTGCTGCTCGAGGACTTCGAAGCATCTGGGAGCGACCTGAGGGGGACGTACGCGAGACGTTCGCTATGTCGAGCGCGATTTCTGCCCCGGGGTGAGGAGGAGCAGCCTCGCCACCGTTCCCGGCTCGCTCTCGCATCAGGGTCCAGCAAAACGGGGCGAATGGACTTCACGGTTCTGATCAGGCGGATCGACGACACGGACGGCGGCCACGCTCGGGCCTATCGGGTGATCACCAAGCTGAAAGCACGCCGCACGGTCCGGACCGCCGACGTAGGGCTTTGGCGTATCCCGGTTGTCGATCGGCACCGAGGCCCGGCCCTCGACTCGATCCGCACCCAGCTCGACGAGATCGACGCCGGCTGGCCCGAGGTCTTGTCGATTCGATAGCTCCGCACGAGCGCGAGGTCGGCGGCGCGACTAACGGCGAGCGAGTAGACGGCTGGCCACCCCGCGAACGGTCTCGGTCGCGTACTCGTGCGAGGGCTGGAGATCGGTGAAGATCGCGAGCGCGAGCTCGCGGTCGCCGTGGCGCTCGCGCAGCTCCGCCGCCTGGTGGGCGAGGGCGTGGTCGGGCAGCCAGCCGCCCTTGAAGCGCACCGCCCAGCGGTCGCCCGCGGCCGCCGGGATCCCCCAGCGCTGGGTCTCGACCACCGAGCCAAGCAGCCCCTTTCCGTAGACGCGGTGGCGGCGGGGGAGCATTCGGTCGAGGTCACCGAAGAAACGGGCCATGTCGGCGGCGGTGAGCTGCGCCGTGCCCCAGTATCCGGCGATCGTGAATCCGCGCATTCCCGCCCGACGGGCGACTTCGAGCAGTCCGGCGTCGCCGACCCGGGTGTAGATGGCGTCGGCGGCGCCGTTGTCCGAGTAGGTGATCATCGCGCTCAGCAGCGAGTCGGTGGTCGGGTCCATCGCCAGCCCGGCATGCTTGAGCCGCCGCAGCTCCGCTGCGAGGAGCATCGCCTTGACCACGCTCGCCGACGAGTACTGCAGTCCTTCGGCGCGACCGCGCAGCTCGCCCTCGGTGTCGGTGACCGCGAACGAGACCGCGCCGCCGCGAGCGCGCGCGTAGCGCCAGGCGTCGCGGACGGCCGCCGCGGTCGGTGTCTTCGCCGCCGCGTGCGGGCGCCCGCCGCTCGCGCCGGCGTCGGTGGAGGGCAGGAGCATGGCGAGGGCCGGGCCCCCGCCGGCGCCATTGCCGGCCCGAGCGGGCACCGCTTCCGTTTCGACTATCGCGGACAGCTTCGAGGAGAGCTCGGCGAGTTCGGGGGTTAGCGTCTTCAGACCGAGCGCAAGCGCGACCACGAACGCGACGACCGCCGGCAGACGATCCCATCGCAGCGGAGGTCGGCGCGGCGGCCGCGGCGCCTCGCGCCGCTCCCGGGAGCGGCGCCTGCTCTCCTCGCAGCGGCGGAAGAGCTCGTCGTCGGAGGCGACCGTTCGCTGCTCGGATAACCGGTAAACCCCCATCGGGCTGGACGGAGTTCTATATGTCTGAGGGGACGTCGTGTTTCGTCCCTGTGAACGTCCGCTAAGACAGCGCTAATCGAGCGCGCGCCACGTGGAGGAGAGCTTCAGCTTCCGCGCGACGACTCCAGAGGCGGCGGTGGCGCTGATTCCGTGAGCAGCAGCGCCAACCGGCGAGGTCGTCTCGCTGAGGGACACACCGATCAACCGACGTGAGCTGCTGGGCCGGGCGACTGGGGCGGCAGTGCGTGGGAACGGCGCGACTCAGGACGTAGAAGCGTGTTGGAATCCGTCGGGCAGGCCGTCGCCGATCGCGGCTTTGAGGCGAGCCCTTCCTGGAGCGGAGCGGCGGTGTCTGCGAGCAATTTATGCGGGCGAGAGCCTTTCGAGCCACACAAGGTTGTCGCCGACGAGCTTGGTGTCGAGGGAGATCAGCGGCCGCAGACCCGGGATCAGGGTCAGCCCCCTCTCCCGTCGTCGCCACCCGGCAGGCCCCCGGCAACCCCCAATCGTCCACGATCCTCGTGCTCGCCTCGTCGGGGCCGACCCGTTCCTCGATGCGTCCGATCCGCATGGCGCGCGAACCTATGACAGAGGGGCGGCCGTCCTCTCGCCGGCAACCTCATTGATGCCGTTGTCGTCGTCGCCCTCGTCTGCTCGCCCCCCGCTCGCCTGAGCGTGCCCACGATGAGGCAAGCTGGAGTGACAGACTGCTGCCAGCCCGCGGCCAGGTCCCTCCCGCGCTTAGGCAACAGCTAGGCAACACAAGGTCCGCAAATCACCGCAAGTTCGCTCACGGGTGATCTACGAGAAGTCCGTGATATGCAGGCTAAACACCGACCGGCCGAAGACGGCCGCAACGGGCGACGCAGAATCATAATCCGCGTGTCGGGGGTTCGAGTCCCTCCTCCGGCACTTACGAATGCCCCGCTCAGGCAGGGTGTGCGTTTTCGGGAGGGCGGCGCGGGGGCCGCGGGGGCAACGCAGCGGGCAACACCCCGTCGGCCGAGCCGTGATCAGCCGTACGCAAGCGGGGCTGTGTTCGGGACGGACGACGGGCCATATGTCCGCGAGGCTCCGCTGGACCCCGGCAAAGCAAGGGACGAGGAACTAACGGATATGTCGCGGTCGCGCGGCATCCGAGCTCGGCTGACACCGGGACGCGAAGCCGGCAAACCTAGGGCCCGGCCGCGCGCAGCTCCACCAGCGTGGCCTCGTAGTGCTCCGTCGCCCACACCGAGTCCTCGATCTGGACGACATCGCCTCCGCCCGGGAGCGCCGGCGCCCTGATCGTCTTCACGATCCGTTGACTTGCCGGATCGGGAACATCGTCCCGACGCCCCCCGAGCAATCCGGTCCACTCATCCTCTTCGTCCGGCTTGGTGGGCCTCCTCTGCCACAGCAGGATCGTAATCGGACGCGCTGGACGCAATGCCGATCCGTCCGGCCTCCGATCACCCGGCGGAGTGGGAGATACTGGGCGGGCGATGTCGCAGGAGAACGTCAAGGTCGTCCTGGAAGCGGTCGAGGCTTTCAGCCGCCGGGGATGCCGATGCCTTCGTCGCCACCGCCAGTGCCGACATCGCGTGGGAGGCACCAGCCGCCTGGAGGAAACCCACCGAGATAGGCCATGACATTTCCTGGACCCGGTTCGTTTCCTTTCCCGTAGTGTCTGAGATCGACCCGGGGTTTGTCCCGGGGATAGGAGGAGGCATGCGCAGCCGATTCGCAGTGCTGATAGGCGCTCTCGCGGCCACGCTGGCGCTCGCGGGTGTGGCCCTCGCCGGCAACGGAGGCCGCCCGCTCTCGACCCCGATGTCCGGGGCCGAGGAGGCGCCCGGGCCGGGGGACCCCGACGCAACAGGCCAGGCGGACCTGCGGCTCAACCAGGGTAAGCGGCGAGTCTGCTTCGACCTGAGCTGGGAGAACATCGACGGGACGGTTGTCGCCGCCCACATCCACAAGGCACCCCCGGGCGTCCCGGGCCCGATCGTGGTCCCACTGTTCGAGGGCACGTTCGCCGGCACCGACTCGATCAGCGACTGCGTACACGCCAATCGGGGCCTGGTCAAGGACATCCGCAAGCACCCCGCCGAGTACTACGTCAACGTGCACAGTACGCCGGGATTTGAGGCCGGCGCGGTGCGCGGCCAGCTCGAGAAGAAACAGCCGAAGTAGGCGCCGGGCGCCCCCGCGCCCACCAATTGACCGCAACGGGGACGGTAGGCAGGCTCTCGAAGCCGCCGGGCTGTCGGAGTAGGCGATGTCGGAGGAGAACGTGGCGGTGGTCCGGCGGCTGTTCGATGCCTACAACCGAGGCGACGTCGAGGCGAATGATTGCGCTTGCGAACGCTCCAGCGGACTTCGAGTTCGTACCCTCCGGGGTCCTGATCCCCGACCTTTCGAGCGTACAGCGGGGACCCGAGGGACTGAGGCGGCTCGTGGAAACGTTCTACGGCGCTTTCGACTCCATCCAAATGGAGGTCCACGAGCTCATCGGCGCGGGAGACCGGGTGTTCTCCTCGTTCACGCTCCGCGGCCGTGGAAAGCGAAGCGGCGCGGTGACGACCTTTGACGGCTGGCTGGTATGGACCGTGCGGGACGGCAGGATCGCTCGCCTGCTGGGTTTCACGGACAGGGACCCGGCCCTCGAAGCCGCCGGGCTGTCGGACGGATGAAAGTCAAGTCCTCTGGACTCCTGGCCTCCTCTCTGGCAAAGTCGCCGTTGGTGCGGGTGACGACGAGCTAAAGCGCAGGTTCTGGGGCTGATCCCTGCCGCGCGGCTTGGCTCTTGCGAGATGCCTTCAAGATGCGCGCCCCCGTGTCGCACCCGCACCACTGTTCTTCGGCCTGGGCTGCCAGTCCTCGACGAGCCGCCGGTAGGCGGCCTCGAACTGCTCGGAGAGCTCGCGCTCGTGAGCTTGCTCGCGCTTTGACGCCGCCGAGCCCGAGCGCCTTCCACGATGCGAGGGCTCGCCCGCGAGCAGCTCGAGCCGGCGCAGCTTGTGGCGGTAAAGGGACGGCCGCCCGAAGGCGTAGTCCTCTTGCTTGGTGAGCAGGTGCCAGAACAGCACGCAGAGCTTGCGCGCCGTCGCCACCAGCGCGATCTGCGCCCCGCGCCGGGCCCGCAGGCGCTCATAGAAGGCGCGCAACGGGCCCGGCGTGCGAACGACGATCCAGGCCGCCTCGCAGAGCATGTGGCGGGCGGGCGCCGAGCCCTGCTTGGAGATCCGCCCGTGGCGGGCCGGCGCCTCGCCGGACTGGCGCACCCTGGGATCGAGCCCGACATAGGAGACGAGCTTTCGCGGCGTCTTAAAGCGGGCGACGTCGCCGACCGTGGCGACGAAGGTCGCCGCCGAGACGAGGTTCACCCCGGGCACGCTCATCAGCCGCTTGATCTCGGCCGAGTCCAACGCCGTGCGAGCGAGCCCGCGCTCGAGCGCCTCGACCTCGCGGTCGAGGAAGTCGACCTGGCGCAGACAGCCGGCGACGGTCTCGCGCTCGTCGGTGGGCAGCGCGAGGCCTTCCAGCCACTGCCGACCACGGACCCCGAAGACGTCGCTCATCGGCGGGCGGCCCTTGAGGTTTCGGGCGAGCACCGCGTGCAGCTCGTTCTTTGCCCGGGTGCGCTGGCGGACCAGCGCGGCGCGGCGGGCGAGCCGGCGCCGCAGCGCCCGGGTTGTCTCATCGGGGGCGAAGACCTCGGGCAGAAACCCGGCCGCCAGCAGCTCGCAGAGCGTCCGGGCGTCGAGCTTGTCGGTCTTTACCTTGGCCTCGGCGATCGCCCTCACCTTGCGGGTGTTGGCGATCACCACCCGGCCGACGTGGGGCTCGAGCACTCGCGCTATCTGAAGCGCCGGCCCCGACGCCTCGAGCGCCACCTGGTCGTCGGGCGCCAGGCTTTGGGCGAACAGCTTAAGCTCGGCGGCGCTGGTCTTGATGCGCCCGGCCGAGCGCAGCTCGCCGCCGTCCTTGATCGCCACCTCGCAGAAGTCGCGGTGGACGTCCAGGGCGATCGATCGCATATAGCCTCCTTCGGGGATGGTGTTAAGGAGACGCAGCGGGCAAAACGACACCGACGGATCCGTGCTCGCAGCACAACCGGACAAGTCGCAGGGGCGGCCATTGAGTAGGTCGGGCTCACAGCCCATCCGATAATGCGCGGCCTGCCCGTCTGCGTTCTCCCGAGTGCCCCTTGTTCCGGTGCGCTCGACGCTAAGGGCGGCATCGGACGCCCGGCTGGGGCACCCGACGTAGTTTCATCCTCGGAGTAGGACACCCGATCCCGCTCGCATCGAAACCGCTCAGGTGGGCAACCGATGGGCAACGCGCCATCCACAACCAGCCGTAACCCGCCGCGTGCGCTTCAGGCACGGATCCGCACGGCCCGTGCCGTTAGACCCCACCAGCCGCAACCAGGCGCAACCGCAGGGGCAGGATCATAATCCACGTGTCGGGGGTTCAGTCCCTCCTCCGGCATCACAAAAGCGCAGGAAATAGCCGTGTTTGGGACTCGCGGCCTTCCCTCTCATGGGCACAATCTGTCCCGAATCTGTCCCGAAAAAAATCGAAATCCCTTGGTCGTCCCCGCCTCAATCGCCCGCGGCGAGTAGCTCCCACCGCGAGCGAGCTTGAGCAGCTGGTGAAACTGCGGCGAGCCGGGTGCGGGTCGATCTACCTGCCGACCTCGCCGGTCACGCTCGAGTCCGAGACCGCGCGGATCGAGCTCAAGAACCTGAGCGCCGAGGCGAGCTCCCAGCTCGCGG
Organism: uncultured Solirubrobacterales bacterium; assembly: GCA_963758665.1. Lineage (GTDB taxonomy): Bacteria > Actinomycetota > Thermoleophilia > Solirubrobacterales > 70-9 > WHSW01. The sequence continues at coordinate 664 of CAVWWH010000008.1, read as the reverse complement.
CAGCGGAGATGGACAAGCGGGAGCTCGTAGAGGTCGACGCGGCGCTCGGCGACCTGGTCGAGGACGACCACTTCTGGGAGCGGCAGGCGAACAGCCTCGCTGTTTTCGCCACCCCCGCGTCGCTGCGGACGTTCAGGCTGCCGAACAGGCTCACTGCGATGGTCGAGGTCGCCGACCGCTTCCACATCAAGCCGCTGCTCCGCGCCGTCACCTTCCCGCAGGCGGGCTTCGTGCTCGCCCTCTCTCAGAACAACGCCCGCCTGCTTGAGATCGCACGCGATGTCTCTCCCGACGAGATCAGAGTCCCCGACATGCCGGCCGACGCCGCCAGCGCAGTCGGAAAGTCGTCGCTGGGGGACCGCTCGGCCGACCGAAGGATCCAGGGGTCGGAAGGCAAGAAGGTGCGGCTGCGCCAATACGCCCGCCGGGTCTCCGAAGCCCTGCGGCCGGTGCTCTCCGGCCTTGACCTGCCCCTCGTCCTGGCGTCAAGCCCTCCGCTGGAGTCGATCTTCCGCTCGGAGAAGATGAGCGTCCCCCGAATGCGAGCTTCGCCGCGCACCTCGCGGGGCCAGACTGACCGGATCACGACCACTCCGGGCCATGGGCTCTCGCCGACCGGCGTGGCCAGGCAGGCCGGCATCTCGCGGCGAGGAGTCGGGACGTT